>NZ_CP110007.1:0-1902500 GCF_025947265.1 Flavobacterium sp. N2550 | reverse complement strand
ATGCATTTCGGGGAGTACGAGCTATTTCCGAGTTTGATTGGCCTTTCACCCCTACCCACAGGTCATCCGAAGTCTTTTCAACGACAACCGGTTCGGACCTCCACTGTGTGTTACCACAGCTTCATCCTGCCCATGGGTAGATCACACGGTTTCGCGTCTAACACTGCCGACTATGGCGCCCTATTCAGACTCGCTTTCGCTACGGATCCGTGGCTGAACCACTTATCCTTGCCGGCAACGTTAACTCGTAGGCTCATTATGCAAAAGGCACGCCGTCACCCCACTAAAGGGCTCCGACCGCTTGTAGGCGCATGGTTTCAGGATCTGTTTCACTCCGTTATTCACGGTTCTTTTCACCTTTCCCTCACGGTACTGGTTCACTATCGGTCTCTCAGGAGTATTTAGCCTTGGCGGATGGTCCCGCCGGATTCAGACAGGGTTTCACGTGCCCCGCCCTACTCAGGATACCGCTATCTATTACAATCATTGCCCGTACGGGGCTGTCACCCTCTATGGCGCGACTTTCCAGTCGCTTCCGGTTCTTCTTGCATAAAATGTCGCGGTCCTACAACCCCAGGTATGCCGTAACATGCCTGGTTTGGGCTAATCCGCGTTCGCTCGCCACTACTTACGGAATCACTTTTGTTTTCTTCTCCTCCGCCTACTTAGATGTTTCAGTTCAGCGGGTTCGCCCTCCTATCGGAGTACTATGCCTTCAGCATAGTGGGTTGCCCCATTCGGATACCTGCGGATCGATCGGTGTGTGCCCGTCCCCGCAGCTTTTCGCAGCTTATCACGTCCTTCTTCGCCTCTGAGAGCCTAGGCATCCCCCATGCGCCCTTATTTTGCTTATTGCGCTTTCTCTTCTGATAAATCAGAAGAATGCTTTCTACTTTTTAAATGTTTTCTTATCCCAATATGTCAATGAACTTTTTTCCTTCCGGAAAAGTGGAGAATATCGGAGTCGAACCGATGACCTCCTGCGTGCAAGGCAGGCGCTCTAGCCAGCTGAGCTAATCCCCCATCTCTAATCTTAAATTATGAATGTTGAATCTTGAATTAATGCGTAATTCGTACTCATACTTCTAAAATTTCCTATCAAAGCCTTAAAAAAGTAGTCCCGGGCAGACTCGAACTGCCGACCCCTACATTATCAGTGTAGTACTCTAACCAGCTGAGCTACGAGACTCTGTTTTATTGCTTTTCTTTAATATTTTTGAACCAACAGCGAGAGCAGGCGGACCATGATGGCCCCCGCAGCGAGATTTGCGTCTTTCTCTAGAAAGGAGGTGTTCCAGCCGCACCTTCCGGTACGGCTACCTTGTTACGACTTAGCCCCAGTTACCGGTTTTACCCTAGGCAGCTCCTTGCGGTCACCGACTTCAGGCACCCCCAGCTTCCATGGCTTGACGGGCGGTGTGTACAAGGCCCGGGAACGTATTCACCGGATCATGGCTGATATCCGATTACTAGCGATTCCAGCTTCACGGAGTCGAGTTGCAGACTCCGATCCGAACTGTGAACGGTTTTGTAGATTCGCTCCTGGTCGCCCAGTGGCTGCTCTCTGTACCGTCCATTGTAGCACGTGTGTAGCCCAGGGCGTAAGGGCCGTGATGATTTGACGTCATCCCCACCTTCCTCTCAGTTTGCACTGGCAGTCTCGTTAGAGTTCCCGACATGACTCGCTGGCAACTAACGACAGGGGTTGCGCTCGTTATAGGACTTAACCTGACACCTCACGGCACGAGCTGACGACAACCATGCAGCACCTTGTGACCTGCCCGAAGGAAAAACCGTTTCCGGTCCTGTCAGGCCACATTTAAGCCCTGGTAAGGTTCCTCGCGTATCATCGAATTAAACCACATGCTCCACCGCTTGTGCGGGCCCCCGTCAATTCCTTTGAGTTTCATTCTTGCGAACGTACTCCCCAGGTGGGATACTTATCACTTTCGCTTAGCCACTCAGGTTGCCCCGAACAGCTAGTATCCATCGTTTACGGCGTGGACTACCAGGGTATCTAATCCTGTTCGCTACCCACGCTTTCGTCCATCAGCGTCAATGTATTGATAGTAACCTGCCTTCGCAATCGGTATTCCATGTAATATCTAAGCATTTCACCGCTACACTACATATTCTAGTTACTTCCCAATAATTCAAGCCCTGCAGTATCAATGGCAATTTCCCGGTTGAGCCGGGAGATTTCACCACTGACTTACGGGGCCGCCTACGGACCCTTTAAACCCAATGATTCCGGATAACGCTTGGATCCTCCGTATTACCGCGGCTGCTGGCACGGAGTTAGCCGATCCTTATTCCCACGGTACCGTCAGTCTGGCTCACGAGCCAGGGTTTCTTCCCGTATAAAAGCAGTTTACAATCCATAGGACCGTCATCCTGCACGCGGCATGGCTGGATCAGGCTTGCGCCCATTGTCCAATATTCCTCACTGCTGCCTCCCGTAGGAGTCTGGTCCGTGTCTCAGTACCAGTGTGGGGGATCTCCCTCTCAGGACCCCTACCCATCATTGCCTTGGTAAGCCGTTACCTTACCAACAAGCTAATGGGACGCATGCCCATCTTCCACCGATAAATCTTTAATACCATCCCGATGCCGGGTCGATATACTATAAGGTATTAATCCAAATTTCTCTGGGCTATCCCTTTGTGGAAGGCAGGTTGCATACGCGTTACGCACCCGTGCGCCGGTCTCGATATCCGAAGACATCTACCCCTCGACTTGCATGTGTTAGGCCTGCCGCTAGCGTTCATCCTGAGCCAGGATCAAACTCTTCATCGTATATTTTAATAATTTCGACGAATCTCAGCTTTGTTGCGGGTCTTATCTAAAGACCGCGCCGCTCTCTCTTTTTTAGCTCCGGCATCGCTGCCGAAACTGCTGTCAATCCAATATGTCTATGAACGTGTTCTTCTATTCTTTCGCCTCTCTCGAAGCGGGTGCAAAAGTACGATTATTTTATTATCTCGCAAGTCTTTTGAAAAGTTTTTTTTAGAAATTTAATTTCTTTTTTACTTTTAAAATCCTTACTCAATATTTCAATGAATCCTCACTGTTGCGGGGCGCAAAGATAAAATCCTTTTTTATTTCTGACAAGCTTTTTTGAAAATATTTTTTAAATTTATTTTCTCAATTCCCATCATCAATATTTCAAAAGAACTTCGCTGTAATTGCGGGTGCAAAAGTAAAATCTTTTTTTCTTTTCTGCAAATTTATCTTTAGAAATTTTATTTTCTTTTTAAACTTACTTTCTGTCAGTATTTACTTATGAACTTCGCTTTCAATGCGGGTGCAAAAGTAGCACCTTTTTCTGCTTTCGCAAGCTTTTTGATAACTTTTTTTTGATGTTTTCTTAAATTAAAACTTAACTTACTGGAAAGCAGATTCTTGATTCAAAAAATTTTTTCAACCTTTTTAAGATTGACAGACCTTGCAACAAATACAAGCTTTACAAATCCTGCTATTACATCATAACACGCCCTCTTACTATCCCTTAAAAACAACCAGATTATGAAATGCTAAGTGATTTTAGTAGCAGAAAAAGCTTTATGCTTATATATATAAAGGTATTATGAATTTATAGTATACATATATATTGTATGTGTTTTGAGAAACTTCTATATTTGCGGTCATAAATTTTATACGATGATAAAGATTACGTTACCCGATGGGTCAGTTAAAGAGTTTGCGCAAGGCACAACTCCGATGTATGTCGCAAAAAGCATTAGTGAAGGATTGGCAAGAAATGTTATTTCTGCTTCTTTCAATGGAACTACTGTGGAAACCGCAACCGAACTGACGACCGACGGGTCACTCATATTATATACATGGAATGACAAAGATGGCAAAAAAGCTTTTTGGCACTCCACTTCTCACGTCATGGCACAAGCTTTGGAAGAATTGTTTCCTGGAATCAAACTGACTTTAGGACCAGCGATTGATAATGGATTCTATTATGATGTAGATTTTGGCGATCAGAAAATCACTGAAGCCGACTTCAAAAGAATTGAAGATCGCGTTTTAGATATTTCAAGAGGAAAATATGAGTTTAAAATGCGTCCAGTTTCTAAAGCGGAAGCTTTGGATATATATAAGGATAACGAATACAAAACAGAATTGATCTCTAATCTTGAAGATGGAACCATTACGTTTTGTGACCATGCTAACTTTTTTGATTTATGCCGCGGTGGACACATTCCGAACACAGGAATCATCAAGGCCATGAAAATCATGAGCGTTGCTGGTGCTTACTGGAGAGGTGATGAAAAGAACAAGCAGCTGACCCGTGTTTACGGAATCTCTTTCCCTAAGCAGAAAGACTTGACGGATTATCTTGAATTGCTAGAAGAAGCCAAAAGACGCGACCATAGAAAACTAGGAAAAGAGCTTGAATTGTTCGCTTTCTCACAAAAAGTGGGACAAGGCCTTCCGTTGTGGCTGCCAAAAGGTGCCGCCTTGAGAGACCGACTAGAGCAGTTCTTGAAAAAAGCACAGAAGAAAGCAGGCTACGAACAAGTAGTAACGCCGCATATCGGGCAAAAAGAATTGTATGTGACTTCTGGACATTACGAAAAGTATGGTGCAGATAGTTTCCAGCCAATTCATACGCCAGCTGAAGGTGAAGAATTTTTATTGAAACCAATGAACTGTCCTCACCACTGTGAGATTTTCAACGTAAGACCTTGGTCGTATAAAGATCTGCCAAAGCGTTATGCTGAATTTGGTACCGTATATAGGTATGAGCAATCAGGAGAGCTTCATGGCTTGACTCGAGTTCGTGGATTTACTCAGGATGATGCGCATATTTTCTGTACTCCAGAACAATTGGACGAAGAATTCAAAAAAGTAATCGACCTTGTATTATATGTATTCGGTTCTTTAGGATTTGAAAACTTTACGGCTCAGATTTCTTTAAGAGATCAAGAGAACAGAGAGAAATATATCGGTTCTGACGAAAACTGGGAGAAAGCAGAAAATGCGATTATTAATGCCGCAAAAGACAAAGGCCTGAATACGGTTGTTGAATATGGCGAAGCTGCTTTCTACGGACCGAAGCTTGACTTTATGGTAAAAGATGCCTTGGGAAGACAGTGGCAATTAGGAACTATCCAAGTTGATTACAACTTGCCAGAACGTTTCGACCTGACTTACAAGGGTTCAGACAACGAATTGCACCGTCCGGTAATGATCCACAGAGCGCCTTTTGGATCGATGGAACGATTTATAGCTATCTTATTAGAACACACAGCAGGAAATTTCCCAATTTGGCTGATGCCAGAACAGGCTATTATATTGTCTTTGAGCGAGAAATATGAAAATTATGCCAAAAAAGTTTTAGATTTGCTAGAAAATCACGAAATTCGCGCCCTAATTGACAACAGAAACGAAACGATTGGTAAAAAAATCAGAGAAGCTGAAGTTCAAAAATACCCGTTTATGCTGATTGTCGGCGAGGAAGAGGAGAAAAACGGAACCATTTCTGTACGTCGTCACGGTCAAGAAGGAAAAGGAAATATCAGCGTTACAATTGAAGAATTTGCTTCTATTGTCAATGAAGAAATAAAAAAGACATTAAAAACATTTACAGTTTAACTTAAAATTTTAGAGCCATAGCAATAAGAAACAACAGAGGTTACCAGCCTCGAGTAGAAAAAAAAGACGCACACAGGATTAACAATTTGATTCGTGTTCCAGAAGTGCGCCTTGTTGGAGATAACGTTGAGCCGAAAGTCTACAAGACATCAGAAGCTTTAAGGATGGCAGAAGAGCAGGAACTTGACTTGGTCGAGATTTCTCCAAATGCCGAACCTCCAGTTTGTAAAATCATGGATTATAAAAAATTCCTTTACATGCAGAAAAAGCGTGAAAAGGAATTGAAAGCAAAATCTACTCAAATTACAGTAAAAGAGATTCGTTTTGGTCCGCAAACGGATGAGCACGATTATGAATTCAAAAGAAAGAATGCAGAGAAGTTCCTAAAAGAAGGTTCTAAGCTGAAAGCTTTTGTTTTCTTCAAAGGCCGTTCGATTATCTATAAAGATCAAGGACAAATTCTTTTATTGCGTTTGGCTCAGGATTTAGAGGAATACGGGAAAGTTGAGGCTTTGCCTGTGTTAGAAGGAAAGAGAATGATTATGTTCATTGCTCCGAAGAAGAAGAAATAATTTAGGCAATACGCACCAAGCAATAGGCAGTAAGCCTAAAGCGTAAAGCATATAGCTTAAAGCAAAAATAGTAAGTAAGACAAATTAAATACACTAGGAAAAGATGCCTAAAATGAAAACCAAATCTAGCGCCAAGAAACGTTTTAAAGTTACTGGTTCTGGAAAGATTAAAAGAAAGCACGCTTTTAAAAGTCATATCTTGACTAAAAAGTCTAAAAAGCGTAAATTGGCTTTAACTCACTCAACTCTTGTTCACAAGACTGATGAGAAAAGCATCAAACAACAATTAAGAATTATCTAATAGTTAAAAGTTAGAAAGTCTTAAAGTCGAAAGTCCCTGACTTTTTACTTTAGACTTTACCACATTAGACTATCGATAATCTTTAGGTTAAAAAACATTTAAATAACCTTGGAGTATGGCTTTAAGTTCCTTTGATTAAATTCAGGACGCCTGCTACAAAAACACATTAAAATTATGCCAAGATCAGTAAATTCAGTTGCTAAAAGAGCAAGAAGAAAAAAGATAATGAAGCAAGCCAAAGGTTTCTTTGGTAGACGTAAAAACGTTTGGACAGTTGCTAAAAACGCGGTGGAGAAAGCCATGGTTTATGCTTACCGCGATAGAAAGCAGAACAAAAGAAATTTCCGTGCATTATGGATTCAACGTATCAACGCTGGAGCTAGATTGGAAGGAATGTCTTATTCTCAATTCATGGGGAAAGTAAAAGCTAACGGAATCGAATTGAACAGAAAAGTTCTTGCAGATTTAGCGATGAACCACCCAGAAGCTTTCAAAGCAATACTTAATAAAGTAAAATAAACGTTTTATAAATCTATTTGTCTTACTTACCATAAAGAAAACCATCTCGAAAGAGGTGGTTTTTTTGTTATGTATTATATTTGTTTTATGGATCGGCTAATTACACATATCAGGAAGACTATTAATCTGGATGATTCGGAAGCAGCAATCGTCTCTCCTATTTCGAATATGAAACAGTAAAAAAGAAAAAACATTTAGTCGAAGAAGGACAAACCGTCCACAAGCAATATTATATCCTGAAAGGTTGCCTGCGCATCTACATCCTTAACACCAAAGGAAATGAACAGACACTCCAATTCGGAATCGAAAACTGGTGGATTGCCGACTATCTGGGTTTTCTGGGCCAAACTCCTTCCAACTATTTTATACAGGCTGTAGAAAACTCAGAGGTTATTTCGATAGACAAAAATTCATTAGACGAATTGCTTTCCCAACTTCCCAAGCTCGAAAAGTATTTCAGGCTAACATTTCATAAATCATTAGGCGCCGCACAGATGCGTATTAAATATCTTTTTACAATGACCGCCGAAGAAAGCTACCATCATTTCAACAAGAATTTCCCAGAATTTGTACAGCGCGTGCCACAATATATGCTTGCCACCTACCTTGACTTTACGCCCGAATTCATGAGCAAGATTCGAGCCGGAAAAGCCTGATTTCATTTCTTAAAGTAGTTTAAGTTTTTTACGACTGAGGTTGCAGAACTTTGTCATGAACTTTAAAACACGTCAAAATGGAAACCAGAGTAAACATCCTGAAAACAACTCCAGAAGCGTATAAAGCCATGATGGCATTAGAAAAATTCATTGCTTCTACTTCTTTAACTCCAACCCATAAAGAACTTATCAAAATCCGCGCTTCGCAAATTAATGGCTGTGCCTACTGTATCAACATGCACACGAGAGATGCCCGCAAACTAGGCGAAACAGAACAAAGAATCTATCTGTTGAACGCTTGGAGAGAAACAAAACTTTATACCGAAGAAGAACAAGCCATTCTTGCACTGACAGAAGAGGTTACATGGATTCAAAATCACGTGTCAAAAGAAACTTACGACAACGCCCGAAGATTGTTTGACGAAGAATACCTCGCGGCCATCATCATGATGATCACAACCATCAATGCCTGGAACCGCATAGCCATTTCTACAGAAATGCCGCTAGACTAAAAATAAAAAAAGCCTGACAATATCGTCAGGCTTTTTTTATTTAGAATACTATATTACAAGAACATTCCGCCAGAAGCTTCTATTCGTTGCGCCGTAATCCATCCCGCTTTTTCAGAACAAAGAAAAGCAACAATACCGCCGATGTCGGTTGGCTGCCCTACCCTTCCTAAAGAAGTTATTGACGACATGTATTCGTTCAAGCCTGGATGCGATTCAAAGGCCCTTTTTGTAAAATCGGTTTCGATAATTCCAGGCGCTACCATATTGGCGGTAATCTTTCTATTGCCTAATTCTTTCGCAAGGTATTTTGTAAAAACCTCAATAGCGCCTTTCATCGAAGCATACGCTGCATAACCTGGCGTAGCAAATCGTGTCAATCCGGTAGAAACGTTTACAATCCTGCCGTTGTCGGCAATAAAAGGCAATCCTTTTTGCGTAAGGAAATAAACGCCTTTAAAATGCACATTCATCAGGTTGTCAAAATCCTCTTCTGTAGTATCGGCAAACAAAGAGTGGGCATCAATTCCGGCATTATTCACTAGAAAATCAAAAGTAGTACGGTTCCAGTTGGCTGCTAATGCTGCGGAAAGTCGTTCGTAAAAATCAGCAAACGATTTTGTATTGGCTACATCCAACTGCAGCGAAACCGCTTTAGTTCCGATAGCTTCTATCTCTTTTACGACAGCTTCTGCCTCGTCTTTATTGTTTCGATACACCACCACGACATCATTTCCTGATTTCGCAAGTTCCAAAGCCATGTTTCTTCCCAATCCTCTATTGGCGCCTGTTATAACTGCTATCTTATTTGTTTTGTCCATTTTTCTAAATTTTAATTGTTTTGATGGTACAAAGTTAGCGCGAAGGCACTTTAAAAATATGGTGACTGTTTCAGATTAAATGGTGACAGCTTCCGTTTTTAAAGAAAACTTTTCTTCCATCATTTGCTCTCGGTATTGTTTAGGAGTAAGTCCGGCAAAGCGTTTAAAGAATTTTGTAAAATTAGAAGGATCAAACGTAAGTAGCGTGGCAATCTGCCCAATCGAAAGTTTGTTTTCTTCAAGCATCGATTTGGCAATAACCATGATCTTTTCTTCAAAGAAAAAGCAAGGTGCTTTTCCGGTAACCAGCTTTATGGTATTGCTAAGATGTGTGGGATGGATAAACAATTGTGCGGCAAGATCTCGAATTTCAAACATTTCTGTAGCCCTTCCTTCTAGAATATCCAGCAGATGCTTGTCGATTTCTTTTAAGAAATCGGCAGTAATCTCGTTTTGCCTTGCCAATATTTTTTTCGGAATTACAGCCATCGTGCTTCATTTGTGTATTCAAATTTACGGAATTCCAAACAATCCTGTTTAAAATGAAACCTAAGAAATCGCCAAAATATCTCGATTTAAAAAAACGCAAAGTATTTTAAAGTAATTTTATCTCCTGTTCGTCTTCCTTATCATGAAAGCGGAGACCAGCCTAACTATGGAGGAAAAACCTAAAAATACGATTTCTAGCACCGTCAGTAAGTTCGGAAAAGGACTGACCTCTTTCGTTCGCGGAAAGGTAAACAGTTCCGAAGATGCCGAAGACGTGCTGCAGGAAGTATGGTATCAGCTTAGCAATTTTTCAAACATCGACGATATCGAAAGCATGAGCGGCTGGCTGTTTCAAGTTGCCAAAAACAAAATCACAGATTTATATCGAAAAAAGAAACCCGAAGCGCTGGAGAATTATTCTTATGAGAACGACGAAGGCGAATTTTCGTTTAAAGAAATCCTGCTTTTAGACGATTCCGAAAATCCAGACCTCGCCCTTTTTAAAGAACTCTTTTGGTCAGAACTGCTCAAAGCGTTAGACGAGCTGCCCGAAAACCAAAAACAAGTTTTTATACTCAATGAAATTGAAGACCTCACGCTGCAGGAAATTGCAGACCAAACCAACGAAAACATTAAGACCATCATTAGCCGAAAAGGCTATGCTGTCAAATACCTAAGAAAGAAACTCAACTATTTATATCAAGAATTAAATTATTAAAACTATAAAAATGGAACGATCAGACAGAAGATACCGAAGAAGAAAACCTTTCTTTTTATTCATAATTGCCGGATTATTTGCTTTGGGCGCCGTAGTGATGTTTTTATGGAATGCCATTCTTCCGGATATCGCGGCCGTTTCTGCCCTCACCTATTGGCAAGCACTCGGACTTTTACTCTTGTCACGAATACTTTTTGGCGGTTTTAAATGCAGACCAAGGAATCATCGAGGGCCGTTTGCCCATCCGAGATTTAGAGAAAAATTCATGAACATGTCGAGAGAAGAACGAATCAACTTTAGGAACGAATGGAAAGAACGGTTCAAAAGATAATATCTCAACACAAGCCATCAGTTTTAGCTGGTGGTTTTTTTTTTGAATGTATTTAAAGTAAAAATCCATCAGCAGCGTCTTCCTTACTAAATAACAATCAAAATTAAAAAGATGAAATCAATTTTAAGATCAATCGCAATCGGAATACTAATCGGAGCCTTGGCATTTTTTGCTTTTCAGTTAGTCATTACCTTTCTAATTATCGGAGGAATTATAATGCTTTTAAGCCGAAGACGTTTTGACAGACGCGCTTTTGGAGACCAAAGATTTGGCGGCCATCGTTTTGCTTTTGTCGATAAGATTAGAAACATGAATGACGAAGAATACGATTCTTTCAAGAAAAGGTTTGAAAATAGAGGTTGCAGAAACCGAAATAAAACAACAGAACAACTTTAATTAAAACACAGCATGAGAAGAAAACCAAAATTTTTACTCGCTTTAGCCATCGCAATACTGACTTTTGCCAGCCTAAAAGCTTTTGTTCCCGAAAAATTTCAAAACCGGCATTGCTGCCATAGGGAAGATTGCAACAACAATCATCAATCAAAAAGCGAGCATTAACGTACGCATCAATCAAAAAAGCATCCTATTATGGGATGCTTTTTTGTATAATTACCGTTAAACTTTCCGGTTTTACCCTACAAAACTCTTGTTAGTGGCTGTATTTTATTTTCTTTCAATTTTTACTAATCCTTGTCTTGTTGCTAAATATAAATTCCCATTTTCGTCAAGAGTCATTGTAGAAATGTAAGAAGTTGGAATTTCGGAATTTTCATTATGATAATTTTCCCATCCGTCTTTAAGATCATATCGTACTAATCCGGCTCTATCTGTTGAAATCCAAAGAACTTTTTCGTTTTTGTCATAAACAACACAGTTGGTATGATTGAATGGCATCCCTGAATTTTCAGTAGTAAACTGTTTGAAAGTTCCATCAGAATCTCTCACAGCAATACCTTCATCGTTATTCACTTTTCCTTTTTCCTTTCCATCAAATTCAAAAAGCGAAAAATAAAGATTGCCGTTTTCATCTTCATCCATTGAAGTAATACACTTGCCTTTTAAAACTGTTTTAGTAGTTTCAAAATTGGTTGCTTTTCCGTTTTCATCAATCATTACAGTTCCACTAAAAGTACCAATCCAAATTCTGTTTTTTGAATCTCTTTTGGCAAAAGTCACTCTGTTTGACGGAAATTCTTTAATCTTATCTTTATTAATATTTGACCATTTTCCGTTCTTGTAGATTGTCAATCCTTCATCTGAACAGAAAAATACTTCGCTCGTTTTGGAATTATTTATAATTTTATAAGCCCCGTCAATTCCAATTTCTTTTGGGTCATACATAGTCCATTTTGAATTGTCAAAACTATAAATGTTTTTTTTCCCGTAAACCCATTTCACATTATCATTATCTGATGCAATTGCATAATAAGAAAAGGAATTCCCTTTGTCTGTTATATTTTGTTCCGCATTTTTAAAATTTTTACCATCAAAAGTCACAAGCCCTTCATCTAAAGTTAACCATATCAATCCGTTTTTATCTATGGCGATATCGTCATTCATATTATCCGGAAGATTTGAGTTTCTCGAATTCCAAACCGTTATTTTGTAATTTTTTAAATTCTGGTTTTTATAATCATAGGTCTTATTAAATATTTCGGGACTTTTAGGCTGGTCAAATGATTTTTTAAAAGATGTCATATCAACTCGTTCAATCTTTCCAATAATTTTATTTTCATTAACTGTAAAAATTAAATTAATTGATGATTTTTCCTCCTTTTTTCCAGCGGTTATTGCGGGCGTCCATTTTTTAAATTTATTAAGTTCTTCAATAATTTTTGAAGAAATTGAGTTTTTGGATTGATCTGTATGACTCAAAACACAAGCCCTACCTTTCGAATCAACAAGTACTTGAAATTTTGCAGCACCTTTAATTCCTTGTAATTTTAATTCTTTATTTAGTTTGTCTTCCAATTTTGCAAACTCTTGTTCGTCATAACCAGCTTTCGTGTCACCACAGTCAAGGCAAAACTTTTCAGTCTTACAGTTGTCTAGTTTTACAGAAAATAAGTTTTGTGCGTTTACTTGAAAAGTCAAGCCTGCGAAAAAGATAAAAAATATTTTTCTCATTTATTTGTTTGTTTATTTTCCTTGAATTAGTTTTTCTAATTTATCAATCATTTCCTTTTGCTGCTGTAACATACGTTCGTAAAGCTCTACCATTTTATCAAGTGGGTTGAAAGTACAATTATTATTGTATGCAAAAGCGTTAGTACTGTTATTGAAACTGTCCGTAAAAGTATTGGCTATGACACTGATTGCATTTTCCTCATCAAAGTTTTCAATAGCTTCCGTAGGTACTTTTAATATTTTAGCCACTTGAGCTAGTATGTCTTTTTCTACGGTTTCTTTTTGTTCTAGCAACGAAATTTTCTTTTGGTTCCAGTCCTCGCCCAGTTCAAAAGCCAATGCTTCTTGTTTGATGCCTAGCATTTCGCGAAAGCGCTTGATGTTTCGGCCTTGGTGGATTTTTTTGTGTGGCATGTCGTCGTGTATCATAATCGTAATGTATAAAATGTTAGTAACCGATATAAAGTTCGGATAAATATAAACAAATTGTGTTTCTGATGTATTCTTTTACTGGGATAAAATATGCTTTTTATTTTCTCGGCAACAAACGTTACGCTAGCAGTAACAAGACATTGAGATAAAAACTCAAAACTTACAAAGGAATCTAATCGGTTCTGTATTGCAATAACTTTATGCTGACAGAATTTATCCGTTGCTAACAGAAAAACACCTTTTTCTGTTAGCACCTGCAAAATGCTATACGGAATCTGTCTTATGCAGTTTGAAACTATTTATTACTACCTGCATTTGTAAATTGCTATATGGAATTCGCTATATGCTGTTTGGAAAAATATTTATCTGTTGGTATCTGAAGAATGCTGTACTGCATTTGGTAGATTCTGTCAGCATCTATGAAATGCTATAAGATTCTACTTAATGCTGTACTACAATAACTCTTTTCTGTCAGTATCTGTGAAATGCTAGAAGAATTTACTCAATGTTATACTACAATAACTCTTTTCTGTTAGTATCTGTGAAATGTTAGAAGAATTTGCTAGATGTTATACAGAGAAACATTTTTTCTATATAGAACTTATCAGATGTTATATAGTATCAACGCAATCTCTTCTACCTAGCTTTTTATTTCTATAAAGATTTTATTTAACCGCCTTCATTCCCCACTTCCATAGAAACACTACAAGCAGAATAAATAGTCCTGTTACAAACATTCCTCCTATAACTGAACCAAGTTGGAAAGCTTCAAAACCGCTATGAAATAGCTTTATTATTTCAGCCAAGTTCTTAGGGAGGCTTCCTAATACAGCCAGTCCAAGAAATATTGATAATACTATTGAAATGTAACCAAAAATCTTTTTTGTCATTTGCTTTTTATTTCTTGTGATGATATAAATCTGACAGTACTTTATTAGAAATAATTTTTAATTAAAAACTTCCTCATTCACACCATCAAAGCTGGCAAACACCATGCTTGGGTGCGAATCTTGATGGAAAATGTTTCCGTCTTTATCAATCGCAATGGCTCCTGCAAAACCGTCAAAAGGTTTTAGCTCGTTGAATGTTTTTTCGAATGCTTCTTTTAAAGAAAAGCCATCGGTCACACGGGTTACGATTTTGGCCGCAACGGCGCCGCTAACAATATCTTCGCCTACGCCCGTAAGGCTCACGCCGCAGTATTCATTGGCATAGTTTCCGGCAACAGTAGCAGAATCTGATATTCTTCCAGGAATTTCAAATCCCTTTCCTCCTGTTGATGTCGCTACGGCAATTTTTCCGTCGCTGTCTAATGCTACGCAGCCTACGGTTCCGGTGCCTAATGATTGCAATTTGGCTTCGTATTCTGCACGTCGTTGTGGAATTTCGGTAGAAAATGCTTCAAAACCGTGCTTCCGTGCAAAATTGGTCGCGCCGCTTCCGCCTAAAACCTTATCGTCGTAATCCAGTAGAATCTTGGCAACCTGAATCGGGTTTTTTACTTCTTCGATATTAATAACGCCGCTCATCTTGTGTGCAAAGCCATCCATCAAAGAAGCGCTCATGCGTATCTTTCCGTCGCTTTGTATCTGAGAGCCGATGCCTGCATTAAACAGCTCGTCGTCTTCTAAAAGTGAGACGGCATACACGGCGGTTTCTAAAGCAGAATGTGTTTTTAAAAAAGCATGCGCGTCTTTCGCAATGCGCAACAACGCATTTTGCTTGGCAACCTTAGTTTCCTGACTTGTGGATGACTCCGAAAAAAAACCGCCGTGAATTATAATTTTCATGTCTTTAAACGTATTGCGAAGATTGGATGTGCATTTTGTTGGTTTTCAAATCATACGTATCGTATTTGCTCATCACGTGAACAATCAGATTGTTGATCGAAACGGGCTGTCCCAATTCAATCTGCGTCAGATTGGTATCTTTAATTTGGCGTCCGTCTACTAAGATTACCAATCCAGAGCCTATGGCTTCCATCTTGTTATCTATAATAAGCAGACCAGTATCTTCTCCCAAACCAATTCCTAATACTTTAGGATTTCCTACAACCGCCTGGAACAATCGTCCGATTCTTCCTCTCTGCACAAAATGCGTATCGATAATCACGTCATCTATCAGTCCGAGCCCGCTTGTAATCTTCACTTCGCCTTTTAGCAAAGCTTCAGAGCTGCTTCCTTGGTAGATCATATTGGTTGAGGCTGCAGCCGCTCCTGCAGAAGTTCCTGCATATAAAAATTCTTCGTTTCTATATTTATCTAATAAGATATCATGAAATTCTGTGCCTCCTAAAATTGATGTTAGTCGTAGCTGGTCGCCTCCGGTAAACATCACGACATCGGCTTCCCGTAATCGCTGCAAGACTTCAGGTTCTGTAGCCTGCTCTCTTTTTTCGATGTGGAGTACATCAACGTTGGTGGCATTCAGGTATTGCAATGCCTTTACATATTCTGGGCCTACTTCTCTTGGTATTTTTGACGCTGTGGTTACGACTTCAATTCTTGACTTTTCTTTGTGTTTTGATTCAATCAGCAGCCTTTTTAATATCCCCGTCTCGAAGAAATTCAAATTGTTGGCCACATTGGCATCAAAACTGGCTTCTGTAAAACTTCCTTTATCTACAGCACCACCAATAATCATTAATTTTCCTTTTATATTCATTTCAAATGGTATGTGAATTCGGTAAAAATAACCAAAAACTTAAAAAACACAATTAATCTGGGGAGTTTTATTCTAACTTTTTACAATTCCGTTTTTACGCTAGTCTTGTTCTAAAGAATTAAAAAAAATTTGATTGATATTTTAAAAAAATTATTTTAGTACAGTCGTATTATAATTTTTTTAACTAAATTTCTAAAAAATATATAGCTTACAGTATACAGATTTCGACAACTAAATATAAACGGCTGTAAATTAATAATTTACAATAAAACTAACCCATCATTTATGAAAATACTAAAGATACAAGCCTTGCGAGGACCTAACATTTGGAGCGTTCAAAGAAAAAAACTAATCCAGATGCGTTTGGATCTTGAGGAAATGGAACAATATCCGACCAACAAGATCGACGGTTTTAAAGAAAGAATTGAAGCCATGTTTCCTACTATGTACGAACATCGCTGTTCCGAAGGAGTTCCTGGAGGTTTTTTTATGCGCATCGAAAGGGGTACGTGGATGGGCCATGTTATTGAGCATATTGCTTTAGAAATCCAAACGCTGGCGGGAATGGAAACGGGATTCGGAAGAACCCGCGAGACAAAAACTCCTGGAGTCTATAATGTTGTTTTTAGCTATACCGAAGAAAATGTAGGACTGTTTGCAGCCGAGTCTGCCGTGGCTATTGCCGAAGCGCTGATTGCGGGAACAGAATATGATCTGGAAACCGACATCCAGAAAATGCGAGAAATTAGAGAACGCGTCCGTTTAGGGCCTAGTACCGGAAGTATTGTGGAAGAAGCCGTTGCAAGAGATATACCGTGGATTCGTTTAGGAACTAATTCATTAGTACAGCTTGGTTATGGAATCAACCAGATGCGTTTTCAAGCCACGATTACCTGCAAAACCAGCAGCATTGCGGTAGATATTGCCTGCAATAAAGAAGAAACCAAGCGTATGCTGGACAATGCTTCGATTCCTGTAGCCAAAGGCGACATTTGCGTAGATGAAGAAGGCTTAGAAGAAACAATCAAAAAGATAGGCTTTCCGATTGTCATCAAACCGTTGGACGGAAATCATGGCAAAGGAGCTTCAATTAACGTGATGAATCTTCAAGATGCCAAAGAAGGACTGGTTTATGCACAAAAATACAGCCGTCGTGTTATCGTAGAAAAATTTGTGACGGGTTTCGACTTCCGCGTATTGGTTATCGACAACAAGATTGTTGCGGCTGCGCAGAGAGTTCCTGCACACGTAAAAGGAAATGGAACAAGCACGATTCAGCAACTGATTGATACTGAAAATCTCGACCCAAGGAGAGGCTATGGCCATGAAAATGTATTAACAGAGATTACTGTTGATCGCGACACTACAGATTTGCTGGCAAAGATGAATTATACGTTAGAAACCGTTCCAAGAAAAGGAGAAATCGTATATCTAAAATCGACTGCCAACTTAAGCACAGGAGGAACGTCTGTAGATGTTACAGATATGATGCATCCTGAAAATATTTTCTTGGCAGAAAGAATTTCAAGAGTCATCGGACTGGATATCTGCGGTATCGATATCATGGCAGAGAACCTGACACAGCCGCTGAATGAAAACGGTGGCGTTATCTTAGAAGTGAATGCCGCTCCTGGTTTTAGGATGCACTTAGCTCCGTCGGAAGGATTGCCGAGAAACGTGGCTTCTCCTGTAATCGATATGTTATATCCTCCAGGAAAACCAAGCCGCATTCCGATTATTGCCGTTACAGGAACGAATGGAAAGACAACAACAACGCGTCTTCTGGCGCATATCGTAAAAAACAACGGATATAAAGTAGGATTTACGACTTCGGACGGAATCTACATCCAAAATCACATGCTCGAAAAAGGAGATACGACGGGACCGATAAGTACCGAATACATCTTAAAAGATCCTACTGTAGAATTTGCCGTGCTTGAAACGGCGCGTGGCGGAATCCTCCGTTCCGGTTTAGGTTTTAGCCGCTGTGACATTGGAATCATCACGAATATTTCTTCTGACCATCTGGGATTGAACGATATCGATACGCTTTCGGATCTCGCACGCGTGAAAAAAGTAGTTGTCCGCAGCGTGAAAAAAGACGGCTGGGCCATCTTGAATGCCGATGACGACGAGTGCGTAAAAATTGCTTCGGAACTAGAATGCAACGTTGCTTTTTTTAGTATGGACGAAGAAAATCCGCTCGTCAAGAAATTAGGAAAAGAAGGAAAGATTGTGGCCGTTTATGAAAACGGATACATCACGATAAAAAAAGGCGACTGGAAAATACGCGTTGAAAAAGCCGCGCATATTCCGTTAACCTTGGGCGGAAAAGCCAAATTCATGGTTGCGAATGTCTTGGCCGCTACGTTGGCTTCTTATTTATGGGGATTCAAAACGGAAGATATCAGCCTTTCGCTGCAGACGTTTATTCCTAGCGTGGCACAGACTCCGGGCAGGATGAACATTTTTGAATTTAAAAAATTCAAGGTGATGATTGACTTTGCGCATAATCCGTCAGGATATATGGCGATTGAAGACTTGCTCAACAATATTGAGGCTACCAGAAAAATAGGAATCATTGCGGGCGTTGGCGACCGACGTGATGAAGACATTAAAGAATGTGGTATGATTGCCGGAAGAATGTTCGACCATATCATCATCCGCCAAGAAAAACACCTGAGAGGAAGAACGGAAGAAGAAATCATCAACTTGATCTTAGAAGGCATCGAAGAATCCGGAAGAGACATTACGTATGAGATTATTCCGAAAGAAACCGAAGCAATCAAGCATGCTATAAACAGTGCAGACGAAGGCACTTTTATCACTGCCTTGAGCGATGTCGTTACCAATGCTATCGAAATCGTACAGCAATATCTCGACAAAGAAAATGAAGATGGGATAGTTTAAGTTTAAAAAATACATAAAACTGCTTAAATGCAACATCTTTGTTGCTTTAAGCAGTTTTTATTTTTCTTCAATTATTTAATTAATTCTTATATTTATTCCCTAAGAACTCCCTAAAAATTAAATAATAATGAAGAAAATTACCTTATTGATTCTATTTTTCAGTACCATTATCCATGCACAAGATACAGGATGGGTCTGGGCTAAGACTTTTGAAGACATCAGCAATGCTGCAATTACAAGTTCTTTTATAGACAATCAGAAAAACAGCTACCACATCGGCACTTTTAGTGGTGCTACGTTGACTATTGGAGAAACGGTGATTAACAATTCCAGCGATATTTTGGGCAATCCGACAATAGGCTATCAGGATACGTATATTACCAAGCATGATTCAGAAGGAAACGTTCAGGTTCTCAAGCATTTTTCTGGTTCAAAATTCGAAGCGATTACTTCTATCGCTTATGACAACAATGCTCATTTTTATATTACCGGACATTTTAATGGCGACATGACTATCGGTACCAATACGTATCAAACTCCCAATAATGAAACCAAGAGCTTTATAGCCAAATTGGACTTGAACGGTAATGTTATTTGGAGCAAACAGATAAATTATAACGGGAGTGCACTCCTAAAATATAAGGACAACTACTTGTATCTTGCCGGGACTTATACAGGAAATACTTTTACGTTAGATAATATTACGGCGCCGAGTGTTGGATATACCGCTGTAGTCACCTATATGGACAAGACTTTTGTCGCCAAGCTTGATTTGAACGGAAATGCGATTTGGCTCAAATCGTCAACGTATAATGGCAGCGCGACCATTGAAGAACCGCATAGAATTGGAACGCAGCCTAGAGGCTTGGCTGTCGACAATCTTGGGAATGTATATGTTGCAGGAATGTTTTTTTGCCGCGCTACTTCTTTCGGATCTATCAACCTGACAAAGTCGGTTACTACGAATAATGCGAATCTATTTATTGCCAAATACGACAGTACGGGCAATGTGTCTTGGGCGTCTACGGCTGCGACAAATTCTAGCGCGCATAGCATCGTGACGGATCTTGCTACCGACAGCAATAATAATGTCTATCTTATCGGACAGGTATATCGATCTACGGTAAACTTTGGCGGCACCACTTTAAATTTCCCTGGAAATTATGGCTCATATCTTGTAAAATATGCTACGGCAGGCAATGTTCTTTGGGCGAAAGCAGCAAAAATAGCGACAGATGCGCAGCCTAGCACGGGTATAGGAACTAACTTTTTTAGCCGTATGTTTATTGACAACAGCAATAACATTCACGTAACAGGCATTTTTACATCGTATATTAACTTTGGCAACAACTTCTTTATCCAGAACGACAATTATAATACGAACTTATTTTCTGTAAAATTTGACACTAATGGTACTGCGAGCGATTTTTATAAATTAACAGAAGCTGAGAATTCAAGAGACATCAAGATTTTAGATATTTCGGCAGATCAGAATGTGGTGTATTTTAGCGGCAAAACGTCGAATCCTACTTTTACTTTAGGAAATATTACTTTGGCCAATCCGAATGGCAAAAGCCTTACGTATATCGCAAAGAGAGATAAAACGTTAAGTATTGAAGAGCATTCTGGAAAAGGATTTACTGTTTATCCAAACCCTTCACAAGACCAGCTTTATATTTCTGGATTGGATGCTGCAGAAGCGATGCATTTTACTGTATTTGATCTGACAGGAAAAAGAATAAAGTCTATAGAACCTGCCAACACGGACACAATTGCTATTGATGTTAAAGATTTGGCTTTGGGTACATATGTCTTGAAGATAGAAAATGGCACGACGCAAAAGAGCATCAAGTTTATAAAAAGCTAAACCGTTAGCTCCCTTTTTAAAAGTACAAATCCCAAGCAGCAGCTTGGGATTTTTTATTAAAATATAGACATTCCTGTTTTGGTCGTAAACAACTCCAGAGCGTTCATGCCTAATTCTGAATTTCCTTTCTCGTTAAGACGCGGGCTCCAAGTGACAATCGTAAAGTGTTTCGGGAATAACGCAGCAATACCGCCACCGACGCCACTTTTCCCCGGAAGACCAACTTTATAGGTAAACTCTCCAGATTCGTCATAAAAGCCGCAAGTTTGCATCAGCGCATTTAAACGTTTGACATGGCTTTTTGACAAGACTTGTTTTCCGTCTATCGTCTTGCCTTCGTTTGCAAAGAAATAGAACGAATGGGCCAGTTCTTTACAAGTCATTTCGATAGCGCATTGGTGGAAATAGAAATCTAAGACGGTTTCTACGTCGTTTTCAATATTGCCAAAAGATTTCAGGAAATTGGCTAATGCTGCATTTCGAAATCCGGTATCTTTTTCGGATTGTGCGACTTTTAGATTAAAGTCAATGGATTGTGTACCTGAAATCATCCTGATAAAAGCCAAAAAATCTTCTTTCGGATTTTTAAGATGGGTTACCAGCATATCAGCAATGACCAACGCTCCGGCATTAATAAAAGGATTTCTCGGAATTCCTTTTTCAAATTCAAGCTGAACTAAAGAATTAAAAGCAGTACCGGAAGGTTCCACACCTACCCGCTTCCAGGTTTCTTCTCCTAAAAAAGAAAAAGCTAGCGCTACGGTCAGGGCTTTAGAAACACTTTGGATTGAAAACTTTTCGTTGCTGTCGCCAATGCCATAATCCTGTCCTTTTATGGTCGTAAGGTGTATGCCGAATTTATTTGGATCTATTTTTGCAAGTTCAGGAATTGTATCAGGGACATATCCAATTTGCGGAAAGGATTTGGCTTCTTCGAAAACCTCCTCTATTATTTTTTGATAATTCATTCCCTTGGCCGACTAGGTTTTTAGCTTTTTCTTCCTAGCCGCAGGAAAGAGTACATTGTTAAGTATAAGCCTATAGCCAGGAGAATTAGGATGAAGGTCTAAAACGGTAGGAGCATCGCCTACTCTATGCTGATAATCTTCTGGATCGTGTCCGCCAAAATAGGTAAACATTCCTTTTCCTTTCGTGCCATGGATGTATCTTGCTTCATTATTCACTTTGTTTTCGCCCATGACCAAAACGCTAGACTTAATCCTGTCGCTGTCAAAAGAAGTCGTCTGTCCCATGAATCCTTTGATTAATTGCGTATGGTTTTGGCAGAGCATGCTCGGAATCGGGTCCCATTTTGCAGAATAATCCATTAAGGTAAAATAATCCTTCTCGGGCATAATGTTTCTTTTCTGCGTCATGTCGATATCCGAAAACTCATAAACAATAGGGTTTCTTTCCAAAATATAATCCTTAAACGCAAAGCTATTATTGTAGTCTATTTTAGACTGGTAGTTTCCTTCGCTTTCATCACCGTCAAACATCGGCTCGCAAATGTCGACGCCTTCTGCGGCTAAGGCGATATCAAAACTGTCGGTTGCAGAACACATGGCAAACATGAATCCACCGCCAATCACAAAATCGCGGATCTTTTTTGCCACGGCTAATTTTTCTTCGGATACTTTACTGTAGCCTAATTTTTTGGCTAGTTCTTCAGCTTCTTTTTTCTGTTCGATGTACCAAGGCGCATTTCTATAGGCTCCAAAAAACTTACCGTATTGTCCGGTAAAATCTTCATGGTGCAAGTGAAGCCAGTCGTATAAAAGCAAGCCATCTGATAAAACCTCTTCATCATAAATCGCCGTAAAAGGAATCTCAGCATAGGTCAAGACCAAGGTAACGGCATCGTCCCAAGGCTGTTTGCCTTTTGGCGTATATACGGCAATCTTCGGGGCTTTTTCTAAAACTACCGTTTCCATATTTTGGGAAGGACTGCTGATTTCATCTAAAATCTGGTTCGCCTGTCCATCCGAAAGCAGTTCAAAACTAACGCCGCGAATCTGGCACTCTTTTCGTATTTCCGGTGCATCAGGCAAAAGAAAAGAGCCTCCTCTGTAATTCAACAGCCAGCTCACTTTATAATGCTTGTCTAATGACCAATAAGTAATTCCGTAGGCTTTCAAATGATTCTGCTGCGACGATTCGTCCATCGGAAGCAAAATAAAAGAAGCCCATGAAGGCATGGAAATCAAGAGCAATAGAAGTATATGGAATAGTTTTCTAAAAGGCATTCTAAACTTTTTATTTCAAAGATAACGGTTTTTGAGAAAGTAAATTATAAAAAAATCCGCCCAAATGAGCGGATTCTGATTTTATTTAGAATGGAACATCGCTGTCATCATCCACGCTGTTCATATTGCTACCGAAAGCATCGTTAGCCGATGGCAGATTTTTTGTCAAAAATGGATTGTCTTGCATGTTCATTTTGGAAGGCAGATCATCAAAGCTGGTTCCGTATTCGTCAAGGTTATCGAACTTACCGAGATTTCCGATAAATTTCAGCCTTACGTTTTCCAAACTACCATTTCTATGTTTCGCAATGATAAATTCGGCTTGGCCTTCTGTTGGCGAGTGTTCATCATCATCCCATTCGTCAATTTTATAGTATTCCGGACGGTAGATAAACGAAACGATATCCGCATCCTGCTCAATCGCACCCGACTCCCTAAGATCCGAAAGCAGCGGCCTTTTACTCGAACCACGCGTCTCTACCGCACGCGAAAGCTGTGACAGTGCAATCACAGGAACATTAAGCTCCTTTGCTAATGCTTTCAGGTTTCGAGAAATGGTAGAAATCTCTTGTTCACGGTTTCCTCCACCTTTTCCGTTACCGCCTGCTGTCATCAGCTGAAGGTAATCGACAATGATAAGCTTGATTCCGTATTGCGAGGCTAAACGACGTGCCTTAGCTCTTAAATCAAAAATGGAAAGCGACGGCGTATCATCAATATATAAGGGTGCTTTTTCAAGGTTTTTCACCTTGATACTCAACTGTTCCCATTCGTGTTTTTCTAATTTTCCGGTACGAAGCTTTTCGGAAGAAAGTCCGGTTTCGGAAGAAATCAGACGGGTAATTAGCTGTACAGAGGACATCTCCAGAGAGAACAAAGCGACAGCGTGTCCGAAATCAATCGCAATGTTTCTTGCCATCGACAATACGAAAGCGGTCTTACCCATACCCGGACGTGCTGCGATAATAATCAAATCACTCGGCTGCCATCCAGAAGTTACTTTGTCTAGTTTTTCAAAGCCGGTAGCAACACCGCTCAGACCTTCCTTATTTGCAATTTCTTCGATTCTTTTCTTTGCTTGAATCACCAAGCTTTGTGCCGTTTCGGAACTTCTTTTGATGTTTCCTTGCGTTACTTCGTATAATTTGGATTCGGCTTTATCAAGCAAATCAAAAACATCGGTCGTTTCATCGTAGGATTCTTCGATAATTTCAGAAGAAATCTTGATCAAGCTTCGTTGGATAAACTTTTGAAGGATAATCCTCGAGTGAAACTCGATATGTGCTGAAGACGAAATTTTTTGCGTAAGCTGAATCAAGTAGAAATCACCACCAGACAAATCCAGTTTTGCACTCTTTTTAAGTTGCGCTGAGACTGTTAATAAGTCAATCGGCTGTGAATCGTTGAAAAGCTGTACAATAGCTTCAAAAATATACTTGTGGGCTTCTTTGTAAAAAGCATCTGGCTGGAGAATATCGATCACCTCATCCACCCCTTTTTTATCAATCATCATCGCACCCAAGACAGCTTCCTCAAGGTCGAGCGCTTGCGGCGGGAGCTTTCCTTTTTCGAGATTGATTATAGTAGTTTTGTCTACTTTAATCGGGTTTATATTTCTGAGATTTTCCATAATGCGAATGTAACTAAAAATTAAAAAAAAATGCCTTTGACTTGTTAGTTACCGTATGTTTATAAGTATTAAAATTGTGTTGATAACCAAAAAAAAATCCGAAACCACGGGGCTTCGGATTTAGTTCTTCTTTTCGTAAGGTTTACTCTTTAAATTCGCCCATTTTGCTGTATTTATCCATTCTTTGGGATACTAATTCAGCTGTTGATAAGTCTTTTAATTCGTTATATCCTTTCAATATGTATTTTTCTACTGATTTGAACGTGGTATCTCTATCATAGTGAGCGCCGCCTAGCGGTTCTGGAATGATATCGTCAATCAGCTTTTGTTTTTTCATGTCAAATGAAGTCAGTTTTAATGCTTCCGCTGCTTGCTCTTTGTATTCCCAGCTTCTCCATAAGATGGAAGAACAGGATTCTGGAGAAATAACAGAGTACCATGTATTTTCTAACATGTATACTTTATCACCCACGCCTATTCCTAATGCACCACCTGAAGCTCCTTCTCCAACAATTACAGTGATGATTGGAACTTTCAAGCGAATCATTTCAAGGATGTTTCTTGCAATAGCTTCTCCTTGACCTCTTTCTTCGGCTTCTAAACCTGGATAAGCTCCCGGAGTATCCACCAAAGTCACTACAGGAATTCCGAATTTCTCTGCCATTTTCATCAAACGTAACGCTTTACGGTAGCCTTCTGGGTTTGCCATACCAAAATTACGGTACTGGCGTGTTTTGGTATTGTATCCTTTTTGCTGTCCAACAATCATGAACGACTGTCCACCAATTTTTCCTAAACCACCAATCATCGCCTTGTCGTCTTTGAAATTTCTGTCTCCAAAAAGTTCTAAGAAACTATCTCCACACAATGCATTCACATGATCCATTGTATACGGACGACTCGGATGTCTTGACAACTGTACACGCTGCCAAGCAGTTAGGTTTTTATATATATTTTTCTTGGTTTCTTCTAGTTTTTTCTCAATCTGCTTGCAAGTATTCGATACGTCAATGTCTGATTCTTGACCAATTACTTGGCATTTGTCTAACTGGTCTTCAAGTTCTTTTATAGGGAGCTCAAAATCTAAATATTCCATAGGACTTGTGCATTTTTAGTTTGGTTCGAACTGCAAAGATAGAATTTTCATTTAAGAACGAAAGCTTATTTAGAAAAGATTTAAAGCCTTATGGTCTTAAAAAAACAAACTTCAAAGAAGCCTGCTATTAATCAACTTGCAGTGATTTTTTTGATTTGTAATTCTTTAGGATACCGTTCAATATTACGGTTGCCAAGATAATGAGGGCACCGATATAAAAAGCGGGGCTCATCTTTTCTTTGTCTCCTAAAATAAAATAGGCAAGCATGATTCCGTAGACCGGTTCCATGTTGGTCGTAAGCATGACAGTAT
This sequence comes from Flavobacterium sp. N2550, assembly GCF_025947265.1. NCBI lineage: Bacteria > Pseudomonadati > Bacteroidota > Flavobacteriia > Flavobacteriales > Flavobacteriaceae > Flavobacterium > Flavobacterium sp. N2550. The sequence continues at coordinate 1,876,690 of NZ_CP110007.1, read as the reverse complement.
AGGGAGTAAGCTTTTTCATTACGTTTACGGATGCTGTAAAAGCATAAGCCGTACATACTGAAGAAAGTATCAGCAGCAAAATCCAGTCGTTTAGTGAAACCGTAAAAAATTCTGGCGTAAACTTCCTTCCATATAACAGATAAAGGGATACAAAAAAGACGCCTGCAAAAAATTCGTAAAGGGTAATTACAGACGGGTCATATTCGCGAATTAATTTTCCGTTAAAAAGCGTAAACATGACGCCTAAAAAAACTGAAATCAGCGCATACACCATTCCTAAAATGTATCGGGTCTCGACCTGCATGATCATCAAAAGTCCGCCGATGATTATCAATCCGAAGAAAACTTCATACCAAAGCATTTTTCTATTGAAGAAGATCGGTTCTAATATCGAAGCGAAAAATGCGCCAGTTGAAAATACTGCCAGCGTAATAGAAACATTGGAGACGTTTATTGCTTTAAAGAAAAAAATCCAATGTAGAGCAATCAGCAAGCCTACGCCAATCAAATGGAAGAATGATTTGCGAGGAATGCGCCAAGGCTTTTTGGTGATAAGTACGTATAGGAGCATAAAGATTCCGGCCATCAGCATTCTGTACCAAACAACCGATTCTTCTTTTACCGTAATCAGTTCGCCAAGAATTGCCGTGAATCCCCAGATAAAAACAATCAGATGTAGATTTAGATAGCTTTTTAGGTTGTTATCTTTTTGCATTCCGAAGCAGGTATATAGCTAAAATTCCAAAAACAAAATTGGGAAGCCAAACGGCTATAAAAGGCGGTATGCTTGATTTTTCAGCTAACGTTCCGAAAATCTTATCAAAAAAGATAAAGGTAAAAGCGAGTCCGATTCCGATGGCAAGGTTCATTCCCATTCCGCCTCTTCTTTTCATAGAAGATACGGCTACCGCGATAACTGTCAGGATAAATGCGGACACGGGAAGGCTGTATTTTTTATACAAAACCACGAGATAGGTATTTATATTGGAAGAACCTCTTTCTCTTTCTTTATCAATAAAATCGTTCAATTCGCCTACGGTCAATGTTTCTGCGATATAGATAACAGGAGTCAGATCTTCAAGATCAAATTTAAAAACCGTGTCTTTTTTTGCCGCGGTTTCTAATCTATCGTCTGTTGTACCCAAAGTTCTTTTTACATAATTATACATCGAATACGTGCTATCTTTTTCATTATAGTGTATACGACTAGCATTGATACTAAAATCAAGCTTGTTGTCTTTGAATTTCTTCAGCGAGAAATCGAAAGCGGTTTTTGAATTAATGTTGAAATTGCTGACATAAATAAACTCGCCTGGACTGATTTCTCTGTATACATTCGATGTTTCTCTCGTTTTATTGTTGCCTTTTAAATAAGTATACCTAAAATCATTAAACCCTTGGCTTGCCTTGGGCACGATAAAAAATCCCATAAGTAAGGCCAAGACCGAAATAATCGTAGCACCAATAATATAAGGACGTAAGAATCGGCTAAACGAAATTCCAGAACTTAATATAGCAATAATCTCCGTATTATTAGCTAGTTTTGAAGTAAACCAAATAACTGATAGGAACAAGAAAATCGGAAAAAGAAGATTGGCAAAATAAATCGTGAAATTCAGATAATAAAAGGCAACTTCAACAAATGGCACTTTGTTCTGAAGAATCTTATTAATCTTTTCAGATACGTCGATAACAATCCCAATCGGAATAAACAGAAACAGCATCACAAAAAATGTGGCTAAATATCTTTTCAGGATATATTTATCAATTATCTTCATTCTTCTTGTAGATAGTTAGTTTAGTTTGGCTATCAATTACAGCCTTTGATCCATCTGCTTCACCATCATTTCTTTCCAAACTCGGAAATCTCCTGCTAAGATATGCTTTCTTGCTTCACGAACCAACCACATGTAAAAACCTAGGTTATGGATAGTCGCAATCTGCTTTCCAAGATATTCATTTGCGGCAAAAAGGTGGCGCAGATAAGCTTTTGTATATTCAGTATCGACAAAAGTATGTCCCATTTCATCAAGCGGAGAGAAATCGTCTTCCCACTTTTTGTTTTTTATATTGATCGTGCCATGTGCTGTAAACAACATTCCATTTCTAGCATTTCTGGTAGGCATCACGCAATCGAACATATCGATCCCGAGCGCAATATTTTCTAAAATATTAATAGGAGTACCCACTCCCATCAAATATCTCGGTTTGTCTTTTGGCAAAATTTCTGTAACGACTTCGGTCATCGCATACATTTCTTCGGCTGGCTCTCCTACCGAAAGCCCTCCTATTGCATTTCCTTGCGCTCCGGCATTTGCGATATATTCTGCCGACTGCTGACGTAAATCCTTATAGGTACTTCCTTGTACGATTGGAAAAAATGTCTGCTCATACCCATACTTATAAGGAAGCTTGTCTAGATGATTGATGCATCTGTCAAGCCATCTGTGGGTCATGTGCATAGAGCGCTGAGCGTAACGATAGTCGCATGGATATGGTGTACATTCGTCAAAAGCCATGATAATGTCTGCCCCGATTGTTCTTTGGATTTCCATGACGTTCTCTGGTGTAAAAACATGATACGAACCGTCGATATGAGATTTGAACTTTACGCCTTCTTCTTTTATTTTTCTGTTAGAAGAAAGCGAATACACTTGATAGCCTCCTGAATCGGTCAAGATATTACGATCCCAGTTCATGAATTTATGGAGTCCTCCCGCTTTTTCAAGAATCTGCGTTTGAGGTCTCAAATAGAGGTGATAGGTATTTCCTAAAATAATATCAGGATTGATATCGTCTTTCAGTTCTCTCTGGTGTACGCCTTTCACGGAAGCAACCGTCCCAACTGGCATAAAAATAGGCGTTTCGATAACACCGTGATCCGTAGTTATTTTTCCGGCTCTTGCCTTTGAATTCGGATCATTTTGTAATAGTTCAAATTTCATTCTTTTCTCTTTATCCCAAACTTTCGGGAGGCAAAGATAATTTATTTACAATTTATCATTTTAGATTTATGATTTAATTTAACATCATATCCTAGAGCCATTCTGTTTTCACAAAAAAATGTTTACTTTCAGTTTTTTAAGTTCCAAAAGAGCATTTGTCTTGAGAAAAAATTTATTGCTATTTTTAGACCCGAATGTGATACCCCCAAAAGCATTTCCCCTGCCAAATCCTGATAGACAATGAAAACACAATTGATGGCTGAATTGCTTGCTATACTTCTAATAACAAGGCCTTTGCTCACGGTCTTTCATGAGCTAGGCCACGCAATTCCCGCCATTTTGATGACGCGCGAACGTGCTACGATATTCCTCGGTTCCTATGGCGATACTGAACAGAGTTTTAGATTCGCTGTCGGCAAGCTGGAAATCTGGATAAAATACAATCTTTTTAAATGGAAAGGCGGCCTTTGTGTTCCGCATGCCAGCAACATCTCCATCAACAAAAAAATCATTTATACTTTAACAGGCCCGCTTGCTTCTCTTTCTATTGGCATAGTTTCCTGTTATATGGCTTTTGCTCTCAAGCTTACCGATTTCATGTCTTTTCTTTTCTTGGTCTTCTTATTGCTTTCAATTTTTGATTTTTTAAAAAATATTATTCCCAGCAGTCGCTCCATAGTTCTCCATGACGGAAGAATCGGTCACAACGACGGCACTTCGCTCGTACGTCTTTTTCGACACAAAAGATTTCCCAAACAATATTTTGAGGCTATAGCTTTATATAACCAAAAACAATACAAAGAAGCAGCTTTTCTTTTTGATTCGCTTCTCTCCACCGGCCTACAAGACCAGGACACCTATCGTTGGGCTATTTATTGTCATCTGCTGTTAAAAGACTATTTTAAAGCCAAGGTTTATTTTTCGGAATTCAAGAAGCGCTTTACGATGAACTCCGAAGACTATTCCAATCTTGGCCTTATTTATTCGCACTATGAAAATCATGAAAAGGCAATGAAATTCTATGCCAAATCATTAAAGCTGAATCCCATGAACAGCTATTCGTTAAACAATAAAGGCTATACTTTAAATATTTTAGAAAAATACGAAGAAGCGATTGCTTTCTTTGATAAAGCGCTTGAAATCGACAAATCGTTTGCCTATTCCTACAACAATAGGGGACTTTCCAAAATAAAACTAGGACGTATCGAAGAAGGGCTTCACGACCTCAATCTCTCTTTTGAACTTGACCCTTACAATTCTTATTATTTTCGGAATCTTGGCATTTACCATCAGGACAAAGGCGAATACGGAAAGGCTTTGAAATTATTTCTAAAAAGCAGGTCACTTGACCGCTATACACATAATATAGACCTGTTGATTGCCGAGGCCAAAGATTACCTGAGCCGAAAAATTTAGAAAATAATATTTCTGTACTTTTCGCTCCCATAACTCTTGACAACTTTCTGAAAATCTGAAAATTCAAACCTCAAAAAATCCAAATATCTGATTATCTTTGCGCCAGTTTAAATTTATCACATAAGAATGAAACCTAACACACAACAATTAAACAACTTAACTATTCAAGTGCGAAGAGATATTCTTCGAATGGTTCATGCTGTAAACTCTGGACATCCGGGCGGTTCGCTAGGATGTACTGAATTTCTCGTAGCACTTTATCAAAATTTAATGGAGCGCAAGCCAGGTTTCGACATGGACGGGAAAGGCGAAGACATTTTCTTTTTGTCAAATGGCCACATTTCACCTGTTTTCTACAGCGTTTTAGCTAGAAGCGGTTATTTTCCTGTAGCTGAATTGGCTACTTTCCGCCACATTAACTCTCGCCTTCAAGGCCACCCTACTACGCATGAAGGGCTGCCAGGAATCCGCATGGCTTCTGGGTCTTTAGGACAAGGAATGTCTGTTGCGATTGGAGCGGCGTTGACGAAAAAACTAAATAAAGATTCACATTTGGTTTACAGTCTTCATGGTGATGGCGAATTGCAAGAAGGTCAAAACTGGGAGGCTATGATGTATGCTTCTGCTTATAAAGTTGACAACTACATTGCTACAATTGACTTAAACGGAAAACAAATTGACGGACCAACCGACGAGGTCTTAAACATGGGAAGCATCAGAGCGAAATTTGAAGCTTTTGGATGGGATGTTCTAGAAATCGAAAAAGGGAATGATATCGAGGCAATAATTGCCGGAATGACAGATGCAAAATCAAGAACAGGAAAAGGAAAACCAGTTTGCGTATTGCTTCACACCGAAATGGGTAATGGTGTAGATTATATGATGTACAGCCACGCTTGGCACGGAAAAGCTCCAAATGACGAACAGCTGGCAACTGCCTTGGCTCAAAATTATTGTGAAGGCGAAAGCGACTATTAAAAAGCAGTAAGCTTAAGCGACGAGCATTATGCTTATTGCCACAGCTATTGCGTATATCAAAAAGACAAAAATGAAAAAATATACAAATACAGGAAATAAAGATACTCGTTCTGGTTTTGGAGCGGGATTGACCGAATTGGGTCAAAAAAACGAAAATGTTGTGGCGCTTTGTGCCGACTTGATCGGTTCTTTGAAAATGGACGATTTCAAAAAGAATCATCCAGAGCGTTTCTTTCAAGTAGGTATTGCTGAAGCGAACATGATTGGAATCGCAGCAGGAATGACAATCGGCGGAAAAATTCCTTTTACCGGAACATTCGCTAACTTTTCTACAGGAAGAGTTTATGACCAAATCCGTCAATCTGTTGCTTATTCAGATAAAAATGTAAAAATCTGTGCTTCACACGCAGGCTTGACTTTAGGGGAAGACGGTGCAACACACCAAATCCTTGAAGATATCGGACTGATGAAAATGCTGCCTGGCATGACTGTAATCAATACTTGCGATTTCAACCAGACTAAAGCCGCTACTATTGCAATTGCAGAACACCACGGACCAGTCTACCTACGTTTCGGCCGTCCATCTGTTCCAAATTTCACTCCTGAAAACGGAACTTTCGAAATCGGAAAGGCAGTATTGCTTAACGAAGGAACTGATGTAACAATTGTCGCTACCGGACACCTCGTTTGGGAAGCATTGGTTGCTGCTGAAGCATTAGAAGCTAAAGGAATTTCGGCAGAAGTAATCAACATCCACACGATCAAACCTCTTGATGAAGAAGCTATCTTAAAATCAATCGCTAAAACAAAATGTATCGTGACTGCTGAAGAACATAACATGCTCGGCGGATTAGGCGAAAGCGTAGCGAGAGTTTTGTCATTAAACAATCCAGCACCGCAAGAATTTGTCGCAGTGAATGACAGCTTTGGCGAATCGGGAACACCGGACCAACTGATGCAGAAATACAAGCTTAACAATCAAGCGATTGTTGAAGCTGCTGAAAGAGTAATTAAAAGAAAATAATTTCTTTCATAATAAAAAAATCCCGCTCAATGAGCGGGATTTTTTTTATTTAACTTTTATCTTATTCGCAGCTAGGATCTAAATATCTTTTTAAACCTCCTGTCGTTCCCGCACAATTTGGTATCAGATCAAACGGATACAAATTACCAAAACTATCTTTTATTTCTGTCCTTGTCCTTGTACCGTCGCCATCATCATCAACATCTAAAAAGTCAGGTATACCATCACCATCTGTATCATCATCGTAATAATTACCATTGCCGTTCAAATCTTCTAGATAAGACAAAATTCCGTCGCCATCAGCATCCGTATATTTTACAGAATGCAGATTTAAATTAAACACTAGAGGCGAATATGCCTGAACAGAAGAACCCGATGGAGGGCTGTTATAATAACCTAGCCCAGAAGGAATAAACAGAAGCCCTACTCCATAATCTGTCAACAAAGTACCTCCAGGATTTGAAGGATCATCGATTGCATTTCCTGTCTTAAATTCTGTCATCAAGTTTCTCCATCCAGAAACCACTCGTTCTTGAGAAAGCCAAATCGGATTCGGTCTATAATCAAATTGCGTACCATCTAAAAGATGTCCTTTATAAGTAACCAATGTAGAATCCAGCAATCGTGCAGGCTGGCCAACACCCTCTCTTATTTTTATATAATACAATTTATATTCAACCGGATCTTCAATCAGCTTTCCTACTATAGGATCGGCAGTGCTGTAAGTTCTTAAATCGTTTTTCACCATTTTAAATTGCAACGGATACTCCGTCTGATTCCAAATAGAAATTTGTGACCCTCCTTCTGGAATTGCGGTAATGGCTGGAATCGGATTGTTATTAGCATCTGTAGTAACTGTCAGGTAATGCGTTTTCAGGTAACTCTCTATATCCGCAATGTCTGATGCATATTGTGTAGCTCTGTCTCTAGGCGGGACAACGCTTGCGGAATCATCATCCTTTTTACAAGAGAAAAGTACTGTACTTGAAACTATAGCTATAAAAAAAAGCTTAATTCTGGTCATTATTATTGAATTTAGAGGCGCAAGATACAATTTTGATTTATTTTTGTAAATAAATTAACTTAGATTTTAAGTTTTAGTATGAGAGTAGATAAATACTTATGGTGCATTCGATATTATAAGACACGCAATATGGTAACTGAGGCTTGCAAAAAGAACCACATTACAGTAAACGGACAGGTCGCCAAACCTTCTAAAGAGGTATTTCCTACAGACAAGATTACCTTCAGGAAAGACCAGATCACACACACGATAACCGTGCTCGATATTCCCCAAAACCGTGTTGGCGCAAAGCTGGTTGATATGTATAGAAAAGATGAAACCCCAATCGAATCATTCCAGCATCTAGAGCTTTTAAAACTATCTAAAGAACATTATAGAAAACATGGCGAAGGAAGGCCAACTAAAAAAGACCGCAGGGATTTGGAAGACTTTAGCTTGGATTTCGAAGAAGACGAAACAGAATAGCATTTAACCTTTAGATGATATATAAATCTACCTTCAATCGCCTAAAGAAACAAACCGTTTTTTATCTTTGGAAAAAATAAATCAAAATGAGCAAAAATATAATTCTTAACAATCAAGAAATAGAACACAAAATCCTAAGAATCGCTTATCAGATATACGAAACTTTTGTGGATGAAGAAGAAATTGTTATTGCCGGAATTGCTAAAAACGGCTACATTTTTGCCGAAAAGATTGCTCAGAAAGTCAACCAAATAGCCGATCTAAAAGTATCGCTATGCGAAGTCTATATCGACAAACAAAATCCTCATAACGAAATCACCACTTCTTTAGAAAAAAAGCAGTACGAAAATAAAGGGCTTGTTCTTGTTGACGATGTGCTTAACTCTGGAACTACATTGGCCTATGGCGTAAAGCATTTTTTGGACGTTCCTTTGAAAAAATTCAAAACCGCCGTACTTGTAGACCGAAACCATAAAAAATATCCCGTGAAAGCCGATTTCAAGGGAATTTCGCTATCTACTTCCTTACAAGAGCACGTTCAGGTTGTTTTTGAAGATACAGAAGATTATGCTTACTTAAGCTAAAATCTTTGAAATAGCTGAAACAGCCTCTTCAGGAGATTGATTATCGACAACCACGACATGCGTCGCTTGATTGTAGTAATAGCTTCGGTCAAAAAGATGCTTGGCAATATACTCCTTCATTTCTTCTTTTTCCTGCTCTGCTATAAGCGGACGATTATCTTTAATGGAAAGCAACCTGCTAAAAAGCGTCTCAATCGAAGCTTTTAGGTAAAAAGAAATTATATTGCTTCCATTAAGCATTTCGTGGTTATTGGCATAACAGGGAGTTCCGCCGCCTAAGCTCAATATCATCTGTTCATCAGAAGAGATTAATTCTTTAAATATTTGGTGCTCCAGCTTTCGAAAATAGATTTCTCCTTTCTGGTCGAATATATTTTTTACAGACATTCCAACCCTTTCTTCGATGATTTTGTCTAAATCGTAAACACTGATTTGAGTTTTTTCAGACAGCAAATTGGCAATTGTTGACTTTCCAGAACCCATATAACCCAATAAAATAATTTTTGTCATCGAAATAAATCCTTATAAATTAAGGCATTATGAAAGATTATTAAAAAAAGACAAATTTAAAACAAATTTGCTTTGAAAAATAAATAATAAGGCCTTATATTTGCACCCGCATTCAAGAAATTAAATGACTCGATAGCTCAGTCGGTAGAGCACATCACTTTTAATGATGGGGTCCTGGGTTCGAGCCCCAGTCGGGTCACAAAATGACTTTAGATTTCTTGAATGTAATGACTCGATAGCTCAGTCGGTAGAGCACATCACTTTTAATGATGGGGTCCTGGGTTCGAGCCCCAGTCGGGTCACAAAAAGTCGAACAGCAGTGTTTGGCTTTTTTTGTTTTAGGCCACGTGGAGAAACGGTAGACTTGCCATCTTGAGGGGGTGGTGCTCGTAAGGGCGTGTGGGTTCAAATCCCACCGTGGTCACATATGGGACAAATCAGAATTCTTCTGGTTTGTCCTTTTTTTTATGCTGCCAATTTGGATAGCATTCTACTTTTCATTTAATGCTAAAATAGTACGCTACATTCCGCTCCAACAAAGCAGCATTTCTTACATTTATGAAGATTTTTTCTCACAATAAATAATCAAGGCAACAAATCTCCGTTTACTACTACATGAAGCTGAATTTTCTTCTTTTCTTGGTTTTTATGACACCTTGCTTATGTAGCGGACAGCGCGACAGCACTTATATCAAGCCTTACGAGCATAAATTTTCGGTAAGGACTTATCTCGCAAAGAATTTCCTTTCTATGGAACAGCAGACGGGCACCGAAGAATCTAAAAGATTCATGCCGAATAATCCGCCCAATATCGGATTAGGGTTTTCCTTGAACAACACCATTGTCAATGTAAGCTACGGCCAAGGTTTCAATTTTATGAGAGAAAAAGATAAAGGAAAAACCAAGGCATTTGATCTTCAAATTCATAACTACGGAAAAAAGTTTATCATTGATGTCTTTATTCAAAAATACCGAGGATTTTATACTGCAGATGATGATGGCAACAACATCGAGCTCTACCCTGACCTGAAAATCCAGCAATATGGGGCACACGGACAGTATGTTTTTAATAACAAAAAATTCTCCTATAAAGCCGCTTTTAACCAAAGTGAAAAACAATTAAAATCGGCTGGAAGCTTTCTGATTGGTGGTGGCGTTTATTTTACAAAAATTGAGTCGGACAGCTCCTTCATCCACAAAGAAAAAAATTCATTACGGAATTTCCAGTTTGGTGTAAGCGGCGGCTACGCCTATTTATGGGCAATCAACAATAAATGGTTTGCCAGTGCTTCTACTACCGTTGGAATCAACGTAGGATCCGAAAGACTAAATACTTTCGGCAAGCGGAAAATAGAAGCCTATCCAACGCTATTTCCGCGTATAGCTGTAGGATATAATAAAGAAAATTGGTCTATCGGACTGTCCTACGTCAGCAATGCCATATTTTCTGCTTTCTCGGATAACAAAAATTCGAATGTAGGCTTATACTCGGGGAATTTTAAGTTATCGTATATCTTGAGGCTGGATTCGTTTGATTTCTTCGGCAAGAAAAAGCCTGAAAAGATTTCCGATCAACAATAATCTAACTCCCATTCTCTATGTAAAAGCTGACACTATTTTGCTTAATTTGGTGGATTGCTAACATTTATAAAAATTCTATGAAAAACATTTTTAGATTAACTTTAAGCATGATGGTACTTTTTACGATCATAAGCTGCGAAAAAAAAGCAACAGGACCTGAATTAGACGGAACATGGGAACTCAGGCATGTAGCAGGAATACAAGTTCCAGGAGTAGACCCAAATTTTAAGCCCGGCAATGGTAACTCTTTCAAATTTGACGGACAGAATTTCGAAAAATACAGCGATGGCAAAAAAGTACTCAGTGGCAGTTTTACCGTTACGCCTGAAAACGATGTACCTGTAAATAACCGCAAGGCCAACTACAGCATTAAACTCAACAACAAAGAAAAGCTATATATGCTTTTATCTGGGAATAAATTCATTTTATTCGACGGAGTCATTGCCGCCGATGGCACCGAATCTACTTTTGAAAAGCAATAATAAAATAACAAAAAAAAGGCCTCGTTTGAGGCCTTTTTTTTATATCTAGTTTAGAACATTATTCACAAGAAACTGCTTGAACAGGCTCTGGTTTTAGTTCTTCTGTTTCTTCTATTTCGATGGTTTTTTGTTTCTTATCTAGCGTAATAAAAGTAAATCCGAATGCCAATAAAAGCAATGGCACGCTTAGCCAGATAACTTCATGGATGCCATATCGTGCGATGATAAAACCGCCTAGTAAAGTTCCTAATGTAATACCCGCATTAAAAAAAGAAGGCATCAAACTGTTTACGCTTTCGAGTGCTTGTTGAGGAACGCCGTCTATGATATGGATATTAGCCGACAAAAAGCCGCCCGTGTGTATGAAACCCCACACAGAAATAATAATAACCATTGGAACAAAAGCGCCGCCAAACTGGTAGGCTAGTAAATGGATAGCTATCAAAGAAAGCAAAAACAATCGGTTTGTCAGCGCTACGTTTTTGCTGAGCGCGATTCCCATAAGCCAATTCCCTACTATACCCGTAACTCCAAAAACCAAGAGCATGATGCTGATTTCAGTACCGTTCATATGCGAAATCTTGTTCATATATTCTGCCAAGTAACCATACGTTGCAAACATTCCTGCTACTATAATCAGCGACGTGAAAAGCTTGAACCAAACTTGTGGCTTGTCTAATACTTTTACTTGGTTTTCTGCAGATGGCTTTTCTTCTATTGGCATGGATGGCACAAAAAGCGCCAAGGCAGCAAAAGCAACGAGATTAATGATTCCAGCTAAAATAAAGGAAGCTCTCCAATCAAACAAATCAGCCATATAAGTTGTTATTGGCACACCTAATACAGTCGCTACACTAAGTCCTGCCATAACAACCGAAATTGCTTTTGGTGCATCTTTAGGTCCTGCTTGTTTTGCGGCGGCCGACATGGATACGGCCCAAAAAACAGGATGCAAGAAAGCAGGCACGATACGGGCAATCATCAGCATCGTAAAATTAGGGGAAATGGCAGAGAGCAAGTTAGAAATTACGAATATCGCCAAAACAGCGCACATAATTGTTTTGCGGTTTATCTTCGCTGTCAGCATTGTTGTAAAAGGACCGGCTACGGCTACTGTCAATGCAAAAGCACTCAAAAGCCAGCCGGCAGTATCAATAGAAACTTGAAATTCTTTCGCCAGCGTAGGCAAGATTCCAATCACGCCAAATTCAGTAGTAATTATCCCGAAGGCTCCCAGAGCCATTATATAAATCGATTTATTCATTAATTCAAATATTTAAATGTTTCTATTAATATAAAGTAAAAAAATCATTAATTTTAGGATAATCCTACCCTTTAAGACTACTAAGACATGCGATATAATCGTCAAGTACTTTTTGGTTCAGCGAATATTTGAGGTTTCGTCCTTCTTTTTCAGGGATAAGAAGGTCCGCTTCAACCAATTGTTTTAGGTGATGGGAAACAGAAGGCTGCGTGAGATCCAGCAAATCGTTAACCTCAGCGCAATAAAGGCCTTCATGCTTTTTCTTTACTTGCTGTAAAATAGCAATCCGGCTTGTATCGCTCAAGGCTTTAGATATCTTCTCTATTTTTTTGTTATCCATCATATACTAATTTATGCAATCACAAGTATAAGTCTTGTGATAAAAAGAACAGGACAAAAGTACATAAACATATAGAAACATATAAATATTTATATGGATAAATCTGATTTCAATATCAGCAATTTCTATATTGAAGCTCTTTCTCTTTATTTGCAAGCAGTTGATTACCGAACTTTCCTTTATGCTCCTAATCACAAAAGCACTCTTTATATTTGAAATAATTTCAAGCTTGGAGATTTTATGAACAGCGAAGTTTTGATAATCTTCCATGTATCCAATAAAAGTTTTTATTAAGAAATCATAAGAATGGCTGTGGGGTCGCATAGGACTGCCGACGACAAGAGATTCGAGCTTAAGATTCCGCAAGAAGAAATTGACGCGAATCCAAACATCACGAATGCTGTTAGCAGCAACAGATAAACTACTTTGCTGAAGATTATAAAAACGCAATCTACTCTTTAGGTTGCGTTTTTTTATTATTTTTGTTTAACAAACCATCAAAAACAATGAACAGCATTAAAAGTGTTTTCAGCATCAAAGACTTGGAGAATTTATCAGGCATTAAAGCCCATACCATAAGGATTTGGGAGAAAAGATATAACATTCTTGAACCGATGAGGACTACTACAAACATTCGTTTGTATGATGTTGAAAACCTTCAGAAGCTGCTCAATATTACGTTATTGCACAGCCACGGGTATAAGATTTCTAAAATATCTAAATTCCCGCCTGAAAAAATTCCGCAGCTGGTACAAGAAATTGTTTCTGACAAAAGCGCAAAAAACCATGCAATCAATGCTTTTAAAATGGCAATGATGAATTTTGACCAGACTTTATTTTTTACGACGTATAACAAGCTGCTTTCCGAAAAATCATTCCGTGAAGTCTTCACTGAAATCTTTATTCCGTTGATGAATGAGATTGGAATTCTTTGGCAAACTGGAACGATTACGCCTTCACATGAACATTTTATATCCTACCTTATTCGGCAGAAACTGTTGAGCAGTATCGAGCAGCTTCAGATTTTAGAACCCGCCAAAAAAGACAAGGTCTTTATATTGTACCTTCCGCAAAATGAAATCCACGAGCTTGGGCTGATCTATCTCAATTATGAAATCCTTTTCCATGGATACAAGACCATTTACCTCGGACAGTCAATTCCAATCGAAAATTTAAAAGACCTGACCAATCTTTTTGACACTACCGTTTTTGTTAGCTATTGGACGGTCTTTCCCGAAGTTGATGAAACGGCCAGCTATATAAAAACAATACAGGAAGAAATTTTAACCGATAAGAAATCCGAACTATGGATTTTAGGAAAACTGGCCAAGCATATTCCTGCACAAAACCTCACCTCCCAAATATCCGTATACTTTAGTATGCAGGAAGTCTTAAACAAACTATAATTATTTCTTAAAGCCACAATTTTGTTTATCAATTTTATATATTTGTTAAACAATATGCATAAAGATATCAAGATTATCGGTTCTGGTTTTTCTGCCTTAGCAGCTTCTTGCTATTTGGCAAAACAGGGCCATACGGTTACCATTTATGAAAAGAATGCGACTATCGGCGGACGAGCAAGGCAATTAAAAAAAGAAGGCTTCACATTTGATATAGGCCCTACGTGGTATTGGATGCCTGATGTTTTTGAGCGGTTCTTTGCTGATTTCGGTAAAAAACCATCCGATTATTATGAGCTTACAAAGCTGTCGCCGGCGTATCGCGTTTATTTCGGAATTAAGGATTTTGTGACCATAGCAGACAATCTCGACGAAATAGCTGCCACGTTTGAAACGATTGAAAAAGGAAGCGCAAAACAATTGAGAAGCTTTATGGCAGAAGCCCAAAGCAATTATGATATCGCCATAAAAGATCTCGTGTATCGCCCAGGAGTTTCGCCCTTAGAATTGATTACGCCCGAAACCGCAAAAAAAATAGGACAGTTCTTTGGAAACATCTCGAAAGATATTCGGAAGCGGTTCAAAAACAAAAAGCTGATCCAGATACTGGAATTTCCGGTATTGTTTTTAGGAGCCAAGCCGTCGGATACGCCTTCTTTCTACAGCTTTATGAATTTTGCCGATTTCGGTTTGGGAACTTGGCATCCGAAAAACGGAATGTATTCGGTGATCTTGGCCATGAAAAAGTTGGCTGAAGAACTCGATGTCGAAATAAATACGAACTGTACGATTGAAAAGATTATCGTTGAAAAAGGAAAAGCCCAAGGACTGATTATCAATGGAGAGAGAATAGCAGCAGATATCATCTTAAGCGGTGCTGATTACCATCATACCGAAACGTTGCTAGATGAAAAAGACCGAGCCTATACAGAAGACTATTGGGCTAAAAAGACTTTTGCTCCTTCTTCGCTCCTATTTTATCTAGGTTTTGATAAGAAAATAGAAAACGTTGAACACCATACGCTGTTTTTCGATGTAGATTTTGACAGGCATGCCGAGGCAATATATGATAATCCGAAATGGCCAGATGAACCGTTGTTTTACGCAAGCTTTCCATCAAAAACCGATATGGAAGCAGCGCCTTTAGGAAAAGAAGCAGGAATATTTTTGATTCCGTTAGCGCCAGGAATTGAAGATAGCGAAGAATTGAGAGCAACTTATTTCGAGAAAATCATGGACCGTTTTGAAAAATTGACGGAACAAAATGTCAGAAATAGTGTTATATTTAAGGAATCCTTTTGTGTCAATGATTTTATAAAGGACTATAATTCGTATAAAGGAAATGCTTACGGATTGGCGAATACGCTTTTTCAGACCGCATTTTTACGCCCAAAACTAAAAAGCCGAAAAGTAAAGAACCTATATTTTACCGGACAGCTTACCGTTCCAGGCCCAGGAGTTCCTCCTGCATTGATTTCGGGGAAATTAGTTTCTGAATTGATTGATAAGAATACAGTATAAAATTGCAAACCACTACCACTCATGAAAGCTATTTTTGACATCATTTCTTTTGAATGCAGCAGGAACGTAACCAAGTCCTACAGTACTTCTTTTGCTACGGCCGTAAAGATGCTTTCGCCTACAATCCGTCAGGACATCTACAATATTTATGGCTTCGTGCGTTTTGCCGATGAAATCGTAGACAGCTTCCATGAGTACGACAAGAATACGCTGTTTGATTTATTCGAAAAAGATCTTTTTCGAGCCTTAGCAGACGGTATCAGCCTGAATCCGGTGCTGAATTCCTTTCAGCATACCGTAAAAAAATACGATATTCCCCTAGACTTAATTAAAGCTTTTTTGGAAAGCATGAAATTGGATCTGGTAAAGACAGAATACAAAACCGTTCAAGAATACGAGGAATACATTTACGGTTCTGCTGATGTCGTGGGATTGATGTGCCTGAAGGTTTTTGTAAAAGGTGACACGGCCAAATACGAAGAACTAAAACAGAGCGCTATGAAATTAGGTTCTGCATTTCAAAAAGTTAATTTTCTGAGAGACTTGAAAGCTGATTTTGAGAATCTGAGCCGTACCTATTTCCCGAATACAAACCTCAACAGGCTTGATGAAGCTTCAAAAAACCAAATTATCGCTGATATCGAAAATGATTTCAAATCCGGCTATGAAGGAATCACAAAATTGCCTTTAGAAGCAAAACTCGGAGTATATACGGCCTACGTCTATTACAAAAAGCTATTGCAGAAGCTAAAGAAAACACCGTCGGCTGAGATAAAAAATGCGCGGATTCGTGTTCCAGATTATGAAAAAATTGGCCTTTTCGCCAAATGCTATTTCAGTTATAAGTTGAATATCATATAAAAGATTTAGTTATGTGGATTCATGTATTCGTTTTCATCCTTACTTTCTGCTTCATGGAATTCATGGCATGGTTCAGCCATAAATACATTATGCACGGCTTTCTTTGGAATCTCCATGCCGACCATCACAAAAAAGATCATGATTCTTGGTTTGAACGGAATGATGCTTTTTTTATCATCTATGCGGTAATCAGCATCATCTTTTTTCTGCTTTGGCAAAATAACATCCTAGAAATCGGATTGGCTATCGGATTGGGCATTTTTGCGTATGGGTGTGCTTATTTCTTGGTACATGATATTTTTATCCACCAAAGGTTCAAGCTGTTCAGGAATGCCAACAACAGCTATGCAAGAGCCGTGAGAAGGGCGCACAAAATGCACCACAAACATATCGGCAAAGAAGAAGGAGAATGTTTTGGCATGCTCATAGTTCCCTTTAAATATTTCAAGCAAGAGTTTCGTAAAAAATAAAAAAGCGACCAGATTTTGATCGCTTTTTTCATTAACTAACTACTAACCTAATTTAATTGGGTACCATCTTTTGCAATGGCTTTAGCTGCTCGATATCCAGATCTGCTTTCTTTAGAACAGAAAGCATTGTCATGATAGACGTCGGTGTCATATTATCTCCAAGAACCCTCACTACCGCAAAGCCAGCGTCATTTTTATTTGCAAAAAGCACAAACTCGTCAATCGCATCGTCTTTGCCGACAAAATAAACAGCACCGCCTTCTTTCCCAGAATTGACTTTAATCAGTTCCTGGTACTTTTCGTTTTTCAAGATGCCTTTGATTTTGGTACGTTCAGTCTCAAATTTAGCCGGATTCTTTTCATCCGCCTTGAAAGCCAAAATGTTCATCTTTTTCAAAGTCTCAAGCGCCGCATTTTCTTCAGAAGTTACTTTTGCTTTATTCAACTTTAGTATATCTGTCGTAAGATCAAGAGCAATAAAGTCTTTCGATTCGGTATTCTCTACAAAATATTGCTGCAATGTTGGCTCTGAGTTGCAGCTTGCCAACAGGAGGCATAAAACTGCAAGTAGTGAAAATCTTTTCATAGTCTGATTATTTTGGACCTTTCGATCCTTTTGGTCCTTTAGAACCTTTTAATCCTTTTTTTAGGGCATCTCCGCCAGGAAGATTGTCTGTCAATGCCGAAACATCATTAAGGTCGAAATCTCCTTTCAAGGACATCAAAACAGTTTCGTCTTTGCCTCCGCCTTCGATAAACATCAGCAGCTCCTTAACTTTGGTCGCGCTTCCGCCTGATTTGACATAAATCCTGATGTTTTTGCCACCGTCGTTCACTCTCATGAGCTCTTCCAGCGCAGCAGATTTAAGATACTTGCTTGAAGTCAGTTTCATATCAGAAGTTATTTTCGGGCTCGATGTCACGAAGACCCTCAAATTATCAAGCTTTTTGACAAGGCTCATGTATTGCTGCGCCTCTTTGTCGTTGGACTTGACACTTCCCATCATTTCAAACATTTTTTTGTTTACGATAACTGCTGTCACTTCATCGAGCCCATCATACTTATCGAAAGCTGACTGCGCAAAAAACACGGACGGCATTAATGCTAGGACTACTGTTATTAAAAACTTCTTCATTTTAGTTGTATTTACTTATTTTGTATGCACTTTTTATTTAGACAGACCGTCTAAGTTGCTCAAGTCGATATCTCCAGTCAGCGAAATTAAGACAGTTTCATCACCTTTCCTATCGCCGCCTTCTATAAACATAAGCAATTCTTTTACTTTAGAGGATGAATTGCCTGATTTCATATAAATCTGCACATTCTTTCCTTTGTCATTCACTCGTACTAATTCTTCCAGAGATTCTTTTTTTCTGTAAGCATCAAAAGCTGTTTTCATTTCTGCCGCTTTTTTGATGCTTGAAGTCGAGAACATTTTGAAATTATCAATCTTGTCAGCCATCTTCATGTATTTTGCCACTTCTTTTTCTTTCACGTCGGTCTTGATTTCTCCAAGCATCTCGAATGCTTTTTTATTCACTACTACAGATGTAATGTCATCTTGACCGTCGAATTTATCAAATGCTGATTGTCCAAAAAATAAGGCTGGAACTAAGGCTAAAGCTAGGGTAACTATAAATTTTGTCATTTTTTCTAATTTTTAAATATTAAATCTTTTGAATCTTGGTACTCTTTAACGTATTGCATGCTTTCAACGCCTACATTCACGTTCTTTGACAACAGGTTCAGTGCTTTTTGGGTTTCCTCAAATGCCTTTTCAGGATCATTATAGGTACCTAAATCTTCACTTTGATTGATGCTTCGATTGTAGAATGTAAACATTCCCAGCAAAATCACAACAGATGCTGCAATAGAAAGCCACGCCACTTTTTGTGTCTTAGATTTTAGTGGAATCTTTTGCTCAAACTTTTGCTCTTTCGCTGAAGAGAAATAGCCAAACATTGCCTTATACTGTTCCAGATGCTGCGCAACATCTGCAGACGAAAAATAAAGTTTTAATTCATTTTCCTCGGCAATAGAGGTTTCTCCCTCAAAGTATTTTTCTAATAATAATTCTATTCTGTTTTCTTTTCTATCCAATTCCATAACTGTGTGTTTTTGTCATAAATTCTCTAATCGTCTTCCTTGCTCTTGAAAGCGCAACTCGCACTGCGGTTTCATTCATATCCATCATTTTGGCAATTTCTTCAAATTCATATTGTTCAATATCCCGAAACTGAACGATCATCCTTTGCTGTTCGGGCAACTCGTTGATAATCTTTTCGACCCAGGTTAAGCTGTCTGAATCTTCAAGCTGTTGCTGCATCAAGGGCTGCCGGTCTGTAAAATTATTATGCACGATCTGCAGGTTTCCGGCTCTTTTTGATTTCAATTGGTCTAAGCAATAATTTTTTGTAATTGTCATGGCAAAGGCTTCAACGCTGTTGTATTTGTCCAATCCCTGTTTCTTATCCCAAAGCTTGACCAAAACTTCTTGTGTCGCATCTTCAGCTTCTTCTGTGCTAACGAGCAATCGCTTTGCCAGCCTAAAGACTTTATCCTTAAAAGGAGCTATAAGATTTACAAACTCAACTTGGTTCATTGTGACGTTTTAATTGGTCGGTTATATAATCAAGACGAAGCACTTTATTTTTTGTTACAATAAAAATTGAAAATAAGACTAAAACCTCTAAATTTACGTTAATAAAAATTACGACCTCTATAAGATACCGTATTTATGAAAAAGAAATTCAGCCTTGCAATCCTTTTATTCATTGGGTTTTCTACCTTTTTTGCCTGTCAAGATGACCTTGACGACATCGAAGTTCCAACCGAATTAAAAATTAACGATTTTATCTGGAAAGGATTAAATTTATATTATTACTGGCAAGCAGATGTACCGGATTTGTCAGATAGCCGATTTGCCAATCAAGGCGAATTGAATGCTTTTCTTTATAATCACGAATCGCCAGAAGATTTGTTCTACGGCTTATTGAACAATTATCCAACTACAGACCGATTCAGCGTCATTTTTAGTGATTATACCGTTTTAGAAGGCGTCTTGACCGGAAATACATCCAACAACGGAGTCGATTACCAATTATTAAGAAAATCAGAAGGCTCTAACGAAGTTTTCGGCTGGGTACGTTATATCATTCCAAACTCCGATGCGGCTTCTAAAGACATTCACCGCGGCGATATCTTCTACGCCGTGAACGGAACTCCGCTGACCGTTTCTAATTATAGAGATTTGCTTGCCGATCAGACCTACACTTTAAATCTGGCGGATTATGACGGCGGAAACATCACGCCAAATTCGCGTTCGGTGGCCTTGACAAAGACTACCATTGCAGAAAATCCGATCTTGATCAATAAAGTCCTTACCTATGACACGCATAAAATAGGCTACCTATTATATAATGGTTTTTATGGGGAATACGACACGAACCTGAATGCTGCATTCGGGCAGTTCAGGACGGAAGGCGTAACCGATTTGGTTTTGGACTTACGCTATAATTCTGGAGGTGCTGTCAAGTCTGCGGCCTATCTTGCCAGCATGATTACGGGACAATTTAACGGACAGGTTTTTGCAAAACAGCAATGGAATGCCAAAATCGAAGATTACTTTGCCGATAATGACCCAGAGCAGTTGATCAACCGATTCTCAAACAGTATCGGAAACAGCCCGATCAACAGCTTGAATCTTACTAAAGTATATGTGCTGACTTCTAAAAGCACGGCTTCGGCGAGCGAATTGGTTATCAACGGACTGAAGCCGCACATCGAGGTTGTACAAATCGGCGATGTAACGACTGGAAAAAATGTCGGTTCGGTTACCTTATATGATTCGCCATCCTTTGGAAAACAAGGACGTACTAATCGCCATAAATATGCCATGCAGCCAATCTGCTTTAAGATTGTAAACTCGACTGGATTCGGCGATTACCAAAACGGACTGACTCCAACAACTCCATTCGTTGAAAATCTTGGAAACTTAGGAGTGCTTGGCGATGCGACAGAACCTCTTTTGAGTACAGCTATTGCTCAAATTACAGGTGTTGGCAGAAGAACCATGCAGCATCCGGATAAAGTCTACGAACACTTTAAAGACAGGAAGTCGATGCAGCGCTTCGGTACTGAAATGTATATCGACAAAGTTCCGGATGGAATCACAGACTTCTTTAAATTCTAAATTCATCATTTATACCAAATAAAAAGGCTTCCGTTTGGAAGCCTTTTTAGTATGCAATTATAATCGATCAGTTAACGATCAATCGTTCGTTACTCTTTTTGGTTCCGTGTATTATTTCGACAATGTAAACGCCTTTGTTCAATTCTGAAACCGGTATACCTTCCTGAGTTTGTATGTTTTTTTGAAACACCATCCTTCCCGAAATATCATAGATTGTTATCAAAGCTGCTTCTTGCAGATTGCCAATATAGAATTTTTCAGAAGCCGGATTCGGATACAAGCGAAGGTCTTTCCTTGAAGGATTCTGTACTCCCAAAGTCGCTTGGTTGATAACACCTACCCCATCGAGATCAAATCCTCCCGAATTAAAAGGCGTCGGAAAAGAATCGTTCACGACATTACCAAAGCTATCGTAGGTCGCATACAAAGGATCGATAGACCCTACGACATCAATAATCTTTACGTGGGTAATAGTGTTCTTGTCCAACAACGGGCTGTTCGGAATATCACTCAAATCAAAAGGCACGCCTTTGCTTCCGTATTTCCCAGCAAGGTTGTTGAGATAAGGTGCCGAAGGGGTTCCAAAGCTGCCGATCTGCGTGGTTGTCTGCGTTTCGCTATGGGCTGGAAACCTGAAAAAATGAATCCCGTCGGAACTTACTTCTACAAAACCGAGTTCCAAGAATGCGGGGCCGCTGTTTTCAAAAACAGCAAAGTCAAATCCTGGTCCGTTAATGATCGGCAGTTCAAATGTCAAGATGGCGCTGCCTTCGTCTCCCAAGCTTACGATGCTTCCCGTTGCAGGCCCTATCGCATTTTCTGGAACGCCTACAGAAGCTCTGTTACTTCCAGCTACAACAAGACTCGGGTTTGCCTTATTCACATAGCCTCTTTCTACCGTAGCGCCTGTTGCCCAGGCCACAAAAAGCGGACTGCTCGGCTCCATGGCGGTTGATCCGGCGATGCCGGCCGCAGGAGCATACGATTGGCCATTGGCTGCCACCGATATCAGGAAAGCAAAAGACAGGAATCGTTTCATTTATCTTTTTATTATTTTTTGGACGCTTCTTACGTTATCGATCGTAATTTCTACGACATACATTCCCGGATTTAATTCTGAAATAGCAACTCCAGAAACGGCATATGCTTGATTTTTAACCAATCTTCCAGACATGTCATACATTTTTATTGTAGCAGGGTGGTCGGTGTTGATGTAAAATTGATCTGTAGCTGGATTCGGATAAAGCGCAATATCGAGTTTGGTGTGCTCTCCTGTTCCCAAATTGCTATCCACAGCTTTAAGGAAAGCGTTTGGCAATTTGCCGACCGTATAGGTGTTTAGCAAGGCGCCATCTGTTGTAGAATGCACATATACCTTACCGTCTGCTACATAATTGACCGCATCGCCTACATAAATCTTGTTGTTGATGATTTCCATGCCGTAGATGCCGTATAGGTTCTGTGGAGGCAGTGTAAAGAAAGGCGTTGTAGGCACTATGTTTGACGTTGTCGTTGCTTTAAAAACATCGGCATCGATACCATAATACATATCAGTACCGTCTATTTTCAAGTTTGAAGGATGTTCTTGCGGAAAATCCACCTGCCCTATCACCGTATTTGTTGTCGTATTGATCTTGACTAAAGCACCGTAAGTTTCAGTTCCGGCCCAGCTAGGCTTTCCGCCGCAAAGAACATATAAGATGCCGTCTTTTTCTACCATCGAATTAGGCACGTCTCCCACTTGGATCGTTTGCTCTAATGTATTGGTTGTCGGATTGATTACAGAAACGGTATTGCCATAACCATAACCTCCTTGGTGCGCCACATACAGCTTTCCGTTGATTTCTAAGATTCTCTCCACGCCTTCAGGCAAAGCAATATTGGCTTCAATCGTATTGTTAGAAAGGTTGATTACGGCCACATAATCATCGGTCGCGCTTCCTCCGCTTCCCCAATTGGTCACGTATCCTTTCCCGTTGCTAAAAGCAATATATCTAGGATTGTTAAGTCCTGTGCTGATAGTGGCCACATATTGGAACGTTTCTTTATTGACGATTTTGATGGTATTGGAAATATTTACCACGATATAAGCGTAGTCGCCATTAACGTTGATGCTTTGCGCAGTATCGCCCAGAGCTCCAGAAGTAGGATTTACGGTTGCATAAATATTGTTCTGCAGGTTTCCTGTATTTGAAAGAAAAGAAACCGAAGCGTTATTAGAGCCTGCGCCTCCTTCATTAAGAATAAATGCGCCGTCATTAAAGGTTTGGCCTACAGCAGGCAGGCTGGAAAGAGATAATAAGCTTACTACAAGAAAGCCGTAAAGTTGTTTCATGAGATTGGATTAAATAAATTGAATTGTTAGTTAAAATAAAAACCGTTTGGACCTACTCCTACTGCAACAGGATTTAATAAAGTACCTGTTGTTGAATAGATGTAAATTTGGCTGTCTGAAGAAAAATCTCCGCCATCAGCAATGTAAATTTTGCCATCGTTTACCGCAAAACCATACATTCTGCCGTATAGTGATTGCGATTCATACGTGAGCAATGGAACCGTAGGCGCTGCTGCTGCATTGGCTGCCATCGTAAAAACAGCCGTATCGACCGTATAGTAAATTTTATTGTCTTCGACATTCAGGTTTCTTGCTCCAGCCGAAGTCGCTGCTGCTACCGTAATCGGCGTGCCTACGACCGTATTGGTAGAGAGGTTGATTTTTGCCAGCTTTTCAGAACCCAGAACATATAAGGTTCCGTTTTCTTCTTCAAATGCGTTAGGGCTAAATCCTAATGGAATTGTTGTTTCGATACTATTTGTAGCTGGATTAAAAACAGTTACAGAGGTACCGCTGCCGAAGTAGCCGTTCATAATGTAGATCTTGCCGTTTTCTTCTATGATTTTTTCCGACCAATTGTTCATCGCCACTCGGCTTGTCGTATAGTTTGAAAGATCAATTACGGTAAGGAAATCATCGGAACCTACTTCATAATTATCGTAATTGGTCACATAAGCTTTGCCATTCACCACTACGCCATATCTTGGACTCCTAAAATCAGTGCTGATAGTTGCGATAAACTTAAACGTATAACGGTCTACTACTGTAATCTTATTGGCTAAACCCGAAATGATAAAAGCTCTTGTATCATCAAAAAACATAGACTGGAGCAAGGTGCCCATTTCTGCGGCTTCTGGATTGACATTTCTAAAAACGTCCTGTTCTACGGCACCTGAATTGCTGATAAAAGTGACAGAGCTTGTGGTAATGGTAGAATTTCCTTCGTTCAATACAAAAACTCCATCATCATAATCGCCGAGCGACTCATTTGACGAATTATCATCACTGCTACAGGAAGCCAAGAAAAGCGAGCTTGCGAACAGCATTACAAAAATTCTATTGAACTTTTTCATATTTAAAAATTTAAGGTTAGATACATATTAAAATTGCGTCCCGGCAAATACCGGCTTTCGACGCTGGCATACTTTTCATCCAGAAGGTTCAGTACTTGAAAGCCTAGAATACAAGAATTCTTTTTGCCAAAGTCATAATGGAGAGAAGCATTGCTTACCAAATAAGCGTCGATGTTATATCTGGAATTGTTGTCGGATCTTGTAAAGACTTCGCCGTTATACAACAGCTGGTAGTCGGCCGACAGCTTCTTCCAAGAATAGCTTAACGAAGAAGTAGCTTTGTGATACGGTACATAAATCAATTGCTTCTTTTTTTCCATGTCTTCCGAAACCGTATAGCCGTAGGTCCCGTTCAGCATCACATGATGGTTTCCGAAGTTTTTGCTCCAGCTTACGATTGCTTCCCCTCCATACGTCCTTACTTTGTTAGTATTTTGCGGCGACCAGTTCGAACCGTTCGGAATCCAGCGGAGCATGTCCTTGATATCGATATAATACCCTGTCAGGGTGATCTTGAAAGTATTGAAACGGAACTCATTGCCCAATTCAGCTTGGTATGACGATTCGGGTTTTAAGTTTTCATTTCCTCCCGGCTGCCAGTACAAGTCATTGAATGTCGGCACCCTAAAGTTTTTAGAACCGTTAAGTTTCAAGGTATAAAAATCAGCCGCTTTCCAGCTCGTCCCTAAAGAAAACAGGAGCGGACTTTTGTAATTATTCGTAAATTCTTTCCTAAGGCTTGCTTCATACAAGAACTTTTTCGTCAGGTTGTGCTTCAACAACAAGCTGGCCGAACCAATGTTTCGCTGTTCGTTTTTGATGTCAGAACCCTTTCCTTTGTTCTGCGTGTAATCTAAAATCGCATTCAGCTGAATGGCATCAGTAGCTTGAAAGGCAAGGTCGTACTTCCCGATATAGGTTTTTACCTCGCCAAAGGTGTAAGACTCCGAATCGATATTGTCGAAGTATTTATATTTTTCGCTCAGGGCGCCGACTTTTACTTTGGAAACAAACCGTCCAAAAAAGCTGTCCCATTCCAACAGGTTCCTTGTATTCAGGTCTTGGTATTTGGTCTTGATTTCCGAAGGAAAGATGAGCGAAAAATGCCTTTCCCCGTCAAACACATAGCTGTATAATTTCAGGAAATTGTTATCGTTGATCTTATACCCAATTGCCGCATTCATGCTGGTATTGTAATATTGGCCGTTCAGGTTTTTGTCGTCAGAATCCACATAATCATAGTCGTTGTCGGAGCTGTTTCTGGAAATGCTGACCTGCGCGCTGAATTTTCCGTCAGACGCATCGAGCTTGTAATTGCCTCCAAACGTATTGAAACTGCCGTAGTTGAGACGGAGCGAGTTTGAAAAATGATCCTCAAACTTCACGGTATTGTTCAGGTGGATACTGCCTCCGATGGCACTGCTCCCGTAAATAGAACTTCCGCCGCCTGCCCTTACGGATATGCTGTTGAAATCCCTTGTGCTAATCGTATTAAAATCAGTCTGTCCGTTGAGTTGCGAATTAATGTTGATTCCGTTCCAGACCACGGCGGTCTGCTGGGCGGTCGTTCCTCTAAACGAAGGCGAAGACACCATCCCCAAGCCATTTTCCTTGAAATAAATTACGGTATTGTAATTCAGCAGCGAGGTAAGCGAAGCTTGGTTTTTGTTGATGATGGAATCGGACAGTTTTAGCACCGACTGGGAATCCGAATAATTTTTAAGCTGCAGATCCGAAATCTCCACAACCTCTAAATGATGGATGCTGTCGTGCTGTGCCAATGCAGATTGGCAGATGCTGAAAAGCAAAAACAGGTATAGTTTTTTAAAAGTCATAATTTCGAAACCTTTTTCCCGAAGGCTTGATAATTGTTAAGAAAAAAGGCAGGTCTCCTGGCTTGCGTCTTGCTGTTTACCTTCCCATCCGCCGAGCGGACAGTGGTTTGTAGATAACAGCAAGCTGGATAGCTTACAGTTGCGGGAACAGCTTTGGTCTTGAACCAAATTCCCTTTTAATGTGATTATAAAATACCAATCACAACCTTAATTCGAGTGCAAATATACTATAAGTTCTATATTTTCTCCTGATTTCCTAAATATTTATATATTTACATACATCATAAAACTATCAATTATGAAGAGAATACTACTTTTTTTGCTGGTTCCGATGCTATCCTTTGCGCAAAACACAGGAATTGAAATGCTATTGGTAAACCCTGATGTCGGAACTCCTTCGTCTTATTGGGGCGCCCGTACTTCAAACGATTCTGGGTTGAACGCTATTTTACAGTCACATGCCGTAATAGCCTATACACTGAAACTTGGAAATCCTTATTACGAATACGACACCAAAACGGTGCAGATCCAATGTGCCGACTGCAATCTCAATGCGCTCAAGGCCGATCTAGAAGCCTATTCTTCGGTAGTCACAAAAGCTACGCTGGCAAGCCCTGCCTATTTTATAAACAATTTGTCGGTCATGTTACGAAACGCAGCAGCAGGAACGTCTACCGGAACGGTCATGAACATCGCTACTACCAATGATTCTGGGTTGAACCAGATTTTTCAAAACTTTAATGTGCGATCGTATGATATCTATGGGGATCTCAACCATTATAAATTAAGATGCGATTGCGATAACACATTGCTAAAAGCGGCTTTAGACAATTACGATACTATTGTCCTAACTACAGATTTTTTTAACGCTGCCTATCTTTTAAGCAACCAAGACTTTAAAAACCCGAAACCTAAAATTTATCCGAATCCTTTCACCTCCAGCTTTCAGATCGAAACAGGGGCGGTTGTTTCCAACTATTCGCTCTATGATATTTCCGGAAAACTTTTGATTTCTACCGATTCTAAAGCCAAGCTAGACAATCATTCCAGCCTGATTTCAAGCGGTGCTTATCTTTTAAAACTAACGTTTGACAACCAAGAGAATTACACCCAAAAATTGATTAAGATCTAGTCAAGAAAGCCATGCTGTCATCAGCAGTTTTTAGGTTGATATGTAGTTACTTCCTAGTGTCGTGCCTAGTTTTCATGTTTATGTAAACTCACTTTATGTTGTCATAAACAGTTTTCATGTTGCCGTGAACATGATTCATGCTGTCGTACATAGTTTTTAGCTTGCATCAAACTTACTTCATGTTATCATGAACAGTTTTCATCTTGCATTGAATATGATTCAAGATGTCGTACATAGTTTTTAGGTTGCATTACACTCACTTTATGTTGTCGTAAATAGTTTTCATGTTGCATTGAACATTATTCATGCTGTCGTACATGGTTTTCAGCCCCATAAAAACAAGGCTAAAAACTGCAGTTTTCAGCTGCCCTAAAATCATCGCAATCCAAAAATCATAAAAACTGATGTCGGTTCAAGACAATAACTTTTATCTTTGCGGTCTTCACAAAAACTTTTTTATGAAACCAATTCTTTCAAGATACACTCTATTTCTGTTTTTAGTTTTTGCTATTGGATGCAAAAAAAATGAAGAAAATACGACTATAGCTGCAGCAAAAATCACGAATGCTATCCGTTATGCCAAAGGCTTCGAGCTGTATAAATATGAAGGATATTCTACCGTAAAAGTCTCTAATCCATGGCCCGATGCCAACAAGACCTTTACTTATGTATTGCACAAAAAGGGCGTTGCCATACCCGACAGCCTAAAAAATTATATCGCCGTACAAGTGCCGATAAAAAACATAGTCGTTACCTCAACGACGCACATTCCTTCGCTAGAAATGCTGGGCGTAGAAAATACGCTGCTCGGCTTTCCGAATACTGAGTATATTTCTTCCGAAAAAACTCGAAAGCTGATCGATGCCGGAAAAGTAAAGGAAGTAGGCGAAAACCAATTGCTCAATACGGAAGTGCTGATTGATCTCGCTCCCGATGCCATCGTCGGATACAGCAGTAGCAGCGATACCAAAGCCTATGACAATCTTGAAAAAAGCGGCCTCAAGATTTTGTTTAACGGCGACTGGACCGAAGAATCGCCTTTGGGAAAAGCGGAATGGATCAAATTCTTTGGAGCCTTGTATGGCTTAGACGAAAAGGCCGAACAGCTATTTTCTGAGGTCGAGACGGCCTATAAAGAAGCTTCTGAACTGGCCAAAAAAGTAACGACTAGGCCTACGGTGCTTAGCGGCGCTATCTACAAAGGGCAATGGTACATGCCGCGCGGTAACAGCTGGGCGTCCTTGTTCTTGAAAGATGCGAATGCCGATTATCTTTGGGCCGATACCGAAGGAACTGGCAGCTTGTCGCTATCGTTCGAAACGGTTCTGGAAAAGGCCGAAAACGTAGATTTCTGGGTCGGGCCAGCGCAGTTCACTACCTTTAAGGAAATGACCGACAGCAATCCGAATTACGCTTATTTCAAAGCTTTTAAAGATAAAAACGTTTATTCCTTCAGCAGTAAAAAGGGAAAGACGGGCGGACTATTGTATTATGAATTGGCGCCCAACCGTCCGGACCTGATATTGAAAGACCTTATCAAGATATTGCATCCCGAAATCCTGCCCGATTATGAGCTGTACTTTTTTGAAAAACTGAAATAACAAGCCATTGCATCAAAACAGTCGAAATAGGATTCTTTTCACGGCACTGCTCCTTTCTCTTGCAGTGTGTTTTCTGCTGAACATCAGCCTGGGTTCGGTGCATATTCCGATTGAAGACATTGCCAGTTCCCTTTCGGGAGGCCAGGCCAGCAAAAACTCTTGGGAAATTATCATTTGGAATTACCGCCTGCCGAAAGCCCTTACCGCCATTCTTGTCGGCATGGGACTGTCCATCAGCGGACTGTTGATGCAGACCCTATTTCGCAATCCACTAGCCGGTCCTGATGTATTGGGATTGAGCTCGGGAGCCAGCATGGGTGTTGCTTTTGTGATTTTGGGCGCTGGCTTATTGCCTCCTTTTTTAAGCAGTTTCTTTCTTTCTCCCTACGGAATCGTACTTGCTTCGTGTATTGGCAGCCTTATTGTCTTGGCCGCCGTCTTGGTCGTTTCCCAAAAGCTTCGCAATACTATGGCCATCTTGATCGTGGGCTTGATGTTCGGAAGCTTTACCAATGCCATCATAGGCGTGCTCTCCTATTTCAGTACTGCAGAAGAACTGCAGAAGTTTACCTTCTGGTCTTTAGGAAGCTTGGGCAACCAGCCTTGGTCGAATATCCTTGTGCTTTCGATTTGTTGCTGTATCGGACTGCTGTTGAGCGCCTTGTGCATCAAGCCTCTAAATGCCCTGCTCTTGGGCGAGCGCTATGCGAAAAGCTTGGGAATCAATTTCAAGAAGACACGACTCGCCATCATCCTAGCCACCAGCTTATTGGCAGGCAGCATCACCGCTTTTGCCGGACCGATTGCGTTTATAGGATTGGCCGTGCCGCACATTGCTAAAATGATCTTTCAGACCAGCAGCCACTATATCCTCTTTTGGGGCACCCTGCTTCTCGGTGCTACCATCTTACTGATCTGCGACACCGTTTCGCAGATGCCGGGCAATGATTTTACGCTGCCGATAAATGCCATCACCTCTATTATCGGAGCCCCGATTGTCGTCTGGCTTCTGGTACGCAAACGAAAATTCATGATATGATGGAAACAGGACAAACGATACTATCGGCTACAGCACTAAGCATCGGCTATTCTTCCAAGAAAGGGAAAAATGGCATCGCTTCTGACATCCATCTGGATTTGAAATCGGGAACGCTGACGGCTTTGATCGGCGCGAACGGAATCGGAAAGTCTACCCTCTTGCGCACGCTGACCGGAATACAAAAAGCACTTTCTGGAAACGTAGTCTTGAACGGAAAAAGCATCGAAAGCTATAGCCCGATTCAACTGGCGCAGCAATTGAGCATCGTATTGACCGAAAGCTTGCCGCCCAGCAACCTGACCGTCTTTGAATTGGTCGCTTTGGGAAGGCAGCCGTATACGAATTGGATCGGAAAGCTTACGACAGAAGATCTCGAAAAGATACAGGAAGCCATGAGCCTGACGCAAATCACGCATCTGGCACAGAAAAAACATTACGAGATCAGCGACGGACAGTTGCAAAAAGTATTGGTGGCAAGAGCCTTGGCGCAGAACACGCCCCTGATTATCTTAGACGAACCGACGACGCATTTGGATTTGCTTCATAAAGTTTCGCTTTTGAAACTGCTAAAAAAGCTAGCCTCTGAAACAAAGAAGTGCATCTTGTTTTCGACACACGACTTGGATCTGGCACTGCAATTAAGCGACGAGATGATCGTAATGAACTCGAAGCAAACCGTGCAGGACACGCCCCCGAATCTTATCCACAATGGAATATTGAATTCTTTATTTGAAGACGAAAACATCTTTTTTGATGCCGACAAGGCTAAATTTATTCTTAAAAACTTATAAAATAAGGCCCGCATCTGCTATCTTTGATAGACACTAAAAGCAGCACTAATGAAAACTTGTCTATCCATTCTCTTCGTTTTCACGTTTTTTCTCTCCAATGCGCAAAGCAAGATAACCTTGACGCCAAAAGGTTTTGAGCCCAATCCGATTGTCGGCAGCCTGCCGCAAATGACCAACGAAAAATTCATCGAAGGCACGCAGCTCTGGGCACAAGAATTCAGCCAAGGCGAAGCCGACATTTCTGAAGTCACAGAAAATTCGATGACAATCGATGCGCTTAGGGACAATGCTTTTTTCTATCGGAACTTGGGCGAGACTTTCTTCCATAAAGTAAAATACCGTATCAAGATTTTTAAGGAAGGAAACCGCTATTCGCTTGCATTTCAAGTCACTGAAATTTATGCCAAGAAGACGCTCTTGAAATCAGCCATTACAGATTATCTGACGGCTGACGGAAAACCAAAAGACGGTTTCCAAGATGTAAAGCCTTCTATTGAAAAAACTGCGGGCATTATAGTGGATTCGTATGCGAGGTACATGAACAATTTCAGATAATCCCTACTACTCTCCTTTAAGCAGGTTGATGCTTACGGTAGCGATGTCGGCATCCGGAAATCTTCTAAAAATAGCCTTATCGGGAAACAATAGGGCTTCTGCCGCAATCTTGTTAAAGACATCAATTTCGACGATATACTGGTCAGAAAAACCATGCGTGGCATCGTAGGCCGTCGCCGCTGTCTTTCCTATATTCTTGGCAGCCAACGATGGATTTATGGTATGCAGTTCTATCAACAAAAGTCCAAATTTCTTGACATAAGGCGACCACTTTTTTAAATGCTCCAACAGATTGTCTTCTACAAGATTATTCGAAATTCTTTTTCCTCTGTAGGCAAAAGCGCCCGTAGAACTGCTTACCCTATCGGCAGAAATCTGCTTTGGTTCTTCCCAGATACGGTTATGATCGAGAAACGTCCTGACGTTCAAGAGGTCTTTCAGATCGATATTGTAGTTCTCCATCAGGTCATTAGACAACAGATCCGGCCTTCCGATATCGCCCCATATTACTTTTGCCCAGATATCTGCCTTGATCAGGTTTGCCCGTGTCACTTTTAGAGCGGCTTGGTTATAATCGGCCCCTACTAAGAACAGCGGGTATTCGTCAAGCATTTTCCCTCTAAGGGTTTGCCGGTCTATGACTTCAAAAATATGCTGCAAGAAGGCGCCGTTGCCACAGCCCATGTCTAGGATTCCTTTCGGCTGTTCTTCGATCGGACGGTTGAACAAGTGCACGATGATTTCGTCCACTACCTTAAAATAAGTATCGTGCGCGCCGCCGCTTCCCCAAACATTCATCTCTCTGTCGACATGAATTTCGTTCTCGCCGTCGGCCACCATACGTAACACGTTCGGGTCGCCGAAAATCAATTCTTCAATCTTGGCAAAGGTCGGCAAATACGAAACCGTCACACCGTAGGCACTGGCTCTTTTGGCAAAAAACAAGCCTGTTTCTGTAAACTGGTAGTTGCCGTTCTTTTCCAGAAACCAGCCCAGATGTACAAAAAAGTCTAATATTTTCTTGAATTTATCAGGTGTCTTATGGAATTCTTCCGGACGGAAAGACGTTTCCATAAAGTATTTGTGAAACATGCCGTTCATGGCCAGCCGTACGATGGTAGGTCCTATCAGGTAGCCTTCAATATGCTTTAGTATCTGTTTCTGGATTTCATGCGTCAAAGCATCGTCAGAGAATTCGATTCCGTAATTGACCTTGAATTTTTCGAAGATAGCATCCAATCTTTCAAACGGAGCTTCTTCAAAAATCCTAGGATGAAATTGCGTCGAGAATTGCAGCAGATCGACAACATCTTGATACAAATGAAACAGTGAAAATGCTATCGCAGTCTTTTCATTGGTAGTGAATTTGATGGTATCCGTTGCTGTATCAATATGATAGTCTAAAAAGCCCTGCGAACAGAGCACGCGAAGTCCTACATTTAGATAACCTTCGTTTGCCTTAAATCGGGCAGACAGATCGGCCAAGTCGGCCTCTCCGTTTTTTACTATATGTTCAAGGACTCCTTTATTTCTTAAGGCAATGGCTACTGGAGCAACTGCCAGGCCGTCGAGATGCCTGAAAATAGAACTGCGAAGGTGGGATTTATCAATCATAGATGTTTGAGAAAAGCTATTCTCAAATATACTATTTTTTTAGATGGAAAGCTGCCTTTTTGCTTCGCCTATGGCAAAGGCTACCGAATTGGCAAGATTGTAGCTCCTGACCAATGGTGAAATCAGAATGGTTAAATGGTTCTCAAACTTATCCAAGACCTCTTGGCTTAGTCCAACCGATTCTTTGCCAAAAACCAGCCAGTCGCCCTCTTGAAAAGTTTCAGAAAGATACGATTTCGTGCTATGAGAACTGAATAGGAATACTCTTGAAGTATCCGGTATTTGCGCTATCCATTCTTCGACCGACTGGTATTCTTTCCAATCCAAATGCACCCAGTAGTCAAGGCCGGAACGCTTCAGGTTTTTATCTGTAATCTGGAATCCGAAAGGATGGATCAGATGAAGGCGGCTTTCGGTACCGACGCAGAGGCGGCCAATATTTCCGGTGTTGTTAGGTATTTCTGGTTCTACAAGAACAATATTTAGCATCTTTCTTAAATTTAACTGTTGTTAGAGCGAAAACTCGCTGACTTCTTTTACTTCTCCCGATTGCATTTCGCCGAGATAGACATTCCCAACCCGCACCCGCACGAGCCGCAGCGTCGGAAATCCTACGGCCGAGGTCATTTTTCGGACTTGGCGGAACTTGCCTTCATTTAAGGTGATCGATACCCAGCTGGTAGGTCCGTGCCTTTCGTCGCGTATTTTCTTAGAACGAGGTGCAAACCCTGGATCACCAATCTTAAATGCCTCGCAGGGATTCGTTATGTATTTTATTCCGTCAAAGCCAATCTCGACACCATTTTTTAGCTTTTCGATGGCGTCTTCGGTTATTACTCCGTCTACTTGGGCATAATATTCTTTGGTTACTTTTTTGCTTCGGACCAATTCGCTCATCTGTCCGTCTGTCGTTAGAAGCAGCAAACCTTCGGAATCTTCATCAAGCCTTCCGATAGCCATCGTGCCTTCTGGAAAATCATGGAGTTCTCCCAAAAGCTTCTTTTTTCGCTTGAGTTCATACACAAACTGGCTAAGATAGCCGTAAGGTTTGTGAATCAAAAAATGCTTGTGGGCGGACATGGCTGAATTTTCGGCAAATTTACCACTAACATTTGGAAATCCGGCAAATTAAAGCAATGTTAAAGATGTAGCTTTTGTTTTTATATAGCTGTAAATTGATTAGGCAATTTAAAAACAACTACCATGGCAGCAGCAAAAGACTTAGGAAATAAAAAATGGAACGGAGAACAGGAAAAAGCAAAGGGTGAAATCAATGAAGGCTTCAGCGGCAAAAACCTTCCCGACGAATATGATCCGTCAAAAGGAAAGCTTAAGACGGAAATCGAAAAAGATACTGCGGGTAATGTGCATGTCGTGAAACGCGCGCGTTCTGTAGAGAGTAATGTAACTCCTACTGAAACTAGCGGAGCGCCTCTAAAAAACAAGAAGAAACCTGAGAATAGGGATAAAAATTCAGATATCGACCCGAATCGCTATCCTACCTCGCATCCTGAAAATAAAAAGAATCGTGGAAACATGAAATAGCAGGGCTTAAAAACCCTGCTTGTTCTAGTCTTCTTCTTTGTCAAATTCAATATTGGCGTGGATTTTTATTTCTTCGCCTATGATGAGATGGCCGGTTTCGGTTACGTCTTCGGCTACAATTCCGAAATCACTACGGTTGAGTTTTCCGCTTATTTCAAAACCTGCTTTCATTTTTCCAAAGCCATCTTTTGCCTGTCCGCCAAAAACGGCATCTAAGACAATTTCTCTGGTCACTGATTTGACGGTTATATTGCCACTTAATTTGTAGTGGTCGCCTTCTATTTTTTTGAGCTCTGAAGAAGTAAAATGAATTTCTGGAAATTGGTCAGCATCCAAAAAAGCATTCGACTTGATGTGCTCGTCTCTTTCGATATTGTTGGTATCAAAGCTGTAGACATCTATCGAAAGGGAAATCTGCGCGGTCTCGAAATCATCATTTTTCGTCGTCATTTTTCCGTTAAAAATCTTGAAGGTGCCTGAAATATGCGAAATCAGCAAGTGCCTGATTTTAAAATCTATATTCGAGTGGTCAGGATCGATAATCCAATGCGTAGTGAAATTCATAATGGTTCGTTTAAAAATGGCTATGTATAAATTTACGCATAGCGATTTTCATTTTATAAAAACAAACCGTGAATTGTTTGTTAAAGTTTAAACCCTGTGATGGTCGGGCTTCCAGTTTTGGATGCTTTTTTTGATTTGGTTTCCAGAAAGATTTTCATCCAGCGCTTTTTTTACTAAGACGGGCAGCTCTTCGTCTGGCGCAAACCGTAAGGCAAACAATTGGCTATCGGAAAACCTGTCTTCCAGCAGTTCTAGCCTTTCGTTAGTGAGAGCAAAATAACGATATCGTAATTCGAGTCGTATGATTCTGTCCTGCAACAGCAAGGCATAATGTTGGCGAAGCATGAAAGCCAGTCCAAAAAAGAGAAGCAGGAGAACACTGATAAAGACCCAGAGTAAGCTTTCTTTTTCTCTGCCAAAAATAAAATAGACACTTACCCCGAGCAGGATTAGCAACAGGGGATAAAAGACAAAATGGTGCGGTGTATAGAAACGTATATGGTTTTTATAGTCTTGCTTTTTCATAGGATATTGGTTATTTCCTATAAAAATACTCAATAAGTTTGAATAGACAGCGCCTTCTCGGGCTATTCTAACCCATAATCGGATTGTTTATATCCTGAAAGTCGGATTTTTTTACTTCTATGCAGAAGGTGCTGCTGTCAACATATTCTGCTTCTGAAAAATCCAATAGGTACATTTTCTTTCTAAAAAGTCCATGTACGGTAAGAAGAATTTTCTTTGAAGCTTCGGGCTTCTCAAGCAGAAAATGTCTTTTTTCGGTTATCGAATCTCCTATCTTATACCATAATGCATTTCGGAATCTATAATCTAAGATTACAAATTTGTCTCCAAAAAAATGCTTATTGGAATAGTTGGAATAAATTAGCCTTATGCTTCTGTCGGACCTGAAAAGGATCTTTAAAAGGCGCGAGGCTACATTAGCTACAAATTCATATTTAATAGTAGAATCTGTAACTTTGTCTAAAGTTAATTTTGGTGGTTTCATTGTGTAAGAACTTAGGGGGAACCTACAATAGTAAGAATATTTCTTAAAAAAACATTAAAAAATCGATTAAATGCCAAAATAACCCTCGAAATACATCTATAAATTAAAGAACATTCCTAAAATAATAAATTGTATAAAGTTCATACTACAAAAAAACCGCCCTAAGGCGGTTTCTATTTTTTAAAAAGTCTCTGTTAGTTTTTGACTAATCGTTTAATCATTGTACCGTTTTGGCTTTCTAGCTTCATGATATAAACTCCCGTTGCAGCCTTTGCAAGGTCAATCGTATATGCATCAGACGAACCGCTAAATTGTTTTGAGTACACCAATTGTCCTGAAATAGAAAACACATTGATTGCATCAACAGCTGTCATCTCTGCAAACTGTATGTTCACAAGACCGTTCGTTGGGTTAGGATAGACAGACACTGAAGCATTTTCAAATCCTGGTGTCGCTAATGGAGGATCAATAGTGACTACATAATCTTCCATTTCACCAAAGTTGTTGTTAGCTACTACTGGTCCGCAAGCAAATTGGTGTCCAAAAGAAGTTGCCAATGATGCCGCAACAACAACACGCATTCTTGTAGTACCCGTCAAAGCTGTTGCTGGAATTGTTATACTACCAGTAACTGCTTGATTTAAGCCAGTACCTATATAAGTATACTCTGTCGACTCAAAAGCTCCGTTCTTATTATAATCGACCCAAACGCCAACCGATTCATCTAACCAACCGTCTCCAGATGGCCCTACAGAAACAGAAACTGGGATGGTTGCCCCTACATTAAATACAGGAGGCGCAACAGAGCCACTATAATTGGTGTATCCTGTAGTTGCATTTCCACAAGTTGTAGTATTGTTCAATGTGCCAATAGTAACATTCGTAATTACGTCACCATCGCCACAATTGAAATTAATTGCATTTAAACAATAGCAAGTATCTACCGCATTTTGCCCAACAGAAACTGCTGCAGAAGTAGCGCTTTGGCCGCTTCCTGAACAAGTTATGATAACTCTGTAAAAAGTAGCTTGCGACTGGCCTGTCATGCTATAATTCAAAGAAACTTGTGAGGCTCCTAAATTAGTCCATTGGTCTGTTCCGGTTGGAGAAGACTGCCATTGGTAAGAGAACCCTGCTGCCGGAATCACACCAGAAGCGCCCAAGACAAAAGAAGTCTGATTACAAACGGAAGCTTGCGTAGATGTTGCCGTTCCCACTGCTGGAGTACCCGTACATGCCGTTGCAGCAATGACATCTACTGAATAATCTTCGTATTCTCCATAGCCAATATAAGGTGCTGCACAAGAACTTGTTGCAACAATCGCTTGAGAATATTGGGCCTTAACCCTCATTCGAATATTTCCTACCGTAGCCGTAACTGGAATTGCGATAGAAGCTGTTACCACAGAACCCGCTGCTGGCGAAGTCCCTAAGTTTGTAAATTCTGAGGCATCAAAAGCACCATCATCATTGTAGTCGAACCAAACTCCTACTTGCTGTATTCCAAAATGGGCAGGAATTGTTACAGAGAGATCGTAAGACTGTCCTACAATAACACTAGCAGCCGTGCCGCCCGTAAAATCGCTATAGCCTGCTGTTCCACAACCAGAATTATTATTAATTCCTGCAAAAGTAACATTCACAATTTCATCACCTTCAGAACAATCTCCAGTTCCAGGCGTACAATACGATTGTGCCTGAGCTGCAGCTGAGGCCAATAAAAAAGTTCCGAAAAATAAGGATCTAGCTCCTCCAAGGCTTTGTTGCAAAGCCGAAAATAAAGTAGTTTTTTTCATGAAAATTATTTTCATGCAAATAGCTATAAACCAGAGGATAATAATTCTAGTATTAAAATTATTTGCATCGTTATACATTCACTAAAGTATGACTTTTAAGATTAAAATAAAAATTCTCTTACGAAAACACGGTCTAAAATACCAAATTTTAACATTCATAGAAATATTCATTGAAAAATAACGGTAATAAAAACCTATAATTTATTCTTACTTTTACTTTCTACAAAAACATTAAAATGAACGACACTATCATCACCATTATCGCTTTTATAATTGCCTTAGCCATAGGAATTTTTATTGGAAAGTTGCTTTTTTCTGCCAACGCAAAATCAGAAAAAGCAGGCCTTGAAGAACGAATCAACGGACTGCTTTCTCAGATAGAACAATTAAAATTACAGCAACAGCAGGACCGCATTAGCTCAGAGAATCAATTGCAGCAGATTGCCTTGGAAAGAGAAGGCCTCAGAACAGAAAAAGAATCTTTGGCCATACAGCTTTCAAAAAAAGAAGTTGATTTCGAAAATCTTTGGGAACGCAACAAAGAACAAAAGCAAGAAGTAGAACAGCTGCAAGAAAAATTCACCAAAGAATTTGAAAACCTTGCCAATAAGATATTAGAAGAGAAATCTACCAAATTTACCGAGCAGAATAGAGAGAATATGAAAAACATACTTTCTCCGCTACAAGACAAAATCCAGCTTTTTGAGAAAAAGGTAGAAGATACGCACAAAGAAAGTATCGACTATCATGCCGCACTAAGACAGCAGATTCTAGGCCTCCGTGAAATGAACGAGCAGATGAGCCGAGAAACGCTCAACCTGACCAAAGCGTTGAAAGGCGACAGCAAGATGCAAGGAAACTGGGGCGAATTGATCTTGGAAAGAGTGCTTGAAAAATCTGGCTTGGAAAAAGGCCGCGAATACGAAGTGCAGCAGAGTTTTGTGACCGAAGACGGCACAAGGGTTTTCCCAGACGTGGTCATCAATTTACCCGACGGCAAAAAAATGGTAGTGGATTCTAAAGTATCCTTAGTCTCGTATGAAAAATACATCAACGAAGAAGATGAAGTCTTAAAAACAACCTTCTTAAAAGAACACTTGAATTCAATCAGAAGGCATGTCGAGCAGCTTGGCGCCAAAAACTATCACGACCTTTATCAAATCGAGAGTCCTGATTTCGTCTTGCTTTTTATCCCAATGGAGCCTGCCTTTGCCATTGCGCTAAACGAGGATACTACACTTTACAACAAAGCCTTTGAAAAGAATATCGTAATCGTCACTCCTTCTACCTTGTTGGCTACGCTCCGAACTATTGACAGCATGTGGGCCAATCAAAAACAGCAGGAAAATGCTTTTGAGATTGCAAGGCAAGCCGGAGCCCTCTATGATAAATTTGAAGGTTTTGTAACCGATCTTGTCAAAATAGGCAAAAAGATGGATGAAGCCAAAGTAGAATATCAAGGTGCCATGAACAAGCTTTTTGACGGAAAAGGCAATCTGATAAACAGCGTAGAAAGGCTGAAAAAAATGGGCGCCAAAGCTAAAAAATCATTGCCAGAGAATATCCTGAAAAGAGCCGAGACAGACGATTCTGAAAACTAATAAAGAACCCAACCCAAAACTGTATGGACAAAACGTATAAAACACCAAAATCTTCCCGAATCACCATTTCTGAACTGATGCTGCCGTCGCATTCCAATTTTAGCGGCAAAATCCACGGAGGCTACATTCTGTCTTTGATGGACCAGATTGCCTTTGCCTGCGCTTCTAAATTTTCGGGCTCGTATTGCGTCACGGCTTCGGTTGATACGGTCGATTTCCTAAATCCGATCGAGATTGGAGAATTGGTTACGCTAAAAGCATCTGTAAATTACGTCGGCAACAGTTCTATGGTAATTGGCATTCGCGTCACAGCTGAAAACATACAGACTCAAAAAGTAAAGCATTGCAATTCCTCCTACTTTACGATGGTTGCGAAAGACGATTCAGGCAAAAATGTTTCCGTTCCAAGATTAACATTGACTACTGTCGAGGAAGTACGTCGTTTTTGCGATGCTATGAGACGAATTAAGGCGAAAAAAGAGCATAAAGAACAAGAACATTTATTTGACCATACCTCAACTGAAGCCTTGCAGGACATCAAAAACATGGACATCCGAATCCATTTATAAACACAACTAAACAATTTAGTAATAGCCCTCTAACTTTTTTGTTATAAAATCATTTTCTTTTTAGTTTTATTATATATTTGCCATATTTATTCCTAATTTTTTGATGGTAAATCTTATGAAACACAACTATTTTTTAAAGAAATCATTACTATTACTACTTTTCTTTACCATTTTATCATGCGGGTCCGACAACGACTATGTTCCCGTACCAGAACCCGTTTCTCCAGTTACAGTTGATTTGGCAGCGGTTCCTTACGCCAAATTATCTGATTACAAATTTTTTGAAGGCGATATGAAAGAGCACATACCTTCTTTAAATGTAATTCCTTACGAGCCAGCAAGTCAGCTTTTTACCGATTACGCCAAAAAGAAGCGATTCATATGGATGCCTGAAAATGTAAAAGCGACTTATACTGCCGACGGAAAGATTTTAAACTTTCCGGTAGGAACTGTTCTAATAAAAACGTTCTATTATTCTACGATACAGCCAGGAAACACGACAAAGATGATCGAAACCCGATTGATGATTCGCAAAGCCGATGGATGGAAATTTTACGAATATGTGTGGAATGACGAACAGACAGAAGCGAACCTGATCGTAAACGATGACTTTATAAATGGCAGCACCAAAACAATTACTTTCAAAAAACCAAACGACGAGGTAATTACAGCCGAGTATCGAATTCCATCAGAATCAGAATGTCTGGCCTGCCACAAGATAAATGAGATTGCGACTCCGATCGGTGTCAAACCTCAGAATTTAAATATCAATTATGCGTATAGAGAAGGAAACAAGAACCAATTGCAGAAATTGTTAGAACAGGGCTATCTGGAAAGCTATCCTTCTACTATTGCCACAACAGTTAATTACAACGACACCTCACAGTCTTTAGATTTAAGAATGCGTTCTTACTTGGATGCTAACTGTGCGCATTGCCATCAAGACCAAGGACGCTGTGATTATCGCGCCATACGTTTTGCTTTCAGCGAAACTTCAAATCCGACCAACCTAGGTATTTGTATTGACGCCGATGAGATCGTAAGCCCTACGTTGCAAAAAATTGTCTTGCCGTCCAATTTCAGCAAATCGATACTGCATTATCGATTGCGAACTAATGACGAAAGCGAAAGAATGCCGCTATTAGGAAGAACGATTACTCACGATGAAGGAATAGCGCTAGTAGAGCAATGGATTAGCTCATTAACGCAAACTTGCAACTAAATCCAATAAAAACAGCTTAACAACAACCAACTAAAAACTATAGTCATTATGAAAAAAACTTTATTTTTCTTTAGCCTATTTTTTTGCTTTTCAATCGCAATGGCCCAAAGCAATTGCGATACTGCATTAAATATTACGCTTAACTCCATCAACACAGCTCCTTCGTATGCTGCTGAAAACGGAACTGCGCCGAGCAACTTGTGCGGACTTAATAATGGTCCCGGTACAAAAGGCAAATGGTATAAATATACTGCCACACAA
The DNA here is from genome assembly GCF_025947265.1 of Flavobacterium sp. N2550. Classification (NCBI taxonomy): domain Bacteria; kingdom Pseudomonadati; phylum Bacteroidota; class Flavobacteriia; order Flavobacteriales; family Flavobacteriaceae; genus Flavobacterium; species Flavobacterium sp. N2550. Next base: position 1,835,087 of record NZ_CP110007.1, on the reverse strand, counting down.
AATATCAATGTGACCGTATCTACACTTTTGCCTCAGAATCCTAATACTGATACCAGAGTAATTGTATATAGCGGATCTTGCACCAATTTAGTATGTATAGGTTCTAACGATGATTATGATGGCAGCCAAGCTTCACAACTTAGCTTTGCGGCTACTGCAGGCACAACCTACATCATTGCGTTTGATAACAAATACAGTAGCAATGGCTTTGATTTCTCTTTTACGCAAACAGCCTCTCCAGGTGTAGACCGATTGTCATTCACATCGCGTCCGGTTGCGGGAATAGCTGGACAACATAACAATTGTATCGTAGATATGAATGGCGACTACTTAGACGACATTGTTTCAGCAATCAACAATACACAATTAGCTATTAGCTATCAACAAGTTGGTGGTACATTTACGACTACGACATTCACTATAGCAAATACATCAGTTCAACCAACCTGGAGCATCGCAGCAGGCGATTATGACAACAACGGATACAATGACCTGATCTATGGCTCAGGCAGCGGAGTCGTGTTTTTAAAAGCCAATACAGACGGTTCGGCATATAGTACCTTTAGAAAACCCGAAAGTTACTTGACACAACGTACCAATTTTGTAGACATCAATAACGATGGCAAATTAGATGCTTTTGTATGTGATGATAACTCTCCAAATCGATATTATTTTAACGATGGCTTGGGCAATATTGGAAATCAAACTCAAGGCGGTCTGGGAATTTTCCCGACTGGAGGAAATTATGCCTCAAACTGGTTTGATTATGATAACGATGGCGATATCGACATGCATATGTCAAAATGCGGTCAAGGAGGCTCTGGTGTAGGCGGAAACATTGATGAAATGTACAGAAACAATGGCAACGGAACATTTACCAATGTAGCAGCAACAGCAAATTTGGCAGCACCAGAACAAAGCTGGTCGTCAGCAGTTGGAGACTTCAACAATGATGGATGGATGGATATCATCTTAGGCGTAAATGCAACCTCTGACGGTAATACAAATGTAATGAGAAACAATGGCGATGGCACGTTTACCAGCGTTACCGTAGGTTCAGGATTTGATCTTATTTTTAGCACTGGAAGAGAATATGTAGCTCATGATTTTGATAATGATGGATTTTTAGATGTTTTGGGCTCAGGAAACAATATTATGTTTGGCGATGGTAATTTCCATTTTACGCCAAATCCAAACCAATACCTATTATCTCCAGTTGACAGACCCGTTGGAGATTTAAACAACGATGGCTTCTTGGATATCCAAAATGGAACTAATGTATTGTTTAACAATGGAAACAGCAATAAGTGGATAAAAATCAGTTTTGAAGGCGTACAAAGCAACAGAAACGGAATCGGGGCAAGAGTGGAACTTTACGGTCCATGGGGCAAACAAATCCGAGACGTACAAAGCGGAACTGGTTTCCAAAACATGAGCTCTCTGAATGTACATTTTGGCATCGGCCAAGCATCTTCAATAGAAAAAGTAATTATCAGATGGCCATCTGGAATTGTGGATACAGTCTTAAACCCTTCAACAGGCCAGACATTACATGTAAGAGAAGGAGCAACACTTGGAGTTGCAGAAAATAACACAAAACAATTCACATTGTATCCAAACCCTACAGCTGACTTCCTAAACATTCAGCTCAATGAATTGCAAGCTGAAATAGATGGAGCAAAAATCTATGATTTGACAGGAAGAATGATTTCTGACGCAAAAGTCTTAAACAGCAAAATTAATGTTCAATCACTTCCTGCAGGAACCTATGTAATCATCCTGCATGATACAAAAGGAGAAAAATACGCTCAGAAATTCATCAAGAAGTAGTACTCTCTCACAATAATAAAAAATCCCGAATGGTTTCATTCGGGATTTTTTTTGCAGAAAATCCTCCCAACCTTAGCGTTATCAAGCATTACACAAAACACAATTAAACAATTTAGTATCAGTACTATAACTTTTTTACCATAACAATATTTTCTTCATAATTTTATTTTATATTTATTATCTTTATTCCTAATTTTTTGAAACACATCTATGAAACAAAACTATTTTTTAAATAAATCACTGTTATTTATTCTTTTATTTATCATTTTTTCATGTGGATCCGATAATGATTATATCCCAGTAGAACCTACTTCGCCAGTCGTGGTTGATTTGGCATCCGTTCCGTACGCCAAGCTATCCGATTATAAATTTTTCGATGGCACAATGAAAAATCAAGTTCCGTCTCTTGACGTACTTCCTTACGAACCTGCAAGTCAGCTTTTCACAGATTATGCCCATAAAAAAAGATTTGTTTGGATACCAAAAAATAAAAAAGCGGTATATGACGGCGATGGAAAAACCTTAATTTTTCCTGTAGGCACTGCGCTTATAAAAACATTTTATTACGACAATATTCAGCCTGGCAATACAACACGCATTATAGAAACCCGAATCATGATACGCAAAGAAGAAGGGTGGATTTTTGCCAATTATGTATGGAATGCAGATCAAACCGAAGCTACCCTTGATCCTAATGGCAGTTTCACAGATATCACTTGGCTGGAGGAAGGAACACTTAAAAACACGAACTACCGTATTCCATCTTCTTCAGGAGGCGAATGCTTGACCTGCCACAAATCAAACGACAAGCCTATCCCGATTGGCTTAAAACCTCAAAACTTAAATTTTGCTATAAACTACGCTTCCGGAAGCAAAAATCAATTAGAAAAATGGGCAGAAGTTGGCTACTTAGACAATAACTTCCCAAGAAATATAGTATCGACAGTACGATGGAATGACGAGTCGCAACCCTTGGAAAAAAGAGTGCGGTCTTATATCGATATAAACTGCGCCCACTGTCATCAACAAGACAGCCATTGTTCTTACAGGCCGATGCGTTTTGCTTTCAGCGAGACAACCGACCTTACAAATCTAGGCGTCTGCATGACACCGGTTGACATTGTAGGAAGCGGACTCTCCCACATTGTAGCACCGGGCAGTCCTGAAAGATCCGTGATGCATTTTAGAATCACGTCTGTAAATGAATCTACAAGAATGCCGCTGCTGGGAAGATCGATTGTTCATGAAGAAGCCGTCGAAATGATAGACGAATGGATAACTACCTTAGATATGAGATGTAACTAATAAACAAACAACAATATGAAAAAAAGACTACCCCTAATTATGCTATGCCTGACGGCTTTTTTGGCCGAGGCACAAGACAATTGCCAAACTGCCTTGGAAATTACAGCAGGCACGCATACCATTGATGCAATTAACGGAAATGCCAATACGTATGGCATTTGTGCCGGAAGCGGTACGGCAGCAAACAGCGAATGGTATAAATACTCACCTTCAATAAATACCTCGGTGACTGTAACAACTGACCTTATAGCCAACATTGGAGGAGACACGCGTTTCCACATCTACAGAGGTGCTTGCGGTGCATTAACTTGCGCAGGCGGTGATGATGACAGCGGAAACTTAGGAAACGGATTTTTATCAGCATTTACTTTCAACGCTGTTGCTGGTACTACCTATTTTATAGTTTTCGACAACAAATGGCGAAGCACAGGCTTCAATTTTGTTCTTGCCGAAGGTCCTTATACTCCAGAACAGCCTGAAGTACCTGGTCAAATTGTCGGATTTACGCCGCAGACTATAGCGCTGGGTGGTTCCTATAAAAATTGCGTAGTGGACATGAATGGTGATTATTTGGATGACATTGTAGGCATAAGCAATACTAGCCTCAACATTTTATATCAAAATGCTAGCGGTGGCGGATTTACTCCAGCTACGATAACTACACCGCAAGCCACTTATATGCCGTCATGGAGTGTCACTGCGGCCGACTATGACAAAAACGGCTATACCGATCTATTGTTTGGGTCTGGCAGCGGCGTGACTTTTATGAAAGCCAACAGCACAGGTACGGGTTATACGCCTATCTCGGGACCTCAATCCATTTTCAGTCAGCGTTCCAACTTTGTAGACCTCAATAACGACGGGCATCTTGATGCTTTTGTATGCCATGACGTAAATCCTAATGTGTATTATCTTAATGACGGAAACGGAAACCTTATCTTCCATCAAGGGGGTATGGGCGATTTCCCAAGTGGCGGAAATTACGGTTCTATTTTTGTCGATTATGATAATGATGGCGACCAAGATCTTTTTATCGCAAAATGCCGTGGTGGTAATACAGGTGCCAATATTGACGAATTACACAGAAATAACGGAAACGGCACTTTTACCAATGTATCTGTAGCAGCAGGAATGGCTGACCCTGATCAATCTTGGTCAAGTGCTTTTGGTGATTTTGACAATGATGGCGACATGGACGCTTTAATTGGTTCAAATGCCGGAGGAACGACTCAAAAATTGATGCGTAATAATGGTGATGGCACCTTTACGAATGTAAGTGCCGGTTCAGGATTTGAATCCTATACTAATACTGGAAGAGAATATATTGCTCGTGATTTTAACAATGATGGATTCATTGATGTCTTTGGACCAGGCGGTATTATCATGATCAATAATGGAGATTGGACTTTTACAAAATCAGGCGGAGCACCTCAAAACGGACCTATCGGAGATTTGAACAATGACGGCTTCTTAGATGTTCAGGTCGAAAACACGGTCTATTACAATAACGGAAACGACAACAATTGGATTATACTGAACCTTCAAGGTATCCAAAGCACCAGAAATGGTATTGGGGCAAGAGTAGAGATATATGGAGCTTGGGGCAGACAGATCAGAGACGTGAGAAGCGGCGAAGGCTTTGAATTTGCCAACTCATTAAATACACATTTCGGAATCGGAACTGCTACAGAAATTACGAGACTGGTAATAAAATGGCCTTCTGGCTTGGTCGAAGAAATCCTAAATCCAGCTATAAATTCAAAACTGCTTGTTGTAGAAGGCTCGACTTTAGGAATCTCTGAAACAAATAGCAATCAGTTTATACTTTATCCTAACCCAGCTTCCGATTACATCCGAATCCAGCTTACTGACATGCAGCCTGAAATTGCCAGCGTAAAAATCTATGATTACCAAGGCAGAATGGTTTCAGATGTAAAAATACAAGAAAACCAGATTGACATCCAATCACTGTCTGCAGGAAATTACATGATGGTATTGCAAAACAGCAATGGCGAAAAGTTCTCTCAGAAGTTTGTCAAAAAATAAAGCTTGTTTTTATACTACAAAAAATCCTGAAAGTTATTCGGGATTTTTTTTTAGAGAATTGCTCTTTTGAAGTTATTCAACCACTAATGTTTTCGTGGCATTTCCATATTCAGTTCTTAAAACTACCATATAGGCGCCTGTAGTCCAATCAGAAGTATTGATTTCTGTATGGGAATCAGAAACCGACATCGCTTTCACGACCCTGCCCAAATTGTCATAAATCTTAACTTCTCCTACAGCAATAGATTGAGGTAACTCTAGTGTCGCAAAGCTTTTTGCAGGATTTGGATAAATCTTAAACGATTCAACTGCAAAATCCTCTGTCCCAAGAGTAAAAGCAGCCACAGTAGCACCGCAATTACCCGATCCATGATAACCGATGGCCAAGCTTCCCGGTCTATGCGCCCAAACTAAATTAAGAGGCTGAGCAGCGGCGGTAAAAGTATAATCGTTTGAATCGCCTGTATCACGAGCTCGTGTCGCAACCACTGTCCTTACACCTGCGTTAATTGTATTAGAAGTTACTGTCCAATTTTGATTAGAATCTAGAGGAGGAGTTACTCCCGTTCCGTTAAAGGTCCTGTCGGTCATGTTTGTCCCGTCAAAAATTACGACATCGCTACCATTATCATCCATAGATGTAGCATTAAAAGACACACTAAGCCAGTCTGTAGATGGTCCAACAAGATTCAAAGTAACCAGAGTGCTGGTGACATCAATCTTTGCAGTAAATCCCGTCATGAAGGTTACAGTTCCCGTACTATACGTCTGTGCAGACAAGCCGAAGCTCATCAGGACTATAGCAAAAAAAGTAAGCGTAATTTTTTTCATATCAATTGGTTTTTAAGATTTGTATTAATTTATCATCATTTGCAAGTACGGCATAATCAATTGCCGAATTGCCTCTGTTGTCTTTGACCGCAGGATCAGCCTTAGCTTTTATAAGAAAATCAGCAATTTCATACTTTTTAAATATTGCGGCATAGATCAAGGCCGTAGTGCCATTAGAATCGGGAATATTAGGATCGGCTTTATTTTCCAATAGTTTTTTTACTATTTCAACATTGCCTTTTACGGTGGCGGCCATCAGTGCCGTTCCCATACCGCTCGCCGTGTTTATGTCTTTTACCTGCTGCATTAAAAATTGGGCAACTTCCGTATTTCCTCTATAGCAGGCTAATATTAGCGGAGAATAGCCTTCTGAAGAAAGTTCATTAATACACCCAGGATTAGCTTTCATTAATGCTTTTACTTCATCTACCGTACCTGTTCTAGCGACATTAAAAATATCTTTTTGCGAAAAAGCATTTAGAGAAAGGAAGAGCAGAAAGATAAAAAGAGTAGTTTTTTTCATAGGCAAAGTTTCAGCAATTTTGAACCATAAATCACGATAGTCCACTCAATAATCGTATGTTTCTATCCGTAAAAATAAAAAACTTCAATTCGTAAATTAACCGACATATCATCACAAATTTATCTATTTATTTTTATAATATAATGATATTAAGTTAATTATTTAAATTTATACAGCAAGCCTTCTTTTACCTTTCTCTTTTCTCTAGTTTTCTAAAAATGATAATTCTAGGATTCTGTCGTAAGAAAATGCCCAAAATAAAAAACTTTGTTATATTTGGACATAAGCAAATTCTGAAAAAAAACTTAAACTGAAAACTATGAGTCAAAAAACTTCACCTGCCTTTGTTGCAGCATCTTGGATTGCGCTTGCTGCGGGAATGATCGGTTATTTTATCGGATTATGGAGAGCCGAGATGGAACTTAATGAAAAAGGCTACTATTTCACAGTGCTGATGTTCGGAATATTTGCAGTAGTATCATTACAGAAAAGTGTTAGAGATAGAATGGAAGGCCTTCCCGTAACTGATATTTATTATGGAATCTGCTGGTTTGCCACGATATTATCAATCGTCTTGCTAGTCGTAGGATTGTGGAATGCCACTATTTTGCCAAGCGAAAAAGGCTTTTATGCCTTTGGCTACTTATTGGCCTTATTTGGAGGTATTGCTGTTCAGAAAAATACGCGTGACAATCAAGCTGCAAGCAGACAGAACTAAAAAATACAACGAATAAAAAAGCTCCAAGTTGGGGCTTTTTTATTTTGAATTCTTCAATGTCTTTAAATACAATAAAACATCTTCTTTATAACTAGCTCCAATTGGAATTTCAATATTGCTAACTTCGATTTCGTTCATTGTAAAAGCTGTAATTTTGGAAGTATTTATAATAAAGGATCGGTGAATTCGCAAAAAATTATCCTCATTTAATTCTTGTTGGATATCTCCTATTTTATATTTTGAAGTGATATTTTTATCGCCTATCATATTGATTTTTATATAATCTTTAAGGCTTTCGATATAGACGATATCGTTCATATTGATTTTATAATTTTTGATTCCTGATTTAACCAAAATAAAATCATCCGGAACAAATTCTTTACTTTTTACTTCGCTTTTGGCAGTTTCACTTAAAAATTTGTCAACAGCTTTTAAGAAACGTTCAAAAGTAATCGGCTTTAGGAGGTAATCGACAACACCCAAATCATAGCCTTCAATTGCATAATCTCGATAAGCAGTAGTCAGTATTGTTTTGGGCGGGTTTTTTAGATTTTTTAAAAATTCTATACCCGTAATATTTGGCATTTTTATATCAATAAACATCAAATCGATTTTTTGCAAATTCAATATCTCAAATGCTTTTAATGCTGTATTGCAAGTTGCCACAACTTCTAAGTTGTCTATTTTGGCAATATGCTTTTCTATTAATCGAATCGCTAGCGGTTCATCATCAACTACCAGGCATTTAATTTTCATAAGCTGTCGTTTTGATTGATTTGTAAAACTACTGAAAACGAATTTACAGCTTGTTTTATATCCAATGAATAATTATCCGAATATATCAGATCCAACTGTTTCTTTATGTTAGTCAATCCTATCCTATGTTCATCCTTGCTTACATAATCGCTTGAAACTGTATTTGAAATTTTAAAGGTAAAAACTTCTTTTGTCTGAATGATGGAAATCCAGATTTTTGGAGAACCGCTATCTTCTCCTGCACCGTGCTTGAAGGCATTTTCTACTAATGACAAAAGTAATAATGGCGGAATTTGCATGTCATTTTCAAGATCGGTATCAAAGGTAATCTCTAATCGATTGTCGTATCTCAATTTTTCCAATTCGATATAATTCTTCATCAGTTCTATTTCGCTTGACAAGGAAACGAATTGGTTATTGCATTTATACAAGACGTGGTCCAGAATATCAGATAATTTTCCAATTGCACTGGCTGTCTTAGGCGAATTATCCAATGAGAGCGAATAAATATTATTAAGCGTATTGAACAGAAAATGCGGATTTAATTGTGCTTTCAACATCTTTAACTCAGATTCTACTTTTTTTTGTTCTAATTGTGTTGCTTCGCTTTTCTTCTGCTCGTTATTGAAAAAATATTTTACAAATAAAAACTGAAAGGAAACCGTATACACCGAAGGGAAATATTTCACCACGAGCGAATGGAGATCCGTCAAAATTTCATAAACCGACTCTTGTTCAAAAGGCGGCGTCCTAACCAATTCTTCACCTACATGAATCGTCAAAATCCTGGCAAGGGCAGAAAAGATATAGCAGGTCAGGAAAAATAAAATTAGGGACAAAAAATACCTTTTTTTCAATATAAACTTAGGAAGCAGGTAATAGGCAAGAAAATAAGACGCCAGCATTTGCGGAATATGGACGCAAAAATTGAATAACAAAATTACCCATAGCGGATCATTATTCTCATCTAGCAAACCGGCAGGAATGTAGGTTACTACTATAACCATCCAGAATACTAGATGCTGTGCTAACCTATTATTCCGGACATATTCTGATATTTTCTTAAGATAATCCATAGCTAAAAAAAATTAAAGATAATCAAGAACTTTTTAAATTCAATCACAGTCGACAAAAACGCAATTTTAACTCCTGAATACTCTTTTTTTGAACCTAAAGACCATTTTAAGGCCTAAAATAGGCTGTTTGACTATAAAAAACCTGTTTCTATCTTATGCCTTTATTCTGCATTACAAAACATCCAATCTTTGCCTTGTAATCTTAAACAAAAGCATGATGAAAAAAATAGTATTTATAGCAATCTTCCTTTCCTTTACGACCATTTATTCACAGGAAATTCAGAAGTCGATAACTATCAGCGGAAAAGTAATCGAAAAAAAGACGGCTACTGCAATAGAATTTGCAACCGTTACTTTTATAAATAGCTTGAACGGCAAAACAATAGCTGGATCAATAACTGATAACAAAGGAAATTTTAGCCTTAAAATAACTCCCGGAAAATATAATATCAAAGCGGAGTTTATTGGTTTAGAAAGCAGTACACTTGAAAATTTCGACTTGCAAAATGATCAAGTCTTACAAACATTTTTATTGGACGAGATCCCAACTCAGCTTGAAACTGTAGAAATCCAAACCGAAAAAACAACAATAGAGCATAAATTAGACAAAAAGGTCTTTAATGTAGGCAGCGACCTAGTTTCAAAAGGTGGAAATGCAATCGATATTTTAAACAATGTACCGTCGGTAAGCGTTAATTACAATGGTGCGGTTAGCTTGCGAGGCAACACAGGCGTTCGAATCTTGATAAACGGAAAACCTTCTGTTTTAACTGCCAATAATGGGCTCGAGCAAATTCCGGCAGAGAATATAGAAAAGGTAGAAGTGATTACCAACCCATCTTCTAAATACGATTCAGAAGGAACTGCTGGCATTATTAATATCATTTTAAAGAAAAATAAAAGCAAAGGATTTGGAAGCTCCGTTCAAGCTACCGCTGGAATTCCAGATAACTATGCTTTGGGCTATAACGTGAATTATAAAAATAAAAAAATCAATATTTTTTCTGATTTAAGGTACCGATATATCAATTTCCTCGGTAAGGAATCTAGCTCAAGAACCATTTACAATGATAATGCTATCGATTCGTATTTAAATGGAACCGTTGATAGGGATAGAACAAATAGAACATTTACCACATATTTTGGCGGTGATTATTATTTTAATGACAAAAACATGATTACGTTGAGTTATTTTTACAGAAACAATACCAGCAGAAGCACGGTTGATTATGCTTTCAACTATTTAGATGAAAACCGCAATCCTGAACGCATTGCCAATGCCAAGGAAGCTTATAAGGAACCTCAAACTGCCAATCAGATTGAATTGAATTACATCAAAACATTTGCTAAAGAAGGTCAAAAATTCACAATCAACCTGCAATATGACTTTTGGAATGATGATGAAAATGAGTCCATCGTTGAGCAAGAAATCTTTCCAGTTTCATTACCCTTCAGAGCCTTAAAAAGTAGAAATATTGAAAGCAGTAAAGATTTTTTGTTTCAATCGGACTACAGCCTGCCGTTTAATGAAAAATCTAAAATTGAATTCGGAATAAAAGGCGAAATTCGAAGAATCAACAGCGATTATCAAGCTTACGACAATAACGTGGCCATTGACAGCCTGAACAACTTATTGCATTATGATGAAAGAATTATAGGTGCTTATGTTCAATACGGAAGCAGCATAAAAAAGCTCAACTATTTGTTAGGCCTCCGAATTGAAGATTCAAACACCGGAAGCAATGACAGAATCAATCAATTCAACATCGATAAAAAGTATACCGATTTCTTTCCAACGGCTCATTTTACTTATGAATTTAACGACATTTTCAACGTACAATTAAGCTACAGCCGACGCATCAGCCGTCCTGAGTTTTGGCAGCTCAATCCGTTTGGAGGTATTGCAGACAGAAGAAATATCCGAATTGGAAATCCTGATTTAGATCCAGTATATACCAATTCTTATGAACTCGGGACTTTAATAAAATGGAGAAAATTCATTATCAATCCGAGTTTGTACCATCAATTTTCAAGAAACATTTTTGAAGACATTCGCATCACAAATCCTGATGGCTTTTTAGTAGAACAAGCCATAAATTCTGGAACAGAAAGTCGAATTGGTGCAGAAATTAGTATTTCATATTCTCCGCTAAAATGGCTGACTCTTAATGGCGAGATGAACTACTACACCTTTGAGCAAAAAGGAATATTTAATGTTTCTGACAAAAATTTCACTTCAAAACAAAGTACGCGGATAAAATTCTCAACATGGAACTTTCAAACTAATTTGAATTATTTAGGAGCTACCAGCAGCGGCCAATACAATTCCAAATCGCAATATTGGTTTGATTTGGGAATGGGGAAAGACATTTGGAACGAAAGAGCAACGATCACCTTAAAGGCGGATAATATTTTTGACTCTCGAATTTCAAAAGGGCTTGTAAGAGGGAATGACTATACTTTGGATTATAATTTTAGAAGCGTTGGTCCTAGAGTATATGCCACATTTACGTATCGACTGAATCGAAAAAAGAGCGACAGAGATCGTTTACCAGAATAGCAAAAAAAATCCCGATTTTACAATCGGGATTTTTTATTATTTACTTAAGTACATTTTTCTTCTGGAGTACAATTCGTAGAATTGATCGTCTTTCAAATCATCAATAAACAAAATGCTTTCTCCTGTAGATTTCATTTCCGGGCCTAAAGCTTTGTTTACGCCTGCGAATTTGCTGAAAGAGAATACCGGCTGCTTGATGGCAAACCCTTTTAGCTGCGGATTAAAATTAAAGTCAGTCACTTTGTTATGTCCGAGCATTACTTTCGTTGCATAGTTCACATATGGCTCGCCATACGCTTTAGCGATAAACGGAACGGTTCTCGAAGCTCTAGGATTGGCCTCAATGATATATACCATATCGTCTTTGATCGCAAACTGTATGTTGATTAGTCCAACAGTTCTTAAGGCCAAAGCGATTTTCTTGGTATGGTCTTTAATCTGCTGCATTACAAATTCACCTAAATTGAACGGCGGCAATGTCGCATTCGAATCTCCAGAGTGCACGCCGCAAGGCTCGATATGTTCCATGATTCCGATGATGTACACATTTTCGCCATCGCAGATAGCATCGGCTTCCGCCTCGATTGCGCCATCTAAATAATGATCCAGCAACAATTTGTTTCCTGGAATGCTTCGCAATAAATCAATTACGTGCTCTTCTAATTCTTTTTTATTGATGACGATTTTCATCCCTTGTCCGCCAAGAACATACGATGGACGAACCAGCAAAGGAAAATCTAATTTGTCTGCTAAAGCCGCAGCTTCGTCAGCTGTTTCTGCAATACCGAACTGTGGGAAAGGAATTTTTAGTTCTGTCAAAAGTTCAGAAAAACGTCCTCTGTCTTCCGCCAAATCCAAAGCATCAAAACTGGTTCCGATGATTTTGATTCCGTATTTAGAAAGTTTTTCAGCTAATTTTAAAGCCGTCTGTCCTCCTAATTGTACAATGACTCCTTCTGGTTTTTCATGTTGGATGATGTCGTAAATATGCTCCCAAAATACTGGTTCGAAGTATAATTTATCAGCCGTATCAAAATCTGTAGAAACCGTTTCCGGATTACAGTTGATCATAATGGTTTCATAACCGCATTCTTTCGCTGCCAATACGCCATGCACACACGAATAATCGAATTCGATTCCTTGTCCGATTCGATTTGGACCTGAACCTAGGACAACTATTTTCTTTTTATCGGTTACAATACTTTCGTTGTGGACGTATTTTTTACCGTCGGCAGTTTCAATTTCTGCCTCAAAAGTAGAATAGTAATACGGTGTTTTAGCGGTAAATTCTGCTGCACAAGTATCTACCAATTTATAAACGCGATTAATATTCATGTCTTCGCGCAATTTATGCACCTGGCTTTCCAAACATCCCATCATGTGGGCAATCTGCCTGTCTGCAAAACCTTTCTGCTTCGCTTCTAGCAATAATTCTTTTGGAAGCGTGTCTATCTTAAAGTTGGAGATTTCTTTTTCGAGCGTATACAATTCTTCATATTGTTTCAGGAACCACATGTCAATCTTAGTGATTTCGTGAATCCTGCTCAATGGAATTCCCATCTGAATCGCATCATAAATCACGAAAACTCGGTCCCAACTTGCATACGTCAATTTCTCGATGATTTGCTCGTAATTGGTATAACCTTTTCCGTCAGCACCAAGACCGTTTCTTTTAATCTCAAGAGATTGTGTCGCTTTGTGAAGCGCTTCTTGGAACGAACGTCCGATTCCCATCACTTCTCCAACAGATTTCATCTGAAGCCCTAGCGTTCTGTCTGCGCCTTCAAATTTATCGAAGTTCCAACGTGGAATTTTTACGATAACGTAGTCTAAAGTCGGCTCGAATAATGCTGAAGTTGATTTTGTAATTTGGTTCTGCAATTCATCCAAGTTATAACCTAAAGCTAATTTCGAAGCGATTTTCGCAATCGGATAGCCTGTTGCTTTTGAAGCCAAAGCTGAAGAACGAGATACACGCGGATTGATCTCAATCGCTACAATATCTTCTTTTTCATCTGGAGAAACTGCAAACTGTACGTTACAGCCGCCAGCAAAGTTTCCGATACTTCGCATCATTTTGATGGCCATATCGCGCATTTTTTGGAAAGTCGCGTCAGATAAAGTCATCGCTGGAGCTACCGTAATAGAATCTCCTGTGTGGATTCCCATTGGATCCATATTTTCAATAGAGCAGATAATCACGACGTTATCGTTTTTATCTCTCAACAATTCTAATTCGTATTCTTTCCAACCCAACAAAGCTTTATCAATCAAAACTTCATGAATTGGGGACATTTCTAATCCGTAAGTCAGTTTTTCATCGAATTCTTCCTTCGTATGAACAAAAGCCGCTCCAGTTCCGCCCAATGTAAACGACGGACGAATTACCAATGGAAACCCAAATTCTTGCGCGATTTCTTTTCCTTGCAAGAAAGATGTAGCTGTTTTTGCAGGCGCTGTCGGTATTTCGATTCTTTCTAAAAGCTGTTTGAACTGCTCTCTGTCTTCGGTAATATTAATGGCGTTGATATCTACTCCGATCAATCGTACGCCAAAATCAGCCCAGATTCCTTTTTCATCCGCTTCAAGACATAAGTTTAAAGCTGTCTGTCCGCCCATTGTTGGCAAGACGGCATCAATCTGAGGATGTTCTTTAAGGATTTCGATAATCGACTTTGTCGTCAGTGGCTTTAAGTAAATGTGGTCAGCCATTGACGGGTCGGTCATGATTGTGGCTGGATTGGAATTGATCAGGATAACTTCAATTCCTTCTTCTCTGATAGATCGTGCAGATTGCGAGCCAGCATAATCAAATTCGCAGGCTTGTCCGATAACAATTGGACCTGAACCGATGATTAAAACTGATTTAATTGAATTGTCTTTCGGCATTTTGTTGTGTGTTGTTGTAGTTAATTCTGGATGCAGGGTTTTGAATTCAAGATAAAAGGCAACCTCAAACCTCGTATCTATGACCCTGAGCCTATTTAATTTAGCGACAAGGTATAAAAAAAGGCGATACTAACATTAAGTAACGCCTTTATTGATGTTTATCTAAAACATTATTTTTTGTGTCTTGGTTCAGAAGAAACAGTAAGTTTATGTCTTCCTTTAGCTCTTCTACGAGCAAGCACTTTTCTTCCATTGGCAGAAGCCATTCTGTCCATAAAACCGTGCTTATTTCTTCTTTTTCTCTTCGATGGTTGAAACGTTCTTTTGCTCATTGCTTTGTATCTTTAAAAATCTTAATTAAATATCTTTTTATAGGTTCGAAATCAATGCTGTTCCAAAACCGAGTGCAAATATACGAAGACTTTTTTTTCTGGCAAGTGGTTTTATAAAAATATTTTTAATTGATTTTATTACCTTTGCGACTCAAATATGTAAAAATTATGTTTCACAGAAATATCAAACTCATCTTAGCCGGATTAATAATTGCTACTGGCATTTGGCAATTTACAGAAAATAATATAGGAAATGGAATTTTTCTTATCCTTTTATCGCTAGTCTTCATTCTGCTTTATTTCAAAAACGAATTCATCCTTTTGGCATTCTTAAAATTAAGGAAGCAAGATTTTGCTGGAGCACAAAAATGGCTGGCTTATATCAAGAACCCAGAAACCGCTTTGGTCAGAAAACAGCAGGGTTACTACAACTACCTTCATGGACTGATGCTTTCCCAAACTAATTTAATGCAAGCTGAGAAGTATTTCAAAAAAGCGATCGAATTAGGATTGTCTATGGATATGGATTTGGCTGTTGCTAAATTAAATCTTGCAGGAGTTGCGATGTCGAGAAGACGAAAAATTGAAGCTACGAATTTATTAAACGAAGCCAAAAGACTTGACAAACAGAACATGCTTAAGGATCAGATAAAAATGATGAAAGAGCAGATGAAAAAAATATAAGCTTTCTGCATACAAAATATTTAAAGCCGTCTTGGAAATTCCTAAGACGGCTTTTTTTATTCGTTTATCGGTGAATTCGGCAAGTTTATAGATTAAAATATAAGTTGTCATATTATTTTAATAAATTATAGTAAATTTACTTAACAAATTAACTAATACATGAAAGATTTATTAGTTAAAATAGCACTTTTACTATTCCCCCTCTTCCTTTTCAGCCAAGAGCATGACTTATTTTTTTCTGATGCAATCAAAATAAACTTCAAGAAATACAGCTCTGAAAGCAATCTGGCCTATAAAAATAAAGATTTCAAAAGAGGAAAGTTCTTATTCGATTCCTTAGTAAAAGGACAGCTTGTCGGAACAAAATTTGACAATTATTCTTTTAAAAAAATACAAGGCGGCAAGCTAAATCTAGAATCATCCAAAAAACCTATTTTCCTTCTTACGTATGCTTCGTGGTGCGTTCCTAGCAAAGGAGAAATTCCTGCATTGAACAAGTTGGCACAAAAATATAGCAACGACGTAAAGTTTGTTGTTTTGTTCTGGGACAAAAAACACAATGTCAAAAAAGTGGCTAAAAAATTCAACAGCCATATTACCGTGTGTTTTGCACATGAGACTTATAAAAACGATGCGCCTGCCATTTCTTCCATCAAGCATACGTTGGGATTTCCTACTTGTTTTTATCTAGACGAGCATTTAAAAATCGTAGATATCAAGAGAGGCGGAGGAAATTCAAGTCCAAGTGTTGCCTACATGAAGGCGTATACCCAAAATTATAATGCATTTCGAGACGGGCTTAGCACCATCTTAATCAATAAGAACATATCAAAAGAAAGACTTGCCACAAACTAAAAAAAGCGCTGCAGGTGCAACGCTTTTTGATTAATATCCTTCAGTCGGAATTTCTATTATGTATTTCTTCTTGGCCGGATTCGTTAATTTTCTATCGCGAAGCCATGGATTGTGGATTTTCAAAATCTTGTAATTAATGCCTTGTGCTTTTGCAAAAGCAGCCAAATCTGTTATGGAACTATCGATTTCTACCTTTCTAGTTGGAATGTTAGGGTACAATTCAGCTGGCGCTACATTAAATCCATATTCGACTGGATTTTTCATGATCTGTTTCAAGGCTAAAATTCTAAAGACATAACGCGCTGTTTCATCTGTTAGCAATAAATCGTAATAATTTGTGACTCCTTGAATGGTAATCTGCTTGTTTACGCCGCCAAAACCACCATTATACGAAGCAGCAGCTAGTGTCCAGCTTCCGAATTTTCTATACGCATCTAGCAAGTATTTGCAGGCCGCCTCCGTTGATTTTTCTAGGTGGTATCTTTCATCGACACCATCATTTACCTCCATGCCTCTTTCTTTTGCCGTATCGGGCATAAATTGCCAAAACCCTTTTGCACCGGCAGAAGAAGTCGCATTCATCAAGGCACTTTCGGCAACAGCCAAATATTTAAAATCATCTGGGACGCCGTTTTTCTTTAAAATCGGTTCAATTATCGGAAAAGAGCGATTGGCTCTTTTTATAATCAGCAAAGTAGAAGCATCCAGATTCGCATTGACCAACAATTCTCTGTCCAAACGCTCTTTCACGTCAGCAATATGCAAAGGCGTTTTTTCACCAGCAAAATCAATTTCTGTTGGAAAAAAATATCCTTTCGCTACAGGAGCCTTCTCTCCTATTTTTTCATTGGAAACGGCATGAATTAAAATTCCGCTTACCAAGACAACTGAGGCTATCAAGCCAGTTTTTTTCATCAAGTTCATGTTCTTTTTTCTTTGAGTGTATTTTGTAAACCTACAAACATTTTACCAATTTTTAATTATCTAGGATAATTTTTGGCAGATGTTCATTTAGCCATCTGAATTTATTAATAATCATGATGTGCGTTCCGTCTTTCACGGGAATAAAATTCTTGATGTATTTTGGAGGAAAAACTTCGTCTGCATCTCCATGGATATGAACCACTTTACTATCCGGCTCTGTCCTATCCCACAGAATGATTTGCTCTAAAGCCCAATCTAGATATTTCTTGTCTCGCATCGACAGAAATTTTTCATAAAGTTTCAGCCTTTTGTTCATCTTGTCATTTCCGAATGAAAACTTGGCAAACGTCTCTACATTTTGCATTAGTCCGGTTGGAAATAACTTATAGGCTTTGATAGACTTGGCCATCTTCATTCTTCTTGGAAATTCAGCATTGCTTTTGACGCTTGAAATAATAATGATCTTTCTGGGATTTACAAACTTGGCCATTTCTTGCACCAGGACACCTCCAAATGAAACTCCGACCAGCACAGGATTCTCATGTTTTATTTCTTTTGAAATACGCTCAGCATATTGCGTCAGGCTTTCGCCATCCAAAGGAAGTACCCATTCTAAAAGGAAGATTTCAAACTGATCTTCGGGAAGATGAATTCGTTCAAAGATTGTTGAGCTTGCCGCCATTCCTGGCATAAAATACACTGGAATTTTTTCCATCATAATTGTTTTAACGCTATCATAACAGCAACAAAAGGTTTTTATTACGAAATTTGTATAAAATTATGGTTTTTATTCTAAACCGCTCTTCTCATTATTTTAAATAATCGATAAATTAAGGACAGGAATGTTTTCGAAATCAAAGAGAAATCGCGCCTTTTACAACTATCGATTGCTACATCGTTGAAACATTAATTAAGTTATGGAAATTAAAGACAATACTTTTTCAAGACAATTTGAAACACAGTTTGAAGGAAAATTAGTTGCGGTTGAATACTCCTTTCAGGAGAAAAAAATTTTCCTCACCAAAATCAACCTGCCCGACCATTTTGAAAATGACGAATTCATAAATGACTTTTTAAAGGATATTATGGCCATTGCAGAGGAGCGAAAGCTGAAAGTAGTTCCTATCCATCCGAAAATTGCGGCATTTTTCAAAAAGAATCCAATTTACAGAGAATTGCTTCCACCTGGAATTCGAATTTAAGCCGAAGGTCTTAAAGTCGAAAGTCAGAAGGTTAAATTTTCATTCTGATGTTTTGAAATATTATTTTTTATTATTTTTATCCAATGACGGAAGAAAATAATCTCAAAATCCTCAGCTTCTTCGAAAATATCGAGAAATATTACGGCTGCAAGACTGAAATTACGGAAGGACTTTATAGCCTTACGGAAAGTTTTGACAACCATTCTACAACATGGAATTTATCGGAATTCACGCTCATTCGTTCTGGCTATAGAAAAACCGGCGACAGAATGATGATGGAAGGCGAAAAGATGTATTTTGAAATCTCTGCCGCCCTAATTGTAAGCTTTGAGCAGACTGGCAGAAACTCTTTTGAATTTATCGAAAAATACGGACAGTCTGTTTTTAGAGTGACCAAGATTAAGTTTCATTATAAATATTAGCGCTTAATTAAGCTTCGACATTCAAGAATTCCATACGCACTGAACCATCTTCGTCAATTTTTGTCAGATTGATTTCGTGCAATGTATTGACCAATTCTGGATTCCAAGGCGTTTTTACTTTTACATAATTTTCTGTAAAACCATGAATATAGCCTTCTTTGTTTTCTCCTTCAAACAAAACAGTTCTGTTGGTTCCTAACTGGCTTTCATAAAACGCTCTCCTTTTCTTGACAGAAAGTCCGCGCAACATCTTGCTTCTTTTCGCACGAACATTAGCCGGAACAGGATTTGGCATTTGAGCCGCTTCAGTATTATCTCTTTCAGAATACGTGAAAACGTGCAAGTAGGAAATATCCAAATTGTTTAAGAAGTGGTACGTTTCTAAGAAATGCTCATCCGTTTCACCTGGAAATCCTACAATAACATCAACACCGATACACGCATGCGGCATGACTTCACGGATTTTATTCACACGCTCTGTATACACTTCTCTTAAGTAACGGCGTTTCATTTTTTTCAAGATCTCGTTGCTTCCTGATTGCAACGGAATATGGAAATGCGGCACAAAAGTTCTTGATTTTGAAACAAATTCTATGGTTTCATTGCGGAGCAAATTCGGCTCGATTGAAGAAATCCTTAAGCGTTCAATACCTTCAACTTTGTCTAACTCCTGAACCAATTCGTAAAAAGTATGTTCGTGTCTTTTATTGCCGAACTCTCCTTTTCCGTAATCGCCAATATTCACTCCGGTCAAGACAATTTCTTTGATATTTTGCTGTGAAATTTCTTTGGCATTTTTCAATACGTTTTCCAAAGTATCGCTTCTTGAAATTCCTCTTGCCAAAGGAATCGTACAATAGGTACATTTATAATCACATCCGTCTTGTACTTTCAAAAAGGCCCTCGTCCTATCGCCGATAGAATAGCTGCCTACATAAAAATCGGCTTCTGAAATCTCGCAAGAATGCACTTCGCCGAAATCATTTTTCGACAGATCGTTTATATAATCGGTAATCTTGAATTTCTCTGTTGCTCCTAAAACCAAATCCACACCGTCAACCGCCGCGAGTTCTTCTGGCTTCAATTGTGCATAACAACCAACGGCCGCTACGAACGCCTTATCATTTAGTTTCATTGCCTTTTTTACGACTTGCTTGAACTGCTTGTCTGCGTTTTCAGTTACGGAACACGTATTGATAACGTAAATATCAGCCACTTCTTCAAATTCGACACGGTCAAAACCTTCATCTTGAAAATTACGGGCAATCGTAGATGTTTCTGAAAAATTCAGCTTACATCCCAAGGTATAAAAGGCAACTTTTTTTCTGTTCTCTATCATTATAAATCCTCCGAGAAATTGGGAAATTGGTATCTTTAGCTATATTTACATTTTGCAAATAGCCTGCAAATTTACATACAATATTTTTCAAAATGAAATCAATAATTTACTATATATCAATATTTT
Organism: Flavobacterium sp. N2550; assembly: GCF_025947265.1. NCBI lineage: Bacteria > Pseudomonadati > Bacteroidota > Flavobacteriia > Flavobacteriales > Flavobacteriaceae > Flavobacterium > Flavobacterium sp. N2550. The sequence continues at coordinate 1,814,669 of NZ_CP110007.1, read as the reverse complement.
GGATATCGTTAACTTTATTTTCCTGTGGAAAAGATGCGAAAGAAAATCGCGACCATGAAGTTTTTCGATTCAATCAAGATGCCAATGTAAGTTCCCTTGATCCGGCTTTTGCAAAATCACAAGAGAATATCTGGATGTGCAATCAGCTCTATAACGGGCTTGTTCAATTGGATGATAGCTTGAACATAAAACCAGACCTAGCCAAATCTTGGGCAATTTCTGAAGACGGAAAAACCTATACGTTTACGCTGAGAAAGGATGTCTTTTTTCACAAAAACAAAGTATTTTCGAACGAAAAAGATTCCACTCGAACTATAAATGCAAATGATTTTGAATACAGCTTCCATCGCCTTTTAGATGAAAAAGTAGCTTCTCCTGGCGGATGGATCATGCAGAATGTTGAAAATTTTAAAGCGAAAAATGATTCTGTTTTTGAAATCAATTTAAAGAAACCATTTCCTGCTTTTTTGGGATTGCTTTCTATGAAATATGCTTCTGTGGTTCCGAAAGAAGCCTTTGCGGTGTCTGGTTATGATTTTAGGACAAACCCGATAGGAACTGGTCCTTTTCAATTCAAGCTTTGGGAAGAAAACGTAAAGTTAGTCTTGAGAAAAAATCCTTTGTATTTTGAAAAAGACGAAAAGGGAAATCAGTTGCCTTATTTAGAAGCCGTAGCTGTTACCTTTTTGCCGGACAAGCAAAGCGGATTCCTTCAATTTGCACAAGGAAAGATTGATTTTGTTTCAGGCCTTCATCCTTCTTACAAAGACGAAATCCTGACGCAAAGCGGACAGCTTCAGGAAAAATACAAGAAAGACGTTAACATGATTACCGGGCCTTATCTGAATACCGAATATTTAGGCTTTCGCATGGATTCAAAGGAAAAGGCCGTCCTTGACAAAAGAATTCGCCAAGCCATGAATTATGGTTTTGACAGACAGAAATTAGTAACCTATTTAAGAAATGGAATGGGAACTCCTGCTATCAATGGAATGATTCCGGCCGGATTGCCAAGTTTTGATGCTACAAAAATCGGATATGATTATGACATCCAAAAAGCAAAAGCTTTGGTAGATGATTATAAAAAAACAACTGGAGATCTCAATCCAAAAATTGCATTGAGTACGAATGCTACTTATCTGGACATTTCAGAATATTTACAGCGCGAATGGAAAAAAATCGGGCTAGATGTTGCTATAGATGTGAATCCACCTGCCACATTGAGACAAGCTATTTCCACAGGAAAAGTTTCGTTTTTCAGAGCCAGCTGGATTGCCGATTATCCTGATGCCGAAAATTATTTTTCCTTATTTTATAGTAAAAATTTTGCTCCAAACGGCCCCAATTATACTCATTTTAAAAATGATGAATTTGACCGATTATACGAGCAGGCTTTTTTAGAAACGGACAATGCAAAGCGCTTTGCTACTTATCAAAAAATGGATGCCTTGATCATGAAAGAATCCCCTGTGATTCTGTTATTCTACGACAAAGTCGCTCGTTTTACTAGAAAAAATGTTTCTGGGTTGGGAATAAATCCGCTAAATATGCTGGATTTGCGACGCGTGAAAAAGAGCAAAGTATAATTCAAAAAACCAAGCTCTTCACTAGTATTCCCAATTGTTTCCAAAATCTGATTTTATTTTGGCTGCCAATCCAAAAATTTCAAAAGCATGAAAATCTTAATCATTGAAGACGAAGCCGGACTTAGGGAAGTCATCCAACAATCGCTCGAAAAGGAAAAATACATCGTTGAAACAGCACACGATTTTATTTCCGGCTTGGACAAGCTTGGCTCTTATGATTATGATTGTGTCTTGATTGATATCATGCTTCCCAACGGTAGTGGTCTGGATTTGCTTGCCGAAATAAAAAAACAGCGGAAACAAGAAGCCGTGATTATCATTTCTGCAAAAGATGCCGTAGATGACAAAGTAAAAGGTTTGGATTTGGGTGCCGACGATTATTTGAGCAAACCATTTCATCTCGCAGAATTGCATGCCCGAATTAAATCCGCTATCCGCAGGAAAAGCCACAATGGCGACAATCTTATTACTTGGAAAAATCTGACACTATCTCCAGAACAACGAAGCGTTTCTGTCAACGATGAAAATCTGGTCTTGAACCGAAAAGAGTTTGACCTGCTGTATTATTTTGTCATCAATCCGAATCGGCTGATTAACAAAACGGCCTTGGCTGAATACGTTTGGGGCGACCATACCGACCAAGCCGACAATCTAGATTTCGTATATTCGCAAATAAAAAACCTTCGCAAAAAATTGAAAGATGCCGATGCCGAAATCGACATTCAGGCAGTTTACGGCATTGGTTATAAAATGAGCTGATGAAACTACAAAATTACACGCTACGCTATCTGGCCATTACGCTTCTTGCCGTAATCCCAATTTGGGCGGGCTTGTTTTATGTACTGATTTTGGATGAAGTCTATGACAATATTGACGACGATCTTAAAAACTCAAAAATTATTATCATCAGACAGGCTTTTGCTGATGAAAAACTACTCAATACCCCTGAATTTGGAATTAATAAATTCACGATAAAGCCGCTTCCAAAAGGAAATTACTCCTATAAAGACGAATTCTTTACAGCGGCAGAATTTATGGAATATGACGATGACGACGAGCCCATCCGAACCCTGAAAACAGTATTCAACGACAAAAATGGAAAGCCGCACGAGCTCATCATCAAAGCTTCTATCGTTGAAGAAGACGAACTTTTAGAAGACTTGCTTTTAGCTCTTTTGGGCCTATACGTCATGTTGGTCATAAGCATTTTGGTCGTAAATCATTTCCTCTTGAAGCGAATCTGGAAATCGTTTCACGCTATTCTGGCCAATCTGAAAAACTTTAAATTAGGAACGGGCGCTCGTATAAAATCAGTAAGTTCTCCAATTGACGAGTTTAAGACTTTGGCGAAAGAAGTAGAAGAAATGCTGCAACGCAACGAAATGATCTATTCTAGCCAAAAACAATTTATCGAAAATGCCTCGCACGAATTGCAGACGCCATTAGCCATCAGTATCAACAAATTAGAGCTGTTCGCAGAAAACAATACGCTTCCTGACGAACAGATGATCGAGATCGGTAAAATTACAGATACGCTGAATCGATTGGTACGTTTGAACAAATCGCTATTAATGCTGTCTAAGATTGAAAACCAACAATTTTCAGATGAAGAGCCTATCAATTTTAACGAACTCATCCGTCAATTAGCAGATGATTTTTCAGATTTAGCCGATTTCAAAAAAGTTACTATTACTATTGAAGAAACCGCGTCGCTTCAATTCAACATGAACAAAGGACTGGCTACGGCATTGGCAAGCAATCTCCTTAAAAATGCTTTAATCCATAACTATCAAGGCGGTTCAGTCGAATTTATAATAAACGAGCATGATTTCATAATCTCGAACTCTGGCACGGCTTCGTCCTTAAATCCTGAAATCATTTTCAACCGATTTTACAGACTTACAAACACCAATGAATCTACTGGTTTGGGCTTGTCAATCGTAAAATCGATTACTAATACCTACTCTATTTCCATCGCATATACTTTTAATGGAAATCACCAGTTTAAAATAATTTTTCCAAAAAAATAACCTATTGGGCATTTATTCCTAATTGTTTCCAAATTCTGAATGTAATCTTGTCTAGAATTTTAAAACAACTAGTTATGAAAACACAAATGAGTTTAAGCCTAATCGCAGGTCTACTATTCAGTTTTTCGGCTCATGCACAAAAAACTACGATCACAACAGCAGAACTTCCTGCAAAAGCACAAGCCTTTCTAAAGGAACATTTCGCAAATGAAAATCCTGCCTATATCGTAAAAGACAAAGAGACATTTTCAACAGACTATAAGGTCCGATTTTCGAATAATACCGAAGTTGAATTTGACAGCAAAGGCAACTGGGAAGAAATTGACGGAAACCATACTCCAATTCCAACCACTGCTGTTCCAGCAAAAATAGCTTCTTATGTAGAGTCAAATTATAAGGAGGTTTCAATCACTAAAATTGACAAAGGTCATTGGGGCTATGAAGTCGATCTTAGTAACGGAATAGAATTGGAATTTGATTCCAATGGTAAATTCTTAAGAATAGACAATTAATTCATTTAAATTATTAGAGATATGAAAACTATTAAAAATGTATTGCTAGCCGGATTTTTTGCATCATTCATGTTGATACTGGCTTCTTGTTCCAACGATGATAATGAAAATAACAACTCGAATGTTATTGAATCTAGTGCTCTTCCTGAAAATGCTCGAAACTTTATAACGACGCATTTTCCTGAAGCAACGTATACTTTGGTAAAACAAAATTCTGTTGCCGATGATGACGGCTCCATCTATGACGTTTATCTTTCCAATGGTTTCGAAATTGACTTTGACGCAAATGGAAATTGGACAGATGTTGACGGAAATACTCAAGCTGTTCCTGTTGCCATTATTCCAGCATCTATCACTTCGTATGTTGCTGCAAATTATGCAGGGCAGACTATAAACACTATCGAAATTGAAGCAACCGGCTACGACATCGAGCTTTCCAGTGGCCTAGATTTGGTATTTAACGCCCAAGGAGAATTTATAAGGGTTGATTCTTAATCTGCCCATCCTTTCTTCATTAAAATCAAAAAGGAGCTTCCGTTATTACAGAAGCTCCTTTTATCAATCAAAATAAACCTAAACAAAAATTATCTTTTATCTCTTTAGCGAGAAGTGCGCCTTGAACTCCTTGCCCGTCCCGTTCTCCTGGTACAGGACCTTGAACCAGTAGTCGGTCGAAGGAAGCGGGCGGCCGTTCATCGTCCCGTCCCATCCAGAGCCCGCAGGGCTGATCTGCTTCACGAGCTTGCCGTAGCGGTCGAAGATGTAGATCGACGCCTCTGGCTGGCCCGCAAGGCCGATGATGTTCCACGTGTCGTTGTACCCGTCCGCATTAGGCGTGAAGTAGTTCGGGTAGTCGATCACCGATACCGGCACCGGCTGGGAATCCTGGCATCCGCCGTCGTTCCTGTCCCTCACGTACACGATGTGGTCGCCAGCAGAAACCGGCGCGAACACGTTCCCCTGCTGCCATGGGCCCTCGTCAAGCTTGTACTCGTAGTCGCCAAGGCTCGTCGGGTCTACCACTACCGTGATGGTCGCGTTGTCCGTGAAGGCGTTGGTCACCGTAACGTCCGTGATGATCGCCGCAGAGGTCGCCGTGACGATCGCAGCGTCAGACGGCTCCGATACGCAGCCCGTGGCGATGTTCGTGGCAGTCACCGTATAGCTTCCCTGCTCGTCCACCACAAGGGTGCTTCCCGTATCGGGCAGCACGCCGCCGTCTCTGGTCCACACGTAGGTGTAGTCCGCAGGATTCGCCCCATTGTCCGTAACGGCAGTGAGCGTGAAGGTATTCAGCGGGTCCAGCGTCACCGGATCCACGCAGTAGAATCCTCCCTCAAGGGTCACCTCTGGCAGCCTGTTCACCGTAAGCGGGATCGCCACTATCGCAGGGCAGCCCGTCGTGGACGTCCTGTTGATCACAAGGGCATAGATGGTCACCGTGGCCGTATGGTACGGGTTCAGGCCGGTCAGCGCGTTAGGGTTCGTGGACGTGATGCCCAGGTCCCCGTCGGCTTCCGCCTCTGCCCTGTCGTCATAATAGTGTACCGTAAAGTCTCCTGCCGGCTGGGTGCCCAGCACCGTCGCGTCGAAGGCCGTCAGGTCGAAGTCGGCAAGCCCGTCGTTGGTGCCGTCCGTATCGCACTTGGTGATCAGCGCAGGATCCGTAACAGGGTTGGCTACTGCAGGCTCGTCGACGATAAGGTCGAAGGTGCCCACGCTGTAGCAGCCTGTCGTATTGTTCCTAACGTTTACCCATACGGTCTCGGGATTGGTCGCGTTAGGATAGCTGTCAGGAAGCTCCGTTCCCGGAACTGCCGCTTCCGCTTCCGGCTGCGTATGGTAGTACGTGAAGGTATAGTCGGCAACGTCAAGGCCGTCGGCTATCACCTCTATATTGTGGCTGCTCAGCACGAAGGTGTTGGTCGATCCGCCCACGCAGGCAACGAAGTCGTCGATATCGCCGTTGTCGCCAAGGGCAGGCAGCGGGTTAACGATCAGCTCGAACCTTACTACCTGGTAGCATTTTCTTGCCGAAGGGTTGTTCGCGTTGGTGGTCATCAGCACGTATATCGTTCCTGCAGGGCCGTCATAGTCGGTCGGGTCAGGGATGGCGTTAGGATACGTGGTTCCCTGGTTTCCGTCTGCTATGGCCGTGGCTTCGTCCGTGTAATAGTAGAATGCCACGCTGGCAGGATTCGCATTGTTTCTTATGTAGCCTTCGTTTACCGTCAGGTCTATGCCTTCGGAGATCCCGTCTCCAGGCGTCCCGTTGTCGCACGACTCGATATCCTGAGGATCCGTCCTAGGGTTAGGAAGCGGCTCCACGCGGATCGTCAGGGTCGTCCTGCTCACGCAGGTAGTGGCGTCGTTGGTGATCACCACGTTCAGGGTCTGCGCCCCTGGGCTCTGGTTCGTATAGGCGTCTGCCGGATCGATCAGCGTCCCTGCAAGGGTATAGAAGGCAACGGAGTAGCCCGGAAGGCCGCCCGTAAGGTTGCCGTTCTGCGAGGTCAGGTCGAATACGGTAAACCCGTCATTCGGAAGCGCGTCGTCGCAGAGCGAGTATTCTACAGGGGCGAAGGACAGCGCAGGGTTGATCACGACCGTGAAGCTTCCCACGTTGTAGCATCCCGTGTCGGTATTGGTCACCCTTACCCAGATAGTCTGGCCGTTGGTAGCCGGATAGCTTGCCGGGGTAGCGATGGCTCCGCCGAGGCCTGCCTCCGCATCTGCCTCAAGGGTATAGAAGCGTACGGTATAGTTCCCCGGAAGCTGCGCGTCCAGAAGGTCCTGCTCCGCATGGGCCTGAAGGTCCACCCTGGTCGTGCCGTCGGCATTCGTGTCGCACACCACAAGGTCGTCGATCTGTGCCGGCACCACAGGGACCGGATTCACGATCAGCTGCAGCGGGGCTACGGAGTAGCATCCCGTAGACGGGTCGGTGGCGCGGATCCAGATGATTCCGGAAGCAAGGTTGCTGTAAGGGCTCGTATATGGGAATACGCCGTCTTCCGCGTTCTGCTCCGTCTCGTGGAAGGTCACTATGTAGGGTGCTCCGCCCGTGATCTCAGGGATGAGCGCATCGAGGTCGAACTGCTCGGTAGCGTTCCCGTCAGGATCGCAGGCCGTAGGGATCTGTGCCGGGATGTTGATCAGCGGCAGCGGCTGCACCCTCAACGTGAGGGTCGTCCTGGAGAAGCAGCCCGTAGCCGTGTTGGTCACCCCGACGATGATCGTCTGAACGGTCATGACCTGGTTCTGGTAGGACAGCGGAAGCGGGGTTCCTGCTGCCAGGGCCGCGTCGTCGAAATAGTACTGGATGTCCAGTCCCGGAGCGGCCGATATGCGCGGCTTGTAGCCCTCAAGGTCGAAGGTCTCGTATCCGTCCTGGCTAGGATCGTCGCATACAGAATATTCTGGAACCAGCCCAGGTCCCGGGATTACCGGGTTCGGGTTTACTTTCAGTTCCAGCGGGACTGCCTTGAAGCATCCCTCAGGCGTCGATACCCTTACCCAGATGATCTGGGAGTAGGGCGTCGTATTGTTGAAGTTGAAGACGCTGCCGATAGGCGGGTTCGCAGGAATGTCTGCCTTCGCGTCGGCCTCGTTGATATAGTATGCAAAGGTATAGGTGTCCAGAGGGTTCAGACCAAGGATCATGTCAGGCTCCCTGATCCCTATGTCAGGGAAGGTCGCAAGGCCGTCTGCCGTGGCGTCGTCGCAGATCTCGATAGGGCCAGGGGCTGTCGGCTGCGGCGTGCGGTTCACGATCAGGCGAAGCTGCGTGAAGGACGGGCACTGGCTTCCGCCAGGCTCTTCTACCCTCACCCACATGATATACGGCGCCTGCTCCGGAGAGGCGTCCACAAGGTTCGAGTACGGGAAGCCCTGCTTAGGGAAGGCGTTGTCGATCGCGTTCTGCTCCGTCTCGTGGTAGGTGACTATCAGCGTGGAAGGGCCGCCCGTGATCTCCAGGTCCTTGTCCGTAAGGTCGAACACCGCGATGCCGTCAGTATTGTCGTCGCACACCTCGAGCGGCGTCGGGTTGAATATTACGGGCGCTGCGATCGGGGTGATCGTGACGCTTCCTGCAAGGGCTGCCGTGCAGGACGGGGTTCCGCCGGAAACGGCGCTGGCCAGGCTGAAGGTCGTCGTCGCGGTGATTGCCTGGGTCGTGTACAGGGCATAGCCCGCACCGTCAAGGAGCACCGTGTCCGTATCGGCTCCGGCGTTCCAGGTGAAGCTCACCGTAGCGCCAGGGGTTCCCGTGATCTCGAGCTCTGCCGTCCTGTTAGAGCAGACGTTCGCAGGGCCGGTGATGACGGCCGTAGGCAGCGCCTTCACCGATACCGTCGCCTGGAGGTTCAGCGTGCGCGAGCATGGCACCGCTCCGCCCGTGCTTACCCCGAGCAGCCTGTAGGTCTGCCCTGCCGAAAGGTTTCCTGTAGGCAATGAATATGTGCCTGCCGCATCAAGGGTCGCCGTAGTGCCGGCCCCCGCGCCTATGGCATAGGTTACAGTGCCTCCGGCAGGCCCCGTGAATATGATGGTCGTGCCCGTGCCCTCGCATACCGTCGCGTCTGTAGCCGCGATGGTGCCCGTAGGAAGCGGGGTCACGGTGATGTCTATGAAGCCAGTGAGGGCTGCCGAGCATGGGACCGCACCCGTAGTGGCGACGCTCACAAGGGCATACCTGGTGTCGGCCGAAAGCACCTGGGTGATGGAGGCCTCCCCGATGGCCGGGTCCGCAGCGCTGGGCGTAGACAGCCTTATCGTCTGGGGAGCACCGCCGTTTACCGTATAGGCAACATCCGCATCAAGGGTTCCCGAGAAGTCGACCGTAGCGCTGCCGCCTTCGCAGATGACAGGAGACGCAGTCGAGATAGTCGCACTAGGGGCTGCTATGACAGTTACGGTTATCGTTTCTGAAAGAGGTTGCGTGCAGAAAGGCGCCGCATCGGAAGTCACACGCACCAGTTCATAGTCGTAGGTACCGGCTGCGGGAAGCGTCTCAAGAAGGATGTACTCGCCAGTAGCGTCTATCTGGATCTGCGGCTGCGGTGTGCCGTTGAGCGTGTAGTCGACGTGCGCCAGAGGTTGACCGTTGATCCTGATGCGTGACTGGCTGCCGAGGCATACCTGGGCGTCGATACGCGTTATCGTTGCAGTCGGAAGCGGCACGACGGTGATCGTCACTGAGTCCGAGACGTTCTGCTCGCACGGAGGCGTGCTGGCCGTCGAGGCCTTTACCAGCGTGTAGGTATAGGTGCCCGGAGCCAAAGAGGCGGCGATGGCTATCGTGCCTGCTCCCGCAGCGTCAAGGGTGAGCGTCTGCTGCGTCCCTGAAGGGTTGGTGTATGTCACGATGGCGCCAGGGGTCCCCTGGACGTCTACCGTCATGCCCACCCCCTCGCATATCGGTGTGTCCGAAGTCGTGATCTGGGCGGTTATTACGTTTTCTGTAACAGTGGCCCCATCTGAAAGCGACTGTGAGCAGATAACAGTATTATCCGAGCCAACTATCCTTCCTTCTACCAATGTATAAGTAGTCGTTGCTGTCAAGGGACCTGAAAAAATATAGGTACCGCTTGCATCTAGGGTTACTGATTGTACAGTCCCTGCATTTATTCTATAATCTATGATCGCATTTGGTATTCCATTAATCGTAAACGTTACTTCTTGTCCGAGGCAAGCGGAAGAGGGAGATGCTGTTATGGTCGCATTCGGAACGGGATAAACTCTTAGGCTAAAATCGGTAATACTGTAGCATTGGGAAGCATTATTTGTCACTCTCGCAAAAATCTGTTGCGGATTAGAAGTATTGCTAATAATGTCTGGCAAAGGCAATATTTTATCAATAGCATTTGCTAATGTTGTGTGAAAAGTAATTGTATTGTTTGTCCTGTCTGGGTTAATAAGGTCTCTGTACGTATTGAGGTCAAAAATCCCTACATTAGGCGTAATGCTGCAGGTTCTTCTTTCTCCAATCGCATTGGCTTGCGGTGGCGTTGGAAAGGCGCCTCCATTTAACATAGCCGAACCGATCCATTCTAATTCAAAGCCACCATCGCCTTCCGGCCTGTCAATCGCAATATAATAGGATTGTCCTGCTACTACATTCAGCCATCGCACATAACCATTTCCGCTAGCTCCGGGACCTGCATGAGTAGCTGTTGTGCTTCCATACATTCCGGTATGGTTACTTGTCAATCCGGCCTCTCCGGGATTTGTTGTCGCGCATCGGATGGGACTGCCTAGATTGGAGCAGGGTCTATTTGGACCGAAGACCCAGAAATCATAGTCCACATTAATATTAGTATCCAAAGGTTTTAAGTTAAACCCTAAAGTTCCCGACTGGACAATATTAATTTTAAGCCAAATCGAGTTATGTTCGAGACCGCCACAGCCAGACACTTCTTGAGTGTTGCCTATTCCTTCTGCATTTGACGTAAAATTGCCGTTACCGCATACTGTAATAGCATTGACGCAATCGTTCGGTTCTTGGGCACTGACGTAATTGCTGAAAATTACTAAAAGACCTATAATCAGAAACTTTTTCATCTTTAAATGGTGCAATTTTTGAAAAACCCAACAGCTAATCTTTGTATTTCAAAAGATTAGCTGCCAGAGAATTTGTATTTCTTTTTAAGACTGTTTTGCCTTACTTTTTGATAATCATAAATTCAGAACGTCTGTTTTGTGCATTCTGTTCATCAGAACAATCGGCCTTACAGTCGATTTTTGGCTCTGAACTGCCAAAGCCTTTTCCTGAAAGGCGTTCCTTGGCGATTCCTTTAGAAACCAGATACTGGACAGTAGCTTGTGCTCTCTGGTCTGAAAGCTTCAGATTATAAGCAACGCTACCTTTATTGTCTGTATGGGATTTCACAAAAATAACCATCGATGGATATTTGTTCATTACCGTAACCAGCTTGTCTAGCTCATTGGCTCCCTGTTGGGTGATATTGCTCTTGTTAAATTCAAAATAGATGTTCTTTAGCAATACTTCTTTGTCGGTAATGATGACTTCTACTGGCTCTAGAGTTGCTTCAACAGTTGCTTTTCCTCCTTTAGCTTTGGCTATCGTATAAGTTCCCGGCTCATAGTCTTTTTTGGAAACTTGGAAAACATAGTCGGTATCGCATTCGACATCAAAGGAAGCTTCTCCTTTGGAATTGCTCTGCTTGGTCGCAATTATATTACGCTTGTTGTCCAAAATAGCAACGCTGGCATCAGGCAGCAATTGGCCCGTCTTACGATCCTTCACTACAGCTATGGCTTCTACCCTGCAGACTGGAACTGCTTTGATAATATTATCTACACCGTTTCTGTTGGATGAAAAATAGCCTTCATTTTTATTGGTATTAAAGCTGAATGAAAAATCATCTTTTTCACTGTTGACCGGTTTTCCGACGTTGACGGCTTCTTCGTTTTTAGCGATATCAGCTTTAAAAACATCCAATCCACCAAAGCCTTGTTTTCCGCTTGAAGCGAAATAAAGCACCGTATTGTCGCTGATAAAAGGGAAACCTTCTTTTCCAGCTGTATTCACATTCGAACCTAAATTTTGCGGCTTGCCGTAATTATTTCCGTCGACAGTTACTTTCCATATATCTGAATCGCCGTGTCCTCCTGGCATATTAGATGTAAAATAGAGTGTCTTTCCGTCTTGGCTCAAGCTCGGGTGCGTTACAGAGTAATTTTTGCTGTTGAATGGCAGGGCTTGAATGTTGGTCCATTTTCCGTCAACTTTTGTTGCTTTGTATATTCCCTGTTGCCCGATTTTTACATTATTTTTTCTGTCTTTGTCGAAATTTCCGTCATTCAGACCATCTCTTGCAAAGAAGATTGTGTTTCCGTCAGCACTTACAGTTACAGGCCCATCATGAAAACTGGTATTCAGTTCGTTTACCGTTTTCGGCTCTGATAGCGTGCCATCGACATTTCGAATGGACTGAAAAATATCTAGATACGGCTGCTTGACCCATTTGTCTGTCTTGTTCGAATTATTGCGGGTACTGACAAAGTATAAAATATTATCGCTTGAGAGTACAGCTCCAAAATCGCTTTGGTCTTTGCTGTTGATAGTCGTCTCGCTTATATCGAATAACTTGTCCTTGCTGGCTAGGCTTGGAATATAATTTGGGTTTGCTTTATGGTCTTTTGCTCTTTGGTCGTTTGGAAGCAGGCTTGCAAATTTGTCCATTTGCTTGTTGGCTTCTTGGTATTTGCCTTGTGATTTCAGCGCCTGCGCAAAACGATAATAGGTTTCTGCGTCTTGGTTTGTCGCGACTGCCTTGGCATACCATTTTGAGGCTTCTTCCATATTAAAAACGTTATAGTAGCTGTCGGCAAGCTGTTTGTAGACATGGCTGTCTGCTTTCTTGCTTTCGGCCAGCTTCAGATATTCTTCTATCGCGGCTACATATTGATAGCTGTCGTATAGATTGTCTGCTTTTTCGGAACTTTTATTCTGCCCATAGCTCGACATAAGAGTTAAAAACAAACCTGCGGCAATGTATATTTTTTTCATTTTTATGCTCTTTTAGGTTAGAAATATCTTGGTGAAACGGATACTTTTTTCGGGAAATTCAAATCAAACAATAGCATTATCTCATGCGATGCTTGAGTCGTTACCTTCAAGTCTGAAATGATGTGGTCATAAGCATATCCGATTCGTATATTCGGCGTTATGGCATAATTGACCATCCCTCCAAATGAATCGTCCAGACGATAGGTCGCTCCGATTTCAAAACGGTCATAGAACATCATGTTTGCAGAAACATCAAGGGATGTCGGTGCTTCAAAAGCAGATTTCAGCATGAATGACGGTTTGAATTTTGTGTTTTCTGATAAATCAAACACATAACCTCCCGTCAGGAAATAATGCTGTGTTTCTGAACCAAATTCATATTCTCTGCCATCGTCTTTTACATCCAGGTGCTTGCTTTTCAACATGTTCGGTACCGAAAGTGCAAGATAGTATTTCTGGGTATAATAAAAGAAACCTGTTCCTAAATTTAGAAAGGTATTGCTTGAATTTTCCCTAAAGGCAGGGTCATTTATATCTGGCACATGACCGTTGCCGATATCACTGAATAATCCAACTTTATGGAATGTAGCTCCAGCTTTTATTCCTAAAGCAAGACGGTGCTCGCCTCCTAAGTTTAACGTATAGGAGAAGTCTGCATAAACGTTATTTTCTTCTACAGGACCGATCTTGTCCGTAATTGCGGAAAGGCCTAATCCTACGTTTCTTCCGACAGGACTGTGAACGGATAAGGTTCCTGTTTTTGGTGCTCCTTCGATATCTACCCACTGGGCGCGGTATAGCAATCCGATGGCGAGATTTTCTTTAGAACCTGCATAGGCTGGATTCATTACGTTCATGTTATACATGTACTGCGTGTAATGAGGATCCTGCTGTGCCTGGGCGTCTATCATAATCATAAACGCAAAGGCTAATGTAAAATATATTTTTTTCATGTTTCTCTATATTTTTCTTTGATATAACAGGCTACCCATCTTCAGACAGGCAGCACTGTCATTACTTTTTATGATTATTAATATTCTCTATTGATATAAACCCATCCTGTTACGGTAGTTCCATCTTGTTTTGAGATGCTATAGAAATAGGTGGCGTCTGGCAGTTCTTTTCCATCACTGCTTTGGCCATGCCATTCGTTGGTATAGTTTCCTTTAAACTTGTAGACTTCTTTACCATATCTATTGAAGATGCTGATATGTCTCACTCCCATTCCGCTCAAGTCAAAACTGTCGTTGAAGGTGTCGTTATTAGGAGAGATTCCTTTTGGTATCAGCTTGCATGAAGTACCATCAACCGTAAGACTAGCTGTATTTGAGCAAGAACCCGATGTTACAGCTACTGTAAATTCCATCGGCATCGTTGCATTTGGATGCTGTTCGATATATTCGTTTACGTTAAATCTGTCTGAATTTCCACCTACTGTAAGTCCGTTACCATCTTTCCATGTATAACTTGCCGTATCTGGATTGAAAGAACCGTTTACAGGCACTGCAGTAAGCCACAATACTTGATCTACGCATTCTTTAGTTACTTCGGCTTGGATATTTTCGGTAATCGTAATCGTAAAATTACTGCTGCCGCCAAGATTACAAGTAGCTGTATTTGATGCTATTTCATACGTGATCTGATAGATTCCAGGCGTACTTTGTGAAATCGAAATTTCTCCTGTAACTGCATTGATTACTAATCCTGATGGGGCTCTAAAACTACCTCCTGCTGTAAATCCTGGCGCCAGTTCTGGCAAATCATTATTATTACTAGAGCAATAGGTTTCGTTGTATGTAAAGCCTGTCACTGGAGTGATTCCGCTCGTTAATACAATAGTTGCTGTGAATTCTCCTTCTTCTGTACAAGTTGCCGTATTCTGAGCTAACGTATATACAATCTGATGTGTTCCTTCTGTAGCTCCAGCAAGGCTGATCTCACCAGTTGTTGGGTTTACCGTAATTGTAGTCGAAGCAAATGTACCTCCTGTACTGAATCCTGTTGGCAATATCGGCAACGGATTTGCTGTTGAATTGATACAAGCATTATCATAGCTGAATGTTACTTGCGGCGCCACTAAAGCATTTATCGTAATGCTTTGTGTATGGCTTCCGCCTGTATTACAGCCTGATGGAGTAACATTGTATGTGATGCTATACTCTCCTGCTGGGCTATTTGCCAAATCAATCTCTCCGGTAGTGGTATTTATAACCAAGCTTCCAGTAGCCTCAAAAACACCTCCTACATAGAAATCCTGAGCCAAGGTTGGCAGTGGATTCGCTTCGGCTTTGCAATACGAAGCTTGATAGGTGAAGTTTGTCACTGGCACTGTATTCTGGTCTATTTGTACTTGGAAACTACTGTTTCCTGCATCTGTACACGTAGCGGTATCTGAATTCAAGTTATAAGTTATAGTATGGTTTCCAGCTGTTGCTGTTGCCATATCGATTTCTCCTGTCAGCGGGTTTACAGAAAGTGTTTCCGATCCGAATGTACCTCCTGCAGTAAAACCTGTACCCAATGCAGGCAAAAGATTTGCATTGTTCAAACATACTGGTGTTTGGTATGTAAAATCAATTACAGGAGCTATAGCTGGTTCAATCGTAACAGAAACTGTATTTTCTCCAGCATCTGTACAGCCTATCATTCCGATAGCGTATTTAACACTGTACGTTCCTGATGTACTTGCGCTCAGGTTTATTTCTCCTGTTGTCGTATTGATACTTAATCCCTCTGGCGTAGCGCCGAAAGTTCCTCCTGTTGTAAAACCTGGATTCAAAGTAATAATCGGATTGGCTCCAAGAATACAATAGCTTGTATCATCATATAAGAATCCGACTTCAGCAGCCGTTCTTTCGCTTACCGTTACATTAATTGCAACTCTAGGACCTTCGCAACCGTTAGTATCAACATTGCTCACATAATAGGTCGTTGTTCCAACAGCATCTGTTTCTGGCGTAGGGGCCGTTAAAGTACCTGTTCCGCCTACTTCCTCTGTATACCATTTTAATGTATAGTTTTCAGTCGGCGTAGCAGTCAATGGCTGAGAAACAGCGTTTAGGCAATACTCAACTGGACTTACGACTGTTGGTACGTCGCTAAATCCATTATAAGTAACTGTTATGCTTTTATCGCAATATCTTGTTTTCCAATAGAATGTATAGGTTCCTGGCGTATTAAATCCTGAAATTGTCGTTGACTTATTGTTCGGGCTTTCGATAATTGCTTGTGCAGGATTGTTTTCAGCTGCAGACCATGAACCAACGCCTTGTGCCTCTAATAATGTAGAAGTTTCGTGGCAGGCAAGCGTAACAGATTCTGTTTCTATATCGGTGTTTGCAACAATACTAACGGCATCTAAAATATTTCCGATCGCATTATCTTTTGACCTGAAAACAAATCGCGTTACTTCTTGGCCCGCAGGAACATCATAGGTTCCTTCATAAAAATTCCATGAAAGCGTACCTAAATGGTCTTCAACCAATACAAACGGACCTGAAGGCGGACCTGCAAGCAATTGTAAAGAGCTGTTGCTACCTCTTGCAGAATGGGCATAACTATATTTAAATTGCGTAATCTCTGAACTGTCAAGATCTTGGAACGTTCCTTTGACGTTTACAAGATCCGAAGGATCAGTAGGTTCATCGGAGTCAGGTCCAAGCACTTGGATGACCTGACCGCCTTCGTAAGGCATATAACCGTCTATTCCTAGTGCATTTCCGAAGAAAAAGTCAGTATAGAGTTCTGTATCTTCTTCTGTGAAATTGCTTCTCCAAGCCGGTACCATATTTTGGGAGTAGAAATTACCCAATCCGAAATCGGCTTCTGGTCTCTCAAAACCTCCATTGACAATGTCCATTGCGCAAAGATCCTGTGGCGTTGTGATACAAACATCAAATGTGCAAGCATTAGGCGCTATATCGTTTAACGTTGCTCTTACTTTGTAAGTTGCTCCTACTTCCAGTTCGGTACTGTAAGCCATCACGATTACATTATTGTAAGTACAAACCATTTCTTCTAAACCTGTACCTCCAACTTTGTATAATGTCAACGTAATTTTTGGCGACACCTCATCTGCGTTATTACCCGATTGATAACGGTTTTTTGCTGAGAAGTTACTTAGTTCTAGTACATGTACTTTTGAAGTAGCCACAAACTCAAACCAGACATCTCCTCTATTGACACCGCTACAGCTCATTGGCTCGGCAGAAACCGTTGCACCGATAAAGCTGGCTTTAGTAACCGATTGTCCGCAAGCTGCAGTTGCATTTACAGGTATAGTGATTGCTCTTGAAGCATCGTCGTTTCTTACAAATTTCTTAGGTCCTGACCAGTAACTAGTGTTATTAGTACCGCAGACAGCTCTTACAAAAAATTCGTACGTACCAGCTGTCAAATTGGCGAAATCAGAGGCCAGTGGTGTATAAGAAGTCGTGGTAACTACTGTTCCAGATTGTGGCAGCGTACCATTATTGAGTGGCTGTATGCCTACTTCCCATTGTGTTTCTGTACCGCCAGCTGTCCAAGAAAGTACGCCTGTTTGGCTTACTGCAAGGTTTGTTGGTTGCGGACAGGTAATGACTCCGCAAATTGCCAAACCTCTATATATGGTGCTTCTTGGTGTTATAGTTCCTAAGTCACCTGTCCAGATTGTATTTCCTTCTGAATCTTTTACTTCAACTAAAGCACCAGGGTATTGGCCAGGAGCAGTACCAACTGAATCCCAGAACAATGAAAATTCAACTCCAGTACATAAGAATACCGTAAAATCTACAGGAGCAGGAGTTTCGTTCCATGGGCCGGTTGGGAATTCGAGCGTTTGGAGTTTCACTCCGTTTTGCATTACGTCAATTCCTCCACCAACACCTGATGAACCGGCACCGCTTAAAGTGATTGTATATTCGCAGAGATTCTCGAAACTGCATCTTGTGTTAAATTCAAATGGTCCAATCCATTCGCTTTTTTCAGTAGCACTACATACTGATCTTACATAGTACTCATATCTTATGGCTGGCGTAAGGCCTGTCGCCGTATAAGGGTTTGAAGATGTATTGTGCAAATATTGTGCATCTCCGTCGCCAACAGGAGCTGGCAATTCTTCTGGCTGAACATATACATCCCAGGATGTTTCCGTACCGTTAGAATCCCATGAAATCTTAGCTTCGGTATCGATAATATCGCTAACCGCAAGATTGTTAGGTGCTGGACATGATGGTATATCTTCGATAACCACTTTGTCTAATACCAGCATCTGCCCTCTATAACCCCATGGATTAGGATCTTTTTGAGGAATATGCCATGCAATATTTATATTGCCTGTAACACCAGCCGGAAGGTTTATTACTTTTTCCTTCCATTCTGGATTGTTAAGCGGCGGAACATCTTCATAATCTACTTCGTATAATACTGTTGTAAACTGAGCAGGCTCAATTCCAGTAGTTGACAGCCTTACTGCAAGGTCTTCTTGAAAATCTGATCCAAGAACTCTATAGTAATAGCGCAAGCGCTGGCCAGCTCTCACTGTTATCGTAGGCGAAATAAGCCAATCGTTGTTATTACCATTAGAGCCTGTAAACATTACTGCTGCATGCTCGCCTTCGTAAGGATTTAGCGTCATGTTAAGGTTCCATTCAAAAGTATCGGCATTGCCGTTGACTACTCTCCAGCATTCTTCTGATGGAGAACCTGGGTTGAATGTTTCTGTAAATGGCGTGGTAAAGGCTGTACATAAAGTCGTAAATACAAAAGGGCCAACCCATTCGCTTTGTTCAGTGGTACTGCAATACGCTCTTACGTAATATTCATATTGTGTATTAGGCTGTAATGGATCTGTGGCATATGCAGTATTGGTATTTGTCAGGTCTCCGTTCACTGTTGGAATACCCAAACCAGCGGCTTGTACCACAACCTGCCACTGAGTTTCTTCATAACCAGGAGTCCAAGTTAAAACAGCTGCATTTTGTGTAATATTAATGGCTTTAAGTTCTGATGGAGCTGGACATGCCGGAGCATCTTCCACTTTTACATCATCAATATGCATTACTGAGGTACCTCCTGCTATGGAGAACGATGGCGGTACCCTGAAAGCGATGTATACAGGACCGTTGGCATTGATATAAAGAGATTTTTCGATAAAATCGGTATTTGTAAATTCCATCAGCGGCATGACAACTGTAAAGCTCGCTGGATCTGTGTTTGTAGTAGACATCAAGACTTCTACTCCATATCTCGGATTTGGGAAGAAAGGACTCAAAGCTGCTCTGTATTTGAACTTTAACGCTTTTGTACCTACAACATTGATCGCTGGAGAGATAAGCCAGTCATCATAGGATGCCGTAGGAAAAGGAAAGCCCCTGCCTTGAATTGCGGCTACTGTATTGTCTAAACGCCAAGTAGTACCGTCTGAATTAGCATCAGCAAAACTCCAGCATGATCTGTGCGCGTTTGCATCTGTAATATCAAAGCTCTCGTAAAAAGGCGTATCAAAAACACCGCATACTGTAGTGAAATAAAATGGCCCGGCCCAATTGCTTTGCTGTGTTGATGAACAATACGCTCTTACGTAATATTCATATTGTGTTGCGTGGGTAAGATCTTCGGCTGTATATTCAGGATCATCGATAAGTTCTCCTGTTCCAGTTGGTATGCCTGTGTCTTTTAGCTGTACTACGATCTGCCATTGTGTTTCTGCATCGCCAGCAGTCCATGAAAGATCAGCTGTAGTTGTAGTAATATTTTCTGCTACTAGAAGGATAGGATCCGAGCATTCAGGCTTATCTTCTACTACAACATCATCTATAAAAAAGTTATATGCCGTTTCTCCTATTTCTGGATGAACATAAAATGCAAAATTTATATTTCCTGTTATCGATTCTGGTATATTGATGATTTTTTCCAGCTGATCGTTATCCGTATCGATTATTTGCGAAGGCAATAATACCGTGGTAAAATCTCCTTGCGCTATTCCTGAAGTAGATAAAACCACAGAAAAGCGTACCGCCCCACCTGAAGTTGAATATTTAAACTTAAGTCTTTTAGGAGTTGTGCCAAGGTTAATGATAGGAGAAATCATCATATCATTGTTTTCTCCTTGTCTGTCTCCTGCTCTTAGCCTAATATTATCGAACGATCCTGTCCACTTACTACCATCATTATTGACATCTAAAGGAATCCAACATGGCACTGGGCTAGCTGCTCTAGCTCCAGTAAATGGTTCAACATACGGAGTATTGAACAAACATTGAGTAGCAAATCGATACGGATTACTCCAATTGCTCGGAACTCCACCGCACACAGAACGGACGTACAAATCATACGATGTTCCTGCAGCTAACCCGCTATTTATCAGATTGTCAATATTGCTATTCGTCGACATTCCCGAACCAGTTGGAATACCTGCTCCTGCGGCTCGTACCACATACTCCCATGAGTTTGCCAAATTACCTACATTATCCCAGGATACCGAAACACTATCTGTTGTCAGGTCTTCAAGCGTAAATGTAGCAGGTGGTGCACAGGTAGCAAAACTCAATTCGAAAGTGAAGCACACACTTGCATCTGAATCGAATGTTGTCGATATCACGATAATATACGTATGCCCAGCCTCTACATATAAATTAGAAATATATTTGGGAACATTTGTTTCGGTAGTATTCAATCCTGCGATACAGCTTACACCTACATCGGCACAATCTTCATAGACAAATACTCCTGTAATTGCATTTCCAAAACATCCTGATCCTTGCGAATACGGAAGCGTAAGTTGTTTTATATTGACCAAACCATTCTGAGTCGGTGTATACGAAAAGAAAGCTTTTGATCCATTAAGGAAGTTTCCTGTTGTTGAAGGCGACAAGCAGCCTGTACCTTGAGTAGTATAACTTGTCGGATTATCTGCAAAGAGATTTAGATTGCTTGAAAGCGTATAAGGTGTCGTAGTAAAAGGAATCACTATCGGCGTACTGCAAGACAATCCTAATATTTTTGTCCTGAAAGTAAAAGGTCCGGCCCATGAGCTTGCTGTGTTGGCATCACAAACAGCCTTGATATAGACATCATACGAAGTATCAGCAGCAAGAGAAGGCGGCGAATAAGAATTCGAAACGCTTACGCCAGTAGCTGCAGGAGTAGTTCCTTGTAACACGACTTGGATTTCAAAATCGGTAGCCGTCGGATGCGTCCATGACAGGTTTGCGCTATTTGACGTGATATTGCTTGCTGAAAAATCGGTCTGGTTTACTTTTAGACATGATTCAATTACCCTAACGTTATCTATAAACCAGGCATCACCACTAGGTGTTGCTCCTGTTTGCGTATTTATGACTACAAATGCAATGTATACTGGCAGCCCGACAGGAACATCTGAAGGGATTTCGACTATTTTTTCTTCATAGGCAGTCTGCGAACCAACATTAAGATCCACTTCTGTCCATGATTTTAATACTACCGAATATCCAGCGGGATCATTTTGAGACGCCGTGGATAACCTGATCTGATAGATTGCCCCGTTATTTGCGGCGCTCGATTGTTTTGTAAAAAAACGTATCTCTCCATGTTCAGGAATTGGAACAGGTGGAGTCGCTAAAAAATATTGCGCCGTAGTACCAGCTCCGATATTTTCTGAGCTTGGGTCTATAAAAGCGGCTTTCGTTCCTTGATAGCTATCTGAGGTAATGCCCCAATTTAATGTGCCGTTGACCCTAAAAGATTGCCATGGCGGAATAGGCATGCCGCTTTCAAATGTCTCTGTAGCCATTTGAGCATAGCTGCCCATCGACATAAAGAATAAAAGCAAGGGGATAACGGTTCTTTTTCTAATACTATTATGTATTAGCCAATTCTGAATTTTGGAATAGAATCGATAAGGATTAATCAGCAATAGAAGCTGACATATTATCGAGGTAAATAGTAATTCTTTTCTCATAAGTCATTACATTTTTCAGTTAGTGTTTCGTCATAAAAATAGGGACTCTTACTAACGTATTTTGAAAAATGTCTTTGCTATTTACCGAAATTTGAAAGGCTAAAAAAAAATTTAAAACATTATAAATCAAATCATTAACTATAAAAATTCAAATGATTCGCCTAAACAGATTTTACTCTTGAGTTTTGAAGATTTTCAATAGTTTTGTTTAATTTTAATATATTTTTTTTGTTTTTTCTAAGTAATATAATGAAAAATATAACAACTAATATTATTACTATTAAAGTTGTTAGGATATAATAATTGTATTTATAAATTTCTGTTTTAAGATTTTTATTTTGAGTTTTATATCCTTCAGTAATTAGATTATTAATGGATTTTCGTTCTGATTCTTTGACCTTTAATTGTGTCTCTAAATAACGAGCATGAAATATCTTGTAGTTTTCCCAATCATTAACCGCCAGATAATTTTCTACAAGACCATTATAGATTCCTCTGTTCAGGACTAAATCTCCGACGTCATGTGATATTTTGTGTGCTTCTTCGAGTTCTTTTATGGCATCTCTATACCTACCTTCTAAAGTATAGACTTCTGCCAAGCCTTTTTGAGCGAAGGCCTGAAGGCTTTTAGCTTTTATGCCTTTTGCGATTACAATAGCTTCTAAAAAGCTTTTCTTCGCGGCTTCATTGTCAGATAGCAGAATATAGCAGTTTCCTTTGTTATAATTGGCGATGCTTAAATTGGCATTTACTATAGAATTCTTCACATTAGCAAGTTCCGCTATCCCTTTATTAAAAAAATTAATGGCAATATCGCAATTCAATTTTTCTTTATAAATAAATCCTCTCACGATGTAATTCCTTCCGAGATGGAGCCGCACCGAATCTTTAACTGGATAAGCCAGACACAGCTTTTCCGCTTCATTCAGGTATTGTATGGCCTCATCATAAATCATCAGCTGCTGGTATTGGATTGCCATTTTATTGACAATCTTAATTTTCAAGATCGGGTCGTCGATCTGGCCGGACAGATGGTTTGCCTGAATTACATATTCTAATGATTTCTGATAGTCTCTTTTTGAAGAATAAGCATCGGCAACCAACATCAGCCCTTTTATCTTCGTCTTGACATCGTCTTTAGAATTGGCTATAATCGATTTACCGACCAACAGAGCTTTATCAGGATTTTCATAGATTTCCAAAGTACTGGCCTTGACGATGCTGTCTATGTTCTTGGTCTGCGCCACAACTGTAGTACAGCATAGCGTAACCATGCTTACAAGAAAGGTAAAAAAAGAGTAGCGGTTATGCATGGCTATTTATTTTTTCTTGTTTTTTGGCTTCTGTTTCTTCTTTTAAAAGCTCGATAAAAGTTCCTGGCGCTATTCCTGTGATCGATTTAAATACCGTAGCAAAGCTGCTATGGGATGAAAAACCGCTCTTTTCAGCTAAATAGCTGATTTTATAGTGCATGTAATTTGGGTCTTCTTTCAGCTTTTCGATAATAAAATTGATACGCAGTTTGTTGATATACGTATTGAAATTGTCTTGGTAATGCTTGTTGATTATCTCCGACAAATATTTGGTATTCGTATCAAATTGCCCTGCCAAGACAGCGAGCGACATTTCTTTATTGGTGTATCTGACGGAATTCTCGAAACGTTTTAATTTTGCCAGTATAATCTGTTCGGTCTCCACTGGAATGGCAATTTTTTTGTTCGTTTCTTTCTTCTCCGGATGCAGCTTGACCGTATTATTCGTGCTTATTTCTAGATAGCTGATAATTTCTTTTAAACGTTTTTTCTTGATGTTGCCCTTCAGCCAAAGTAAAAACCCAGCAATCAAAACAAAAATGAAGAGACCTATAGCTACATAAAAATAATCTGCATGTCGATTCTTTGCTTTTTGAAATTCGGCTTCCTGTTCTTGACTGATTAAATTATAAGCGGAGTTGACAGCTTCTTGCTCAGTATTCTCTACATAGCTATGCAGTTTCAGGAATTCATTATCCGTTAACTGATGATTTTCTTTATCATTCAGCGCCAAATAATTGATGCTCAGCTGCCTGTCTATTACTTTGAGAAGGGCATCATTACGCAGTTTTTTTGCCATTTTCATAGATTGCATCAACGTATCGATAGCTCTTGCGTGCTGCTTTTCTTGAAAATAGACAAGACTCAGTTCATTGAGTATTGTTATTGCATTTAGAAGATTAGGATTTGCTACTTTGTTTGGCAATTGTTGCGCTCTTTTTAGATAATACGATGCAGAATCTAATTCGGCCAGACCGACATACGCTTTTCCTTTTGCAATAGTAAAGTCTTGTTGCAAGGAACTGTCTTTTTCTAAAATGGATTTGTATTTGCTCCCGACTTTGTGTAGCTGCTCGAGTGCTTTTTGGTAGCTCTGCCTGTCAAGATACATCCCAGAATTGCAGATCAATATCTTGGCTTCAAAAAAACCTTTGTCTTCTTTTGATTTTAAATTGGGGATAATTCTGGAAGCTTCTTCAAGACATTTTTTTGCCTGATTGTCAAGATACAACGTTTTTAATAACTGTGCTTTGAAGAGTAATATTTTGATCGTTTCATCTTTTCCTGCATTATCCGAGTATTTTCCTGCTTCAAATGCGTTAATGACTGAATTGTTATAATCGCCTTTTGCCCAATAGCTTTCGGCCATCAGCAGATAAAATTTTGTTTTTTGAGCATCGGATTGTGCATTCCTGAGCAGGTATTCGCCAATTTTTAAAGCTTCGTCCGGACTCCAATTCACCAACTCATACGCTTTATCCAGTAGAGCTTCATTTTGAGCCGAAGATTGACTATAGGCACTATTTCCCCATAAGCAAATTGCCGTGGCAAGCAGTAAACAGATATAGTGGCGACAGATTTTCATTTAGCCTATTCTAAATTGAGGTTTTCCGTAAAAAAACACTTTTTACAAATATATCCTCTTTTCTCTTATTTTGGGAAATATAGAAGCATAATCACAAATCCCTTGTGAAATTATTTAAAAAAAGCCGCTAAACAGTATTTAGCGGCTTTTTTTTAGTCTTTTCTCCATTTTTTAGTTTCTTCAAAAACATGCTCCAAAATCTTAGCCTCTTTTTCATCAAACTCTACATTCCGTCTGGACATCACTATTTTGGCGGTCTCAAAGGCCTTTTTGGTAATATAGGTCGTAAATCCTGAAGCTCCGCCCCAAGAAAAACTCGGCACAAAGTTCCTTGGAAATCCACTGCCGAAAATATTAGCGCTCACGCCTACAACTGTCCCTGTATTAAACATGGTATTAATTCCGCATTTGCTATGGTCGCCCATCATCAGTCCACAAAACTGCAAGCCGGTTCTTGCAAAACCTTCTGTTTCGTAGCTCCACAATTTCACTTCCTCATAATTATTCTTGAGATTGGAGTTGTTACTATCAGCTCCTATATTGCACCATTCGCCCAAGACAGAATTCCCTAAGAATCCATCATGTCCTTTGTTAGAATATGCAAAAAGAACCGAGTTGCTGACTTCTCCACCAATTCTTGAAAACGGTCCTACAGTTGTAGCTCCATATACCTTAGAAGCCAGTTTTACCTGAGCTCCTTCACACAAGGCAAACGGTCCTCTGATTACAGAACCTTCCATGATTTCAGAGTTCTTTCCGATGTAGATCGGTCCTGTAGAAGCATTTAGAGTGACAAATTCCAGCTTGGCTCCTTCTTCAATAAAGATGTTTTCTGGCGAAATTACATTGACGCTTTTCGGGATAGGCTGTGAAACCCTATCTTCTGTCAGCAGTTCAAAATCCTCACGGATTGCGGTATCATTTTTCTTGAAAATATCCCAAGTATGCTCGATTGTAAGACAATCATCGTTGTATTCTATTATTTCGTAATTATCAAAATCAACTTCTTCTTGGCTGTCTTCGGAAAAAAAAGCAATTACTTCTTCTCCTTTAAAAATAGCTTGATTTTTCTCTAACGACTTTACCATTTCGGCCAAAACTTCATTAGGAAGAAAAGAGGCATTGATCATGATGTTTTCCTCCATTTCTACCATCGGGAATTTTTCCATCAAGTATTCTTCCGTCAGGCTGGTGGTCGTATAGCCAAGGTATTTTTCCCACTTTTCACGAATGGTCAGAATCCCT
This sequence comes from Flavobacterium sp. N2550, assembly GCF_025947265.1. Lineage (NCBI taxonomy): Bacteria > Pseudomonadati > Bacteroidota > Flavobacteriia > Flavobacteriales > Flavobacteriaceae > Flavobacterium > Flavobacterium sp. N2550. The sequence continues at coordinate 1,788,939 of NZ_CP110007.1, read as the reverse complement.
ACACGAATATCGGCTACAGGGCGGGTAAATGTAAAAGGCAATAAGGCGTTTCGAACGGTTCCGTCAAAAAGTATGTAGTTCATCTTGTTTAGTTTATAGTTGATAGTTATTAGTTGATAATTTTAAATCTGTGATTTTGGATTTCAGATTTCAGATTTCAGATTTAGGAACTCAAGTCCTTAGGAACTTTGCTCCTTAAAATCTTAGTCTCTTAGAACCTTAACTCCCCAAAGTTACAAAGTAAAAAGAATAAATTGCAAATAAAAAAGCCTCCCGATATGGAAGGCTTTTTCTTATTTTGAAACAAGCAAAAATTATTTTGCGTGTTTAGCGTATTTCGTTTTGAATTTGTCGATACGTCCTGCAGTATCAATCAATTTAGACTTACCTGTGTAGAAAGGGTGAGATGTTCTTGATATCTCCATTTTTACAACCGGATATTCAACTCCTTCGTGAATGATTGTTTCTTTTGTTTCAGCTGTAGATTTAGTGATAAAAACATCTTCGTTAGACATGTCTTTAAAAGCAACTAATCTGTAATTCTCTGGGTGAATTCCTTTTTTCATCTTATTTGATTTTTATTCGATTTAATTATAATTCGTCTTGAAGCTTTTCATGTTGAAAAGGTATAAACTCCTTATAACTTTTTAATTTTTAAACTTTTATTATTTTGAGTCTGCAAATTTACAATTATTTTTCAATAAACAAATCTTTCCTTCTCTTTTTTTTCTAGTATTATGAATTGATTTTTAGCGTAGTGTAAATGCGGATTTCTTATATTTGTAGATTAATTCTTAAATAGAGAAAAAATGAGCGAAATTACATCTCCTGCTAAATCGGCAGTTCAATATGGATTATTTTTTGGAGTAATTATAATTTTAGAATTTGTGATTCCTTATGTAATGGGACTAGATCTAATAAAAAATCAAGCTCTGGGATTAATAATCAACCTATTGAATTATTTGGTCCTGCCTATTTTATTTATAAGTTTAGCAATAAATAATTTCAAAAAGAACATCAATAACGGCTTCCTTTCTTTTGGTCAAGGATTAAAAGCAGGAGTTTCAGTAACTACAATAGCAGGTTTACTATCAGCAGTATTTATGATTATCTTTTTTCTGATATTCCCAGAATACGGACAAGAAATCTTAGAAAAAACAAGAGAAGTGATGGTTGAAAAAAATCCTAACATGACTCAAGAGCAACTAGACATGTCGATTTCAATGATGGAAAAATTCACTAAACCGTATATTGTTGCCCCTTTTACAGTAGCCATGTATGCTTTTCTTGGCTTAATTTATTCACTTATAATTAGTGCAATTCTAAAAAATGACAAGCCGCAAGGTTACTAATAAATGAATCTATCCATTATTATCCCTCTTCTCAACGAAGAAGAATCTTTAAAAGAATTACAGCAGTGGATCGAAAAGGTCATGACCGCTAACAATTTCTCCTACGAAGTCATTTTTATTGATGATGGCAGTACCGATAATTCATGGCCAATTATTGAGGAACTGTCAAAAGAAAACCAAAACATAAAAGGAATCCGTTTTTTGCGGAATTACGGAAAATCCCAGGCTTTGCATGCCGGTTTTGCAAAAGCACAAGGCGATGTCATCATTACGATGGACGCTGACTTACAGGACAGTCCGGACGAGATTCCTGAGTTATACTCGATGATTATCGACCAAAAATACGATTTGGTTTCTGGCTGGAAGAAAAAACGTTTCGATTCTGTCGTTTCTAAGAACCTTCCTTCAAAATTATTCAATTGGGCCGCCCGAAAAACCTCTGGCGTAGCACTGAATGATTTTAACTGCGGATTGAAAGCTTATAAAAAAGTGGTTGTCAAAAACATTGAAGTTTCTGGTGAGATGCATCGCTACATCCCCGTTTTGGCAAAAAATGCCGGATTTGCAAAAATCGGCGAAAAAGTCGTAGTACACCAGGCTCGAAAATACGGTTCCACGAAATTTGGCATGGAGCGCTTCATCAACGGTTTCTTAGATCTGATCACGATCTGGTTTCTTTCCCGATTCGGAAAAAGACCGATGCACTTGTTTGGAGCATGGGGCGTCGTAATGTTCTTGATTGGCTTTTTATCAGCCGGATATATCGGTTTCATGAAGCTTTACAGGCTTTATGACAAACAATCTACCATATTAATTACGGATAATCCTTGGTTTTATATCGCTTTGACTACCATGATTATCGGAACACAGCTGTTCTTAGCCGGCTTTTTAGGAGAAATAATACTAAGAACCAAAAATAACGAGGAACGTTATAAGGTTTCTAAAGAAATAAATCTTTAAATTTAAAGTTGAATTTTAAATTTTAAATCCCGAATGCACATCGAAAAAAATATATTAGACAAAGTAAACATCTGGCTTTCGCCTGTATTTGACGAAAAAACACATAAGGAAATCACAGAAATGATGACTTCTTCTCCAAAAGAATTAGAAGAAAGTTTCTATAAAAACCTTGAATTTGGAACTGGCGGCATGAGAGGAATCATGGGCGTCGGGACCAACCGTATCAACAAATATACGCTTGGCAAAAACACGCAGGGAATTTCTAATTACATGAAAAAGGTATTCCCAAATGAGCAGTTAAAAGTGGCTATTGCTTACGATTGCCGCCACAACAGCGATACGCTTGCAAAAGTAGTCGCTGATGTTTTTTCTGCGAATGGAATCAAAGTGTATTTGTTTTCTGAAATGCGTCCTACTCCAGAATTGTCATTTGCACTAAAATACCTGAAATGCCATGCAGGAATTGTCCTGACTGCTTCGCACAATCCACCTGAATACAACGGATACAAGGTCTATTGGCAAGACGGAGGCCAATTAGTTCCGCCGCAAGATGCTGAAATCATACAAATCATTGAAGCTTTAGGATATGACCAGATCAATTTTAAGGCGAATGAAAACCTAATCGAGTATATCGACAAAAAAATAGACGAAGCTTTTGTAAAGTCAACCATTGAAAACGCAAGTTTCAACACTCCTTCTGAGGCCAAGAAAAATCTAAACATAGTCTATACTTCACTTCACGGAACTTCTATAAAATCAATTCCTGAAGTTTTGTCAAAAGCCGGCTATACTAATGTCAATATTGTTCCAGAACAGGCTGTGCCTGATGGGAACTTCCCTACCGTAAAATCTCCAAATCCAGAAGAACCGGAAGCCTTAACTATGGCGTTGGCGTTGGCAGAAAAATTAAATGCAGATATTGTTGTAGGGACAGACCCTGATTCTGACCGTCTTGGCGTAGCTGTCAGAGACAATGACGGCAAGATGATTTTACTAAATGGAAACCAGACAATGGTCTTGATGACTGCATTTTTATTGGAGCAATGGCAAAAAGCAGGTAAGATTACTGGAAAAGAATTTATCGGATCGACTATTGTTTCTACGCCAATGATGATGGAATTGGCCACAGCTTATGATGTAGAATGCAAAATCGGCCTGACCGGATTTAAATGGATTGCCAAAATGATCAAGGATTTTCCAGAGCTGAAATTTATCGGCGGTGGCGAAGAAAGTTTTGGATTTATGGTTGGCGATGCTGTTCGTGATAAAGATGCCGTAGCCGCAACCTTATTGGTCTGCGAAATTGCTGCTCAAGCAAAGGCCAATGGAAGCTCACTTTATAAAGAGCTTTTGAATTTATATGTAGATTTTGGGTTTTATAAGGAATATCTAATTTCAATAACCAAAAAAGGAATTGAAGGCGCTGCAGAAATCCAAACTATGATGCTACAGCTGCGTCGAAATCCTTTGAAAGAAATCAACGGACAAAGAGTGTTGATGGTTGAAGACTACGAGAATTCAACCGCAAAGAACTTATTTTCTGGAGAGACAGAAACATTGGAAATTCCAAAATCCAACGTCTTGATTTATTATCTGGAAGACGGCACAAAAATATGCGCTCGTCCAAGCGGTACAGAACCTAAAATAAAATTCTATTTCAGCGTAAACGAACCACTAGAATCTGTCGAAGATGCCAAGAAAGTAGAAAAAAATCTAGATCAAAAAATAAAAAATATCATTGCAGAAATGCATCTGCAATAATTCACCAATAAATTAATGGATGCAAATTTAAGAAAGTTAATCCCTTTTGCTTTTCGGTATAAAAAAGACATTGTTTTAAATATTGTCTACAACGTTTTTTATGCTTTTTTCTCAACAATCTTAATGGTTTCAATGATTCCAACATTAAATGTATTGTTTGGGCTTAACGAAAAAGTTTTCACAAAACCTGAATATACAGGAATTGAAAATTTAAAATCATTTTCCGAAAATTATCTAAATTATAAAGTTACCCAATTTACAGAAAATAGCGGCTTTGAATACGCCATGATTTTTGTAATTTCTATTATCATCGTAACTGCATTTTTAAAAAATTTCACAAACTATTTAGCATCCTATCACATAACTCGGCTTAGGAATGGCGTTTTAAATGATTTACGGGAAAAATTATACCTTGTAATTATCAATCTTCCTATTTCTTATTATTCAGAAAAAAGAAAAGGAGATGTCATGTCGAGAATGCTGGGCGATGTTAACGAGGTTAAAAATGCATTTTTTCAAGTTTTGGAGCTTGTAGTTAGAGAGCCGTTAACGATTGTATTCTCAATTGCAGCCATGTTTTTTATAAGTGCTAAACTTACATTGTTTGTATTTTTATTTATTCCAATTTCTGGCTTTATCATTTCTAGAGTCGGAAAAAATTTAAAAACTAAATCAACAAGAGCTCAAGAAGAAAACGGACTACAAATATCAATCTTAGACGAAACATTAAGCGGTTTGAAAGTAGTTAAAGGCTTTAATTCTGAAAATGTTTTTATATCAAAATTTAATTTGTCTTTAAAACGATTATTACGTTTATCAAATAGCATTGGAAACAAAAATAATCTGGCTTCACCTTTAAGCGAATTTTTAGGGATTCTAACCATTGCCGTTCTATTATGGTATGGCGCACAATTAGTTATTGTAGACAAATCTTTGTCACCAACAACATTCATTGCTTATATTGCTCTGGCATATACGATTTTAACTCCGGCAAAAGCAATTTCAAAAGCCTCTTACCAAGTAAAAACAGGACTCGCTGCAGCTGAACGTGTTTTTACATTAATGGAAGAAAAAAATGCAATCACAGATAAACTTGATGCTATTGAGAAAAATACTTTCGAGAACAACATTCATATCGATAACATTAATTTTAGGTACGAAAAAGAAAATGTCCTCAAGAACTTCTCGTTAGATGTCAAAAAAGGACAGACCGTCGCTTTAGTTGGACAATCGGGAAGCGGAAAAAGTACCATTGCCAATTTGCTTACTCGTTTCTATGATGTCCAGGAAGGAATTTTAAAAATTGACGGCGTAAATATAAAAGACATCACTATGAAATCTTTGCGAGACCTGATGGGACTGGTCACACAAGATTCTATCTTATTCAACGATTCTATAAAAAACAATATCAAATTAGGCAAACAAGACGCAACTGACGAAGAAATAATTGACGCGTTGAAAATCGCCAATGCTTATGAATTCGTAAAAGATTTGCCTCTAGGAATCAATACAAATGTGGGCGACAGCGGAAACAAATTATCAGGCGGACAAAAGCAGCGATTGAGCATTGCTAGAGCGGTCTTGAAAAACCCTCCGATCATGATTTTGGATGAAGCCACATCAGCTCTAGATACCGAAAGCGAAAGATTGGTTCAAGTTGCATTGGAAAACATGATGCAGAACAGGACTTCAATCGTAATCGCACACAGGTTATCCACCATCCAAAAAGCGGACAAGATTGTCGTCATGCAGAAAGGTGAAATTGTAGAACAAGGAACCCACGACGAACTGCTAGCCAAAAACGGAGTGTACAAAAAATTGGTAATGATGCAGTCCTTTGAATAACAAACCCTAAATTATGTATCAGAATAATCCAAACATAAGCCTTCCGGAAAATAGCGACACAGTCGTTTGGAAATATTTGGATTTATCTAAGTTCCTGGACCTGTTGTTGTCCAAAAAACTTTTTATGTCACGTTCTGATAAATTTGAGGATCAGTATGAAGGTACTTTCAGCGAGCCTACGTTCGAGGAAATCCGGAAAATTTCTGAAAACAATCCTGAATTTCTAGACGTATACAAAACCCAGAGAAAAAATGTAGTCATCAGCAGCTGGCATATTAATGAATATGAGTCTTTTGCCATGTGGCAGATTTTTACCCAAAACAGCGAAGGACTAGCCATACAATCTACAATCAAGAGAATACAGGAATCGTTGCATTTGGAGAAGCACTACGAACAGCACATTGGTGAAGTAAATTATATCGATTATAAAAAAGAATACATTCCTTTCGATGATGATTTTTTCCCTTTTCTTTTCAAGCGCAAAAGTTTTCAGTACGAGAGAGAAGTTCGAATCATCTCAAATCTTTCTTCTCATAACCTGACCATCAACGAAGGCGTCAAAATAGACGTGGATATCAACAAACTAATTGAAAAGATATATATACACCCGAAATCAGAGAACTGGTATAAAAACCTCGTAATTCAGCTCGTAGGACAGCTTGGCTTCGACTTTACAATCGAGAAATCAGATTTAGAAAGCGATATCTTGATTTAAGAATAAAAAAAAATCCCCAATCACTTAGCTTGGGGATTTTTTTTAGGCTCCGTTGTTTCCAATCGGATCATATTTTTCAGTTTTCCAATCAGGAGAAAGCAATTCTACATAATAATAATGCACTAAATCGTCTTTATCAAAAGCTCCATTTTTGTTAATGTCTTCGATAGTCCTGTAATACAGCCTATTTTGGGCTTCAACAATATTCCAATCAATCAATTCTTGGTAATCTTCTGAAAGTTTGTGGAAATGCTTTCCGTTAAACTCGCTGATGTAAAGGCATTTGATATCGTTTGCATCTAATTTTCCGTCTTTATTCGTGTCCATATCGACCAAAGAGTAAACCAAAATCTGCTTTTTGGTCTTATCTGAAATCGTATTTAGGAAAGTCACCGTCTGCATTTGTATTTTCTTATCCGTAAGCGGTTTCAAGGCTGTAGAATCAATATGCTGGAATTTCAGGTTTTCAAAATACCCCGTGAGTTCAAAACGGTTGTAATTTGAAATCGCGTAGCTTACAGAATTGGTCTTGCTCGTACCGTAGGTCTTTGTGTTTCCATCATAGATACGAACATCACCAATGGCATGAATCAGATATTTGGTGCCTTCCATATGAATCGGAAGATCAGCAATTTTTATCTGTGAAGAATCTGCTTTTGCAGTAACTTTTTCAGGCTTCGTATCATAAATCACCTTCGGAGTTTCCTTCTTTTCTTCGCAGCTAGCCAAACAAGCTATTGCTACTGCTAGTATATATATTGGAAATTTTCTCATTTCTTAAGCTTAAATAGTCATTCAAATATAAAGATAAAACTTCAGAATTTCAATTTATAATCTTGCCGTCAGCTTAATATTGAAAACCCTTGTGGTCATATAATTCGGAATTCCGTACTGTACCTTCGTATAAACATCTCTAACCCAAGTATTTGTTATTGCATTTTGGTTATTGAATAAGTTGAATATCTCCAATCCCAAAGACAAATCTTTGAATTTCTTCAGCCAATGTCCGTCAGGTCTTGTTTCGTTTTTCTCTGTAAAAACATAGGAAAAACCTACATCTGCCCTGCGGTAATCACGCAAACGGCTTTGGTATACATACGGATCAGCATACGACGGAGAGCCGCCTGGCAGGCCAGTATTGTACACAAGGTTCAGATATAATTTCAGGTTAGGAATGTTTTTCACATAATCTTGGAACAAGATGCCGAACTTCAATCTTTGGTCTGTTGGTCTTGCTATGTAACCGCGGTCGTTTATATTTTCTTCTGTTTTCATGTATCCGAAACTGAACCAAGATTCGGTGCCAGGAACAAATTCTCCGTTCAAGCGCGCATCAAAACCTGTCGCATAGGCCTTGGCATCGTTATTAGCGCTGTATCGGATTCGTACGTTATCAAGCGTATAAGTATTGACATCTGACATTGATTTATAATAAGCTTCCGTGACCAGCTTAAATGGTCTTTCCCACATCTTGAAACTGTAATCATTGCTCAAGACGACATGTATCGATTGCTGTGCTTTCACATCTGGATTTACCAAACCGTCAGCACCACGGAGTTCTCTATAGAATGGCGGCTGGTGGTACAAACCTCCCGACAGGCGGAAGACCATATCGCTTTCCCAATCAGGTTTTATGGCAAATTGGGCTCTTGGGCTGAAAGTCGTCTGATTTTTTCCGTCTATATCATCTCCAGAAACTTGCCAATTGTGGGCTCTTACGCCGAAGTTATACCAAACATCATGGCTTCCAAGCATGCTTTTCTTGCTCCATTGTACATATCCAGAAAGCCTGTCGATTTTTGTATAATTTAAGGCTCTTACATTTTGATACGGCACTAATGGTCCAGTATACGGATTGTACGGCTGATCGCGAATTGGCAAATCAATAATCGGCGGATTTAATGAAAATCCTGCAGAGTCGATGACTTCCCACTCCACAATCCTATCGCGAATATCCTCACGGGTATATTTGAAGCCCCACTCTATCTTATTTTCGTTGATGTTATGGAAACCCTTTACTTCGGCATTTACGATCAACGCATCCAGATCATTTCTGGCATGGTTTAGCTGGGAACCGATTTCTTGTGTGTAGACGATGTCTCCTAAATTTCCAGAGCCAATATTGGTGTCCAATTCGCCAAAGCTATAATCGGCTTTGATATCGAAATATTCTTGTTCTTGGGTATGATAGGCGGAAGCAATAAACTTCAATGTGAAATCTTCGCTTGCCTTAAAAGTTGTTTTTAAAGCCCCGAAATAAGTATCGTATTGATCTTTTTCTTGTCCTTGATAAAATACCAACAATGCTTTCGGATCATCAATCGTTCCGAAATTGGTCTGTCTTGTCAAAGGCTCGTAGTTGTATTTGTTTTGGGAAATATTTCCAAGAAAGCTCCATTCCCATTTGTTATTCGGATTATAGGTCACATACGTCTGTACATCTGCAAACGTAGGCCTGAAATTGGTCTCTGTTTCCTGACTGTTTACGAAAAGACTGTTATCTCGGTAACGCACTCCTATAATCGCGGCCCATTTTTGATTTTTTGAAGCGGTTTCGACCATCAGGCTTCCTCCTAGAAAACTAGCTTCTAGAGAAGCACCAAAGCTTTTAGGTCTTCTGTAGGTAATATCCAATACAGACGACAGTTTATCACCATACTTGGCCTGAAATCCTCCGGCAGAAAAATCTACGTTCTGAATCATGTCGGTATTGGTAAAACTCAATCCTTCTTGCTGGCCCGAACGAATCAAAAAAGGACGGTAGACTTCAATTTCGTTTACATACACTAAATTTTCATCATAATTCCCGCCTCGGACAGCATATTGCGTACTTAATTCGCTATTGGAATTTACACCCGGCAAGGTTTTCAAAAGATTCTCAACACCTGCGTTGGCACCAGGAATCAATTTTATGTCTCGAGGAGCAATATTGGTAATTCCTTCTACTCTTTTTCGGTTGTTATAAATTTCGACAGTACCGATCATCTCAACCTTTTTGCTTAAGACAGGATTGAATTCAAAATCTTCGTTAGGCTTCAACTCAATATCCAAAGAGGAACTTTTATTTGCTAAATGCGAAAAAACAATTGTTATTTTTTGGTTGGCCGGAACGGTCAGTATGTAAAATCCATTTTCGTTAGAAGTCGTCGAGGTATTTTTATAGCTGACATCTACATCTTCGACTGGCTGGTTGTTTTCATCTAAAATAACACCTTTAATTCTAGCGGTCTGTGCGAATGCGGCAAAGCCTATAAAGAAAAAAAGGACTGCAAATAAATTATTCTTTGTTTTCAAATTATACTCTTTTATTGTTGTTGACTTCTAAAAAAATGCGACTCAAAGGTAGTAGAATTTCCCATATTATCAGAAACAACTATTTTTAAATCATTTCGCCCTTCATCGGCGATATTGTCCTCAAAATTATACGAAAGCTTTTTAGTTTTGTAATCGTATTCCAACAAAATCCATTTTCCGTTCAGATATCCGTTATATTCTGCTATTCCGGACATGTTATCCGAAATATAAATTTCTAGGAATTGCTGCTTGCTGATCCATTTACCTTCTACAAAATTCGGATTGCTGATTTTCGGCGCAATCGTATCCCTTGCTAAAACGAATTCACCTAAATCTTTAGTATACGTCGTAAAAATATTTCCTTTTCGATAGGTCTTATTATAGCCAAGACGCTTTCCTTCCTTGGAAGCAATAAACATTTTTGCTTTGTCAGCCTCGGAAGAAACTGCATCTTCAAAAGTTATGGTGATATTATTATGCACAGGAACAGTTTCATTATGGAGATACAGCACCGTGTCTTTTACATCAAAATCAAGGTAGAAATCTTCATAAAAAGTCCCGGCCGGAACAAAAACAGTAACATTGTCTTTTGCATAACTATTGTCTTTTCGTGCTTTTAGAAAAAAGCCGGAGCGCTTTTCTTCCTTCGGAACTGTTATCGGCAAGGATGAATATTGAATTGGAATGTTGATAATGCTCTTGTTTTTATTAAAATCAGAAACTTCAACTTGAAAATTCTGATAAAGATTAGGAAGCACTTCAACCATCCCATAAGTATTGTTAGACGTTATGATACTCAAAAGATACGGCTCGACCATAAAAAGCTTTTGCACCCTTTGACCGGTCCTCTTGAATCTAGAATAGTCAATCAGCGCATTGATGTAACGTCCTTCATCAAAAGCAAAAGAATCAAATTGGTAACCGAAAAAAGGTTTTCCGTTACACAATCCTTGCACTTTAAACACGCCATTTTTATTATAGCTGTTGTCAAAAAGATCGTAAGTATTGACACCGAATCCTATTTTTCCGTTGGCAACAATTTTTTCGGCGATGTAGCTGCCGTCTTTCTGTAGCGAAAGATTGACTTCCATCGGCCGCTGCATCTGGTTTACGCTAGAACTGTCGCCGATAGGATACACCACAAGATTATTAATTACAGGAGGCCTGGTATCTTTTATTTGTATATCGAATCCAAAAAACATTGGATTAATTATTTTTTCTGTTTTTGAATCACGAAATTCAAAATGCAAATGCGGTCCGCCCGATCCGCCAGAATTTCCGGATAATGCGATAATATCTCCCTTTTTAACCACAAGTTCATTTTCTGTAGGAAACATTTCGACTTCAAATGCTTTTTGAGCGTATTGGGCTTTTTTGATATACGCCTCGATTGCAGGGGAAGCCTTTTGAAGATGCCCATAAACAGTAGTATAGCCGTTGGGATGTGTAATATAAATAGCTTTTCCGTAGCCCCATGTAGAAATTTTTATTCGGGATACGTAACCGTCAGCCGCCGCATAGACATTCAATCCTTCTTTTTGCTGCGTCTTGAAATCAAGTCCGGTATGGAAATGATTTCCTCTCAATTCTCCAAATGTTCCAGATAAATAAAGTGGGATATCCAAGGGAGAACGAAAATAATCTTTTGGATAGTCGTTTTGTCCAAAAACCGTGAGGGTAAATAATAAAAAAATTAGGCTAAATCGCATAGTAAAGGTTTTTGCTAATATAAAAAAAAGAGTGAAGAAAATATAGAATTTTCCGAAATTATAACTCCTTATTTTACAAATTATTACAACAAAAGGTTCGATTAAAAAGATAATTTAAGGAAAAATATTGCAATATTTAAATAGGAATAGTAACTTTGTAAATTATGTAATGAATATTGACTCCAATGAGTGAAATTGCGCAAATCATTGATACTCTTGAAAGCAGGCTTGAAAAACTCATCACAAAAATTGAGGGTTTGGAAAAAACATCACGCGAACTGCAGCAAGAATTGAATCAGGCCGCAATAGTGATGCAGAAACAGTCGAAAGAGATCGAAACGTTGAAATCACAGCATGACACACTCAGAATAGCCAATTCATTATTAGGCAGTGAAGAAAATAAAAGAGATACAAAGCTTAAGATAAATTCATTAATCCGTGAAATTGATTACTGTATAGCACAGCTTTCAGATTAGTAATTATGGACGAAAAGCTTAAAATTAAAATATCAATCGCAGACAGAGTCTACCCCTTAACAGTAGACATGTCACAAGAAGAAGGGTTGCGAAGCGCTTCCAAAAAGATTGATTTAATGATTAAGCAATTCGAAGAGAATTATGCGGTTCGTGACAAACAGGATGTTTTGGCAATGTGCGCCTTGCAATTTGCATCGCAATTAGAGCAGAAACAAATCGATTCTTCGACAGATAATGTTGAGGCCAACGAAAGACTGAAAAAGATTAATGATTTATTAGCAAGCTATCTAGATAAATAAAAAACGTTCTTTAACATAGACTAAAATACTGCCTACATTAGTTCATATTTGGTAAACTCAACACTAACAAATTAAAATGAGCAAATCATCGTTACTAAAGCAAGCTGCCTTGAGCAGATCCTTGAACAGCGAGTTAGCTCAAAACTTGTCTTAACGAGTTTATACAAGCAATCTAATGTAGGCTTTTTTTATATATAAATTTCAACAAACATGGACAGTACATTAATTATAATTATTTCAGGAATCGTAGGCATCGCGGCAGGTTTTGCTATTGCAAAAGTGATGGAAAGGAGCAACGTTTCTAACCTGATAAAAAACGCCAAAAAAGAGGCCGCATCGATTTTAAAAGATGCCAAAGCAGAAGCCGAAACCAACAAGCAGCACAAAATCCTGCAAGCAAAGGAGAAATTCATCGAACTTAAGTCAGAGCACGAACAAGTGATCTTGGCTAGAGACAAAAAAATAGCAGAAGCAGAAAAAAGAACAAGAGATAAAGAATCTCAAGTATCGAATGAACTGGCAAAAACCAAAAAGGCGACCGATGATCTTGAAGCAAAAATCAACGATTACTCTAACAGAATCGAATCGCTAGAAAAAAAGCAAGCCGAAGTAGACAGATTACACAAAAGCCAAGTAGAACAGCTTGAAGTTATCTCTGGATTGTCTGCCGAAGAAGCGAAAAACCAATTGGTTGAAAGCTTGAAAGCTGAAGCAAAAAGCAGCGCTATGTCGCACATCCAAGAAACGCTTGAAGAAGCCAAGCTTACGGCACAACAAGAAGCGAAGAAAATCATCATCAATACAATTCAAAGAGTCGGTACAGAAGAAGCTGTCGAAAACTGCGTTTCTGTATTCAACATCGAATCGGATGACGTAAAAGGACGAATCATCGGCCGTGAAGGTAGAAATATCCGAGCTTTGGAAGCAGCAACAGGGGTTGAAATCATCGTTGATGATACTCCAGAAGCCATTATCCTTTCTTGCTTTGACCCTGTCCGCAGAGAGATTGCTCGTTTGGCATTACATAAATTGGTAACTGACGGACGTATTCACCCTGCTAGAATCGAAGAAGTAGTAGCCAAAACCGCTAAACAAATTGATGACGAGATTATCGAAGTTGGTAAGCGTACGGTTATCGATTTAGGAATCCACGGATTACACCCAGAATTGATTAAAGTGGTAGGACGAATGAAATACCGTTCTTCTTACGGACAAAACTTATTACAACACTCCCGTGAAGTTTCTAAGCTTTGTGGAATCATGGCTGCTGAATTAGGACTGAATGTTAAACTGGCAAAAAGAGCCGGATTATTACACGATATAGGAAAAGTGCCTGATACGGAAAGTGATCTTCCACACGCATTGTTAGGTATGCAATGGGCTGAAAAATATGGCGAGAAAGAAGAAGTATGCAATGCAATTGGAGCGCATCACGACGAGATTGAAATGAAATCATTGCTTTCTCCGATCATCCAAGTTTGTGATGCTATTTCTGGAGCGAGACCTGGAGCCAGAAGACAGGTTTTAGACTCATACATCCAACGATTAAAAGATCTTGAAGATATTGCTTATGGTTTCCAAGGAGTGAAAAGCGCCTATGCGATCCAAGCAGGTAGAGAATTGCGTGTTATCGTAGAAAGCGAAAAAGTTTCTGATGATAACGCCGCAAACCTTTCTTTCGAAATCTCACAGAAAATACAGACTGAAATGACCTACCCTGGACAAGTAAAAATCACAGTTATCAGGGAAACAAGAGCTGTAAATATTGCGAAATAATTTACAGAATACATCTAAAAAAAAAAGCTCCTCAAATAAATGAGGAGCTTTTTTTAGTTTAGGAATATCCTACAGATGTCTTCAAGACAGACAGGCTTCAGGAAATAGTCTTTTACTTCGTTAGGAAAATCTTTGGCCTTATTCAAATCGAAAGGGCTATTAGAAGAGCTTACCATATAAATTACGGTTTCCTTATTCAGCGATCCTTTGATCTTTTGGAATTCTTCCAGAAACTGCCATCCGTCCATTACTGGCATATTGATATCCAAAAGAATCAGGTCTGGTAACGTAGTCCCGTTTTTGGAATTTTCTTTCAGGCCTTCAATTGCTTCCTGCCCATTTTCAAAAAATCGTGAATTGACCTCTATATTATTCTTTTTCAATAAATTTTTTAATATAAAATGGTAGATTTTATCATCATCAACCACGAAAACATCATTAAACTTTTTCATTAAAATATATTTTAAATGCAGTTCCTTCCCCCACTTTGCTTGTAACTTCAATTTTTCCACCCATGGCTTCGACCTGATTTTTTGTTATAAAAAGGCCAATTCCTCTAGAATCCGGATGCTGATGAAACGTCTTATACATCCCAAAAAGCGAATTCCTATATTTATCCAAATCTATCCCGAGTCCATTATCTGAAATCGTCAGGACTTTTTTCCCTTTTTCATACGTCAGCTGATAGGTGATTTCCAACTGTCTGTCAGGATGGGAATATTTGATCGCATTTGTCGTAAAATTCAAAAGAATACTTTCCAAATAAGCCGGGTTATAATTTATATACACGTCATCCGGAATCAGGCTTATGATTTTTACATTATGCTTATTTATCTTTTCGCTCAGAACATTCAGCGTTCTCTGAAAAAACTCATTCAGATTCAGGTTTTCTCGAGCAATCTTTATTTCTGTGTGTATGCTGACCAATTCGTTCAGATGTTCTATTGTCTGCGTCAATTCATTCGAAATTGTTCTCAGGTGTAACAGCGTTTCTTCACGTTCTTGAGTATCCTGAATATCGTCAACTAGATCAAGAAGCATCGTAAAATTCCCAGCATGCGAACGCAAATTGTGCGAAACGATATGAGCGAAATTCAATAACCTGCTATTCTGTTCGCTTACGATATCAAGCGTTTTTTTCAACTCATCTTCTCTTTCTTTTTGAGAAGAAATATCGGTATGTGTTCCGATAATCCTTAACGGCTTCCCGGCTTTGTCGCGTTCAATTACCTTACCGCGGTCGAGTATCCACTTATATGTTCCTTTTCGTCCTTGTACCCTATGCAGATTTTCATAAACTGCGGTCACTCCTTTTAAATGCATGTCGATATCCGAAAGATATTCTTTCCTATCGTCAGGATGCACTTTTGAGGTACAGTTTTCAAACGAATTGATTCCTTCTTCTTCATCAAGATCAAGAATTTTCATCGACTGTTCAGAATAGAAAACCGTATTGTTTTGAAGATTCCAATCCCAAACACCGCCCATAGAAGCTTCTAGCGCAAATTCAAAGCGTTTTTCAGATAAGATCAGTCGTAATTCTTGTTCTTTGTTTGCCGTAACATCGGCAATACGTCCATAAAATACGACACTCCCATCTTCTAAAGCTTCTGGTTTTGCCGAGCCTTTCAGCCAGCGGATTCCTTTTTTCGGAAGCAGAACCCTATATTCATGGTTCCATCTTGTTAAGGTATCCCTTGATTTTAGGACTGATTTTAAAAATCCTTTTACGTCTTCCTTAAGAATGCGATCTGTTATCACGACTCCGGCATCATGCTCAAGATAATCTTTTTCGAACCCGTAAATCTCCATAGCGGAGTGGCTTACAAATGGCATACTGTAAGTATTATCCTTTTCAATTTTAAACTGAAAAATCAGATCTGGAATTTCTTTCAGAAGCTTTTCATAAAATTGATTCGAAGTGTAAGATTCATCTGAATTTACGTAATTCTCGAATGGCATTAAAGGTTAACATATTGGTTAGGTGGCACAAAAGTATATACCAAAATGTCAAATCCATATAGGAAAAACACAAAATCGTTTAACGGTTATTTTCTTGGATGAAATGCATTCATAACTTGGGTAAGATGCCTTCTGTCGAGGTGTACATAAATTTCTGTAGTTGTAATCGATTCATGTCCAAGCATCAATTGGATTGACCGAAGGTCTGCCCCATTTTCTAAAAGATGGGTAGCAAAAGAATGCCGAAATGTATGCGGGCTGATTGTTTTTTTAAGATTGATTTTTACCGCCAAGTCTTTGATTATCGTAAAAATCATAGCCCTTGTTAACTGTTTTCCTCGTCGGTTGAGAAACAGCGTGTCTTCATGACCTTTTTGAATGGAAAGATGCGATCGTATCGAAGTCTTATACATATCGATATACTTCTGCGTAAGATTTCCGATTGGGACAAAACGCTGTTTGTCGCCTTTCCCTTTTACTTTTATAAAACCTTCTTCAAAAAACAGGTCCGAGATTTTGAGAGACACTAATTCCGAAACCCGCAATCCGCAGCCGTACAGCGTTTCCAACATGGCCCGGTTTCTTTCGCCTTCGTTGGAAGACAAGTCTATCGCGCCAATGATCTTGTCAATCTCATCCGTTGACAATGTATCGGGGAGTTTTCTGCCTATTTTGGGGATTTCTACAAGTTCCATCGGATTATCGTTTCTATAATCTTCAAAAATCATGTAGCTGAAAAAACTTCTCAATCCCGAAATGATTCTTGCTTGCGAACGAGGATTTACCGTTTTCGAAATATCGTAAATAAATTGCTGTATCACTTCTTCAGAAATAGCAACAGGACTTACATTTATCTGATTTACAGAAAGATAAAAAACAATCTTTTCTATATCAAACGTATAATTGTCAATCGTATTTTTTGATAAGCCGCGCTCAATCTTCAAAAAAGATTGGAAATTTTTAATGTATGTCTCCCAGTTTGCCATTTGCCGAATGTTGCCGAATTACTATGCTGGCATAATAAATGTACTTATTTGTCTACTAACAAAAATAATCTAATTATGAAGCTATTAAAAATTATTTCGACAAATGTGCTTTTGATTGCCGGAATGCTATCTTTTTCGACTCACAAAGTACAGGCCCAATCTGATGGCTCATTTAATAAAGCTGGATTTGGAGTAAAAGGCGGTCTGAATTACGCCACGATTACAAAAGGTGACTTTGATGAAGGTCCTGATGCAAGGACGAGTTTTTATGTAGGTGCTACGGCTGAAATTCCGCTGATAGATGATTCCTTTTCGATTCAGCCCGAAGTTATTTATTCAAGACAGGGTTTTGAAAGGAATTATTCTTTTTTAGGAAGCGATTATACTGCGGAATACCAATTGGATTATATCAATGTTCCGGTATTGGCAAAACTGTACATCGTAAAAGGATTTAGTGTTGAAGCTGGTCCTCAGTTCGGATTCAAGATTAATGAGAAAATTGATTTGGATGCTGGCGACGACGATGAAGGAAATGATTTGGATGAAGTAAATGATTTCGATATGGGATTGGCAGCAGGCCTGACTTTTCAATTTGACGGAGGTTTGTTCATTAATGGAAGGTACAATCACAGTTTTAATGAAGTTATCAAAGATTCTGATGCTAAAAACTCCGTTATACAATTCGGATTGGGATATAAATTTTAACATTTCCCATTTCTCGGCCAAGTTTAGATAGTATGAGATTCAAAAAACAATCAAAAGTTTATATTTAAACAAAAAAATATTACATAATAACCATAAATAATAAACTTTTATACTTAAAATAGTTAATTTTTTGTGAATTATGAAATATTTAGAATTTTAAGACCATTCTTAAATCTAAATTTGACTTACAAACCTTAATTAAAAAAAGAAGATTATGAAGCTATTAAAATTAATCACAGCAGGCTCAATTTTATTGACGGCTATGACAGCAAACGCGCAAGAAGCAGACAACACGACGAGCAGACAACCTAGCTTGGGCGTAAAAGGTGGTGTAAACTTTGCCACCGTTACTGGAGATGATTTTGACAGTCCAGACTCTAGAACAAGTTTCCACGTAGGTCTTGTTGGAGAATTACCATTGGCAGATATTCTTTCGCTTCAGGTGGAAGCATTATATTCTGGACAAGGTTTCAAGTCTGATATTGACGGAGGGCTTATAGGCGGCGATGGAAAAGTAGAATACCAACTTGATTATATTAATGTGCCTGTGTTAGCGAAAATTTATGCTACGAGAGGTTTAAGTTTTGAGGTCGGACCACAGTTTAGCTTTAAGGTAAACGAAGAAATCGATTCTGATGCAAATGACGACGGTGGCGATTTAGATTTAAATGAAGCCAAAGACTTTGATTTCGGAATTGCCGGCGGTATTACTTTTCAAACCGACATGGGACTTTTCGCAACCGGAAGATACATTTATGGCGTAACCGAAATTGTGGAAGATACAGACGTAAAAAACTCTGTTTTTCAAATCGGTATTGGATATAAGTTCTAATACAATCAAAAAGCTATAAAAGACAAAGCCTTTGGAAATTCCAAAGGCTTTCTTTTTTAATTAGTTTCAAGTCTAATAAATTATTTTCTTGGCAACTTTTGCTCCTTCAGCAGTGACTACCTGAACAATAAGTACCTGTTCTGTCGGAGGCAAGCTTTTGATGATGGTTTCCTTAGCATTGATTTTCTGGCCATCAAATAATAGCCTTCCTTGAATATCAAAAACTTTGACTTCCTCAATTATGGCTAATCCAGCATTTACCACAACACTTTTGTCTTTTTTATAGATAATAATGCTTTCTGCATTAAATTCTGGAACCCCAAGTGCGTCATTCTCATACACAATCTTGAACCTGCTATCGAACGTTCCTATGTTAGATGTGAAACTGTAAGGACCCGATTTTAAATCATGGATAACATTCAGAAGATTGTCTTTTAGATAGATATCTTGAGTTACAAATAATCCGTCCAACATGTCAAGGCTAATTGTGAAGGTTCCTGCAATAGTAGCCTTGATGCCCAGATCTACACTATCAGCTTCATCAAATGGCAGTGCACGTCCTTGTATGGCTAGCTTTTGGGCATTGTTCAGCGAATAAATAGAAACATAATTGCCTCCAAACAAATTGCCATCAAAACCTCTATCCAAACCATTCGTAGCACCTTCGATATATCCGATCAATGTTTGATTAAAAGCGCCTTGGTTATTTCGTATGTTTAGCCAAAACCTGTTCTTTTCGATTCCTGAATGAGTGGTATTGCCATGAGGATTCGGGTTTCTAAAGAACTGATTATTTTCGTCTTGAACGCGCATGTCGTTTATAAATCTGACTGGAACATTCCCAAGACCTCTTACAAAAAAGGCTTGACCAGAAGCCAGGTATTTTGTCGGCGTTGTAGTATTGAAATTATTGCTGATTTCAGGGTGCAACGGATCTGGAGTCGCAGGCGAAGTGGCAACACCACCCGAAAGATTATACGTTGCATAATCATTAGCCGTATAATTGTAAGTCTGGTCGCCAGGAATTGCGTTGCTTGGTGCCGAATTATGCGTCCATAAATAAATCGTTCCGTCGACAGCCACGATATTATCCGGATGCGATAAAAATTCATCTATATCTAAAGCAGATGGATACGGATTTCCTATCAAGTTCCATTTATAATCGGCTGGCAGTATGCTCGTATTTCCATAAACAGGAATTGAAATGTCTGCATTATTAGGAATCCCCTCGAATGTCGCAATATAAGGTATAGCTGCCGTAGTAGAAAAACTTTGCGGTGCCCTTACGATATACCCTTTAGCATCAAGCATTGTGGTATTGCCATTCATGTGGGTTACCCAAGCTTGGCTCACTGGATTCCAGCTATAATATTTGTCTGCTAATGTGGTAGGCGACAAATTGTGTAACGTCTGTCCTGCAACTGGAGATGACCAATACGTAAAGTCAAGCCTTTTCATTGGCTGTGTATTGCGTTTTGCCTTGATGATTCCGATGTTTGTGTTAGCCGTTCCTGCTGTCTGTAAAAGACTTGCGGTATCCTCGAGAGTAAAGGTAGCCGCTGGTTTTATCCTTACCTGATTTGCAATGGTAATCGTATTATCAGCATTAATAACAACATTCCCACTATTTACTTGTAAAAGACAGCCCGAAAGATCTCCTGTAGAGCTATAATTGCCGTTAAAGATTATCTTCTCTGTGCCAGTTATCGGCGAGGTTCCAGTACTCCACGAAGTACCATTCCATATATTAGAATTTCCTGAAATGATGGAGGTATCGGTTGCATCGCAGCCAGAACCGTTTGTTACAGTTGCAGTATAGGTTTGCGCCGTATCAGGATAAGCATATACCCTAGCACTATTTCCTCCTGTATAAGGAGTCGTAAGCGCTGCATCTGTGTATAATCCTGTAACAGGCGTCCATGCTACTGGTGAAGGAACAGAAGTTCCGGTGATTCGAATATCGTCAATATTCCAACCATAATTCCAACCCGAATAATACCTGAACCGGACTCTTAAATTAGGCTGATTAATATAAGCTGACAAATCAATATTCACTGTGGAAAAATTTGTCGGAGCTCCTTGATCGCTTGTATAGGTCTGTAATGCAGTCCAGACTCCATCTAAATCTCCATCGGTATTGACT
This sequence comes from Flavobacterium sp. N2550, assembly GCF_025947265.1. Classification (NCBI taxonomy): domain Bacteria; kingdom Pseudomonadati; phylum Bacteroidota; class Flavobacteriia; order Flavobacteriales; family Flavobacteriaceae; genus Flavobacterium; species Flavobacterium sp. N2550. Next base: position 1,768,124 of record NZ_CP110007.1, on the reverse strand, counting down.
TCAATAATAGCTCGGTCCGGTGCCTCATCATTCACATATTCGTAGTAATGCCTGAAGTTAAGAGCCAAAGAAGTATAATTATACGTACTGATAGCACCGCTCATGGTCAGGGCGTTATTAGAATAACCAAATAAATCATAAAAAGAATCAATTGCTCCAAAATTGCTTCCCGAACTTACTGTTTCATAGCTTATATACTCACTTGGACTTTCTTCAATATACCAATATCCATTTGCTGAAGATCCATAATCTTGAAGCATCATAAGCGTAGATGTAGACACTTCAAAATCTTCGTAGAAAAGCGTATCTGTTGTTCCAGAGTTACTTCCAGTTGCTACCAACTCGATTACGCCGTCGCATAAATTCGCAGCAGCTGGAGTTACAGAAGACGCTGGGGAAGAATAAATAAAGGCATTTACCGGAAATCTAGGGCTTTCGCAAATTCCATTATAGGCCGTCACGTAATAGGTTTTTGTAGTTGTCAATGAAGGCGTCACAAAAGAACCTGTAGTTGTGGTTGCAACGGGACTACCGCTGCTTATGTATTCGTACCATCTGTATTGTGTTGTACCCGAACCTCCAACAGCCGTCAAAGTTACTGTTCCGGGACCGCAATGTTGCCCAGAAGTCGCTGTAACCGTAAGCGTACAGGTCGGGATTACGGTAATCAGGTAATCTTCTACTTCTCCATTGTTGAAAGTAGCTTGGCACGGATTATTGTTGGCATTTCTTGCCAATTTTATTCTCAATCGAGTCGTGCCAATAGTTGCGCCGGCCGGAACAGTAATTGTCAAGCTATAGGTGCCACTTCCTGCAGCGGCAGTTGGTCCCGCTACGACTTCTCCTGCATCGGCAAAGTCGCCATCCTGATTCCAATCTGCAAAAAGGTAGATGCCATCATTATTATGGCCGCTTGAAGTTGTCACTCTAATTGTCGAGGTAGCTGTTCCTTGCATTACAGAAGCAATAGACCCCAAACCAGTATAATCCGCATAATTTGACTGTGTTGTCGTATTGGTAAATCCTCCGGAAACTACTCTTGAAATATATTCGTTGTTGTTGGTCGATGTTGAAGCACAATAACATATGGTAGCACTTGTAGTAAAACTCCAGGCCGTTGGCGATCCTGCTGTAGCTCCGCAAGCATTCCTTGGCACGATTCTCCAGTAATAAGTAGTCGACGCTGCTAATGTGCCTGTGCTATAGCTGTTTGTTGTCACATTGCTTGTTACAAGGGCCGGTAAACTTCCTGCGCCAAAATAAACATCATAAGAAGTAGCGCCAGTCACAGCAGTCCATGTTATAGAAGTTGTCGCTCCTGTTCCTGAAAAGCAAACACCAGTAGCGGCATTAGCTGGCGATGGTCCTGATGCAGTTCCTGGCAAACTATTAACTGTAACAGCCAGACTTCCTGATCCTGTACTCCAGCAACCCGTAGTATTATTTTGGGATCGAATATAATACGTTCCACCAGTCGTTACAGTATACGTATTACCGCTGTTTGCAGTAGATGTCCCTGTTGCTGTTGTCTGCCAATACCAAGTCTGTCCGGCCGGAGGGGTCCCTGATCTTGTCAATGTGACTCCAGGAGAAGTACATTGTGGAGAGTTGCTCGTCGGGTTTCCTGGATTAGCAGGCAAAGCATTTACTGTAAATGCCGTACCGAAGGTCGTTGTCCCTCCTGGCGTGGTAACGCTTACATTACCTGTTGTTCCTGTACCTATTGTAACGGTAATCGAAGTTGCCGTATTGTTCGTAATCGTTGCAGCGGTTCCACCAATAGTTACACTAGAAGCACTGGACAAGTTTGTCCCTGTAATTGTTAACGAACTTCCAACACAGCTGCTGGTTGCACTTAGGTTTGTAATTGTTGGCGGTGTTGAAGTAGTAACACATATCGTAAAACCACCCTGACCGATTGCATTATCATAATTATACAACCTCACATAATAAGTAGCTCCAATGGTCAAACCTGTAGCTGTAATAGTTTCAGAACCTGTTCCTGTTGTATTATCTGAACATGCTAAATTTGTCCCATTACATGCTCCAGATCTCAGTTCTAATACTATGTCATCTATTCCAGAAGTAGCTGCAGGAGTTGCAGTTATAATATGTGAAGTACTGGTGGCTACAAATCTATACCATACATCATCGTCTGCATTTCCTGTAAATCCTCCACATGATATAGCCGCAATACTTTGAGTTGCTCCTACAGTGGTGCCTGTAGTTGATACCGAGCACGTTGTTCCTGTATTAATCGTTAGCGTATTGGCAATATTACAGTTGTTGTTTGTTAAAACTACTAAAGATGTAATATTCATGGCATTGGTTGCACTATTCCCAATTCTAATAAAATAGGTATCTCCTACGGTCAGCGCAGTTAAACCTAATGTCTCCGTTTGACCACCATTTGCCGTAGTAGTATTTGCACAGCCAATTTGGGTTAGCGATGCACATGTACCCGAATAGGCATATAAGACTAGATTTCTGTTAGAAACAGTTACGACTATCCGCGCTTCAGAACTTGTAGCCACGAATCTTACCCACCCATCACTTTGGAGAGTCTGCCCATTACATACGCCTGCTGTAGGGTCATTTAATACAGTATCATTGATATTAGTAAGGGCTCTATATTCAGTATTTACCGAAATAGCTGTTGCAGTAGCACAACTTGCTCCTTGCCCAAAACTTTTATGCGCTGTAAAGAAAACAAGCAACACCAAAATCAACTGAAGAATTTTTGTGCATGAGTAATTTTTAATTTTATCAATTGATAAATTATTGTAATTATTTTTCATAGTCTAGGGGTTTAACATCGAAATTTATAATAAAACCAAATGTTTTTAACATAAATTCAAACCCATAAAAGCATTTTCACAATAATTACGATTAACTACATTTCCATATCGTTCAACTACAATATTTGCCTCTTCCTGTTGATAAGTTTTTTTAATTTTTGGACAGAAAATAAAGAAATCAAGTAAGATTAAACCTACTTATCGCTATTAAAATCGTCTAATAAACACATTTACAAGAGAAAAAGTTACATTTTTCATAAAAAAATAAGAGCGATTTCCCAATTTGGAGAATCGCTCTTACCACCTAACCAACCATTAAAAACAAAAACTAATTCTTCATGTATTTTTTATAATTCTCAGTATCGATTCTCGCCTTCAAATCGTGCAGCAAGCTATACAATCCGAAGAAGGTCCTATTGATATACAAAAAGTGTTTCGAGCCTCGATTACCATTCATTTTTCGTAGCTTCGAATCTTTGCTGTATTCTTCGCTGAGCTGTGCCATTTCGCCAAAAAATTCTTCATCAGAAAAATCAAAAGCTTCCCTTTGAAAAGGCTTAGTGAACAGATGAAGCAATTGGTGGAACAATTGAGAGAAATAGGCTATCTCTTCTTTTGTATCATCATGTCGCAAGATTTCCAATTCATATAATTTCTCTAAGAAAAGCACCGGATTATCAATAATTTCAGGCTTAGCTAGTTCAAAATAAGGAACATAAAAATCTTCGGGAACGTGTTTTATACAGCCAAAATCAATTGCAATAAGATTGCCTTCTCCATCAATCAGAAAATTTCCTGGATGCGGGTCGGCGTGAACTTGTTTTAATTGGTGCATTTGGAACATATAAAAATCCCATAACGCCTGCCCGATCTTGTCGCCTTTAGCTCTATCTTCATTGTGAGCCGCAAATTCAGACAAATGTTCGCCTTCCATCCAATCCATCGAAATAATCTTTTTAGAAGATAGTTCGGGATAGTATTTCGGAAATTTCAAATTAACAATCTCACTACAGGCTTCCGCAATAGCAACGCCTTGTCGCAGTTCCAATTCATAATCGGTCTCTTCTAGCAACTTGTGTTCTACTTCTTTAAAATAGCGTTCAGAATCCTTGCCTTGCAGATTAAACATCTTGATAGCAAATGGTTTTACGATTGCCAAATCAGAACTGATGCTATCCGCTACGCCCGGGTACTGGATTTTTACAGCCAGCTTTTTGCCGTCTTTTGCAGCCTTATGCACCTGGCCAATACTTGCAGCATTTACTGAATCTGGCGTAAACGAATCATACAATTCTTCGGGAAATATGCCCAGATATTTCTTGAACGTTTTTCGTACCAACGGAGCTGACAATGGCGGTACAGAAAATTGTGCCAATGAAAATTTTTCCACGTAAGCTCTTGGCATGATATTTTTATCCATACTCAGCATCTGCGCTACTTTCAAGGCACTTCCTTTCAAGTTTTTCAAGCCGTCATAAATATCTTCTGCATTATTTTCATTCAGCTTTTCTTTCGTCAGGGAAGGATTTACGATTTTTTCGCCATAATAAGCGATATAATTACCGCCAACTTTGAATCCGGTTTTTACCAGCTGTCCGGCCCTTTCGATCTTATTTACAGGTATCTTGTCTAATGTTTTCATATTCTTATGCTCTTTCTTTCCAGATAAATTTTCCCAAATCAAACAGGCTTTCTAGCGGCGTCGTATCCAATATGTCAAAAGTTGCTTTTACCGCTTTTTCAATCATGATATCGGTCTTTTCAAATCCTTTTGATGTATCTTCCAGCCAAAACTTCAAAATAAATAAGAACTGAAGCCAAGCACCTTCAGAAAAAACCGGCCTTGTGATTTTTTTCACCTTGCTGTCTTTTTCGGTTTCACCTGACTTTAATATATCTACGATATAATCTTTAAAATGGTTTCGAAGCGATGCCAGCTGTTTTAAATTGCGGAGGCCTTCTTTGTTGTCTTTCAACGCATAAAAGATATAACTCCTGTTCAGCGTCAGGATTTCGAATAGCGTAAAATAAAGCGATAGCAGTTTATTCCTGTTTTCATAGCTTGCGTAATTGGAATCCTTTTGCAACATACCGATAGCGTTATCAAAAAACTTGACCCAGATAGCTTCCTTTACAGCATCTAGCGAATTAAAGAAGGAATAAAAATCTGCTTCTTCTATCGTGTGCTCTTTGCAAAAAATGTGTACATTTTTTGGAGCCTCGTTCTTTTCCAGAACCGCATTCATATAGAGTCCGATCAATTGATCGTCATCAATAAGCTGCTTTTTTGACTTTGGATTCTTTGCTGTTGCCATGATTCTTTTATCTTTTAGATTGTACAGTAAAGATACGTTTCAATTATTTCTGAAACATATAAACATCTGTTAAATATCTTTCAAAAAAATTGAACTATTCATTTCACAACCAAATAGATTCAGGCATAAAAAAGGCCGCCTTTTCAGACAGCCTTTTAAAATTTATGATTTCAAAATTTAGTTTTTCACCTCATTTTGGGCATCTTGTACCATTTTTTGGTTTGCCGTGATGGCAAATTCCACACGACGGTTTTGTGATCTTCCTTCAGGAGTATCGTTTGTCGCAATCGGATCAGCAATTCCAAGACCTGTAGTATTAAATCTTGAAGCCGAGATTCCTTTGCTTGTTAAATAATTTTTTACAGAAGCTGCTCTTTCTCCAGACAATTTCAAATTGTAATCCGCTGGACCAGTACTGTCTGTATAACCATAAATCTGGATATTCGTGTCAGGGTATGAGTTAAACACAGATACCAATTTATCCAAATTAGCTTTTGCAGTTGCTGTCAAAGTAGATTTGTTCGTATCAAAACGCACAGCATTTTCATTCAATGTCAATTTGATTCCTTCACCTACTCTTTCTACCTCAGCACCTGGCAGGGCATTATCAATTTCTCTTGCCTGTTTGTCCATTTTGTTTCCGATAACGCCACCGACAGTTCCACCGACAACGCCTCCAAGAACAGCTCCAAGAGCCGTATTCCCGCCTTTACCTAAATTGTTCCCTAAGACACCACCAATTACGGCACCTGCCACAGCACCGATTCCAGCGCCTTTTTGGGTATTATTTGTGTTTTTTACAGACTCACAGCTCGTAAAAAATGTACCTACAGCAAATAGGCATGCCAATGAATATATTGCAATTCTTTTCATATCGATTATTGTTTTTGGGTTAGTTTACTTTTGTAAATTGATATACGACATCTGTCAATTTTCCTCCTACATCAATCTTGTCAATCAATTGGAATGAACTTTCAGTCTGGTTAGCGACTGCCAATACATAACCGTCTCTGACTTTTTTTGCTTTTTCGCCAGCGTCAAGAACCTTAAGAACAAATTGTCCGTCTTTGTTAACGAACCATGTGATTGGCGAACTGAATGCTGGACATCCCGTTTTGGTCAATGCCATTTCTCCTTTATTATTATTAGAGATAAATTTCCAAGTACTTCCTACAAAACATTGAGAATCTGCAAGCTGGAATGAATTTACCTTAATGTATTCTGAGCCCGGATAGTTGACAGAGCTAATAACCCAATTTCCTTTTATCGCAACTTGCGAAGACCTATCCGTCTTGGTGTTTGTTATCGATGAAGTTTTGCAGGATGCAAATAGCACGGCAAATACTCCTAATAAGATTAATTTTTTCATAGATTGGTATTTTTAAAGTTTATTACACTACAAATATACAATGGAATGATTTTGAAATGTTAAAATTTCAATTTTATTATCTTAAAATTAACAATTCAGCCAATTTGTCATTCCAATACTATTTGGTATTCTATTTGAAAATAAAAATCTCGAAAATAATTAACAATATTAATATCAATAGTTTATGACAACAGGAAAAATTAATGTTTCGGTAGAAAACATTTTCCCGCTTATCAAAAAGTTTCTTTATAGTGATCATGAGATTTTCTTGCGCGAACTAGTATCGAACGCTACCGATGCTACCTTGAAACTTAAACATCTGGCAAACATCGGCGAAGCGAAAGTTGAATATGGAAATCCGATTATCGAAGTAAAAATCGACAAAGAAGGAAAGAAAATCCATATCATCGACCAAGGTTTGGGAATGACAGCGGAAGAAGTTGAAAAGTACATCAACCAAGTAGCTTTCTCCGGTGCTGAAGAATTTCTTGAAAAATATAAAGATTCTGCCAAAGATTCAGGAATCATCGGACATTTCGGTCTTGGATTCTATTCTGCATTTATGGTGGCAGAAAAAGTCGAAATCATTACCAAATCTTTTAAAGACGAGCCTGCCGCGCATTGGACATGCGACGGAAGTCCAGAGTTCACGCTTGAACCTGCTGACAAAACTTCTCGCGGAACAGAAATCATCCTTCATATTGCCGAAGATTCTCTAGAGTTCTTAGAAGAAGGGAAAATTTCAGGCTTGTTGCAGAAATACAATAAATTCATGCCCGTTCCAATCAAATTTGGCACCAGGACAGAAACGCTTCCAAAACCAGAAGATGCTCCAGAAGACTATACAGCCGAAACTATTGAGGTAGACAACATCATCAACAATCCGAATCCGGCTTGGACAAAACAGCCAACCGATCTTACGGAAGACGATTATAAAAATTTCTATAGAGAATTGTATCCGATGCAATTCGAAGAGCCGCTTTTCAACATCCATCTAAATGTAGATTACCCTTTCAACCTGACAGGAATTCTGTATTTCCCAAAAATGACAGGCGATCTGCAGATTCAGAAAGATAAAATCCAGCTGTACCAAAATCAAGTCTATGTAACGGATAATGTAGAAGGAATCGTTCCTGAATTCTTGACGATGCTGAAAGGCGTTATCGATTCGCCAGACATTCCGCTCAATGTTTCGCGTTCGTACCTTCAGGCTGACGGCGCAGTGAAAAAGATTTCCAATTACATCACTAGAAAAGTAGCCGACAAGCTAAAATCGCTATTCACTGAAAACCGTGAAGATTTTGAACAAAAGTGGAACGACATCAAAATCGTATTGGAGTACGGAATGCTTTCTGAGCCTAAATTCTATGAAAAAGCTGGCGCATTTGCCTTATATCCTACGGTAGATGATAAGTATTTCACGCTTGACGAACTAAAAGAAAAGACAAAAGATGCCCAGACCGATAAAAACGGAAATCTTGTGATTCTTTATGCTTCTAACAAAGACGCGCAGCACAGCTATATTGCCGAGGCCAAAGCCAAAGGCTATGAAGTACTGCTTTTAGACTCGCCGATTATCTCGCATTTGATCCAAAAGCTGGAAGCTGACAACGAAAAGCTGACATTCACACGTGTAGATTCGGATCATATCAACAACTTAATTAAAAAAGACGAAGAAACGATTTCTAAGCTTTCTGAGGAAGAAAAAGAAAAATTGAAAACCGAATTGGAAAGTGTTATTTCAGATAAGAAATACTCAGTTCAATTGGAAGCATTAGACAGCCAGTCGGCACCATTCGTAATCACGCAGCCAGAATTTCTGCGCCGTATGAAAGAAATGAGCCAAACCGGAGGTGGCGGCATGTTCGGAATGGGGAATATGCCAGAAATGTACAATTTGGTGGTGAATACCAATCACGAATTAGCCTCCAACATTTTAAATTCTACTGACAAGTCGCACCAAGAAGCTTTAGTGAAACAAGCTCTAGATTTGGCAAAACTATCTCAAAACCTATTAAAAGGCGAAGAGCTGACCGCTTTTGTAAAGAGAAGTTTCGAACTGATCAAATAGTTTTTAGATTACTTATAAAAAGCAAACCTGCAAGTAAAATTGCAGGTTTTTTTATTGCTTACATTAGCACATTAAAAAAGGCGTCCAACCAACTGAACGCCCTTTTTAAAGAAACTTAACTAACTATTTTTTTACAATTTTTAAAGTGTTTTGATTTCCATCAGTATCTCTTGCTTTTACCAGATAGCTACCCGCTGAAAGCTGAGAAGTATTTACGTCAACCGACTTACTATCTCCGACTTGCTGCATTACTTTCTGTCCCAAATAATTATAAACCATTATTTCAGAAATAACAGTCTCCCCAGAAACCGTCAAGATATCGCTCACTGGATTCGGATAGGCTTTAAATTTGATGGCGTCTTTTTCATCCGTCCCTAAAACAACCGCCTGATAGGTTATTGTTACCTTCCACGTATTGTTCGCTACGCGATTGTATATTCCGTTACAGCCTGTCGTGCCATATGTTCTCCAGGCTCTCAGTTCAAATTGTACCGCACCAGTCGCTCCGTTTGCAATAGTAAGATTAGAACGGTTGTATTGATAGGTCCCTGAAGTATCTCCCGCACCACTTGTTATGGCAGCTTCTTTCAAACCAGTCGTATTGCACACTAAGATGGAACGCTGTTCTGACATAAATCCATCCGCAGCTGTCTGCATAGAATAAGAAGTCGCTACAGAGGCAATTTGATAACCAGCAGGAACATTCACAGTCATTACACCAGGGCAGGCAGTATTTGAGGAAACAGTAATGGTTGTGCTGGTTGTTTTATCCGTAAGAATATCCCCAGCAGTATGGGTTGTAGTGAGCTGTCCTGTCGTAAAACTAGTAGGCCTCCACACTCCTTTGTCTGTTGCACCACAATTGGATCTCACCCAAAAATAATACAGCTGTCCTATGGTTAAATCGTTAAGCGTCACGCTTGTTTGAGTAGACGCCACATTGCCTGTAGGTTCCGTATCGTTATTTGGAGCAGTAGCTGTCAATGAATAATAATAGTCATATCCATTGCTTGGCACAGATGGAGGAGCCGTCCACGAAACTGTCGCTCCCGATGCTGTAGTTACAGCTGATAATCCTGTCGGAGATGGGCATGTTGGCAGTATTTCGGCACTGGCGCCAAATAAGTTGAGAACACCCTCTTCAATTGAAGTTTTAGTAATCGTAATTCCAGAAATCTGCTTCGACTGGTTTGCAGGCAAGATGGCTACTTCCATCTGATAGAGTCTTGGATTTCCAGAGGGACTTTCAACAACGTCATTGGCCAAATTTACTCTCCCGATACCCGAAATTGCTACAGGCAATGCAGATGAATTAAACCAATCCGGAACAGTGGAAGGACTCAATGCTTGGGTTGTATTGTCCGAAAAGTTAATCGTTCCAGAAATTGTCGCCGTACCACTGCCAGAAGTCAAGAGTAAAAATAGTCGCGATCCTCTAAGCGGATTTGCAAAAACAAGAGTACCACTTTCATTTTGTGTCGGAATTCGCAACACATTATTAGCCGAATAGGAAGCCATCTGAAATTGCAAGCCTGCAGTTGCCGTACTGTTTATCAAACCATTGACTGGCAAAGCCGTTGCCAAAGGAGTACCTGCAGCAGTTGCTTGAAAATCTGTGGTAATAAAGGCAAAATTTGCATTATCTACCGCAATAGTCGTTGAGGATGTGGATAAGCCTATTCCGTTTGCTATAACATCTGCATTAAACCCTGAATTTACCTGAAAGGCAACAAATTCTTGTGCTTGAGAAAATAGGGTCAAAAAGAGGGAAGAAAGACATAGTAAAGTTTTTTTCATAAAAAGAAGTTTAGGTTGAAGAAAGAATTAAAAATCAACCATAAAGACTTATAATTATCATCTTTTTAGTTAATTTACTCGAAACTAATTCTTTTATTTATCAAAAAAAACTACATTTTATTCAAAAACCTATAATAAGAATTATAATCACAAAAAAGTTAAAATTACAGTCAAAACAAAGCAATATGTCATCTAAAATTAAATTACTACAAAAAAACACGACAGTAGCCTAGGAAGCCACTATAATTGTTTCATTTTCAATATAAAACTTATAAAAAATAGGTTTGTGATTTTTCTTTTTAGCTTGGTTTTAATTCAAAATAAGATGAACAAACCAGAAGTGATTCATTCAATAATCCAAAGCAGGACGGGCTTGTCGGCTTGCTGCAGCTTTTTATCCAAAACCCTCATAAAATCATCCGAAACTGCCGGGCAGCCCCAGCTTAAGGGAGCATACTTTGGGTAAATTTCTTTATCTGAAACAGCGCTCCAAGAATGCAGCACTACCACCCTATCTACCGCATTTTTGTTGGTTTCTTCCAATCCATGCAGCCAATATTTAATTTTGATTCCCCAAGTACTAGAATCCCTTTTGCCGATTTTATATTTGCCCTTTGAAGAGCAATGGCTATCGTCTTTATTACTGAATTTTGCCTTTTCCCATTTAGTATCGTTATCTTCTTTGACATCGCAGCTGCCGTGCGTGACGAGATTCTCATTGCTGATTTGGTTGGTCTTGAAATCATAAACAAAAAATCGGTTCTTGCCAGAATGAATGCTCAAGTCGATCAGAAAATAATAACCTTCATTGAATTTTTTATCCTTGCAGAATTCCCTAGCCTCTTTATGAAACGCAGCATAATCTCGCTTCTTGACGATTTCCTCCGAAGCCGCTACCGAAGATTTATCACAGCTTATGAATTGCAAGGCGACAAACAAGAGAATTTTGTGAATCATACAAAATGGGGGCTTTTAAGTTGAAAGTACATTATTATCTATTAACTAAAATCCTGTTAAAATAGTATCTTTTAATCGCAAAAAAACTTTTAGCAAAAAAACTATGCTTTATCTTTGCCCGCTTTTAAAAATTGAAAGAATGTTTGGAAATAAAGTATTGAAAGGAGTTTTTCTTGTAGGCCTAGGCGCTACAAGCTACGGAATGCTGGCAACTTTTGTAAAAATGGCTTACGACCAAGGCTATACGACTGCCGAGGTTACTTCGTCGCAGTTTTTGTTCGGGATTATCGGAATTCTTATCATAAACGCTTTCCAAAAATCAAGAAAAGACAATGTCGTTATCAAAGCGACACGCAAAAATATCACCCACCTGATGATTGCCGGTACCTCTACAGGACTGACCAGCATCTTCTATTACCTTGCCGTTCGCTACATTCCCGTTTCAATCGGAATCGTATTGCTTATGCAGACGGTCTGGATGGGCGTTTTGCTTGAAATGTTTCTCGAAAAAAAGCTACCTTCGACAACAAAAATAATAGCAGTAATTATCGTATTAGCGGGTACTGCGTTGGCTACCAATCTTATCAACACCGAAGCTACCCTAGACTGGCGCGGTATTGCGTGGGGATTAATGGCTGCGGCCTCTTTCACGACCACTATGTTTACAGCCAACCGAGTAGCCTTAGGAATATCTTCGGCCCAAAGAAGCTTATACATGCTTTTGGGAGGCGGTATCATCGTACTCACTTTTGCACTGATTACACAAAATACACCTTTCGATGTCAACATATTCTTAAAATGGGGAATCGTCCTTTCCCTATTTGGCACCATAATTCCTCCCATGCTTTTGAATGCTGGTTTTCCGCTTACCGGAATCGGATTGGGAAGTATCGTGTCGTCGCTGGAACTCCCGGTTTCTGTGCTTATGGCCTTCTTCCTGCTCAATGAAGAAGTCGTATTGATGCAATGGATTGGCATCATCCTTATTATTCTGGCAATCGTCATCATGAACTTCAAATTCAAGAAGAAAGAAATTTAATGCTTTTGAAGCCAGAAATTGCCTAAATTCGTAAAAACGCTTTTATGGATTTACCTTGGCATTTATACCTGATGGCCTTTCTATATATTTTGGCAGGACTGAATCATTTCAGAAACCCGAAAATGTATGTAAGGATAATCCCTCCCTATTTTCCAAACCCAAAACTGCTAAATATCTTGAGCGGACTGGCAGAAATATGCTTCGGACTGCTTTTATGCCTGCCTGATTATTCCACGTACGGAGCTTGCGGCATCATCTTTTTGCTTATTGTCTTCCTTCCCGCCCACATCCATATGCTACAAGACAAAAAGGCTAGTTTCGGATTGCCAAAATGGGTTTTGATACTACGTATCCCATTACAATTCCTGCTGATCTATTGGGCCTATTTATATATTTAGAAACCTTCGTGCTTTTTTAAACGTATACAACAAAATAATTCCATTATTTTGCAGTGGCATTTTACCGTGCCACCCCAATTAAAAAAAATACCACAAACCGTTTAAAATGAGAAGACTATCTCTAAAAACCACTATTGACATAACGTTCCTCGTTATTGTCGTTTGCTTTGCAATGTTGGCCTACTCCATCCACAACCGATCTCAATCTGTAAAGCAAAACAGAATTATTGTAAACCATACCAGCAACATCAACAGCGTATTAGAAAAAGTACTTTCTAGCACGATCGATATCGAAACAGGAACACGCGGCTATACCATTACGGGTGATGAGAATTATCTGGAAGTTTACAATCACGGACATAAAAATCTTGAAATTTGGATTGATTCGCTACGTTCCATGAACGAAACTGATGAACTACAGATCAAAAAGCTCGATACGCTTGAAAAGCTGATCGATTCCAAGAAAAAGATCAGCGCAATGGTCATCCAGGCCCGAAAAGAATCTGGAATGGAAAAGGCCGCTGAAATCGTAAAAAAAGGCCGTGGAAAGGAGGTCATGGATTCAATCCGAAAGTCCATACGCGATTATCAAAATCAAGCGGTTTTGATATTGACTGAAAATCTAAGCCAGACAGAAGAAAATGTAAAGGCCCGAAACAATAATTTCTTTTTGTTTACCGGCATCACTTTTATCATCTTGATTTTTGCCTACATAAAAATCCGCCAGACTACGCAAAGGCTTCTTCTGGATAAGATTATCCAAGAAAACCTGATGGACGAACTTACGATACAGAACCAACAGTTGAATGATTTTGCCAACATCACTTCGCACAACCTAAGATCGCCTGCCTCTAACATTACTGCCCTGATCGCTACCATCGAAGAAAACAGTCCGGTTGAAGAATACCGGATGATTTTCGACATGCTCAAGAAAGTAGCGCAAAACCTGAACGATTCCCTAAACCAATTGATGGAAGTGCTCCATATCAAAAAAAATAAGATTGTCGAAAAAGAACTATTGGCATTCCAAGAAATTTTCTCCAAGATTACCGAATCGCTTCAGGGCGAAATCCTGAAATCCGGCGCGATCATTAAGGCCGATTTCAAAGAAGTTCAAGAAATTGCGTATTCCAGAATCTACCTAGAAAGTATCTTCCACAACCTGATCAGCAATGCGATCAAGTACAGGGCTGAGGACAGGACTCCCGAAATTACGATCCGTTCTGAAAGAAAAAATAATATTGTTTATCTTTATGTCATCGATAACGGACTCGGAATTGACTTAGCCAAGAACGGCCACAAAGTTTTTGGCATGCACCAGATTTTCCATAACCATCCCGAAGCCAAAGGCATAGGGCTTTTCATGACGAAAACACAGATAGAAAGCATGAAAGGAAAAATCTCAGTAGCCAGCGAAGTCAATATCGGCACCACGTTTACCGTTATGTTTGGTACTTAAAAACTAAATACTGCAGCCTATGAATGATATCGTAAGTTATTTTTCAACTATTCCTTCACTGCACCGAGGTCTTATTCTCGTTGGAGGTATTGCTATCTTTTGGATGATCGAAAACGCATTTCCCTTGTTTCGGTTCGATTATAAAAAATGGAACCACGCAGGAATCAATATCTTCTTCACGCTGACCACGATTGTCGTGAACTTCATCCTGGCTTTTATATTATTGCTTTCTTCAGAATGGGCCATAAGGAATGATTTTGGTGTCTTGCAATGGCTACCAGAACTGCCGCTTTGGCTCTATACGCTGATCGGCCTTCTGCTGCTAGACCTTATCGGTGCCTACCTTGCCCATTTAGTACAGCACAAGACCCGATGGCTGTGGCATTTCCATCTCATCCACCACACAGATACCTGGGTCGATACTACTACCGCCAACAGGCACCATCCCGGCGAAAGCTTTATCCGCTTTATATTTACCGCTTTGGCTGTCTTGGTTGCAGGTGCTCCGATGTGGCTTGCTTTTTTATACCAATCCCTGTCTGTCGTCTTTTCGCAATTCAATCATGCCAATGTTTCGATGCCTGAAAAATTAGACAAATACATCAGCTACATTATCGTTTCGCCAAACATGCATAAGGTACACCACCACTATATGCTACCTTATACCGATTCAAATTACGGCAATATCTTTTCTATCTGGGACAGGCTTTTCGGCACTTTCACCTCCCTTCCGAAAGAAGACATCATCTATGGCGTCGATACGCACATGCAGCCATCCGAAAACAACCGTCTTTCTAATTTGATCAAAATCCCATTCCAAAAACACAGGTCGCCTCAAAACAATCCCAAATAAAAAAATTTATGCCTGCTTGAAAAAGTAATTATTTTTTTTCTTAATATTGATTAACAATTAAAAAACGTATACAACTATTTTATCTGAATTAATTTTCATGTAATGAAGAAAGGCAAAAACATTGAGCTGACTTGGGAGGAAAATGAAAAGCTTGTTACATTGGCTTTAGAAGAAAGAAATCCTTTTGAGATTATTAAAAAAGAGTTAGGATTAGCCGAAAAAGAGGTAATCGAAATTATGAAAAAGAAACTTACCGCAGATAAATTCGAGCTGTGGAAGAAGAAAGCAATGGCCAGCAAACCAAAACCAAAACCGCCCAAAATTGATGATTTTGACGATGATTTAGATGGCAAATACTACATCAAGAATAAATTTGATTAACATATATTACCCTTAAAAATATTCCTTTTCGGAATATTTTTTTTTGCCTTATCGCAAAATAATTTGAAACTAAAATTAATTTTATTTAATTTTGCATTAATAAAGTTAATATTTATATTAATTAATTTTAGTTTATGACACCAAAGCTTCCCATTCATTGCCCGAGCTGCAGCGATTCTCTTTCGGTCTCCCAGCTCAAGTGTGAGAATTGCCAGACTACCGTTTCGGGCCACTACTCGCTCCCCTTCTATCTCCAGCTTTCGGAAGAAGAACAAAACTTTATCCTCCAATTTTTCCTGACCAGCGGTAGCCTTAAAGAAATGGCTGTACAGATGGGCAATAGCTACCCCACTGTCAGGAACAAGCTAGACGATATTATTGAAAAGATAAAAAAACTTAAATCTGAAAACCCATGAAAAAAACTACTACTCAATCCTTTTGAAAACACTTCCGAAACAAAACTCCTTCTCTTTGGATTAGCACTGACAGCTGCCGGAAGCTATCTCGCCTATCTTTTCAATGGAAGATACGACGGTGTTATCGATCTCCATTTTACCGGAACCGTAACCTTATTACAGCCTTTTCTAGACAACCTGATCAATATTGCCTGCCTAGCATCGGTCTTGTTTCTTACCGGAAAGCTAATCAACAAAAAGACCCGTTTTATCGACATCTTGAATCCGGTGCTCATTGCTCGTGTGCCTTTTTACCTATTGACGCTTACAAACTTCAACAACTTTATTTCCGACATCACAGAAAGCCTGCTTGAAAAAATAGACCTAAAAAATATGCCGACTGATATAGACATAGCACCTTCAAGCGTTTTAATGCTCACCTTATTTTCGCTGCTTGCTATTATCTGCATCATCTGGTTTGTTATCCTGCTCTACAACGGCTTTAAGATTGCGGCCAACAGCAAGACAAGCCTGCATAAAGTATATTTTGCACTGTCGATTCTTGCGGCAGAAATCATTTCTGGAATTGCCATCTCACTTTTAAACTATTAGATCATGATCAAAAAAATACTTGCATTTAGCTTTGCCCTATTCTCGGCCATTGCTGCTTTTTCTCAAGAAAGCAAATTCACAACAGAAGAAATCGCTGTCAGTACTATGCTTAACGGAACTTTATACAAACCGGAAAAGGCATCCAAAAAAACAGACCTTATCATCCTGATTGCAGGTTCTGGTCCGACAGACAGAGACGGAAACCAGCCTGGAGCTTCAAGCAATTCTTTGAAATTTTTAGCCGAAGGATTGGCCAAAAAAGAATACGCCGTTTACAGTTTTGACAAAAGAGTGATTGCTGAAATAAAGTCAGGAAACCTTGACGAGTCCAAATCCAATTTTGATATCCTGATTCAAGACGTAAAGGATATCGTTTCCTATTTCAAGGCCAAAAAACAGTTTAGGAAGATTATCATTGCCGGCCATAGCGAAGGCTCTCTAATCGGGATGAATGCAGCCACAGCCAACACCGATGCTTTTATTTCGCTGGCAGGCGCCGGAAGACCTATTGACGAGGTTTTGGTAGAACAGATCGGAAAGAGGGCTCCTATGCTAAAAGAAGAAACCGCCAAAAGCCTTGAGCTGCTCAAAAAAGGAGAAACCTTTGAATCTAAAAATCCAATGCTGGCAGGCCTTTTCAGAAAAAGCGTACAGCCTTATATGATTTCTTGGCTAAAACACAATCCGCAAGAAGAAATCAAAAAACTTGCTATTCCGATTCTGATTATCAACGGAACCAAAGACATTCAAGTTTCGGTTCAAGATGCCGAGCTGTTGCACAAAGCCAATCCTAAATCAGAACTGGTACTAATCGAAAACATGAACCATATCTTTAAAGAAATCAAGGGCGACGAGACGGAAAACATGCAAAGCTATACCAATCCAGACCTTCCGGTGATGCCCGAACTTATTGAAAAAATTACTATCTTTCTCAAAAAAGTGTAATTCTTTCTTAAATAAAACCTAAAGCTGTAACAAAAGACAAGCTCAAGGCACTTATCTAGGACAAAATAAAAGATAATGAGAAAAATAGTTTATTCACTGGCCGTTGCCGCATTGCTATGGAGCTGCAAGCCATCTGAAAATGTAGTTTCCAATACTGCAAAAAATGAAGTCCAGGTACAGATCGACCTTACCAATATCAAAGACGATAAAGTAATGGTCACGGTCACGCCGCCAGCGATTAAATCTGAAAAAATAACCTACCATCTTCCGAAAATAATCCCAGGAACCTATTCTGAAGATGATTATGGGAAGTTCCTAGAAAACGTAAAAGCCTACGATGCCAAAGGCAATACCTTGGTTGTAGCCAAAGTAGACGACAACTCATGGACGATCAACGATGCCAAAAAGCTGGCCAAATTGACCTATTGGGTAAACGACACCTATGATATTGAAGGAACACACGATATCTTTTCGCCAGCCGGAACCAACATCGAGGCAGGAAAAAATATCATGCTGAACACCCACGGTTTCGTCGGCTATTTCA
This sequence comes from Flavobacterium sp. N2550, assembly GCF_025947265.1. Lineage (NCBI taxonomy): Bacteria > Pseudomonadati > Bacteroidota > Flavobacteriia > Flavobacteriales > Flavobacteriaceae > Flavobacterium > Flavobacterium sp. N2550. The sequence goes on along the minus strand of NZ_CP110007.1, from coordinate 1,750,191 downwards.
AAGAATTTGTAGAAACGCCTTACCAAGTAAGCATTGCGCATCCAGCAACCTTATGGGGAGCCACATCGATGACCGACAAGGATGCTGCGGACACTAACGATGTATTCACGGTTTCCAGATACTCCGAGCTGGTAGAGAACCCAATCATGTATTCCAAACCAGACTACACTACGTTTACCGTAAACGGTATGGAAATTCTGATTGCTGTTTATTCTCCAAATGGCGTGTTTACAGCCGAAAGCATCACGCCGGAAATGAAGATCATGATGACGGCCCAGAAAAATTTCTTAGGAAAATTCAATTCTACTAAAAAATACAGCGTGCTGATCTACCTGTCAGATACGTCACGAAAAGACGCCCAAGGTTTTGGAGCGCTCGAGCATCCTACCGCTACGACTGTGGTAATGCCAGAAGCCATGCCGAAAGAACAATTGGCAGAACAATTGAAAGATGTTGTTTCGCACGAATTCTTCCATATCGTGACTCCACTAACGATACACTCTAAAGAAATACAGTTTTTCGATTACAACAATCCTAAAATGTCAGAACATTTGTGGATGTATGAAGGCGTTACCGAATATTTTGCCAACCTGTTCCAAGTCAACCAAGGCTTGATTACAGAAGACGAATTTTACCAAAGGATGGCTACCAAGATTGCCAATGCTTCTACTATGGACGATACGATGCCATTTACCAAGATGAGCTCGTCAGTATTGCAAAAGCCTTACAAAGACCAGTACCAGAACGTCTATGAAAAAGGTGCGCTGATTGCCATGTGCCTTGACATACAGATCCGCCAAGACAGCAACGGACAAAGAGGCATTCTTGACCTGATGCAGAAGCTTTCTAACGAATACGGAACTCAAAAAGCATTTGACGACACCGAACTTTTCGACAAGATCGAATCGCTGACTTCTCCTGAAGTAAGAAAGTTCCTCGATACCTATGTAGCGGGACCGACACCGATTCCGTACGATGTTTATTTTGCCAAAATGGGCGTTACCAAAGCAATGACCCAAGTTGCCGGCAATGTATTCCTCAAAGGACAGGAGCCAAATTTCTCGATAAATCCGCAGACCAAAGAAATCTATGTCCTTCCAGGTGCCGAGAATCTTGATTTCTACAAAAGCCTAGGCATCAAGCCCAACGATATCATAAGCGAAATCAACGGTACCAAATACAATCTCGATAACATATACGACATGATTATTGGCAGTATCGCGTGGAAAGAAAACGACCCGATTACAGTAAAGATAAAGCGCGGCGGCAAAGAAATGCTGCTAAAAGGAACCGTAAAGCTTCCGCATGACGAAATTGAAGGCTTTCAGGCTACCGACGCCAGCAAGGCAAAACTTAGAGAGGCTTGGCTAAAAGGATAATTTAGCCTCTGTCAGAAAACTAATCCCCAATTTAAAATCTAGATTGGGGATTTTTTTATTATTTTGCCGCGAATTAGAAATTTTGGAAACCGCCAGAAAGGCCGTCCACAAGAAAACACCCAGACCAATTATGAAAAAAATAGTGTTTGCTTTAGCAGCATTAGCCATCATCTCTTGTAAGGAAGAGAAAAAAGCAACAGGAAATCTCCACATCAAAGGCAATGTAGAAGGACTCACACAAGGAACGCTTTATATCCAAAAGATGGGCGACAGCACCTTAGTTCCGGTCGACACGATTAACATCAAAGGGAATTCCAATTTTGAAAGCCACCTGCAGATCGACTCGCCAGAAATGCTCTATCTTTTTCTAGACCGCGGAGAAACCAACAGTATCGACAACAACCTGATGTTTTTTGCCGAGCCTGGTAATATGACCATAAACACTACATTGGCCTCTTTCTTTGCGAACGCCAAGATAACCGGTTCTAAAAACCAAAAACTATTTGAAGATTACAAAAAGATCATGAGCCGCTTTACGAGCAACCAGCTCGCGTTAACCGAGCAAAAGCTGCGTGCCTTGCAGTTCAATCGCGAAGCCCCTGCAGACATCGAAAAGAAAAACGACGAGAACATCAAAAAGAAATACCTGTTTGCCATCAACTTTGCGCTAAACAACAAAGACCATGAAGTCGCTCCTTATATTGCTTTGGCTGACATTTATGACGCCAACATCAAATACTTGGATACGATCAACAAATCGATGACTCCAAAAGTAGCCCAATCCAAATATGGAAAGATGCTTACGAAATATATAGCCGACAGAAAAAAGATCGGAGAATAAAACAAAAAAACGTCTTGAAAATTCAAGACGTTTTTTTTATCCATTTTATAATTCGGAAAATTCTTAAAAGCAAAAAACCATCTGAATTAACAGATGGTTTTTTTATTGAGCCGATAGAGGGACTCGAACCCACGACCTGCTGATTACAAATCAGCTGCTCTAGCCAACTGAGCTACACCGGCATCTCAATACGGGTGCAAATATAGTTCTGAATTTTAATTTTCCAAAAAAAATCTGCACTTTTTTTTATCTTTTTTCGACTACAAAGCGTTGATTTTAGCAACCAATTGATTAGCAGCTTGTTCTAATTCTGTATGGATTTGCTTGAAATGTGCTTTTTTATTTTCTACATTTTTTGCATTTACTTTTGCGATCAAAGAATCAAAAGTAACGATTGCTTCATCAATTAAAGCCTCAGAAGCTTCAGTCGGTTTTCCTGTTGTAGACATTTCCCAAATGTATACTGCTTCAATAATATCTCCTAAAACGTAGTTGATGTCTTTCTTTAAATTCTTAACGTTTGCCATTTTTATTTTAAATTTTAATTTGCGATTGCAAAATTAAGCATAATCTTTCTATTTGAGGCAATTAAATATAAATTTCTAAAAGCACGGCCTTTCCTTGCAGTGTAAAATCTTTTAAGACTGCCGGAACCAAGATAGTATCTCCCTTTTTATAATTCCATGCCTTTCCTTCATAATCCAGCTGAAATTCTCCTTCCATGCACATATATACTCTAAAGGAATCCTCAGAATTGCTTACGTTTACCTTCCCGCTTAAAGGCAAGTAGTTCGTAGTAAAATAAGGACAGCTCACCGCGGGATTGCTCTTGTTCTCTTCCTGCGCATACTCTCTTTTGGCATCGGCCGTATCATAATGAATCGCATCCAGCGCCAAGTCAATATGCAGTTCTCTCGATTTGCCTTCTGCATCTACCCTGTCCCAGTCATAGACCCTATAAGTGATATCCGATGTCTGCTGGATTTCGGCAAGAACAATTCCTGCGCCTATAGCATGGATCGTGCCTGTTTCCAAGAAAAAGACATCTCCTTTTTTTACAGGAATCTCCTTTAATATCGATAACAATGTCTTGCTTTCTAGATTTTTTAAATAATCTTCTCGGCTTGACTTTTCTTTAAAGCCTACCACAATTCTTGCTCCTTCATCAGCCTGCATCACATACCACATTTCTGTCTTTCCGAAAGAATTATGGCGTTTTTTAGCCAATTCGTCATTCGGATGTACTTGAATCGACAGGTCTTCCTTCGCATCAATAAATTTGAACAGCAAAGGAAACTCTGTACCGAACTTCTCATATATTTTAGTTCCCAATATTTCTGCCGGAAATTGAGAAAGCAACTCCGAAAGTAATTTTCCTTGATACACACCTTCAGAAATCCGGCTCACATCGCCCTGCACCGTAGACAATTCCCAGCTCTCGCCGGTTATCTCGGATGTTATGGGCTTGTTGAAGATGGCTTTCAGCTTGGTACCTCCCCAGATACGCTCTTTGAGTATTGGCTCGAATACCAGTGGATATAGTTGTAGACTCATACTATTTTTTGGAAACAAATTACAGAAATTCTCACTTCTGATTGTAATACTATTTTGCTAATAGCTTATATGATTTTCAATGTGTCTAGTCTGCTCTCGTTATAAAGCAGATTACTCGCCTTTATAGCTGACGAAATTTCGAGGCGTCTCATACAACACGATCTCAAGATCCATGTCGGCACCAAGCCTCTTGCGTATCTTATTCCAGATTACGACCGCAATATTTTCGGCTGTAGGATTCAGCTCAAAAAACTCAGGAACATCTAGGTTTAGGTTCTTATGGTCGAAAGGCTTTTCTACCTCTTCAAGGATGATATCCGCCAAATCCTTAATATCAATCACATAGCCCGTATCCGGATTGATGCTTCCCGTCACGCTGGCTACCAATTCATAATTGTGCCCGTGGAAATTCGGGTTGTTGCATTTTCCGAAAACCGAATTGTTCTTCTCGTCCGACCAATCTTTTCGATACAGGCGGTGCGCGGCGTTAAAATGGGCTTTTCTGCTGACAGTTACTCTCATTTAATTATGATTTGAGATTTAAGATGTGTATTGTATAATCCAAGATCTAAATCGGAAATTTATAGCTTATGGTCTTCAAGAAAATGATAGAATTCGTCAAAAATAATCTTGAACCAGACGGTATAGCTATCCGGATGCTGCTGCATGTCTTCCTTGATCGCATCGATGTCCATCCATTTCCAGCTTTCTACTTCTTCTGGATTTATCTCAGGTTCCCCGTCAAAGTAGCCGATCATGACGTGATCCAGCTCGTGTTCCGTCAGTCCATTGTCAAACGGAGCCTTGTAGATAAAATGAAACAGCTCTTTCAACTCGGTCGAAAATCCCATCTCTTCAAAAAGGCGGCGATTTCCTGCCTGTATATTCGTCTCGCCTTCGCGCTGGTGGCTGCAACAGGTGTTCGTCCATAACAGCGGTGAATGGTATTTCTGCGAAGCGCGCTGCTGCAGCATCACTTCGTTTTTTGAATTCAGTATGAATATTGAAAAGGCTCTGTGGAGCTGCGCTTTCTCGTGCGCCTCCAATTTCGGCATCAATCCGATGGGCTCGTCTTGTTCGTTGACTAATATTACTTTCTCTTCTGTCATAACTTTTTATAGCTTGTCAAAAATACAAAAAAGAAATGGCTTGCAGAAATCAATGTCGACCGTAGGAATTTTACCTGTACTAAAAATGCCTATATTTGATTTTAATAAATTATAACCGATTTCATTACTCCAATTTTGGACTTCGTAGAATGTTCTTTAAACAAAAAAAGAATTATGAATAATGCTTAATCAAATCAACATGAATAAAGTTCTCTGCATAGCTGTCTTTCTACTATCCACAGCTACTTGGTCACAAGTTGAGACTGCAGATAATGATTCCCTAAAGACAAAGAACATTGAACTCTACAGGGAAATGTTTTGGAACAACCCTCTTAATGATAAAAAGTGGGTGACTGATTATGAAAAACTATATACTGACGATCAAAAAGCCGAACTTAATACTATCATCGACAATTTTGAAAAAGAAACCTCTTTCGAAATTGCAATCGTCACTATTGATACTCTAAAAGTTTCTCGCGAGAAATTTGAAGATTTGTCTCTCCATATTGCCAAAACTTGGGGTGTTGGAAAACGCTATAAAGATAATGGAATCTTAATCGCAATTTCTGACGGCTATAGAAAAATGAGGATTCAAAACGGAAATGGAATCGAAAGAATCTTAACAGATGAGGAAACGCAATTGATTGTCGATAATTATTTCATACCCGAATTCAAAAAGGGCAGCTATTTTAATGGAACTTTAGTAGGGTTAAAAAAAATAATACGAGTTCTAAAAAGCAAAATGTAACGTCAACAAAAAAAGTTAATTAGTAAAGGACATATATCAGCAGGTAAGACTTCTTGTATCTTTGTCCTAACAATAAACCCAAACGAATCCTGCGCTAAAGCTTATTCCTTCTTAATTTCGACTACCCCTTTTTTAAAATACTATGAAACGATTTTTCTCCATTCTCCTTATTGCCTTAACAACAATCTGCTCTGCCCAAAAGACCGAAATCTATGTCATCGGCAACATACATGACAGCGTTCCCAACTACCATCCTAAAATACTATTGGGCATGCTAGACAAAATAGGACCCGACATCATCCTGCACGAAGTCGACAAAAAAGGAATGGAAGACTATGCTCAAGGCAAAAATCTTAATGAAAACGAGGTCATAGCCAGCAATCTCTATTCAAAAAAACGTCCCAACACCATGAGGCTCCCTTTTGAATTTGAAGGAAGAAACCAATACCGCAAAGACCAAGGCATGGTACCGACAGATAATTTGACAGTCAAATTAATCGACAGTCTTTATAAGGCAAAGCAATTAACTCCAAAAGAGGCAAAAATATACGAAGACTTTAATGCGCTCACACAAGAACTCATGAAGATTGCCGAAGGAGCGCCCGAAAAATTCAACAACCCGTCGACAGATCGTATTGCCGAAAAAAGACAAGAATCTCAATACCACGAGCTCTTGAAGATAACCGACAGCAGGCCCGAATTTTCAAAACGTTTTGTCACCAAACCCAACGGCGAAAAGATAAGCTATAAAGACGGCTTTAAGAAGATGTCTGGTTTTTGGGACCTCAGAAACAAAACTATGGCCCAGAATATCTATACTATTGCCCAACAGCATCCTGGCAAAAAAATAGTAGTGCTCACAGGCTTCTTGCACCGCTATTACCTGATCAAGGAATTAAAGAAATTAAACAAGCAAGATTTTATCCTCAAAGAGTTTTACGATTAAAGAGCTAAAGAGCCCATTAGAATTATCTTATGAAGGAATATTAATTGACTGTCATAAAAAGCAATGAAACTACCAAAGTAAAAAACCTATATGAATAAAATTTTAATTCTCTGTGCTTATTTATTCCCAACATTGATTTTCAGTCAAACAAAACTTGACGAAAATGTATCAGTTAGCTTTTCTGGAAAAACAGAGACTTATGAGCATAAAGAGAAAAACGCTATAGCTAAGGCGTATTTTTTTAACTCTAAAGAAGATTCATATGTCGCCATGCGTGTTGGAGCATTATCGAATGGGGTGCCAGATCGTAAGCTTCCAAAAGATATTGCCGAATTAAAAAATATATACCAACAGGTAATCGCTGAACAGCTTAAAAGCATGGCCAAAAAAGGCTTATTTTTAAAAGATTCTACACAGATAAGTGTCGATAAGCATATCGCTTACAAACTAAGATTTAAGGGGAAAGACTCAGAACAAGAAGTAGGAGAAAGTTTAATTTTATATATAGAAGGTATTACTTATGTTTTCATTTATTCAAAGGTAGGCTCCTATAGTATAGATAAAAAAGAGAAGTTTTTCAAATCCATAAGAATCAACACTTCATCAGAACTACAACAAATCAGCAAACCTTTTAGCTACTCCAGCGCCTTATTAAAGATAGTAGGCAGTATACTTTTTCTTTTCTTGCTATCAAGGCTGATAAAACTGGAAAAAAATCGAAACAAGAATTAGCCTGCTACAACCACAATAGCTACATAAAAATAGTTTAAATTGACGAAGAATCATTTACTAAAATAGTCTTTCTAAAAGCCAGATTGATCTCGCTTGACGAAATACTCTTGCCTTCGGCCCACCTCCATCCGAAAAACAGCCTACAGTCCCTACAGTCTAGTCAAAGTAAATCTTTTACCTGCTGTTTTAGAGAGAATGCTATTTACCTTGCTTCAGTTGTATTGTCGTTATAAAGCACCGGCATCTTCCCTTTCCATTTATTCCAAACCGCATCATTTCGCAACAATCTACACATAAAGTGTGCTACGTTGCTGCGGCTGGTATAACCCGGGTCAAACAGGGCGCTTCTCGTAGGCGAAGGATGTAGCGAATAGGTTGTCACAGACTTCTCGTCAATCAAGCTATCTGGACGCACAGCTACCCATTCGACAAAGGGATGGTTTGGGCCTATTTTCTTTCTCAAGTAATCAGCTGCTCTTTCATTATCACGATGCGGAGGCAGTAACAGTCGAAACAAGCCTATCACGATTTTCTGCCTAAAAGAAACCCGCTCGTCCAAATCCCTGTTGCTATTTCCTGCCGTATTCATCAACACCAGCCGAATCGGTTTTTCTGGCGCGTTCATAATAGCGGCCTCGCAAAACAATCGGATTGTTTCCTGAACCAGCCGTCTTGGCTTTCCATATATTCCTTTAAGGTTCGGATTATGTCCTAGACAAGAAGCTACCGATTGGCAGTCTTTAAGGTATGCTGCCATCTCATCAACGCTGATAGCAGTAATAGCATTTACCCTGATAACCGTAATACGTTCATGGCTCTCCCATTGCTCTGGAATAAGACTTGAAGAGCGGACAATTACTTTTACTTTTTGCCCTGCTTCCAGTAATTGCACTACCAATAACTTTCCTGTTGCACCACTTGCTCCCACTACTGCTGTTATCATATTTTGAAAAGTTATATTCTTGTTACGGCTTTTTACCCTCGCTAAAATAACTGCACCCAATCATTTCTCAAAACGGAAAACCGTAAAAAAGATATTCTAAAAACAGAAAGACAGTTTCGAGGTGCTTAAAGTGTAGTTTTGTTTAGGGTGAGTCCATAGTAAGTCCATAATGAGTCCATAGTGACTCCATAAAAAACTGCTTTTTTATAGAGTCATTATAGATTTACTATACTATGATTATAAACATATCCCGAAGAAAACTACAAAATAAGTCGAGCAATATTACGTTTATACTACTAATGTTAAACACTTTACGCTATGGCACATATACGCAATAAAAACTTCATCAGCGGCGCTACCGGCAATCTGGTTTTTAGAAATCTCAACGGAAAACAAATCATTCAGTCCCATCCAGGCGAAATACGCCAGACCCGAGCGACTGTGGCGAGCGCTTCAGAATTTAGCCATTGCAGCCGTTGGGCTAAACACCTTCGCATCGGATTGCATTCTTTTTTGGCCGGACATACCGACAGCTATATGTACCGTCGGCTGACTGGTGCTTTTTATAATGCCCTGCTCGAAAACACCCACCTGTCCAAAGGACAGCGCACTCCCTTTACTGCTGACATGAAGGCTTTGGAGGGATTTGAGTTTAATATTCATTCGCCTTTTAAGAAGTATTTCCTGCCAGAAATTACAGTCGTTATGGATTCTCAGCGGCAGGTGCAAGTCACTATTCCCGAACTGGGGCCCAAAAGCCAGATACGGTTTACAGAAGGGGTGCCGCATGCGGAACTGGTCGTATATGCCTGCGCTACAAAATTTGAAGCAAGCTCTCCTATCACGGATGCTTTTTTCACGTTGCCTATACCTCTTGATGCTGCTGTCCAATGCGAAACGGTTTGGACCAGTCCCGCACTGCCCGAAGGTTATTTTGTAGTAGTCGCGGCAAAACTGCTGTATTATGAAGAAAATCAATTTATGGGGAAGAAGTATAGCAATAGCGACCTATTGAATCCGTGTAGAATTTTGTTTTGCGGGATTTAAGAGAATAATCAAACTCCTAGTAAATCCCGTCTTAATGAAGAAATAAAATTATATTTTTGAATTAATTTAGCTTCGAAAACATTATAATTATGGCAACTCAGATTTGTCCAAAATGCAAGCAAGATTCTTTTACATGGTACATGGATGATGACGAGGCTTCAGGTTTAACGATATGGCATTGTTTTAATTGCAGATATGTTGCTTATGAAGATGAACAAAAGATCAGAGATTGTCCCGATTGTTTAAAAAAGGCTTCTAGTTACTTAATGGATACTGAAATCATTTTTTATTGGTGCAATAATTGCAATGAAATCGAATTTCTGAAAAACAAATAAATAGTACTAATTTATGACTGCCGAAAAAGATAACTGGCCCGCTTTTGATATAAGATCTTGGAAAAACATTCCTAGCTTTTCTGGTAAAATTGCAAATGAATCTGATGCAAAGAACGGGACAGCGGTATTTTGCATTAAAGATGTAGATTTCGAGCATACCCCTTTTGAGATTGGACTTCCTAGATTAGCCTATTTAATAGATTCAGAAAATGGAGATAAGGAATTAATTGTCTTGATTCAAGCTGAATCAACAAGTCGAGGAATTGTTATTGGCTATAGAAGTCCACAAGGCGGAAATGGAGCTTGCTTTTTTTATGAATTAGAATTACTTGATGAAAAAGAAATCGAGAAAATTTTGACATAATTGAACAAACTTTAAAAGCAGAGTTTAAAAACTTAAAACAGAACATCTTATACAATAGTAATATACAATAGGAGAACCAAATAGCGTAGCTGTTTTACTATCTTTGGTAAAATTCCACCTTCAACCACTAACTCCTATGAAACGATTTCACTTCCTGGTACTGCCTCTTTTTATGTTATGCTCTATCCATTTTGGACATGCTCAAAAAAAATTAAATAAGGGAGTAACCCGTCATCAAATTGCCAGCTTGGTAGATTCTCTTAAGAAATCTTTAAACAGCTATTACATATTCCCTGACAAAGCTCTTTTAATAAGCAACCACTTAAGCAGTCAACTAGCAAAAGGAGTTTATAAGAATAATACAGATCCTGCAAAATTGGCGAGTCAGTTAGAAAACGATATCAGGAGTATCCATTATGACTCACATTTTCACGTCAATTTTGAACCCGGCATGTTGGCTCCAAATAAGATGAGTCATGAAGAGAGAACAAAGGCTATGGAAGAATTTTTAGCTGCTGAAAGAGATAACAATTTCAATTTGCAGAAAGTGGAGGTTCTTCCGGGCAACATCGGATATTTTCTTTTTAATGGGTTTACAGGCAGTGTGAATGAGGCAAAGCCTATCCTAAACGCGGCACTGACTTTTTTATCAGGCACAAAAGCATTAATAATTGACTTGCGCTACAATGGTGGCGGGAATACAGCTAATCGACTGGAAAGCTACTTTTTTAAAGAAAGAACCCATTTATATGATAACGTAAATACTTTCGAAAAAAATACGATTTCCGTATTTTCAGACCCATCAGCCACAAATGGGCTGACCTTGCTGATGCCTGTTTATATACTGACAAGCAAGAATACTTTCTCTGCTGCAGAAGCTTTTTCAGCTTCCATGCAAAGCTTAAAAAGGGCAGTCATTGTTGGTGAGAATACGGGCGGAGGTTCGCACATGACGGGTACTTTTGATCTGGGTGGCGGCTTTATTGCAAGAATACCTTTTGCTCGGCCAATCTCAACGGCAACTTTTAAGGACTGGGAAGGGACTGGCGTAACACCAGATATACCCGTTGAAGCGTCAAAGGCTTTAGAAAAGGCACAAGAGGTCATTTATCAAGATTTGTTGTCGCAGGCAAAAAGCGAAAAAGACAAAATGAAAATCCAATGGGCAATGAATATGCTGATAGCCGAGCAAAATCCGCCAAATTTAAGCGCGGCTTCCTATAACAAATATGTAGGTACCTATGTTGGCGGATTAAAGTTCTATATTGAAAACGACCAATTCGTATGTGAAAATTCAGGACGGGGCGGCAGCAATGTATTCAAACTAATTCCTATTTTTGATGACACCTATGTGCTTGATGAGAATGTTCAAATTCAATTCGTAAAAGATGAAAAGAATATCTATTCTAGTTTAAAGATGCTATGGAAAGATGGTCATGTGACTGAAAATAGAAAAGAATAAGCCATTATTTTGAAATAAATTTAAAGAAGTAATGAAGAATAGCCTTAAGACAGCAATGAGTATAATCGTAGTTCTATTTATTTGCAGTTTTTTCATAAGAGGAAAGATTAGTCATGAAAAATTTGATTCTGATAAATGGAAAAACTCAAATCTCAATTCAGAAGAAAATTTAAGCTTACGTTGGGACATGATGAATAGCTTGCGAAACAATTACGACTTAATTGGAATGTCTGAAAAGGAAATTATTAATCTGCTCGGAAAACCAGACGATAGCTCTTCTATAAAAAATTCATGTATGTATTCTCTAGGATATAGCCATAGAGGAATTAATACAGGATCACTTATCGTATATTTTAAAAATAATAAAGTTGAAAGAATTGCTGTTTTGCAGGGATAAAACTTTCACTTACATCATTAGCAGTAATCAGCTATGCCATGTGATAATATGAAAACTTTCAAGACAATCCTTTTACTCCTAACGGCAAACTTGGTTTTTAGCCAAGGAAACTATGCTATTCATAATTTTAGAACTGATGAGGTTTATGTAGCGCCGAGGCAGTTCTTTATTGATAACAATATTACCAAGACAGTGGCCTATTCCTATACTATCAGTCGAAAGGGCAAGATAAAAAAAGACAGCCTTCTGTTGCATCGAAAACAGTTCGATATCTCTAAAAACAAACTTTTCGGATTAAATTACACGTGGTATCATCAATCACATGGTTCATTATTCATGGGCTGGTATGATTTTGAGACCTACTATGATAATGACGGACAAGTAATTAAAGAAACCTCAACGCCTAGGCCTTTTGACAGAAAAAAAAGACGTAAGGAAGAGGTATTCTATGATATAATCACACATGTAACAGAATATGCATATGATAGCTTAAAAAGGGAAATCAAAAGTACTTACAGCGGAATTAACCGTATGTATACCATCAGTTCTAAAGATACCCTATTACTTCTATACTCCATTGAACGTCCTAAAATTGATGACTATTTCTACAATTCTGACAACCAAAAAATAAAATGGTATCATACGGTCGATAGTACAAGATATTTCAGCACTGATGGTTTTAGTCCAAAAATAATTTCAAAAAATACCGTTTGTAGTTATTGCCAAGAAAAATACCTGAATTCAGAATGGAAATACAACTTAGACAAAAAACTAACAGAATGGGTGACTTATACCGACAAAAATAAAATACATACAAAGCATAATTACTTTTACAACGACCTGCAGCAACTGGTCAAACAAATTGACTCAACAGGCTGGTATATGGGTAGCCCTCATTTGGAATCGACTACTACCTTCCAATATTCAAGCACAGGCAAAATCGTTACAAAAATCAATAGTCCTGAAAGCCATGGCTTCAATCAAAAAACAATTTCTTATTTTGACAATAATGATACGCTCATTAAAGAATGTACTTTTTCTGACACTTCCGAAGACTGTACCGAAAACTCTTTTGTATATGATCAAAACAAATTAATCAGAAAAAAAACTCTTTTTAGAAACGTGACTCTCGTAACAGAATTTTATTATAATGAAAAGGAGCTCCTGACAGAACATAAGGCATTTAGAAATGGCACTTTGACAAGGTTAATTCGATATTACTATGAATAGAGTCTCTAAAGGCGTATAAAGAAAGTAACATCATACGGCTGCGGACATACCAGAGATTGATTATCTGCTGATATCACATGACCATTACGGCCATATGGATGATGAAAAGCTCGAAAGCCTCAAGCTCCAGTTTTCCGATTCTGAGGACATTATGAAAAAGTGACACTTTTTTTTCGTATATTTGCTATTCACCTTTGCTTTAGTTGAAGTTTTTTCAACATTTCTCTTTCTATTTCATAGGCGACTTAAAAACAACTGCCTATGAAAAATCTAAGGATTTGTCTAGTCGATGACGACAAGGACGACAGGGAAACTTTCCAAGATGCATTTAATGAACTAAATTCAGATAACGTCTTGATGACATTCAAGAACGGTCTAGAAGCCATCGATTATTTGAATGCCATAGAAGATGTTCCTGATATTATTTTTCTTGACTTAAATATGCCGATTATGGGCGGTCTTGAAACATTAAGGGAGATACGAAAAAATGAACGTTACAAATTGCTTTCTGTAGTCATCTATTCTACTTCGTCTTCTGAAAAAGATATCGAAGAAACGCTCGTTGCTGGAGCCAATATCTATATTACAAAGCCGACCAATTACCGAGTCTTAAAAGATATGCTTACAAAAGTAATGAAGATGAACTGGCAGTACCATACATCTGAATTAGATAAGGATACTTTTGTATTTGCTATCTGATTTCTTTTAGTTAGACACGGCCTCTTTTAGTGCTTTTTCTCTTTCCTGCTCAATGTAATATATACTGCAAGCTGTCACTATGATTATTGCAAAGACAAAGTAAAAAATCTTATAATTGGGCTTTTCCTTCTTTTCTTCTATTGGGTCATCATTAGGTATCATAAATACTTCTCGTTACTTTTTTCGGAAAGGTAATCCTATTTCATGCCCTATAGTTATAAGATTCCAACTATAGTTTACAGCTATTACGGTTTTTCGTAATAACAAAATGGAAACCAATCTACCGAATCTGAAATTTACATAAAATACTGCTTTCTTAATTTAGTAAAAGCCTTTAAAAACAACAGCTGAGAGCCCTAATGAGCTCTCAGATGTCTTCTTATTGGATATTTTTTTGCATAAAGTATTGTGTAGTCAAATGACTTCATATATATTTGTAGTCAAATAACTTCATAATGAATTTAAGACGAGACGTTTTCCAGGCCATAGCCGACCCTACAAGAAGAGCCATCCTTCTATTGGTATCATCGCAATCGATGACCGCTGGCGCCATAGCTTCTAACTTTGATACCGCAAGGCCGACGGTTTCAAAGCATTTGCAGATACTTACCGAATGCGAACTGCTCAAGCAGGAACAGAACGGCAGAGAAATGTATTACCACCTAAATCCGAACAAGCTGAAAGAAATAGCCGACTTTATCGAGCCGTTCCAAAAAATGTGGGACGACAGATTCAACACGCTCGAAAGCATCATGAAAAAGTACCAATCAAAAAAATAAGTTTATGGAACGAAAGACAAAAATCAACGCAGAAGAGGATAAGCAGGAACTGCTGATTACCAGAGAATTTGACCTGCCTTTGGAATTGCTTTTCAAGGCGTATGAAGATCCTGAAATTGTAGCACAGTGGATGGGCACGAAAGTAGTAAAGCTCGAAAACAAAAAGCATGGCGGCTATCAGTTTGAAACCTCAGACAAAGAGGGCAATATACTGTTTAGCGCTAATGGCACCATCCATGAGTTCCTTCCGAACCAAAGAATTACCCGTACTTTTGAGATGGAAAACACGCCTTTTCCGGTACAGCTGGAGTACTTGGAATTTGAAAAGCTGACGGACACTACCAGCAAGCTCACCATGCACATTGTATACAAATCGGTTGCTTTTAGGAACCAAGTACTGCAGCTGCCTTTTGCGCAGGGCATCAATATGGCGCATAACCGACTTCAAGAAATTGCAGACCGCTTAAAATAACACACTATGGAAAAAAGAAACAAAATTGTTTATTGGATTTCGACACTCTGGCTGGCGTTGGGAATGGTGTCGACCGGAATCGTACAGATACTGCACGTAAAAGAAGAAGCCGACATGATGGCCCATCTGGGCTATCCCTTATATTTTCTGACCTTGCTGGCGGTATGGAAATTTTTAGGAGTTATCACGATACTTATTCCTAAATTTACGTTGCTAAAAGAATGGGCCTATGCAGGCTTCTTCTTTGCCATGACGGGAGCCATCTATTCGCACATTGCTTCGGGCGATGCCGTGAAAGAACTATTCCCTCCCCTATTATTGCTGGTATTAACCATGGTATCGTGGTATTTTAGGCCGGCCAATAGAACAGTAAATTTCGTCAAACCTAACAACCAATAACGATATGGACAGCAAAAAGAAACTCTCGGCAGAACACAGCCAGACATTGCTTGGCATACTGAAAGCCCGTTTTGAAAAAAATAGCCACCGCCATAAAGGCCTCAAATGGGACGATATACAGGCAAGGCTAGAAGCACATCCCGAAAAGCTATGGTCGCTAGACGAAATGGAAGAGACCGGCGGCGAACCCGATGTTGTAGGCCATGACGCAAAAACAGGCGAATATATCTTTTACGACTGCGCGCCAGAAAGTCCTAAAGGCCGCAGAAGCGTCTGCTTTGATCCCGAAGCCTTGGCCTCAAGAAAAGAGCACAAGCCAAAAGACAGCGCTGTTGCAATGGCCGATGCTATGGGTATCGACATCCTGACGGAAGAACAATACCGCGAACTGCAGCAGTTCGGTCCGCTCGACACAAAGACTTCAAGCTGGATAGCGACTCCTGCTCCTATCCGAAAGCTGGGCGGCGCACTCTTTTGCGATTACCGCTACGGTACTGTATTTCTCTATCACAATGGCGCAGAATCCTATTATGCGGCTAGGGGATTTAGAGGGTCGCTGAGAGTCTAAAACTAAAAACCAAAAAAGATGTTTACCATAGCACAAATCCAACAAGCACACAGCAAAGTAAAATCAGGTGCCGACTTTCCGGCCTACATCAAAGAAATCAAGGCATTGGGCGTAACCTATTACAAAACCTTTGTAGCCGATGGTCATACTGAATATCATGGAACTGCCGATTATAAAACAGCGACCGATACTAAATATAACATAGTGCCCATTGCCGACCACTGCAATCTCGAACAGTTCAAAACCGACCTGAAAGCACACCAGCAAGGACAGAGCGATTATCTCACTTTTATAGCGGTAAGTGCGGCATGCGGCATCGAGAAATGGGCCGTTGACATGGAAAAAATGACGTGCACGTATTATGACAAGGCAGGCAATGAAGTATTAGTAGAACAGATACCGCAGTAAATTTTACAGCGCTTCTAAAAAGCCCATATATTCAGGTATGCTCTTTTCAATCCATTCAGGTGAAGCATTCAGTTCGATGCCGTAATACGCAAAAAAGTAACGATAGTCTGCCCTGATATAATCAAAAGTCAGTTCAAAAGGAGCCGTCAGCTCGCGCAAGGTATATTTGTATTTGCCGTCGGCTCTGTATTCTTCTTCGTCAATTCCTACTGAGAGTGCTAGTGCTATTTTCTTTCCGCCCAACTTATAGCCGCTTTGGCTTCCGTAGGCCCAGCCATACGTGAGCACCTCATCGAGCCATTTTTTAAACAAGGGCGGACAGTTGAACCAATAAAAAGGAAACTGGAATACGATCTTGTCATACGATTCCAGTAACTGCTGTTCTTTCGCCACATCAATCTTTTCATCGGGATAAGCCTCATACAGACGATGGACAAAATAACGATCTGGGTATTTTTCTAATTCTTCTATCCATCTTTTATTGATAACCGATTCTTGCAGGTTCGGATGTATGATGATGACTAGTGTTTTCATGCTATTATTTATTTACAAAACGTAGACAAAAGTACGCCGCCATGGTCAATTTTGTATATTAGCAACCCATTGTAGGATACTATCAAAAAGGGAAGTAATGACTAAAATCAAGGAAACATCGACTAATTTCGAAAACAAAAAGCTATTGGCAGAAGAATGCCTTGAGGTTTACGCTTCAGGCATCATCGGCGGACAATGGACATTGGCGATATGCTGCTACCTGATTAACGGCAAGCTGCGGTTTGGAGAACTAAAAAAATGCCTGCCCGCTATTACAGAACGAATGCTGACGCTGCAATTGCGCAAATTAGAAGAAAACAAAATAGTGATGCGCACCGTTTTTGCAGAAGTTCCTCCTAGGGTCGAATACGAGCTAACCCCTATCGGCTACCAGCTTAGTACCATCATCAAGAATCTTGAAGATTGGGGAAGAAAGCACAAGCAGCTGATGAAATCCTAACACCAATCAAACAAATCCAATGGCAGCGACCTTTTTTGCAACACAGGCCGAATTTAGAAAATGGCTCGAAAAAAACCATACCAAAGAAACAGAACTCCTTGTCGGTTTCTATAAGCTAGGCAGCGGCAAGCCCTCCATGACCTGGTCAGAATCTGTAGACCAAGCGCTTTGCTTTGGATGGATAGACGGCGTACGCAGGTCCATCGACAAAGACAGCTATTCCATCCGCTTTACGCCGCGAAAAAAGACAAGCAACTGGAGCGCCATCAACATAAAAAAGATGGAAGCATTGACCAAAGCCGGACTGATGACCGAAGCAGGGCAAAGCGCTTTCACCCAAAGGATAGAAAGCCGATCCAAGATCTACTCCTATGAAAACGAGCCTGTACTTCTTGATGCCGAATATGAAAATCAATTTAGAAAGAATACGGCAGCCTGGGATTTTTTTAATAGACAAGCTCCCTCCTATAAAAAGCTAACAATCCATTGGATCATGGATGCCAAGCAGGAAAAAACCAGACTGTCGCGGCTAGAAAAGACAATACACCAAAGCGAGCAGCAAAAAAGAATATAACAATAACTTCCACTGCTTATCAGGCTTTAGCAGCTGCTTTTAGCATTCCCTCTAATTTTTTTTTAATTATTTATTGCACAGTTCTAAAATATGTATTTACTTTGAATTACAAAGTACTTTAAATCATTAATTTTAAATCTTTACTATTATGAATAATGCAACATCACATTCAGACCCTACGGCCTTACGAAGAAGACTATTGATTGGCGCAGGAATTGCCACAGCCTTGATTGTTTTCTTTCTGTTAAATGCTGGCGAATCGAAACCAGAATGGGGAAAATACTGGAGAATCAAGCCTCTTATAATGGTGCCTCTGGCAGGTGCTTTTGGCGGCGGATTATTCCATTACATCCAGCAATTCATCGGCGGCCAGAAAGCTTGGACACGAATAGCAGCTTTCTTAATCGGCGCGATTGCCTTTATCGTTATCTTATGGATCGGCACCGTTTTAGGACTTAACGGTACTCATTGGGATTAATACCTCAAACCATGAACTTGCTTTCCCGATTCGAACAGGCACATCTGCAGGCAAAAAGCAATAGATGGTTGCGTTATTTCACCGTCTTTTGTCGCATTGCCTTGGCGGCAGGCTTTTTGCCTTCGGGCTTTGTCAAGATTGCAGGAGAACGCTTTACTTCACTGTCTGTCAACCATCCCATGGGACATTATCTAGAAGCCCTGCATGAAACCAGCTATTATTACACCTTTATAGGCATCGTGCAGGTTACAGCCGCTATACTGCTGCTGATTCCCCGTACGGCTACGCTTGGAGCTGTGCTTTATTTCCCAATCATCCTAAACATCTGTATCCTTTCGTTGGCCGTACGTTTTGAAGGCTCGCTCCTCTCCTCTCCGTTAATGGTGCTGGCCAACACCTATCTCCTTTTTTGGGATTATGACAAGCTCAAATTTATACTCCCTTTTAATCGTTCGCCCCATGATGCCTTTCTACGGCAGCAAACCCGGAGCACTAAATTTCCTATGGCTTTCTTTGCCAGTTCGGCGGCGGCTGTTTTTATCCTAGTACTTATCATCACTAACCTGTTCGAAATCCAGCCTCACAATACCATTCCCGATTGCGAAATACAATGCAAAGACAATGACAATCCCCAAGCCTGCATCGACTTCTGCAATTGCATTCATGTACAAGGCAGGCCGATTGAAAAATGTTTGGAAGCATACAAAAAAGCAAAAAGAAATAATAATCTTAAATCACAATCAAAATGAAAACGAAACTATTTACTAGGGTCACAGCCTTATCCATAGCAGTAACTTTTGTTGCCTTGCTGCTCGGCCTTATTGGTGCGGCAATGTCCAGCTTTTATCCGGGGCTTGCCGTCTTGATAGTTATGGCTTTGATTACAATTTCCTCTAGGTTATACGCTACAAGAATAAGCGCCAGATCCAATGATTTTCAGCGAAACTATTATACAATATTTACAATTATTAATGTGTTGTTAATCCTGATCGCGTTATGGATGACATTTGTAATTGTTCACGACCGTGTTCTTGGAGATTGCTGATAAAGAGTTTTAGGCTATGCTAAAATAATTCCTATATTTGATTTCAAACAGTTAAAAAGGTTCTGTTCTATGCAGAACTTTCCATAAAACAAATAGAATGAAAAACATAGTAAAACTTTTGATCTTACTGCCTATTCTGTCATATTCACAAAACAAGGAAGAAGCTGACAAGAAAGTCAATGAAGGCGTATCTTTGCACGACCAAGGAAAATACAACGAAGCCCTTTTAATGTATGAAGATGCCTTGCGACTAGATAAAAACAATTTTCTTGCATTGTCCGAAAAGGCTTTGACACTAAACGCAACAAAACAATATTCTGAAGCTGTTGAGATCAGCAAACTTGCCATTAAAACACACCCAAAAGACGATTTAAAAAATGTTTATGTCTCTTATGCAAACGCTTTAGATCATCTTGATCAGGTTAAAAATTCTTTAAAAATATACGACGAAGGTTTGGCGAAATATCCAGACTATTATCAGCTTCACTACAACAAAGGCATCACTTTAGTAAATGCGCAGCAAATTGACAAGGCACTCATTTCTTTTCAAAACGCTACAAAATCGAATCCTAACCATTCAAGTTCATTTAATGCGTTGGGAGTTTTAAATAAAGACAGCAACCGCATTCCTTCAATTTTATCTTTTAGCAGATTTTTAGCTTTAGAAAATAAATCGTCTAGAGCAAAAGGAAATTACGAAATGATCATCAGCCTTATGTCGCAAGGCGTTTCTCAAAAAGAAGACAATTCTATCTCTTTAGTTATTAATCCTAATTCTATAAATGAAAACGGCAAAAAAACAGATAATGATTTTTCGTCCGCAGACTTGATATTATCAATGGCTGCCGCATTAGATTACGATAGCAAAAACAAAGACAAGACAGAATGCCAAAAATTTATAGAAAAGTTTGGAACCCTATGCGAAGCTTTAGACGAATTAAAAAAAGAAAACAAAGGATATTATTGGGAATTCCTTGTGCCTTATTTTATAGAAATGAAAAAGGAAAAACTAATCGAGCCTTTTGCATACATAGTTTTTCTGCCGTCACAAGATAGTGATGTGATTAAGTTCCATAAAAATGAAACGATTAAAATTCAACAATTCTATGATTGGTCCAATAATTATAAGTGGAAATAAACTATAAAAAAACAATTTAAAAGAAGCTTTATAATAAAAATTGACAACCTACTAAAACTACCATGGCACACTCAAAAGAAACTATCCAATACTACCACGGCACAAAAGCAGACCTAAAACAAGGAGACCTCATCCAGCCCGGTTTTAATTCCAACTACGGAAAACAGAACAAGGCAAAATACATCTATTTTACGGCAACCCTCGAGGCGGCCACTTGGGGTGCCGAGCTTGCCCTTGGCGAAGGTTCAGAAAGAATCTACATCATAGAACCGACAGGCGCATTTGAAGACGACCCTAACCTGACCGACAAGAAATTCCCTGGCAATCCTACAAAGTCATACCGTTCCCAAAACCCGCTTCGCGTTATCGGAGAATTAAAAGAATGGCAACCGCACACTGCCGAACAGCTCAAGACCATGAAAGACCATTTAGAAAAACTAAAACAGCAAGGCATTGAAGCTATAGAAGACTAACAGCTTGTTGTTCTTAGGCGCAAGATAGATGTTATTTTAACATCTATGATAGCAGACAAACCATTACTCAAGAATCTTTTACACCACAAAATAATTTAATATATTTGATAGAAACAGTTACAACTAATATAACTGACATCCTGCCACCTACCCCCACAAAGGCAAGCAAAGTTTATACTAACAATCAAAACATAAAAATTATGAATCCAAAAAAAATGTGGGCTAATGTAGCCGTAAGCAATCTAGAACGGACCACTAAATTCTATACCCAATTAGGATTTAAGCACAACGGAAGCTCTAACGACCTTACAAGCTTTTTTTTCGGTGAAGACAATTTTATAATGCACTTCTTCCTGCCAGACATCCTCAAGACCAATACAAACATCGAAATCGCCGACTCCCACAGCGCCAACGAAATCATATTCACCCTTTCTGCCGAAAGCAAAGAACAGGTATATAATTGGGCAAAAGAAGTAGAAAACGCAGGCGGAACTATTATTTCCGAACCCAAAGAATTCGGAGAAGGATATTACGGTTTTGTTTTTGCAGACCCCGACGGACATAAGTTCAATGTCTTTTACATGTAAGAACTTCGTGAAGCACAAACGCAAGACAAAATGAGCAGGCAGCTATACCATAAGACCGTAAAAGTCGATGGAGTCGAAATCTTTTACAGAGAAGCAGGCGACAAAAAAAAATCCGTCCCTGCTGCTCCTGCACGGCTTCCCCACCTCATCCCTAATGTTCAAGAACCTCATGACGGTGCTTTCAGACCGCTACCATCTCATAGCGCCAGACTATCCCGGCTTTGGCTTTAGCGATTTCCCTCTGATGAAAGATTTCGACTATTCTTTCGATAACATCGCATCCTGCATGAATGCCTTTACCAAAGCCATCCGCCTCCAATCCTTTACAATCTACCTTCACGATTACGGCTGCCCGATAGGCCTGCGTATCTGTCTGCAGCATCCCGAAAAGATCGAAAAGATAATCGTCCAAAACGGCAATGCCTACCAAGAAGGTCTTGGCCCCCAATGGAACGAAGTCAAGGACTATTGGAAAAATCCCACTCCAGAAAAAAAGAAAAAAGTAGCCGCCTTTTTAAGCAAAGAAGGAACCAAAGAACAATATTTTGCAGGATTGCCTAAAAAACTACACCAAAACGTAAGCCCCGAATCGTGGATCATCGATTGGCAAAGAATGAGCCGGCCCCGAAACATCGCGATGCAGTTTAAGCTCAACTGCACCTATCAGACCAACATCAAAATGTTTCCCGCTTTCCAAGACTACTTTCGCAAGCACCAGCCCAAAGCCCTTGTTATTTGGGGCAAATACGATGTCTTTTTTGATGTGGCCGAAGCCCATTGCTATAAAAAAGATTTGCCCAAAGCCGAAGTCCATATTCTAGAAGGCGGACACATGGCTTTAGAAACTAATTTTGAGGAAGTAGTACAGCTTATTGAGCGATTTATGAGCAACAACTAAACGTTGGGCATCTTATGAAAAAAACAAGCTACAAATTAAGCGAACGAAAACCCATATGGATTTCACTTTCTCAATTCTATCTCGATACCGAATTAAAGGATAACGATTTCACAGATATCGCTTTTAAAATCATTGAAAGTCCTTATACTTTCGAAGAAGTAAAAAAGATAAACCAACATGAGATATTTCCTGTGCTACAAAACAATCTTTTAAGCATTGCTGACGAATGGGCCGGGTTTGATGAAGAGTGGTTAATCGAAGAAATAACAAAAAGAATCAATAAAAAATCATTTGTAAGCACCTTAAAAATTAAAATAAATTATCGGTTATTTAAATCGATGCAGAAAGAATACTGGAGCAAGCTTAAAAAAGAATATGATTTAATTAAAAAAGGACTTTCGAACAAATCTTCTCTATGATTGCGGGTATTTTAGGACAATTAGATATATTTGATTTAAAATAATTATAAATAGCTGATTTAGTATCAATAGCAAAATCATGACTACAAAAAAGAAAATGGTTGTCTTCTCCATTACATCAACACTCACATTCCTGTTGATTCTTTTTTGCATTCTATTTTTAGTAAACAGCAAAACCTTTAAAAAAGAATATTCGCTTAATCTCCATTTGCCTTCAAAAAACTTTTATGAAGAAACTTGCGGTTGCTCTCTTGAAAAAATACTAAGCTTTAGAACTTTCAAATCCTACCAGCTCACTACAAACGAAACCCAAAATCTTCTACTATTTAAGCAGATTCAATCCGATATTAAAAATATAGTGAAAAGCAATGATTCAAAAAATGGTATCAACATAAAACTTAACACCAAAACAAAATACGGCGAAGTAGTTAAAATACTCGATGTTTGTAAAACTGAAAAAGCCCAAACTTATATTCTCAAAGATTACGACATTTGGATTATGACGGGTTCTAACTCAGAATTAAAAAAGAATTGTCCATATAAAAAGCTTTAAAACAATTCAATACATTTGATTTAAATAATTAAATCATGAAATTATTATTTTTATTTACTTGCTTACAACTGTCAAATTTGTCTTTCGGACAAAAATCTAATACCGAAAAGATAAAATTCGATGGTTTTTATGAGTCAAAATGCATCTTTGACGATGATGATAAAGAAGGAAGCAAAGACTATTTAAGGTTTTATCCAAACGGAAAAGTAATTAGTGTGGCTACAGATTGTAATGCAACAGCTGAAGATTTAAAAGAGTGGTTTAATATCCAATCGCAGAGTGTTTCAATAGGTGATTACACAATTAAAGGCAAAAACATCTATTTTAAGATAAAAGGTATCACTGGAGAAATTATTTATAAAGGCAAAATTATTGATCAATATTCACTATCATTAAAACATCGTAGCTTAATTAATGGCGATAAAGGAAAAGAAAATTATCGTTTGATTATTATACATAATTAGAAAAACAACTTTCAACGCACATTTGACAATAACTACAATTAATGAAAAAACTAGGCATCCTACTACTCACTATCCTAATCGCTACCCTATTAGCCGGAACCTACGGAGCGATGCATGACCAGATAACCTATACCATTTCATCAGAATACTTTACAGTATTCAAATTTGAGCAATTTGGCTTCCAAGATTGGGGAAATAACAATCCCCGTTTAACAACCGCCCTCATCGGCTTTTTAGCAACATGGTGGGTCGGCCTCTACATTGGCATTGTTCAAGGTCTGGTCGGACTAATCCACAAAAGCCCAAGGCTGATGTTTAAATACGTCTTCAATGCCATACTCATTACATTAGGTATAGCTATTATATTTGGAATATTCGGAGGAATTATTGAAGCCTTAAGCGGAGAAACCGACCCGAGCTGTTTTCCTTATGACGTACAAGATTGCAGAAGTTTTTTTTATTGTCGGCTCCATTCATAATTATGGATATGCAGGGGGCGAAATAGGAGCCGCGATTGGTTTGGCCTATCAAATTTATCAAAAAAAGAAAACTAGCGTATAAAATTCAGAACCCATACTTACCATTACCATGACAAAAAACTCCATCTGCCTTCTACTACTACTCACACTCTTAAACAGCTGTAACAAACACGAAACCGCAAAAGCAGAAACAGACGCTCCCGATTTCGAAGGAAGAATCGAATACCGATTAAAGTTTATCCCTAATCCCGACAAAAACGTAGATACAATAAAATTAAAAAAGGAATTTGGAGACAAGAGTATATTTATAGTCAAACAAGGAGCCACCAAACAAGTCAACGATTTCAACTATATGACTCAGCAGTTATTTCTCCCAAAAGAAAACCGATTATATTATACCAACAGAACGCAACCAGAAATCCTATTCTTTTACCGATGTGATAAAACAGACAACAAAGACTTCACATCCAAAGTCATCAAAAATGCAGATACCATTTTGGGCTACGTCTGCAATAAGCTGATCTACAAAGACGAATTTGGGCAAATCGACTACTATTTTGCACCCGAACTAAAAATGGATCCAAAATACACTAAAGACTATAGCTTCATGAATAGAAATAAAATAACCCAAATCATGAAATCCGTTTATCTCAAGCAGGTATACAGAACGCCCGAGTATACGGCAATAACTGAAGCGATTAAAGTCGAAAAAACAAAAATAGACGATCATGAGTTCGACAAACCAAAACGTAAAATGATAAGAGAAAGATAACTCCAACAACCGCTTCCTAGCGGTTTTTTTTATAATCAACACAAACACTTCATCGTAAAAAACAAACCCATCATCAAAAGTTTTAGTAAGAATTTACATTATCTAAAACATTTCAATATATTTGATTTCAAACAATTACGAATAACAAGAAATAAAAGCAACTCATATGGACATTGTTTTTATCCTATTCATCATAGTTGGCCTCATTATTATCTTTAATAAGATGAAAGATTATATTGAAGCAAAAAACAACGTTCCGCAACGCAGCTACTATATTCCTATACAAGAAAAAGAAACAATAGAACCCGTAACGCAATCCCATAGAGGCACAAGAGCAGAACGCCGTTTGGTAGCAAAACTCCTAAAATCAGGAATCCCGGCACAAACCATTTTCCACGACCTATACCTAAAAAAATACAAAGACAAATATTCCCAAATCGATCTCGTCGTAGCTACCAAAGTAGGCATACTCGTCTTCGAAATAAAAGACTACAGCGGTTGGATTTTCGGAAACGGACATCAAACACGATGGACACAAGTGTTGGCCTTTGGCCAGCAGAAATACTCCTTTTATAACCCCATACTGCAAAACAACAAGCATATTGCAGACCTAAAAAAGCAGCTCCAGCAATTCCAAAACATTCCTTTCTATTCCATTATCGTGTTCGATGGCGACTGTACTCTAAAAGACATCACCTTCGTACCCGAAGGAACCTATATTGTAAAAGCAGAAAGAGTTCTGGAAGTCCTACAAATCATTACAGAAACCAATACGCCCGCACCCTATACCAATAAAAACGATGTTGTTCGAGTATTAAAACAAGCCGTACAAAATGGCGAAAGCTATGAAGTTCAAAGGCAGCATGTCGAGAATATTAAAGATATGTTGGGTGAGGATAGAATCTTTAATTAGATATGACTTGATAATTATATTATTTTCATATCGCGATTATTTTAACGTAAAATATACGCACTTTGTCTAATAATTAATAAAAAATATTGCTTTTTATTTATAAAATGTACATTTGATTTCAATCGTTTACATACTTTATAATATCATGCATGAAAATTGCAAATATTGCAAAACCTAATGTAAGCTTAAAAAAGATAACATGTCAAGCAACAATCAAAAAAAAACAGTATCATACTTATTCAAAGGAGGCCCAGGTATATATGGAAAAGGCGCTAAACAAACAACGGAAGATGATTTTATAGAAATGAGAACAGACGCCCCCATTCATTCTCTTCCATACATGCCATCTATTAGCTTTTATCATCGCAAAAGAAAGCCTTTTCTAAACTATAACCGCCTATTGAATTTGTTATTCATTATATGCTTTTGCACAATTATCACAACTAAGTTTTTTATTGATCATATTTTTATTACCGTACATGAAAAAAACCTTGAAGATTTAATTTCCAAATTATGCTTTGCATTTATAGGAAGTTATATTTTTTACACAATAGTTACTAAGACAACTGATAAGATAAAAAAGAGGGAAGCATACGCAGTAATCTGTGGCCTTATTGATTCTATAATTATTCATGGAAATAATGTCAAAAAATGGTTATTAATCGGAGCTAATAAAGACTCTCAAACTAATATTGACTCTTTAAGTAAGGAAGATTTCAAGACCCTTTGTTCTCAGGTTGATATCAATCTGGTACCGCAAGATTATCAAAAAAATATCGGCAATATGATAATTACAGATGGCGTTACAAGAATAAAGTTTTTTACTGATAAAATATTCACATATATGCCCTTTTTAGAAAGCGAGCTTATACATCAGACAAATAAAATCTTAAATTCAAAATTTTCTACTTTCATAATAGTTATACCTCACAAGCAAACTCCAAATTTGAAAGAATATAGTTCAGAACTTCAGGAGTTTTTTGCTTTTATAAAACAATTAGAAAATTATAATAATAAACTTAAAAAGAAATATTTGAAAAAGAAATATGAAAAAAAACAATTGTAAGATACTTGTAAAAGAGGTCCTGCTCATCATCAATTTTTAAAATATATTTGATTTAAAGGTTACAAGTATTACAATAGAAATTGTTCATATTTATAATTATTCACAACATTATGCAAATAAATAAAAGAGAACAGATACAGAAAGTTTTAAAGCGAGCAAATAGATTATTATGGATTGGCATCCCTATATGTATTATTGCCCCATTTGCATGTACCCAATTGGATTGGATAAATTTTAACACTACTGGCCCAATAGGCGATACAATTGGTGGCACTACCGCGCCTTTTATTAATGTTATGGCGGCAATTTTGGTATTTTTAGCTCTTAGGGCGCAAATAGATGCAAATCTTTTAATTCAAGATCAAATTGATAGACAGGAAATAGAAAGAAAACTCGATATAGAAAGTCAACAACTCAATCAATACTATAACAATTTGAAAAGTAGTCTAGATAATTTTGAATATAAAAACATTGATTTATATGCAATCGAAGATCAAAACCTCCCCACCTATAAAGGAAGTGAAGCTATTTTTAAATTAATAGATGATTATTTTTGTAATTATCATCATGAAGATGACGATGATGTAAGATATAACCCTAAAATAACTGAGCTCATAAGCATGGTAGAAATATGTGATATTTTACTAACAAAAATTAAAAATTCAAAAATTCACGATAGAGAAACACTTTGGACATTGACAAAGCATCAATTTATATATAGAATTCTTCCTCGAATAAGTAAAGATTTTCCAGATAAAATTGACAAATACTGGTGTGAGAGCTGTAACAACAATCATGGCTTTCCAGAAAAATTAAGCAAGCCAATTAAAAATAGTAATGAATTAATAAATATGGGCTTATAGCGCAATCTGAACAGCTGTTTTTAGCAAATTTAAGTTTAAAAATCATACATTATGAACAAAGATTATTGCCCAATTTGTGAATTACCTACTAACCATGAAATTTTATATACAAAAAAAACTGGAAGTGAGCATGACGATGACTTTCATTGGCATCGTAATTATGATGTTATTCAATGTAAAGGATGTGATAATATTCAGTTCAGAACAGTTTACGGCGATGAAAGCATGTTTTCTGGTTATGATGAATATGAAACTTATTATGAAGATAAAAAGCATTATCCTCTCTCAATAAATGGTCACAATATAATTAAAAATTATTATAGCATTCCTGATAAAATACGAATTGTATATCTCGAATCTTTGGAAGCTATCAAATCAAATTGTTATTTATTATCTGGTGTTGGCTTAAGAGCAGTTATTGAAGCAGTAGCAATAGAACAAGCTATTCAAGGCAGAACGCTCGAACAAAAGATTAACAATTTACTGCGTAATAAGTTAATCACGGAACGAGACGCAAATAGATTACATAGTATACGTTTTTTAGGAAATGATTCAGTTCACGAGATGGAAGTTCCAAAAGAGTCTAAAATTAGGATTGCATTAGATATTGTAGAGCATTTACTAAATAATCTTTACCTTATAGATATTGAAGCGAATCAGCATCTTGATACAATTATTAATAATTTTGAAGATTTTAAAAATTTACTTTTGCGGAAATTTTTCAAAGCAAATTCTGGTGATGAGAAATCTGTTAAAGAAATTTTTGGCAAAGACTTTCGTCGTATAGAAACAAGTTATATTTCAAATTTCACTCAACAAGTAGTTGATGAAATTAACAACGGTACTATTCCAGCACTTACAATTGGTGCTATAAGAAATTCAACTATTGAAACTACTCCAGTTCAACATTTTATAAAAGTATAGCAGTACATCATTTTGCAAAATGGAGGTTTCAGTACTAATCGAATATTTGTGTTACGATTTCCATCAAACATAAAAACCGCCTCACAGCGGTTTTTTTAATTCCTTCCCCAAACATCTCACTCCAAAAAGAGCCCGTTTTTCCTCAACACCAATGGGCACATCAGAATGATATAAAGCCAAATCATGCACGATCCGCAAAGACTTCGACAATTCCGAAGCCCCGTAGAACAGCACAAAATCAATAAATTCACATTGAGACGGTGTTAACCACACCTGTACTTTCGATACGTTTCGTGTATCGTTCATAACAAAACATTTCATCGCCAAAAACTTACCCTTCATCAAATACTTTCGTAAGAATTTACTCTGAATTAAATATTTCAATATATTTGATTTCAAACCATTATAAACATTTGCAATTGAAACCCATGTATATCCATGAGTTACGTGTTATTCTATGATGAAAAAAGCAATTAGTAAACCCGAAAACTGGCAAGACTTTGAAACTCTGTGTAAGAAACTATGGGGTGAAATTTGGGGTATTCCAAGCGTAATAAAAAAAAATGGTCGACTAGGTCAAAATCAATTCGGTGTAGATATTTATGGTGTTCCTAAAGGAGAAACTAATTATTGGGGAATTCAATGCAAAGGTAAGGATGAATACTCTAACGCAAAATTAAGTCAAAATGAAATTGAAAATGAAATCTTAAAAGCAACGAACTTTCGGCCTAGTTTAGCAGTATATATTATTGCCACAACTGCGAATAAAGATTCTAAAATTGAAGAATTTATTAGAATAAAAAACTTCGAAAATCAAAGCAAAAATTTATTTGAAATACATTTATTTTGTTGGGAAGATATTGTTGACTTACTTGAAGAAAATCAAGACATCTTAAATTTCTACCTAAAGGGTACACATAAAACAAAATTTGATTTTAAAGTTTCATTTAATGACTTCCAAGACGACCTAATACTAAATCCAATATTTGAAAGACAAACAACGAAATCTGTATTAGTTGAGAGATTACCCGGAGATTTTTTTCAGTCTAAATTAGAAGCCTCACTAAAACCTTTTTTAATAAATTCCCCATTTTATTCCAACTCAATTAATAAGTCTTGGTGTAATTTTGAAATAAATATGGAGAATAATGGTTTAGCAGTTATTGAGGATTGGTATTTTATAATTAAATTTAAAAGGGGGATTCGCAAAATTTATGAAAGCTCATTATTGATTTCAAATTTATCATTAACAACTTTTATTGATAATAAAAATAAAAGTATCACTTATAGACCAAGCAATGACAAACCTCTAATTCAAAAAGACAATAGATATTTTGAAGTTTCAGTTTTACCTAACCGCAAAACATTTAAAGTTACGGCATGTTGGGAATTAAGAGCCCGAGATTTTAATCGCGAAGGAACTATCGAAATAGACATTAAACCGACGTATATTGACGTCGAGAAAATTGACGAAGTAACCAAGAATGATTTTCTATACCCAGATAAAGTTCGTATACGTGATTATATTGTAGATAAAAACCAAACAAGATTTAACAATAGTTAAGATTTAACTTTAAAATTAATCAAATATTGTCTATAACAACTTCAATCAATAATTAACGTAAAATCATATGGATATAAAAGAGGTTATAAATCAAAATGAAGAATATTTAAATTTATTCGCATTCATTATAGGCTTAGCAGGTTTTATTTTGGCTTTTGTTTTTTATTTTAAAGCTAAAAACATAAAAAAAGTTAATTATTTCATTCACAGTTTTAATTTGATAAATGAAGATATTAGTAGTTTAGAAGGGTTAGAAGTAATATATAAAGGTAAAAAATTTAAAAATCTGACCATTAGCAAAATCGCCATTTGGAATTCTGGTAATATTACAATAGATAAATCTGATATTGTTGAGTTAGATAAGCTAAAAATCTCATCGGTTGAAAATGTCGAAATTTTTGATGTCGAAATCTTATCACAAGTAGAAAGTACTAATAATTTTATCATCGATAAAAACGAGAATTTTATAGAAATTGTTTTTGATTATATAGATCCAAATCAAGGTTGTTCAATAAAAATTTATCATACAGGTGAAGGATCATCAGATATTCTAATAGATGGAAAAATTAAAGGAGCAGGACAGATTAAAGTCTTAGATGATATTAGCTTTATTATGAATCTCGCAGTACATAAATCAACTAATAATTCATTATTATCGATATCGATGATGTTTATAATATTTAAAATAGGCTGGATTCTATATTTAGTAATGACAATCGTCTCATTATTTTATGTATTTTATAAAGAAAATTATTGGCTCTTATTTGCTACTGCATTTTGTATCTTAGGCATTTTCGTGTTATTCCCTCGAAATAAACTACCAGAAATTTTAAAAACTATATACTCTGACGAAAAATAGTCAACCTCCAATACAACAAAAACCGCCTCACAGCGGTTTTTTCAATTTCTTCCCCAAACACCTCACTCCAAAAAGTGCCCGTTTTTCCTCCGCACCAATAGGCACATCAGAATGATATAAAGCCAAATCATGCACGATCCGCAAAGACTTCGACAATTCCGAAGCCCCGTAGAACAGCACAAAATCAATAAATTCACATTGAGACGGTGTTAACCACACCTTTATTTTCGATACGTTTCGTGTATCACTCGCTGTGTCGGCTGTAGATTTGCCTTCACCTTGACGTTTTGAAGTTTGCATTTTCTGTATGGATTATAAATTAATAAAAAGGAGAGGTCACCGCAAACTTCAATTATTAAACACGAATGCCACAATAATCCGTCCCGGGACTTTCACCCGTTTGCCTCTCCAAGGTCTTTTCCTAAACAGAGTTTGTTTAATTTGTAGCATAAGTATTAAATGAAGTTTGCATCACAAACATACATATTTATTTAAAAATGCAACAAAATCAACCAATTAATTTACAATACTTTACAAAATAAACAAAAACTGTTTTTATCTAAAAGCATTTTCCCTAATTTCAAAACTATTTTCTTTCTAGGCACAATGCTTTTATGCGTGGTAGCAATAAATATTAGTGTAAATACAATTATTTTCTTGCAACCTACGGAAACCCGTAAGCATACTAAAAATCAATCCGTTATATTTGATTGTTTTGAACTTTATATTAACCTTTACACACTACCATTTATGAAAAAACTACTTTTATTAGCAATCCCCTTACTACTGTTCGGGTTTACATCACCCAGCAGTAACCTTAAAAAAGAAGAAGCCGCTACTCACAAAAAGATGCTTGCCAACTCCTTGTGCGTGGCATCCTGTACAACAACGCATATCAGGGTAAAGATTGCAGGAGACCCGCTGCCTCCAGGAACCATCAATTGGTATCTTGACGGAGTTCTTGCCGCCACCGGCGGGCGTATCTTTAATGTCCCAAAAACGGCTACAGTCGTAACGGTTACGGTTGGCAGTCCCGGAGTTTTGATCGCAGGAGATAACATATCAACATTAAATGCGCAATGTGCCGCCCCTCCTTGCCCATAATAAGTACAATACGTGATAAACAAAAAAAGCCTCTATCCAATAGAGGCTTTTTTAGTGTAGGGCTGCCGAAAAAAGAAAAATGCGCCCTGCTAGTAGTTTATAGTGAGTAAAAATTCATTTCATGCCTTTAGAAGCTTCTTTCACGCCTTTAGAAACTCTTTTCACGCCTTTAGAAATTCATTTCATGCCTTTAGAAATTCATTTCACGCCTTTAGAAACTCCTTTCACGCCTTTAGAAACTTCTTTCACGTCTTTAGAAATTCATTTCATGCCTTTAGAAACTCCTTTCACGTCTTTAGAAACTCTTTTCATGCCTTTAGAAATTCATTTCACGCCTTTAGAAGCTTCTTTCATGCCTTCCGAAGCCCAATTGGCCTAGGCCGTAGCAATGCCCAAGCTTTCCGCAATCTTTAACGCACATTTCTCGCCATCAATAGCGGCCGAAATAATACCGCCCGCATAACCCGCACCCTCTCCGCACGGATACAAGCCTTTCAATTGCACATGCTCCAAAGAATAAGCATCCCTCGGAATCCGCACCGGCGACGAAGTTCTCGATTCAGGCGCATGCAAAATAGCCTCGTTCGTCATATACCCTCGCATCGACTTCCCAAACTGAACAAACCCCTCGCGCAAAATCTGTGTCAAGAAGCCCGGAAAAACCTGCCCCAGTTCCACAGGAGTCGTCCCCGGAACATACGAAGTCTTCGGGATATCCGCCGAAACCTTGCCCTGCGTAAAATCTACCATACGCTGTGCCGGAACCCGTTGCGTCTCTCCCGCCAGATGCCAAGCCCTTTGTTCGATACTTTTTTGGAATTCCATTCCTGCCAAAGCCCCAAACTTAGCAAAAGGCTTAAAATCTTCCAGTTTTAGCTCCACCACAATACCCGAGTTGGCCGTTTCCTGATCTCGTTTAGACGGAGACCAGCCATTCGTCACCACTTCACCAGGGCTTGTAGCACAAGGCGCAATCACCCCGCCCGGGCACATACAAAAAGAATACATTCCCCTTCCATTCACCTGCTTCACAATCGAATAAGGCGCCGGCGGAAGATAGTCTCCCCTATAATCGCAACTATACTGTATGCTGTCAATCAGCGTCTGCGGATGTTCCGCACGAACGCCCAAGGCAAAAGGCTTGGCCTCTATATATATTTTCTTTCGATCCAGCAGTTCAAAAATGTCGCGTGCCGAATGTCCTGTTGCCAAAATCATCTTCTCCGCTTTGATAACGTCGCCTTTTTGTGTCTGCACACCTTCAACAGCATCCCCTTTCACCAAAATATCCGTCACGCGCGTATCAAACAACACCACGCCGCCAAACTCAATAATCTTTTCGCGCATCGCCTTGATAATCTTCGGCAACTTATTCGTCCCGATATGCGGATGCGCCTCTATCAAGATCTCTTCCGAAGCTCCAAAGCCTACAAACAATTCCAAGATACGGTCCACATCGCCTCGCTTCTTAGAACGCGTGTATAATTTGCCGTCAGAATACGTTCCAGCGCCTCCCTCACCATAACAATAGTTAGAATCCTCATTTACGATATGATCCCTATTAATTGCCTTCAAATCTCGACGGCGTTCCTGCACGTCCTTGCCACGTTCCAGCACGATAGGCCTTAGTCCCAGCTCAATCAGTTGCAACGCCGCAAACAAGCCCGCAGGCCCCGCGCCGATCACAATCACCTCCTGCTTTCCAGACACGTCTTTATAATCAGGCAATCCAATTTTAGTTTCCTCATACGCCTCGTTCCAGTACGCCTGAATCTTAAGATTGATTTTGATTGCCTTTTGGCGCGCGTCAATAGAACGCTTGATGATAGCAACATGCCTGATCTCTGCAGGTTTTACCTGCATCAGCTTGGCAACATGTTCGGTCAATAATTGCGGATTGGCAGCCACCTCTGGCGTCACCTGTATTTGAAATTCTCTTGGCATGGCGCAAAGGTAGAAAAAGATTATTTTCTTGCCATCAATTAATGGCTTTTCATAAATTAGAGATCGCATAAAAAAAGGTTCAGCTTTTGCCAAACCTTTTTAAAAGACGTAAATAAAAGTTTTATTTTTTGATAAACTTGTAGTTCATAACCTGATTGCCTACCTGCATTTTCACAAAATACATGCCTGTTTGCAGTTCAGAAACAGGAATAGAAGTACTATTTCCAGCATTCGAAACCTGTTTCACCAACATTCCGTTAATCGAGAATATAGAAATGTCCGAAATAACGTCGTTCGTTCTGTTATCAATAGTCAACATATTAGAAACCGGATTCGGGTACAACGAAATCAAGCTGTTAAGAGCAGGCCCGTCAACACCTAAAGCTACTGAAGATTCCAAGAAGTCAGGAATGCCATTCGCATTCGTGTCATCATCACCAGGATTATTGTTTCCGTTATAATCTTCGTTAATGGTCAACACACCGTCACCGTCATCATCATTATCTAAATAGTTCAAGATTCCGTCGTTATCTGTATCCATAATAGAATTCGTCTCATTTGAATTTCTTCCAGAATTAAAGACATATTCAAAAGAAGTCAAGACCATATCGCCATCATCATCATTATCCAAAAAATTTGGAATACCGTCTCCATCCGTATCATCATTTTCTAGATTTCCGTCACCATTGGCATCTTCCAAAGCCGTGGCTACCGTATCTAAATCATAATCCACATTACAATTGATGGCTCTAAGAATTACTTTTGTAACCTGTCCATTATTATCACCATAAAGAACTTGCTCATTAGGAATAATATTATCATAGACTAATGGCATCGGAAAAGCTTGATCTTGCAAATTCAATAAGGTTTCATAAAACACCATATCGGGAGCCATCAAATCATCTTTAACCACTTGAAGATTAAAAGTTTCAAGACCATTTAAGTTCGGATCACATTTAGTATATTTATATGTATTGGTTTCCATCGGAAGACTGAACCTCCATCCTTCTTGCGTCGCTGTCCAAGACCCTGTATTTCTTCCCGGAGGCGTATAGGCAATCGCTCCAGTAGTATTGATAATTCCAGTTACAGCATTGCCGCTATTCCATGAAGCACAAAGAGGCTTGCTTACGATCTGCACATCTATAGTATTCAATGTTTCATAAAGTACCGCCTGAAATGTACTTTTTACATTGGAACAACCGCCGTAATGAGGCTGATTGTTATACATCAATATAAATTTTCTGTAAGGAGCAGCCCCTACAACCGAATAGGTAATGGATCCCGTTCCGTTAGTGTTATTCAAGTCGTGATAGCAAGCCAAGATAGAATTCTTTACAGGAAAGTTTACATTTGGAATAGGACCCGAAAACTGCCAAGGCCCATTTTCGTTCGGAAGATTTAGTCTAAAATCGATGTATCCATTGGCAGATACAACTATTTGATTATAAGTAGTCCCGAAAAAAGTAAAGCTAAAAGGCAGCGTTATAATTGGCGAATTACGATCATCTATATTAGACAATGGAGTTGCTGCTGTCATAGTATAAGCCTGATGCGGTATCGAAGTTACCGTATACTGGGCGCTTCCTTTTACAGAAATCAATAGTAAAGGAAGTACTATGTAAAATAAATTTTTTCCTAAGTAATTATGTTTCATATAATTATTGTTTTTCGCTCAAATATATAAAAAACCTTACAGTAATTATTTTTTTTCTTCATAAGCCCTCAACGCAAACGAAGCCAGCCAATGCTCGCCCTCATAATTGCCATCTACGACAGAAGGAAGCGAAAAATCAAGATGATGGTCTGCCAGCGCTTTCAAATGCGAAAACTCCTTAGGATATTGGTTGATTAGGTAATACAAATTCCAAGCACGGCTAAAGTTTAAGCCGTCCAAATGCACCAAATGTCCGTCGGTTCTGTCCGAAACCCGTGCTACGTCCCAAGTAAACTTTTTGTCGAAAAGTGGCTTAGAAAAATCCTTTAACCATTTTAAAAATTCCGCTTTAGGCAGAATGCGCTGCATGGTTCCAATCTCTTCCAAGCAAGGCGAAAGAAAATCCGTCCCGCTCGGTTCCCAATTAAAAGGACATTCCCTATCCTTTTGGAACAACCTGATGGCATTCTCCTTGATGCTTTTCTGCAACGCCGCATTCTTAGAATACACTGCATAATCCCAAGCAAAATTAAGCCCGAAAGCCGTGTTCGAATGCGTTCCCGCCCTCACCGGATACAATAGTTTAGGCAAGAATTCGATATACCTTTGAATAATAAGGTCAGACAAAGGCTTTAAGTTGCCTGCCAATTCTTTGGCAAACGGTTCCGAAGAAGTTTCTAGCTCCAACTGCAGTTTCAACAGCCATGTCCAGCCATACGTACGCTCAAACGACTTTTCATGCGCCTTAGAAACATAATCGATTTCCTTTTGGATATTTTCTTTTGAAAGATTAGTACGCAGCTTGCTGATGATTTCCTCCTTCTTTGCCAGATTCGGAAACTTCTTCAACAAATACACCAAGCTCCAATGCCCATGTACCGACGAATGCCAGTCAAAACAACCGTAAAATGCAGGATGCAATGCTTTAGGCGACTGCAATTCGGTACTGTCTTGCAACAACTGACCTAATTTGTTCGGATATTCCTGTTGCAAACACTTGATGGGCAGTGTAGCCAGATGGTTCGCCTTTTCTAACGTCAGTTCCTGCGAAAACCCGAATTGGAAACAAAGAAGAAAAAAGTAGTAAGATAATTTCATGGTGCATCTTTTCCCAAAAATAAACTTTTACGGCTAATTTGCCGCAAAAAAAGAACAAGCCATTTTAAGTTTGTAAATTTGCATTCCTAAACAGAACACACCCATGTCAAGAAAAATAAAACTCATCTGGGATTTCAGAGGACCTGCGGGCGCTAAAACAGCAGAGCATCACGAAATCCATCTTAAAGAATTCATCCAAGCCGAAAAACTACCGCTAAATATCACCGGATTCGAAGCCCTCAACGACATGCACGCCATTGCCTATATGGTCGTTGCCGAAGAAAATATGATTGCCGTTCGTGATGCTTTGAAACCGCACCGTGGAGAAGTTTGGGAGGAATAATTTTGGATTTATGATTTTTGATTTTTGATTTCGGGCTTGTACTTTTTGATAGGGTATTTCATATTCTATGACTTTTGATTTCGAATTGAACCAAAAAAAAGATTTCAGAAAGCACTACTTCCTGAAATCTCATATCTTAAGCCATAAATCTAAAATCTTATATCAAAAATCCCAAGTTAATTCGCTACTTCGCTAATAAACTTAATCCGCATCAATCGAAGTTCTTCAATGTCATAATCGCCATCAAACTCTTTCAACGCATCTTTTATATTGTCTGAATGTGACTCCATAAAATATTCATGGATTTCTTCCTGCTGGTCTTCATCCAAAATGTCGTCAATCCAATATTTGATATTCAATTTCGTTCCAGAATACACGATCTGCTCCATTTCTTTCAGCAAGACATCCATATCCAATCCTTTGGCTTTGGCAATATCGTTTAAAGAAAGTTTTCGATCAACGTTCTGGATAATATATAATTTCAACGCCGAGTTCGCTCCTGTAGATTTCACTACCAAATCATCCGGACGGATAATATCGTTGTCTTCCACATAACGGGCAATCAGCTCGACAAAGTCTTTTCCATATTTTTTAGCCTTTCCTTCCCCAACGCCATGAACGCTTCCCAATTCTTCAATAGAAATAGGATATTTCAAAGCCATATCTTCTAAAGACGGATCTTGGAAAACCACGAAAGGAGGAACACCTAGCTTTTTAGCTACTTTTTTACGCAAGTCACGCAACATGCCCATCAAAGCCTCATCAGCAGTGCCTGATGATTTTGCCGCCGTAACGATAGCCTCGTCTTCCGTCTCGTTATATTCATGGTCTTCCGACATCATAAATGAAGTCGGATTCTGGATAAAGGCAGCGCCTTTTTCGGTAAGTTTTAATATGCCATACGTCTCAATATCTTTTGACAGATAGCCATCTACCAAAACCTGACGGATTAAAGCCATCCAATAACGTTCCTCAAAATCAGAACCGCTACCAAAGAACTTCTGCGTATCGGTCTTATGCGCTTTTATCGTAGCATTAATCTTGCCTATCAGCGTAAAAATAATCTCTTTTGATTTGTATAAATGTTTGGTATCGCGAACCACTTTCAGCAATTTGACCACTTGGTCTTTTGCTTCCACTTTCTTCTTCGGATTTCTAACATTGTCATCCATATCGGCTCCTTCGCCAGTCTCGCTGTCGAATTCTTCACCAAAATAGTGCAGCAAGAATTTACGTCTCGACATCGAAGTTTCAGCATAAGCAACGACTTCCTGCAACAACGCAAAACCAATTTCTTGTTCAGCTACTGGCTTACCTGACATGAACTTTTCTAATTTTTCTACATCTTTATACGAATAGTAGGCCAAACAATGACCTTCGCCACCGTCACGTCCTGCCCTGCCCGTTTCTTGGTAATAACTTTCTAATGATTTCGGAATGTCATGGTGGATCACAAAACGAACGTCTGGCTTGTCGATTCCCATACCAAAGGCAATCGTTGCTACAACGACATCCACATCTTCCATCAAGAACATATCTTGGTGTTTGGCACGTGTTTTAGCGTCCAATCCTGCGTGATACGGAACCGCACTGATACCATTCACTTGCAATACCTGCGCAATTTCCTCTACCTTTTTACGGCTCAGGCAATAAATAATTCCCGATTTTCCTTTATGTTGTTTGATAAAACGGATGATATCCGATTCTATATTTTTAGTTTTTGTACGTACTTCATAAAACAGGTTTGGTCTGTTAAAAGACGCCTTGAACGTATTGGCGTTCACCATATCCAAATTCTTCAAGATATCCTCTTGCACTTTTGGCGTAGCCGTAGCAGTCAATCCTATGACAGGAATGTCGCCCAGCTGCTTTATGATGGTTCGCAGGTTTCTATATTCCGGACGGAAATCATGTCCCCATTCCGAAATACAGTGTGCTTCGTCTATAGCCACAAACGAAAGCGGCACGCTTCTCAAGAACTGTATGTATTCTTCTTTAGTAAGCGACTCAGGCGCTACGTATAATAATTTGGTGATTCCCGAAACGATATCCTTTTTGACTTGGGCAATTTCGGTCTTGGTAAGTGATGAATTCAAAACGTGGGCGATTCCGTTTTCAGAAGAAAGACTCCTGATAGCATCGACCTGATTTTTCATAAGTGCGATTAGCGGGGAAACTACGATTGCTGTTCCATCCTTGATCAGGGCAGGCAGCTGGTAGCAGAGGGATTTTCCGCCACCCGTGGGCATAATAACGAATGTATTATTTTGGGTTATGATACTCTTGACAACTTGTTCTTGCAATCCTTTAAATTGGCCAAAGCCAAAATATTTTTTTAATTCTTTGTGGATGTCAATTTCGTTTGAATTCATTCTTTTTTAATGGTATTTTACATAAATTTGCACAACATAAAGATACAACTTTCTTTTATAACCACAAATTTTATAAAAAATCTGTTTTGATAGAAAAAGAAGCAATATTGGCCTCTGCCAAAAAAACAATATTAGCTGAAAGTAAAGCAATTGCAAATCTTTCAGAGCTCCTCACCAACGATTTTGCCGAAGCCGTAGAAATCATTTTCAAGTCAAAAGGACGATTGATTGTTACCGGAATCGGAAAAAGCGCCATCATCGCCCAAAAAATTGTGGCAACGCTTAATTCTACTGGAACTCCGTCAATGTTCTTGCATGCCTCCGAAGCCATTCATGGCGATTTGGGAATGGTACAGAAAGACGACGTGGTCATCTGCATTTCAAAAAGCGGCAACAGTCCCGAAATCAAAGTCTTGGTTCCTTTGCTAAAACGTTTCGGAAACATTTTAATTGCGATAACTGGAAATTTAACTTCTTTCCTCGGAAAAGAATCCGATTATGTCTTAAATGCGTATGTTGAATCAGAGTGCGATCCTATAAATCTTGCACCGACAAACAGTACCACGGCACAGCTTGTTATTGGCGATGCTTTGGCTGTTGCATTGATGGAGCTTCGCGATTTCAAAAGCGAGGATTTTGCTAAGTACCATCCTGGCGGCGCATTGGGCAAAAAGCTTTTGCTTCGCGTAAAGGATATGCTAGATACGACGCACAAACCGGTCGTTTCTCCAGATTCCAGCATCAAGAAAGTGATTGTTGAGATTTCTGAAAAAAGACTGGGCGTTACAGCGGTTGTAGAAAACGAAAAGGTAATCGGTATCATTACTGACGGAGACATCCGAAGAATGCTAAACGACCGAGATACTTTCAGTGACCTAACGGCAAAAGACATCATGACCAAGAATCCTAAAGTGATTAAATCCAACGACATGGTTGTTGACGCTTTAAACATCTTAGAAGATTTTTCAATAACACAGTTGGTCGTTGTTGACGACGGCAATTATTTAGGAGTAATTCACCTTCACGATATTTTAAAAGAGGGAATCGTATAACATGGCAAGAAAGAAAAACGTAAATGAGATGTCGTTTCTCGACCATCTGGAAGAACTCCGATGGTTATTGATCAGAAGCACATTGGCTATAATAATCGCTGCGACCGTCGCATTCTTTTTCAGTGATTTTATCTTTGATGAGATTATATTCGGACCAAAAAATCCTAATTTCATTACCTACCGTTGGTTCTGTGAAGTCAGTAAGTTTTTTGGTAGCGACGGCGATGGTTTTTGTGATTACAAAATTAATTTCGACGTACAAAGCCGTGTCATGTCTGGGCAGTTTAATGCGCATTTATGGACATCCGTTACGGCTGGTTTTATCATTGCTTTCCCTTTTATTCTTTGGGAATGTTGGAAATTCATAAGCCCTGCGCTGTATGACAAAGAGAAAAAGAACGCCAAGTTATTTTTAGCAATTGCTTCTTTCTTGTTTTTCTTGGGCGTATTGTTCGGCTATTTTATCATCACGCCGCTTTCCATCAACTTCTTGGCGGGCTATCAGGTGAGTACGCAGATTCATAATGACATTGACCTTGATTCTTATATTTCATTAATACGAAGCACGACGCTGTCTTGCGGATTGGTTTTTGAATTGCCGATCGTCATGTTCTTCCTTTCCAAATTAGGCTTGGTAACCCCTGTATTCTTGAGAAAATATAGGAAGTATGCTATTGTTATTATCTTGATCATTGCGGCCATCGTGACGCCGCCAGATGTGGTAAGCCAGATCATTGTTACGATTCCATTATTAATATTATACGAGCTCAGCATCTTTATTTCGGGCTGGGTACAAAAAAACAAATTAAAAGATGAGCAATCTAGTTAAAGAATTCAACGATTACCGTCAAGTGATGAATGAAAAATTGCTTAACGATAATAATAAAGTCATCAAAAGAATCTTCAATCTTGACACCAACGCCTATATGGACGGTGCTTTAAACGTCAAGACCAAAGAATTACTAGGACTTGTAGCTTCTGCGGTATTGCGTTGCGACGACTGCGTCAAGTACCACCTAGAAACCTGCTACAAAGAAGGCATCTCCAAAGAAGAAATGATGGAAGCCATGAGCATCGCGACTTTGGTCGGCGGTACCATAGTAATCCCGCATTTGAGAAGAGCTTACGAGTTTTGGGAAGCCCTAGAAGAAAATAAATAATTGTTAATTAGTAGGAACGTTACTCCGAATAGTTGTTTATTTGTTCGGGTAATTTACAATACATTGGAATATGATCTTAAGAGCTGATAATCTGGTCAAAACATACAAAGGAAGAAGTGTCGTAAAAGGCATTTCGGTAGAAGTAAATCAAGGCGAAATCGTTGGTCTTTTAGGACCAAACGGTGCCGGAAAAACGACTTCTTTTTACATGATCGTAGGCTTGGTCAAGCCAAATAGTGGTAAAATCTATTTGGACAATACTGAAATTACAGATTATCCGATGTATAAAAGAGCGCAAAACGGTATCGGATATTTGGCTCAAGAAGCTTCGGTTTTCAGAAAATTGAGCATTGAGGATAACATCTTAAGCGTACTACAACTGACCAATCTTTCCAAACAAGAACAGGAAGCTAAAATGGAAAGTCTTATAGCTGAATTCAGCTTGGGACACATCCGTACCAACCGCGGCGATTTGCTTTCGGGTGGTGAAAGACGACGTACTGAAATCGCACGTGCCTTAGCAACAGACCCGAAATTTATCTTATTGGATGAGCCTTTCGCAGGTGTCGATCCTGTTGCAGTAGAAGACATCCAGAGAATCGTAGCACAGCTAAAAAACAAAAATATCGGTATCCTGATTACCGACCACAACGTTCAGGAAACGCTTGCTATTACCGACAAAACCTACCTAATGTTTGAAGGAGGAATCTTAAAAGCGGGTATTCCAGAAGAATTAGTTCAAGATGAAATGGTTCGAA
Organism: Flavobacterium sp. N2550; assembly: GCF_025947265.1. NCBI lineage: Bacteria > Pseudomonadati > Bacteroidota > Flavobacteriia > Flavobacteriales > Flavobacteriaceae > Flavobacterium > Flavobacterium sp. N2550. The sequence continues at coordinate 1,707,228 of NZ_CP110007.1, read as the reverse complement.
GAGTATATCTTGGACAGAATTTTGAGCTTCGTAAGAAGAAATTGGAGTTTTAGATCGCAGATTTAAGATTTTAGATTGCAGATAATACAAAACCCAGAAGTTTAAAATCACTTTTGGGTTTTTCTATTTTTAGTTGATGGTGAAATACTGTAGCTGCTTGGGTGTTCCGTTATAGATATTGACATCTACAGTTCCTTCAATACCGGGAACGGTTGCTTTTTCGGTAAACTGCCAGAACGTCCATTCGTCTTTGATGGTTTCTTCAAAAAAATTGTAGTTGGCAATCCAAAACGTATAACCTTCAAATTCTTCTTTCAAGAAATCATTGTAATAACTTTCGCCAGAATAGATAATCGGCCTTACGTTGTAATGCTTTTCTACCTTTTTCAGCCATCTTTTCAATCCTATTTTCAAACTGTCAATCGACTGTTCTTTGGGTAATTTCTCGATATCCAAAACAGGCGGCAGGTCGCCTTTGCGCAACTTTACATTCTTGATAAAATTTTCGGCCTGTGCTATAGAATTTTCATTCGGACGGTAATAATGATAGGCGCCTCGAATAAGCTTGTGCTTTTTGGCTTCTTTCCAATTTTCCTTAAAGGTGGCATCCACCCTATTTTTTCCGGCAGTCGCCCGTATAAAGACAAATCCCAACGGAAAAGTCTCTTCGATAGCAGTTGTCTTTTCCCAATCTACCTTGCCTTGGTATTCTGACACATCAAAGCCATATACTTTATTTTCGTGCTTGCTGAGGACTTGGTAGATTCTGACATCTGCAATTCGCTTTTCTTCGTCAGAAAGTTTCTTGTCGGTCTTAAAACTGAAATAATACGCCAGTCCTTCTCGATAATGATAAGCGGTTCCGGCAACCAAAAGAATAAAAAAAGCCCAAATAGAAAACTTCAATACGTTTCCAGAAAAGAAGCTTTTTTTCTTTTTGGACTTGCGTACTGTCGAAGGTTTTCTTCTTGGAGCTGGTTTCTTCATTCAGTAAAAATAAACGTTTTTGGGAATTGTCAGACTTCGGACCGAAAATTAAAACAGTCCTTCCATCATTAAAAAAGAAGAAAACGAATTTTAAGCCTTTTTCTTATTTGTCACGATCGACAATAGGATATAGAAAATAATCAGCAACGGAATTCCTAGTGCTTTAAAAAACAGCAAAAGTAGAAGCGATACGGCTAGAAAAATAATTTGAAGCTTGTTTTTGGCAAAACTGGCACTTTTTACTTTTAATGAAAATAACGGAATCTCGGCATTCAGCATAAAAGCACTTAGCAAAGAAATCACGAGTAAAACCCACTCATTGCCCAAAGCCTGTGAAACAAATTCATAGTTATTATCAAGCAAGATAATCGGAAGACTCAGTATGAACAATGCATTAGCAGGTGTTGGAAGTCCGATAAAAGAATCCGTCTGGCGCGTATCGATATTGAAATTCGCCAAACGATAGCAAGAACCGAGTGTAATGATAAAGCCTAAAAACGGAAAGAACATCATAGGCAAATCGGAAGAAGGAAAGCCCAAAGCCTGGTTCATCAGCTGATACATCACAAGTCCGGGAACAACACCGCTGGTTACCATATCGGCCAACGAATCTAATTGCAAACCTAGCGGACTTGAAACTTTAAATAACCTGGCAAAAAAGCCATCGAAGAAATCTAAAAAGATACCAAGGCAGACAAAGAAAAAGGCAAGTTTAAAATCTTGATGGAAAGCAAAAATCAATGCAATGCATCCTGAAAAAAGATTGAGCAATGTGATGATGTTCGGAACTTGAGCCTTAATTCGCATGTCTTGTTGTTTTTTAGTTGGCAAGACTGCAAATTTAGCACAATAAGTTTATAGTGCAGTGCGTTTCTTATTACAGATTTTTACTTGATATTGCTTTGCTCGGATTTATTGTTGATGCCGAAGAAGGAAGCTCAATAAAAATTTATATTTTTGGACGATAATTTAAGAATACAGATTTCGGTTTGTAAAAACAATTTGCTTTGAAAAAACCCCTTATAGCCTCTTTCCTTTTAGTATGCTCTTTCGCTTACAGCCAAGCGGTTAGAAAATATTCCAATGAATTTATGAATATCGGTGTCGATGCAGCCGCTTTAGGTATGTCGAATGCCGTGACTGCCAGCACAGGCGATGTCAATTCTGGATATTGGAATCCGGCCGGATTGATTCATTTGGAGGACAAACAGGCTTCTCTGATGCATGCCAGCTATTTTGCCAACATTGCTCAGTACGATTATGCCGGATTTGCCATGCCGATTGATGATGACAGCGCTTGGGGATTGTCTGTAATTCGTTTTGGAGTAGATGATATCTTGAACACGACCGAATTGATCGACAGCGAAGGAAATATCGACTACAACCGAATCAGCTTGTTTTCTACTGCAGATTATGGCGTAACTTTTTCATATGCCCGAAAATTAAAGATTCCTGGATTTCAATATGGTGTGAATGCTAAGGTAATCAGAAGGGTTATCGGTGATTTTGCCAATTCTTGGGGATTTGGTTTTGACGTAGGGCTTCAGTTTGAAAGAAACGACTGGAAATTCGGGCTTATGGTGCGAGACATCACGACTACTTATAACATCTGGAACATCGACGAAGAAGCCTACAATAAAATCAAGGATGCCATTCCGGGTGAAAACCAAGAATTGCCAGAAGACTCCGAAATTACCCTGCCAAAAGCACAACTAGGATTGTCTAAGAAATTCATCATCCGATACGATTATAGCATTATGGCCGCGGCAAACTTGAACATGAGCTTTGCCAGAACAAATGATATAATTTCTACCGACGTCGTAAGTATCGATCCTGCTGTCGGATTTGAATTTGGCTATACCGACTTGGTCTTTTTGAGAGGCGGTGTCGGAAACTTCCAGAATGTAAAACAACTAGACGGAAGCGAAAAAGTAGGATTCCAGCCTAACATAGGCCTCGGATTCAAATACAAAGGCATCCAAGTTGATTATGCGCTGACGGATATCGGCGACCAGAGTGTGGCTTTATATTCGAATATCTTTTCTGTAAAAGTAGATTTGGGCATCTTCAGAAGATAATTTCTTTGTCTTTAAGAATTTATAAAAGCTTGCCTGACAGCCTAAATTATTGGTTTGTTTTGCGGATATTTGTGTTTTAATTTTTATCCTATGTCAAGAATTAGACTTGTTATCCTCTTCTTATCCTTAGCCTGTCCCCTATTCAAAGGTTTTTCTCAAAGCGCTATCTTATCGGATTCTTCTAAAGTAAGCATACTGACTATCGGCACGGCGAACGAATCGCATACTCTATACGGACATACTGCCATACGCATTTTTGATGCACAGCGCGGATTGGACAACATTTATAATTTTGGCTACTTTGATTTTGATACGCCTTATTTTCTGGCAAAATTCGTAAAAGGCGACCTTCAATATTTTGTAGCGACAGATGCTTATCCGGGCTTTGAGTACAATTACAGACAGGAAAATCGCTCTATTTATGAGCAGGTACTTAACCTGACGACTATCCAAAAGCAGAAATTGTTGGATGAGCTGAACAAGACTTTGTATTCTGATGAGCGTTTCTATACCTACAAGTTTATCGACAAGAATTGTACTACTATGGTTATCGACAAGGTCAATGATGTATTGGGAAGCAAAGTCATTACCACGAAAAAGCCTGTCACGATAACCTACAGAGAAATACTTAATCCTTATTTAGAAAACAGTTTTTTTCAGAAATTAGGCATCAATATTATTTTTGGACCGAAAACCGACAAAAAAGCGGAGGCTCTTTTTTTGCCTCTGGAATTGATGAATGTCTTAAAGACTACTACTTATGAAGGCAAGCCGTTAGTTTCTGAAACGAAGACGATTTTTGAAGCCAAGCCCGAAAAGGCTTTTTCTTTCTGGAACAACATTTATTTCTTTTCTGCCTTGATTCTTTTGGTTGTCGTACTGAAAAACAACAAGGTGTATGCTTTTTATTTTGCGATTTTAGGATTGCTGGGCGTTTTCCTATCGCTAGTCGGTTTTTATTCCCTGCATGAAGAAGTGCGCTGGAACTACAACGTCTTGCTATTTAACCCTACGTTGCTCGTATTGCTGTATTTCTACAAAAAGAAAAATCGTAAGTGGATCTCCAACCTATCTTTATTTAACTTGGCTTGCATCGCCATCTACCTCGTCATTATTATCAATAAGGCACAATTGCTATTATTCATGGCACTATTGATTACCTCAACCATTGGCTTGGCTCGATTTGCAAGAAAAAACAGAAAGATAAAACCGGTAAACGGCTAGCTATTGCCCGCGATAGAAGAGAATCGTACTGATCGTCTTGATCGTGATATTGATATCCAGAAAGACGCTTCGATGCTTGATATAGTACAAGTCATATTGCAGCTTGATCAGGCTATCCTTAATCGAATCTCCATACGAATAATTGACCTGAGCCCAGCCCGTTAATCCAGGTTTTATAACGTGTCTTGTCTGATAGAATGGCATCTGGCTAGCAATCTGCTCCACAAAAAAAGGTCTTTCGGGTCTCGGTCCGATGACAGCCATGTCGCCTTTCAAGACGTTTATAAATTGAGGAAATTCGTCGATTCTTGACTTTCTTAAAAACTTCCCGAAAGCTGTAATCCTTCTATCATTTTGGGTTGCAAAAACAGCCTTATCTGTTTCTGCATTCTTTACCATCGTCCTAAATTTATAAATCTTGAACACCTTTCCGTTTTTGCCGACTCGTTCCTGAATATAAATCAGCGAACCTTTGTTTCCTATAAAATTGGCCACATAAATAAAAGGCAGCAGATACAGTCCGATTGCAATTCCAAACAACGATACTATAATCTCCAGCAGCCTGACCAGCAGCAGATACAGCTTGTTATGGTTGCTGCGACTGAATGGAAAATAACGGTAAAAATCCCTATCAACATATTGCACGGGAATCCTTTGTGTTATCATCTCGTATACTTGCGTATATTCTCTGATGACAAACCCTTTTTCAAGAAGCATCAAAAGGTCATTATACAAATCAACCGTTATCCCATCTGTCTTTTGCGAAGCTATGACGATTTCAGAGATAGCATTCTTCTTTATAAAGTCATTCAGTTTTGGAATTTCTATATTTTCAATGTCTGGCAAGTCAGATACGATTTCGCCTTTAGAATCGGTATTGACAAATCCGAGTATTTTGTAATGCGGATCTACTTTTACCAATGACATCACGAGTTCTTCCAGCTGGTTCTTGTCGCAGACCATGACTACTCTTTTTAGAAATCTGTGGGAAGCCAGAAAGGACTGATAAAAAATCCTCCATCCAAATAGCGCCAAGGTAATCGCCAAGAAAAAATAGATAATCTGGAGCCTGTTTGAAGGAAGTACAGGCGTGAATATAGGCGTCAGCAGAAAGAACAAAACCGTTGTAGAAGACGTGAGCAGTATGCTCTTGATAACCTGGTATTGGTTACTTGCCGTTTGGAGATTGTACATTTCAAAAACTGTCCCCAAGATATTCAGGTATAATCCTAAAACAATTGTCCAATAAAAATTAGCCTTAGAAATACTAAAATAGTCAAACTTGAAGAGTAATCCAACAACATAAAGCGCTCCAACAACTGTCAAAACATCAAATAACCGTAGCAGGAGCTTTCTTTCAGAAATCTCAAAGTGTATTTTCTTTAAAGGAGGCATTATTATAGGTTTGGGAAAGCATGCAATTTAACATTATTTTAGAAATATAAATCTATTGCTCATGCAAAATTTCTTTCCAAAATAACTTTACTTCCTGCCAATCAAAACTTTCCGCTTTCAGGCGAGCATTCTGGGCTAGAGAGTCTGCGGTATTTTTGTCTTTTACGATGGCTTTGATTGCCTCAGCCATGGCCTCTATATTTCCATCATTGATCAAGAGTGCCGTCTTGTTGTTTTCGAGCAGAAAGGGAATGCCTCCGACATTCGTGCTGACAACAGGAAGTCCTAAAGCCATGGCTTCGATAACGCTGATAGGCGTGTTATCAAAATGGGTCGTATTCAAAAAAAGATCATAGCCTTCCGAAAGGCGTATCCAGTCGGCTTTTGATAGCTTTCCTGTAAATTTAATATCGAGTCCGTATGCCGAAGCCAGCTTTTTTGTTTTCTCCAGAGAACCATCTTTGTCCGGACCGACCATGCACAATGTTGCTTCCGGAAACTGTTCTTTTATAACCTTAAACACCTCAACAGCCATAAACGGATTGTAAATTGACGCAAAAGCCCTGACCCATAAAAGCTTTGGCTGCTCGATCGCTCTTTTCTTAAAAGGATAGTTATCAATTTCTATTGTATTTGGAATGTAAGCCATGTTCCTAAAACCTTGCTTCTGAAAGTGGTCCAGAAGATAACCAGAAGGCGCTACGTTTTTATACGCATGATTAAAAATCATAGCGCACAATCTTGGGTGATTTGCTAGTCTTTTTGGCAGGTCGCCTCCTCGAAGCATCGTTATATACTTTACACCCAAAATCCTCGCCAGCTGGCTGACCAAGAAGGCATACCAAAAGTTTGAGGTACTATAGGTATCGATAAGCACAAAGTCGGCCATGTTTCGCAATCGGATTGTTGCCGACAGCATATCGAGCAGCCTTGCCATCTTGTTCTTTTTTGAAGAAGCATATACCAGATCATAGCCTTCGCTTTCCAAAAGCGGCCCCAGCGTTTCGATAGAGGTTACCGAAAAACCATGACCTGACAGCTTATTCCCTATGTACAGCAGGTTTTTCAACAGAATATACTTTTAATAGGGTTAGCGAATAGATAAAAGCGGGGGCTGCGAGCCGCATGGCCGCATGGTTGATGGTCAGTAGCCAAAAGATAAAAAGGGACAGGAGATAGAAATGCTGCCTGTTGTCGACATACAGCACAAGCGGCGTAAAGAAAAGAATCAGGATTGCGAAAATACCCAAAGAACCATGTTCTGCCAGCATGCGGGTCAGCTCGTTATGCGAGGCTGCCTTTATTCCGGTCGTTTCTTCGCGATATTCTTTGTTTTTTCCGACTCCGATTCCTAAAATAGGATTATCTAAAAACATCTGGAGTTCGGTCGATGCGATCTGCTCTCTTCCTCCGAGCCGGTCTGTTTTTTCTCTTCCGGCCGCATCTTGGTTGGCATATCGTTTATCAATCAGACCGCTGGTTTGTAAGGAGCTGTACGCCCAGACTCCCATTCCTGCCAAGACTGTCAGGATAATCACAATATTCAGTTTTAATTTGGTCTGTACATTCGCCAGCAAATAGAGTGTCCCCAAAAGCACTACAATCATTGCTATTCCGGTAATCACGCCTCCGCGTGAGAAAGTAACAATCGCTCTAAAGGTAATTACCAATGCAAAAAACAGATTGATAAACAAGTATCTTTTGTTCGATGAATTTAGGAGCATTCTGGCAAAAAAGATAAAAAATCCTAGCCCTAGAATAGTCGAAACCTGATTGGGCCCAAAGCCTCCCGAAGTTTCAAAATTGGAAGAAGTTCCTGTAACCACATCTTTTACATCGGGCGTATAAAAAAACAAATAGCAGACAGTAGAGAGAATAGGCAAGACGACGGCAAGCAATACATTAGACAATTCTTCCAAAGAAATTCTTCGCCTGTAGGCATAAATTGCACTGACCCCCAAACACACAGGCCCTGTGATATTAAAGGCTATGGCTTTTCGGACATCTGTTCCTATATCCAGAGTTGTTGTAGAAACTACGACTCCGGGAATCAGAATTAAGAGATAGATCCAATAAGGAATAGAACTTCTAGAAAAACTGCTATAAAGGATTCCCAAAGTCATGAAAAAGGTAATGGAATACTTCGAAAACTCGTTCAGGAAATTACCGCCCGTCATTCGGAGCAATACCTCTATTCCAACCATGTATCCGGAAATATACAGTACTTCGTTATGCTTATTGGATGTTTTTAAAACAATCAAAAAACCCGTCAATACGGCAAGCAGGCCATAAACTTTAGACAAAAACGGAAATAGGTATACGGCAAAACCAATCGCAATATGCAATCCGATCAGCCCGATATACGTTATCTGTTTTCCGCTACTCTGCATCTACAATTCTTTGATATTGCAATATTAAAGCATTCATTACTATTTCCTCAGAATATTTTAATTGTATTGATTCGCTCAAAGCAGCAGCCATCTCTGTCCTGAATTCTTTATCGCGAACCAACCTGTCCAATTGGATCTCTAGTTTTTTTCTATCCGTAGGGTCAAAAACAAGTCCGGTCTTTTCGTCTTGTATTATTTCTGAGCAATAGCCCACATTTGTAGATACCACTGCCAAATCAGAAAGTCCATATTCTAGCAAAGTTACCGGAAATCCTTCATACAATGATGCCAGTACGCCTATAGACCCTTGCTCTAAAATATTGTAGACATCAGGAGCGCTACCGTAAATAAAAACGGCTTCTTCTACATCATTGTTTTTAATGAATTGCTTCAGCTGCAAAGAATAATCATCGTTATACTCTTTCCCGATAAAATGCAGGCTCCATCCTTTGTTTTTCAACCCTAGTTTGAAAAAGGCTTCCAAAAGTGCTATATGGTTTTTCGGGTTCCTAAGATTTGAAAGGCAGACGATTCTCTTTCCGTCCTCACCTTTCAGGATCGTACGTTTTTCTTCGTTTCCCTCTTTGACGGCAAAATTCGGCAGATACAGAATATTTTTGACCATCAGATTCGCCATGGCCCAGCTTTTTAATTCCATATTGACGACAACCACTGCATCGAAGAATCGAGAACAGCTTTTAAGCATTTTATTTTTATAGATGCTTTGCGCTGCCCTTCCTCCATGATGATCGTGCCAAACAATCTTGATCTTCGGATAGGTCAATTTTAGCAATACTGCCAAGAAAAAAGAAGTTCCGTGCGCATGAATGATTTGTATCTGCTGTTCTTTTATAAATTTCTTTAGCTTGGAAACTGCTTTGAGGTCGAAGGTACGCTTGCGCTCTAAAAACAAATACGAAACGTTTTCATTCAGCCGTTCTTTTAAAGGCCCTTCCTTTCGCGTAGCCGCCAATGCCGAAAATTCAATTCTTGAACCCAAGCTGTTGGCATAATTTACAGCCATGCGCTCTGCACCGCCCGCTTCAAGCGAATCTATGAGTTGAAGAATCTTCATGGTCTTTTTAGCAGCTGCTTGATTTCATTTTCAAAATAGTCCAACGTATACTTTCTTGACCAAAATACGGCTTTTTCTGCTTTCCTCTGATATACTTCCGGCTGTTGTATCAAGTTGATTATCTTTTGGCTGTCTCTTTCAATGTCCATCTCTAACAGCACTCCTCTTGCTTCTTCATCAAGCATATTCGGCACGCAAGACACGGCACTAGAAACCGGCACGCAGCCCCAAAACATGGCTTCCGCAACAACTTTCGGCCATCCTTCGCTTTGCGAAGGCAATATCAAAAAATTGCTCTTTTCATAAGCTTCTTGGAGCTGTTCTCTTGTCTGGTTACCACGCAAGAAGATGATGTCTTCCAATCGGTTATCTACAATATATTGCTGCAAGGAGGCTCTTTCTGCACCATCTCCAAAAAAATCCAATTGCACGTCCTGTCCGTTGCGAAATAGCTTTTCTGCCAGTTGCACGGCATACAAAGGCCTTTTGCCTTTGGCCAATGTCCCTGCGAATAAAAGTTTTATTTTGCCGTCCAAGTTTCTTGCAACGACAGGCTTTTTGTCGTTATCCTGATAGGTTGCCGTAAAGAAAGGCTTGATATTTTTACTCTGTTGCGGCCATTCGCCATATACCAATACTTGCATGTTTTTAGTTAAAAACGTATTGCTCAAAATCCATTTTTGCAGTCTGTAGCTCAGCGGCTGCTTTGATTTCGGATCCCAGTTTCCTGCATATTTTGCAGTCTTGGAAGTCTTCGGAAAAAAGATTTGCACCAAACAACCCAACAGTCCCATATTGCCCGGACAGCGCAGATGGATATGGTCGGCTTCCTTCATAGCGCTGTATATGGTCCATAAAATTTTAGGCATCTTTACAAACGCCAGCGCTTTTGCTTTTAATCCGATAGCTGTAAAATTAGGTACTTCTAAAAACGTAATGGCTGTATGATCGTACGCCAAATGAATCGGATTTGGTTTTATATGCGTCAGCGGAGCTACCAAAAGCACTTCATCAGCATAACGGTTCCATAGATTCATTTCACGCACATAGGGAGCATAGGCATACAGCCGATGGTCTTCTTTCAAGTGTGGCACGTGCGTGATTATCGCGAATTTCATGGTTAGACGGATTTAGATTTGGGCAGGTTCCTTTTATCTTCGTTTACTAGAGTCAGTCGGCCGTTTCGGAACTTTTCGAAATCAAATTTAGAATAATAGGCCGTATAATACTCCATACACGACTTTCTCAAAGCCTCATAGGCTTGGCTGTCTAGCGCAAGTGCTTTTCTGACGACGCTTTCTACAGAATCAAGGTCGTCATACGTAAAGCAATTAACCCCATCAGTGAGGCTAGGATTAAGCCAATCTTTATAATTCAAGATCGGAACTACTCCTACCGACAAGGCTTCGATAACATTATGGCACAACGGCATCGTCATGCCTGGAGCGCAAAAGATAAATTTTGCCGTAGACAGATAGTAGCGCCATTTTGCCGAAGGAATAGCTCCAGACTGCCATTTCATCAGTACCAGCTTGTCTAGATATTCATTTGTTTTATACTTATTTACCAGCTCGTCGCCTGTAATCATGCGGCATTCTGGTAGTGAAATTAGTTTATCGTAGATCACAGAACGGTTCAGTACACCGAACTTCTCCATCAATGTAGGATTATCATAAATTTTTCGCTCAAAATTACCGCTGATGATGATACCAACATGCTTGCTGTCGATAGTCTCTAGCCTGCTGATGTAATTCTGCGGATGCATGATATACGGAATCACATTAGGAATATAGTCTGTCGCTTCATAAACACGCTGGTACTCATAATCCATCCTAAAATCAGCACTCTTTTTATGCGAGAACTTTCTAAAAACCTTGGTCTTTTTAAAAGGTTTTGAGAAATAGAGATTGTCTATCTTGCCAAACCATTTTGAAAGGATAAAAAGGTGGAATAGCGAAAATCGGATCACGATAGGCTGCGAGTACGATTGCTTCAGTAAAAAAATCAAATTCAGATAGCTCCTGACCTTTGTATTTGGCTTTAAGTCAATATAAAGCACAGGTGCTTCCGCCCCATAATATCGAACCTCAGAATAAGATCCCTTAAACTCTTTGACTTTCTTTCGTATTTTTTTTAAAAGGAGGCTCATGCTTTTGGTTTATAAAAAATTAAGCTCCACCAACCCATAGTTCTTCCCAGAGATTCCATAAAGGCTTGTTTCTTGTCTTTGGAAGTAAAGACATTGCTCAATCGAATCAGGGTGAGCAGCAGCGTAATGCTATGCCATTTCATCCGGGCCTCAACAGAAGGTTTCGGATATTTTGCCCGCCATACATACCAACCGTTCCTTACGACCATCTTGCCATACCGATAGGCATTGGGTCTTCCTGAAGCATCGTGATAATGCGCCAGCTTAGCGTTGGTATTGACATACAATTTGCCGGTATTTGAGAGCCTTAGTGTAAAATCGGCATCCTCATACAATCCATATCCTTCAAAATAGGTCGAAAACCGCAGTCGGCCAAAGACATCTTTGCGAAAAGAAGAAACACCACCCATCAACTGCTGTGTTTCATATACCTTGCCCGAAGGAGGCAAAAAGCCGATACTCCGTCCATGCGAGTACTCTGGCGCAAAACCGGGCGGCACATTGCTGTCTAATCCTAGTTTTTTTCTCGCCGCAAAACGGGATCCATCCTTGCGTTTCCATCCGTCATAAACAAATTCATTTGTTTTAGGCTGATAATTTTCACCAACAGGCAGCCAAGCTGTCTCGTTAACAATATAGCCTCCAACACCAAGTGCTTCGGGATACTCTTTATATACGTTAAGGATTGCTTCAAAATAATCGGGTTCCAACACAGTATCATCATCTAGGAAACAGATTATCTCCGTGTCGCTGGCAACCCTGTCGATTCCATAATTGCGCTGGCGGGTCAAGCCTCTGTCCTCAGGAGCTACTTTATGATAAAAAAGCGACTCATAGGTTTTCTTTGCTAGTGCTTGCTCGGTATAACCATCTGGGCTTCCATCTACGATCAAGATCTCATTCGGATAGCGGGTCTGCCTTTGTACTGAATCCAAAAGAGTCAGCAAGGGCATCGCCCTTTTATACGTACAGATAACAAGTGAAAATTTCATGCGGTTCCGTTGAGATGGAACAAATATAGAAATTTAGAAGCCAAAATCTGCAACGCATGATTCTATAATACCGTCATCCGCCTTTTCCTGTAAATAGCTACGGTGGAAAGCGATAATAAATAGAATAAAAAAAGGCGCAAGCTTTTGCTCGCGCCAGTAACTAAAAAACCAGATAGTATCTTTTTTAAAATCCCTTATCAATTCAAGGTCATTCCGCCATCCATTACAAAATCGGCACCCGTAATATACGAAGCTCCTTCGCCACATAAATACGCTACCATTTTGGCAACATCCTCAGGCACTCCTACTTTTTTAAGCGGCACTACGTCGGCAAGATGGTCCCAGATAGAAGCTGCTGTTTCTTCGCCATACGATTTGTTCAGCACATCGGTCCTTGTAGGGCCCGGACTTATGGTATTGACCCTGATTTTTCTCGGTGCCAGTTCTGCTGCCGCTGTTTTGGCTATAGAATTTATAGCCGCCTTGCTGGCTTGATAAATAGAGCTTTTCGGACTGTGCAGGGTTGCCGTGTTGGAAGACAGGAAAACAACCGACGCGCCATCATTCAGCAAAGGAATAAACCTGCTCAACGTAAAATACGCTCCACGGAAATTGATATTCATCACACTGTCAAAATTTGCTTCGTTTGCTTCCTCTATTAGATCTGGCGTACCCGTAATTCCTGCATTGATAAACAGAATATCTGCTTTGCCAAATTGTTTTTCAACCGTCTCTCCAAGCAGGTCAATATCGTGCAGGTTAGACTGGTCTGCTACAAATGGAATGGCTCCGATTTCGCTCGCCGCTTTGTTAATCGCCTCTTTTCTTCTGCCTGTAATAATTACGGTAGCGCCTTGTGCTATAAGTTCTTTTGCTGCGGCAAGTCCAATTCCACTGTTCCCGCCTGTTACTATGGCTACTTTGTTTTTTAAATTCATTTTGTTTGTATTTTTTGCCAAAGGTATTTCATATTGATATACATTTGTAATCAGTATCACAGAGTATACCAATAAAGAATGGAAAGAAACCAGCAAGAAGAACTTCGAGCATTGCAAGATACGCTCTATGTCATAGGCGGAAAATGGCGCCTGCCTATTATCAACTCCATCTGCAATGGCAATAAGCGTTTCCGCGAAATTGAGCGCAGTATTCCCGGCATTACTACCCGCATGCTGTCTAAAGAATTAAAAGACATGGAAATGAACAAGCTGGTCAAAAGGACAGTTTATAACGATACGCCTGTCCTTATCGAATATGAGCCGACGGAATATTGCAGGACTTTTGGCACCATTATCTTGACGATGATTGACTGGGGCAGAGAACACAGAAAAAAAATAATTGAAGGGGATACTGGGATACTTTTTAAGTAAGCCAATATATTCGATAGCAAGATTTGCAACTTACACAACTTATCCACCACGTTCAACAGCTTAAAGCAGCTTTGCTTTAACCTGTCTAACTGGTTAGACAGCTTCTTTCAACTTGAAACAGCCCGTCTAACAGAGTTGATAGCTTCTTTCAACTCGAAACAGCTCGTCTAACAGAGTTGACGGCTTCTTTCAACTCGAAACAGCCTGTCTAACAGAGTTGACGGCTTCTTTCAACTTGAAACAACCTTTCTAACAGAGTTGACAGCCCCCAATAACGCAGATTTGCAATGTGTGCCACAAGGGTAGAAAAAAACAAAAGTACAACCATAAAAACTGTAGATTTGTTTTTATACTATTAATCATGTCAACAAAACTAAATTACAGTAATCTTCTTTTAAGAGCACGGATAGTAAATCCACGCTATTTATAATAAAGAAAGCATATAATGTAGATTTACAATGACCACAAATGCCAACAGATATTAAGATGGAGCAATTAAATAAATATATACTATTACTAGGCTTACTACTTTTTAATAATGTGAATGCCCAAGAGAATAAAAACTTTTTTATTACGAGAGATACCATAGTACTTGATAGCCCTGTCATAATTTCATTTAAAAATACCGATGGCATGTTTTTAATAAATGAAAACTATATTAGAAATAAAAAAAACTTAGATATTCAAAAAATGATAGACGAAGGCAGAGCTTATGTTTACAGTGATGAATTCTATCGGTTTTTAAGTCTTAAAGAATTAGAAATGAAACCTATTTATAATGATTGTCCTTTTATCTCTAATGAAGAATATTCTGAGAATATAATCATTAGAAAATTAAATGCCTCAGTAAATAGTTTCTTGCTTTGTTTTGTGAGACTAGATTTCTACAATGAAAAGAATTTATCTCCAAACCATAAAAAAACTAATTTTTCAAAGAAAAGAAATTTAGATTTTTATAAGATTGTTTTTCCAATTTGTAAATAACATTAGGTATAATAAAACGGTCTTATTTTTAATATCTGCATCGCTATAATTTTTTATTCTTTAATCTAACTTGGCATTTTTAAGGTGTTGAAAAACAAGGCATAAGATGCCACTACAAAAAAAACTACAAACCCATACCTACCGCTCCACAGCAATACGTTCCAATTGCCGAAACACCGGAATCAGCGATTTTCCTCTTTCCGTCAAAAAATACTCAATATGCAACGGCTTCTGCTTGACGACCACCTTTTCGAGCAGCTCTGCTTCTACCAGCTCTTTTAGAGCCACTGCCAGCGACTGCTTATTAGAACCCTCTATCATACGCAGCAAACTATTAAATCGCAAATCCGACTCAATCGCCAGATAAAATATTTCAGGTTTCCATTTGCCCGAAAGCATTCGCAGAAGCCCTTGCGCCGGACATATCTCTATGGTATTCAGCAACTTTTCGGTAGTCAGTTTTTTTTGACTCATTGCACTGTATTTTTTTTTAACGGAAATTTAGGAAAAATAAATCAATTCTAGGCGGTATCCGAAAAGCCTTAACAGAGTAGGAACAACAACCCTAAATCATACCAAATGAAAAAAAAACTATTTATCGTGGGCGCTTTGATCGCAGCTAATGTTGCTCTTGCCCAATCTTGGAAACTGACCGGAAACTCTGGCACAAACCCTACTTCAGAATATGTAGGAACTAGCGATGCTACCGATCTGGTAGTCAAAACCGCCAACAAAGAAAGATTTCGCGTAGCCGCCAACGGAAGCATTGGTGTAGCCACAGCACCCGATCCTACTATTTCTTTTAAAGTAGGCGGCAGAACTCAAGTTGTTGCCGACGTCAACAGCGATGCATTTTACATCGGAAACAATGCTACAAACATCGGCAACGGAATGTCGCTTCTCTTTTTGCGATACACCCAATATCAGCCAGAAAACCCTGGCGTGCTAGATGTTTCTGGCATGACAAGCCCTACGCAATATGAGCAGTTCTTTACGCTAAAAGCCAACGGCAAATTAGGTCTTGGTACTATTAATGTAGACTGCGCCGAATGTACCGGCTACCGTCTTTTTGTCAAAGAAGGAATCAAGACTGAAAAAATAAAAGTAGAATTTGCAGACCAGCATGGCTGGGCCGATTATGTATTCGAAAAAGACTACGAATTGATGGACCTTAAAAAACTCGAAGCTTTCGTAAACGAAAACAAACACCTGCCGGAAGTCCCTACTGCCAAAGAAGTCGTAGACAATGGACTGGAACTGAAAGAATTCAACGCTCTGCTATTAAAAAAGATAGAAGAGCTTACGCTTTATGTCATCAAGCTAGACAAAGACTTGGAAGAAAGCAATGCCAAGATCAAAAACTTAGAAAACAACGCTTCTAAACAATAGCAGTATGAAAAAAATAAAACTTTTTTTATTCTTCTGCTCTTGTGCGGCTTGGGCGCAAAACCCGCCAGAAAATCTGCTGAGGATGCAATGCATATCCGATAAAGCAGATCACGAACATCTTGACAGCAACAATTTGTTGGAGAAGAAAAACACGCCTTTTTCTTATTGCGGAAACACTTCCCAATACTACAGCCAGAACAGCCTTTATGTCCCAAAGCCTACCCAGGACATCATCTACATCAAGCTGAACTTTATCTTCTTGACCAAACCAGATGGAACCGGCAACTTTGAAGAAAACAACCTTGAGCACCAGCTGGTCTGGGATGATATTATTGCCAATATGAATTATAGGCTGGGCCATATCGAAATTCCGCAAGACGTGACCTGCTACAATTACGATCCCAATCCGGCAAACCATGTCTATGATTCGAGGATAAGGGTAATTGTCAACAGAGTCTGGAAGGTCGATCCGGCATGGAATTTTCTGGTGACAGGCTACGTTCCTTCTGAAGGTCCTTACAGCAATAATAGTATCCTGATACCGGGCTATAATTATTATTACTCCTATTACGACAACGACCCGACTATCCGCGAAGGCATCAATGTCGTATTCGCCAATAACGGTGAGCTTTACGAACAGCTGGCACAAGGCAACTGTGCATCGGGCATTGCAGAAACAGGCTGGGCCGCTTCAGAATTTCCTAGCGAGTACAACCTGAGCCAAAAATCAAGGCAGTTTTGGCCGGATATGTATACCAAGTACTTGTCTATGAAACACTGCGTCACCCAGCAAGGTTATCCTTGGAGCGATGTAAGAGGCTGGTATGTGGGAGTAGGTTATTCTAGCTTTGTGCATGAACTCGGACACAGCCTCATGTTATACCATCAAGGTTGCAACGATCACGTGATGAATGCCCAGTGGAATACCAACCACAATTACATCAGTAAGGATGAGATCGGAAAGATGTACCGATACGCTTCTATCTCTAGCGTAAGGCAATATTTTACGGAAGACTCCTATACCCACGATGTATTTAAGGTCAACTCCGATGAAACTTGGGACTTGAATTTCAGAATCTATTCCAACGTACAGGTAGAAAATGGCGCGACACTCAAGAGCACCTGCAACATGATCATGCCTGCCGAAAGCCGCGTCATTGTCAAGAACGACAGCCATTATATCATAGAATCGGGAAACATCAGCTCTGCAGACAATGAAAATTGGAACGGTATCAAGATTGAAGGAACTGGCGACCTGCTGATCAAACCCAATACTCTTATAGACAATGGTTATTTTTATGCTTATACAAGCAATAGCGTCTTGCCAGCCTTTAAAGCGCCACTAGGTGAAATCGCGATGAGAAACCAAAAGGCAGTCGAGGATAAAATGTTCGTTACCGATATAAAAATATACCCGAATCCAGCACATTCCTATTTTAACATAGATACCGGCAAGGAAAAATTAGTCTCTTGGGAACTCTATGATTTATTTGGAAGGCTGATCTTAAAAGAAAGCACTCCGCAAGTCAACGTGCAACAGCTATCAAAAGCAAATTACATACTAAAAGTAAATCTAGGTACGAAACAGCTCTCAAAAATCGTCAGTGTAAACTAACTAATTGTAGAGAATTATAAGCCTAAAAAAAATCCTGATAGTACTATCAGGATTTTTATTTTATAGCTAGCAGAATAATCTCTTATTTTAAAAGTCCTTCCGTCTCGGTTAAAAAAGTATCCAGCGATTTTTTGATATCGACATCCATCCTATCCGCCAAAACAATAAGCCACCAGATACTTTCGCCCAATTTGTGTTCCAGTTCGGTAGCCGTATCTCCTTTTGGCCAGCGGCCTTGCTGTGACATCGTATTGCGGCCCACTAGACCCGCATCGGTCAAGAATGCCAAAGCATCTTCTTCTACGGTCCATTCGCTCCCATGATGCTTTACTTCCAGCTCATGATATTTTTTTCGTAACGCCAAAGAGCGCGCTATGATAGTGTCAAGATTGTTCTCTTCCATTTTTTAAATATATTAAAGTAAATCTGCTTTTGCTGTTGCTATTTTTCCCTCGCGAAAGGTCAGGTCAAACAGTCCTCCTATTTTTCCTTCGGGAAACGTTCCGGTAAATTCCACTTCCAGATACGCTTTGTTATCCTGAATGTCCAACTTGACGAGTCGGGTCTGTGTCTGGTATCCTATAAAATAGCTCGTAAAATACTCCCGAATTCCGGCATGACCCTTAAACGTTCTCCCGACAGACGGGTCGTCTAGTACGGCATCTTCCCAATAACTTTCCAGATAGCCTTCGGTATCGTAAGCATTGCCTTTATTGATCCAATCTGAAACAAACGATGTGATATCCATTCCTGTAGTTGTGTATTAGTTAAAAGAAGCCCTGAATTCTAAAGGCGTTACATTCGTCTTCTTTTTAAAGACTTTGCTGAACGACTGCGGATGCTCGAAACCCAGTTGGTATGCTACTTCTGCTACCGACAGCTGGGAAGTAGAAAGGTATTCCTTCGCCTTTTCGATCAGCTTTTCATGGATGTGCTGCTGCGCATTCTGTCCCGTCAACGAACGCAGCATATCGCTCAGATATCTTGGCGATACATTTAGGTGCTGCGCCAGATAGTCTACCGTTATCAGTCCGTTTTTCAAAGGCTCCTCTTGTTCAAAATAGGACTCTAGCACTTCTTCCATCTGGGCCAGCAAGTCGTGATTTACCGCTTTGCGCGTAATAAACTGCCTTTTATAAAAGCGATTGCCATAATTCAGTAGTACTTCGATATACGAAATCATCAGGTCTTGGCTAAAATCATCTATCGTTCCGTTCAGTTCCTGCTCTATGCTATCCAGTACTCCAAGGATAATCGTCCTTTCCTTGTCTGATAAATGCAAGGCTTCATTGGCTTCATACGAGAAAAAACCGTAGGATTTGATGTTCTTTCCTAAAGGATAATTCCTGATAAAATCAGGATGCATCAATAACGAATATCCCTTATACTCCGTATCATCGCCGATGATTGAGATCAACTGGTTTGGAGCCGTAAAGACCATACCGCCTTCATCAAAATCATAATATCCTTGTCCGTAGCCGATAACTCCTTTCAGCGTTTTCTTATAGGAAATCTTATAGAAGTTAAACAAAAAAGAACTTTTAAGATACGACCTGTCCAATACCATCTTGGTATTATCAACCAGGCTGACCAGCGGATGCAGTGGTTTCGGCAATCCGAGCATTTGGTGCAGCTCCGAAATTGAATTTATTTTTACCGGACTGTTAGGCTCTTTTTTCATATAGCTAATTTACTAAATCCCCGAATACCATCGCGTTCATTTCTTTCACCGCTAATTCGGCACCGATTTCTAGCCTTCTTGCATACAATTCGTTGGCAAATTCTCCGGCAACATAACGCAGCTGGTTCTTGCCGTCGGTAGCCGCTTCATACACTACATCAGCAATCCATTCTACGGGTTCAAAATTAGACGGATTCATCAATCCGAACAGTTTCTCCAGACCCGCCTCATATGCAGGGTGTCGGGCCACATCCAAGGCATTTCCTGCAAAATTAGTCTTGATGCCTCCAGGAGCAATTGTTTTGATTCCGATGTTATGAAGTCCTAGCTCATATGACATGCCTTCGCTCCAACCTTCTAGTGCCCATTTTGTCGCATGATAGATAGAATCCAAAGGAAATGTCAGCAATCCGCCGATAGAAGTCGTAGTAATAAACAAGCCTTCCTTTTTTTCTCTGAAATACGGAACAAAAACCTGAGTCACTCGGATAACTCCTAACAAATTCGTATCAATCTGACGTACCAGCTGCTCATCAGACAAAGCTTCCAGTGCTCCGATAAGCCCATAGCCCGCATTGTTAAACACTACATCAATAGCATGTTGTTGCGTCGCTATCTTAACGGTTTCTTGGATGTTGGCTACATTCGTAACATCCAAGGGCAAGAGCGTAACATTCTCTAGCAAATTCAGTTCTGTTTCCTTGTCAGGATTTCGCATGGTAGCAATAACGTTCCAGCCTTTGCTTTGAAATAATTTGGCCACTCCTTTGCCTAATCCTGATGATGCTCCTGTAATAAAAATTGTCTTTTGCATTTTTTGTTGTTTAAAAGTTATAGGACAAAGTTCAGCAGAAGCCATCGCACCCATGTTGCCATAATTCCATTTGTAGTAGCCAAAATGACGGATGTCCCTAAGCACTAGCTATAATAAAAATCAAAAAACTTCTATAAAAAAACCCGACACTTTCATGTCGGGCTTTTGTTTTGCGGATAATCTTACTCCTCGTAAATGTAAGGTATTTCAAAAACAACCTTGGCCCCTACAACCTTCTCGTCTTGGTCTTTTATAGTATCGGTCTGCACGACAAAATTTTGGTTTTTGGTGTAATTAATCAATCTTTCTTTGGTAATGGTCATGGCTAGCGATTTGTGATTGCTTATTGTTTTTGAGCTGTCAAATCCTTTCCCGTTATCCAAGATTTCAAAAAACAGTTTGGCATCTATTAGGTAAAAACGGATGGCAATGGTACCATTTTGGTCTTTGTCTGCCAAGCCATGTTTTATGGCATTTTCAATAAACGGCTGTGTCAGCATTGGCGGTAAAAACAGCGATTCGGTATCGATTCCTTCTTCGATTGCAATCGTAAAGCCAAACTTGTTGCTGTATAAGAGCTGCTGGATGAGCAAATAATTTTCCATCATTCCCACTTCTTCGGCTAACGAAATATAATTTTCGTTTGAATTCTCCAGAATCTGTCTGGTCAATACTGAAAATTTATTCAGGTAGTTTATAGCATCTTCGTCTTTTTTATCACGGATCAATGCTTGGATGTTACTAATCGAATTAAAAATAAAGTGCGGATTCATCTGCGTGATGAGCAGCTTTTGCTTGATCTGGTTTTTCTCCAATCCGGCAATCGCCTGCTTTTGTTTGGTATTTCTGTAATAAAAATAACCTCCTAATAGCAATGCCAGAAGTGCTCCGGAAAGCCCGATGAGCCAATTGTTTTTGGCTGCGGTTTTCTTTTGCGAAGCCAACTTGTAGTTCAGTTCTTTTTTCTCGAAATCGTATTTAAGAAGCTGTTGTTCCAGCTCATTTTTAGAGGCTTGAATCTGACTGGAATCGACTATCTTCTCATGAAATTGGTACATTTCAAGCGCTCTTTCAAAATTTTTAGTCGCTTTGCTGATATCATAAATAAGATGGGCACCTTGCTCTTGAAGGTCTTTGCTTCCTGTTTTCTTGCTTAGCGCAAAACCTTTCTCTGCAGCAAGACCCGCTTGGGTCAGATTTCCTTTTTTGATATATAAACTAGCAAGTCCGAAATGAGCACTGGCTAAAGCGGCATCGTTTGTTGCCTCTGCCAGCTCTTTTATAGACAAAATCTCGTTAAATATTTTTTCTGCTTCGTCAAGCTTATTGAGATGCATTTTGGCATTTCCCAATCGAGATAAAAGAAGGCCCGTAATAGTATGGTTTTTTATTTTTCTGGATATTTGCAATGCCTTATTGCAATAGTCTATTGCTTCTTCGAACTGATGGAGCGATGAATAGGAATAGGCTATATTACCATAAGCCAAGCATTTAAGATAGCTGGTGTGGTCATTTGGCTCTTGTGCATACGAATCTTCATAATACAGAATGGCTTTTTCATTATAGGCTATCGCTTTTTGATGCTGCTTCTGGCCGATATAAATCTGTCCCAAAGCAGAATACGCATAGGCCATATCATCTACATAATATTCTTTATCTTTTTCAAAATATTTGATTGCCGAAAATATCAGCGGTATTGCCTTATCGTCTTGGTTCATCCGCACATAAAGTGATGCTTTTACGATCATTTCGCTGTACATCTCATCATAGGCTTTTACCGATTTAAGAAGGGCAATGCTCTTGTCGTGATACGCTAATCCTTTTTCGCGTTCTTTTGTAAAAGAGTACTCTGTTCCTACAGTAGAATAGTAGCCGGAGAGCCACATGGTGTATTTTTTCTTCAGTTCGGGAGGATTGCTTTTTTTATAATTCTTTACCGCAATCTTTCCCAGCATAGCATTCAAGACATAATAATTCTTATCGTGTTCACTATAGTAATCCATGGCATCCGATACTGCCCTTAGTTTAGTCGTATCGTGAAGCTTGGGATTGTTTACTAGAGTCTTTATCGAATCGATAATCTTGTCTTGGGAATAGGAAACAGAAAATGCAAATAAGAGTACTACTAATGCAGTTCGTTTGGTTGTTCTATGCATGGAGGAAAATAGATACGGTTATTAAATTGAGCCTCAAATATAAAAAATTAAAAGAATAGCTACTGGCATGGAATGTTAGGTTTGCGCCAACAATGCACTCCGTCGAAGCTATTTTTTGTCGCGCAGCTTATTGGCCCAGTGCAAACTGGCTGCCCATCGGGCTTTGAAGTTTTTAAAATAGGCAAAAGGATTGCGTATGGGCTGGTGCTTATAGAACTTAAAAAAAGAAACTGTCTTATAACCGTCTAATTGCCATGGCGTTTCATGCAGCAGCTTGTAGAGCATGACCGTGGGCGATGGTTTAGGCAATAGCTTATCATCCTTCCAAGCTAATTTCGGTTTTGTTCTAAAGCCACCTATCGGTGCCTTGAGGTGCATTATTTGCGGGTGCGGGAGATACAAGATATCATGTCCTCTTTTTCGTAGCTGCATTCCAAAATCAGCATCCTCGCCAAAACCAAATTCAAAACGCATGTCAAATTGAAGACCTTCTAAGGCACTCCTCTTGACGATGCTGCATCCCGAACCAAAAGTCTTCCATTGAAATACCTTGTCAAAAACGGCCTTTTCGCCCGCCTGCAAACATTGCAATGTATACGCGCTATTCCCATACTGCCGTATCTCGACAGCCGCTTGCTCTAAGAAATCATTACTGATGCGAATATCATCATCGGCCAGAAAGACCCATTCGCTTTCTACTTGGGCCAAAGCTAAATTCCTTGCATTGCACGCCCCCGCTTGGTGCGTAAATGTATGCAAAACCAAAAAAGGCCAAGACTCAGACTGCAGATACGCCAGTCCGCTTTGGCTCTCCGCTTCAGGGTTCTGTTCTACGATAATGACTCGTTGCGGCAGCAGCGTTTGCTCCGATAAGTCCCGCAAAAAATCATACAAGTATTTTTCCCTCCCGATGGTAGGAATCACTACATCAAAAGTCGTTGATTTCATGATTTCTTTGGAAGATTGCACGGGAATCTGATCAAAAATAGTGCTCGGCAGCCTTCTTTTTTGATAAAAAAAGCTCTTAAAAAAAGAAAACAGCGGCAGTTTCTTTTCATGCACTACAAAATTAAGCCGCAACAAAAAGATCCACCTCAGCCGGTAATGCTGCCTTACAAATCGAAACAGAGTCGCCTTGCCTGTCGGTGCTATTTCAAAAGCAGCACTCCCATTCGCGAGCAGCCGAGGTTCAGAATAGCACAATAGCCCTAGAGGCATAGCAAGTTTTGCAAGAGAATGCAAGAAATAATCAAAATCCCGATCAGGCACTATGTGTTTTTCAAGACACAGCAGTACGCTGCTATGCAGCCCTCCAACCATAGAACTCATCCGCCAGCTGGCAAAGGTCGAATTAAAGTTTGAGTTAGCAAAAAGACTTTCGTCCGCATATCCAATACTTTCTGGAAGATACTTTCCAGACGACGGAGCGTACGAAGCCATTATTTTTTTATGATGAAATACTTCCGAAAGATGTTTCTTATTGAGATGCTCTCTTTGCGACTCGTGACACCAAAGCACCAAAGAATCAGGAAACGTAGATGCAATCTCAAAAAGCGCTTTAGCAATAGAAACTGCCTCTATAAGCACCGCCTTAGAATCCGAATCATTCCAAGCCTCTGTCACCTTATTATTTTTATGATAGAGGATGATCATAGCTGCTGCTGATAAAATTCAATATGCTGCAAGACTGTTTTTCGTATGTCGAAAACCTGCTCGGTACGCACTCGGGCATTACGACCTATTTGTAGCGCAAGCTCTTTATCTGCCAGCAGTGCCGTGATTTTGGAAGCATACAGAACATGATCCTTCGGATGCACGAGAAATCCGCTTTCACCGTCTATGATAAGCTCCTGTGCCCAGCCAATATTGCTATTGACAACCGCTTTCTGCATGGCCATAGATTCAATGGTAACCATGCCTTGTGTTTCTGCAAAAGTCGGAAAGACGCATACATTGGCTTTTTGCATGTAGCCCTTTACTTGAGCATAAGGTACCTTGCCTAGATAGCTGACTTTGTTTTTTAGCGATTCGTCCAACATGGAATATAACAGTTGCCATGTAGAAGGTGATCCTGTCTGGATGTCAAAAGAATCAGCACCAATCAAGACCAGCTTTATGTTTGGATAGGTTTCGGCTGCTTTCTCTAAAATAGCAGGAAGCTCCAGCACGCCCTTTTTACGGATAAGTGTCCCTACGTATACCACCAGTCCCGGTTCAAAATCTTCGGGAGTTTCGTTGGCAAAATCAGAAAGCAAGATTCCGTAATGCAGAACTCGTATCGCTTTGTCCTTGATTCCGAAGAGCTGTTGCGTAAGCGCCCCTGCAAATTGTGTAGGAGCAATAAACGCTTTCGCTTTGGCCATTCCAAGCTTTTCAAACCATAAATTTTTTAGTTTCTGTTTCCTGTTTTCTAAGTGGCAGAAATAGGTATCGCTTCCATGAAAACGAATAACCAGAGGTACCTTCAAGTTCATAAAAGCAACAATACCTGTCCAATCGGGAGCTTCGACAAGGTCAATTTTATCAAGAGAAACAAATCGGTTCAGATAATCCTGTAGGTATTTACGATAGAAAAACCACCCAAAATAGCGATACTTCTTGTGCCGTATCAAATGTATTTTTATGCCATCCTCTACAAAAACAGTATCTGTTTTTTGAGAATAGACAAAAACCGAGACAGCAACTCCTTCCTGTACCAATGCCGTAGCCAGGTTCTTGATGCTAGTTCCGATTCCGGCAGCATGCAAGACTTTTTCATGTGGATATTCGGGAGTAAGAAAGGCGATGTGCATCATTTAAAAAATTTATCTAGTAGAAATTGGGTAAATACCGTAGCTCCTTTTTCGTTCATGTGTCCGCAAGAAGAAAAACAATCTTCGTCCGTCACGACATCCTCAAAATTATGAACTTCTGGATACAATTGCACTACTTCTTCAAAATAAGCGATATTTTTTACGTTCTCGCACATAGGCGTCGTTACGGCAATCAATCGGATATGGTTTTCGCTGCATATTTTTTTGATTGTCTCATAGGCTCGATTCTTTTTTGGATAATGCTTCGAAAGGTCATACTTCATGTTGTTTCCTGTATTTTTTAAAGGATAAAATCCATAATGCTGTAAATTTTTAGAAGGCCGTTCGGCAACCGTAAAAAATAATTCCCGCATCCCTATTTTTGCGTCATATTTCAGATAGCGGTAAAAAGGCAGGTAGTACAATTTGTCAAAATCAGCTATATTTTTATAATAGCTACTGATCAAGTCTGATTGGTTCAGATAAGGATAAAAATTAGCCCGTGTTCCTTCAGAATAACCGTTGGAATTAATATTGAGGTCTACCTCAACGATAAGGCTCTTTATTTTTGCGCCTTTTGCCAAGAGCAGCTGCAACAGCAACGCACTTTCTTCCAGCCGCGAGCCGCTCATTCCGAAATTATAAGCCGTAAGTCCTCTGTCGATAAACAATTGCGGTACAAAATGATTATTCGCTCTCGACGAACCCAAGAAAATTACATCATATTCCTGTGCAGTACCAGTATACGCCAAGGCAATCTTATTTCGAGGCTTGCTGTTGGCATAAAATGCAGTAAAAGTATAATCCAGCAAGTAAGCGGCCAGCAAAATGGCGAGCAACAAACCTAAAAGATAATAGACAAATTTTTTCATGAATAGAAAAGCCTGGGTCTCAAATTAATATGCATTACGTTCCAAATCCTTAATCTTCTGCGCTAATGTAGCGGAAAACAAATGAGCCCCTTTGGTATTCAGGTGAAAGGTGTCATAAAAATAATCCGAAGACTGCGATAGGGAATCCTCAGACATATCCAAAAAGCAAACTCCCTTTTGTTCTTTAGCAAAATCAGCCAGCGCCTGTTTTAATGGCTGTGTCAGACGTCTGCCAACTGCTAGTCTCTCTTTATATTCTGGTGCCCAAACCAATATAACTGCAATAGAATCTTTAATCCTTGCCTTCACGAACGATTTCATCTGTGCCAAGTCTTTTTCATAAGACCTTTTAAAAGCAGGATCCGAAAGTCTTTTGAGATTATGGACGTCCCTTTTAAAGGCAATGGATTTTGGAGAAAACCCGTCAGTTACAGCATCCTTGTTTTTAAACTTCTTTCCCAAAAAAGACCCTAAACCAATCCCAAGAAACCTTTTTTGGGTATTGTATTTCAGCAACGGAATGCGATCTACCCACAAATAACGGCTATCAAATAAACCTAATCCTTTTTTAAGGCCTTGATCGTCTAGATAGGGCAAGAATTGATGTTCTTCTGGAAGCTGAGCAGAAGGAGTAAAATGAGCCAAGTCGACATTTTGCAAGATTATTTTAGGTTTTTTATTGTGTTCTGCATACAGGTTATATTTCAATTCTTGCAGATTATAAGAACCTGCGTTAAAAGAAAGGTTATGCACTTTGTTATTTGAAGCCGCAGAAAGCAAGTCTGGATCATAAGAAACCACGCCTCTCGAAGACCCTAAGATTACCATGTCTGCATTAATGGTGCCTTTTAAGATAGCATTCCATTCTGAAAACAGTGTGTTCTTCATTTTCTTTAATCCAGAATCAGCCGCCAGCTGTACCGCATAAGAGAGCAGGAAAGAGCCGACAAGAATCTGTACGATATAAAGCAGGAACTGTTTCATCTAAAACTGGAAATAAATAAAGCTTTTATATTCCGAATAGACGCCAAACAGCAGCAGTACCATGATGGCCAAACAGATTTTAGGATAGCTGTATTTTCCTGAAATCGGCTCGATCTTATAACGGTTAAACCATTCAAAACCTACAAACAAGACTAGCATCAAGACCAGCTCAAAGTTATACCGCTCGATATTGAAATATTGCGGCTTGAATTGCAAGTTAGAAAACATTCTCTTGATATAGCCGAAAGCATCTGTGATTGTTCGGGCTCTGAAAAAGATCCAAGCTAAACAGGTCAGCGCAAAAGTCAGCCCGATTTGTGGAATCAGTTTCATGCCTTGGATAAAGCCTACACGCTCAATATTTCCGGTATGCGTTCTGTTCTTATTGCTCAAGAGCAGTGGCAGGAAATACAATGCATTTAAGAATCCCCAAGCCAAAAAAGTCCAGTTGGCACCATGCCAGAAGCCGCTGACTAGAAAAATGATAAACGTATTTCGAATCTTCATCCACATGCCTCCTTGGCTTCCTCCTAGCGGAATATAAAGATAATCGCGGAACCATGACGAAAGCGAAATATGCCAGCGGCGCCAAAATTCGGCAATATCCCTCGAAAAATAAGGATAATCGAAATTCTTAAGCAGGTTGATACCGAATAGCTTAGACGTGCCCAAAGCAATATCCGAATAGCCCGAGAAATCGCCATAAATCTGGAACGCAAAATAAACCGCCCCTAAAACCAAAGACAGGCTGTTCATGCTCTCATAATTGTCAAAAACAGCATTGGCATATTGCGCACAGCTGTCGGCAATCACTATTTTTTTGACCAATCCCCACAAGATCTGGTGGATTCCTTCTTTGGCCTGCTGATAGTCAAAATTGCGTTTGACTTTGACCTGTGGCAGCAAATGCGTGGCCCGCTCAATAGGACCTGCGACCAATAGCGGAAAATAACTTACGAAAAGTGCATAATCAATAAAATTACGCTCTGCCTTGATTCGTTCCTTATAAATATCGATGATATAAGAAAGTCCGTGGAAAGTATAAAACGAAATACCTACTGGCAAGACCAGGTTAAGCAGAAACGGATTTGCCTGCATGCCAAAACCCTCAATCAGTCTGGAAAATGATACCGCAAAAAAGTCATAATATTTAAAGACGCCCAGAAACCCTAGGTTGACACCTACGCTGATCCAGAACCAAGTCTTCCTTTCCGCTTTAGAGCGACTGTTTTCTATTTTCAATGCCGTGAAATAATCTAGCCCGGTCGAAAAGACCAGCAAGAACAAGAACCTCCAGTCCCAGCAAGAATAGAAATAATAGCTGGCAATAATCAGCAGTGTAT
Source organism: Flavobacterium sp. N2550 (assembly GCF_025947265.1). Classification (NCBI taxonomy): domain Bacteria; kingdom Pseudomonadati; phylum Bacteroidota; class Flavobacteriia; order Flavobacteriales; family Flavobacteriaceae; genus Flavobacterium; species Flavobacterium sp. N2550. The sequence goes on along the minus strand of NZ_CP110007.1, from coordinate 1,678,938 downwards.
TTTGTGCCTTCTTCGACGAGTTAAAGACAAACCAGTACAGAAAGAAAACTATAGGGAGAAATATCGCAAAGGATAAGGAGTTAAAAAACATAGATTAGTGGATTATGTTGCGAATGGCATTCCAGATTCTTACGGACGCATCTTGGAACGGCTGCTGGTTGATGACCTCAAACCATTCTTTCGCATGAGAAATGTTAGATTTTGGGTTTTGCAATGTTGTTCGGATTTGGTCCGCGATTGCTTCAGGCGAATGTAGCCAGACTACGGCTTCAGGAGCTGGCATGGAACGAAAATGTACATAATTATAAATTTTCTTGACCGAAGAGTTCGTATTCGCCGTACGGGCTGTATCATAATTGACAAAACTGCACGGCTTGTCATAGCACGCATAATCAAAAACCATAGAGGAACCCAAGTTCACTACCATTTCTGTATGGAAGATCGTATGCTGCTGCAACAAGATATCTTCTTTTGTTGGCAATATGGTATTCCAGCCTTCGCCTATTTTTTTCCAAAGCGGCGATAAACTGGTGATAAGGTCTTTGTTTTCTTCTAAAACAGCATCATAACGAGCTGAAAAATCTACCGGACAGCGTCTGAAAATAATGCCTAGATTATATCCTTCAGCATTCAATTGCCGAACGGCTTTGGCTGTATCCGACAAGTATTGTTGATCGTCTGGCGACGTCGTAATGTCATCTCCCGAATAGCAGATGTATTTTTTGGCAATGTCCAATCCGTTGGTCTCAAAAAACGCTTCTCTTGACTGCAAGCCATTTCGGTCAGCATGAAGTTCAAACTGAGGAGTCCCTGTCACAAAAACCTGCTCTGGTCGGATATAGTCATAATAATACAAAAGTTCTTTTTTCATGTGCTCGCTCCAGACAAAATAATAATCCGTTTCTACCACCATCGTGGCCTTCGGAAGATTATCCCAAGAAAAGATAAAGGAAGCCGTTGGGATACCTAATTCCTTTGCGGCCAAAAGTGGAGCAATGGCCAATACCGGACGCTGGTTGGTGCAAAACACCATAGCTGGCTTTTCTTTTTGCAGCGTTTCAAGCGAATGCTGGTAAAACGGAGTGGTCCGTTCCAGTTTTTTTATTTTTTCGCGTACCCTTTCCAGTCCGCTTTTTGAAGTATGTGTTGCTATCAGTAGACGTGTCGCACTGCTCTTGATGGCGCTTTTTATATTCTTATACGAAAAAGGAAAACGATAATCGTCATATACCTTGTCATTGCTTTTTTGGATATTCAAGCTCAGCTCGATATGCTTCCGCGCATTTTTATAGATGTCGGTCAACGGATGTGTTTTCGCATGTCGTATTTTTACTTCCTGATAGCCTTCGGCAGTCAAGTCAAAAGGCGTATTGTTCCAAAAGACAGGCTCAAAACCCTCTTCCAATCCTAATTCATAAAAATGAGAATAGGCAAAATTGCGCAATCCTATCCCGTCGGGTAACAATATAAAAATCTTATTTTTCATGTTGCATACAATCTTTGACTAGCATTCTTGTGAAAACTTTGGCGCCCTCCTCATTGAGGTGTCCGCAATTATAAAAAAGCGTATCATCGAGCGTTTTAGAATAATCTTTCAGGCTGGGGATCTTGCGCTTGAGCTTATCAATATAATCCGATTGCCGCACAGTAGAACAAAACGGAGCACAAAAATAAACAACTTCGATGTTTTTATCTTTGCAAAGCTGATCGATCTGATTAAAAACCTTGTTTTGGGCAATAATGCTATCGGGCAGCTTGAAATTGTTGTTTTTTATGAACTTGACCTGCTTTGGGACAAAACCGTCTGTAAAATCAGTCTTGCTTTTTTTGCCTATCACCGAAGAAAAGAATTCGCGGAAGCCTATCTTATAATCATTCACCTGATAACGATAAAACGGAAGGTAATAGTAAGCCAAGTAATCGGGGTTGCTTTTTTCGAGGTGATTGCGGATTATTTCGTTTTTTCGGATATAGGGAAGCGATTCCGAACTTACGATAGTCGATATAGATTCTGTATTAAAAATATAATCGACCTGCAGGAAAAGTTTTCCTATTTTCACATTGTTATGAATAAGCAACTGCAGCAAAAGATAATTGTCATCTAATTTGGCACCCTGTATCCCTAAATTCAAGACTTTCTTCGAGGTCAATGTTTTGATAAGTTGAGTATCTATATGGTTTTCAACTCTTGAAGATCCTAAAAAGACATAATCGATTTTCTGGTCCTTTAGGCCCAGCACATATTTTGTTTTGTTTCGCGGAATTGAACGTGTGTATACTTCTGTGTAGGCCCAGTCAAAAAGACAAAGCAACAGCACGGTTGTCAGCAGGATAACACCTATTTTTCTTATAAATTGCTGCATCAGGATGGAAGATAAAAGACATTATCTTTTGCAGATCGTAAAAATGTGTTTTTGGGCGAATCCAATATCATCTATAAATCTCTAAATTGTTTCTGATGGTTCAATTGCCAAATATCTTGATTTTTTAGGGAATCAAGGAACAATTCGGCACTATTCCCTGCACCAAAATCTTCTTGCTGCAGCTGTACTTGATGGCTGTCGACAATTTTGAGCGCTTCGCTTATACTTTCAATGCTGTAATCTGTATTTATAATATCAGAATGCACGGCCCTATTCTGCTGACGCGTGCCTATATTGATAATCGGGATGCCATAATACGGCGCTTCCCGAATTCCAGCGCTGCTGTTTCCTATGATGAATTGGCTGTTCTTGAGCAGCGTAAGGAAATATTCAAAACGCAAGGACGGAAATATCCTGAACCTTGGATGTCCTTTCAATTTTTCATAAGAATTTAGGATAGCCTTGCTTCCCAAGTCGTTGTTCGGATAGATAACGACATAGTTATGATGGTCGTTGAGCAAAGCTTGGGTAAAGTTATCCGAATACTGAATCATGTGTGTTGCTTCGGTCGTTACGGGATGGAACATCGCGATGGCAAAATCGTCAAACCCGATTCCGTAGTAACTTTTCGCGATCTCCAACTCAGGAAGATTTTTAGAAAACATAATATCAACATCAGGAGAACCGATGATAAAGACAGAAGAAGCCATCTCTCCCATCTGAATCAGCCTTTTGGCGGCCTGTTCATTAGATACAAAATGCACGTGGCACAGCTTGCTGACACTATGGCGGATCAGTTCGTCAACAGTTCCCGAAATTTCTCCTCCTTCGATATGTGCCACCAAAATGTTATTGAGAGAACCTACGATAGCTCCTGCTAAGGTTTCTACTCTGTCGCCATGAACAACAATCAGATCGGGCTGGCATACTTTTACGTAGGCAGACAATCCTTCGATAGTTTTTGCGAGAGTCAGATCCATCGTCGTCTCGTCTGTATGGTTAGAGAACGTATGGATATTCTGGAAGCCACAGCGCTCGATTTCAATAAGCGTATAACCGTATTCTTCCTGCAGGTGCATTCCGGTCACGGCAATATAGGGCACAAATCCTGAGTCTTTTTCCAATATTTGGATCAGGGATTTGATTTTCCCGAAATCAGCTCGGGTTCCGGTAAGGAAAAGTATTTTTTTCACGGCTTACTGAATATCGTTCCAAATTAGCTGTTCATCATTTTCTATGGCTCTTGTTGCCTTTTTTCCAAGAATATTATTGAAATGCTCGGCAAGAATCTTTCCGGTTCCAGGGCGCTTTACCCAAATATTTTCTTTTGTAAAAACCTCCCCTTCTGCTATAGGTCGGATAGAGCAGACCGTAGCAAAAGCAAAGTCGATAGTAACCTGTTCTTCTTTTGCCGGTTCTTTGCTGCCTCCTCGCATCTGCCAGATCTCATGGCTGCCTGCTATCAGTTCTTGGCAAGCCGTCTCATCCATACTGCAGATGATATCGGGTCCTGTTCGGTTCATATGATCCGTAAAATGCCTTTCTAAGATGGAAGCGCCTAAGGCCACGGCACCCAGACAGGCATTGTTGTTCAGCGTATGGTCGCTTAGACCGAAAACCTTATTCGGAAATGCGTCATGCAGTTGCGTCATGGCACCATAACGTACCAAATGAATCGGTGTCGGATATAAGTTGGTCGTATGCAGAAGCGCTACGGGAATATTGTGTTTGTCAAAAATAGCAACTGCTTTACTGACGCTTTCGATGGTATTCATTCCGGTACTTAAGATGACCGGCTTTCCAAAGCTGGCAATATGTTCGAGCAACGGATAATTATTGCATTCGCCGGAACCGATCTTATAGGCTGGAATATCAAATTGTTTCAAGCGTTCGGCTGCAGCACGAGAAAAAGGTGTCGAGATAAAGATCATGCCTTTGCTTTCGACGTATTCTTTGAGTTCCCGCTCATCTGCTTCGTTCAAAGCGCAACGTTCCATGATTTCATATATAGAAACCGTGGCATTGCCCGGCACTACCTTTTTGGCGGCTCCGCTCATTTCATCTTCTACGATATGCGTCTGGTGTTTTACCACTTCTGCGCCCGCTCGATGTGCAGCGTCTACCATTTCTTTTGCAACGTCCAGAGAACCTTCATGATTGATGCCTATTTCTGCAATTACCAGCGGCGGATAATCAGGTCCGATTTTTCTTCCTGCAATTTCTATGTATGGGTTCATTATTGTATGTTCAGGGGTTTTACTATGTTTTATAGGGTATGTTTTTTATGCAGGTAAACCGCATAGTCAAAATCTTCTAAGGTATCGATATCGACACTGCCAAAAGCATGGTCGATTAACATTGGATAGGCTTCTCCACTTATAATCGTATCGTTAAGGATTAGTTCCGATTTGCAGATATACAATAATCCGTTTTCAAAATACAAAGGCTCTAGGTCTTGGCTTCGTTGTCCCGGTTCGTAATTGAATGGTATAAATTTATCCTCTTTAATTTTGCCTAGTTTTTGGTGGCTTTGGGTTACAGTAAAAAGGCTTTCGTATCTTCCTTTTTCATAAATCTCAAGAGCATTCTGCAGCAAATTTTTAGGCCGAAGCGGATTGGTCGGTTGCAGCAACACTACCGTTTCAGGTTTCGATTCTAATGATTCCAGTACATGCTTTAAGGCAGTTACTGTCGGTTCTAAATCTCCTGCCAAATGTTGTGGTCTATCAATTACTTGCGCACCATAGGCTATAGCTATTTTTTTAATCTCGGTATCGTCTGTGCTGACATATACAGCATCAATACGACTGTCCGCTTGGGCATATAAAATGCTGTGTGCCACGAGCGGGATACCGCCCAACAGCATTCTGTTTTTTCCTGGCAGTCTTTTAGATCCACCTCTCGCTGGAATAATGGCTATCGTCTTCATCGTTCTAGGCTTTTTTTAGCATCAAAGATTCTTTCTTCCATACCTTGGCTCCATGTTTCTTTGGAATAAAGTTCTTTGGGTATAGAAGGATAACTACTGCTTTCTGACAGAAATTCTTCAATTGCCTCTATCCATTCTGAAATAAAATGCGGGTTTTCAATCAGTCTGCCTAATTTACCATGCTGTAGTACTTCTGGAACACCGCCCAAAGCGGAAGCAATGCAATAGCACCCGCAATGCAGGGCTTCAATCAAGCTCAGGCCAAATCCTTCGTGCCATAGTGTCGGAAACAGATAGGCATCGGCAGCTTGGTAATAGTCAGGAAGCTCGCTATTAGGGATTTTCCCTAAAAAAACAACGCCTTTTATAGTCTCTTTTCTATTGGTTCCTATGACAAGCAATGTACAGTTGTCATGCTTTTCCTGTATGCGATTCCATACATCCAGCACCAGATCCAGTCCTTTTTTAGGTCGGTCCTGCGAGCACCAGATAAAGATTTTTTCGGAGGTAAATCCTAGTTTCTCTCTAAGCGCTTTCTTTTTCTCAGGAGTTATTTTGTAAAATTTGTCGGTATCAATTCCGTTGTGCAATACCGAAAATCGGCACGGCAATATCGTATAATATTCTTTATGTGCTTTATAGCTATCGTAAGTCAAGAGTACCATTTCATCAATAAACTCGTAGAAATTTCGGCTGTCTAGATTGCCATAAAAGGGCGCGAAGCCATGATAAAAAAACTGTATGTAGCATCGGTTTTTCAATCCTTTGGAGGTTAGAAATTCCTGTAGCGGCTTGATGATTCCAAAATTATCAACAACCTGAATAATATGCTTTTCTCCAGTTGCCAGAATCTTTTCAAGCGCTTCTAGATAGCCGATATAATTATTTTTATGGTATTTTTTCTTAAGCTTGAGTGTCAGCGTCTGCCCTACGATTTCATAGTGTATGTTTGGGAATCGGGTTTCGGGCTGCTCGCAAATGATATAGTCGATGGAGTGCTTGCATTCTAGGTAGTTTTGGTACAAAGTAGTCCAGCTTCCAATCTTGGAATACGGTAGCGGGAATTGGGATATCAAAATTACTTTAGCCATAACTATTATTTAAACGGACAGGTTTCCATCAGGCCATCCTGTATTTCTTTAATTTTTTCTGGTGTGGCAGTCGATTGGACGGCATTAAAAAGAGCTTCGATTTGACTATCTTCCAACTTTTCCGACACAAACTTTGGAGCATAATTCTCGATGCCTACAGACTCGAAATAATCTTGGTATTTGATTCCGTCTCCAAAAACATTTTCCGAAAACTTGACCCAGACAGCCGGAATATGATAGGCCTGCGAAATAATAATTCCGTGCAAGGAAGACGAAATAATCCTTCTGCATTGCAAGATCAGATCGGTCACGCTCTCCACATCATTGGTCATCAGGTCGATTATAAGAACATTGCTGTGTTCTTTATACATTTCTGTTACCAGCTTATAATCGGCATAATGCGGAATGATTCCCAAATCGTATTTTACCTGTTTCTTCGGATTATAAAATCGCGGCAACAAAAGCGCCGGATCTCCATATACTTCAGGAACTTCATAATCTTGCGCCATCAGATGCTTTCTGGTCTGCGGTCCACGGACGGCTAAAAATACGGCTTTTTTTATTTTATATTCTTTTGAAATGATGCCGCTTCCCCAGACTACGCATTTTCCTTCTACTTGAGCCAAAATACTTCCTGCGGTCAGGTAGACAGTCTTGAATGTATCCAAGAAAGAACGCTTTTTAGGATGGGTCCAAACCGCTTTTTTTCCAGAAATCTTTTCGACAAGATAGCATCCCACGAGATCGCCATAGTTTTCTTTTTTCTTGCTGGCAAGGTGGATTTCACTCCACCAAAAAAGCCTGATGTTTCCGTTTTGGGACATAAACCGGGTAAGATTAGCTTTAGGTTTTTATTTTAAAAATAATACTGCTTGGGTTTTCTTTGACCTGATAAATATAGGGGTTTGTATGGTAAAATGAAACGATATGCAGCAGGATTTGGTCATTGATTTCTTTAAGGCTGTAGAACTGCGGTACTTTTTTGCCCAATTGCTTCTTCAGCTTGTATTTGGCCGTAGCCTGAACAGGATTTTCCTTAATCTCAATCGCCAAGATTTGGTTTTTAGCATTGGAAAGCTGTTGGTAGAGGAAATAGTCTATCAATTTCTTCTCGTTATAGAGAGTGGATAATGGAAAAGATTGCAATTCGTTCAGTTCTATGTCGACCATAACATTTCCCCAACCTTTAGGATTTACTTTGGTAGCATTCGTCTTTAGATTATGCAACAAATGTTGGTGGTTGATTTCTACAATTCCAGACAATTGCAGTTCTTTGTTCAGCGTCTTGGTTTCTCTCTTTCTATAATTAGGATGCCACTGGTGCAATATTAAGAGCTTTTGATCATAGTATTCAACCTGACATCCGGCATTTTTTAAGCGATTGTGGATGTCGGTATCTTCGGCTCCCCAAAAATGAAAAAACTCATCAAAGCCATTTATTTCTTTTAAATAGGAAACAGGAAAAAGTGTCATTCCCGTAGCTTCTTCGTTGGTCTTGAAATTAATTTCATAAGACTCGAAGGTCTTATCTTTTTTTGTCTCTTGTTCGGAAAGAAATCCTACTTGAAAATAAGTAGCTTTATTCGGGTCGAGATGCTGTTCTAAAACAGCCGTGAATTGCGAGTGGAAAATCATGTCAATATCCGCTACAAAACAATAGTCGGAATCCATCTTTTTTACGGCATAATTCAAGGCTTTGCATTTGTTCCAAGGCTGGTCTTTTACAGGAAGGTAGACATAAGACACAAAATCATATTTCTTGAGCAAGGTTTCCGCTGCTTCCGCCGATTTTTCCTCAGAACCATAGTCTATGAATACTACCTTGAAATTCTGCTTCGATTGCTGCGCCAACGAATCGACAGAACGCTGGATGCGCTTTATTTCACGGTTTCGATAAGGATAGAAAATGGTTATCATAAATAATGTTCTGCAGCTTCTTTGGAAAGCCCTTTATATCTTAAGCATTGGGTCAGTATTTTTTTTCTCAAAAAGAACTTGGCAAATAACTTATTTTTTATCCAATATCCCAACTGGGTTGAAGGAATCGTATTTAAATTCAATTTGCTTTCTGCTACATACTCATTAGGCTCTATTTCGTCTAATTTCTGCTGCATCCAGTCTTCTTTACTGTTGCCCATGTGATAGGCAAAATTATCCAGCGTAGATAACCTCCATAGTCCTTTTTTAACAACCGGAAGATCCAACAGTTCTTTTTCGCTATCGCCTCCGAGCTTATAGCCTGAATACCTTTTCTCTAGCTTTTCAAATATCGCTCCTCTATAGGTCGTAATAAAATGTCCCGCTCCGACAACAGCCTTAAAATCTTTGCCGGAAACAGTCAGGTATTTATCTAATTGGTACTTATTATAGAATCCTGGATAGCCGATGCTGTTAGCAAATTCTTCTAGTGCTTTGGGATTTTTTACATCCGTAAAGTATAATTTTTTAGAAAAGAACAATTCACACCATATATTGGTGGTATAGGTCTTGAAAGATTTGGCCGATGGTGTCGGACAAACGGCTCCGGCTTTTGGAAACGCATTAAAGACAGCATAGGTTTCCTTTTGCCAGTGATTCAAAAACAGCACATCGGAATCTGCGATGGTAACCAGTTGGAAATTATTCCCTGATAAGCCTTTCAATACGGCATTTAGTTTTCCGATACTTGGGCAGTGGATGACCTCGTGAATTTTATGCTCTTCAAACAAGTTGTTCAAATAATCGACAATCTCTTGACAGCTTCCATTATTGACAATCGTGAAATACGTCTTTTTATGGCTGGTCAGCAACAGCGACTCCATACAGTATTTTAATATTGTAAAACTGTCCTTGAAATAATCGTCTTGGTTGGGAATATAAACAGGAATCACGACCTGATGGAAGTACTCTGAGGCCTCCTGCTTTTTATCTTTATGTGGATTAAATCCTATTCGCATACCTGTCGTTTATTATTTGGATTGCCTCAAGACTCTTTTTACAATTGTCGTAATGAAACTGAAATAGCTTCGTATCCATCCTTTTTTTAGATGCAATTTTGTTATCCTCAACAGAAACGAAATTACCTTTTTATTGGTTAAATAGCAATTGTGTGTCTTTTCTATAAGGTAATTAATTTGGGCAGGATTAAAATAGTGCGAATGTTTGTCTAACAAATAGATGTAAAATCTGAAACTTGCTTCTAGTTTTTGGGCGTTGAAAGAAGAACTACCTGAAATGCTTTCGGAAGATATTCTCACATAGACCGCTGCGTTGTTTAGCGTAAATAGGTTTTTAAAATCCGAAAATTCCATTACGGCCAATACATCTGAAAACCATGCTAATGGAAAATCTTTGAATCTTATTTTTTGTATTTTTTCCTTTCTAAAAATATATTCGCTTAACGAGCTTCTAGTCTTTCTAAAGAACGAATCAATTGAATTCTCGATTCTTGGATGCTGGTAAACAGCAGAAATGAGGCTTCCTTCTTCATTTATTTTATAGGTCGCATATCTGATAACGGCAATTTTTTCGTCTTGGATTTCTTGGAAATGATTATAAAATTCTTCAACGGCATTTTCACCCAGCACGTCATCATCGCCCAAAATCATTATCCATTCTTCATTTTCTGCTAACGCGACACACCTTTCCCATTGCTTGACTAAGGATTGCCTTCCCAAATTAGCATCAAATCTTTGATAGGAAAAGTCAATTTTGCCTTTATATTTTTCCAGCAAAACGCTTGGGTCTTCTTTACTTGCATCATCGCCAATATACACCTTAAAATCTTTATTGCTTTGTTGGGCCAAAGATTCTAAGGTTGCTTGAAAGAAGCAAATTTTATAATATGGAATAACGATTGCAAGCATGAACAGTAGCGCTGTAAACAGCGGATATTATTGGGTTCCTAATAATTTTGCCAGAGATTCTGTCATTCTTTTTTCATCAGAACGGAGCTTGCTTCTTCCGTGCAGTCCGTCGATATAAATGTTAGGCAGATGGTGGATCAGGTTGTCTTCAAAATCAGAGATGCAAATCATTTTTTTCATGCCTCCAAATTGGAAAACATCGGTATTGACTTTACATTTACTGCTGTATTTGTTAGTTCTTTCGACTTTTAATCCTAGCGTCTTTTTAATTTTTCTGGTTATTCTAGAATACAAAGTATTTTCTATTATCAATTCTTTAAAATCAAGCTGCTTTCCTATTCTCGCGAGCTGTTCCTTAGTCAAGATAAAGGTGGCTTGGTGAAGGTTTGAAAAATGGGCAAACTTTTTTCCGTTATAAATTTCAACAGAATTAAAATCCCATTCAAAATCTAAATGATAGGCCGGATAATATTTTCCTGTTTCATTTTCTTCAAATTGTATCAGTCCCGTAATCCTGTTTTTAGGCAGTATTTTAGAATAGCTCAAATGGTTGTCGATATGCTTTTCGGTAAACAAATGGTCGTTTTCTCCGTATAAAAACACGTCAAAATTATCCTTGTTTTCCCAAATAGTCGTTCGGCAAGTCAAGGGCAATAACTGATAATCGTCTAATGTAAAAACATTTACTGTGTCAATTCCGTCGATATTCAGGTCGATATTCGAATTTACGATTATCGTAACGTCATATTTTTTAAAGCTTTTTAATTCGGCCACGACTCTTTCCAGAAAACGAAGTTGCTCGCTTCCGTAATTAACTAATACAGCTAAGATTTTGGTTAAATCTTGATTCATTTGGTGAAGTTATTTACTATTAGAGAGAATTAGTTAAGAAAAGGATAAGGATTATTTTTTATTTCATTCTTAATTTTTGCAACCTGTTTTTTTGTGCTATAGAGTTTTTTCAGATATCGTATCGAATCTAAAAAATCGGATTTATTCCAATTGACCAGTGCCTTAATTGTTTTCTTGAAGGTCAGCCGTATCATTTTGTTTGCAGATAAATTACTATTAGGATTCATAAGCTTCAAATCCTGAAGATTTGCCAAATTTCTAGGAGTAGAATTTCTGACTTGCTGTTCTCTGTCGTGATAGGCGAAAGCATCGGGTACAACGCCTACTTTTAAGCTTTTAAACTTGCATCTGTTAACGTAATCGTTGTCTTCTGCATAATGAAAAAAATAGGGATTGAAACCTCCTACTTCTTGCAACGTTTTTTTGGAAAGCAGCCAAATTGCGGCATTGACGAACCTAACATCATAGACCGGCTTCAGCATTTTATTCAGATAAACATCAGAATACAGATTTTTGCAATTGCTTGGATTGATATAGGTTTGGAAATACAAATCAATCTGATTTCCTTGTCCGTCTAAATGAATCGGGCTCAAGATTCCATAGCCTTTATGGGCTTCCATTTGAAGCATCAATTTCTGTAACGTGTCTTCTTTCAGATAAGCATCTTGGTTTAGGAGTAAAAAATAGTTTCCTCCTTTTTCCAAAGCTATTTTTAGTCCGATATTGTTTGCTTTCCCAAAGCCTAAATTTTCTTTATTTTCTACGAGAATGGCTTGCGGATATTTGTTTTTAATGGTTTCTACAGTAGCATCTGACGAATTATTATCGACAATTACTAACGTAGCTTTGTAAGAGGAATTTAGAACAGAATTTACACATTTTTCAATCCAACGCATGGCATTATAGGTCACAATTATGACATATATTTTATTATCCATGGACGCAGATTCCGACATATCCTACTTCTTTTATTTTAATTTTCTTTTCAAAAACTTAAACGGACTTAATATAAAATGTCCTGCTTTATAGGTAGCGCTATTTTGGATTTCATTCACCAATTCTTTCTTGCTGATGCTTCCTCCGTCAAAAACTGAAATATTTTGCCTTTTAAAATCGCCGTCAGAAGCTATGATTATTAAAAAGAGTGCATTCCATTTTTTTTCTCTAATTGCAGCATAATCTCCTGAAAAGAATTTCAATTCCTTCAGATACTGCTCGTCCAATACCATGGAATTGCCATTATTATAAATTTGCGAGAGCAATTGTGTTTGGCTGAAATATCGAGATGCTAAGTCTGAAAATTCCTCTTTGTACAATTCTTTCACATGGAATTCGTTTTCCAGTTTCCTCATGTCAGAATAATACAATTTATCTGGAGTAGAAATAATCAATAGGCCGTTTGGTTTTAAAACTCTTTTTATTTCCGCCATCATTTCATCATGTTCATCATGATGTTCGATCGTTTCATAACTTACGACAATATCAACAGAATTGTCTTCTAAAGGTATTTTGCTCGTACTGCCGACTAAAAACTCAATGTTTTGTTTTTTGTATTTCAGCTTTGCCTGTGAAATGCATTCGTTGTCAATATCAACTCCATAAACAAAAGAAGCTTTTTCGCTCATCAAATGGCTACCATAACCTTCGCCACAAGCTATATCGAGGACTATCTTATCACTGCAATATTCTGTTGCAATAGAATACCTGTGCAGATGTTCGATTGCTATCCTGTTATATACGAAAGTTTCCAGCCTTTCTCCTGTCCAGTTTTTCATTATGCTTTTATTCCCAGTTTAATAATGGCCTTACTACTCCAGGTATTTTTCCTGAATAATCACCCCGTGCGGATGTATCATTTTTAATTTCTATCACGTTGAAGCCTACAATATCCATTTCATGAAATTCTACAAAAAAGGGCTTGTAGCGCATGATGGCAAAACTGCAGGTGTAGCTCCCTTCGGCTAAAAGAAATTTAGGAATGGTGATGGTCTTTTTGTGCACTCCTAAAGAAAGAGGTTCTTCTAAAGTTGAAGAGTCTTTGTCATGTGAACTCAAAATATGCAGTCCTTGATTGTTGAACAAATTAAAACCATGCGTAAACCGCTGCTCTTCTTTTAAAATTTCATAGGTGAATTCTACTTTTATATCCTGCGACATCAGATGGTTTAGCGCTACTTTGTCCGTAGAATCTAAAACTTTAACTTCCTTCAGCTTGATAAAATCGGAACACGGAGCTTCTCCAATACTCCAATCTCTATACGGCTGCTGTTCGGCATTTTTTAAATATCGGTCAATACAGTCTTCCACCGCACCTTCAAAACTAACTTGTCCTTTTTCTAGCAGAATTCCTCTAGTACACAAACCCTTGACCGCTGCCATATTATGGCTCACGAACAAAACCGTTCTTCCTTCTCCTTTTGAAATGTCTTGCATCTTTCCAATAGCTTTTTTCTGAAATTCGGCATCACCAACAGCTAGTACTTCATCGACAACTAAAATTTCAGGTTCTAAAAAGGCAGCGACGGCAAATGCTAAACGAACCGTCATTCCAGAACTGTATCTTTTTACAGGCGTATCAATATAACGCTGGCAGCCGCTGAACTCAATGATTTCATCAATTTTAGATTTGATTTCTTTTTTGGTCATTCCGAGAATGGCTCCGTTCAGGTAAATATTTTCCCGCCCGGTCATTTCGCTATGAAAACCCGTTCCTACTTCCAACAGAGAAGCAATGCGCCCTTTTGTTTTTATGACTCCGGTTGTCGGTGCCGTAACTCTTGAAAGTATTTTGAGCAGTGTTGATTTGCCAGCTCCATTTTTACCAATTATGCCTAAAACTTCGCCTTTATGGACTTCAAAATTAATATCATGTAAAGCCCAGACATAATCTGATGTGGCTTTTGAGGAACGATCATTGACATCGCCTACTTTAAGGTAAGGATCTTCTTTGCCGCGGATGTTTGCCCACCAGCGGTTAAGATCATGGCTGAGTGTTCCTGTTCCTACTTTACCTAAGCGGTATTGTTTTGAGATTCCTTCAGCTTTCAGTATTATTTCATTGCTCATTTTTATGGTAGAAACTTAAAATGTTGCGATTGTAATGTGGCCTGCCAAATATAACAATTATAATGCAATAAGAAATTTAATTTAAGCGATTACGTCTTGTCAACATACCTCTAAAGACTGCACCGTTTCATATATTCTGTTATAAAAAATAAGGATTATTAAATTTATGCCATAAATTTGCAACTGAATCTTAAATCCATACAACTTTGTTCTTCTTTACTAAAAACAAGCCGATTCTTAAAGACCTTATTGAGAGCTATGCTGATATCCATTCTCACCTGTTGCCAGGAATTGATGATGGCTCTAAAAACTTTGAAACCACACTTTTTCTGGTCCAATCTTTACATAAAATAGGTTTTGAGCAGTTCATCACGACTCCTCATGTCATCAAAAACATCTGGGACAATTCAAGGTCTGGAATTGAAACGGTTCTTGCTTCAACAACTGAAAAGCTTGCACAAGAAAACACAAATCCGCCATTTAGCGCTGCCGCAGAATATATGATGGATGATTCTTTCTCAAAGCTAATCGAATCCGAGAAATTGCTTACGCTAAAAGACAATTATATTCTTGTGGAAATGTCTTATATCAATCCACCCATGCAATTGTATGATATCATCTTCAACATACGTGTGGCGGGATATCAGCCTGTATTGGCGCATCCAGAACGGTATATTTTTTATCACAATAATTTTGACGAATATAAAAAATTAAAAAAGGCAGGTTGTTTGTTTCAGTTAAACCTTCTGTCGACCGTAGGATATTATGGTTCAGGCGTTGCCAAAGTTGCGCAAAAGCTTCTAGAAAAAGGAATGATTGATTTTACGGGTTCTGACCTGCATCACGAAAATCACTTGAGAAGTTTTGACAAAAAATTATTATTCTCAGATACAACCGCATTGAAAGAAGCAATAAAAGGTAATAACTTTTTTAAACGATAATAAAAAAAGCCCTTTAAAAAGGGCTTTTCTGTTTCTGTAAGATATTTATTTCTTGAATATGTTTTTGTACCAAGGTTTTACTTCTTCTTGAACTCCATAACCGTAGCCATAACCGTAGCCATAGCCTTTCTTGGTTACCTCTGTAGCATTTAATACAAGAGACATGTTTGGTAATTTCTTTTGATTATAGAACATTTCTGGTATATGAAGCAATCGCTTATCTAAATAATTTGCTCTAACCACATAAATAAATGCATCTGCATTTTTAGCAATCAATAACGTATCCGTAACAACGCTTACTGGAGCTGTATCAACGATAATATAATCATAAGCCTCTTTTAGTTCAGCAAACATCTTATTTATCTTGTCATTCATCAAAAGCTCTACCGGATTTGGAGGTATAACTCCAGAAGATAGTACATGGAAATTTTCAAAATTATCAAGCTTCGTAATATAGCTGTCTAAATTTTTATCATGTTTCGAAAGGTAGTTTGTAACTCCTTCAGACTTTATTGGTATATATTCTGCTAATTTCGGATTTCTAATATCCATTCCAACAAGCAGTACTTTTTTTCCAGATAGCGCAATTGTGCCAGCTAAGTTTACAGAAATAAAAGTCTTTCCTTCGCCTGGAATTGTCGAAGTGACAAAAATAGTCTTCCCTTTGTCGCCTTCAACACCTGTCAGCATAAATTCCAAATTCGTTCTGACAATACGTATCGCCTCAGCAGAACTAGAACGGCTGTTGGTATTAATCATTTCTTCATGGGATTCTGATTTAGGAACATCTCCTAGGAATGGAATTGCCAGACGTTTTTCAATATCCATTCTGCCTTTAATTTTTGTATTCAGCAATTCTTGCAAATAAATAATTGCACCTGGAATAGCTATCCCGATAACTAAAGCAATAAGATAAATAACGCTTTTTTTAGGCGAAACTGGAACTCCAGAATAATAACTTGCATCAATAACTTTTGCACTTTGCTCTGTTGCAGCAAGAGTTAAAGCAGTTTCTTCTCTTTTTTGGAGAAGATAAAGATATAAAGCTTCTTTTACTTTTTGTTGTCTGTCAATAATCCTGAATTCTCTTTCTAGACGTGGCACTTCGGCTTTCTTACCGCCAATTAAGGATTCTTGTCTGTCTAAATTTCTCTTTGTAATTGCTAAAGAAGATTGCATTCTGTTTAAGCTTTGGCTAATGTTTGATTTCATTGCCTGAATCTTCTTTGCTGCATTTACTACTACTGGATTTTCTTTAGTAGCTCCCGCTGCAATCCTACTATATTCAATAATAAGCCTATTGTATTCTGTTATTAATTCCGATGCTTCAGACTGCGTAGAAAGAAGGTTGCTTGGAATGAGGTCTTCGGGACCGCTTGAATTTAAAAACTGTCGCATCGATGCAACAACATTTAACTGGATCTCCGTTTCAATCAGCTTCTTTTGATATTCAGCAGCATTTTCAAGAAACATGGTGGCTTCAGTTGGAATATCTGTAAGATTATTTTGTTTCTTAAATCCTTCTACATCTTTTTCTACATCTGTAAGTTCATCTGTAATTAGCTTCAAACGTGTAGCGATAAAATCGGATGTTTTTTCGGCAACAATATTCTTGTCTTCAATAGCATCTTGATTGTAGATATTCACTAGAGTATTTAGAAAATCTGCAGCCCTTTGTGAGTTTGGATCAACAACAGAAAGTTCTATGACACTTGTATTTTTACCAACAGGAACAATTCCTAGGGCGCCTCTATAATAATTTGTGGTACTTTCAATAGGATAAATGATACAATCCATAGAAAAAGCTTCTTGTTTCTCATCAAGGTTAGTTTTTGAAACAGAAAGTGTGCCTTCAGGAATTTTAATTAATTTTCCATATTGAAAAATTCCTAATTCTACATCTTCATCCCTAGAAAGCTTGAATTTGTTTGCATCTACAGATTCAACAGTAAATACATGTGTTTCTTTTTTATATTGCTCATTTAATGGTGAAAAAACTACTATAATAGGAGAAGCCTTATAAAGCTCTGAAGATTTAACTCGACCGTGGCTTATGTAATTAACGTTTAGATGCAGCTCATTTACTGTTTTTTCTGTCAGAGTCCTTGATTTTAAAATCTCAACTTCATTATCAACATTACTTTTTGAAGTACCGACCCCTAGATCTGATAAAACGGAAAGTTCGGAAGCCAATCCTCCTTTTTTGTCGTCTTTTACTAAAATTGTAGCTGTAGCCCTAAATAATGGAGTTGTATATCTTAGATACAGGAAAGCCACGCCTAAAGCAATAATTCCTGAAAGTACAAACCATTTCCAATGCACAAGATATTGCTCTATCTGTTCTCTTATATTAAAATCAGATTCTTGATTTTCATGCGGAATTTCTTGCTTGTCGCTCATATTAATTATCGTATAGTTAAGGCTATTATAGTTACCAATAAAGATATAGAAGAAAGAACGATTGCTGTATTTGGGCCAACTACAGAAGAATTAATCTTTGTTTTATTGGGCTCAACATATACCACGTCATTTTGCTTAAGATAGTAAAATGGAGAATTCAAAAAGTCTGCTTTTGTAATATCTACTCTTGTCGCTTGTTTTTTACCATTTTCTTCTCTGATGACCAAGATATTATCTCTTTTGCCATAAACGGTCAAATCGCCAGACATACTTAATGCTTCCGTCAATGTGATTCTTTCGCTAGTAATAGTATGAATTCCTGGCTGTGTAACCTCTCCCTGAACCGTAATCTTATAGTTGAGAATTCTAAGATTTATTGACGGCTTGTTTATGTATTTTTCAAGCTCTTTAGTCATTTTAGCAACAGCTTCTGTTCTTGTCAGACCACCGAGCTGGATAGCTCCAAGTATAGGAAATTGAATAAATCCTTTAGAATCAATCAGATAGCTATTCATTCTAACTTGCTGATTTTCAACTTCAGATGTTGACTGCAATACTAAAGACGGCATATTAAATGGTGCCGCTACTTCTGGATTTTCGGCCATGACGACAATCATAAGTAAATCATCTGGCTGTAATCTTGTTTCGTAAGATGCTGAATTTTCAAGCTTTGAAAGCTGATCTATGTTTTGATAGTAAGTCATATCTTTTCTTGAAGCACAAGAAAAGACCGCTAGCGATAAAAAAATTAAAATTATTGGCCTAAAATAAATCAGCTGTTTCATATGGGTTTTTTAGTGCAAAGATACTATTTAACAATTAACACACTAGTCGAGCGACTATATTTGGTCTACGTGATTGTTGTCTAATGTTTCGAAAACAGAATTCATACTTTTAAATTCGGGAACAATAAATTTCATTTTTGCAACAATTTCTTCGTTGGAAGTAATTTCTGAGCTGTCTATCAAATCATGGATAGCCTCGCTGACCGCATCAAAATCATCAAAAATTTCTTCGGCAATCATTATTTTTTCGTGATGCGTCGGAAGTGTTTTTGCTGTATCGTTTAGCAATTCTTCATATAATTTCTCACCAGGACGCAATCCTACAACCTTAATCTTTATTTGTTTGTCGGGCATAAAACCTGCCAGCTTAATCATCTTTCTTGCCAAATCAATAATCTTAACAGGGTCGCCCATATCAAAAATATAAATCTCGCCTCCATTACCCATAGCACCTGCTTCAAGAACTAATTGACAGGCTTCTGGAATAGTCATGAAATACCGTATAATGTCTGGATGCGTAATTGTGATAGGCCCTCCTTCTTCGATTTGCTTCTTAAAAAGCGGTACGACTGAGCCATTGGATCCTAAAACATTTCCAAATCGTGTGGTAATGAATTTAGTTCCGTTATTCTCAGAATCATTCCTATATTTATAATTCAAAGATTGGACATACTTCTCTGCAATTCTTTTACTCGCTCCCATGACACTGCTTGGATTCACAGCCTTATCTGTAGAAACCATGACAAAACGTTCTACTTTATACTTATGGGACAAATCGGCAAGAATCTTAGTACCTAATATATTTGTAAATACTGCTTGTGAAGGATTCTCTTCCATCAAGGGCACATGTTTGTATGCTGCGGCATGATAGACTACTTGCGGTTGGTATAGTTTAAAAACCTGCTTTAGAAGTTGTTTATTCCTTACATCAGCCAAAACGTTATGAATCATTATCTCAGGATTGCAATTTGCAATTTCCAGCGACAAGCTATGCAAAGGCGTTTCCGCTTGATCGAGAATAACGATAGTTTTTGGGTTAAATCCTATAATCTGCCTTACGATTTCACTTCCAATAGAACCAGCAGCTCCAGTAACCATAATGGTTTTGCCTCTTAATTGAGAAGATATAGAATGTGTATCTAGAACAATCGGTTTTCTTTCTAGCAGATCCTGAATCTCGAAACTTTTAATATTTTTCGAGATTTCCTCTTGATTTTCCCAATCCGTAATTAATGGTATTGTATATACTTTATAGTTGTATTCTAGGCATTCGTCTACGATAGCTAGTCTTTCTTCTTTGGTAAGTGTTTTGTCTGCAATAATTAAAGCTTCGGCTCCAACAGAGCGCATTACGACAGGAACTCTTCTTTTGAGCTGCAGGATAGGAAGGTCAAGAATTCTTTTTGAGCTATTCTGTCCAAACTTATCAATAAAACCAATTAATTTAAATCGGCTTGGATTTTCTGACCTTAAAGCATTGGCTACCGCTATTGCATTGTTGTCAAACCCATAAATTAGGGCTCTCATCTGCCCGTCTTTTCTTGAAATATTAAGATATTTTTCAAAAGTCTGCTTTACTACAATACGATAGAAAAACAAAAAACAGAAAGAAATTACTCCATTAATGAATATACCCGTATTCAGGAATATTTTATATTCATGATCAAGCATGAATACAAAATTGACAAATACCAAGGTTATAAGAGCACAAAATTGGGCGAAAAATATTTTTACAGCATCAATAAAAGAGGAGTGTCGTATAATTCCAGAATAGGTTCGGAAAACCCAAAAGAAAAAAATATTTACAGCAAAATAAAGAATTGTCCCATAAAAGAGGTAGCCGTCAGGAATATAGGTAAGTTTAATTCCTTTTAGCAACAGGTATGTTATGAGCCCTGCAGCAAATACAATACTCAAATCCAACAATAAGACTACCCATCTGGGAAGATATCCCAAATTCTTAAAACTAAAATTTAATTTTAGCGCTGACATTGCCGTAAACAAATCAGATCTAAAGGATTTTTTATCCAATTCTTTCAATTTTTATTTTTTTAATTTGGGGGAAATTCTAATAGTCCGGCTATTGCTTGGCAAAGTTATGTAAAAAAGAACTATGTTAAGCAAATACTAAAATTTTAAGTATTTATTAACTATTTTTGTTAATAAATCATCTCCAAATTATAACAGACACTATAATATCACAATTATTTTTTAAAATTATGATAATTTTTTAATTATGCTTTTTATTTAAAAAAGTTATTTAAAACCGTCTTAATTCTATTTTTGTCGTCATCAGATAAGTTAGATCCCGAAGGCAAACAAAGTCCGTTGTCAAATAATTTTTCAGAAACATCTTTTCCATAATAAGGATATTTTTCAAAAACAGGCTGAAGATGCATTGGTTTCCATAGTGGACGGCTTTCAATATTCTGTTCTTCAAAAGCCAATCGCAGATCTTCTCTCGTTTTTCCGTTATTTTTCGATGGATCTATTACAATAGCAGAAAGCCAATGGTTTGAAAAATAATCTTCATTAGGCTCGCTTAATACGGTTACACCATCAATATCTTTAAAATAATCTGCATAAAAATCATGCATCTTTCTTCTTAAAGCTACATGCTTATCTAGGATTTCCATCTGACCGCGACCAATTCCCGCACAGATATTACTCATTCTGTAATTATAGCCTACTTCGCTATGTTGGTAATGTGGAGCGTTGTCTCTGGCTTGCGTAGAAAGAAAAACCGCCTTGTCTTTGGCTTCTTGAGTTTTAGTTACGATAGCACCGCCTCCAGAAGTTGTTATAATCTTGTTCCCATTAAATGACAATACTCCTATTTCTCCGAAAGTACCACATCTTTGGTTTTTATAATGACTTCCCAGTGCTTCTGCACTATCTTCTAGAATAGGAATGTCATATTTTTTTGCTACTGCATGGATCTCATCTACTTTGTATGGCATACCGTAAAGGTGCACCGCAATTATTGCTTTTGGTTTTTTGCCATTTGCTATCCTATCAATTATTGCTTCTTCTAAAGCAATTGGACAAAGATTCCAGGTTTCTTTTTCGCTGTCAATGAAAATTGGCGTCGCTCCTTGATACATAATTGGGTTGGCAGACGCAGAAAATGTCATGCTTTGGCAGATTACTTCATCTCCAGCTTTCACTCCTAGAATTATTAGGCCCAGGTGTAAAGCTGCTGTACCAGAACTCAAAGCTCCAACAAAGCCCTCTTGTCCGATATATTTTTCTAAATCTTTTTCGAATCCGTTTACGTTAGGCCCTAGCGGTGCAACCCAATTGGATTCAAAAGCTTCATTGACATAATTTTGCTCGGTTCCTCCCATGTGTGGGGAAGAAAGCCATATTTTTTGATTGCTCATTTTATCTTATCTATTTTTCTGTATATTTTATAATTCTGCCTGGGTTTCCAACAACAACAGCATAATCTTCAACATCTTTCAACACTACTGATCCGGCCCCAATAATAGCCCATTTGCCAATCATAACACCCTGTATTACTGAGGCACCAATACCAACATGTGTTCCTTCGCCTACTTTGACATCTCCTGCCAATGAAGCATTTGGTGAAATATGGGCATAGTCGCCTATGTTGCAATCATGATCTATTACTGCGCCTGTATTAATAATGCAATGTTTCCCAACAACTGAGTCAGGGTTTACAATAGCTCCCGCCATCACTACTGTTCCTTCTCCGATGGAAGAATATTCAGAAAGTATGGCTTTTGGATGTATTACCGTATGAAATTTTGCACTGATTTTTTCAGATATCATTTTGCGAACCTTATTATCGCCAATAGAAATGGTCAAAAGAGTGTCCCTGCTCACTTTAAAATCTTCCGCTTTAATGATAGGAATTTCATAAAGATACTTTTTCTTCGGGCTATCATCTAAGATAGCTTCTATAGTATCGCCCTGCAAAAAAACGGAATCCATAATTACTTTGCAGTGCCCACTTGCTCCATATAATACAATGTTATTCTCCATTAAAAGGTTCTATTGTGGCAGCATCTGCTGCATTTATACCTTCACTTATTATTACTTTTTTTACTGTCATAAAAAGTATTTTCATATCTAATTTAAAAGAGATATTATCAACATACCAAACGTCTAGTTCAAATTTTTTATCCCAACTGATGGCGTTTCTGCCATTCACTTGAGCCCAACCCGTAATTCCAGGTTTCACTTCGTGTCTTCTGTTCTGAAAATCCGAATACAAATGCAGATAGTGGACCAATAATGGCCTAGGACCTATAAGGCTCATATCTCCTTTTATAACGTTTATCAACTGCGGAATCTCATCAAGTGAAGTCTTACGGACAAAAGCACCAATTTTGGTCAATCGATCAGCATCAGGAAGCAGTTTGCCTTGCTTGTCTTTCCTATCGTTCATGGTCTTAAACTTGACTATTTTGAAAATTTCGCCGTTTTTCCCGGGGCGTTTCTGTACAAAAAACGGTTTTCCCTGATTGGCAAAAAACAAAAAGATTGTTATCACCATAAATATGGGCAACAAGCATATAAATCCTAGCAAGGACAAACTAAAATCGATTATTCTTTTTATATATCTTTTATATATCATGTACTAAATCAGTTTTTTAGCAACGAATTATAATATTCAAGCCATAGTCCTGTCAGGATGTTTTTTGAAAAATGTTCTTCAACATACTTCCTGCCGTTTATCCCAAGATTTTGTCTTAATGCACTATCTTTTATCAAAACTTCCATCTGGTTATAAATGGAATCTACATCATGAGCCTTATGTCTTAAACCTGTAACATTTTCTACAATAGTGTCTTTAAGTCCATAGGTATCACTGCATAATATTGGTCTTCCACAAGCCGAAGCTTCAATTATACTTAAGCCGAATGCTTCTCTATGACTAGGCAGGCAAAAAACATCACCTACTTGCATCAGGTTTTCGGGCTTATCCGTAGAACCATACAAAGTATAAGTTCCCCGGTCTAATTCCGCAGTGATTTTTGCACTTATATTCTCTTCATCCGGTCCAATTACCAACAGCTTTACTTCCGGATATTTCGCATTGATTTTTTTAAAAGCCTGGACTAAATCCATTATGCCCTTGTCTGTATTTAATCTTCCGAGAAACATAAAAACGAAGTCTTCTTGAGAATAGTTTAATTCTAATCGGATTTTTTCTCTGATTTCATTTTTCAGCGAGAATCTTGAAATATCAATACCGCTTATTGTTCCTTTCCCTAACACGATTGACCTATTAGGCTTGATAATTTTATTTTCTATTAAAAAATTTCTTTGCGGTTCTCCATCAACAATTATATCTGTACTTAAAGCCACCACAAACTTATCCAAAGTCATCAGAAATTTTTTAAAAACTCCTTTTTTAGTATGCCAAACCTGTCCGGTAAAAAAATAAACTCTCTTCTTTACGCCTACTATCTTACTGGCAAGAATACCTATAAGTCCTGCTTTGGGTGTAAACGTTGTCGTCACATCAAAGTTGTTATTATTGAGATAACGAATCAACAGAAACAGTGCTTTGATATCTTTTAATAGACTAATTTTTCTAAAAATGGGTATGTGCTTTACTTCCTGTAAGTAGCCATTCGAATAATTTTTAATTTCCGGGTCGTCCAAATTAGCCACAAGGTAAACATCATAATCTTTGGAAAGCACTTCAAAATGGTTCTCCAAAAAAGCTTTTGCCGTATAAGGAGTAGATACTATAAAACAAATTTTCTTTTTCATAGCGCTATTCCTTTTTTAGGGCTTCCAGATTATCCTCAAAATTCTTTAGTACATCTTTTTTATTATGCTTTTCTTTTCCAAAATTCCATGCTTTTAAGCCCTTATCATTTAAGCTTTCTGTATGGTCAATTAGATTTTTTAACTTATCTAAAACTTCCTGATTATTGTTTGCCGTAACGCCAATGCCATTATCATAAAGATATTTGATTGATGCTGCTTCTTTCCAACCCATTGCAAAGATAGGTTTTCCCGCTTCTAAATAATCTACTATTTTGGTAGAGAATGACAGAGAAGTGGCTAACATCTGCTGTTTTTCAAAAGACTCCACATGTACGAGTATATCGCCATCATTTAAAATTCCCGGAATTTGAGAATACGGAACTTTGCCCATTATTTCAACCGAACCGGAGCTTTCTAATCTGTGCCTTACCTCTGGAGTAATTTCATTTGCAGTATACAAATATAACGTTGCTTTAATTCCATTTGAATTAATCGTCTTTAAAGCATCAGCTATAGAAAATAGGCTATGAATCCTTCCATAAATTATATTACCGGTATAGATTAGCTTTAAAGGTACATTTGGAGAATGTGTTGGTGGAAAATTTGTAAAATCTCCTGTTTTATATAAGATATCGAAATCGAGGTTATAGATTTTTTTATAAACTCTAGATTGCTCATCAATGATACAATAGTTTTTAGCTGCCAATCGTATGCTTTTGTCCATATGTTTCCGAAGGACAAATCTATTTACCCAATACAAAGGCGACCAGGAATATTGCCTGTAAGTAACCAAATCATCGCAGTGAAAATATACGACTTTTACACCTGATTCTTTTTGGACAAATTTTAAAATGTCATGCATGTAAAAGGAATCATACGAAGGCGAATAGATAACATCAGGATTAAAGTCTTTAATAAAATCTTTTAATTCTTTGCTTTTCCAGTTTACCATTTTCCAAAGCAGTTCCCTGCCCCATAAAAATATGTGGAATCTATTTTTTCTAAAAAAGTCATAGATTTTCTTCTCATTCTGCTCATCTTTGACTTCAGATGTGGCTAGAACAGTTTCTTGTCTGTGAACCTTGATGCCCGCCACGGGGGGGGTCCGCAGGAGTTTCTTAAGAAGAAGACTTTCTGATATTTTGAAATAATTTGAACAAATCTTGTTGTTTGGAATTTCGTCTCTGCAGTATATATTGGCAATATTCTCCGCATCCCAATTTTGAAAGAGATTGGACAAAGTATTCCCGCTATTGTTCGTATCATTCCAGGAATCACGACTTATTACTAAAACTTTTGGCTGTTTTTTCATTCCTTGATTTAGATTTACCAGTAACAAGCGCCTTCAATAGCTTCTGCTTTCTTAGGCTTTTCAGTTTCTAAAGGGCGGATCCAATTTTCGTTGAAAATTTTCTCAAAAATCGGCTTATAATTTCCCTGTTCCCAACGACTGCCTTTTATACCAAACAATAATTGTGTTGCTCCTGCCAAATGTATCGCCTGCTTGTTCATCTTTTTCACTCTTGCTGCCAAAGGAAAACCATAGGCTCCGCATCCGATAATGGCTATATCAAAATCAATCTTTTCAATTTCTCTTGTCATATAATCCAATGCGTCAAACCAGGTTTCAAATCCTTCCGGCTGATTGCCTGCTATTGACTGAACTGCCTTGAATGTTTTTAATTCAAATTCTGGTAAAATATCAGAACCTGGGAATAACAGTTCTCTTTTTTTATATTGCAGTTCGATTGAATCCTGAAACGGATGTACAACCAATACTTTCTTTCCTTTTAAAGCTGCACTCCATGGTTTTTCAGAAAACCAGGGTTCTAAATTTCCAAGTGTCGTAATTTGGGATTGAGGAGCAAAAGTCCCGATGATATAATCTTCTAAAAACCAATTCCAGGCGCCAAGAATATCAACCTGCGTAGCTGCAGTTTCCATTTCATTTACATATCCTTGCAAAAGAGAAATATCCTTGGGAAAAAATCCAGCATTGGAACACAAATAATTGAATTTTAATTTAGATATAGGAGCACCTAATTTTTTGTGCAGGTAATAACTCGCCAAAATATCATTTTCACACCCTCCGTATCTGCCTGCCATAAATGGTTTGCCAGATAGGATTCCTTCGTAGATAATCTTATTTGCCTGTTGGATATCTAAAACTTTTTTACCTGCCACAACTTGTCCTTGTGGAACACTTTTCTTTAAAAACCGTACCGTGGAGTATTTGTAAACTGTTTTAAAAAGGCTTTTTATAAAAATCATGATTATTTGTTTTTAAATTTTGCTGCCAGCTTTAAAAGTACCGATTTAAAAAGTTCTTTTTCGTCAGCACGCAGTCCCGTAAACCATACCGAAATTATATAAAAAAGAGATATAAGAACAGCTTTAAAGGAAAAACGAATCAAAGTTTCTGCCGGCAGAAAATAATTCAATAAAAATCCGACAGAAAGCGTCAATACAAAAGTTCCAATCAAGCTGTAATAGCATTCTTTAAAAAATCGTGGTATCTCTAGTTTTATTTTTTTCCAGTAGATAAAATTCATACCTATAACATGACAGAGCATAGTGCCAGAAAAGATTCCTATGGCACATCCCATAGCTCCATAATGAGGTGCTAAAATAAAAGAGATTATAACGCTGAGAATAGAGGCACCTACAAATATCACGGCTCTATATCGCAATTCGTTTATAACAAATAAATAGGTATAGGCAATTTCCTGGGTTAGGGTCACAAATCCCGGCAAGATTAATAGCAAAATAACATAATATGACTCACTAAAACCACTTCCCATCCATAGAACTACAAATTCTTGTCCAAGAACCACAAGTCCTATGATTAATAGTCCCATCAATATCAATTGAATTCTACCAACCCGAATCATCAGATTGGTGATCTCATGAAGATTATTTTTTTGTGTATCAAGTTGTGACACTTTAGGCAAAAACAAACCGTTCAAAGCATGTGCTAATGTCCAGGTATAACCTTCAATAATGATTCCGATTGAGAAAATAGCTATTTGCTCTGTTCCGGAAACTATACCCAAAATAAACGGAGCAATATTGATTAAAAGCCTTTGTGCAATTCCGATAATCGATACCCAAAAGAAAACTTGACCAACTCTCCCAAGAGTTTTTTGCTTTTATACCTGAAGTCAATCTTAACGGATGTTTTCTTTGAGAGATAGAAAAACTTTATGCCTATAATAAGCATTCCAATGGCTGCATTTATGGCAACCAAGGCATATAGCTTATAGCCTAACAGTAATGCTATGATCATTAAGATTACAATTCCTACCTTACTGATGATGTCGCATAATTTTAAAAGAACAAAGCGTTCATAGGCAATCAGAACTCCATCCAACGGCATAAACGGAAAGGAAATCAAGCTAAAACCGCCAGCAATCAGATAGACTATTTTAAACTTTTCAATTTCAACTGGACTTAACTCAACAAATATGTGCTCTATAAAAAAATAAACAACGATTAGCGTAATCAGGATCAAGCCATTAATCAGCAAATAAAACTTTGAAGTAAGCCCCAACATCTGGTTTATTTTTTCGGGCTCATTATTTGCCTTGTATTTGGATAGAAAACGTGCAATTGTCTGTCCCAAACCAAAATCCATCACAAAATAAGACAGAAATGCCGTAACCAAAATATACAAACCATAATCTGATTTGCCTATTTGCTTAATCATCCAGGGCGTGTATAGGAAGCCTACAATAATATTAAATACTATTGCACCATAAGATATGATAGCTCCTAATTTAATTTGACTTGAACTGTTCATCGAATACAATTTAGATTATCGAATACCCAACAATGTATTATATAGTTTCAGCAAGTTTATTCTTTTGGCAACCTCTCTTCCAATCCATATCAATAAAAGGCAGGCTAACATATAGATAATTGGATTTAAAAATTGTGACCAATAATTCTGAATCAAAAATCTTCTCAAAGGAAAAACCAAAAAGTGGGTTAAATATATGGTAAAAGTAAAATCTGCTATCCTTAAAAAATTAACTCTATTAAAAAACTTAAAAGTAGAAATTGAAAAAATTAAGAGCATTCCCATCACTTCATTTACTAATGCAAATTTTGAAAAATACCCATATTCGTCTTCAAGCCTGACCGAAAATAAAAGAAAAATCACATACGTTATCAGTACGTAAATGGCGTATTTATTCAAAAAATGAAGTACATCTGTAAATTTATCCTTTATAATATAACCGAGAGAGAAGAAACCTATCCAATTAAATGGGTTTAAATAATTATTTATCTCATGCAAATTAATATACTGCAGATATCCTTGGCTTGTAATAAATAGAGAAATTATGTTTAAAAATATAAAAACATACGCAAATATTTTTTTATTAAAAAATGCAAAAACTCCGTAGCTAAACATCAATACTGTCAGGTAATACAAATATGTTCCGTTTCCAATAACCCAATTAAACCAGGAAATAAAATTTTTCGGATGATCGCTTATAACAAAAGTGATAGAACCCAAAAATGCCCATGGTATAATGACGCTGGTTATTTTTTTTTTGAAAAATTTTCCTGTTCCATACTTGGATATATTGAAAAAAAATCCTGAAATAAAAAAAAATGTTACTACCCCTAAACAGCCTATCCTCTCAGCTATGGCACTATAATAAGAATCATCATTAATTCTCGAATGTGCT
This sequence comes from Flavobacterium sp. N2550, assembly GCF_025947265.1. NCBI lineage: Bacteria > Pseudomonadati > Bacteroidota > Flavobacteriia > Flavobacteriales > Flavobacteriaceae > Flavobacterium > Flavobacterium sp. N2550. The sequence continues at coordinate 1,650,224 of NZ_CP110007.1, read as the reverse complement.
AAAATCACAGATAAGATGGAAAATATCTTTGCGATATTGAAAGAAGAGCTAACTTCTGGAGTTGTATTGTGGCTCATTATTTGTTAAATCGTCTTTTTGCTCCGTTTAAAATACTTTTAAAATCTCCATCTAAAGCCCTGTAAGTTATAGATTCAAAAAAACGGTACATTTTTACAAATGGATGTCCATGTGCCATAATTCTATCTATTCTTTTTTTATAGTTCACGTCTTCAATGACATACTTGGGATGTTTTAAAGGAAATTCAATTTCATGAGGTTTCATGTAGAATATTTTTTTAATTCCTTTGGGAAGTATGTGCATAGAAGTGGCTCCATGTGTGGCGTTAGAATCTATTCCAATATTAGAAATCAGGTTATATTTAGGAACAATATTTAGCCTGCTGTTTAAAATTGCTGCAGAACCAAAAATAGATTCATAATGTGCCTTACCGCTATTCTTGTGGTTTGTGGCATTTTGGACAAAATGTTTATAGGCTTTAGTTCCCAAAACACCTTTTGCACTTTTCAGGGCATATTCGTCTTTTAAAAAATCATAATGTTCTTCCCATTTATCAAAAACTCTTCGCCATGAAGCCCAGCCCGTAATGGAACCAGATTTTGAGAATGTATAACTATAAGGCGTGTCTTCATAAACCTCCATCTGATTCATTCCGCAAATCATATTTATGCGTTCATCATCTTTGTAATAGTGTAAAAGTTCATTACAATATCTAAAAAAGCTTTGAGAAGGAACATCGTCATCTTCAAGAACAATCCCATGTTCTTCATTAGTAAAAAGCCATTTTTGAGAAATAAACTCAGAAGGATCACATCCAAAATTCTCTTCTTGGTACATGTGTTTTACTTCACAATCCCAATCTATGTCTGCAACAATTTCACGACATTGTTTAATATTTTCAATATCGTCCTGCCTATTCAGCCTAGGACCGTCCTGATATAAATATAATTTTGATGGTCTTGCAATTTTTATTTGTTCAAAAACCTTTTCCAACGGTCTTGGACGTGCAAAGAAAAGGATCAAAACGGGTATATCAATTAAATATGGTTTTTTATCATTCTGCATCATTTCAGTATATTTGTTCTTAACTCATTTATAAATTGTTCATCTAATAATTTGATTGTTTCTCTGCTATTATAAGGCAAATTAACGTCTATTTTTTGTATTGCCCGTGCTATCTCCTCAGGAAAATCATTTTCATAAAAATAAATCTGATTTCCTATTTTCGATTTTTCAACACAGTCAACCTTACCAGACACTACCCTGAGACCAAGGCCCATATAGGATAATATTTTACTTGGAAATGAGGTTTCTAAATATTTACCTTCCATTTTTTGGGTACTTAGGCCTATATGGCATTGTTGTGCATACCTGATATAATCATCTCCGTAATATGCCCCATCAAAAAGAATTTTACAGGCAGAAACCGGACTTACTTCTTCAATTCTTTTTTTCAAAATATCTACTTCTCCAAAGCCAATAATGTGAAGGACGTAATTTTCATTTAAGAATAACGCACTTTCAATCGCATTAAATGCTCCTGCTTTAATCTGGTCAATAATCCCGGCATAAAGTATATGGATTTTACCATCCTGTATCGGCTTTGCAAATATTTCATTGACAGTATAGCTTCCATATATTACATAACCAGGCCTGCCTTTTGCTATTTTATCAACGAGGAGATCCGTGGAAAACAGAAATGAATCTGCAGCTTTAAATATTTTTATCTCAAGTTTATCAAAGAAAGAATGCAAAGACGAAACATCCGAATAAATTTCTTCCACTTCCAAAACCAGATAGAATCCTTTTATTTTTTTTGCCAATAAGACAGGAAGACATAGCCAAGGAGAATGGTATACAATTATCTTTTCATTCTTTTTTGCATTTTTGAGAAGAAAGAAAAACAGCCATGATAAAGAAAAAAATATTTTGATAAATTTTGTAATTCTCCCTGAAAACGCAATACTTGGCGAAAAAGTTATTTGCTTTTTCCTATTTACTTTTAAAACAGTTTTTCTAAGAAGCGGTTTGTTTTTTACCTCATCATAAAACCACGAAGGAGATATCAAATGCAACTTATATCCTGCATTTAAGATTGAACTACAAATATAATCCATCTTACTAATTGCTGCTGGCGATGATACCCTCACACCATTTCCAGCAATATCATATAATCCTATATATTTTATTTCTCTTTCCATACTATAGATAAACTTCTTCGAGTCTCATTTCCTGCCAAAAAAACTTGTATCGCATATCCATATTCGATTTTAAGAAAAAGAAAAGTAATATGGCTATCGTATAGAAATACGCTAATCGTTCTATCTTCTTACTCGAAGAGCCAAATGATCTTAAAATTAAAGGGATGATCAGCATAATAAATATTGAGAAATATTGCACTATTCTCATATATCCGTGTATAGCAAAAACTAATGAGAGAAATAGTATTCCAATCATTAAAGCAAAATAGTAAAATGTCGATTCAGGATTAAGTTTAATAATCCTTTTATACCGTACTAAAGCCATAATTGACACTAAGAGCATCAAACACACAAACGTTATTGGTCTCAATTCTTCCATATGCTGGTATTCTTCATATGAATTAGTCAAGCTAAAGATATATAAGGCAATACTGTTACTGATTAACAACAGGATAGGAAATAATGCTATAACTATCCAAAAATAATAATTGGGTTTCTTAAGATAAGTTATAAAATATAGAGGTATAAATACAAGGCTGGTTTTATGTATAGTTGATGCAATCAAAATAATTAGGAGAAAATAGAATAGTTTTCTTTTCTTCAAAAACTCAAAAGCAAAAAGAGTTCCTGCTGTTGCTATAGTCTGCCGATGTCCTGTTATTGAAAAAAAACTATAAAATAACACTGAATAAATCACAAAAGCTACCATTGCTCCCCGAAGTTGATTGGTATTACTGTAGATAAAACGGCCTAAGGCAGTAAAAAACAATATGGCGATTATGAAAAGAAAAAGCTGATATTCACCAAAAACTGAGGACACTACTTTTTCTAAAACCGTAAACCCTGGGTCTTTCCCCAAATTATATTTATAATAATCTATAACGACTTGCCAAACTCTGTCCCATGACATATTTTTTGTTTCCTCAAAAGACAAAAAATAGTTATAGGTATCTGTACCGACAGCAACATTTCGTAGTCCGGATTGAAGTATTAAAATAAAACATATCGTTTTTATATATCTTTTTCTATTAAAGTCGTTATCCTTATTCCTTTTTCTGGAATAATGAAATCCTATTAATAGAATAAGCGCTATAACGATCAAATTAACTATCATAGCCTAAAATATCTTTATATACACCAATCGTCTGATTTATATTGTTATAATAATCAAAATTTTCAATTACTCTCTTTCTACAACTAGCAGAAAAATAGTCCCTGCCCTTTTCTTTAACCCTATCAATGGCTTTCGATAGTTGCTCAACATTTCTTTTTTCTACAACATAGCCACAATTTTCTCCCAGTACTTCCGGACAGGCAGTCGAATCATAAACTATTGCCGGAGTTCCGCAACTTAAAGCTTCTGCTATTACTTTCCCAAACGTATCTTCGGTTGAAAGATGAACATATACATCTGAAAAAGAATAAGCCTTGGCTAATTCTTCTTTTCCATGCACATAAGGAATATGTTTTATGTTATGTGGCAGCAACTTCTTACCGTCTATATTTCCAATCATCACGATTTGCATATCATCAGAGATAATTTTTGACAATTTTAAGGCATCCTGAAATTTCGGATCATTGGAATGCCAACTGGCGCTAACCAATAAAATTGTAAACTTCCCGGAATCTACATCATACGTGGTTGAAAAATTCTGCTCTCCAAAATCTTTAAAAGTAGTATGGTCAATCCAGTTGTATATTGGGCTGATAGTATACTTATTCAAAAAAGATTTTTTTACCTCGCCTGCCAGCCAATTTGAAACCGGAATAACGGTCATTTGCGATACGTTCGTAAACCATTTCTTTTTGTCATCATACATTTCGCTCGATCTGTCAAAAAATAAGCTCGGCGGGTATTTTTTTACTTGCGGACACGCATAACAATGGGTCTGCCATTTATAACATTGCACATCTGTATAATGGGCACATTTTCCTGTAAAAGCCCAACAATCATGTAGCGTCCATACCAATGGAGTTCCAGATTCAATCAAATATTCAAACAAAATCTGAAGATTCAGATAATTGCCATGAAGATTGTGAAGATGGATAACATCCGGGTTTATTTCCTGAATATAGGAAACCAACTTTTGAGTGCCTTTTTTTGTAAAATAGCCTTGCTTTCCCAATAATCTTGAACCCACATTATGTAGATGATTTTCGATGACTGTCCCAATTTTATAACTCCTGGCATAATGTGTCGTCAGCTGTCCATAAGCAATAAAGCATTCGTGTCCTTGATGTTCCAAGACATTTGCAATATCTTCACAGATAGAGCCAGTACTTCCGTAACCGGAAACGGTATTAATCATCAAGACTCTCACGCCTTTCTTAGTTTTTTTTCCAAACAGTACGATTCACATAATCGGTATAGCTCAGGATAATACGAACCATTTTCTCAGACACATTGGGCATCGAATAGTCTGCAACAGGTCTGAAATTACGTTCATCGCCTGTTTTTTGATATTGAAGCTGTACCAATCCCTGCATTATTCTTTCCGGGCTAAGCCCTACCATCATTACTGATGCTTCTTCCATTGCCTCAGGCCTTTCGTGAGCTTCACGGATATTTAATGCCCTGAAATTCAAAACAGAAGATTCCTCTGAAATGGTTCCGCTATCAGAAAGCACTGCAAAAGATTTCATTTGTAGAGCGTTATAGTCATTGAATCCTAATGGTTTTAAAAACTGAACATTTTTATGCATTTGGATGTTTTTCTTTTCGATCATATTACGTGTCCGTGGGTGTGTACTTACTATAATTGGATAATCATATTTCTCTGCAATCATATTCAAGCTCTGCATTAAGCCTTCGAAATTTTTCTCGCTGTTAATATTTTCTTCTCGATGTGATGAAACTACGAAGAATTTCTCTTCTTGCAGTCCTAATCTTTCTAATACATCAGAAAATTTGATTGACGGAAGATAATAATTTAAAACCTCAAACATTGGAGAGCCAGTCTTTATAATTCTGTCTGCAGGCAATCCTTCTCGTAAAAGATATTCTCTTGCAATGTCACTATATGTCAAATTAATATCAGAAATATGGTCGACAATCTTTCGGTTTGTTTCTTCAGGAACCCTCTGATCAAAGCAACGGTTTCCTGCTTCCATATGGAAAATAGGTATTTGTCTTTTCTTTGCCGGTATAGCACAAAGGCAGCTATTCGTGTCTCCTAATACCAAAAAAGCATCAGGATTTTCGCTTTCTAATAACGGATCTATTTTAATTAAAATCTGTCCAACGGTTTCGGTAGCTGTTGCACCGGCTGCATTTAAGAAAAAATCAGGTTTGCGAATACCCAAATCATCAAAGAAAATCTGATTTAATTCATAATCATAATTTTGTCCAGTATGAACAATAATATGCTCAATTGCTTCTGATTTATCTAAAGCGGCCATAACACGAGAAAGACGGATAATTTCCGGCCTTGTCCCAACCACTGTCATTACTTTTAGTCTTGATTTCATTATAATCTTTCTCTGGTCCAGTTAATTTTTTCCTTTAGCATTTTTGCGGGTGTTCCTGCAATCAATAAATTTTCATCAAAAGTTTTGCCCACTAATGAACGAATTCCTATTACGCAATTATCCCCAATTGTTGTGTTTTTTAGCACAATAACATCTTGTCCTATCCAGACATGGTTCCCTATATAAATATTTCCCGCCGGGTTTATTCTTATATTTTTCTCAGCATCAATTATGCTATGGGAATCTCCTGTTTTGAATTTAACTCCCGAAGAAAGCATACAATCTTTTCCTATATAAACTTTGCTGTTATTTTCTGAAACTCCAAAATCAACAGATTCTATTGTTGTTTTGCTATCTATAAATATCTCACAGTTATTATCTTCTATCCAAAAAACTCCAGATTTAATGACACAGTTATCTGCTATCGTAATCTTATTATCATTCCCATAAATAAAAATGGTAATATCTCCTAAAAAACTATTTGACTCGAATTTTATTTGATTATTGTTTCCTCTTATTTCAACTTTTAAGTTTCTTGGAAAAGATTTTTTAGTAAAGCTATTATTGACTCCGTTTATTTTTTTTCTAAAAACATTATAAACAGGAATTATTAATCTCTTTACATTCGATATTAATCTACTTTGTCTCATACATTTTCAAAATAAGTATCAGGGTCGTTTGGATCATAAAATTCATTTATCCAAAAAATCGTATATAATTCCTCCTCGCCTACGTTCTTGATGTTATGCGTATACCAGACAGGCATGTCTACATAAGCAGGTTCATTTCCATCTAAATAAAAATCGAGTACTTCATCTGTACCAATTTGTCTCAGTTGTATTAGTGCCTTACCTTTAATTACTGCAAAACGTTCAATTTTTCGGGTATGGAAATGATTTCCTCTTGTAATTCCTGGAACCGTAGTAGAAAACGAAACTTGGCCGCCCACATTCAATCGTATTACCTCAACAAAAGCGCCTCTTGGGTCTGTATGTTGGGTGAATTTGATTGGGAAATAATTTGGAATGTCCATATAACAGCGAAATGTATTGAAGAGATTTACTTCGAACTTGCTATTTAATTGAGAAATGATTCCTTTGTCTTGGTATTCTGATTTGTATTTTTCAAGTAAGGAAAGTAATCTAGAAACTTTAGATTCTGAAGTATGTGGAACAAAGACTTGTTCTTTACTTTCACTGCTTCTGATTTCTTTTATGATCTCATCAACTAATTCGCCTACATAAATCAGTTTCAAATCGCCATCGACTTCAATTGTCGGTGTTTCATTTCGAGCTATTTTATGGGCAAAAGTAGCTACAACAGAATTGTAGTTGGGATGTCCAAAAGGTCCAAAAACATTTGGGATAATCATGCCAGTAAATTTTCCATCAGAACTTTTAGCCCAATCAGCCATCAATTCACGGCCTTCTCTTTTTGATTTTCCATACAGATTATCTCGTTCTTCTTGAGTAGAAGAAGAAAAAAGAACATGGGCTTTGCTATTGGTATTTTTTAAAGAGGTCACAAGTTTTTGCACCAAACCTAAATTGGTATCATAAATGACCTGAGGATCATTATGCCGATTCATGGCGGCCAAATGGACAATTACATCGCATTGTGAAACAAAATCATTTAATTTTGATTCTTCATCAAAAAAATCTTTGTGAAAATCAATCCTTTGAAACTCTTCTTGAAAAAGCCCCAAAGTATTGTACAAATGTTTTCCAACAAATCCGGCTTGGCCTGTAATTCCTACTTTTAGCATCTTGTTTTTTTACTATATTATATTTCATTTTTCCAATCCAACCACATTTGGCTCTCAAACCGGAAATTATCTTTTGAAGATTCTTCTACTGAAAAATCAGAAAAGATAATCATTCTTGAATTGGGTTCTAAAGCTTTAAATCCGTTTGCAAAATTACCCGGAATATGCAAAACTTGGTTCTTATCGGCTTTAAGTATTACTTTTCTAACTTCTAGTTTTTCGGAAGGTTTTTCCCAGTTATCAGGTCTTACGACTGCGACTAAGAAACTTCCAGAAATTACCTGAAACCATTTTTGTTCTTTTTTATGAGCTTGCCATGCTCGTATCACGCTTGTATCAGGGTGTTCGATGATATAATAACGCTTAACAGCTGAAAGATCAAAATCATTGACAAAACTCAATTTTCCTCTTTCGTCTTCGTAAGTTCCACCTTGAATTATCTTTGGCTCCACGTTCATTACCCTGGCATTTGTGCTACATCTTCACCAAAGACTTCTTTTCTTATCAAAGGCAATTTCACTAAAAGCTTTTTCATTCCTTCAACGCCTAATTGCTCTGTGTTATGAGAATGATAATCTTCTATCACAGAAATATCCTTTTCTCCTTCAGAAAAATATTGGGCATAATTTAAATCTCTATTATCTGCAGGGATTCTATAAAATTCGCCCATGTCTTCCGCTTTTGCCATTTCTTCGCGAGTACAGAGTGTTTCATACAATTTCTCTCCATGGCGTGTTCCGATAATTTTGACTTCATTGTCTGCTTGGCATAAATCTTTTAATGCCAAAGCCAGATCATTTATCGTTCCTGCTGGAGCTTTATTTACGAAAAGGTCGCCTTGATTTCCGTGTTCAAAGGCAAAAAGAACCAATTCAACTGCTTCATCTAATGACATTAAAAAACGAGTCATTTTTGGATCAGTAATAGTAATCGTCTTTCCTGTTTTGATCTGATTTAGAAATAATGGAATAACAGATCCTCTGGAAGCCATTACATTACCGTATCGTGTCAAGCAAACAGTTGTTTTATTTTCGCGGATATTTCTTGCGGCTGCAATAGCTACTTTTTCCATCAATGCTTTTGATATACCCATAGCATTTATTGGATATGCTGCCTTGTCTGTGCTTAGACAGATTATCTTTTGAACACCGTTTGCTACAGCGGCGTCAATTGTATTTTGAGTCCCAAAAACATTGGTTTTTGTGGCTTCAATCGGAAAAAATTCACATGAAGGCACTTGTTTCAAAGCAGCAGCGTGAAAAACATAATCTACGCCGTGCATTGCTTTTTCGATACTGCTATAATCGCGCACATCTCCAATATAGAATTTCAGCTTGTCATTTTTTAGCTGATTTCTCATATCGTCTTGTTTTTTCTCATCGCGAGAAAAAATCCTGATTTCTTTAAAATGGTCCGTGTGCAAGAAACGATGTAAGACTGCGTTTCCGAATGAGCCGGTTCCTCCTGTTATTAAAAGTGTTTTATTTTTCAACATACTTATTCTGCTTTTAAGCTTGTGTCAAGCTATAAATTATTTAAATTTTACAATCTGCCGTCAACCGTATTTCCTAATACTCCTTTTACATCATAGAGAATACTTTTTTCTGCTTGAAGTGATTTATAATCTAGGTTTAAAAATTCTTCATGTGCAACTCCAAGCACAATAGCATCAAACTGATATTTTGGACATTGATTTGTTGCATCTAAGTTATACTCATGTTTCACAGATGAAGGATCCGCTAATGGATCATAAATCGTAACTGATATTTCATATTCTTCAAAAGCTTTGATCATATCCACAATTTTGGTATTCCTTACGTCAGGGCAGTTTTCTTTAAAAGTAATTCCAAGCATTAAAAGATTTGAGCCGTTGACTTTGATTCCTTTTTTGATCATGAGTTTTACCACCTGCGATGCCACATATTCCCCCATGCTGTCGTTCAATCTTCTTCCTGCCAAGATAATCTCTGGATTGTATCCAACTTCTTGCGCTTTTTGTGCCAAATAATAAGGATCAACTCCTATACAATGTCCTCCTACCAATCCTGGCTTGAAAGGCAAGAAATTCCACTTCGTTCCTGCTGCTTCAAGAACAGAATGTGTATCAATCCCTAATAAGTTGAATATTTTTGCCAGTTCATTAACAAAGGCGATATTGATGTCTCTTTGTGAGTTTTCGATTACTTTTGCTGCCTCGGCAATTTTAATGGACGGTGCCAAATGTGTGCCTGCAGTGATTACCGATTTGTATAATTCATTTACTTCTTGTCCGATTTCGGGTGTAGACCCAGCTGTCACTTTAAGTATTTTTTCTACAGTATGTTCTTTATCGCCTGGATTGATACGTTCTGGAGAATATCCTACATGAAAATCTATATTAAATTTTAAGCCTGATATTTTTTCCAAAACAGGCACACACTCTTCTTCAGTAACTCCTGGATAAACAGTGGATTCATAAATAACGATATCTCCTTTTTTTAACACTTTGCCTACTGTTTCACTTGCCTTATATAGCGGATGCAAATCGGGGCGATTATTTTTGTCTACAGGAGTGGGAACTGTAACAATGTAGTAATTACAATCTGCTATATCATGTAAGGAAGAAGAGCACAGCAATCCATTTTGATTATTATCAAAATTTTCTACCAATACTTCTTGCAGTAAATCATCGGATATTTCTAAAGTACTGTCAATACCTGACCGCAAACCATCTATCCTGTTTTGATTAATATCAAATCCCACCACAGAATATTTTGTTGCAAACAGTCTTGCTAGCGGCAACCCTACATAACCTAGACCAATTATTGCAATTTTTTTTAAACCCATTGAAACGTATTTTTATTATTTGCCGACTATTGTTCTGTAAATTAGCGATGTTCTTATCTTTTGTCAAAAATTATTTAGACTGATGCTTATTTTAAATTTTTCCAATACCAATCTACAGCTTCTTTTAGTCCTTCTCTTATTTTATATGTTGGTTCATAACCTAATAATTTTCGAGCTTTTTCAATACTCGCTAGCGAATGGGGGATATCGCCTTTTCTATTAGGTCCGTGCTTGATTTCAACAGAACCAATTTTTGAATCCAAAATAGTCAAAAATTCTTTTAAATAACCTGCCAATTCATTCAGAGTCGTCCTATCACCAACTGCTGTATTATATATTGTGTTGAGTGCTTCTTCATTGGTAACAAGAATGGCTTTTTCATTCATTTGTACTACATTGTCAATGTATGTAAAATCACGTGAAAAATCTCCGTTCCCATTTATCACAGGGCTTTCATAATTCATAAATTGCTTCACAAATAACGGAATAACCGCTGCATAGGCTCCGTTTGGATCTTGACGTCGACCAAAAACGTTGAAATACCTCAAACCAATAGTTTCTAACCCATAGGTTTTGCTGAAAATATCTGCGTATAATTCGTTGACATACTTCGTAATTGCATAAGGAGACAAAGGCTTTCCTATTTTATCTTCAACCTTGGGCAATGTTTCAGAATCACCATACGTAGAGGAACTTGCCGCATATATAAAGCGTTTTATCTTCGCATCTTTAGAAGCAACAAGCATGTTTAAAAATCCAGAAACATTGACTTCATTGCTTGTTATAGGATCATTTATAGAGCGTGGCACTGATCCGAGGGCTGCTTGATGTAATACATAATTCGCGCCTTGTACAGCTTCTCTGCAAATATCCAGATTTCGAATGTCACCCTCTATCATTCTAAAGTTTGGATTACTAAGAAAGGGAGCGATATTATCTTTATGGCCTGTCGAAAAATTGTCCAAACAAATAACCTCATTTCCTTTTTCCAGGAAATATTCGCATAAATTAGATCCTATAAATCCCGCACCCCCCGTTATTAGTATCTTCGACATTTTCTTTACCGTTTCTTACTATTCTGAAATAATTATTTTTCATGTCAATATACAAAAGCTACCTGACTTTTTATTTCTTAAGGTACTTTTCTTCTGCAATTTACTTTTTATTCGCCAATCGCAACAAATACTGCCCATATTCATTCTTTTGTAATGGAGTTGCTAGATCAATCAATTTTTCTTTTGTGATATAGCCCATTTCAAAAGCAATTTCTTCTAGACAAGCCACCTTAAGCCCTTGTCTTTTTTCAATAGTCTGGATAAAGTTCGAGGCTTCTAATAATGATTCATGGGTTCCTGTATCTAGCCAGGCGTAACCGCGTCCCATTAGTTCTACTTTTAGATTTTTTGAATGTAAGTAGTCTTGATTCACCGTCGTAATTTCTAATTCTCCCCTATTGCTAGGCTTTATTGTTTTTGCAATGTTTACGACTGAGTTCGGATAAAAATACAATCCCACAACAGCATAATTGCTTTTTGCTTCTTTAGGTTTTTCTTCGATTGAAATTACATTTCCGGACTTATCAAATTCGGCTACTCCATAACGTTCTGGATCTTGCACATAATATCCAAAAACGGTAGCTTTTTTCTCAATCTGAACGTTTTTAACAGCTGTTTTAAGCAAATCTGTCAAACCATGGCCATAAAAAATATTATCTCCTAAAATTAGACAGACGTCATCTGATCCGATAAATTTTTCGCCTATAATGAAAGCTTGGGCCAATCCATCGGGACTTGGCTGTTCAGCATATTCGATCTTTATCCCGAAATCATCTCCATCTCCTAAAAGATTTCTGAAGTTAGGCAAATCATGAGGAGTCGATATCACCAAAACTTCGTCAATTCCTGCCAACATCAGAACAGAAAGCGGATAATAAATCATCGGCTTGTCATAAATCGCCATTAATTGCTTTGATATGGATCTTGTCAAAGGATACAGTCTTGTTCCCGAACCTCCAGCTAATATTATCCCTTTCATACTTGTATTTTTAAGCTTTTAGTATACCTAAAACTTATTGTTTTTATTTATATTGTCTAAGCATTTCTCTAAGCTATGCTTGTAATCTGAAATTTCTATTTTGTAAACTTCTTTAATCTTAGTCTTATCTAATAATGAATAGGCCGGCCTTTTTGCGGGAGTCGGATATTCCGTTGAAGGAATTCCTTTCACCTCACAGTTGCTTTTGGAAATTTCTTTAATAGCCAAAGCAAACTCAAACCAGCTTATTTTTCCTTCATTTGAAAAATTATAAATACCTTCATGCCAATCTTCAGATGTTATAATTTTTAGTATAGCTTCGGCCAAATCTTTCGCATACGTTGGGCTTCCGATTTGGTCATTGACAACGTTTATCGAATCGCGTTCTTTCATTAATCGCAACATCGTTTTCACAAAATTGTTACCGAATTCTGAATAAACCCACGAAGTCCTGATAATAATGCTATCTGGATTATTTTTCAAACAGACTAACTCGCCTAATAATTTTGTCCTGCCGTATTGGCTTTGAGGATTTGTCTGGTCATTTTCTTTTAAAGGAACAGCTGATGTGCCATCAAAAACATAGTCTGTCGAAATATGAATTAGCTTGCAATTATTCTGAAAACACCATTGGGCTATAATGCCAACAGCTTTGTGATTGATTAAATCTGCAAGTTCTATTTCTGTTTCTGCTTTGTCTACTGCTGTATAAGCGGCACAATTGATAATGTAATCAGCTTTCGTGCTATTCAAAAAAGTCGTTATTTCTGCTTCATTTTCAAGAGAAAAATCAGACCTGTCTACAAAAACAAAATCAAACGCAGGATAGTGAGAAGCCAAAATCCTCAGCTCACTTCCTACTTGTCCGTTTGAACCTGTTATTAGTATTTTTTTCATATACATGCTCCTACTCTAAATCTTTCAGTCCGCCAAGAATTTGATCTTTTGCTGAAACGATGCATTCCTTACTATCGATTTTCCAATCAATATTTAAGCTTGGATCATCAAAACGAATTCCTCTTTCGCTATTCTTATCATAAAGCTGGTCTACTTTATAAGAAACAACTGCCGTAGGACTCAAAACCGAAAAACCGTGTGCGAAACCTTGCGGTATCAACAACTGTTTCTTGTTTGCGTCAGATAAAAGAATGCTGAAATGTTGTCCGTACGTTTTAGAATCTTTTCTGATATCTACGGCAACGTCTAAAATTTCGCCTTGCAAAACACGCACTAATTTTGTCTGAGCAAAAGGTGGCAACTGTAAGTGAAGTCCTCTGATGACTCCATATTTTGAAAAGGACTGATTGTCCTGAATAAACTTTATATCAATGCCGTTTTCTCTGAATAGTGCTTCATTATAAGATTCGAAGAAATAGCCTCTTTCGTCTTCAAATACTTTTGGAGTAATGACTAGCAAATCTTCTATTGGCGTATTTTCAATTTTCATTTCAATGTATTTTGCAATTGGAATCTTGGAATGACTAGTTATATTGCTTTTCGTAATATTTGCTGTATTCTCCGCTAGTTACATTTTTCAACCAATCTTCATTTGACAAATACCAATCGATGGTTTTTTCTAAACCTTGCTCAAATGTTACGGAAGGTTTCCAACCTAACTCTTTGTTTATTTTTGAGGCATCGATAGCATAGCGCAAATCGTGCCCTGGACGGTCTTTTACGTACGTAATCAGTTTTTCAGAAGTTCCTTCTGGCCTTCCGAGCTTGCTGTCCATAATCTTGCAGAGTAATTTTACTAGATCAATATTTTTCCACTCGTTAAATCCTCCAATATTATAGGTTTCATGATTCTTACCTTCATGGAAGACCAAATCGATTCCGACTGCATGGTCTTCTACGAAAAGCCAATCGCGTGTATAATTTCCATCACCATAAACGGGCAAGGATTTATTATTGATAATATTATTGATGAAAAGCGGTATTAATTTTTCAGGGAAGTGGTTCGGCCCGTAGTTGTTCGAGCAGTTTGTCAAGACGTACGGCATACCATACGTTTCTCCATAAGCACGAACAAAATGATCGGAACTTGCTTTTGATGCAGAATAAGGTGAGTTTGGATCGTATGGAGTAGTTTCTGTAAACAATCCCTCTTCTCCTAAGCTTCCATACACCTCATCGGTACTGATATGATAAAAACGTTTTCCTTCGAAATTTCCTTTCCAGGTTTCCTTAAAGGCGTTCAAAAGGTTCATTGTGCCGATAACGTTTGTCTTTACAAATGCTAAAGGATCGGTTATGGAACGATCTACATGTGATTCTGCTGCCAAGTGCAATACGCCTTCAAACTGGTGTTTTGCAAACAAGTCGTTTATAAAATCGGCATCTACGATATCACCTTTTATAAAAGTATAGTTCTGTTCATTTTCAATATCGGCAATATTCTCAAGATTTCCCGCATAGGTCAAGGCATCGAGATTAAAGATATGGTATTGAGGATAACTCTTCACAAATCTTCTGACAACATGAGAGCCAATAAAACCAGCTCCTCCCGTAATTAGTATATGTTTCATCTTTCTGATTTTATGAACCAATTCCTTTGTATATAAAGCCGATTTCTGTTAATTGTTTTGCATCTAGAATATTTCTTCCGTCAAACACAAAGGCTGGCTTCATCATATTGTCATAGATTTTTTTCCAGTCATAATCACGGAATTCATCCCATTCTGTCAAAACAGCAATAGCATGGGCATCTTTGCAAGCTTCATAAGGCGAGGCAGCTACAGTTAGCTGCTGCCTATTTTCTTCAGCAGTTCTTGAATCTAAATAATTTAAGTCTGAAAGTATCTGTCCTTCGGCTACTTTTGGATCAAAAACATGAAGTTCAGCTTGCTCATTAATCAAGTCATCTGCTACATATATCGCAGCTGATTCTCTTGTATCGTTTGTGTCTTTTTTAAAAGCCCAACCCAAGAAAGCAATCTTTTTTCCTGAAACAGTGTTATAAAGCGTAGTAACAATTTTATGCGAAAATCTTCTTTTTTGGTGATCGTTCATGATAATCACTTGTTCCCAATAATCGGCTACTTCGTTTAAGCCATACGCTTTAGCAATATAGACTAGATTCAAGATGTCTTTTTGAAAACAAGAACCGCCAAATCCTACTGAAGCTTTTAAAAACTTAGGTCCAATTCTGCTGTCCATTCCAATAGCTTTGGCTACTTCGCTGACATCAGCACCTGTCTTTTCACATAGTTCTGACAATGCGTTTATAGAAGACACTCTTTGTGCTAAGAAAGCATTTGCTGTCAGTTTAGACAACTCTGAAGACCAAAGATTGGTTGTCAAAATTTTCTCTTTTGCTACCCAGTTTGCATATACATCTACAAGAGCGTTTATCGCATGCTGCCCTTCTTCTGTTGTATCGCCACCTATTAAAATCCTATCTGGATTTAATAAATCTTGTACGGCTGTTCCTTCAGCCAAAAACTCTGGATTAGAAAGAATCTGAAAACGGACGCCATTTCCAGTATTGTCCAAAATATTCTTGATGGCTTCCGCTGTACGAACCGGAAGTGTCGATTTTTCGACAACAATTTTATTTGATTTTGAAACTCTTGCTATCTGTCTAGCACAAAGCTCAATATATTTTAAGTCAGCCGCCATTCCTTTACCAGAACCGTAGGTTTTTGTAGGCGTATTTACCGATATGAAAATCATTTCTGCTTCGTCGATAGCTTTTTCAACTTCTGTAGAGAAAAACAAATTTCTACCTCTGGCTTCGGCTACGACTTCTGCGAGCCCTGGTTCATATATTGGAATATTATTGGTGTCTTTATCATTCCAAGCAGCTATTCTTGCTTCATTCAAATCAACAACAGTAACTTTAATATCAGGACATTTTTGCGCAATAACGGCCATAGTTGGCCCTCCTACATATCCTGCACCAATACAGCAAATCTTTGTTATCTTCATTCTTATTTTTTGTTCTTATTGCAATTAATTTAAATTTTGAACAGCAAATTATCATTATTACTGCTCTTTTTAGGGAGAATATCAATATATTCTTAATGACGTTCATCCTAATAAACACCATTTACTATAGTATAAATCTTGGCAAAAGTAAGGCTTTTTAACATTATAACACATTATAGTATCATTCAATTTCTAAATATAAAAAAATTTAAAATCTCATGATAAGCCTATAGATATTGACATAAATTTTATTTCATTACCTTTTTGTGATTTAACCCAAAAATACAAACAATTTAACAAGCGCACTTTATTTAGTATTGTAATTAATTCTAATTTTACTGCCCCTTTTTATAACTTTAACATAATTCAAAAACTTATTCTTTTTATTACTACCACTTATGATAAAAAAAGTATTTTTTCTTCTCATCCCCATGGGAATTTTTGCACAAAACAAACCATTTGACCCCGTAAAAACACAAGAGCGAATTACCCAGTTCATTTTTTCAAAACCAGACAGTGCCAAGGTTTATCTTGACATAATGCTAAAGCACAATCATCAACTTCATGACACGGTTGTTTCTAAAAACTATAACAATTATGGTATTTATTATAGCTTGACATCTAAGCACGATTCTGCAAAAATATTTTTTAATAAGGCCGTATCAAAATCAGCCAAATATCCCAAAAATAGGGCTGGAAGCCTTATCAATCTTTCTATCGCTTATCGAAATACAGGAGATTATAAAACTTCGCTGGATTATCTGGAAGATGCTCTAAAAATTTATGAGTCTTTAGACAATGAAAAAGGAAAAGCGATTGTCTATGGAGAAATGGCTTCGAACTATGCTTATATGATCGACAATAAAGCTGCCACAAAATATTTATTGAGAGGCATCGAAATCTTGAGCAAGTTGAATGACAAAAAAAGTTTGATGGTTCAAAAGCAGAAGCTGGCTAATATTTATTTTAAGGTCGAAAACTTCAAGTTTGCTATTGATCTCTACGAGGAATGCCTCCCGGCGATGAAAGAGGTAAAGGATTTAAAAAATTATTACCTAACGCTTATCAATTATGGCGATTGCCTAACGTATGTCAAAGACAATTCTAAAGCAAAAAGAGTGCTTTTAGAAGCTGCAGAAGGACTTGAAGATTTTCACAACATGGAATTCATAAGCTTGGCTTATAGCAAATTAGGAAAAATAGCTTTACAGGAAAAAAAATACGACCTTTCCAGCATTTATTACAAAAAAGCATTTGACGGGATAAAAAACACCAATTCTTTTCGATTCATGCTCATTGGCGCCGAATATATCCAGCTTTTGAATCAGACTGAAGAATTCGAAAAAGCACTGGGAATCATCAAATTAGTAGAAAATTCGCCAAACAGAAAAACGTTCAATGCAGAAGACCAAATGTTTTTCTACCAAGTGTCTGCAGTCACTTTTAAGCATACTAATATAAAAGACAAAGGAATCGAGGCATTAGAAAAGGCAATAACCATCAAAGATTCTTTGTCCAAGGCCAATAATGAAACCATCACGAAAGAATTACAAGCAAAATTCCAGACAGAAATCCAGCACGAAAAGAATATTTCTTTAAAAAGGAAAAATGAACTGCTGAACCAAAAAGTGAAAGCCCAAAGAGGAAACTATTTTGTTATTGGAATTGGAATCCTAATTCTTTGTATAGCTGGATTTGCTGTTTCTAGAGCTTATTGGCTCAAGCACAAATTGCAAAAAGCAAAACTGAGAGAATCTGAAGCAGAGAAAAATAACCTTTTAGAAAGAAATGCCTATAAAAGAAAGATTACCGATAATCAAAAACAGATCATACAGCTTCGCGAACAAGAATTAACATCTATGACTTTGCAGCTTGCCAATTTGCAGGATCAAATTTCTTCCATCATTGAAAGCGAATCTTCAAATGCTGATCCGAAATCGAATACTGTCAAATCTTCATTACAACAACTCATAAAGCAAAAAGACTACTGGAAAGAGTTTTCAATTAAATTTGGGCAGATACATCCTGACTTTAAAGGTAAGCTTCAAGAACGCTTTCCTATACTGACCAAGAATGATATCAATTTCTGCTCTTTACTAAAATTGAATCTTTCGAATAAAGAAATTGCTACCCTGCTCCAAATCTCGCATGAAAGCGTGATTACAAAAAAGTACCGTATCAAGAAAAAAATACAAATTCAAGATGACAATGAATTTGAAAAAATAATTTCAGAAATCTAAACTGAAATTTTCATCTAATAAAAAAGCCTGCTAAATGCAGGCTTTTTTATTACGTGATTTTTGTATTTTTTTGAAATAAACAAAAACAAAAAGCTATCGTCAAAATAAAAAAAACGACGAACTTCCTTATTTCTTCGACGAACTGCAAAAAATCAAAAAACGGGAAGTTTAAAAAGTCATTATGACTTTTTAATACGTAAAAATTATGTGTTTGGTTTTGTTGTTTTATAGACAAAATATAGATTAAATCATAACAGCATTAAAATCAAATAGTTACATATTAATTTTCTTCTTCTAAAAATACCGTTGTCTATATTTTATCTATATCCTTTTCAAGTCTTTTCGCATAATTATAGGCTTAATTTGTCACAACATTAACAAATACCACACCCCAATCTATTTTAATTGCGCTTTCAAGGCAATAGGCTTTCCCATCCGTTTATAAGAGAAGGAAAGCATATCCAGCGGAAGTAAAAAACAAAAAATAATTCTTAACATGATTGTCTATGCTAAAAAAAATCCCCTACCGACTGCGGTTCCTACTGTATCTTTTTACAGGCATAATTCTGTTTACAGTTGTCAGACTGCTACTCCTCTAAACACATTCATTATTTAATAAATAGCGAATACAGATAAACTGCTGGAAACAATGATTTTTGTTTCTGTCCCCTATTTCAATAAATATTAACCAATCAATTAAACATGAGAAAATTATCACTAATTCTCTTCATGGTCCTCTTGTGCACTACTTCTACTTATGCACAATCCCCCGAGGATCAAAACAAGGTACTGCAAAAATGCATTGACCTTAAAGAACTCCAGGGTTATTTGCCTGGAAAAACGGCTCTGCCGCTTTATGTTATGCAACACGGTGTTTCATTTGGCAAAGAAATCAATGCTTCAAAAAACGGAAAATCTTTGGTGTTTTTATCCAAGAATGAAATCAACATGCAGCACCCTGATTCTTACTTTTTGTTTTGGCTGTTTGAGATCAACGAAAAAACAGCTCGCGTGTCATTTGTTTATAATTATGACCAAAATCAAAGCAAAAAAGCCGTCAGGGCTGACATAGAGCTTAACAGAAATAGCTCTGAATGGACGGTAACTTCAGTAACAATTAATAAAGTCTAATTTATGGAAAATAGGAAAAATTACTTTCAGAAATTATTCTTGACGGCTTTGTTGGCGATACAAACTTTTATGCTTTTAACTTCTTCTGGAGCCGAAGCACAGCAAAGAATCATCAACAATAATAAACTCCGTGTTGGAAATGGTGCAGAAAACTCTATCAACAACACAGGAAACATGCAGCAACCTTTTTATTACAACTCAATTGCTGCACAATGGCGAAAATTGACATATAGCAATTATGCTCTTGACAATGCCTATGCAGTTGGAGGAGATGGAACCAGTGAATGGAATTTAAATGGAACCATCGTTCAAAATCCAGCCTTGACCAACCAAACGATCGATTATTCAGGATTCACGTATACTACCGCTCCAAATGGATATGGTACGGTCGTATCAAAAGGAAATATAAATGTGGGTGGTTCGCTTCTTGAAGTCGAAAATACTTTTAGTCTTTTGCAAAATGCTGGCTACATCGAAGTAAAAGTAAAAGTAAAAAATGTGAGTGCAGCACCAATCAGCAATGTTAGGATTTGGGTAGGAACCCGAGACGATTTTGTTGGTCTGACAGACGATAACATTAAACAAAAAGGAAATTTAGTAAATGGGGCATTTGTATTAAACACTTTGCCTTCACAACCTTCTGCCGCATTAAAGATTTATAATAATGACGAGGCTATTCTTTTTTATTCCAATTCTCCAAGAGGAAATACAATCGTAAATAGTTGTTGCAATTGGACCAACGTCATCAATCAAAATCCGCAGACTTCTGTAGTAAATTCAGGAACTACCGATGGCTCTTATGGTTTCTATGTACGTTTCAACAATTTAGCCGTAAATGCCAGCGATGAATTCACTTGGTATTATGCTGCAGGAACAATCGCTGATATTGATGATATCATTGAAGATGTTGCGCAAGCAAGCGGAGCCGTAAATAACATCACATATACCTCAGCTGTTTTTAATTCTACTTCAGAAAATGCTGTAAATGGCTATTATATTGTCGTGCCGCAAGGCTCAACAGCTCCAACAGAAGCACAAATCCAAGCAGGCACCAATTACGGATCTGTTACATCAATAGCTCATGGTTCCTCTGCTATGCCTGCTAATGTTGAAACTGCTTTTCCGATTACGGGACTATCTCCCAATACAACTTATGAATTGTATTTTGTAACTCGAGATGCCGTTCCTGCCTATTCAACAATTTACCACACTACGTTTACCACGCTAGCATACACAATTCCAAATGTAACAGCTACGACAGCTGCGAGTTCAATAACCGCAATCACGGCTACATCAGGAGGAACCGTAGGTTCCGACGGCGGACAAGCGGTTACGGCACGAGGAATTTGCTGGAGCACTTCCACAAATCCGACAATTGCAAATAGCGTAACAATGGATGGTTCTGGTCTTGGCACATTTACAAGCTCAATGGCTGGATTGAATTCAGGAACGACTTATTATGTCAGAGCTTATGCTACAAACTCTGTAGGAACTGGTTACGGACCACAAGTTACCTTTACAACTGTAGCAAATAACAATCCGACAATTTCAGCTGTAACAAATCAGGCCATATGTGCAAATGCAGCAACTGCAGCCCTAGCCTTTACAGTTGCCGATGTTGAAACTGCTGCAGCCAACCTGACAGTGACTAGAAGTTCTTCTAATACAACTCTTGTCCCAGTTTCAAATATCATTTTAGGGGGCACAGGTACAAATAGAACTGTCACTGTAACGCCAGCAGCCAACCAACATGGAACGGCTACAATAACACTTACAGTTACTGACCAATTGGGGGCTACTGCGACGACGACCTTTACTCTAACAGTAAACCAATTCCCTGTAATTTCGTATGCATCGGCTACTTATAATTTATATCAAAGCCAGACGATTACTCCTATTGCCGTTACAAATACAGGCGGCGCTAGTACAAACTGGAGTATTTCGCCAGCTTTGCCAGCCGGGTTAACTTTTAACACTGCCAATGGAACCATTTCAGGAACTCCAACAGGGTCGCAATCTTCTGTGAGCTATACTGTAACAGCAAACAACAATAGCTGTACTGCCACAACAAGCTTTTCAATCTACATAACTCCATGCAACACTTTTAACGCATCAGACGTTATAACAAATGGAAATGCTATCTTAATCGGAAATGAAGCACGCCTTACAGAAAATATAGGCAATCTATTCGGTTCTGTTTGGGGGAAAGCAAGACTTGACTTGAACGAAAACTTCAAAATCAGTACGCAGCTTTATTTCGGCTCATCCGACGCAGGAGCTGACGGACTTGCTTTTGTATTGCAACCTTTATCATCCAACCAAGGCACTTTGGGAGGCGGAGTAGGATATCAAGGCATTACGCCTTCTCTAGCGGTAGAGTTTGATACATATTACAATCCTGGTTCAGATCCTATTTCGAATGACCATATCGCGATTGTAAGAAATGGTCAAGCACAAATCACTTCAGCTCATTCTGAGTTTGCACCTTATTATAATGCCGGACAGATAGAAGATGGCAATTGGCACGATGCTGTTTTTGAGTGGATTGCTGCTTCAAAAACGTTTAAGGTAACTTATGAAGGCTCGGTAATCTTCAATACTGTAATTGATATTCCTACTACTATTTTAGGAAATCAGTATGCGTATTGGGGATTCACGGCAGCAACTGGAGGTTCTACAAGCGAACACAGAGTAAGTTTTAATGGCTACTGCTTAACATCGATTGTAAGCACGCCTCCTACAATTTCAGCTATTGCAAACCAAAGCTATTGCTATAATACTCCAGGTTCAGTTACTGCTACCGTAGCTGACAGTGAATCACCTGTAGCTAACATTTCGCTTCAGGCTACTGGCTCTACGAATACAGCTTTGCTTCCTTTGGCTAATATTTCGATTTCAGGAACTGGAGCTACAAGAACAATAAATTTCACTCCTGTAACGGGACAATTCGGAACTTCAACCGTAACTTTAACAGTAACAGACGGCGATGGTTCTACCGCTACAAGAACATTTAATGTTACTTTTAACGATACTGTAAATCCTACAGCTATTGCCCAAAACGTTACTGTTTATTTAGGAACAAACGGGCAAGGCTCAACAACAACTGCGGCTATAAACAATGGTTCGTCTGACAATTGCGGTATTGCTACTATTACAGCTTCGCCGCTTACTTTCAACGGAACAAATCTTGGAGCCAATACAGTAACATTGACTGTAACTGATGCAAAAGGAAATGTTGGCACGGCAACATCAACCGTAACGGTTATTGATAATATCGCTCCAACAGTAATAACACAAAACACAACTGCATCAATTGCTGCCAATGGTCAAGTGGTCCTAACTCCTGCCCAAGTAAACAACGGTTCTTTTGACAACGTAGGAATTACTTCATTAACAGTAAGTCCAAGCACGTTCAACTGTTCTAATCTAGGTCCAAATACAGTAACGCTTACAGCCACTGATGCTAGCGGAAATACTTCTTCTTCAACAGCAATAGTAACGGTTCAAGACACTACAAATCCGACTATTATTACCCAAAATATCACCGTACATCTAAATGCGGCCGGTATTTATAATTTAGTCCCTTCAGAAGTAAACAATGGTTCTTATGACAATTGCAGTATTTCTAATCTCGGAATTACCAGAGCTTTATTTACCTGTGCTGATGCTGGACAAAGTTTCACCATTACACTTTTTGGGAATGATCCTTCAGGTAATTTAGGTGCGGCTACCGCAGTTGTAACTGTAGCCGACGTAATGGCTCCTAATGTAATTACTCAAAACATTACAGTACAGCTAGACGCAAATGGCCAAGCTACGATTACTCCTGCCCAAATCAACAATGGTTCAACAGACAATTGCGGTATTGCTTCTTATTCGTTAAGCAAAACTACTTTTAATTGTTCTGAAACTGGAGCAAACACGGTAACATTATCGGTGACAGATATTCATGGAAATGTAGGAACTTCAACAGCTGTTGTAACGATTCAAGATACTATAAATCCAACAATCATCACTCAGAACATTACGGTTCAATTAGATGCTAATGGACAAGCAGTAATTGTTCCTGCAGCTGTAAATAATGGTTCTTTCGACAATTGTGCTATCGTAACTTATGCTTTAGACAACACGGCTTTTGACTGTACAAATGTAGGATCGAATACCGTGACTTTGACAGGAACAGATGCTAGTGGCAATTCAGCTTCAAATACTGCCATAGTAACTGTCGAAGATTCAATCGCGCCGATCGTGCTTACACAGAATATCACCGTTCAGCTAGATGCCAACGGACAGGCTACAATCACGCCTGCACAGATTAACAACGCGTCGACTGACAACTGCGCTATCGCGACTTATGCTTTAGACGACACGGCTTTTGACTGTACAAACGTAGGTCCGAATACCGTAACCTTGACGGTGACTGACGTAAACGGAAATTCAGCTTCGAATACCGCTGTAGTAACTGTAGAAGATTCAATCGCGCCGATCGTGCTTACTCAGAATATCACCGTTCAGCTAGATGCCAACGGACAGGCTATGATTACTCCTGCGCAGATTGACAACGCATCAACCGACAACTGTACTATCGCGACTTATGCTTTAGACACTACGGCTTTTGACTGTACAAACGTTGGACCGAATACCGTAACCTTGACTGTGACTGACGTAAACGGAAACTCGGCTTCAAATACTGCAGTAGTAACTGTGGAAGATTCAATCGCGCCGATCGTGCTTACGCAGAATATTACGGTACAATTAGATGTCAATGGACAGGCTACAATTACTCCTGCACAGATTGACAACGCATCGACTGACAACTGTACTATCGCGACTTACGCTTTAGACACTACGGCTTTTGACTGTACAAAAGTAGGTCCTAATACCGTAACCTTGACTGTGACTGACGTAAACGGAAACTCGGCTTCAAATACTGCAGTAGTAACTGTGGAAGATTCAATCGCTCCAATCGTGCTTATGCAGAATATCACTGTTCAGCTAGATGCCAACGGACAGGCTACGATTACTCCGGCTCAGATTGACAATACATCGACTGACAACTGTACTATCGCGACTTATGCTTTAGACATAACAAGTTTCGACTGTACAAACGTTGGACCGAATACCGTAACCCTGACTGTAACGGACGTTAACGGAAATTCGGCTTCAAATACCGCTGTCGTGAATGTAGAAGATGTTATGGCCCCTATAGTATTGACCCAAAATATCACTATTGAATTAGATACAAACGGTCAGGCAACGATTACGCCTGCACAAATCAACAATGTATCGACTGACAACTGTGCCATTGCGACTTATTCATTAGATAAGACAGCTTTCGACTGTACAAACGTAGGTCCAAATACCGTAATCTTGACTGTGACAGATATCTATGGAAATTCCGCTTCGAATACCGCTGTAGTAACAGTAGAAGACAATATCAACCCTACTGTTCTTACACAAAATATTACGGTACAATTAGATGCTAATGGTCAGGCAACAATCACGCCTGCACAAATAAACAACGGTTCATTTGACAATTGCGCTATTGCAACGTATGCTTCAGACATAACAAGTTTCGACTGTACAAATGTGGGTCCAAACACAGTGACTTTGACCGTAACAGATGTCAATGGAAATGTGACTTCAAATACTGCTGTAGTAACTGTTGAAGATAACATCCTTCCAACAATGATTGCTCAAAACGTGACGGTTCATCTAAATATCAATGGCGAATATACCTTGACTATTGCAGACGTAAACAATGGTTCTTTTGACAACTGCGCTATCGAAACAATGGGAATCTCTCGTTCTTTCTTTAATTGCTCAGATATTGGATCTACAAACACGATTACGCTATTTGGTGTTGATGTAAACGGAAATTATGCTTCTACAACAGCTATAATTACTGTTGCCGACATGATGGCTCCTACTGTAGTTACTCAAAACATTACAGTACAACTAGACGCTGCTGGACAAGCAACAATTACTCCTGCTCAAATCAACAATAGTTCGACAGATAATTGTGGTATTGCTTCGTATGCTCTTGACATAACTGCTTTCAATTGCACGAATGTGGGTCCAAACACAGTGACGCTTACCGTAATAGACAATTATGGAAATGCTGCTTCAAATACAGCAATCGTAACTATAGTTGACCAAATTGCTCCGACAGTAATTATACAAAACATCACTGTCCAATTAGATGCTAACGGACAAGCTACAATTACTCCTGCTCAGATCAACAATGGCTCTACAGACAATTGTGCTATTGCAACTTATACGCTAGATGCAACAAGTTTTGACTGTACAAACGTTGGTCCAAACACAGTAACACTTACGGTAGCTGATGTCAACGGAAACGTTTCAACGCAAACAGCTATCGTAACGGTAGTCGATCAAATTGCACCGACAGTAATTACGCAGAATATCACGGTTCAATTGGATGCAAACGGACAAGCGGTAATCACTCCTGCTCAAATAAACAATGTTTCTTCAGACAATTGTTCAGATGTCGTGTATACTCTTGACATTTCTGACTTTACTTGTGCCAATGTGGGGGCGAACACAGTAACCCTTACAGCAACAGATGCAAGTGGAAACGTTTCTTCTAACACGGCTATTGTAACCGTTCAAGATTTGATCGCTCCGACAGTAATCACTCAGAACATCACTGTTCAGTTAGACGCTAACGGACAAGCAACGATTACTCCAGCCCAGATCAACAATGGCTCATCAGACAATTGTACTATTGCAACGTATGCACTGGATGCAACAAGTTTTAATTGTGCTAACGTAGGTACAAATACCGTGACTTTAACAGCAACTGACGTAAACGGAAATACAGCTTCAAATACAGCAATCGTAACTGTAGTTGATTCTATTGTTCCGACAGTAATTACGCAGAATATCACAGTCCAGTTAGATGTAAATGGACAGGTGACAATTGCTCCAGCCCAGGTTAATAATGGATCTACAGATAATTGCGCGATTGCAACTTATACACTAGATGTAACAAGTTTTAACTGTACAAACGTGGGTCCAAACACAGTGACTTTAACAGTAACTGATGTTAACGGAAATACAGCTTCGAATACGGCTATAGTAACCGTTCAAGATGCAATGGCTCCATTTGCAATTACACAAGACGTAACCATTTCTCTTGACGCAGAAGGAATGGCGTATGTTACCGCTATGGATATTAATAATGGCTCTTCAGATAATTGCGGCATCGCCTCTATTGCAATAAGCCAGACCGCATTTAACTGTGGCGAAACGGGAACCAACTTCGTGACAATGACCATTACAGACGTTCATGGAAATGTTTCAGAAGCTGAAGCTATCGTTACCGTAATCAATACTTTTGGCGATAATGATGGCGATGGAATACCAGACAACTGTGATTCTGACGATGACAACGACGGTATTGAAGATTCTATAGACAACTGTCCGCTTACTTCCAACCCAGATCAGATTGATACTGACAACGACGGAATTGGCGATGCTTGCGACGACGATTACGATAATGACGGTGTTCTAAACGAATCAGACAACTGTCCATTCACCTATAACCCAGGTCAGGAAGATATCGACAAAGATGGAATCGGAGACGTTTGCGACTTGACAGAAATCAATATTTCTCAAGCCTTTACACCAAACGGCGACGGAGTCAATGATACTTGGCAAATTATCAACATCACGAACTATCCAAATTCTGTAGTAAAAGTATTCAACAGATGGGGTTCTGAAGTATTCAGTGCCAAAGGATACAAAAATGATTGGAATGGTCATTATAAAGGTTCTAGCAATCCGCTTCCAGAGTCCTCATACTATTATCAAATTGATTTAGGAAATGGAACTCCTGCTTATGAAGGATGGATTTACCTTACACGATAATCAGCAATAAATAAAAATGACAATCATTATGAAAACATTATATAAATTAAACGCTGTACTGTTATTTTTCTTTGCCGCTTTCGCGTACGGACAACAGGAAACCAACTTTACAATCTACAGAAATAACATGAACATCATCAACCCTGCTTATGCAGGGGCTGATGGTGAATCCATAATCTCAAGCAGTTTCAAGAGCCAATGGGCCGGAGTAAAAGATGCTCCCGAAACTCAGGCTGTTTCTTTCGGAACGCCTACCGGAAAAAGATTAGGTATTGGACTTTCTGTGATAAACGACAAAACATTCGTAGAAAAGCAAACTTCGGTTTTTGCAGACTTCTCTTATTTGATTCCTATGAACGAAACCCTTGATCTTTATTTGGGAGTAAAAGCAGGAGGAAATTTCTATGACGTAAATGTGAATGGATTACAGACCTACAATGTGTCTCCAGATCCGTCATTGGTCAATATCAGCAGGTTTAATCCAAATTTTGGAATTGGAGCTTATTTAAAGCATGAAAAGTATTACATCTCGCTTTCTTCTCCAAAAATGCTCAGCACGCAACGTGCTAAAAATAAAGATGGCGTTGCAACAGTTGCTTCAGACAGGCCGCATATTTATTTAAGCGGAGGTTATGATATCAAATTGAATGAAAATTTCATGCTGAAGCCTTCGACATTGCTTCGCTATGTAAACGGAGCTCCTACTTCTTTAGATATTACGGGAGTTTTGAATTACAAGAAACAATTTGAACTGGGTGCTGCTTACAGAACCGACAAAGCTATCAGCGGATTAGCAACCATAAAAGTCAACAACTGGCTTGATTTCGGATATGCTTACGAGCATTCGCTAAGAGATGAAATTGCAAGCGTGACTAATGGAACACATGAGTTTTATTTGAGATTCAACTTAACGCCAAAAGCAAACTAAATGTTTTGATTACAAATTTTGGCAAGCAGAAAGCGGGGACAATTGTCCCCGCTTTCTTATTTTATTTAGAGTTCTTTTTAAACAGTATCAATAAAATTCTTTTCGGTCTTATTAAAAACTAAAAGGCCTAACAAGAAAATCACGATTGAAAATACCACAGAATAGATAAGTCCAAAGGCTGTAAACTCACCTTTTCCTAAAAAAGAGTATTTAAAAAACTCAAAAAGACTTGTCAGCGGATTTAGATAAACAAGATTTTCATAACCATACGGCTTCAATTTTTTTACTACCAAAGAAGTCGGATAAACCACAGGAGTCAAGTACATATAAAGCTGTACTCCGAAACCCACCAAAAAAGTCAAATCTCTGTATTTTGTCGTAAGAGAAGAAATTATCATTCCAAATCCAAGAGAAATCAATGCCATTAAAAGCAAAAGGATTGGCGTAAAAACGATTTCCCAATTCGGCAGCGTTGCTTTTCCTTTCGCGATAAAATAGAACATCACGCAAATAAAAAACAAAAACTGTATTCCGAATTTCAAAAGATTGGATATCGTTACCGACATCGGCATGATAACCCTAGGAAAATAAACCTTGCCAAAAATATTCTGGTTGGATTTAAAAGTATCTGATGTAGACTTAAAACAGTCAGAAAAATAAAACCACAATGTGTTTCCAGCCAATGCAAAAAGGAAGTAGTTTATTCCGTCCGACTCAATCTGGGCAATCTTATTGAAAATTACAAATTGGATTATAGAAGTCAATAGCGGCTGGATCAAAAACCACAACGGCCCAAGAATCGTTTGTTTGTAATACGTCACTATATCTCTTTTGACAAACAGCAACAGCAAGTCGCGATACCGCCAAACTTCTCTAAAATTAAAGGAAACTAATTTCCTCTTCGGTGTTATTTCATAGAGCCATTGCTGGTCTTTCAGGCTGTTTTCCATCTCTTTTGTTATTTTCTCAGCCATTTTTTAGATATTCTTTTTAAACGATTTCCTGACTCTTCTTCGTCATGATATCCATTGCTGTAATCTCCGTAGCCATAGCCATAGCCGTAACCATATCTGGCCTTGCTTTCGTAGCCATTAAAAATAATGCTGATATTGCTAAGCTCGCCTCTCTTATGTTTGTCGTTTACCAAAGCAAGCATTCCTTTTTTGGTCACATTTTGGCGGACAACATATAAAGTGGCATCACAATATTGTGCGAGTTCCAACGCATCAGAAACTAGACCGACAGGCGGCGTGTCCAAAATAATATAATCGTATCGGCTCTTTAGGTCATCTAAAAGTTCCTTCATGCTATCACCCAAAATCAATTCTGCTGGATTTGGAGGAATAGGACCCGAGGTAATAACATCTAAAAATGAAATTTGTGTTTTTTGGATGATCTCATCTGCTGTTTTTTGTCCGATCAAATAATTGACCACCCCGAAAGTATTGTCAAGATTGAAATCGCCAAAAATCTTAGGCTTTCTCAAATCCAATCCTACGATAACGGTCTTTTTTTCGCTCAAGGCAAAAACAGTAGCAATATTGATTGAGCAGAAGGTTTTTCCTTCACCACTGATAGACGAAGTGAGCATCAAGGTTTTTGCACCCGAAAGGTTTTGTTTTTTATACAAAAATTGAAGGGAAGAACGTATAGCCCTAAAAGATTCTGCCAAAGCCGATTTAGGCTTTTCAAGAACCGCAAGATTGCTAGGCGTCTTCTTTTTGCCGACAACGCCAAGTAGCGGGATTTTTGTCAACCTAGAAATATCTTCAGCCGTATGAATGCTGTTATCCATAAATGTGATGATGAAAACAATCATCAGAGGAATCATCAATCCTAAAAACAAAGCCAGTACATAGTTTACGCTGGTTTTCGGACCAATCAGTCCGCCGCCAGTATCTTTTGCAGAATCAATAAAATGAATATCCGAAAGATTGGCCGCCTTGACAATGTTGGCTTCATTTCTTTTTTCAAGAAAAGTATTGAAGATATTTTCGGCTAGATCGTATTTTCTCGTAATCTTAAGCAAATCCTGCTGATCTTCAGGAAGTCGCTTAATAGTACTTTCGGCTTGTCCGATTCTGGCATTGACCAGCGCCAAGTCGTTCTGGATTACCGATTTTGCCGATGCAATATTTTCTAAAAGGACTTTTTTGATAGACTCCATCTCGTTGTCAAAGTCTCTAAAAAACCTATCGTTCTTTACCGCATAAGCTTTTTCTGAACGCTGGATAGAAAGCGCTATCAGCCTTGAAACGTTTCCGACAATATTTGGATCGTCGATTCCGGCAACAGCTGGAGCTGGCAGTTTTGAATAATCGACACTGTTATTCAGATACGATTTTAAAGTATTATAATAAGAAATCTTACGATTGATAGCGTCTCTTTCAACGTCTAAACTTGTAAGTTTTTCAGATATTATTCCGCCTCCGTTTTCTAATTCAAGGACATTTTTTCCTCTTCTAAAATCTTTCAATTGGCCTTCGGTACCTTTCAACTGGCCCTCCATTTCTATCAAGGTACTGTCGATGAAAGCAATCGTATTGATGGCAAATTGGTTCTTGCTGTCGAGTTGGTTCTTTTTTAAAACCTCAACCGTTGTATTCAGATAATCGACCATACGGGCCTTATTTGTACCCTGCATAGCCAGCTTCAATATCGAACCTCCTTTATTGTCGCTCTCTACGCTGATACCTTGGTATTGGCCGACAACGCTATTGACATTGTCAAATCTTACAAAATATTCTTTTCCTGCATAGGAATTTGCATCGGGTTTTAATTGCAGTTTCCAGTTCAGATATGGCAATTGTACCTGCTGCCCTACTTTAAATTTCTTGGTATATTCTCCTACCGGAACGGCAATCTGGCTGTTGCTTTCATCATAATAATTGATGAGATTGACGCTTTCACTTTCAAAGGCTAGCGAAAGTTCGTATTCGGAAGCATTTACAAATTTTATTTTGATAGGAATTCCCGAAAGTTGTCCTTTGGTTTTATCAATATTGACCTTAAAAGGAGCTTCGCCATAAGCATCAATCATATTGTATTTTCCTTGCTTGAAATATTTGATATAATATTCCAATTTGGCCACGACGATTTCATTATGGGAACGCGATTTCAGGGTAGTTATGATGGTCTGTACTTTATCTGACGTACCGCCCCAGTTAAAAACCAAGCTCGTATTTGAGGTAAAAAATGGATTGCTTTCTTCACGAATGGCAATAAGGCTCTCCATTCCGTAGATTTTCTCTTTTCGGACATTCACCTGATAGGCAATCACGAAACAAACGATAAGGCTTGCCAAAAACCATTTCCAGTAGCTCAATATTTTTATCAAGAAACCTTTGAAATCGAAATTGTTTTGATTCTCAAAAAATGAAAAGTCTTTTGGGTCAAGCATGGTTATGATTATCTATTTAAAAGCACTATTGTTGTGGTAACCAAAGAAATTAGGGTAATGATGGTTCCGAGCGACTGAATTCCAGTCGTTCCGGTTCCCCAAGATTTTTGTTTTAATGGCTTAATATAAATATAATCGTTAGGCTGTATATAATAGTAAGGGGAATTCATCACGTTTCTATCGGTCAGGTCAAGCGTATGCATTTCGGTTCCGTGCGGGTATTGGCGAATGATTGTTACTTCTTTTCTGTTTCCGACCATGGTTATGTCGCCAGAATTGGCAATGGCTTCAAGTACATTAACCTTTTCTTGAAATAAGGTTTTGGTTCCTGGTGACGCAATTTCGCCATTTACAGTATAACGAAGCCCGGCAAGTTTGACATTCACAAAAATATTGGCTTCTTTGTTAAAGTATTCATCCAGCAATTGTTTTTCGATCTTAATTCTGATTTCTTCCAGAGTAAATCCGAGTACATTTACTTCTCCTAAAACGGGAATTCGTATGTTTCCATGATCGTCAACAGAATAACCATTGAAGTATAAGCTTTGTTCACTTTGAGCATTTAGATTCGTCTCCGAAGCATTGAACATTTCGACCAATTTGGCGTCTAGTGCCTTGATTTTGATGCTTAAGATATCGTTAGTTTGTACTCTATAAGGCTTTGCCATTACCGGATTTACGGAAGGAGTACTTTCAGAATCATTTTTTTTCTGAAGGTAGATCAAATCTTGGCTAGGGACGCAAGAGGTAAAAATAACAGCCGTCAATATCAAAAGAAACAGAAGCGCCTTCTTCATTATCAATTTTTTAGTAAACAAATATAGTTTTTCATTTAGAATCTGGTAAACAATTCTACGTATTTTTGAATGAATTTTCGAAGGGTACGCGGTGCAGGATACTCCTTCCAAGCGTTACTTCATCAGCATATTCTAGCTCATCACCTACTGAAATTCCTCGGGCAATCGTAGATGTAACGATATCGCATTCTTTTATCTGCCTGTAGATGTAAAAATTGGTGGTATCGCCTTCCATAGTCGAGCTTAAGGCAAAAATAAGCTCGCGAATATTTCCTGTTTTTACTTTTTCGACCAATGTTGGAATGTTGAGCTGGCTCGGTCCGATTCCGTCGATAGGGGAAATCTTGCCTCCTAAAACGTGGTAAATTCCTCTAAATTGCCCTGTGTTTTCAATGGCCATGACATCACGGATATCTTCAACGACGCAAATCAGCTGATGGTCACGGTTTTGGTTGGAACATATCTCACAGATGGCAACATCGGAAATATTGTGGCAGCTTTGACAGAATTTGATTTCTTCGCGCATGTTCAAAAGCGCTTGAGACAGCAAACCGGTCTGCTCTTTGGGCTGTTTTAGCAAATGCAACACCAATCGCAATGCAGTCCGCTTGCCTATTCCTGGCAATTGAGAGATTTCATAAACTGCTTTTTCTAAAAGTTTTGAAGAAAATTCCATAGACTGCAAATATACTAAACAGCGCCTTGATTCCTAATATGCATAAAAACTGTTTTAAACAAAAAAGCCTCCTGATCAACAGGAAGCTTTTTATTTGTTTTTTATATAAAAGCTATTTGACTGCTTTTGCAGATACCGCCGCTTTTTTTATCTCGTCTTTAAAAGTCGTCTTAGCTTTGACATCATAACCGCCAGAAACCATAATCGTATTCTGCTCATCGACTTTTACGACATAAATCTCCATAACCAAATCTTCTCCTTGATCGTTTTTGATCATGGCTGTCTGGTATAAGATGCTTTTGCCTTTTTCATTCAGTTCGCCTTTCTTTACTTCTGTCAGGTCTTTGTCTTCTCCAATAGCCTGCATTTCTTTTTTTGCTTCTTCATAAGACTGCGACATCAGGTTAGCCATTATAAAGGCAACAGGTTCTGTCGACATGTACATATTTCCTTCTGCCATTGGGAATAAGGACTTATTGAAATTCATATCAATCTTGACGTCAGAAACGGCTTCTTCTTGCGCAAAGCCTGCATAGGAAACTAAAAACAGGACAACTGCAGTAACGATTTTTTTCATTTATTTTCTTTTTGATTTATATCAAATTTAGAATAAAACTATGATTAATTGCTATTTTTGATTAAATTTTATTTGCTTTGCAATAAACTCAGACTGATGCAGCCACTTACCATTCTACTCATAATCGTCATTTATTTCGGGATATTGATATTGATTTCCAATAGGGTCAGCAAGAAAGATTCAGGCAATGATGCTTTTTTTAAGGCCAATAAAAATTCGAAATGGTATCTTGTAGCTTTTGGAATGATTGGGACAGCCTTGTCTGGTGTGACTTTTATTTCTGTTCCTGGACAGGTCGGTTCGCCTGATATCCAATTTAAATATTTTCAGTTTGTTTTGGGAAATGCGATTGGTTTTATCTTGATTGCAAAAGTACTGCTTCCGCTGTATTACCGCATGAACCTGACATCGATTTATGGATATATCGAACAGCGACTGGGCCATATTTCGTACAAAACGGCGGCTTCTATTTTTTTGATAAGTCGTACGATTGGTTCTGCAGCACGGCTTTACCTAGTGGTTATCGTTTTACAACGTTATGTTTTTGATGCTTTTGGAGTTCCGTTTTGGGTAACCGTCTTGATTTCGCTTGGGCTGATTTTTGCTTATACCTATCGCGGCGGCCTAAAAACGATTATTATTACTGATACTTTACAAACCTTATTCTTAGTTTCTTCTGTCATTTTTACGATTTATTTTATCTGCGACAGCTTAGATTATAATATTCCTGAAGCATTTGAAGCCGTAAAAAACAGCAATTATTCTAAAGTATTTTTCTTCGAAGATTGGCTCAAAAGCAATTATTTCTGGAAGCAGATTTTGGGAGGTATTTTTGTGACCATAGCTATGGTCGGACTTGACCAAGACTTAATGCAGAAAAACTTAAGCTGTAAAAATATCGGTGAGGCTCAAAAAAACATGTTTACGTTTACAGGAATATTTGTGATTATCAATATTTTCTTCTTGAGCGTAGGTGCGTTGCTTTATATCTATGCAGAAAAAAACGGCATCAGTGTTCCTTTGGATGCTGTGACTGGAAAGCCAAGAACGGATTTGTTATTCCCTGAAATTGCTTTTAATTACTTGACTTTGATTCCGTCGATTGTATTTTTATTAGGCTTAACAGCAGCTACTTTTGCAACGACAGATTCAGCATTAACAGCATTGACGACTTCTTTCTGCGTTGACTTTTTAGGAATGGACAAGGCCGAGAATGCTTTGAACCCGAATATGGTGCGAACTAGGCATTTCGTACACATTGGATTTTCGTTATTGATGTTCCTTGTGATTTTGGTAATCTATCTTTTAAACAGTGATGCAGTAGTAGGATTGATTTTTAAAGTCGCGGCATACACATATGGCCCGCTCTTGGGATTGTATTCTTTTGGGCTATTTATGAAAACAAAAACGGTCAATGACAAACTTGTTCCGATTGTCTGCGTATTGGCTCCGGCAATTACTTTCTGTATCAGTTCTTATTCTACGGAGTTATTTGGAAATTACCAATTTGCCGAAGAGCTGATTATCCTTAACGGCGGCCTGACCTTTTTAGGATTGCTTTTAATCAGCAAAAAGGCTACGAAGGAAACACGATTTTAGTCTTCTTTTTCAAAATAAAAATGACTTGGGATATCCAAGCCATTTCGTATTCTTAAAACTGATTCGTTGAAAGCAGTACTAAAGTACAGGCAACTTCGACTTTGATGTTATTTACTTTTAAAAGCTGGTAAAATTCTGGATTTTCCGTACCAGGATTAAAGATTACTCTTTTGGGAGACAAGGAAATGATATAATTATAATAATCTCTTTGGCGTTGCGGGTTTAGGTATAAAGTAACCGTATCAATATTTGTAAACGGAATTTGTTTGGTCTGGATTTTTACGCCCAAAACTTCTTCTTCTTTCAAGCCTATCGCAACTACAGAATGTCCTTTTCCAGTTAGGCTTCTGATTGCCATATACGAATAGCGTGCCGGGTTCGACGAGGCTCCTAATACTAATGTCTTTTTGTTTTTCATGGATAAATATATAGATGCAAATTTACTTATTTTCAGGGCGGAAGCACTATTTTTATTAAAACAATAACATCAATAAGTTCCTTTGATGGTTTGGTAATAATCTATCGGGAGCATGTCCCCCACTTTCAAAGAACCTAGATATCCTCCAACCATCACACCGTACAAAGGCTGAAAGTTCCCGTTATTGTCTACCATGAGAACTTTCTCGATAAAGTCAGCAAGTGATTGCTTTTTGCCGTCATACATAATATTAAAAGGTATTTTAACTTCTTCGTATTTTAAAACTTCTATTTTTTTCGTCCCGTCAAAATTAGTAGCAGTGCCTTCTTTTTTATATACAGCAGTTTTCTTTGTGGGCTCTTTGATCAGCGTAACTTTTTTCATGCCCAAAGTATCGCTCACTTTAAAATATTCTTTTGGATCTACTTTAAATCGGTCTACAAAAAGAGCCAGTTTTTCTTTCTCCCAGCTTTCGTTCGCTATCGTATTTACAAAATGAGAAGTCGATCCCAAATAAGATTGTGTCCTTCTTTTATTTATCTTTTTAGTTTGGGACAATTCTTTATAAAATGTTGAACCTGCAAAATAGCTTTTCGCAATAGAAAAACTGGACAGACTTCTTTTCCTATATTCAACATTAAAATCTACCAATTCGAAGAAAACTTCATAGCCCAGATAAGCGTTTTTTATTTTGATCGGTTTATGCGAAGTAGCGCTCAAAGTATTTGTTGTGATATCGTAAAACACATTAATATCGTCTTCATTTAGGATTTTGCACGAAAGTCCGGCTTCTGTAGTTCCAAGAAATTGTTCCTTGAAAGCTTTCAACATCTCTTTTCGGGTAAAGGGTCCTTTTTCGAGAACAACCTCAACCATGGCGATGGCTTCTTCTTCCATCAAAGCCCGAATCTGTTTGTTTTGAAAAGGATTCTCCAATCGTATCGTCTTATATCCGACATAGCTAATTATCAAAGCAGCCTGACTATTTCCGTTTCCATTAATCTTGAAATAACCTTCGGCATCTGTCACAGTCGAAATAGTAGTTCCATCGAGATACACTGTTGCGGCTTGCAAAACATTATTTTGCATGTCATAGACATGGCCTTCCAATATCTGTGAATGAACTTGCGATATGGAAAACAAAATCAGTAAAAGGACAATTTTATTTAAGAGCTTCATTTTAAAAAGAATGGTGAATTACAAATATATCGAATATGGAATTTCCTTCCTATGCCATGCGTATAAAATATAACTTGGTGTTTGATAATGATAATTTATTTATAACTTTACTACATCCAGCATTTCCGATTTTAATTTTACAACAAAAACTATGGAGATTTTCATTTATGTTTTCGCTGCACTTTTTTCAGTTATCAATCCTCTAGGAGCCGTACCAATTTTTGTGGGACTGACTCAGCAAGACACCAAAGAAGAGCGCTCCAGGATATCGCTTTGGACAGCGATCAATGTTTTTATAATTCTGATTATCTCCTTTTTTATAGGACAATATGTGCTAAACTTTTTCGGAATCAGTATTGATGCCTTAAGGATTGCTGGAGGATTAATCATTTTGAACTCCGGCTTTGCCTTGCTTTCCGGAAGGTTCAACAAGACCAGAGGCGTCAATAAAAAAGTGGAAAACGATGCCCAAAATAGAAATGACATTGCCTTGACACCGCTTGCGATCCCGATGCTTGCAGGTCCTGGATCGATATCGCTTTTGATCGCCTTATATCAGGATTATAAATTACTGGACGAACAAATTATCGTCTGCCTTTCGATAGCTACAGTTGCCATTGTTATCTTTTTGGTCATGCGAAGCGCTCATTATCTTTCGAGAATCTTAGGAGCTTCTGGCATTGTCGCAATCTCAAGAATTATAGGTTTTATAGTAATAGCAATCGGAGTGCAGTACATCAGCAGTTCTGTAGTAAATATTATAAAAACGATATCTTTTCAATAAAAA
The DNA here is from genome assembly GCF_025947265.1 of Flavobacterium sp. N2550. Lineage (NCBI taxonomy): Bacteria > Pseudomonadati > Bacteroidota > Flavobacteriia > Flavobacteriales > Flavobacteriaceae > Flavobacterium > Flavobacterium sp. N2550. The sequence continues at coordinate 1,612,356 of NZ_CP110007.1, read as the reverse complement.
AGCCCCGAGAAGTTTGGGGCTTTTTGCTTATTTTTCTATGTCATTATTCTTTAGGAAGGAATATCTCCGCCATCATGCATCGTGCACTTCCGCCGCCACAAGCTTCAATGGTATCAAGGCTTGAGCTGATAATTTCGCAGTGGTATTCTAATTTCTCAATCTGTACAGGCTTTAGGCTTTTATAAGCCGCTGCACTCATGATTAAATATCGCTTATCGTCTTTCCCTCTAACTTCCAGCATGTTTCCTGCAAAGTTATTGACTTGGTCTTCGGTAATCAGGATAATTTCTTTTCCATCTGCTTTTAGGTTATCCAAGACCATTTTTCTTTCTTTTTTATCATCAATGCAATCAGCACAGATAACAGCAAAAGTCTCGCCCAAACACATCATGACGTTGGTGTGGTAGATTAGTTTTCTTTCGCCATTGACTGTCTGGAAAGCTTCAAAAATTACCGGAGCATAATCAAAGTCTTCGCAAAATTCAATAAAAAGTTCTTCATCGGCTCTTGGAGATAAGGCGCAATAGGCTTTTCCATTCGCTCTATCCAACAACAAACTGCCCGTTCCTTCTAGAAAGATATTATCTTCTTCGGCAGAAGTATAATCCACAATATTATCGATTCTGTAACCTTCGTCTTCCAATAAATCTAAGATATCTTCGCGACGTTCTTCACGGCGGTTTTCGGCAAACATCGGATATAAGGCAACGTCGCCATTTTCATGAAAAGAAATCCAGTTGTTTGGAAAAATAGAATCAGGCGTATCTGGAGTTTTAATGTCTTCAACAACCGTCACATTGACCCCAACCGCTCTTAGTTTTTCTACAAAAGCATCAAATTCCTGTTGCGCCTTTGCGTTCACCGTTTCTGGAAGCAATCCATCCAATACTTTTTGGTAATAATTGTTTACCGCTGTCTGTTCATTCATTCGGAAAGCTACCGGACGAATCATCAAAATGGAATTTGTCGTTTGTTTCATAATTTATAGTTGATAGTTGGTAGTTTACAGTTGATAATTGATAGTTGATAGTTGAAATATCAAAATCGACACAAAGACTGTATTCTAAAAACTGATTAATCTCTAATTAATGGCAAGGTAGAACATCTGAGCAAGCCTTCTTGTTTTGCAATTTCGGCATATGGAATTTCCTCAACCGTAAATCCTTGGCTACGCAACCAATTGTTCAATCTTGTAAAGTTTCTTTCTGAAACGACTACATCTTCTGCAATAGAAAAGACATTCGAGTTCATATTGTACATTTCGTCCCTGTCAATATGGAAAAGATTGTCTTTCCCGAAAAGCTCCACTAAAAACATATAGTCCGATTCTTGTCGGAAACCGCTTTTATAGATAATTCCTTTGTCTTTTCCTACAGGCTGAAAGCAACAATCTAAATGCAGAGCATTATCTCTGGCTTCGATTTTTGACTTTACTAAATCAAATTCTCTTACTTTTTTATGCGGAAATAATTCTTTGATGTAATTTACGCCCTGCATATTCGTTCGGGCCGTAATATAATCTTTATAATCTGTTCCTTTATAAGTCCCGATAAAAATATAATCGTTCCAAAGCATCACATCACCGCCTTCGATATGCACTTCTTCTGGCGGACGGACAACTTTTGCTGGATTGATCTGTTGTATAACGTATTGTATTGCGTCTAATTCTCTTTCGCGATCGGGCAGAATGTTTGCTTTTACGAAAACATCGTCAATCACAAATCCAATATCTCTAGTGAAAATCTGATTGTAATTTTCAATCATTTCAGGACGGAATACTTTTACGTCGTATTTTTGAAATACTTTATTGAAAGCTTCCATTTCATTGACCATGTCTTTTTCTACAGGATAGGTTCCTGCAAGGATATGCTCTAATGATTTTGGATCATAAGCTTCTTCAGCAGTCGGCGTTGGACCATTATTTAGGGCAGAGCCCAACACTACTGCTCTTAATCTTGACGTTTCGTTTTTTACATTTAATTGCAACATAGCTTTTGGCTTTTGACAAAGATAAAAAAGGCTTTTTTATTATTTGTTAAGTTTATTTTTCTTCGTGATATTCTTGCTCCGTATTGATGGCCCAGATATTGTCCTTGCTGGAAACACCGTTTTTTATATTTTGGACGGCTTGGATAGCGGTAAGCATCGAATGATCTTGATTGTTGTATTTGTGCATTCCGTTTCTTCCGATCAAAAATAGGTTTTCAAATTGGTTCGTATAATCGATAATTTCATTGAATTTTTCATACGTTCCGAAATACGCTGGATAGGTTTTTGGCATCTTGATGACTACGCTATCCAAAACATCTTGACGGCGAATCATTCCAATTTCTACCATTTCGTCGATGGCTAGTTGTTTCATGTCATCTTCGGATTTGTTCCAAAGATCATCGCCTTCATAGCAGAAATATTCCAGTCCGACCCATTTCGTAGTTTCGTCTTTTACCAAAAACGGACTCCAATTATTAAAAATCTGCAATCTTCCTACTTTCACATATGGTTCTTGAATGTAAATCCAATTGTCTGTGATTTCCTCTTTCGTCATTTTTTTCAGAAGCAGTCCAACCGTTATAAAATCACGATATACCAGTCCTTCAGCAATTTCATTGACATTTTGCGGAACTTCAGTTTCAAGAGAAGCAATGAGCTCCTGAACAGGCATTGTTGAAATAAAATAATCTCCTTCAAAGACAACTTCTTCTTTGGTCAGTTGGTTTTGTGCTGTAACAGATACTATCTTATCGCCTTGCGTTTCAATTTTAAGAACTTTCAAATTCTGGTGAAGTTCGCCTTTGTTTTCAACAACTTTTCGGGCCACTTCTTCCCACATCTGTCCTGGACCGAATTTAGGATACAGGAAATATTCAATCAAAGACGTTTCGGTATCTTTTTGACTGATATTCTTGTCTTTTTTTTTGGAGAACTTTTTATTCAAGAAATGAGCAACCGATTTCCTGATCGAAAGTCCCTTGATTCTTTGCGCTCCCCATTCCGAACTGATTTCTGTGCATTTTATGCCCCAGACTTTCTCCGTATAATCTTTAAAAAATGTCTTATATAGTTTTTTACCAAATCGATTGATAAAGAAATCTTCTAGATTCTTTTCATCTTTGATTGGAAACGCAACACTTTTAAGATAGCTCATTCCAATCAAGAACGTATTAAAAAGTCCCAGTTTCAAAACGGTTTCTGGCGTAAGCGAAATCGGATAGTCAAAGAATTGTTTTTGATAATATATTCTTGATTTACGACTGCGTACCAGCATTACGTTATCAAGATTCTTACCTTCAGAAGGAAAATCAATCGTATTTAATTCTTTTGATTTATTCTGATAGGAAATCTTGATTGTCTTTTCTTCTGATAAAATGGGCAAAATCTTGCACCACCAATCCATAATGACGTCTGATTTTGAGAAAAAGCGATGTCCTCCAATATCAATACGATTTCCTTTGTAGTTGACGGTTCTGGAAATCCCTCCCCAAAACTCACTTTGTTCTAAAACAATAGGCTGAATATCGGTATTTTGAATAAATTCATACGCAGCAGTCAAGCCAGCCGGACCACCTCCGATAATAATTGCCTTTTTATTTTTCATCTTACTCCTATGGTTGACAAATCTACATTTCCTAAAATTAGTTTCCAATATTTTGAGTAAGTTTGTTTGCTTGAAAACTCTTAAAAAAACACGATTGACGACTTTTTTCAACAACCCAGCCGAATCTGAATTCAAGAAATATTTTTTGTTGCTGAGTTTTTTTATGCTTGTTTTTTTAGGGCTCAGGATTGCGCAAGGAGATTTTCGACTACCTGATTCTGATGATTATTTCACAACAGCAGAACTTTTAAAAAGCGGAGAATATTTTTCTCCCACCTCCGATTTTGCCAAAGGCACTTTACTAACCAAAAGGCCTTTTTTATATCCCCTATTGATTCTTTTCCCTGGATTTTCAAACGATTTGGTTATCATCTTGCTTCAAACACTAGTAGGGTTCTTCAACATTTATCTGATTTTAAGGTTATTTCAAAAATTAGGCGGGAAATCATTCCGACTATTATCAATATTTATTCTGCTAACGCCCTCTATTTTTATCTATACTCATCTGATCATGACAGAAGTTCTTGTCATGATGTTGCTTCTTTTGCTAGCCTTGCTTCTTATTGCTCCGCTAAACGCAAAGAAAATGTTACTCATCCAGCTCATTCTTACAGCCTTGATATTTTTAAAGCCTGCCTTTTATCTTTTTTCGTTTGCCAATATTATATTGTTTGGCTTTTATTTTATAAAAACAAGGACTTTTAGTTTTTCTGTTCTTATTCCCTTGCTATTTACGATTGGCTATATGGGCTTTAATAAAGAAAGAACTGGCTATTTTCATTTTTCGTCCATGCAGAATATCAACCTGATTGATTATAATCTTTATCTTTTTAAAGCTCAAAAGGAAAGCACTGAAGTTGCTGATGCATGGAAAGAAAGTATTTATATCGAAGCAGAAAAACTACCTGCCTTTAAAGAAGGAAGCGCGTTTTTGGCTTTAGAAGGAAAAAAGGTTATTAAAGAAAATCTTGTTCCCTATACCGCTTTTCATGTTTACGGAGCAGTACGCGGGACGATTGACCCAGGTAGATTCGATTTAATGAGTCTTGTCGAAAAATACGATCCAAATAGCGGCTTCTTGAATATGTTAAGCACAACTGGCCTAAAGAAAACCGCAACTAACTTTTTGGATTATAAATACTTTTGGATTATAATTATATTGATTCCGCTATTTGTTATTGCCTTATTAAAATGGGCACTTATATTCAAGCTCCTTTGGAAAAAAAGAAAAGAGATTAATTTCAGAAACAGCTACATTATCCTTTTTATAGCGTATGCTATTTTAATCACAGGTCCTGTGAATGCTTCGCGTTATATGATGCCATTACAGGGAATTCTTATAGTCATTGCCGTAATCAGCTGGGAAAATTTTAGAGCAAAAAAAAGCTCCACAATCAAGTGAAGCTTTTTTAAAACTATTTTTTGAAAATTATCTTTTCTCAAAAGGAACGAAATCTCTTAATGGAGCTCCCACATAAACTTGTCTTGGACGGCCAATTGGCTCTTTGTTTACACGCATTTCTTTCCATTGCGCAATCCATCCTGGAAGACGTCCGATAGCAAAAAGAACCGTAAACATATCCGTTGGGATTCCTAAAGCACGGTAGATAATTCCAGAATAGAAATCTACGTTTGGATATAATTTTCTTGATACGAAGTATTCGTCAACTAATGCCGCTTCTTCTAATTTCTTAGCGATGTTCAAAATTGGGTCGTTAACACCTAAAGTAGCAAGCACTTCATCAGCTGCTTTTTTGATGATTTTTGCTCTTGGATCAAAGTTTTTATACACTCTATGTCCGAAGCCCATCAAACGGAAAGGATCGTTTTTGTCTTTTGCTTTTTCCAAATATTTATCAGCATCGCCACCATTTTTTTGGATTTCTTCTAGCATTTCCAAAACTGCTTGGTTAGCACCACCGTGAAGTGGTCCCCAAAGAGCCGAAACTCCAGCTGAAATAGAAGCAAACAATCCTGCATGAGAAGAACCCACCATTCTTACTGTTGAAGTTGAACAGTTTTGCTCGTGGTCAGCGTGAAGGATAAACAATTTATCTAAAGCCGCAACAATTGTCGGATTAGCAGTATAAGGTCCTGTTGGCAATTCAAACATCAAACGCATGAAGTTTTCAACATATCCTTTAGTGTTGTCATAATAGTTTAATGGGAAGCCCATGCTTTTTCTGTATGTCCAAGTTGCAATTACAAGGAATTTACCCATGGTTTTGCAAACGGCCTCGTACATGTCTTTTTCATTTTCAACATTTACAGATTTCGGGTTAAAAGCTGTAAGCGCACTGGTCAAGCAAGACAAAACTCCCATTGGGTGTGCGTTTTTTGGAAAGCCGTCAATGATATTTTTCATTTCTTCGTTCACCAAAGTGTATTTTCTGATATCAGTCTCGAATTGCTCTAATTGTTTTGCTGTTGGCAATTCGCCGAAAATAAGAAGGTAAGAAACTTCAAGGAAATCGGCTTTTTCTGCCAATTCTTCGATTGAATAACCTCTGTAGCGCAAGATTCCTTCTTCTCCATCTAGGAAAGTAATTTCACTTTTGCATGATCCTGAATTTTTATAACCTGGATCAAGAGTTATGGCGCCGGTTGCGCTGCGTAGTTTATCGATATCGATAGCAACTTCGTTTTCTGTTCCAACTATTACTGGAAATTCGTGTCTGTTACCGTCAATTTCTAATATTGCTGTTTTTGACATAATATTATTGGGAATTATTTAAAATTGAAAAATATAATTTAACAAAAATAGGCAATTCGGCAATAACTAAAAAGTAATACGGTAACGATTTCGTTAATATTTCTTTAAATTTTGCAAACTTGATATATATGGCGCAGTCAAAAAAAAGCCTGCCAAAGTCAATCGGCAGGCTGAAATTAAATTATTTCTTTAACCTTAATAATTCAAATGGATTTTGTTTCAATATGCTATTTCAAGTTTCCTTTGTTAGTTTTTCTTATTGACTACTTTCTCTGTTTTTGCACCTTCATCGGTAAGGATTTTAATATAGTATACACCGTTGGCATACGCTGAAAGATCTAAGCTTGTATTGTTTTCTCCAAGCAATTGAGTCATCAATATTCTTCCTTGCGCATCGAATAGCTGTACAGAACGGATTATACCATCTGCTTTCACATTCAGCAACTGGCTTACAGGGTTCGGATAAATCATAATTGATTTATCTACTTCATGTTCTCCTACTGATAATGCTTTGAAAATAGTGGTTGCATCGTTAGTTATTACTGGAGAATTATAATCGAAATAGATGCCTACTCTATGTGAAACAGTGCTTTCTGCTGAAAGGTCTTGTTTCGATTTGATCTTCAATAAAATATTGCCATGTCCGCCAGAATCTATAGAAACATTTTTCAGAATGAACTCTGCTAGATTGCCTTTTACATTAGCCCTTGTCATTTTATGAGAGGTATTTAATATCTGTATGCTGGAAGCATCGTATTCTGCATCATTAATTTCATCGCGGATGACTATGTTTTGAGCTGCAGCTGTTCCTGTATTTTCAAAACGGATTAAATAGTGAAGATAATCTCCTATTTCTGAAGGTGGAACAATATCGCCTTGAAGGCATTGTATATCATTCGGATCATACGAACCTACCACAGTCTGGCGGAGCGCAAAGGAGTTGTCAGCCATATTTTCGTCGCCATTTGGCAAGGTAACAGAAGCTGTGAAATTCAGCACATCATTAATATTTACAGGGTTGCCGTCGGTAGGCCTGTTGATATTCATCGTCACATTAAAGCTTCTGGCTTCAAAAGGATGCAGGTTTGTGTAATCCCAGCTAATCCTTCCAAGGCCCTGAGAGCGTTCTGTTGGAGTTGAAGATACAAAGCTCATAAGATTTTGATTATACAGCAGCGTTATTCCTGAAGTCTGTGATATTGTTTGGTTTCCGTTGTTTTTGTAAACTACTTTATAAACCGCATCAAACCCTGGCCTTGCCGGAACAATTGGCGCAATAGCAATTTCGACATCTGGGTGCGTACCGTTAGGCGTAATACAGAAGTTCTGCGTATAGACCGTGTTGTCTACATCTGGAAAATTGACCACGGCGTTCGTTGGGCCAAAAGAAAAGAACGAAGCGTTTTCAGTAGCAGGAGTTACCGTAAACGTACCCTCCTGAGTATAAAAAGCATAGTTTGTTTCTGAATTTAAAAAGACGGCTTCTTCTTCTGTTCCATCACTTATTTTCATTTTTATAAAAGGCTGCGCAGCATCACTAGCATCGCATCCGTTGCCATTTGCATCTAATCTGACAATGCCTGTAATCGTGTTATAGTCACCGCCAGGAGTAAAAGTACAATAAGGAGAAACGGATATATTCGCCCCTAACCCTGAGAAGAAACTTTGCAATAGCTCGCTTTCTTCTTCGTCTGAGCAAACATAAGCCAAGCTTGGCGTATTTTGAAATTCAAATCCCGTGATCGGAATTTCTGTAAAAGAAGTACCATTTTTCAAATTGACTGTTGCCAGCAAAGAATTGTTCTCGCAAGACAAAAAAGTTACATGAGGCGAATGGCTCATATCCAGTGCTGTAATTGCATTGTTACCACAAAGGATTCTAACAAGACTATCTAGTCCCTGCGTGCCTATGACCGTAATCGCATTGTTGCTACAATCTAAATATTCAAGGTTTGTCAATCCTGACAAATCTAGAGCAACAAGATCATTATAACCGCACATCAGAGAAGTCATGCTGGTCAGATTCGAGACATTGAGAGATGTTAATTGGTTAGCACCACATTCTAATGTAACTAAGTTGTCAGAATTTGAAAGATCCAGAGAAGACAGCAGATTGCTATGGCAGCTCAAAAAAACCAAATTTGGAAATGGTGACAAATCCAAAGACGTAAGACCAATCGAATTGCATGATAATTTCTTTAATGAGGTTAATGAAGAAATATTTAGCGATGCAAGATTGTTATAGGAATAATCAAAATTCTCCAGACTCACTAAAGGCGTGACATCTAAAGAAGAAAGAAGATTCAAACTGCAATCCAGCGATTTTAAATTCACGAGTCCTGAAAGATTCAGGCTCGATATATCAGAAATACTGCAATCCAATTCTATTAGATTTGTCAGCGAAGAGACATTTAAAGATGTTAGATTATTACGCCCGCATTTGAGTGTCTTCAAACCCGTTAGTCCGGCAAGATTTAGAGAAGTAAGCTGTCCTGCCATAAGCCTGCAATCCAAATAAGACAGATTAACAAGTCCTGCCAAATTCAGAGAAGAAATCATATTGTCGTAACATTCTACAAATTGAAGATTAGTATTGTTCGAAAGATCGAGCGTTTGTATTGTATTATGTCCGCATTTAAGTGTTTTTAAATTTGAAAAAGCATCAATCCCAAGCAGATGAAAAATATTGGAAGAAGAAATATCTAATTCAACAACTTGCAGTGCTTCGCTTGCTTGGATTTCCCCGTCCTGATTGGCATCAATTCGTATCGGATTGCCACTGTTATCCTTCGCAATGGCGTTAGACGTATCGGCAGCAAGTAATTTGTTTTTAAAAGATGAGTCAAGGATATAAACGTTTTGCGCGTTTATAAATCCATAAAAGAAAAGCAACCCATAAAGTAATAGTCTTTTCATATAACCATCATTTTTAGCTTTTTACCTAAATATATATTTCCAAATATAATAAAGTAGGTGTTAAAAAAAGAATTTAACTAGAATTTTGTGATTTTGAGTTAGAATTCGCTAAATCAATTTCAACAATTCTTGCAATCGTTCTTTTTTTCGTTGCGAGATTGGAAGCTTGCTATTGTCGGCCATAATCACATAGCCACCGTCTTTTTTGATGTAGGATTTCAGGCAAGAAAGGTTGATTAAATGGGACTGATGGATTCTTTCGAATCCGTGCTCCCCTAATAATTCCTCATATTCTTTCAGTGTTTTCGAAATCAATATGGGCTTGCCGTTCTTGACATAGAATTTAGTGTAATTGTCTTCGGATTCGCACCGTATGATATCGCTGACTTCCAACAGATGTATGCCATCTGCTGTAGAAAGCGCTATTCTTTTAAAATTATCGACTTTTTTCCTGATGTTTTCCAACAGCAGGTCAATGTGTGCGTAGTTATCGTTTTTTTCTAAAGCATTTTTGATTTTTTCGATAACTTTCTCTAATTCTTCGGGATCAACAGGTTTCAAAAGAAAATCTAAAGCGCTGAAACGAAATGCCTTTATTGCATATTCTTCATGGGCCGTAACAAAAACAATATGAGAAGATGATTTGCCGTTCTTCTGGGCTAGTTTTTCTAAAATATCAAAACCGGTACCGTCTGTAAGCTGGATATCCAAAAAGACTACTTGCGGCTTAAGGCTGTCAATAGCCTTGATACCTGTTTTTACGCTGTCTGCTTCTCCTAATATCTTAATTTCTGGCGCATAGCGATTCAACAGGCTTTTCATGCCGTTTCTTAAATTGCTATCATCATCAATCAATAAAGCTGTTATCATATTCTATTTGATGTATTGTATTGGCAGGTACAGAATCACTTCTGTCCCTTTTGGATTTCCATGATCGTCTTTTAATTCTTTTATCTCGACTTTTGAAGTCTTTGACGTGACGGCTTCCATCATTTCGAGTCGCTTTCTCGTAATATCTAAAGCCATTGATTTATGAATGGAAACAGACGATGCTTTTAATTCTTGTGATTTTTCAAAACCAATACCATTGTCAACAATCGTACAGATCAAGCTTTCACCTTGCAATAAAAATTCGATATCGATTTTACCGACTTCTTTTTTAGGAATCAATCCATGAAGGATCGCATTCTCTACAAAAGGCTGTAATAAAAGAGGCGGCAGCGCCACATCGTCTTCTATCTCATCGCTTTTGGTGATGCTGAAATTAAACATTTTATCGGAACGAAGCTGCTCCAGTTCTAAATAATTTTGCAAGCCTTCGATTTCTTTGTCGATTGGGATTAATGATTCTTTGGAATACTCAAGCGTCAATCTCATTAGTTTAGAGAACTTTGAAAGGTATTTAATGGCCGAATCTGTACCGTTCTGTACAATAAAGCTGGAAATCGAACCGAGGCAATTAAACACAAAATGCGGATTCATCTGCAGATGAAGCGCTTTTTGTTCGTATTCTGCTAATTCTTTCTGAAGTGTCAGTGTTTTTTTTAGCTGCATCCTATTATAGATAAGGAAGATGATTCCAAAAAACAGAAGGACTAGCAATGCTCCGAAAATAGTCTGAAGCCTATACCTTTTATTTTGTTCTTTAAAAAGCAATTCTTTCTTTTCATGAGCTTCTTCTTGCAGTGCCTCTCTTTTTTCAAAGTCGAAGTTCATTTCTGCCTGCACGCTTTTTCTGATATTCTCATGGCTGATAAGGCTGTCTTTTGCAGTGGTATACAGCTTATAATGCTGGAAGGCAAGAATCGGATTGTTTTGTGCTTCATAAATAGCACTTATCAGCTTTTGAGAATTCATGGTCTGCTCTAAAACATCTAGTTCTTTTGCCAGACGCAGCGCATTATTTGCATTCTCTAAAGCCTCATTGTATTTCTTTTGGCTAAAATAAAAATTCCCAAGATGTGAATAGGTATCCGAGATTCCGAATTTATCATCTATCGATCTGAATTCGGCAATGGCTTTGTTCCAGTTTTCTACAGCCATTGTCGGATTTCCTGTCTGTGAATAATAAGAACCTAAGTTATTGTATAATTCTCCGAGTCCTCTGACATCCTTGCTCTTGTCGAATGTATTTTTTGATTTTGTATAATATTCGAGCGCTTTGGGATAGTTTTTCTGCCTTAAATAGATGTTGCCGATATTCGTAGTGGTAATACCGACCGTCATATCGCCTGTTTTTTCTTGAAGTTTTTGGGCCTTTATAAAATAGTCTAAGGCTTTGAAATCTTCTTTTAGCGCTTGGTAAACGATTCCGATGTTATTGTAAATCCGAGCCATCCGCCCTTCGTCCTTGATTTCTTCATATACTTTTACCGCTTTCAGATGATACTGCAAAGCCTTCGCATAGTTGCTTTGTTCTGAAAATACAATCCCTAAGCTTCCGTAAGCACGAGCCAGACCTTTTTTAATTTCTAATCTATTCTTAGCATCGGAGGTGATTTCTGTTTCGAAGATATTCTGCGCATTATAAAAATGGTCAAGGGCGGCAGCATATTTCCCAAGAATAACATTCACATTTCCTAAATTCAAATAGGCATTGCCTTCTTCAATTTTATATTTGATTCTTTGGGAGAGTTCTAGAGCTTTAGTAGCATACTCCTGCATCATTTTGGGATCGCTCGACATATATTCTGTCGCGATAGCATTAAGGAGTACGGTCCTGTCGATATCGTTTTTAGAATGCTCTAAAACCCCTTTTAGGCTGTCAATAGTCTTTTCTTGTGAATAGAAATCAGCATAAAACAGTATAAAAAAGCAGATAAATAGGGCTTTTAACTTCATTCTAAAACGTTTTTTATCTCTTAAAATGCAATGATATGCTTTTTAAAAACAATGACATAAACAAAAATAACATTTCCACAGTGCCACTAGCGACCAGACTTAGAATTCGATGGTTTCAAATTAGAATTTGATTTCATAAAAAAACCCTTTTAGAAGTGAAATCTAAAAGGGCTTATAGTTCTAAAGATAACTAAATTATTTAATCTTGAAAGCTTTTTCTCCAGGAAAATAAGCTGTGCTTCCCAATTCTTCTTCGATACGCAGCAATTGGTTGTATTTTGCCATACGATCAGAACGCGATGCAGAACCCGTCTTGATTTGTCCGCAATTCAATGCTACAGCCAAATCAGCAATCGTATTGTCTTCTGTTTCACCAGAACGGTGCGACATTACAGAAGTATATCCTGCATTGTGCGCCATGTTTACGGCTGCGATAGTTTCAGTCAAAGTACCAATTTGGTTCACTTTTACCAAGATGGAATTGGCAATTCCTTTATCGATTCCTGTTTTAAGACGTTCTACATTCGTCACAAACAAATCGTCTCCTACTAATTGTACTTTATCTCCGATAAGTTCGGTAAGGTATTTCCAGCCGTCCCAATCATTTTCCTGCATACCGTCTTCGATAGAGATGATTGGATATTTTGAAGCCAATTCGGCCAAATATTCTGCTTGTTCTTTTGAAGAACGGATTTTTCCAGTTTCGCCTTCAAACTTTTTATAATCGTAATTTCCGTTTACATAAAACTCCGAAGCCGCACAGTCAAGAGCAATCTTCACGTCATCGCCAAAAGTATAGCCTGCATTTTCAACGGCTTTTTTGATCGAATCTAGCGCATCTTCTGTTCCGCCAGCCAAGTTTGGCGCAAAACCTCCTTCATCTCCAACAGCTGTACTCAAGCCTCTGTCATGCAATACTTTTTTCAGATTGTGGAAAATCTCAGTTCCCATCTGCATGGCTTGAGAAAATGTTTTTGCTTTAACAGGCATAATCATAAATTCCTGGAAAGCAATCGGAGCATCGGAGTGAGAACCTCCATTGATGATATTCATCATCGGAACTGGAAGCGTATTTCCAGAAACCCCACCAACATAACGATATAAAGGCATTCCTAATTCATTAGCAGCCGCTTTTGCAACCGCTAAAGAAACGCCAAGAATTGCATTGGCTCCAAGCGTCGATTTGTTTGGAGTGCCATCCAACTCAATCATTCTTTGGTCAATCAGGTTTTGCTCAAAAACAGAAGTTCCTAATAATTCTTCAGCAATTTTAATATTTACATTTTCTACAGCTTTCATAACTCCTTTGCCCATGAATGCTTTTCCGCCATCGCGAAGTTCTACCGCTTCATGTTCTCCAGTTGAAGCTCCAGATGGAACAGCAGCTCTTCCAAGAATTCCGTGTTCTGTTACTACATCGACTTCAATAGTTGGATTTCCTCTAGAATCAAGAATCTGTCTAGCGTGGATTTTAATAATTCTGCTCATTATTGATTGTTTATTTGTTATTATTTGATTGTTTCTTTCAATAAAAAACAAATTTAAGGATTTTAAAATCCGAAATCTTTTATTTTTTAAAAACTTATAAACGCAAACGTTTTAGCAATTAGTATTTCTTTTTTGCATTTAATCGTTTTTGATTTTGGACTTTGCTTGCAAAAAAGGATTATAAATTGCCTTGTACGTTCTTTCTTATTTTTACGAATTCTAAATCAAAACCATCGAATTCTAAATCACAATTGTATTTCGCTCATAAAATGCACATATTAGATTCTTGTTAATCAAACAACTAACTAATATGAAAAAACAACTATTTTTATTTGCCTTATTTGCTTTTTATTGGCAGACGTATGCGCAAGCGCCTAGCAATGACAACTGTGCAAATGCAGTTTCACTAAGCGTAAATCCTGGTCTTAATTGTACGGGAGGAACTTCTGGAACCTTATCTGGAGCAACCGATTCTGGGTTCGAAGCGGATACTGGAGATGCAGACGATGATGTCTGGTACTCTTTCGTGGCAACGGCCACAGCTCACAAAATTAGCCTATCGAATGTAGAAGGCGACGAAATTGATCTTGCTCATGAAGTGATGGGCGGTACTTGCGGATCCTTGACTATCTTAAGCTCTGCAGATCTAGATTCTAGTATTGTTTCTGGACTTACTGTTGGCACAACCTATTATGTAAGGGTCTATAGCTATTATGACGATCCTGCATCTACAACTTTTGACATCTGTGTCAGCACGCTGCCAGCTCTTACCAATGACAATTGTGCTACAGCCATTGCTTTAACCGCAAATCCAAACCTAACTTGTTCTTCAATGGGCAGCGGTGTTTTGGTTGGCGCTACCGATTCTGGAATAGAAACCGAGACCGGAACTGCAGACGATGACGTTTGGTATAGCTTTGTAGCAACAGCGGCTTCTCACAGAATCAGCCTGAAAGATGTAGAAGGTGACACTACTGACTTAGTACATGAAGTTCTGGGCGGAACTTGCGGAACCTTGGCAATCTTAAGCTCAAGCGACAACGACACAAGCCTTATTTCTGGATTGACCGTAGGCACTACGTATTATATAAGAGTATTCAGCTACGGATCTGATCCTGCTGTAACTACTTTTAACATCTGCATCACCACATTGCCGACGTTAACTAATGATGAATGTGCCGATGCCATTGCTCTTACTGTAAATACCGATGCGTCTTGCTCTTCTAGAACAGGAGGAATCTTGGCTGGCGCTACAGATTCAGGAATCACGACAGCCACTGGAAGTGCGGATGATGATGTATGGTATAGCTTTGTAGCTACAGCAACTTCGCATAGAATCAAAATATTAGATGCAGAAGGTGATTTGACAGATCTTGTTCATGAAGTAATGGACGGCGCCTGCGGATCGTTGGTTACCTTGACTTCAAATGATAACGATTCAAGCCTTGCTACGGGACTGACTGTAGGTACTACCTATTATATACGCATTTTTAGTTATAGCGATACAGTTCCAGAATCGACAACTTTTAATATCTGCGTAGGTGTTCCGCCTGCAGCTCCGGCTAACGACGATTGTACGGGCGCTATTTCGGTTGCCGTAAATACTAACAATTCTTGTACTTTAAGAACATCTGGAACTGTAGTAAGCGCTACAGATTCAGGGGAAGTGGTTAGCGGTGTCGGAACAGCCGATGATGATGTATGGTTTACTTTTACTGCTACAGCAACTTCACACAGGATAAAACTACTAAATGTAGAAGGTGATGAAACGGATCTTGTACATGAAGCATTGGAAGGGTCTTGTGGCGGACAGTTATTGAGCCTACAGGCAAGCGATAGCGATTCGAGCTTAATTACTGGACTGACTATAGGCACTACCTACTATCTTAGAGTATTCACTTATGGAGATAGCGGAGCAGAATCAACTACTTTTGATATCTGTATCGGAATTCCTCCTACGGCTCCTGCAAATGACGAATGTGCGGGCGCAGTGGCACTAACGGTTAATTCTGATTTATTGTGTACATCAAAAACTGCCGGAACATTAGTTAGCGCTACTAATTCTGGTATTGGTGCTGACACTGGAACAGCTGATGATGACGTTTGGTTTAGCTTTGTAGCAACTTCTACGACTCACAAAATCAGTTTGCTGAATTCAAATGGAGACCAAACAGATCTTGTACATGAAGTAATGGATGGAAATTGTAATGCATTGACAATCTTAAATAGCAGCGATGATGATATAAGCACAGCCTCTGGACTTACTATCGGCACGACCTATTATGTAAGGGTATTCAGCTATGGCACAAATGCTCCTGAATCGACAGCTTTTGATATCTGTATCGGTACCTTGCCTCCAGCTCCGGCAAATGACGAATGTACAGGCGCGGTAGTACTTACCGTAAATCCTGATTTGTCTTGCACAGCAACAACAGCAGGTACATTAGCCAGCGCTACAGATTCTGGAGTAGAAACAGAAAACGGCGAGGCAGATGATGACGTATGGTATAGCTTTGTAGCAACAGCAACTTCTCATAAAATCAGTATACTTAACGTAGAAGGCGACATAACTTATCTCGTACATGAGTTAATGGATGGAACCTGCACATCATTAATAAGCTTAGATAACAGTACTTCTGAGTCTAGCTTTGCTACAGGATTAACTGTAGGCGCGACATATTACGTAAGGGTATATAGCTATTACGATGATATTCCGGAATCAACTACATTTGATATCTGTATAGGATCACAGCCTCCAGCTCCAGCAAATGATGATTGTAATGATGCTGTAGCGCTTACGGTTAACACAGATGGGTCTTGCACTGCAAAAACAGCAGGTACGATAGCCGGAGCAACAGACTCTGGAGAAGGCAATAATGGTTCTGGCACTCCAGATGACGACGTTTGGTATACTTTTGTAGCAACAGCTACTTCTCATAAAATTAGCTTATTGGATGTAGACGGCGATCCGTCTGATCTTGTTCATGAGGTGCTGCAAGGAATGTGCGGCGGACAGCTGGAAAGCTTAAACGTTAGCGACCCGGATTCAAGTATTATTTCTGGATTGGTTGTTGGCACTACGTATTATGTAAGGGTATTTAGTTATGGTGAAGATATTATCGGATCGACTACTTTTGATATCTGTGTAGGCATTTTGCCTCCTCCTCCAGCCAACGACGATTGCGCCAATGCCATAACGCTTACTGCAGCTACTACGTATGCAGGCGGAGCTGTAAATTCAACTATCATCGGAGCTACAGATTCTGCAGCCACAACTTCTATTCCTGATCCGGATTGTGCTAGCTATAGCGGTGGTGATGTTTGGTATAAGGTGGTTATTCCTGCTGATGGAAAACTTACGATTCAAACTGGAAACCCTACTGGCTCAAGCGATACTTCTTTCGATTCTGGCCTAGCCGTTTATTCTGGTACTTGTGATGCTCTTGAATTGGTGGAATGTGATGATGATTCTGGTTCGTCTGGAAACTATTCAAGAATCAACTTGACAGGAAGAACTCCTGGAGAAACAGTCTACATCAGAGTATGGGAATATTCGAATGACGAAGAAGAACTGTTTTCTATAGGAGCTTGGAGCCCGACATTGAGCACTCCTGCATTTGACAGCACGAACTTTAGAGCCTATCCAAACCCAGTAAGCGGCGTTTTAAACCTATCATATGACCAAGATATTTCTGATGTCCAAGTATTTAATTTATTAGGACAAAATGTAGCTTCAAAAGTCATTAATAGTACCGAAGGAAAAATTGATATGTCTGCGCTTCCTACGGGATCGTACTTGGTAAAAGTGACGTCTCAAGGACAGACAAAAACAATAAAGGTGGTGAAACAATAATAATCCTAAGTACCACAAATTGAAAGAGCCACTGCATAGTGGCTCTTTTTTTTGGTTGGCTGTCAAGCAATACAGATTCAATTTATAGGAAGCAAAAAAAAGACGCCTTACAGCGTCTTTTTAAAATAGTTAAGCTTTAACAGCTTTCTTTATGTTCTCGATAAATTGGTCGAACAGATAAGAGGAATCATGCGGACCAGGACTTGCTTCTGGATGGTATTGTACCGAAAAGCAGTTTTTGTTCTTCATGCGCATTCCGGCTACCGTGCCATCATTGATATGAAGGTGGGTGATTTCTAGGTCTGGATGTTTTTCTAGTTCTTCACGGTTTACGGCAAATCCGTGGTTTTGCGACGTGATTTCTCCTTTTCCGGTAATCTCATTCTTCACAGGATGGTTTATTCCCCTATGCCCGTTAAACATCTTATACGTAGAGATTCCGTTAGCAAGCGCCAAGACTTGATGTCCGAGGCAGATTCCGAAAACAGGATCGTCGTTGGCCAAGATTTTCTTAGCAATATCAATAGCGCCATAAAGAGGGTCTGGGTCACCAGGACCATTGGAAAGGAAGAATCCATCTGGATTAAACGCTTTCATCTCTTCGTAGGTTGCATTAAAAGGAAACACTTTTATATAACAATCTCTTTTGGCGAGATTTCTCAAGATGTTCTTCTTGATGCCCAGATCTAAGGCAGCAATTTTATAAGTTGCCGTTTCTTGTCCGACGAAGTAAGGCTCTTTAGTAGAAACTTTTGACGCTAATTCCAACCCTTTCATGTCTGGAACTTTTGCCAATAAGGCTTTTAGTTCATCAATAGATTTTCCGTCGGTAGAGATTACAGCGTTCATCGCTCCATTATCGCGGATATAGCTTACCAAGGCTCTTGTATCTACATCAGAAATACAAACCAAGTTTTGCTTTTTGAAATAGTCCTCCAAGCTTCCAGAAGAATTTGCACGGGAGTGGCTGAATGAAAAGTTTTTGCACACTAATCCAGAAATCATGATCTGGTCGGCCTCGATATCTTCGGCATTGACACCGTAGTTACCGATGTGCGCATTAGTCGCCACCATGATCTGTCCGAAATAAGACGGATCGGTAAAGATTTCTTGGTAGCCTGTCATTCCGGTATTGAAGCAGACTTCGCCAAACGTAGTTCCTTCTATTCCAATGGATTTTCCATAAAAAATTGTTCCGTCACTTAGCAGGAGGATTGCTTTTTGTCGTGTTGTGTATTTCATTTTTTAGTGTTGTGTTGTGTAGTTGCGGAATGCGATTGCAAATTTAATTCAAATTTGGAGTTTCTGAAAATTTATTTCTCCAAGAATTTTTCTGTCTCATTTTATATTCAAGTAGTATTGGAATGGGCAAAAAAAAAGGATAAACTATAATAGCTTATCCTTTTTTTATTTATGAAATGAATTTCTTCATTATTCTGCAGCGTCTGTAGAAGTTTCGGCAGCTGGTGCAGCTGGAGCTTCAGCCTTTGGAGCTTCTTCAACAGCAGTTTCTTCTGCTTTTTTAGCTTTTCCACCACGACGGCTTTTAGCTTTTTTAACCTCTTTTTTACCACCGTTGTAAAGTTCGTTGAAATCAACTAGCTCGATCATCGCCATATCAGCGTTATCACCTAGACGATTTCCAAGTTTAATGATACGTGTGTATCCACCTGGACGATCTCCAACTTTAGCAGCTACGTCTCTGAAAAGATCAGTTACCGCATATTTGCTTCTAAGGTAAGCAAAAACAATACGTCTGTTATGAGTAGTGTCTTGTTTTGATTTTGTAATCAAAGGCTCAACAAATTGTTTAAGCGCTTTAGCTTTAGCAACAGTAGTATTAATACGTTTGTGCTCGATTAGAGAACAAGCCATATTAGACAACATAGCTTTTCTATGCGCTGTCTGTCTGCTTAAGTGGTTGAATTTTTTTCCGTGTCTCATGACGTGTTTTTTTTAACTCCATCTTGCTTCAATCCTCTTTGGAGAGCAAAATATGAAGTAATTTATTCTTTATCTAATTTGTATTTTGCTAGATCCATACCGAAATGTAGGTTTTTCACAGCCACAAGCTCATCAAGCTCAGTCAATGATTTTTTACCGAAATTACGGAACTTCATCAAGTCATTCTTATTGAAAGATACTAGATCTCCGAGTGTATCCACTTCAGCCGCTTTCAAGCAATTTAATGCTCTCACTGACAGATCCATATCAACAAGCTTAGTTTTAAGCAATTGTCTCATGTGCAATGACTCTTCGTCATATGATTCTGTCTGAGCGATTTCATCAGCTTCAAGTGTTATTCTTTCATCAGAGAACAGCATGAAATGGTGTATCAAAACTTTAGCAGCTTCTGTAAGAGCATCTTTTGGATTGATTGATCCATCAGTTTTGATTTCAAAAACTAATTTCTCGTAATCCGTTTTTTGCTCAACACGGAAGTTCTCGATTGCATATTTCACGTTCTTTACCGGAGTAAAGATAGAATCCGTGAAGATAGTACCGATGGCAGCGTTTTGTTTTTTGTTCTCTTCTGCAGGAACGTATCCTCTACCTTTTTCAATAGTTAACTCCATATTCAAGTTAACTTTGCTATCTAAGTTGCAGATAACCAATTCTGGGTTCAATACTTGGAATCCAGAAATAAATTTTTGAAAATCTCCAGCAGTAATCTGGTCTTTGCCAGAAATTGAGATAGAAACAGATTCGTTATCGATATCTTCAATCTGACGTTTAAAACGTACTTGTTTTAGATTAAGGATAATTTCTGTAACATCTTCAACTACTCCTGAAATTGTAGAAAACTCGTGATCTACACCTTCGATACGAACAGATGTAATTGCATATCCTTCTAAAGCGGAAAGCAAGACTCTTCTAAGTGCATTACCAACAGTCAATCCATAGCCAGGTTCTAAAGGTCTGAATTCAAACTTACCTTCAAAATCGGTTGAATCGATCATGATAACTTTATCGGGCTTCTGAAAATTAAATATTGCCATATGTTCGACTAGTGTCTATTATTTGTTATACAACTCTACGATTAGCTGTTCTTTGATATTTTCTGGAATTTGAAGTCTCGCTGGAACTGAAACGAAAGTACCTTCTTTAAGGTCATTGTTCCAAGTGATCCACTCGTAAACGTGACTAGAATTAGATAATGAACGCTCGATAGCTTCTAAAGATTTAGATTTTTCACGAACAGCTACTTTATCTCCAGGTTTTAGGTGATAAGAAGGAATATTTACATTTTCACCGTTAACAGTGATGTGTCTGTGAGAAACGATTTGACGTGCAGCTCTTCTAGAAGGAGCGATACCCATTCTGAATACTACGTTATCTAATCTAGCCTCACAAAGTTGTAAAAGAACTTCACCTGTTACTCCTTTAGTAGCAGAAGCTTTTTCGAATAAGTTTCTGAATTGTTTTTCTAAAATTCCGTAAGAATATTTAGCTTTTTGCTTTTCCATCAACTGGACAGCATATTCAGATTTCTTACCTCTTTTTTTAGCCATCCCGTGTTGTCCAGGTGGATAATTTCTTTTTTCGAAAGATTTGTCATCTCCGAAGATTGCTTCGCCGAATTTACGAGCAATTTTAGTTTTTGGACCAGTATATCTTGCCATTTCTAAAAATTAAATTAAGGTAGAGATTATGAATTCAGGTCATATCCTCCGATAATCTATGATCTACCTAGTTATACTTAAATATAATTAAACTCTACGTCTTTTTGGAGGACGACATCCATTGTGAGGCATTGGAGTAACGTCAATGATTTCTGTTACTTCAATTCCACCGTTATGTAGTGAACGGATAGCAGACTCACGTCCGTTTCCTGGTCCTTTTACATAAACTTTCACTTTTTTAAGTCCAGCTTCTAACGCTACTTTGCTACAATCTTCTGCTGCCATTTGAGCTGCATATGGAGTATTCTTTTTAGAACCTCTGAAGCCCATTTTACCAGCTGAAGACCAAGAAATAACTTCACCTTTTTTGTTAGTCAAAGAAATGATGATGTTGTTAAAAGTTGCACTAATATGAGCTTCGCCTGTTGATTCAACGATAACTTTACGTTTTTTTGCACTTGCCTTAGCCATACTACTTATTATTTAGTTGCTTTTTTCTTGTTAGCAACAGTTTTTCTTTTACCTTTTCTTGTTCTAGAGTTGTTCTTAGTTCTTTGTCCTCTTAATGGAAGACCAGATCTGTGACGGATTCCTCTGTAGCATCCGATATCCATCAAACGTTTGATGTTTAATGAAATCTCTGAACGCAATTCACCTTCGATTTTGAAATATGAAACGGCATCACGGATAGCTCCGATTTCGTCATCATTCCAATCTTGAACTTTAGTATCTTGGCTTACTTGAGCTTTTTCTAAAATCTCAATAGCTCTGCTTTTTCCTATTCCGAAGATATAAGTTAAAGCGATAACTCCTCTTTTGTTTTTAGGTATATCTACCCCTGCTATTCTTGCCATAACTATCCTTGTCTTTGTTTAAATCTAGGATTCTTTTTATTAATAACGTACAATCTTCCTTTTCTTCGTACGATAATGCACTCGGCACTTCTTTTTTTAACTGATGCTCTTACTTTCATTTTAATAGCTTTAGTATCTATAAGTAATTCTTGCTTTTGACAGATCGTAAGGACTCATTTCTAGTTTCACTTTATCGCCAGGCAATAACTTGATATAATGCATACGCATTTTTCCAGAGATGTGAGCAATTACAATATGTCCATTTTCTAACTCTACACGGAACATCGCATTTGATAATGCTTCGATGATGGATCCGTCTTGTTCTATTGCTGATTGTTTTGCCATAAAAATTAAGCTACTGCTTTTCTATTTTTACCACTTTTCATCAAACCGTCGTAATGCTTGTTCAACAAATAAGAATTAATTTGCTGGATAGTATCACTTGCAACTCCAACCATAATCAATAACGATGTACCTCCATAAAACAAGGCCCAAGATGGTTGAACACTCAAAACACTTACAACAATTGCTGGGAACACAGCTATTAAAGCAAGAAATAATGAACCTGGGAACGTTATATAGGACATGATTTTATCTAAAAACTCAGAAGTTTCTGCTCCCGGTCTAATTCCAGGAATGAAACCACCACTTCTTTTTAGATCATCTGCCATTTTATTTGTAGGTACTGTAATTGCGGTGTAAAAGTAAGTAAAAACTATGATTAACAGAGCAAAAACCAGATTATACTGCCATCCGAAGATATTCTGGAAAGCGGTACTCACTGAAGTAGCTGTTTCTGAACTAGATAGACCAGCCAAAGCAGCAGGAATGAACATAATTGCTTGAGCAAAAATGATCGGCATAACTCCAGAAGCGTTAAGCTTCAATGGAATCCACTGTCTGTTTCCTCCTTGTTCGAATTCACCAGAAGCGGTACGACGAGCATACTGCACCGGAATCTTTCGAACGGCCATTACTAATAGAACACAAGCTACGATGACGAGCAACCAAATTATTACTTCGAAAACCAATAGCATTGGACCACCGTTATTGTTTGTTACTCTAGTAGAGAATTCTTGGATGAATGCTTGTGGCATTCTCGCAATAATACCTACCATGATCAATAACGATATACCGTTTCCAATTCCTTTATCAGTAATTTTTTCACCCAGCCACATTGCGAAGATAGTACCTGAAACAAGTATTACCACAGATAAGAACTGGAACGCAAAAGGCGAGATCAATCCTGGGTTCACATTAGAAAGGAAAGCTTCTCCTGGCAAAGTTCTGTAAAGATTGAAAATATAACCCGGAGCTTGAACTAAAGTAATAACGATAGTCAACCAACGCGTGATTTGGTTCATTTTCTTTCTTCCACTTTCACCATCTTTCTGTAGTTTTTGAAGGTAAGGCACAGCAATACCCATCAATTGAACTACGATAGATGCAGAGATATACGGCATGATACCCAATGCAAATACAGATGCTTGCGAAAACGCACCACCTGTAAATACATCGATTAACCATCCGATTCCTTCTTTTGTTTGATCAGTAAGTCCATTTAACTTAGTCGCATCAATACCTGGAAGTGTTACCTGAGCACCAAAACGATACACCAATAACAAACCAAGAGTAACTAAAATTCTATTTTTTAGCTCTTCAATCTTCCAAACATTGCTTAACGATTCTATAAATTTCTTCATCTTGATTATAAGAATTATAAAGTTACGGCTTCTCCACCAGCAGCTTCGATTGCAGCTTTTGCAGTAGCAGTAAATTTATGAGCGGTTACCTTTAATTTAGCTTTCAATTCACCTCTTCCCAAAATCTTTACGATTTCGTTTTTAGTTGCCAAACGGTTAGCTACGAAAACTGTCATATCAACAGTGTTATCTGTAACAATTCCATTATCAACCAAAGCTTGAAGCGTATCAAGGTTTACACCTTCGTATTCTTTACGATTGATGTTTTTGAAACCAAATTTAGGCACACGTCTTTGAAGTGGCATTTGACCTCCTTCAAAACCAATCTTTTTAGAATAACCAGAACGAGATTTAGCTCCTTTGTGACCTCTTGCAGAAGTACCACCTTTTCCAGAACCTTCTCCTCTACCTAATCTTTTGTTTTGATTGTGTGTTGAGCCTTCAGCTGGCTGTAAGTTACTTAAATTCATAACTATAATTTGTTATTTAGCTTCTTCAACAGAAACTAAGTGTTTTACTTTGTTTATCATCCCAAGGATAGCAGGATTTGAATCATGCTCCACAACTTGTCCCATTTTACGAAGACCTAAAGCTTCAAGACCTCTTTTCTGAGATAGAGGACAATTGATTTTGCTTCTAACTTGTTTTACTAATAATTTCGCCATAATTTCCTTGAATTAACCTTTAAAAACTTTCTCTAAAGAAACACCTCTTTGTTTTGCAACAGTATAAGCGCTTCTCATTTGCAATAAAGCATCAAAAGTTGCTTTTACCACGTTGTGAGGATTCGAAGAACCTTGAGATTTTGACAATACGTCGTGAATTCCAACTGATTCAAGAACTGAACGAACAGCTCCACCAGCGATAACTCCTGTACCATGAGATGCAGGGATCAAGAAAACACGTGCTCCACCAAATTTACCTTTTTGTTCATGAGGAACAGTTTTGCTGCTCAATGGAATTTTCACAAGATTTTTCTTTGCATCTTCTACTGCTTTAGCAATAGCTTCAGAAACATCTTTAGATTTTCCAAGACCATGTCCAACTACACCATTCTCGTCGCCTACAACTACAATTGCAGAAAAACCAAAAGCTCTACCACCTTTTGTAACTTTAGTTACACGGTTCACACTCACCAAACGATCCTTTAATTCAAGTCCACTTGGTTTTACTAACTCTACGTTTTTGTATTTATGATACATAATTTCTTAGAATTTAAGTCCAGCCGCTCTAGCGCCTTCTGCTAATGATTTAATACGACCGTGATATAGATACCCACCTCTATCGAAGGTAACAGTTTCAATTCCGGCTTTTAACGCTTTTTCTGCTACCAATTTTCCAACTGATGCTGCAACTTCAACGTTTGTACCTTTAGTACCTACTTCTTTCTCTCTAGATGAAGCAGCCAATAAAGTAACACCATTTACATCGTCTATGAGCTGTGCATAGATTTCTTTGTTACTTCTGAATACAGAAAGTCTTGGTTTTGCGGCAGTACCGCTTACGATTTTTCTGATTCTGAATTTAATTCTCTGTCTTCTTTCAGATTTTGTTAATGACATAATCTTTTATTTTTAAGCTGATTTACCTGCTTTTCTTCTTAATACTTCACCAACAAACTTAACTCCTTTTCCTTTGTAAGGTTCTGGTTTACGGAAATTTCTAATTTTCGCAGCCACTTGTCCTACAAGTTGTTTATCGAAAGATGTTAATTTTACGATTGGATTTTTACCTTTCTCAGAAACTGTCTCCAATTTAACTTCAGGAGCGATTTCTAAAATGATGTTATGAGAAAATCCAAGAGCCAAGTCAAGTTTTTGTCCTTGGTTAGAAGCTCTGTAACCTACCCCAACCAATTCTAATTCTTTTGTAAAACCTTCAGATACACCAATAATCATGTTATTGATTAATGATCTGTATAATCCGTGTTTTGCTCTTTGATCTTTTTGATCAGATGATCTTTCAACTAGAACTTGACCATCTTCAACTTTTACAGTAACATCAGAATATTCCTGAGTAAGTTGACCTAATTTTCCTTTTACTGTAATTACTCCTTCTGCAACTTCTACAGTTACTCCAGCTGGAACTACAATTGGATTTTTACCTATTCTTGACATCGTTAAGTCGTTTTATTAGTATACGTAACAAATTACCTCACCACCAATGTTCAATTGCTTAGCTTGTTTTCCTGTCATCAATCCTCTTGATGTAGAAACAATAGCAATTCCTAATCCGTTAAGGATTCTTGGAAGGTTAGAAGCACCTGCATATTTACGCAAACCTGGTTTACTAATTCTTTGGATATCTTTGATTACCGGCTCTTTAGTATCTTTATCATACTTCAAAGCGATTTTGATTGAACCCTGAACAGAGTTGTCTTCAAATTTGTAGCTCAAGATATAACCTTGATCAAATAAAATCTTTGTGATTTCTTTTTTAAGATTAGAAGCAGGAATTTCAACGACTTTGTGGTTTGCAGCCACAGCGTTTCTAACTCTTGTCAAATAATCCGCAATAGGATCTGTATACATATAATTAAAATTGCGGTTTTGGTATTCGTCCCGGACTTTCCGGTAGAACCTGAAACCATTAAAACTTACTAATTAATCAACAGATAGTTGCCGGTTCGCGGCAAAAATCCGGCAAACTTACAACTATCTGTCGAGAAAACAAAATTTTTGATTTTACCAGCTGGCTTTTTTAACTCCTGGTATCAATCCATTATTAGCCATTTCACGGAAAGTTACACGTGAAATACCGAATTGACGCATATACCCTCTAGGTCTTCCAGTTAATTTGCAACGGTTGTGCAAACGAACAGGAGAAGCATTTTTCGGTAATTTTTGTAGGCCTTCATAATCTCCAGCTTCTAATAAAGCTTTTCTTTTTTCAGCATACTTTGCTACCGTTTTTTCTCTTTTTACCTCACGGGCTTTCATTGATTCTTTAGCCATAACTTAATTCTTTTTAAAAGGTAATCCTAATTCTGCTAATAATGACTTCGCTTCTTTGTCTGTTTTTGCAGTCGTAACAAAGGTAATGTCCATTCCTGAGATTTTGTTTACTTTGTCAATATCAATTTCTGGGAAAATGATTTGCTCCAAAACTCCAAGGTTGTAATTTCCTCTTCCGTCAAAACCAGTAGCTTTGATTCCGCTAAAGTCTCTTACTCGTGGCAATGAAGATGTAATCAATCTGTCTAAGAACTCATACATTCTTTCACCACGCAAAGTAACTTTTGCACCAATTGGCATTCCTTTTCTCAATTTGAATGACGCAACGTCTTTCTTAGAAATAGTTGATACTGCTTTTTGACCTGTAATTTTTGTCAACTCTTCAACTGCATAATCGATAAGTTTTTTATCAGATACAGCGGCACCAACTCCACGGCTCAAAACGATTTTTTCCAATTTAGGAACTTGCATTACGTTTTTGTAACCGAATTCTTCTTTAAGTGCAGAGATCACTCTGTCCTTATATTCTTGTTTTAGTCTAGGTATATAAGCCATCACTATAATACTTGATTAGATTTTTTTGAAAATCTTACTTTCTTATCTCCTTCTACTTTCACACCTGTTCTTGTAGCTTCCTTAGTTTTAGGATCTATAAGAGATAGGTTAGAAATATGTATTGGAGCTTCTTTCTTAACGATACCACCTTGAGGGTTTTTCGCACTTGGTTTCGTGTGTTTTGAAACCATGTTAACACCTTCAACAATCGCTTTATTTTTTTCACGATCTACACGTACAACCTTACCTTCAGAACCTTTATGGTCACCTGCGATAACTCTTACTGTATCTCCTGATTTGATTTTTAGCTTTATCATCTTGTAAATAATTAAAGCACTTCTGGTGCTAATGATACAATCTTCATGAATTGTTTTTCACGAAGCTCTCTTGCTACTGGACCAAAAACACGAGTTCCTCTCATTTCACCTGCAGCGTTCAAAAGAACACAAGCATTGTCATCGAAACGGATATAAGAACCATCGGCTCTTCTCACTTCTTTTTTGGTACGTACAACAACTGCAGTTGAAACAGCTCCTTTTTTTACGTTTCCGTTTGGAGTTGCATCTTTGATAGATACTACAATCTTGTCACCAACAGAGGCATACCTTCTTTTGGTACCTCCTAAAACACGGATAGTTAAAACTTCTTTAGCTCCTGTGTTATCTGCTACTTTTAGTCTTGATTCTTGTTGTACCATAATTATTTAGCTCTTTCAATGATTTCAACTAATCTCCAACATTTTGATTTACTTAAAGGACGCGTTTCGCTAATTCTTACAGTATCTCCAATGTTACAGTCGTTTGTTTCGTCGTGTGCAACGTATTTTTTAGTTTTCAACACGAACTTACCGTATAAAGGGTGTTTTACTCTTCTTGTTTCAGAAACAACAATAGATTTCTCCATTTTATTGCTAGTAACAACACCGATTCTCTCTTTTCTTAAATTTCTTTTTTCTTCCATCTTTTAGCAGAATACAATTACTGTAGCTCTCTTTTGCTTAACTCTGTAGCGATTCTTGCAACTGATCTTCTTAGGCTTCTGATTTGAAGCGGATTTTCAATTGGAGAAATAGCGTGAGCATTTTTTAGGTCGGCATATGTCTTTTTTAACTGACTAAGTTTCTCTTGTAACTCAGCTGCAGACAGATCTTTAATTTCTGATTGTTTCATAATAAAAATTGATTATGCTTCGAAATCTCTAGCTACGACAAACTTAGTTTTTACTGGAAGTTTTTGTGCTGCAAGACGCAAAGCTTCTTTTGCAACAGACAAAGGTACTCCTCCAACTTCAAACATAATTCTTCCGGGTTTAACAACTGCAGCCCAATATTCAACTGCACCTTTACCTTTACCCATACGTACTTCAAGAGGCTTCTTTGTGATTGGTTTGTCTGGAAATATTTTGATCCATAATTGACCTTCTCTTTTCATAAAACGAGTTGCAGCGATACGTGCCGCCTCGATTTGACGAGAAGTTAGGAACATTCCAGTTTCATGAACAGATTTAATACCAAACATTCCATTAGAAAGTTCATGCCCTCTTTGAGAGTTTCCTTTCATTTTACCCTTCTGTACCTTGCGGTATTTTGTTCTTTTAGGCTGTAACATTTTTCTTTAATTTAAAAATTACTTTCTTTTACGTGGGTTTGGTTTGCTGTTTCTGTCAGATTTGCCACGAGGAGCATCTCCGCCTTTACCGCTTCCAGCTTGTTTTTTGTCCATTCCAACTAGTGGAGACAAATCACGTTTGCCGTAAACTTCACCTTTCATGATCCACACTTTGATTCCCATTCTACCGTAAGTAGTGTGAGCCTCAGCAAGTGCATAATCAATGTCAGCTCTGAAAGTTGATAGAGGAATTCTTCCTTCTTTGAACATTTCTGAACGTGCCATCTCAGCACCGTTCAAACGACCTGAAATCATAACTTTCACACCTTCTGCGTTCATACGCATAGCGGCAGCGATAGCCATTTTAATTGCTCTTCTGTAAGAAATACGACTTTCAATCTGACGAGCAATGCTAGTACCTACTAGGTAAGCATCTAGTTCTGGTCTTTTAATTTCAAAGATGTTGATTTGAACCTCTTTGTCAGTAATTTTCTTAAGCTCTTCTTTCAACTTGTCTACCTCTTGGCCACCTTTCCCGATAATGATACCTGGTCTAGCAGTAGTGATAGTAACGGTTACAAGTTTCAAAGTTCTCTCGATGATTACTTTTGATACACTAGCTTTTGATAAACGAGCGTGGATGTACTTTCTGATTTTGTGATCTTCGGCAAGTTTGTCACCGTAATCATTTCCACCATACCAGTTTGAATCCCATCCTCTGATGATACCAAGCCTGTTTCCAATCGGATTTGTCTTTTGTCCCATCTTTATTAATTGCTTTGTGTGTTATCTAATTGTCCTAATACGATAGTTACGTGGTTAGAACGTTTTCTAATTCTATGTGCGCGACCTTGTGGAGCTGGACGAAGTCTTTTCAACATCATTCCACCATCTACTCTGATCTCTTTAATAATCAAGCCTGCTTCAGCTACGTTACCTTCTGCATTTTTCTGCTCCCAGTTGTTGATTGCAGATAACAAAAGTTTTTCTAACTTTCTTGAAGCTTCTTTAGAGCTGAATCTTAAAATATTCAAAGCTCTTTCCACTTTCTGACCTCTTACTAGATCTGCTACTAAGCGCATTTTTCTAGGTGAAGTAGGGCAGTTATTCAATTTTGCGAAGGCAACTTGCTTATTAGCTTCTTTGATGCCTTCAGCTCTTTCTCTTTTACGAACTCCCATTGCTTCTTATTTTTTACCTTTATTTTTTGCTCCAGCGTGACCTCTAAAAGATCTTGTTGGTGAAAATTCTCCTAATTTGTGACCTACCATGTTTTCTGTTACGTAAACCGGTACAAACTGACGACCGTTATGAACTGCGATAGTTTGTCCAACAAAATCTGGAGTAATCATCGAAGCTCTAGACCAAGTCTTTACAACTCCTTTGTTACCTTTTTCAATATTTTCTTGAACTTTCTTATCTAATTTATAGTGAACGAAAGGTCCTTTTTTTAATGAACGTGCCATATCTTATTATTTCTTTCTACGTTCTACGATATACTTGTTACTCGGATTTTGCTTAGAACGCGTTCTGTAACCTTTAGCAGGAACTCCGTTTCTTGAACGTGGGTGTCCTCCTGAAGAACGTCCTTCTCCACCACCCATTGGGTGATCAACAGGGTTCATCGCAACTGGTCTTGTTCTAGGTCTTCTACCTAACCATCTAGTTCTACCTGCTTTACCAGATACTACTAATTGATGATCAGAATTAGATACAGCTCCAATTGTAGCAGAACAAGTAAGCAAGATTAATCTTGTCTCACCTGAAGGCATTTTGATTGTAGCATATTTTCCATCTCTTGCCATTAATTGAGCGAAAGTTCCAGCAGAACGAGCAATAACAGCTCCTTGACCTGGACGCAACTCAATACAAGAGATAACAGTTCCCAAAGGAATTTTACTCAAAGGCAATGTATTACCGATTTCTGGAGATGCTTCTGGACCAGAAACTACTTTCTGACCAACTTGCAATCCGTTTTGAGCGATAATATAAGTTTTCTCTCCATCAGCATAAGCTAACAAAGCGATAAATGCAGTACGATTTGGATCGTATTCAATTGATTTCACAGAAGCTGGAATTCCATCTTTTGTTCTTTTGAAATCAATAATACGATATCTCTGCTTGTGACCACCACCCGTATAACGCATGGTCATCTTTCCTTGACTATTTCTACCTCCTGAGTTTTTTATCGGTGCGATCAATGAACGCTCCGGCTTATCAGTTGTAATGGCGTCAAAACCATTAACAACTCTAAAACGCTGACCCGGGGTAATAGGTTTTAATTTTCTAACTGACATGTTTCTGCCTTATTTATTAGATATTATTATAAAAATCTATCGTTTCTCCTTCTTGTACTTGAACAATTGCTTTTTTATAAGCATTTGTCTTTCCATTGATAATACCACTTTTAGTGTATTTAGTAGATCTATCAGCTCTGTAGTTCATTGTGTTCACTTCAACAACTGTAATTCCATAAGCTGCCTCGATAGCATTCTTAATTTGAATTTTGTTTGCTCTTTTGTCAACAATGAATCCAAAGCGATTGAAAACCTCACCATCTTTGGTAATTTTTTCTGTAATTATAGGTTTAATTATGATACTCATGGCCTATTATTTGCTTAAATTTTCTTCAATTCCTTCTAAAGACCCTTCTAAAAGCACTAAATTATTTGCATTTAAAATAGCATAAGTACTTAATTCTGAACTAGTTACAACGCTAGACGCCTTTAAATTGCGTGAGGACAAATATACATTTTTATTTGACTCTCCCAACACAAACAAAGATTTTTTATTCTCTAACCCTAAAGCTTTCAAAACGTTAATGAAATTTTTAGTGTTTGGAACTTCAAAATTGAAATCTTCTAATACTATAATATTTGACTCTTTTGCTTTAATTGAGAAAGCCGATTTTCTTGCCAAACGCTTCAAGTTTTTATTCAATTTGAATGAATAGCTTCTTGGTCTTGGGCCGAAAACTGTACCTCCACCTTTAAACAAAGGGTTCTTAGCACTACCAGCACGAGCTGTACCTGTTCCTTTTTGCTTTTTAATCTTACGAGTAGATCCTGCAACTTCAGCTCTTTCTTTAGCTTTGTGCGTTCCTTGTCTTTGGTTAGCAAGATATTGCTTTACATCAAGGTATACTGCGTGATTATTTGGCTCAATTGCGAATACTGAATCAGAAAGAGTGATCGTTCTGCCAGTTTCTTTTCCGTTGAAATTTAAAACTTTTACTTCCATTACTTCTGAATGATTACATAAGAGTTATTGTGTCCTGGAACACATCCTTTTACTAAAAGTAGGTTCTTCTCAGCAACAACTTTCAAAACTCTTAAATTTTGAACAGTCACATTATCAGTTCCCATTCTTCCTGCCATACGCATTCCTTTGAATACTCTAGAAGGATAAGAAGAAGCTCCTACAGATCCTGGCGCTCTTAAACGATTGTGCTGACCATGTGTAGCTTGTCCAACACCACCAAAACCGTGACGTTTCACAACACCTTGGAAACCTTTACCTTTAGATACACCTTGAACATCTACAAATTCGCCTTCTGTAAAAACATCAACTGTTAATACATCACCTAATTTGTGTTCGTTTTCAAACTTGAATTCAACGACTTTTTTCTTAGCAACAGTACCAGCTTTTTTAAAGTGACCTAAGTCAGCTTTAGTGGAGTGTTTCTCGTTTTTGTCATCGAAACCAAGTTGTAACGCTTCATACCCGTCAACACCTTTGGTTCTGACTTGGGTAACAACGCATGGTCCAGCTTCGATTACTGTACAAGGAATGTTTTTCCCGTTTTCATCGAAAATACTAGTCATGCCGATTTTTCTACCAATTAACCCAGACATAAAATATTAATTATTAATTATTAAAATACAAAATATAGAACACATTATTTAAACGACGTTCTATTTTTGGAGGCGCAAAAGTATAAATAATTTGCGGTTATTCCTAAAAATATTTTTTCGTCTAAATAATGTGTTACTTTCTTAATGAGATACTTATACTTTGATCTCTACTTCAACTCCACTTGGCAACTCTAATTTCATTAGAGCGTCGATTGTTTTTGATGAAGAAGAATAAATGTCTAACAATCTTTTGTATGACATTACTTCAAATTGCTCTCTTGATTTTTTGTTAACGTGCGGAGAACGCAACACAGTAAAAATCTTTTTGTGAGTTGGCAACGGAATTGGTCCTGTTACCACTGCACCTGTACTTTTTACAGTTTTTACAATCTTCTCAGCAGACTTATCTACCAAATTGTGATCGTAAGATTTTAGTTTTATTCTGATTTTTTGACTCATTTTTCTTTAGAATTAAGCGTTACCTTTTGCTTTTTTGATTACCGCTTCTGAAATATTAGAAGGCGTTTCAGCATAGTGAGAAAACTCCATTGTTGAAGTAGCTCTACCTGATGACAATGTTCTTAATGTTGTAACATAACCGAACATTTCTGATAATGGCACATCAGCCTTGATAGTTTTAGCACCATTTCTGTCACCCATATCATTCACTTGACCTCTACGACGGTTCAAGTCACCAACGATATCACCCATGTTTTCTTCTGGAGTAATAACCTCGATTTTCATGATAGGCTCAAGGATAACAGCACCTGCAGCTTTCCCAGACTCTTTGTAACCCATTTTCGCAGCTAATTCAAAAGAAAGAGCATCAGAATCCACAGGGTGGAAAGATCCGTCTAATAAAGTTACTTTCAAACTATCTACTGCATATCCTGCTAGAGGACCTTGCTTCATAGCTTCTCTGAAACCTTTTTCAACAGCCGGGATATATTCTTTAGGAACATTACCACCTTTTACTTCGTTAACAAACTGCAATCCAACTGGAACTTTACCGTCAACTTCATCAGCAGGCTCGATTCTAAATACGATATCACCGAATTTACCACGACCTCCAGATTGTTTTTTGTACGTTTCTCTATGTTGAGCTGATCTTGTGAACGCTTCTTTATATTCTACTTGAGGCTCACCTTGGTTTACCTCTACTTTGAACTCACGTTTCATTCTATCTACCAAGATATCTAAGTGAAGCTCACCCATACCTGAGATAATAGTTTGACCTGAAGCCTCATCTGTTCTAACTGTAAACGTTGGATCTTCTTCAGCCAATTTAGCCAAAGCCATACCCATTTTATCTACGTCAGCCTTAGTCTTAGGCTCAATCGCAATACCAATTACCGGATCAGGGAATTTCATAGACTCAAGAATGATTGGGTGTTTTTCATCACACAACGTATCTCCAGTTTTGATATCCTTAAATCCAACAGCAGCTCCAATATCTCCAGCCTCGATGTACTCGATAGGATTTTGCTTGTTAGCGTGCATTTGGTAGATACGAGAGATTCTTTCTTTGTTTCCAGAACGCGTGTTCAAAACATAAGAACCTGCATCTAAACGACCAGAATAAGCACGGAAGAAAGCCAAACGACCTACGAATGGGTCAGTTGCAATCTTAAATGCAAGAGCAGCAAATGGCTCTTTTACATCTGGCTTACGCAAGATTTTAGTTTGGTCTTCTTCTAATAAATCAGCATCATCAGGATCAATTCCTTCGATACCTTCTTTATCTAGCGGAGAAGGCAAATATTTACATACAGCGTCCAACATGAACTGAACTCCTTTGTTTTTGAAAGAAGAACCAGCAATCATAGGAATGATAGCCATGTCAATTGTAGCCGCTCTTAATGCTGTATTGATTTCCTCTTCAGTAATAGAAGATTCATCTTCCATATACTTATCTAAAAGGTTTTCATCATAATCAGCAACTGCCTCGATCAAGATAGAACGGTATTGTTTAACTTCGTCAACCATATCCGCAGGGATAGGCACGATATCAAACGTAGCCCCTTGTGTTTCATCATGCCATACGATAGCTTGATTTTTCACTAAGTCAACCACACCTTTAAAGTCGATCTCATCACCGATAGGCAACGTAATTGCCACAGCGTTTGATTTCAACATATCACGAACCTGTTGGCAAACTCCTAAGAAGTTTGAACCTTGACGGTCCATTTTATTTACGAATCCCATACGAGGAACTCTGTATTGATCAGCAAGTCTCCAGTTAGTCTCAGATTGAGGCTCAACACCATCAACTGCACTAAACAAGAAAACCAATCCATCCAACACTCTCAAAGAACGGTTTACCTCAACGGTAAAGTCAACGTGTCCAGGAGTATCGATGATGTTAAAGTGATAAGGCTTGCTTTCTGGAAGTGCTTTTCCTTGTTCAGTTGGAAAGTTCCACTCACAAGTTGTAGCAGCAGAAGTAATTGTAATACCTCTCTCTTGCTCTTGAGCCATCCAGTCCATTGTTGCAGCACCATCGTGCACCTCACCAATCTTATGTGATTTTCCAGTATAAAAAAGGATACGCTCAGTTGTTGTTGTTTTACCAGCATCAATATGAGCAGCAATTCCGATATTTCTTGTGTATTTTAAATCTCTAGCCATTTCTTAATGATTAAAATCTAAAGTGAGAGAATGCTTTGTTTGCTTCAGCCATCTTGTGAGTATCCATTCTCTTTTTAACAGCAGCACCTTCTTCTTTAGCAGCAGCTAAAACTTCAGAAGCTAGTTTTTGAGCCATAGATTTCTCATTTCTTCTACGAGCATAAAGTATCATCCACTTCATTGCCATAGAGATTTTACGATCTGGTCTGATTTGCATTGGGATTTGGAATGTAGCTCCACCAACTCTACGGCTACGTACTTCTACGTGAGGCATAACGTTAGTCAAAGCATCTTTCCAGATTTCCAATGAAGATTTTTCTGCGTCTTGTTTCTTGTTTTCTACGATTTCCAATGCATCATAGAATACTTTGAAAGCAGTTGATTTTTTACCATCCCACATTAAGTTGTTTACAAAACGCGTTACTAACTGATCGTTAAATTTTGGATCTGGTAAAAGAGGTCTTTTTTTGGCCTGTCTTTTTCTCATGTCTTTACTTTAAAAGTTTAAATTACTTTTTTGCTTCTTTTGGGCGTTTTGCACCATACTTAGATCTTCTTTGCGTTCTTCCTGCAACACCTGATGTATCAAGCGCTCCACGAACGATGTGGTATCTAACTCCTGGTAAATCTTTTACCCTTCCACCCCTAACTAATACTATCGAGTGCTCTTGTAGGTTATGTCCTTCTCCAGGGATGTAAGCATTCACCTCATTACCATTTGTCAAACGTACACGCGCTACTTTACGCATTGCAGAGTTTGGTTTTTTTGGTGTAGTAGTGTAAACACGCGTACAAACCCCTCTTCTTTGAGGACAAGAATCTAAAGCAACCGATTTACTCTTCTTAGTTATCTGAGTTCTTCCAGTTCTTACTAATTGTTGAATTGTTGGCATAATTAATACTAAAATATATTATGATTTAATTTCCCGCTTTTTACGGGGTTGCAAATGTAATAATTATTTTTTTTTAAACAAACCTTAATTCATTAATTTTCAAACAGATTAGCCAACATTTATTTTTTATATATTATTCGTTGGATTTTTGCGTTACTTTTACTGAGGCTTACAAACAACAAAATGCTTTATAATATTTGAACATCAAAAGCCATCCGCTTTAACAATTAGCTTATTTTGAAAAGTTTTCTTTTTATTTCTTTTTGTATTTTTTTCAGCCTAAACACATTGGGCCAAAAGCTTCATTTAAAGATTACGGCCGATTCTCAAAGTGATTTAAAAACAATAGATTCTATCGGTTATGTAAAAAATCACAGCAATGCCAAAAGCATTGTTGATGAAGCCAATATTTTTTCTGAAAAACTGAAACGTTTCGGCTTTTTAGAAAATGAAATTCTAGAAAATAAGAAACAAAACGACAGCACTTTCCTGTTCAAGTTTCAATTGGGCCAAAAGACCAAATCCATACATATATATATAGGTCGCAATTCGGAATTACAAAAACTGGGAATTTTAGAAAATACTGAAGACACTTTAAAACTTGCTTTTAGCGAAACGGAAACCTTCTTCACTACTACTTTGAACACTTTGGAACGCCGCGGGTATTCCTTAGCGAAGCTTCAATTGGTAAACTTGAAAAAACAGAAAGGCATTCTCTTGGCCGATTTGAGTTTCGAAACTGAAAAATTACGCCAAGTCAATGATATTGTAATCAACGGTTATGATAAATTTCCCGAAGGACACAAAAAGGAAATCAAGCGCCGCTATCGCAACAAGGTCTTTAATCAGGAAAGCCTCAAAAACATCCATAATGATTTCAATCAGTTTCAGTTCGTTACTCAGACCAAATACCCTGAGATCTTATTTATGAATGACACGACCAAAGTCTATGTCTATGTAGAAAAATCAAAACCAAATCGTTTTGACGGTTTTATAGGTTTTGGAAATGACGATAATGGTGACTTGAAAGTAAACGGCTATCTCGACCTGCTGCTTGTCAATTCCCTAAACGTAGGCGAACGTTTCAATTTATACTGGAAAAGTGATGGAAACGACCAGAAAACCTTCAACGTCAATATCGAGCTGCCTTATATTTTCAGGAGCCCTCTAGGTATCAAGGCACAATTAAACATTTTTAAACAGGACAGCACATTCCAAAACACGCAGACGGCTATTGACCTAGGCTATTATTTTAATTACAACACGAGACTGTACGTCGGATACCAGTCAACAGAATCTAATGACATCCAAAACCTGAACAGTTCAACGATAACTGATTTTGACAATTCTTTCTTTACTTCTAATTTTGAGTTTACCAAATTCAGAAACGAAGATTTTTTATTTCCAGACAAAACGTTAATCAATATCAAAGGAGGTGTCGGGAAGAGAAATTCTGAAGCTTCAAAAAACAACCAATTCTTCACCAATATTGATCTCCGGCATAACTTCTATTTGAACAATAAAAATATCGTCGCCATCCGGAGCCAGAATTTCCTACTGCAAAGCGACAGTTATATCACCAACGAGCTCTTCCGTTTCGGAGGCATCAACTCGATTCGCGGCTTTAACGAAAACAGCCTACAGGCCAATCTTTTCTCTTCGATACTTACAGAATACAGATATGTCTTGGCCCCGACAATTTATGTCCATTCCATTATCGACTTTGGCTATTACCAAGACAAAACTACAGACAATGATGGCAACTTGCTTGGCTTGGGCTTTGGATTTGGCTTGTTGACAAAAAACGGATTGTTCAATATTGTTTATGCAAACGGAAGCACGGGCAATCAACAAATCAAGCTATCCAACTCAATTGTTCATATTAGCTTTAAAGCTAGATTTTAACAATTAATGTTTCAAAACATCAATATAGTAAAAACAATTTTAAAAAAAGTATAGGTTTGTTAAGATTTTATTAAGAAATTTGATTTAACTAATTCAAACCTATACATAATGAAAACAAAGTTAAATGGTCTATTAACGCTAGTCCTGGCGTTAATAATGCAGATTTCATTTGCGCAAGAAAGGACAATTTCAGGCACTGTTGCAGACGAAAGCGGATTACCGCTCCCTGGAGTCAGTATCGCCATCAAAGGAACTACAAACGGCACGCAAACCGATTTCGATGGCAAATTCCAAATCAAGGCCTCTCCTACTGACATCCTAGTTTTCAGTTTCATGGGGATGGCGACTCAAGAAGTTCCAGCCACCGCTACTAATTTCAACATTATTTTAAAAGATGATGCTACACAGCTTGAGACCGTTGTAGTAACCGCACTTGGAATAAGAAGAAACCCAAAAGAGCTGAGTTATTCCACGCAGGTTGTCAAATCCGATGAGCTAAACCAAGCCAAAGCCGTAAATGCTGCAACTGCCTTGGTCGGAAAAGTTTCAGGATTGCAGATCAACACGATCAACAGCGGTGTTAATCCGCAAACAAGAGTTGTGCTTAGAGGCGCAAGATCTATTTCTGGGAATAATGAAGCTTTAATCGTAATTGACGGAGTTCCTTCCGCCTTGAATACGTTAAGCGAGCTGAATCCGAATGATATCGAGAGCACTACTATCTTAAAAGGAGCCAATGCGGCTGCTCTTTATGGTTCCGCCGGATCAAACGGAGCTATCATGATTACTACTAAAAAAGGGAAAAATGGCAAGATGACCTTACAAGTCAACTCGACAATTACATTTGAGAAGGTACAATTTATTCCAGATAGACAGACAAAATTCGGACAAGGATGGGCTGGAGAGCTTGATCCTGTAGAAAACACAAACTGGGGAGCTCCATTAGACGGATCATTAGTACAAGTTGGTCCTGAATTAGCTGATGGAACCATCAGAGAATTTACATATATTGCCAGAAAAAACAACATTAAAGATTTCTTTAATGTCGGTACAACAAAACAAAATGGCTTTTCTATATCGCAAGGCGACGAAAACAGCAACCTGTTCTTCTCGGCTCAAGATGTAAAAACCGAAGGAATTATACCTGGAGATGTTTATCACAAAAACACATTTAGATTAAACACGAGCAAAACTTCTGGTAACTGGAATGTTGCCGGGAATGTTTCTTACTTTACAGATAAGACTGATGTTGCTGGAAACCTAACAGGAAGCGATGACGAATCATCCTTTTTTAGCGAGCCTGACGGCGGACGAAGCGTCTATAGCCAGTTGCTGCAAACTCCTATCAACATACCATTAGAAGTTTATTCGCAAGGAGATTTACAAGATTATTTTACGAATTATGCCTATAACCCATATTGGATTTTAAAGAATTCGCGTCAAGTTTCGTATTCTGACAGGTTCCAAGGTTCTATCGACTTAGGCTACAAAGTAAACGATTGGTTCAATGTATTATATAGAGGAGGTTTGAGCTTATTGACATCCACTTTCAAAAATACAAACAATGGGCATATTTTCACCGACGGAAGCGGTCGTGAAGATTTAAACCAAGGAGTTTCTGACGGTTCAAATTATGAAAGAAGAATCAACAGCGACTTGATGTTCAATTTTGACTTTAAGCTTAACGATGACATTAGCGCAAAAATTACGCTTGGCCAAAACATCAGAGACATCAAGACAAAAGAATTGGGAATCCGAGGGGACAACTTAGTGGTTGAAGGGCTCTATAACGTATCTATGAGAACTGGAGAGTTGAGAGGAGCCGAATTCAATTCTAGGCTAAGAAGCATCGGACTTTACGGCAGTGCTGAAATTGGATTTAGAGACTATTTGTTCTTGAACGTTACGGGAAGAAACGACTGGTCTTCTGCCTTGATAAAAGAGAACAATTCTTTCTTCTACCCTAGTTATGGCGTTTCGTTCATACCAACATCTGCTTTCCCTGAATTGAAAGGAAACGTATTAACGTTCGCGAAAGTAACAGCGAGTTATACTAAAGTAGGAAATTCAACTTCTGCCTATGCCAATCAAAACACATACATCAGGTCGGTAGGATTTCCTTATGGCGACTTGACTTCTTTCAACCTGAGCAACACCGTAGCTTTGGCTAATTTAAAACCAGAGTTTACGACTTCAAAAGAATTTGACTTGAATTTAGAGTTCTTCAAAAAAAGAATATCTCTTGATGCCAGCTACTATATTTCTAACTCTACAGATCAAATCATTAATGCGGCAGCCTCTTCTTCTTCAGGAGCGACAAGAGCATTGCTGAATGCTGGAGAATTACAGACGAAAGGATTTGAATTGGATTTAGGCTTCACGCCAATACAGACCGAAGATTGGAACTGGGATCTAAGAGTAAGCTATAGTGCTCCAAAGACAGAAGTAAAAAGCTTATTGCCTGGTGTTAATGAACTTTCTTTAGGTGGATTTACTACAGCTGGAGTTTATGCTGTTGTTGGTGAAGAATATCCGATCATCAAAGGAACTGCTTATGAAAGAGACGATCAAGGAAGAGTAATCATTGACCAAGCAACGGGTAACCCTATACAGTCTTCTGCCTTGAAAAATCTCGGAAAAACAACTCCTGACTATATCGTAGGTCTTTCAACAAACTTGAACTACAAAGGATTTAGGCTATCGGCTGTTTTTGATTACAGAACTGGCCACGTATTCTATAACGAAATTGGGCAGATGCTTGATTTTACAGGTTCATCAGTACAAAGTGCTCAATCTGGAAGATTGCCTTTTGTGTTCCCTAATTCATCCTACCAAAGCGCTCCAGGAGTGTATACGCCAAATACAAGCATTACTACTTCAAGCGGAGGTCAGCCATTCTGGGATTCGGTATACAGCAACATTTCAGAAAACTACGTAGTAGATGCGACCGCTTTCAAATGCCGTGAGATTGCATTCAGTTATACTTTTTCTAAAAAAATGCTGGACAACTCTCCTTTTGAAGGCATAACTATCGGTGCTAATGCAAGAAACGTGTTTATGATCCTGCCAAAAGCAAACAGATACACAGATCCAGAGTTTGGATTCACTACCGGAAATGCTGTAGGAGTTGGAAGCGTAGATGAAGTTCCCCCAACTAGAACCTATGGTTTCAATGTTACATTAACCTTCTAATTCAAGAAAAATGAAAAATATATTCAAAAAAAGCGCATTATTAATTGCTCCTTTTTTCTTGCTGTTTTCCTGCAGCGACTATCTAGATATCAATGAAGATCCAAATAATCCGACAAACGTTAAACCTGAATTGCTGTTGGCCAGTTCGCAAAATTCTGGAGCCCAAAGGCTGAATGTCAGGATGAACCAAGTTGGGAATTTCATGGTATACAACTGGTCTAATAACATCGAAGAATTTATTGCCTATCAAGATGAAATGCAATATATCGTCAACAGTACTTTCTATAATGATGTTTGGGACAATCTATATTTGACGATTTCCAATTTCAACCAAATTGACCAGACTACCTTAGAAGGCTATGACAATTACAGAGGAATTGCTAAGATAATGAAGGCTTTCTATTTTCAATATCTTGTAGATTTATACGGAGATATTCCTTACACAGAGGCATTACAAAGAGATAAAGAATTGACTCCTGTGTATGATGATGCAGAATTTGTATATGATGATTTAATCGTGCAGTTAGATGCAGCTATCGACTTGATCAAAAATGCTCCTTCAGATGCTTTAAGTCCCGAAGACAACGATATTATGCTTCATGGTGATATGGACGAATGGGTAAAATTTGCCAATACTATAAAAATGAGAATCCTGATCCGTCAATCTGGAATGCCTTCTAAACAAGCTTATATTGCAGATAAATTCCAAGACATCATAGAAGAAGGAAGCGGGTTTATAACTGAAAATGTGACAAGCAATCCTGGGTATATAACCAGTACAGGAAAGATGAATCCGTTTTTTGAAACGTACGGAACAACATTATCAGGAAGTCCAACCAGTGACAACCGATCTTTAAAAGGAACGAAATACACTATCGATTATCTTTCTAACACAAACGATACCCGATTGGAAAAAATCTATGCTCCAATTCCTGGCGGAGGCTTTGCAGGAATAAACCAAGGCGCTCCAGATGAACAAGGAACAGTGGTTGTCCCTTTCTCAGGATTAGGAAACGGAGTATTAAAGAACTTCACTCAAGACGCTTATATATTAACTGCTGCAGAAAGCTATTTGCTCCAAGCGGAAGCTGTCGTAAAAGGATATATGCCGGGAACTGCGCAAACATTGTATGAGTCAGGAATCCAAGCTTCTTATGAGACTTTAGGATTGACAGCTGCCCAAGCAACTACTTATTATTCTCAATCTACCAATCTTATCGGATGGACAGCTTCTGCTGGAAATGAGTTGGAAGCTATTGGAACTCAAAAATGGATTGCCTTAAACAGCATAAACGGAATCGAATCTTGGATTGAATACACGAGAACCGGCTTCCCTTCTGGAATTCCTTTATCATTGATTGCCAGCAGGCCGCAACGCCCTATCAGATTAATGTATCCTAATTCAGAATATGTAGCAAATTCTGCAAATGTTCCAAACCAGACTACAGACGATGCTTTTACATCTCCTATTTTTTGGGATAACTAATAAAATATGACCTATGAAAAACTTTAAATTCAAAATAGCGATTGTTGCCATTATAGTAGCAACACTCTCCTCCTGCCTCGTAGATGATGATGTAACAGATTTTGGCAACGGAGTAAACATTATCGATTTTCCATCTAGCACTATTGACGGTACGTTTGATATCGGCATGGAAGAAGCCGAATTCGAGGTTCCGGCTAGATTGGTTGGCGGTAATGGCTCTGCAGCTCCTTCTGATGTGGCAGTTACCTATGAAATTGACCCTGCAAAGACAACTGCTGTAGAAGGCACTAACTTTGTGATTCTAAACAATGGGACTTTCACTTTTCCTGCTGGCGAAACGGAAACTACATTCCCGATCAAAATACTTTCGTCGTCTTTAGATCCTGATCTGCCAGTTCCTTTGACAATAGCATTAAAATTGACAGCGGCAACTGGAAACTTCCCTGTTGGAGTTTCCACAAAAGAAGCTACAGGAACGATTATAATCAACCTAAAACCATTATGTCCGATTACAGACGATTTGTCTGGAACGCATTCTTATACGCAAACAGCAATGCAAGTAGGTGATGGCGAAGGAACTAGTACTGGCAATGCAATTTCCGGCACAATCAGCGGTACCGTGACATGGACTGAAGCGGCTCCAGGTGCAGGTCAAGAAGCTGGGCGAGTAGGAAAATACAGTCTTGATGATGCTTCGTTCGGTCTTTATGAGCAAGTGTATGAAGACGATCCTGCAGTTGGACCAGATGGCGCTTTCTTTACATGGGTATGTCGTGAATTCCTTTTTAGCGGATCCGACCAATATGCAGATACGTTTACTTACAACATCATCAGCGTTACGGGACCTGTCATGGTATTCACATGGAGAAATACATGGGGAGATGGTGGAACAGTTACGCTAACCCGAGAAGGCAATGTAGACTGGCCTGAGGTTTTCCAAACAAATTAGTTTTTACTTTTAAATAACAGAAAGCTGGCGGTTAAATCTGCCAGCTTTTTTATTTTTATTTCTTTATAACTTTACGCTATCTTTGCCCCATGGAAAAAGAACACCAAA
Organism: Flavobacterium sp. N2550; assembly: GCF_025947265.1. Taxonomy (NCBI): domain Bacteria; kingdom Pseudomonadati; phylum Bacteroidota; class Flavobacteriia; order Flavobacteriales; family Flavobacteriaceae; genus Flavobacterium; species Flavobacterium sp. N2550. The sequence continues at coordinate 1,568,639 of NZ_CP110007.1, read as the reverse complement.
TTTTCGGAATCAGGGCGATTATTGAAGCCATTCAGGCAGGAAAAGAGATTGATAAAGTATTCATCCAAAAAGATGCGCAAGGCGAATTGATGAAAGACCTGATGAAGGTCATGAAACGCGCCAGCGTAAATTTCTCCTACGTTCCTGTAGAAAAATTGAACAAGCTGACACCAAGCAATCACCAAGGCGCTGTTGCCACGATTGCTCCGATTTCTTTCCATAATCTTGAAACTTTGATCGAAGAAGTTGCAGAAAGCGGCAAGACTCCCCTATTTCTTATCCTAGACCAAATATCCGATACCCGTAATTTCGGAGCTATAATCAGGACTGCAGAATGTACTGGCGTAAACGGAATCATCGTTCAAAAACAAGGCTCTGCTCCTGTAAACGGCGATACCGTAAAAACATCTGCCGGAGCTGTTTTTAATGTGCCTATCTGCAAAGTAGAACATATCAAAGATGCTATCTTCCACCTTCAAGGATCAGGAATAAAAACCATTGCTGCTACCGAAAAAACAGACCAGAATATTTATGACCTTGAATTAAACGAGCCGATAGCAATTATCATGGGTTCTGAAGATCGAGGCGTTAATCCATCTGTTTTAAAGATTGTAGATGAAAAAGCAAAACTTCCAATGTTTGGCACGATTGCTTCACTAAATGTATCTGTAGCTTGCGGTGCTTTTCTTTATGAAGCTGTAAGGCAAAGAAGCTAAAAGCAATCAATCTTCCTTCTTTTCGATAATGCCATCATGACTATCTTCTGGATTGGCAGGAACGACGTTATAGAATACATTAAAATTTGATCTGAAAAATTCCTCATTCCTAATTTCAACATCTTCTTCTGGTTTAGGAAGATTCTGGAAATTACCGTTTTCATCAAAATGCCTCATAAATAAATCCTCCTCGGGATTAAAATCGGGTTTTTCCCAGTCATAAACAATAGGCTTTTGGTATTCGGGAGTCTTTATGGCCAAAGAAAAAATATAGCCTGTAATAAGTCCTGCTAAATGACCTTCCCAAGAAATTCCCTGCTGTACGCCTGGAAAAATATACCATATCATTCCTCCGTACAATAAAATGATGGTCAGCGACAAAGCAACCAGTCTGTAATATTTTGTCTGGATACCTTTAAAAAAGACAAAACTCACTAAGACATAAATCAAGCCGCTGGCACCAATATGATAGGATTCTCTTCCGATAACCCATGTCAAAAAGCCGGAAAGTAATATGCCATACCCTATCACTTTCAACGCCTGATTTCGATAAAAGAAACGAAGCGCCGCCACCAAAAGAAATAACGGAATAGAGTTATTATAAAGATGCTCGATATCCCCATGAAGAAAGGGACTGAACAAGATGCCTCTCAATCCCGTAAAAGTTCTGGGATAAATTCCAAGTTCCGTGAGGTTAAGCTTAAAGCGTATTTCTGCCCAAAAAATAATCCACAAAAAGACTACGAAAAATAATGGCCATGCCAAAACTGAGGGGGAGAATTTTAGATTTTTGTCGTCCATTGCTTTTGTAAGATTATTATTCTTCAAAAAGCAGTCAAAAATTTATCCACTTTTTTTTGGGTGCTATTTTGTCAGCATTACAAAAAAAACAATTCATCGCATAAGGTAAAAATGATACAAACCTAAATTAGTTTATCTTAAATTTTCACAAAAGTTTGTGCGCTTCAAACTCAAAAAAACTTGTACAATTCTGTAATTTTACAAAATGGAAGCACCATTAGCAGAACGAATTCGTCCACAACAACTCGAAGATTACCTCGGCCAGCCGCAATTGGTAGGCCCGAACGGGTCCTTGACACAGCAAATTGCAAAAGGAATCATTCCTTCATTAATTTTCTGGGGACCACCCGGTACCGGAAAAACGACTTTGGCTCAAATTATCGCGCAAGAATCAAAGCGTCCGTTTTATATCTTGAGCGCCATCAATTCTGGCGTAAAAGACGTGCGTGATGTTATTGACAAAGCAAAACAGAGCGGCGGACTGTTTACTGCTAAAAACCCTATCCTCTTTATTGATGAGATACATCGCTTTAGCAAATCACAGCAAGATTCACTTTTAGCAGCTGTAGAAAAAGGCTGGGTTACATTAATTGGCGCGACTACAGAAAATCCTAGTTTTGAAGTAATTCCCGCCTTACTGTCGCGTTGTCAGGTCTACATATTAAATGCCTTCTCAAAATCAGACCTCGAAGCCTTGCTCGAAAGAGCCATGAAAACAGATGTTTTTTTAAAAGAAAAGAATATCGAATTAAAAGAAACTGAAGCTTTACTAAGACTTTCAGGTGGAGACGGCCGTAAACTGCTGAATATTTTCGACCTTGTAGTGAATGCTTCAAACGACGAAAAGATTATAATCACCAATGATTCTGTTTTAAAACTCGTACAGCAAAACACCGTATTGTATGACAAAACTGGTGAGCAGCATTATGATATCATCTCTGCTTTTATAAAATCCATACGCGGCAGCGACCCGAATGGAGCAGTATATTGGCTGGCGCGAATGATTGAAGGAGGCGAAGACGTGAAATTTATCGCAAGACGTATGCTGATTCTTTCTAGTGAAGATATTGGCAATGCCAACCCGACTGCCTTCATCATGGCTAATAATACGTTTCAAGCCGTATCTACGATAGGCTATCCAGAGAGCAGGATAATCTTGAGTCAATGTGCGGTGTATCTGGCAACTTCTCCTAAAAGTAATTCCTCTTATATGGCAATCGGAAAAGCACAGCAGATTGTAAAACAGACTGGAGACTTGCCCATTCCGATCCATTTGAGAAATGCGCCGACAAAACTGATGAAAGAGTTAGGTTATGGGGAAGATTATAAATATGCCCATGACTATCAAAACAACTTTGCAGAACAAGAGTTCTTGCCGGATGAAATAAAAAATACCCCTATCTATATTCCAGGGAATAATTCCAGGGAAAATTCGACAAGGGAATTTTTAAAAAATCGTTGGAAAGACAAATACGGATATTAGCCTAGAATTTAATCAGCAGTTTTTCAGAAACCAGCTTTTCGTCTTTATAGTATTCTAAAATCCATTCTCCATTCTTTTTTATTACTGCACCATTAATTGTTTCGGATTGTGCCGTAAAATAATCAGGCTGTGAAGTCTTAAATATTTTAAGTACAACTTTTGGTGTTTTATCAATCAGCTGATACCCATTAGGAATTGGCTGAGCGAAAAGCATCTCAGCTGCATCTTCAGGTGCTGCTGAAGATTTAGGAGCTGTGCTCATAGAGGCTGTGTTAGTTGCAATAGCTGGTCCTTTATACTTATAGCCGTAATTGTAAAGCTGCCCAAACGCTTTTTCTAAAGCTTCAGGATAGGCAACTTCATATTCTTTTACTGTACTTTTACCTGCCTCTGTTTTATAAACCACCTTGTTATTGCAGTCCTTAAACACGATTACAAGTTTTGTAGCCAACAAGGAATTTTCTTTTTCTACATCAACAAACAACTTGTTGCATCTATCGCCACCGGCTTCTTGAGGTAGGTTTTCATTTTCATAAAAAGCAAGAAATCCTATTTTTGTAAGGTTGAATTTGGTAATCGTATTAAGTCTAAATTTATTATCTCCTTGCAAAAAATCATAACGCACGGGAACGATGACATATTTATAGTCATTTAGCACTTTTTGTGCTGAAGCTGCTAGGGAAATAAATAACGATAAAATCAGGATGTATTTTTTCATATTGAGTAACTCTTAAGTGTTTAAAGATATTTTTTTAAAGCCAGCAAATGATTTACCTGCTTGATATTTGGATGTGTTTCTAAATTATGTTCATTAAAAAAGATGACATCGAGTCCTACATTCAATGCGCCTTCGATATCCGCTTCTAGATTATCGCCAATCATAATGCTTGTTTCTTTGGAACATTTTGCCAGATCTAAAGCATAATTAAATATTTGAGGATGAGGCTTCTTCACCCCAGCATTTTCAGAATTTGTAATCGTTTCAAAATAATGCACTATGTTAGAATTGACCAGTTTATTATTCTGAATCTGGTGAAATCCATTTGTAATGATATGCAGTCGGTATTTTGGCTTCAAATACTCCAAAAGCTCAATCGTTCCATCATAAAGATGGTTGAATTGTGGAAGATAGTGAATGTATTCTTCCGCAAGCAGATGAATCATGGCATCATCAATCTCAAATTCCAATTCAGTAAAAGCATCTTTCAGCCTGCCATAACGCAATTGCTCTTGCGTGACCTCATCATTTTGATACAGCTTCCAATATTTGGTATTTATAGGCACATATCGCGTCACAAAATCCTGAACATTTACGCCTATTTTATGCTTTTCAAGAACCGTTTCAAATGCCAGTGCCGAGTTCTTTTCAAAATCCCACAACGTGTGGTCTAAATCAAAGAAAATATCTAAAATCTTCGTTTCCAATTTACTTCCCTTTTACGATTACTGCATCCTCAATATGGTAGATCCAGTCTTCTACATCATTTTCATTTATCCTGAAGTTACCTTCTAAAGTAACATATTGATCTGTCTTCAATTTAGGAGTGCTACCTCTGAATTTAATTCCCATAATAGTTTCCGGTCCTGCCTGGCCGCAAAAAAAGCAAGCCGCAAAAACATTCTTGCTCAACGCATATGTCGTATTATCTATCGGGACGATAAACCCAGACATTGCTATCCTCTTCTTATTTTTTGCCTTTAGCGTAGAGTTTATTATCGGAAACATCACGCCGTCGGGATATGTCTTGCTCGGTTTTTTGACAAACTTGATAGCTCCCAGCAATTTCCAATTCAAAGTATCAATTGCAACAAAAGATTTCGATTCAAATTTGGAAAAAGCCTCGATTTCTGGCAAAAAACTCGCCCTCTGCACAGCAGGAGAATTAGATTCTTTTATCGTTAGATTCTGTTTCTGCAAAAAAGTTGCGTCAGAAAAAATAAAAAAAACAAAAAGGGCTATACTAAAATAATAAGTCTTACGCATTTGCTAAAGTTTTTGAAATATTCAATCGGTATGCTTTTACGGCAGGAATGGCTGCCGCCAATAGTCCTACAAAGATAGCAGCTAAGAACAGAATTCCCTCCTTCTCCCATACAAAAGCAAAAGGGTTAAAAGTCATCTTATATTCTTGGTCTGTTGAAGAGGATATGAGCAATAACGCAACTCTTCCAACAATAGTGCCGAAAATAAATCCGACAACACATAACAATATGCTCTCAAACAATACTAAATTCAGTAATTGCAATCGACTGGCTCCGCTTACTCGTAACAGGGCAAATTCGTATTTGCGCTCTTTCAAGGTAGTATAGAGCGCTATAAAAATACTGATTCCAGAAATCAGCATGATGCCATAAGCCAAGTACTGCAAGGCCTGTAATCCTATTCCAAATAAGGAAAACAGTCTGTTGATTTCGATTGCTGGCGAAGCAGCCTGCATCTTCGTGTTTTGCGCTATCAATCTTGGCCAAGTCACAAATCCCATCTTATTCCTGAATTTTATCAAGACTGCCGTTATTTCTTTTCCTTGTTCTGATGTTTCGGCTTGATGGTCATGATCGTGATGTTCGTGCTCATCACCTTCAAAATGAATATGTCCTTCTTCACCATGTTCTGGATTTTCTTCCGCGTGTTCGTGGGCATCATGCATAGCCCAGACGCTAGGAATGTTGCACAAAATAAGATTGTCGATGACTTTTCCAGTTGGACCTGCAATACCACTGACATGATAGGCAAATTCTTCATGAACTTCTCCTTCTGCCGCATCGCCATGTGAGCCGAAGAACTTATCCCCAACCTTTATGTTTAATTTTTTTGCGATTTCGCTTCCAATTACGACTTCAAAATCTTTCTGAAATAGCTTGCCTTCTGAAACAGCGGCTCCGTATTTTTCAAGATAGTCAGGTGTAGTACCGACAATCTTAAAACCCCTATAGTTATCTCCAAAAGCCAAGGGTATCGCGCTTTTCACAAAAGGATGTTTCATCCACGTTTTAGCTTCATCATAGCTAATGTTGCCCGTCGGTGCATCCACCTGATATACGGAAGAAAGTATTAATTGCAACGGGCTTCCTTGAGCACCTAGTACCACATCAACACCGTCAATATTGCTTGAGAATTGCTTTTCAAATTGTTCCTGAAGCAAAATCAACAGAGAAATTATAGCAACACTGGCCGTCAGCAAGATGATGCTCAATATCGTATTTAAAGGTTTGAACCAGATATTTTTCCAAGCTAATTTGACAATCATAACAATGTAATTTGATTAGAAAAACGATCTTTCAATCTCTGATCGTGAGTAACTATAATTAGTGCTGCTCCGTATTCTTTCGACAACTTCAAGAGCAGATCGGCTACTTTAAAAGCATTTTCATCGTCCAAGCTTGATGTAGGCTCATCTGCCAAAAGCAGTTGCGGCTCATTTATCAAGGCTCTTGCAATAGAAACTCTTTGCTGTTGTCCGATACTCAAGCGTGATGTTAATTTGGTCATTTGGTCACCCAGGCCTAATTCTGTCAAAAGCGATGTTGCTTTTTCTTCAGCTTTTTGTCCGGTTGCCAGCCAAGAAGAAAGAACCACATTTTCTAAAACAGAAAATGCTTCTACAAAATGTGACTGCTGCAGGATCAGGCCTATATTCTTACCTCTAAATTTATCTAGATTTTTATCCGAAAGGCTTTCAATATTTGTACCACCAATATGGATAGAGCCCGACTGGGCTTTGAGCAATCCTCCTAACAGATGGAGCAATGTAGTTTTCCCTTTTCCAGAACCACCGGTAATCAAAAGTACCTGGCCGCTTTCCAAGGAAATGTCGGGGAAATTAAAATTCACTTTCCCGCTATAGGAAAAAGCGAGATTTTTGGTCTGGATCATAGATAAAGTCATTTCTGCAAGCGGAGTGCAAGATACTGAAATACTTTAAAACAAATTGTTAACCAGAACTTATAAAATACTCTCCGCTAACTAAAAACTATTGGAAAAATGGGCATCATTGAGCAATCCATTTTCATTGGCAAAATTAATTAGCTCGAGAGAATTTTTAACATCAAACTTTTGGAGCAGGTTCCTTCTGTGAGTTTGTATGGTCAGAAAGCTCAAAAATAATTCTTCTGATATTTCTTGTGTAGATTTTCCTTTTATCAATAGAGCCAATATTTCTTTTTCTCTTTTAGTCAGTCTAGGAATTGACTTTAAATCAGACAATTGTATCTTATCTAGCATAGCCTGTACTTCTTTGCTAAAGACCATCTTCCCTTTCGCCGCTTCTTTTATGCAATGGATGTATTCTTCATTTTTTGCAGTCTTTAATAGATAGCCCGAAGCGCCTTGTTTAATCAATTGCAATACAATGCTTCTTTCAGACTGGCTGCTGATTCCTAATATGATCATCTTAGGATATTTCTTCTTTAACTCAAAACAAATATCAATTCCATTATTATCGCCAAAAAAGATATCCAAGAGCAAGACATCTATTTTATCAATTTCTTCGAAACTATATAAATCCTCACTTTTGTTAAAACCGCCCAATAAATCAAATTCTTCATGATTCGAAAAAAGAGTAGACAATCCCTCAATAATTAAAGGATGATCATCTAAAATGGCAATGTTCAATTTTTTATTTTCCATAATTTGTCAGACTTCAAGTTCAATATTATAGGAAGTGCCATTGGAGTTACTTTCACAATCAAGGCTTCCTTTTAAAAGCTCTATTCTGCTTTTTATATTTTTTATTCCTAGCCCTAGGTTTTCTTCTATTCTTGAACTATCAAAACCAATTCCGTTATCTTCTACAGAAATAAAGAATCTATTCGCGTTTTGGCTGCAAGAAACTAAAATCTGGGTCGCTCTTGCATGTTTTAAGGCATTATTTAATAGCTCTTGAACAATCCTAAAAATAGTGGTCTGTGTGGTCAACGGCATCGAATTATCAATTTCATACGAATGAAATTCTATCGAAACACTATCCGATCTTAGAGTAAAGCACAAATCGCCAAGAGCCTTGTCTAAGCCTAATTTTAATAATGATTCTGGCACTAAATTATACGAAATCTGTCGTAATTCAGATATCGAAGTTTCCAAAATAGCATTAATTTTAATAGCATCAGTATCCTTTTTGGCTTGCGTATTGGCAAATATAATTTTCAAGGCAGATAGCTTACTGCCTATGCTATCATGCAAATCCCTAGCGACTCTTTTCCTTTCTGCTTCCTCTACATCGATCATGGTTTGCATAATCTCAATCTCCTTTTCTCTTTTTAAATTATTTAGTTTCTGAAAATGATTTATTTCTTTTTGAGCCGTTATCTTTTTTTGGTTTTTTAAGTTTTTCCAAATAAAATAAGTAAATATCAAAACGCAGATAAGCGCAAAAGACAATAGCAAATGAAACAGCGTGTTCTTCTTCTGATTTAATAAGGTAGCTTGTTTTTCAATGGTTAGCTTTTTTATCTTATTCTCATTTTCTAGTTTATTGTATTTAGCCTCAATATCTGCAATTTTATCCGCTTCAAATGCTACACCCAAGCTATCTTTTAGTTGAATATACTGCTCATTATACAGGTAAGCCTTTTCAAAATCATTTAATTTTCGATAAATTTTCGATAGCTCATACGAATAATAAGCCTTATCCTTAATATTCATGTCGCCGTTTTTAAAAACATCCAATAGCAAATTTTTAGCACTTTCGAGTTTATTCTGAAGTATGAAAACCTCGTACTTCATAAGCTTGAATCGTTGTACTAAAGTAGAATTGGCATTACGTTCTGATAATTTGATGCCCTTGTCATAATCTGAAATCGCCAAGTCATAGTTTTTAATTTCTTGGTTCAAGCTTCCTTTAGCAAAATAATATTCGATATATAAAGATTTTAGCGGGTAGGATTTTAATAAATTTTCGGCTTTTCCGAGGTATTCAAAAGCTTCCTTTGTTTTTTTCTGAACCGACAAAACTTCAACATTAAACAAATACAATTCGATCAAATCTTCGTTATAACGGCTTTTTTTATTCTTCCCCTGCTCCAAAGTCTTAATAGACAAGTCTAAATAATATTTCGTTTTGTCTATATCTTCATTATTATAAAAAACAACAGCGATTAGCTTATACAAATTAGACAGCTCTTGGCTATCCTTACTTTTTTCTGCAACAGGAATTGCTCGTTTTAGTAAGACTTCTATAGTTTTTAAAGGCTCGTTTTCCCGCTGATACAGTAGCCCGATATTAAAAAGTATTTTAGACCTTACTACATATATCTCTTTGCTATTGTATTTTTTTAAGACTTCGTCAGCTTTTTCAAACTTTGCCAAATTCCCTTTTTCCAAAGTAAGGAAAAGCGAATTATAATAGTACGATACATCTTTTAAGTAGCTATTATTTTTTACTAATTCATTCCCTTTTTTTAAATAGGCAAGTCCTACTTCTTTTTTATCGACATTTTTAGTATAAATATAAGCCAGCCTGTAGTTCATGATGCATCTCAAGCTATCCGATGTACTAGCAGCAATAGCATTTTTCAAGCTATCAATAGAAATCTCATAATCATTTAATGTACTGATTTTTTGAGCATGCCCCAGATACGCAGCAAACACCAAGAAAAAAAGATACAATCGCTTCATTTTGTTGAGATAAGCCACAAATGTAATGACCATTCTCTGGATTTTCAGTAAAAGACTAAAAATTACCTGATTTCAGGTATTCAATTATACCTTTTTATGATTAATTCGAATTTAAATGCCCTATCTAAATTTGCACAACACCTTAAAAAACAAATCAATTAAAAAAAATTAAATGAAAAGACTTATCAACTTATCTGTGCTTTTACTCACAATTTCTTCCTTTGCTCAGGCCCCACTCGAAAAAGGAAAAATTCAACTAAATGCCGGTTTCGGAACATCCAACTGGTCAACCCCAATTTATTTTGGTGCAGATTACATGATTTCAAATCCGATTACCGTCGGACTGGAAGCTTCCTATCAGTCCTATACCACGTATGGAATTAAAAGCACCATTATAGGACTACAAGCCAATGGTAATTATCATTTTAATGAACTACTAGAAATTTCAAACGAATGGGATGCATATGCGGGTCTTAACCTAAACTATTACAACTGGAAATTCAAAGACTCAGATACCAATACCTATTTAGTAGATGACGAACCATTTGGTGTTGGAGTTCAAATTGGCGGAAGGTATTTCTTTAATGAAAAGTTTGCCATAAACCTAGAACTCAGAAGTGGAAATGTGACCACTGGAGGAAAAATTGGAATTACTTATTTATTAAATTAAAAAATACAACTATGAAAAAAAGACTAACAGCATTTTTTGCAATCCTATTAATTGCAATAACCATTTCTTGTAGCAGTGACGATAGCAATGGTAATGGCGGCAATCCATCGCCAAATAAAACGGCAAAATTTGAAATAACAGGCAACTTTACCGGTCATATATTTATCGTATACAACAACAATGTAACCGGAAACACGACCGAAACGATTACTTCATTGCCATGGAGCAAAACTATCAATTACCAAGATAATGTTACAGGCATCGGAATCAGCGGTAATGCCGTATTACAAAATCCTGGCGTTGTAGGTCAAAACGTCAGTTTAAAAATATACCATAACAACAGCATCGTTCGCCAAAGCAACAAGATTGCAGATTCAAATGGTTCCTTTAGTTTTGAGACCTTGACTTTTATATTCCCTTAAAAGTTACTTTCAACACGACATATAGGCATGAGGCAATAGTGTATAATCAAGTAAAAGAAAATATATTTATGGCAAAATAATTATCTGGTTAGCACAATAGAAATCACAACCATTATGAGACACAGCTTTAAGTATATTTTCATTTTACTTTTTACTCTAAAAATTGCAGCTCAGGCTGATAAAGAAACATATCTGTTTTCAAAAGATATTGAAGCGAAAATTCAAAAAGATACCCTGCCATGGAGATATCAGATGGGAGCAACCGATTATTCAATCAGTGAATATTACACAAAAGCTCTAGAAACCTGGGATAGGAATGGAGGTACAATCAAAAAAATAAGCAAAGAAGACAGCCTATACTTCAATTCATTCCAGAAAAAGAATGCAAAGGAATACATTATAAATCGCTCAAAAGACGAAAAAATAATCATTATCAATGAAGCGCATCATAACAACAGGCACAGAGTTTTTACCGCTTCGCTTTTACAAGGCTTATATGATAATGGATATCGCTTTTTCGGTCTCGAAGCACTTGCAGACTCATTAATAAACGAACGAAAATTTCCAGTCTTGGAAAGTGGTTTCTACGTAAAAGAACCACAAATGGCTAATTTATTAAAAGAAGCATTGAAAATCGGTTTTGTCTTATTTGAATATGAAGCAGTAAGCGGCAAGAATGGCAAGGAAAGAGAAATTGAAGAAGCAGAGAATATTGCGCAATTAATCAGAAAAAATCCAAATTCAAAATTTCTGATTCATTGTGGCTGGGATCATGTGATAGAAGGAACCCCGAACAACAAAAATTGGGAAAAAGCCATGGCTGGCCGATTAAAAGAAAAAGCAAATATCGATCCTTTTACGATTGACCAAGTGACGTATACCGAAAAAGGCAACCCTAAGTTTACCAATCCTTATGTCTTGATGGCCAATCCTAAAGAATCGGTAGTCCTAGTTAACGGCAACGGAAAATTATTCAATGGCGGAGAAACAAATGACCAAACAGATTGCAGGATAATTCATCCCATTACCGAATATATAAACGGCCGTCCCGATTGGTTGACAATAGACGGACAACGAAAAATACATACCATTCCAAAATCTAAAATTACCCAATATCCTATTTTGGCTCTTGCCTACAGAAAAAATGAAGTTGAGCAGAATGGAGTTCCGGCCGATATTATTGAAATCACAAATAAGGAAACTAAAGCCGATTTCATTTTAGAAAAAGGCATGTACAAAATCATCCTTAAGGATAAAAACTATAAAATCATCCAAGAATTTGATGCAAACGTAAAATAATAACAAGGCCCTTTTTGAGCCGCTAACATTAAAAAAATGAAAAAATACAGTATCATAGTACTCCTACTACTAGCATTCATAAGCAGCAAGGCCCAGACAAAATTACCTGAATTTAATGACAAGCCTGCCTATTTCAACACCAGCACTAACGAATTAATCGAGCTTGAAAAATCGCAGTACAATACAATGGCCAAAGCCAAAGGATTATTTAGCGCAGAAGGAGGCTTCTATTTAAACGGAACCAAATCTTCCGTCAAGATTGCAAATAAAAACCCACTAAAATTTATAGTGAAGGTAAATCCAGGAACCGATCCAACCTCTGTTTTCGACTTAGTAAAATTTGAAGTACGAAAAGACAAAAGAGTTTTGGTAACCACTAAAGCTAAAGTTACCAGTACCTCAACCTCCTACGAAAAGATTAGCTACACTCTAGAAAAAATAAAAGACGGATATTATTACCTAGTAGCTAAAAATTTGGCTCCAGGAGAATACTTTTTTGGTTCCAATGACTTTATGTTTGCCTTTAGCTTAGAATAAAAATTTATTATAAAATACCATCATCGCCAAAACTATAATACGAGTTTTCGGTAATTATAACATGATCCAAAACCCTGATATCCAAATTTTCGCCGGCAGTCTTTAATTTCTTAGTAATCTTCCTGTCGGCTTCGCTTGGATACAACACCCCAGAAGGATGATTGTGCGCCAAGATTATTGCCGTAGCATTCTGTTCAATAGCCACTTTAAAGACAAGACGGACATCAACGACCGTCCCTGTTATTCCTCCTTTACTTAACTGGTATTTGTGAAGTATTCCATTGGAATTATTCAAATAGATAATCCAAAATTCTTCGTGCGGAAGCTCGCCTATTATGGGCTGCATTATTTCAAAAACAACCTTGCTAGAAGTTATTTTGATATTCTTGCCCGTATCTTCAGAACGACGACGGCGTCCCAATTCCATTGCGGCAATTATGGTAATCGCCTTTGCTTCCCCAATTCCGTTAAAAGTTATCAATTGTTCTCTAGAAAGCTTTCCTAAAGCATTTAGGTTTTCAACGCTTGCTAATATGCGTTTGCTTAAGGCGACGGCACTTTCAGTAAAATTTCCAGAACCAATCAAAATGGCGATAAGTTCTGCATTGCTCAAGGCTTCTTTGCCTTTGTCTTTTAGTTTTTCACGAGGCTTGTCATCATCAGCCCAATTCTTGATAGAAGGAGGTCTATTGCTTTGCATGGCGTTTAAATTAAAATAGAAGTATAAGATACAAATATAGTAGAAGAACAAATATCTTCCGCAATAATTCTCATCCAACACAAAATATTTCTCCTCTTTAACGTTATAGCTATAAACAACTTAACTCATGAAGTATTTTTATCCACTGGCACTCCTCCTATTCTGTTCCATTACTGTTGAAAAGACTTTTTCCGAAAGACTTTCCGATGCAGCAATTACGCTGACAAAAGATAAAGTTACCTACGACTCAAGCTATTTTTCTATAAAATACCCTAACGGAGATGTTCCAAAAGACAAAGGCGTATGTACTGATGTTGTCATACGAGCCTACAGAAAATTAGGAATCGACCTGCAGAAAGAAGTACATGAAGACATGAAGCAGAACTTCTCAAAATATCCCAAAAACTGGGGATTAAAAAACACAGATACCAATATCGACCACCGCAGGGTTCCAAACCTTCAAGTCTTTTTTACTCGTTTTGGCAAAAGCCTAAAAGTGACAGATGCAGCTGCCGATTACAAAACAGGCGATCTGGTGACGTGGATGATTGGCGAAAGAATGCCTCATATCGGAATCGTGACAAACAGAAAAACATCCGATGGAAAACGCAACCTCATTGTCCATAATGTAGGAGCTGGACAAGTTTTAGAAGACTGTCTTTTCAAGTATAAAATAACCGGGCATTATCAATTCAAAAAATAAGCGAGCCAAATCTGACCCCCCTAATCTATTTTTTTACAGTAACGTTTTAACCTCATCAAAATTCAAGCCTCCATAATTTCCAGAACTCATCAACAATAAGGCAATAGCCTCGGTATCAAATTTCAGATGGAAAAGATACTCCTTAAAAGCCGCTGGATTGGTATAAATTATCAAGTCCTCACGATTAAACGATTTTGCAATCTGTTCATACGTTACCTCTTCAAGCTGCTTGATTTTTACGGCATCAGGCGAATAAAAAACTACCGCAACATCAGCCGAATCAAGAGCCCCTTCATATTCTTTCAAGAACTCAGCATTAAGGCTGCTGTAAGTATGCAATTCTAGGCAAGCAATTAATTTTCTGTCAGGATATTGCTCCTTAACCGCTTTGGTCGTCGCGGCCACTTTGCTTGGAGAATGCGCAAAATCTTTATAAGCCACATTCTTCTTGCTCTCCCCAATTTTTTCCAGACGCTTTGAAGCACCTTTAAAACTCGAAATCGCTTCATAAAAATCAGACTCATCAACGCCCATATTTTGGCAGATCCATTTAGCTCCGGCCAGATTGTTTAAATTGTGCGCGCCAAAAACCTCGATAGGCATAGCGCCCTCTGGAGTCTCAAGCAAAGTTGTTCCGTTCTCTACGGTATATTTCGGCGTAGAATACGGAATCTTTCGAATAGGATTTGTCGCGGCTTCGGCAACTCTTTTCACTTCAGCATCATCCTCATTATAAACCAAGATACCGCCGTTCGTTATTTTTTGGATAAAAATCTCAAACTGTTCCACATAATTTTCATAGGTCGGAAAAACATTGATATGATCCCAAGCAATTCCCGAAATCAAGGCAATATTCGGCTGATAAAGATGAAACTTCGGACGTCTGTCCATTGGCGAAGACAAATACTCGTCACCTTCCAAAACAATAAAATCATTTTCCTCTGTCAAATGCACCATCGTATCAAACCCCTCCAATTGAGCCCCAACCATATAATCCACTTTAATGCCATGATAATGCATCACATGAAGAATCATTGACGTAATGGTAGTCTTTCCGTGCGATCCGCCTATCACTACTCTCGTCTTGTTCTTTGACTGCTCATACAGAAATTCTGGATACGAATAAATCTTCAAGCCCAATTCCTGCGCTTTCAACAATTCCGGATTATCCGCTTTAGCATGCATCCCGAGAATTACAGATTCGATATCCGATGTTATTTTCTCCGGAAACCAGCCCAATTCTTCTGGCAGCAGCCCTCTTTTTTCCAAACGCGTTTTTGACGGCTCAAAAATAGCATCATCGCTTCCGGTTACTTGGTAGCCTTTTTCATGCAGCGCTATGGCAAGATTGTGCATGGCACTTCCGCCAATTGCTATAAAATGTGTTCTCATTTAAATGTCTGATACGGAACCAGATTAGAATCGTATAGAATGCAATCCTAGAATGGTTCCTAAATTATGTTTTGCTCTTTTCAGTATATTCGTCCAGAACCGCTTTCGCTTTTTCCGGCTGTTTCATCTTATTCTTATACAAATCAGCCAACTTTTTATAAGTCGTTTTTGATCCGCCAGTCTCCACTGCTTTTTTATAATACTTCTCCGCTTCTTTATACCGTTTAAAATATTCCGCGATATGCCCTTTAGAAAGATAACCGTCTACAGTAGAAAGCACCATCAATTCATCCGCATACTTCTGCGCTTTTCTTTCGCTTCCGCCAATAATTCCAGGCAACTGCAGATACAATTCGACCAAAGCCCAACGCGCTTCTATGTGCTTCGGATTTAACTCGATTGCTTTCTTAAAAGCATCTTCCACATCATCAATCATTCCCAAAGCCTTGAACTTGCTGCTCTCTTTAGCTTTCATCGCCAAAGCGCCGCCGTATTTATAATGATAATTAGCCTCCGAAGGCTTAAGCTCTACTAACTTCTCATAGTACCCAAAAGCCCCATCCCACTTTTTAGCATGCCCATCAATGTCCCCTAAATACTCAATAACACCAACATCCTTAGGCTTCTTTTGATAAATAGCCAAAAAGATTTCCTTCGCCTTTTCGTACTCCCCCCTCTTAAAAAACTGCTCCCCTTTCGCATATTCTGATTGCGAAAAGACGACCATTGGAAATAAGAGTAAAATTAAAAAAAAGCGTTTCAATAGATTTTGTTTTAGCGTTTCAAAAATAGGAAAATGATTTGGAATAGCAGGCTGGATTTTATCCATTTGGGACAATAAATAAAAGCAGTATATTGTTGACAAATTTATGTCTGCTTTTTTATTTCTGGCCTTTACAACCTTTTTATAAAAATAATGCTCCATAGTATAAAACGTCTTTTATGAAAAAAATTATACAATTACTGATTCTATTTTCTCCCTTTCAATAACAGCCCAAAATTTAGATAAACATTGGAGCAAGGTTTATGAAGCTTTTGAACCTGTAGATGTGCTTTCGCAATACAAATGGCAAGACGGTTTAGGATATTACATGAGTACTAAAGATGCAGCGACACACTTTTTCTTTGACAACATCAGCAAGGGCAAATACGTTCTGGAATATGATGTCCGAGTAAACAATATAGGCGAATTCTCAAACGGAATCACGACAATCCAAAGCATGTATGCGCCAGAATTTTCAAGTCACAGTAAAGGAATCCGCGTAAAAGTAAAAGAATAAACTACAATCACAATTGTAAAAATAAAAAATGCCTAGTCTTATCCTAGGCATTTTTTATACGTTAAGTATAGCATAAAATAGTTTTCAAAAATATCAAATTCCAGAGACATACTCTCAGAAAACGTTATTAGAGAATTGACTCGACAGGTAGCAATGTAAAGTTTCAGGGCCCGAAACGGTCCAAATACATAAATTCGAATTACTGCCTATATTTTACTTTAGCAACTTTTTCTATTTCTCTGGATCTTGACTCTTCTATATTTCTATTAATTCTTATGGCCAGGTAAGCCATGATCAACAGGGCAAAAAAGAAGAACAAAACGTTAATAGCGGAGGCCGTAAATCGCAATTCCTTTTTGTAAGCATACCTTTGGGGGTGATTGGTAGTTTTATACATAATGTCAAGCGTTAAGTTTCCTCAAACTTAAATATCCTTGTTTTAAAAACATTTACATAATTTCAATTTTTAATTATTTTTTTTTAAGTAACTAAGAGAAGATATATGCGGTGGTTTTCAGCGCACATTCGTAAGAGAATTTTGCAGAAAAAATATTTTTCAATAAAAAAGGAGGCATTTCGCCTCCTTTTCCTAGCTACTTTTTTTAAAATATAAATTATTGAAAACCAAATACAGTCAATTACAACACTATATTTCATCTTCCGAAATTCATTTGCTGCCATAGGAAGCTGCTTCTCCGTCTTTCGAAGCCTTTTTGTCACCTACGGAAACTTTTATAACCTCTTGGAAAGCTAATTTGCCGCTTTCCGAAATTCATTTTACGTCTTCCGAAACTTCTTTTCCAGCTACGGAAGCTTAATTTCCGCCGTAGGAAACTGCTTTTCCAACTGTGGAAATTCGTTTGCCACCATAGGAAACT
This sequence comes from Flavobacterium sp. N2550, assembly GCF_025947265.1. NCBI lineage: Bacteria > Pseudomonadati > Bacteroidota > Flavobacteriia > Flavobacteriales > Flavobacteriaceae > Flavobacterium > Flavobacterium sp. N2550. The sequence goes on along the minus strand of NZ_CP110007.1, from coordinate 1,551,145 downwards.
TCTTTGCCACTTTCCAAAATCCTTTTTCCGCCTACGGAAGCCTGTTTTCCGCTTTAGGAAATTAATTTTCCCGCTTCCGAAATTAATTTGTCGCCTACGGAAGCTCTTTTGCCGCTTACGGAAGTCCCGTCATCCCTCAAGTTCAATACATCATAAAAAAAAGCCGTTTCAAAATTGAAACGGCTTTTTAAACTATTTGAACTAATAACTAATCTAAAAAATTATTTTGCGATTGTCATTTCGTCAACAATATGTTTCGCTCCCGCATATTTATCGATGATAAACAATACATAACGAATATCCACATTGATGGTTCTTTGCAATTTCGAATCAAAGATTACGTCACCCGCCATAGCCTCGATGTTTCCGTCAAAAGCAACACCGATAAGCTCTCCTTTTCCATTCAATACCGGAGAACCTGAGTTACCTCCCGTAATATCATTATCTGTCAAGAAGTTAACAGGCATGTACCCATTTTTGTCAGCATACTGTCCGAAATCTTTTTTCTCGTTCAATTCGATCAATCTTTTTGGCAAGTCAAACTCTTGATCGTTTGGCTTGTACTTTTTGATTGTTCCTTGAAGCGTAGTGTAGTTGTTGATTTTTGCATCATTTCTCTTGTCAGCAGGCAAAGCACGAACTTTTCCATACGTTAGACGCAAAGTCGAATTCGCATCTGGATATTGGATTTTGTTCAATTTAGATTCACGCAATCCTTCTACAAGTAGACGGAATGATTTTTGGAAATCATTCTCCAATTTCGCAAGATCCTCAGGCTTGTTTCTGTAAGTAGCCAAAATGCTAGAAGAAAGCAAGTACAACTTGTCGGTTTTCAAAACCTCAAGATTTGGATTTTTCAAGAATGCTTCTGCTTTTTCTTTCGTAGCAAAAACACTCTCAGCCAAAGCCTCATCTACAAATTTTGTAAAGTCGTTTTTGTTCACTTTTGCCAATTCTTCAACATAAGGAGCCAATTTATAACCCGCTTTTGAAGCATATAAGTTTAATTCAGCAATCAATACGTCTCTTTCCACAGGAAGATAGAATCCTTCATAAATCCCATCAACCATTGCTTGGATTCTTGGAAGCATTTCTGCCTTTTTAGCATCGTTTTCTTTAGCATAAGCCGTAGCAGCATTTCCTATGCTTGACGGACCTGCAGCCAGGCTGCTGTTTCTCAAGATAGAAGTCAAGTAATTATCATGTCTTGACTTTTCGTTTGTTGCAGCATAATATTTATTAATGGTAGCAACAACATCGCCATACTTTTGTTTGTTTTCAGGCTTGTTTGCCCATTTGTTAAATTCAGCCTCTTCTTTTTGCTTAGTAGCCGCCGTTTTGAATTTAGTCAACGCATCAATCATTCCTTGACGGTTTTTCCAATAGTTTGCTACAGAAGCATATTTAGATGCATAGTCCAAACGAACTTGGTCGCTTTTATCCATGTGGAATTTCATAGCGTCCATTCCTGTTTTAGAACCTTCAACCCAAGCAGGGTATGCAAATTTCACGTTTTGCTCAATTCCTCCAGCTGGCATCCAACGGTTGGTTCTTCCAGGATATCCTAAGATCATCGCGAAATCATTTTCTTGAACACCTTTCAAGCTGATTGGCAAGTGGTGTTTTGGTTTCAACGGAACGTTGTCTACAGAATATTCAGCAGGATTTCCGTCTTTATCAGCATATACTCTGAACATAGAGAAATCTCCCGTATGACGAGGCCATTCCCAGTTGTCTGTATCGCCACCGAATTTACCGATGCTTTCTGGCGGAGTTCCCACTAAACGAACATCTTTATAATCTTGGTAAACGAAATAGTAGTATTCATTTCCTTGGAAAAACGAACGAACAGAAACTGTATATTTTCCACCTTCGTCATTTTCTTTTTGGATTTTTGCAATTTCTTGGTTGATCGCTTTCTCACGCTCCGCTTCGTTCATGTTATCCGTAACTTTAGAAAGGATTCGTTTAGAAACATCGTCCATTCTTACAAAGAAACGCACATAAAGAGAGCTTGGCTTGATTTCAGACTTTTTGTCTTTTGCCCAAAAACCATCTCTCAAATAATTTTCTTTTGGAGTAGAAACTTCTGCAATCGCATCGTAACCACAGTGGTGGTTTGTCAAAACCAAACCTTGGTTAGAAATAATTTCAGCCGTACAGCCACCATTAAATTGGACGATAGCGTCTTTGATACTTGAATGGTTGATGCTGTAGATTTCTTCTGATGTCAGCTGCAATCCCATTTTTTGCATGTCACGGTGATTCAAACGCTCGATGAACATCAAAAACCACATTCCTTCGTCAGCCTTTACCGTTGTCGGAACAAGCAGTATCGCCGTAATTAAGGATAAAATAATTTTTTTCATTGAATAGTATTTAAAGTTTAATAGATATATGCTACTAGTCTTTAAAAATGCATTTTTGTTACATTTTTGACCGAGAACATATATATTTTCGCGATGCGAATATACTTCATTTTACAATTTTAGGCCTATAATCAAGGAGAAAACTAAATCGTTATCGCAATTTTTAACTTTTACTTTAGACTTATCCCTAGAGAAATTTGCTTCCTGATCTTACTTATACAGATCCGCAAACTCCTTGGTTCTCTTGGTGGCTTTTTCAGGCAGGAAATTCCTTTCGCCCAAGTGGAAATAGTATTGTTGGATGAACGCCTTAAAATACTTGATGTCTTTTTCGTCTTCTGCCGTCTTCTTTTTAATAAGGTTGTTTTTCCAGAGCGGATCTTTTCTATAATCTGCCTTGACCAGTACGTCCTTTTCATTAAACTGATAATAATGTGAATCTGTCGTACAGTTAAAAGCACTATTTGAAAAATTGATAGCAAAATGATCCTTTTGAGCTTCGGTATCAAAATGATTCTTTCCAAAAGCAAAATAAGGCTTATGGTAATCAAGCATTCCTAAAAGTGTTGGCATGATGTCAATATGCTGCATGATTTTGTCATCTGTTCCTCTGAAGTTTTTGCCCGGATGATAAAACAAAATCGGAATAGAATAATCATACGGCGGTTTCAAAAACTTTGGCGAATCTGCTCCCGATGCATGATCGGCCGTAATGATAAACAAGGTATTCTTGAACCATGGCTCATTCCTGATACTTTCAAAAAAGGTCTTGAGAGCATAATCCGAATACTTTATGGCACGATGTATCGGAAGCGTTCCTTCGGAGAATTTGTTTTCAAATCCTTTTGGAATGCTAAACGGATGGTGAGACGACAAAGTAAAAACAGTCGTAAAAAAAGGCTTCGGCATTTGATTGACCTTTTCATGCACGAAAGGCCAGAATTTATGATCCCAGATTCCCCATTTGCCATCAAAATCATCATTGCCTCTTTCCTCTTCATATTCTTCTCTCGATTGGAATTCTTTAATGTCAAGATTTTTTCCAAACGAAACAAAACCCATCGATTCCTTTACAGCGCCATGCATGAATGCTGTATGATAGCCCATTTCGTTCATACAAGCCGGAAGCGCATAATAATCTGCAACCGAGTTCGGCAATGACAAAAACGGTTCCTTAAATGTCGGGATGGAAGCCCAAATAGCAGGCAGCGCATCCATAGAACGGTAGCCGTTCTGGTAGGCATTCGTAAAAAGATAGCCTTCATTAAAAAGCGAATCCAAAAAAGGAGTATTCGTCGGCTGTTTCGGCTTGAACTGGTCCGAAAGACTCTTGATGTGCGCCTTACCAAAACTTTCCAAAATTATTATAAAGACATTTGTTTTCTTGTCGATGGAAAACATATTCGAAGAAGAGGGCTTGTGTGTAGTCGGCAAATAAGCCGCGGCAGTTCGTTTATCAAAATATTCAAGCTTCGGGACTTTCTTAGATTTGCCGATAGTACGGAAAAGGCAAAAAGGATTGCTTAATATCAAGGAAGTATGAGAAGCATTATCAGTATAAAGAAAAGCGTCGCTCATGGAAATCGGAAACGAAGCTTTGGAAAGACTTGCTCCCCTGACAAAAAACACAGTCAAGAAAACCATTACGCCCAGATAAGCCGAATTGACAAGATAGTAATCGCGATTATTCGTAAGAACCGATTTTCCGTTTCCGATAAGCTTATAGCCCACGCTGAGCAATCCGAGGATAATGAAATAGAAAATAAAGCCATACCAATAATCGGCTATGAAATCGATTATAAGAAGCGAAAAACTATCTTCTTTTACCAGAAACAAGTCGCCTAAAACCAGTCTAGATTGTTTGTATGGATAGTAAAATACGTCTGCAAAATTGACTAGCAGTCCAAGACTATTCAAGCCCATATAAACCCAAAAAAGTTTCTTTTGGTAATTTGCTTTTTCTCTAAATCGAAAAGGCACTAACGATAAAAAGATAAACGGAAGGTTCAGATACAATATCGAAACCGTATCAAACATCAGGCTTCCCCTGAGCAGCGAAATGATATCTTTTCCACGGATCGGATCAATCAGGTCATCATTAAAATAATAAAAGAGTAATCTTCCGAGCATAAAAGCGACATACACGACCAAAAGCCGCAATGCCATGACAGTAAAATCATTTTTCCAGTTGATTTTCATAAAATCTAACCATTGTGTCCTTCTGAAGAAGAGGCTTATACAGCATCGATTCTGCGGTGTCAGAAGAACGGGTGGGGGACTCAAATATATTCACGCAAAAATAACGAATAATTTACATTTGATTAATAATCTCTAGAAAATTACAGTCAGCTGCTGCCGATAGGCGCTATCTATAGAGATGAGTTTATCAAACGAATTGATGAAAACAAAATATAAAAAAAGCGACTCAATGAGTCGCTTTTTTTTATGCTTCTGGAGTAGCCTGAATCTGATTTTCTTCAGAATTCAGCATTTCCCAAAGCTTGTCTTTCAATTCTAGCAAGCCTTGATTGGCTATCGAAGAGATGAAATGGTATTTTAATCCTTTGAAATCTTTATCTAGCTGTGCTTTCATTTCGGCTTTCAGCTCCTCATCGAGCATGTCTGATTTTGAAATCACGATAAATCTTTCCTTATCTAAAATCTCTGGATTGTAGCGACGTAATTCATCCAAAAGGATTTCATATTCTTTTTTGATATCGTCGGCATCTGCCGGAATCAAAAACAACAGGACTGAATTTCTTTCGATATGTCTCAAGAAATAATGCCCGAGTCCTTTTCCTTCTGCGGCACCTTCAATAATACCCGGAATATCGGCCATTACAAACGATTGAAAATCCCTGTAGGCTACGATTCCTAAATTTGGCTTTAATGTCGTAAACGGATAGTCAGCAATTTTTGGCTTAGCCGAAGTCAGTACCGACAGCAAAGTCGATTTTCCTGCGTTTGGAAAACCTACCAAACCGACATCTGCCAGAACTTTAAGTTCTAAGATTACGTCAATTTCGTTGGCTGGCATTCCAGGCTGGGAATATCTTGGCGTCTGGTTGGTAGAACTTCTAAAGTGCCAGTTTCCTAGACCTCCTTTTCCTCCTTTTGCAACAATTTTTTTCTCGCCGTGTTCGGTAATCTCAAATAAAATCTCGTTGGTTTCTTTATCACGGACAACAGTTCCTAATGGAACTTCGATAAATTTATCTTCTCCATCAGCACCCGTGCTTCTCGCACTTCCACCATCACCGCCGTGACCCGCTTTAACGTGTTTTGCAAACTTTAAGTGAAACAATGTCCAAAGCCCTTTGTTTCCCACTAAATATACGTGTCCACCGCGTCCGCCGTCACCACCATCCGGGCCGCCTTTTTCAATAAATTTCTCTCTATGCAAATGCGTCGATCCTTTCCCTCCTTTTCCGGAAGAAACATAAATCTTAACGTAATCTACAAAATTTCCCTCTGTCATTTTCTTTGTTTAAAGTGTAAATTTTAAGGTTTAAAGCAACAGTATTCTGCTGACTCTAAACCTTAAACTCTATACTGTTTCTTTTATTTATTCTTTTAGTGAACGCACCAAAACCTTGTCGATTTTAACGCCGTCCATATCTATAACTTCTAGTTCGAATAGGTTCCAGATTAGTTTTTCGCCTTGTTTCGGAATATAGGAAAGCTCTGTCATGATCAAGCCGCTCACTGTCGTAACTTCATAATCATTAATAAGCTCGTCCAAATCAAAATAGGTCAAAAAGTCATGGAGCGAATAATGTCCGTCCACTAACCAAGTCCCGTCTTCTCTAGCCACAAGCTGGAATTCTTCATGATAAAAATCAGAAGCATCGCCAACTAGGGCTTCCAAGATATCATTTAAGGTAATCATCCCTTGCGTGATTCCGTACTCGTCGGTCACGATAGCATAATGCACTTTGGTCTTCTTGAAAATATCCAACGCTTTATAAGCCGAAGTGTGTTCGATCAAATAGACCGGCTCCTTCATTATTTCTCTTAGGTTGAAGTTGCCGTTTTCAAATTTGGCGAACAAATCCTTAAGCAATACAACCCCTACTACTTCATCTAAACTTTCTTCACATACCGGATAAACGGAGTGGATTTCGTCTAAAACTTTTTGCTTTAACGTAGCAAAATCATCTTCTAAAGAAAGATAATCAACCGATTTCCTGTGGGTCATCAAGGAGTTTACCTTTCTGTCACCAATGTGGAAAACACGTTCCACGATATCTTGTTCGATTTCTTGTACTTCGCCGACCTCAGTTCCTTCTTTGATAATGGCCTTGATTTCTTCCTCAGTTACTTTTCCATCGGCAGTAGGCCTGATTCGGAATAATTTTAGTAACGATTCTGTAGAAATGGTCAAAAGCCAGATAAACGGAGCCGTGATAACCGAGATTATTTTCATCGGCAAGGCTACCGTTTTTGCGATAGACTCTGGATAATTCAATCCTATTCTTTTTGGAAGCAATTCGCCCAATACCAATGAGAAGAAAGTCAGCACAACAACTACAATTCCAACAGAAAGATTGGCAGAATACGGTTGAAGGACTTCAAACTGGTCTAAGAAAATCTTTACATCATCAGTGACTTTATCACCTGAATAAATACCTGTTAAGATTCCGATTAATGTGATTCCGATTTGAACAGTCGACAAAAATTTGTTTGGTGAATTGGCCAAATCCAGTGCGGTTTTAGCGCTCGTATTCCCCTTTTTTGCAGAAGTTTCCAATCTGTTTTTTCGCGCTGATATCAATGCGATTTCCGACATCGAAAAAACACCATTCAAAAGGATTAAAAAGAAAATTATAGCTATTTCCAAGATTTATAAATTAAGTTAAAGGCTATCGATTACAGTACTTAATCGATGTGTAATTTCTTCTATGGAACCAATTCCGTCCACAGCATGAAATTTATTTTGTGCTTTATAATAGTCCATTAATGGAGCTGTTTTTTCGTTGTATTCTTGATAACGGTTCCTGATTTTTTCTTCATCCTGGTCATCAGGTCTACCTGATGTTTTTCCTCTTTCTAAAAGTCTTTTTACCAATATCTCATCATTGGCTTCCAAAGCAACCGTTGCCGTAATTTTTTCATCTTTAGACTCCAAAAATTTATCTAAAGCTTCTGCTTGCGACAAAGTTCTTGGAAATCCGTCAAAAAGAAACCCTCTAGATTCTGGATTTTTATCAACCTCGCTTTGAAGCATCTGTATTGTTACTTCGTCTGGAACTAAATCACCTTTGTCCATATAGGTCTTCGCCAATTTGCCAAGTTCCGTTTCATTTTTAATATTAAATCTAAAAATATCACCCGTTGAAAGATGGGTCAGATTGTATTTTCCTTTTAAGAATTCGGCCTGTGTTCCTTTTCCTGCCCCAGGCTTTCCAAATAATACGATATTAATCATTGTGTTAGTTGTGAGTTATTATATGCCAGGATTTTTCAATCCAAAATGTTGTAATCTTTAGATTTTATTATTCTTTCAATTGGTACACTTCCGGAATGTTTCTTCCCAGTCCGTCATAATCCAAACCAAACCCAACGATGAATCTGTTCGGAATTTCAATACCAATATAATCAATTTTTATATCTTTTTTATACGCTTCGGGCTTTAAAAACAAAGTAGCGATTTTGAGTTGCTTTACATTTTGCGCTTCAAACATGGCTTTCAGTTCGACCAAAGTATTTCCGGTATCGACAATATCTTCTATCACGACAACGGTTCTTCCCGATAAATCTTGATTAAGTCCAATGAGTTTTTTTACTTCATTGGTTGTAGAAATGCCTTCATAGGAGGCTAATTTCACAAAGCTCACTTCGCAAGCTTTTGGATAGTGTTTCATGAAGTCTGAAACAACCATAAAGGCGCCGTTCAAAACGCCCACAAACAGGGGTATCTCTTCGTCTAGGTCTTCTGCCACTTCCTGCGCCATCTTGGCTATGGCAGCATCAATTTCCTTTGCGCTGATGAAAGGAACAAAATGTTTGTCGTGAAGCTGTATCACAATTATATTGTTAAATAATAAGTTGCAAATATACTAAAATAGAATCCAGCTATTTTACAATTTATTTCAGTTTTATTACAATTTTATTTTTGTTAAATAATATTTAATATTCTGCAGGTCCAGAGGATAAAAAATTTAAAATCAGTAAATTCAAGCTCCAAAAAAAGAACCGCTAAAACTTTTCCACCTATGAAAACGAGAATTTCACTCCTAATAACAAGCATCGCTTTTTCTTTCCTATCTTGTAATGGCCAGGTATCAAAACAAGAAAAAAAACAGGTATCAAAACAAGGCGATGTTGTCGTAAAAACTGCTATCGGTGACCTTACGCTTCCTGCTCCCTATTCTTCTGAATCTGTCACCAAGAGAAGCCAGATGAAAGAATGGCCTGCCGGAGTCACACCTAAAGCCCCCGAAGGTTTTGTAGTCACTAAATTTGCAGACGGTCTCAAGAACCCGCGTTGGACCTATATTGCTCCAAACAATGACATTTTTGTAGTGGAAAGCAGCACTTTTAAAAGCGCCAATCAGATTACAGTTTTTCGAGACAAGGACAATGATGGTATTTTTGAAACTAGAGAAATCTTTAAGGAAGGCCTGAATATGCCTTTCGGAATGCTCATCCTAGGCAACTATTTTTATATCGCCAATACCGATGGATTATACCGTTTTCTATACAAACAAGGCGACCTGAAGCTCCAAGGAAGCGGAGAGAAGATTTTAGAGCTTCCTGCCGGAGGCTACAACAATCATTGGACAAGAAACCTTTTGGCTAGTCCAGATGGATCAAAAATATATGTTTCTGTAGGATCGGCCCGCAACAATGCCGAGCATGGCATGGAAGTAGAAAAAAGGCGCGCCAACATACTTGAAATAAATCCAGATGGCACGGGAGAAAAAATCTATGCCAGCGGATTGAGGAATCCTGTCGGGATGGACTGGAATCCAGCAAACAATGAACTTTGGACAGCCGTAAACGAGCGTGATGACTTAGGCGACGAACTCGTTCCTGATTATATCACCAGCGTTAAAAGAGGAGGATTTTATGGCTGGCCTTATTCGTATTACGGACAGATTGAAGATCCTCGAATGAAAGGCCAAGGCAAAGAGCTTGTAGCCAAAGCTCTTGTTCCAGATGTTCCTGTAGGTACGCACACTGCATCGCTTGGGTTAGCATTTTACGACAAACAAGCATTTCCTGCCGAGTATAGAAACGGCGCTTTTGTCGGACAGCACGGTTCTTGGAATCGTTCGATATTAAGTGGCTATAAAGTTCTTTTTGTTCCTTTCAAAAATGGAAAACCTTCTGGAAAACCGATAGATTTCCTGACCGGATTTATAGCCGATGAGAAAAAAGCAGAAGTTTATGGGCGTCCTGTTGCCGTAACCGTCATGAATGACGGATCGCTTTTAGTAAATGACGACAGCGGCAATACCATTTGGAGAGTAGCCTTTAAAAAATAGCTTTTAGAATATAATTATTTTAATACTTTTACGCCAAGTAGCTCAAAATAACAGCATAAATGAATTCTGATTTTATCCAAAAATTAGAAAAAAGCACAGCGCACCGCCCAAGTCGGGAATCTTTGTCGAACGAAGTTTGCGAAAATCCAGAATTATTGCACGATTTGATGTTCGTTTTCTTTACTATAAAAGACAAGAGCCACCATAAAGCCTGCTGGGTTTCTGAATTAGTCTATGAAAGAAACATCGATTGGCTTTCTCCCTATCTGGATCGTTTTTGCGAAACGCTTTCCTCTTATTCACATGATGGAGCTTTGCGTTCTATTTCGAAAATTTGTCTTTTTTCGGCGAGCCACCATCTCAAAAAGCTAAAATCAGGAGAAGTATTTCTGACAGACAATCAGCTTGAACTCATGATCGAATCTTGCTTCGATTGGCTCATTACCGACCAAAAAGTAGCAACAAAAGCCTATGCCATGAGAGCGCTTTATTCTTTTGGAAAAGTGAAAGACTGGGTCTATCCTGAGCTGAAAGTTATTTTGCAACAAGACTATCCGAATCATTCGGCTGCTTATAAATTGGCTTCTAAAGAAATCCTGACGAAACTAAAATAGGATTTTTTTTAAATTCATTTAGAAAAGCAGAACCATAACAATTTTCTCTGCATTGAAACTTGATGGAGCCCATCAAGCTTTTTCAGACAGGTATTCATAGATTTTTTCCTGCGAACGTACTAGTGTCTTATCATTTCTAACTGGAATATTTTGAAGCGTTGAACCGATCCATACCGCTTTGACGTTATCTTCAAGCTGAAAGTCCAAGATATCCAATAATTCCTTTTTTAAATTTGGATCATAAATCGGGAAGCAGACTTCAATCCTATTGTAGATATTTCGATTCATCCAATCCGCAGAACCCATATAAATCAACGGATCGCCATTATTATCAAATACAAAAATCCTTCCATGTTCCAGATTCCTGTCCACAATTCGCCTTACGGAAATTGTTTCGCTCATACCCGGAATCCCTGCAACAAGACAGCATATTCCCCTGACAATTAATTGGATTTTTACGCCTGATTTAGACGCTTCGTATAATTTTTCAATCAGGCTCTTCTCTTCCAGATTATTCAGTTTGATTGTTATTCCGGAACTCAAGCCTTTTTTATGATTCTGGATTTCGTTATCAATTAAAGCAATAAACTTCTCTCTCAAGTTGAATTTGGCTACCAGCAGATGCTTGAAATCAATCTTATATTTCTTGGGATTTTTCTTAATGGTTGTAAGTAAATGGAAGGCTTTCTCCAAGTCCTTCAGCATTTCTTTATGGGCGGTCATCAAGATATGGTCCGTATAAAACCGTGCCGTATTTTCATTCAGATTTCCAGTCGCAAACAAACCTATTGGAGCTAGTTTGCTCTGTTTCTTGAACTTCACGAGCGCTATCTTGGCGTGTACTTTTAGCGACGGAATGCTATAGACGATCTTCACTCCTGCTTTTTTCAACTGCTTAGACCATTTTATATTGTTGGCTTCATCAAACCTTGCTTTTAATTCCACCACAACCGTAACCTTCTTGCCATTTTTTGCCGCACTGATCAAAGCATTGGCAATTTTCGAATCACTGGCCACGCGATACAGCGTTACATATACTTCTTCGACATCTTGGTTTATAGATGCTTCATTAAAAAAGCGCAACACGCCGTCATACGACTGATAAGGCACGTGAAACAGCATGTCTTTTTCTGCAATAACCTCAAAAAGATTTTTTCCTAAAGGCACGGCTGTAGAAATCGGCGTTATTTTAGGATACGACAGGCTTTCTTTTTTCAACGGCAACGAAGCCAGATCTTTCAGATTGTGATAACATCCGCCCAAGACAACAGTAGCATCTTTTAGCTTAAAGGCATCAATCAGCGATTGCAAAAATGGAGGCGGCATCCTGTAATCAAACAAAAAACGGGTCGCAAAGCTATAATCGCGCTTGGCAATCTTTTTCTCCATTTTTTCGGCCATGGCTTCATCATATTCGTCATCAAGTTCCAAGGCAGCATCGCGAGTAATCTTGAAATTATAATCTGCCAGCAGTTTTTGATCTTTAAAGATAAGCGAGAGTCCGAATTTTATTATATCATCTAAAAAGAGAATGTAGTTTTTAGTTCCTTTTTTTACAGAAAAAAAGCGCGGCAAATCGTCCGAAGGAATATTCAATATAAACAGCTTGTACGAGTCGGCTCCTTCTTCTATCGCGACAAGCTTATACAGTTTATTATTTTCTGGAAAGAAATCTATTTCTTTAGCCGACATGTCGACAACTTGTATAAACGCCAGCACTTCCGTAAAAAAATAATGGGTAATTTCTTCGTGAATAGTATCTGGAATAGGCTCGTTATAGAGTAGATGGAATTTTTCTTTCTTAAGGGCAGGAAGTATTTTTTCTGATATTATAGTTCCAAAAACATGCTGCTGGTCATCTACGATATGCTGGATCTTGTCCAAGATATGCTGGTAGGCAAAACCATTTTCGGCTTCGCTTTTAGAAATTTTCTTCAGTGCCATCAGTGACGGTATCCTCACTCGATAAAATTCGTCGAGATTAGAAGAGTAGATAGAAAGAAATTTTATCCTTTCAAAAAGCGGCACATCAGCAGCCGCCGCTTCATGAAGCACTCTTTCGTTAAACGACAGCCAGCTGACATCTCTGTCAAAAAAATTAGGCTTTAAGCCAGCTTCTTTGCTCTTGGTTTCCAGAATCATATAGTATCAAAATAGATATAAAAATATTAATTTAGGATGACTAAATCATTAAGATACTATTATTCTTTTCTGGCATTGTCATGATTTCACGATGCGCTGTACCTGTGTTCCCGAATCGGTCGTTACCTTCATCAGGTAGACTCCCGCAGCAAGAGCATCAAAGTGTACGATTGGATTAGTACCGTCTGCAAAATTTTCTGAATGTACAAGCTGTCCGAAAAGCGAATACACATCAGCCTTCAGCGCTTGTACTCCCGAAGGCAGCGTCAAATAAAGCGATGCCGCAACCGGATTTGGATAAAATCGGATATTTTTTGCTTCCGGATTTTCTGTCCCCAGAAAAAGCTCGTTAAGAAAAAGCTTCGATATCGTTCCAGCTTCAGACAGTCCGGTGACCAAAAAGTCCAAATCAGTATCGCCATCCACATCGGCAAATGCCACATCGGCATTATTCAATCCTTGAAAAGGAACTGTCACTGGAGTAAATCCTCCCGAAGCGCCATTATTCATATACAAATCGGCCCTCCTATTCGGATTCCTGTAGCCTGAGATAAAAACATCGGGATAGCCGTCATTGTTCACATCGGCAAAAACACTTCTTCCGTACTGCGCGCCTATAAAAGGAACGTCAGGAACCAGCGTAAAGTTGCCATTGCCGTCATTGCTATACAAAAGCGCCACTTTCGCGCTTACAGCATCAGCACCTACAACAAGCAGGTCTTTGTCACTATCATTATCAAAATCCCCTGCCGAAACAGAACCTGTCTGGATAGGCGCTATCGGCGTGGCACGTATCGTAAAACTGCCATTTCCGTTATTCTTATACAAAGTGTTCACGAGTATATTGTTTGAGGTATTTCCGGTAACAAAAACATCAAGAAAGCCGTCGCCGTCAAAGTCTTCTAGAACTACAGAACTCCTAAAAACACCCGGTGCAGTAAAGCCGCTCTGGGCCGCAGTAAGTAGCGTAAAATTGCCATTGCCATCATTTTTATACAATTCCGTAATGCCATAGAAGCTGGTAGAAAAACCTGTAACTACCAAATCATTATCACCGTCATTATCGATATCGCCAAAAGCCAAAGCACCATAGGTGCTCTGCGTAAATTCTACCGTTGAAAGGCTATAGTTTCCAGAACCATTGTTGATATACAGCTTGGTTGTCGGGCCTGGCGTATTACCAGCAACAACCAAATCTGGAAAATTATCGCCATTTACGTCTCCGAAAGCCGCAGCACCTTCACGGATCTTGATAAAAGTAGTTCCGTCCGATAGCGTAAAATTCCCACTGCCATCATTTTTATACATCCTTGACGTTAGTATGTAGCTCGGATCGGCACCTCCAGTAAAAAGATCAAGATCGCCATCGCCGTCGATATCTGCAAAATCAACAGAACTATATTGGAGTCCTACTATATCAGGAGTGGGTTTTAACGTAAAATTTTGGGCTTTTGATGCCGTGGCCAGCGAAAGAAACACAACAGAAGAAAGTAAAGTTATCTTCATAAGGAACTCATTTAGGGGTTAATAGCTCCTGCAATGTAAGAAATTTATAGTCAAGAATAAATAAGCGACTGCATAGAAAATGCGTCCGCACTGCTATTAAAAAAACGCACCGTCTGATAGCCTACAGAAATCGGGGTATTTTTTTTAGTTTTTGCCTATTGCAGATACGAAAAAAACAATAACTTTACGTTTTTGGCAGAAACGCAAAGCCATGGCAAGTTTATTAAATATGCCATTGTATGCCATATTTTTCTATATTGGTTCTTGCGTTTTATCACAATAATAGCTGATATGTCTATTATATGTCACAAAGTAAACATATTTATTTATAATAAACAAATTTATTTTCATATGGACGGGAAAATTTTAAAGAAAAAATTGCAATTACTTGACATACAACTAAATGAAGTTGCAAAAAGATTAGACATTTCTCCCCAAAACTTGCAAAACCGTTTCAAATCGAAAGAAATCACTTTAGATTTCTTGATTGAGATTTCGAAAGCGGTAAATGTTTCTGTTTATTATTTTATAAAAGGCACTATTTATGAGAATGACTTCCTTCAGCCTGACAACCATACGCTAAAAGAACCTGAAAGCGAGTTCCTTATCAACAAAGGCAGCGTTGTGGATGCCAAAAACCAGACAATCGAGATATTGGAACGCGAAGTGGAAGACTTAAGAAACGACAAAGATTTCTTAAAAAAGATAATCGATGCCAAAATAGAATTCGGCAAAAACACTGATAGCGCTTCCGACAACTAATAAACAATTTTGTGAATCATCCCGATTGTCACAAAAAGAGATAGTCCTACTAAGATTTTCGGATTTATTACTTCCTACAGGAAATATTTTTCTCTTTCCCAACAATAAAATACAATTGGATTAGCATTCTTAATTACACCTCTATGATTTCAGAATATCGAAATCGATAGACATAGCAAAAAGAATCGAAACAAAATAGCTTCTATAAAAATTAGGCTTCTTTTTAAATCTCCTGCCCTTTTCTTTACGCCTTTTTTGACTTCACAAAATGTGAACATAACGACCATCATTCGATAGGCAAATGCCTTGCTTCGCCTGTTTCTATACTAAAATTAGTACAAAAAACCACTCAAAATCACCTCACTAAATTAGGTGAGGCAAAAATATACCAAAATTATGGTATTGTATGCGATTTCTAAAAATCGCAATTTTGGAAAGTCGAAAAACAAAGCATTCGAAGAGAAAGTCCCAAACTAACCTGCTAAATCTTTTGTTATGTATACTCTTGCTGTCCAAGAAACTCCCTCACTAGCAATTGCACGAAGCATTTTTATGTTCTTTCGCTCCTTATCCTTCACAAAAAAGAGGATAAAATGCGACATAGCTGCGTTTCAACACCCTCATGAAATGCAAGAAGACTGGCAGATGAAAGAAAAATCTGCTTTTCAGTGCAAAAATTCCCTCCTCACAATTGATTTAAAACTAAACAAACAATAAACATTTTAACTTAAAACCTTTAAAACTATGTTCGAACCTTTTCTTGGCCAAATTCAGGCTTATGGATTTAACTTCCCTCCTAGAGGATGGGCTTTCTGCGATGGACAGATCATGTCAATTGCTCAAAACACAGCATTATTTTCCCTTTTAGGTACTACCTATGGCGGAAATGGGCAAACTACATTTGCACTTCCTGATTTGAGAGGAAGATCTATTGTTCACCCAGGATCTGGCCCAGGACTTTCAAACATCTCACAAGGTGAAGTTGCTGGTGTTGAAAGCGTATCTATCCTTATTTCAAACTTACCAGCTCATGCTCACGCATTAGTAAACGGACAAGCAAATGTTGCTACAAAAGTATTGGCAACTAACAATGCAAACGGCAGTAACACTACTGATGGTGGTTCTAACGGATTTGGAGATTCTGGAAACATGCCAGAAATCTACAGAGAATCCCCAACAGGAACAAATGTTGTTGGTGGTGTATCTTCTGTGATTAGCGGTACTACGAGCCTAATTGGTAATAACATTCCAATCGGAATACGTAATCCTTACTTAGGAATATACATGAGCATTGCTCTAGAAGGAATTTTCCCTTCAAGAAACTAATTTTAATGGGGGAGTCAGATCCCCCTTTATTTTACAATTATGATTTCTGAACTAAAAATCGGAATGTTGCTGCCCCAATCAAAGCAATACCCTTTCCTTGACCGCGATTTTATGCGCGGTATTAAGCTGAATGGCCTAAATGTTAAATTTTATGTTGAAAGCATAGGCATTGGAGCAGACGAAAAGATGATTATTGACAAGATGCAAAAACTTTCTTTTCAAGAAGATATCATTTTTTTTGTCGGTTTCTTTGGCCATCGCAACATTGCTAGCGTATATGAATATGCCTCTAGCCATGACCTTTTTCTGTTAGCCACGGACATCGGTTCTAATCTGCCATATCCCGTACAAAAGAAACGAGGCATATACATCAATTCATTTGGTATAGCGGAGTCTTCTTATTATTTGGGACAGTACTTAGCCCAGAACTACAAGAACATCGCAACCTCTTCTTCTTACTATGATTCTGGTTATGGCATCAATCAAGCCGTAGAGATCGGACTGTATCAAAACAATTCAGAATTTTCAGGACATTACATCACTCCCCTGAATCCAAGAGAAAATGAAGCAGACTGCATGCAAGAAACGTTGGCTCCTTTAAAACCAGAAGCCATTTTTGCGTTTCACAGCGGCATCTATGCTGAAGAACACGCTTCCTATCTTATAAAAAACAAGCTGGCGCAAAGCTACCCTTTCTATTTTACCTCATTTTCGATAAGCGACAAGATAAGGCAAGAATATAAAGACGCTTTTGAAGGCGATATTTTGGTTGTAGCTCCTTGGTCAGAAAATCTTAAAAACAAGAAAAACACCCTGTTCATAGAAAAATACAAGGCCATACTCCATGAAAAACCAAGCGTTTTTAGCATGCTCGGATACGAATCAGGACTCATAATCGAGTCGCTGCTTAGAGACGCCGATGGCATTCCTGCTTTGGATAGGCTGATAGAAAGAATGGAAGACGCTCCTGAAGGCCCAAGAGGGAAAATGGAGTTTCATCCAGATACGAACAGGACCCGTTTTGACCACTATATTTTCAAGATGACAGAAGACGAAACACAGGTCGAAGCCGTCTTGAAAAACAACGGAGAATTTATCCAAAAAATCATGTCAGACAGCACGCCGGTAGCGGCTGGCGGCTGGCATAACGCTTATTTATGTCATTAAACCTTAAATTAACCATATGAAAACAAAAATTACTTTTTTTAAAGCCTGTCTGTTTTTCATGATTTGCCTCCTGAGCGGAGTAAAATCGGAAGCGCAGACAATGGCAGCAGGCGACATAGCCTTTATAGGCTATAATACCAGCTCCCCGGAGGGCTTTGCATTTATTGCATTAAATGATCTCCCTGCGGGGCAAACATTGTATTTCACAGAACAGGGATGGGATGGAAATATGTGGATGAACACACTTAACGAACCGCATCTTGCCTATGTCATTCCAGCAGGAATTACTTGCGGAACAGTCATTACTCTCGTAGAAACAGCACCAGATGTACTAACTGTAACTGGAGGCGGAAGCATGACTTTCGCCCAAGGAAGCAGCTTTAACCTCTCCGCTGGAGACCAAATCCTTGCCTACCAATCTACTTCAGGCGTAGCACCAGCTTCGCCTATATTTATTTCTGGTGTTCACGGAGATTATAATTCTTCAAAGTATGATCCAATTACAACATGGAATCCTATTTCCCCGAACAGTACGACATGGGCTACTTCAGACTCTGCCTTGCCTACTGGACTAACAAATGGGACAAATTGTATTTCATTATTTCCGGCACCTGGTCCTGAATATGCAAATGCAAAATACAATGGTACTTTAACAGGAACTTCAATTGCACTTCGTGCTGCAATCAACAATCCTGCAAACTGGATTCATGATGCTACAAATACCACAAGTTATCCTATACAACCTGGAAATTATCCAGCGAGATCTGTAACATGCATCAACTGTACGAACCCTACGGGACCTACATTGGCTGTAGCTTCAGGAACAACTACAATTTGTAATGGAGCAAGCAAGACAATCAACATTACAGGAGCGCTAAACAGCGCTACTACTTGGCGTATCTACTCTGGATCATGCGGCGGAACGTTGGTTACCAGCACCGCTACAGGATCTTTCACAGTAACTCCATCTGCAACAACCACTTACTATGTTCGTGGAGAAGGCGGCTGTGTGACTCCAGGATCATGTGCCACGATAACAATAACTGTAAATCCAGCTATTGTATTAACTACCGGAGGAGGAGTAACAAATACAAGCTGTAATGGTGGAACTAACGGTACGGCTACTGTAGCTCCAACAGGAGGAACACCTCCATATACGTATTCATGGTCTCCATCAGGAGGGACGAATGCTACAGCTACAGGATTAAGTGCAGGAGCTTATACTGTAACTGTAACCGATAATATCGGATGTACGGCTACAAGAACCTTTAGTGTTTTACAACCATCTGCATTAAATGGAAGTACAGTAGTAACGAATATTGCCTGCTTTGGCAACAGTACTGGTGCAATCAACCTGACACCATCAGGCGGTACACCACCTTATACATTTAGCTGGGTTGGTGGTGCTACTACAGAAGACCGTACAGGACTAGCAGCAGGAACTTATTCAGTAACTATTACTGATGCTAATGCTTGTACGCGTACAATTAACAACATTACAGTAGGCCAGCCAACAGCAGTTGTATCTGGAACTACAGTAGTAACCAACGTTGCTTGTTTTGGAGGCAATACAGGCGCTATCAACCTTACGCCAACAGGCGGTGTAGGCCCTTATACCTTTAACTGGGTTGGCGGTGCTACTACCGAAGACCGTGTATTGTTGACGGCAGGTACCTACTCAGTAACCATTACTGACGCCAACGGCTGTACTGGTACCGTTTCTGGTATTACAGTAGGCCAGCCAGCAGCAGCCGTATCTGGAACTGTAGTAGTAACCAACGTAGCTTGTTTTGGAGGCAATACAGGTGCTATCAACCTTACGCCAACAGGCGGAGTAGGCCCTTATACTTTTAACTGGGGCGGCGGTGTCACTACCGAAGACCGTACTACATTGACAGCAGGAACCTATTCGGTAACCATTACTGATGCTAACGGCTGTACAGGTACCGTTTCTGGCATTGTGGTAACCCAACCAGCAGCAGCTGTATCTGCAGTTACTGTAGTGACCAATATTGCTTGTTTTGGTAACTCTACTGGAGCTATCAACCTGACACCAACTGGAGGTGTAGGTCCTTATACCTTTAACTGGGGCGGCGGTATTACTACCGAAGACCGCACCGGATTGGCAGCAGGAACCTATACGGTAACCATTACGGATGCCAATGGTTGTACTGGTACAGTTTCTCCAACGGTAAGTAACGTGTCGGCGGCCGCACTAGGCGGAACGGCTACTAAAACAGACGTAAGCTGCAACGGCGGTTCTAACGGAACGGCAACAGTATCTGTGACCGGAGGAACAACTCCATATTCTTACTCATGGGCTCCATCTGGAGGAACTAATGCTACCGCAACAGGATTGGCAGCAGGAACTTATACCGTAACTGTAACTGATTTCAATGGTTGCCAGATTACAAGAACTGTGACTGTCAACCAGCCAGCGGCTGCACTTGGCGGAATAATTACTAAAACAGACATAAGCTGCAACGGCGGTTCTAATGGAACAGCATCTGTAGCCGTGACTGGAGGAACAACCCCATACTCTTACTCATGGTCGCCTTCTGGAGGAACTAATGCTATGGCTACTGGCCTTACAGCAGGAACCTATACCGTAACGGTAACCGATTTCAACGGATGCCAAATTACAAGAACTGTGACTGTCAACCAGCCAGCGGCTGCACTTGGTGGAACGATTTCTAAAACAGACATAAGCTGCAACGGCGGGTCTAACGGAACAGCAACTGTAGTCGTGACTGGAGGAACAACTCCATATTCTTACTCATGGTCGCCTTCAGGAGGAACTAATGCCTCTGCAACAGGTCTGGCATCAGGAACCTATACTGTGACCGTTACGGATTTCAACGGATGTCAGATTACAAGAACGGTAACAGTCAACCAGCCAGCAACAGCCTTATCAGCTGCAACAGGCGGTGGCAAAACCGACGTAAGCTGCAACGGCGGTGCTAACGGAACAGCTACAGTAGCGCCAACTGGCGGTACGCCTCCGTATACTTATTCTTGGGCTCCGTCTGGAGGAACCAATGCTACGGCAACAGGATTGGCAGCAGGAACCTATACGGTGACTGTAACCGATAATAATGCATGCCAGGCTACTCGAAGCTTTACCATCAACCAGCCTACTGCTTTGGCTGGAACGGCTTCAAAAACTGACGTAAGCTGCAATGGTGGAAATAACGGTACGGCAACTGTAGCCGTAACTGGAGGTACGCCTCCGTATACTTATTCTTGGGCTCTATCTGGAGGAACTGCAGCTACTGCTACAGGACTGGCTGCAGGAACATATACAGTAACGGTAACAGACGCTAATGCTTGCCAGATCACAAGAACCGTTACAGTCAACCAACCAGCGGCTGCTTTGGCAGGAACGGCTTCAAAAACTGACGTAAGCTGCAATGGTGGAAATAACGGTACGGCAACTGTAGCCGTAACTGGAGGTACCCCTTCTTATACTTATTCTTGGGCTCCATCTGGAGGAACTGCAGCTACTGCTACAGGACTAGCAGCAGGAACATATACAGTAACGGTAACAGATGCTAATGCTTGCCAAATTACAAGAACCGTTACAGTCAACCAGCCAGCGGCTGCATTGGGAGGTACTATATCAAAAACAGACGTAAGCTGCAATGGCGGTGCTAACGGAACAGCAACCGTATCGGCTACTGGAGGAACAACGCCTTATAGCTATTCATGGGCTCCATCTGGAGGAACGAATGCTACTGCTTCAGGATTGGCTTCTGGAACCTATACCGTAACTGTAACCGATTTCAATGGTTGCCAGATTACAAGAACCGTTACAGTCAACCAGCCTGCGGCTCTTACCGCTACAGCATCTCAGACTAACGTAAGCTGCAACGGCGGTGCTAACGGAACTGCTTCTGTTACAGCAACGGGAGGAACAGGCGCTTATACGTATTCATGGGCACCTTCAGGAGGTACTGGAGCTACGGCTTCTGGACTATCTGCTGGAACATACACAGTAACTATTACTGACGCTAATACTTGCCAGATTACAAGAACCGTTACGGTAACTGAGCCTGCGGCCCTTACCGCTACAGCATCTCAGACTAACGTAAGCTGCAATGGCGGTACTAACGGATCGGCTTCTGTTACGGCAACGGGAGGTACAGGCGCTTATACGTATTCATGGGCACCTTCAGGAGGTACTGGAGCTACGGCTTCTGGACTATCTGCTGGAACATACACAGTAACTATTACTGACGCTAATACTTGCCAGATTACAAGAACAGTTACGGTAACTGAGCCTGCGGCCCTTACCGCTACAGCATCTCAGACTAACGTAAGCTGCAATGGCGGTACTAACGGAACTGCTTCTGTTACGGCAACAGGAGGAACAGGTGCTTATACGTATTCATGGGCTCCTTCGGGAGGTACTGCAGCGACTGCTTCAGGATTGGCTGCTGGAACATACACAGTTACTATTACTGATGCTAATTTGTGTCAGATTACAAGAACGGTTACTTTGACTGAGCCTGCTGCTCTTGCCGCTACCACATCACAGATCAACTTGCTCTGTAATGGCGGTGCTAACGGTAGTGCTTCTGTAACAGTAACAGGAGGAACAGGTGCATATACTTATGCTTGGGCTCCATCAGGAGGTACTGCAGCTACGGCTTCTGGACTGTCCGCAGGAACCTATACTGTGACTATCACTGACGCTAATACATGTCAGATTACAAGAACGGTTACCTTGACTGAGCCTGCTGCTCTTGCTGCTACAACGACTCAGACTAACGTAAGCTGCAACGGCGGTGCTAATGGATCGGCTTCTGTTACAGCAACAGGAGGAACAGGTGCTTACACTTATGTATGGGCTCCATCAGGAGGAACTGGAGCTACAGCTTCAGGATTGGCTGCTGGAACATACACAGTGACCATAAAAGACGCTAATTTATGTCAGATTACAAGAACAGTTACTATTACAGCTCCGTCTGCAATTGTTATCGTTCCATCACAGACTAACGTAAGCTGTACTGGAGGTTCTAATGGTTCTGCATCAGTAGGAGTATCTGGAGGAACAGGATCATACACGTTCTCATGGGCACCTTCGGGAGGCACTGGAGCTACAGCTACAGGATTGGCAGCAGGAACCTATACAGTAACTGTTACCGACGCTAACTCTTGTATGGCTACGCAAAGCTTTACAATTACTACGGTTGCCGATACAACACCACCGACTGTTGTTACAAGCAATATTACCGTACCGCTTACGGCTGGAGCTGCTACAATCACTGCGGCTCAGGTTAACAACGGAAGTACAGACAATTGCGGCATAGCAAGCGTGACTGTTTCACCTAGCACTTTCAACTGTAGTAATGTTGGGGCGAATACCGTAACATTGACAGTAACTGACAACAGCGGTAATGTCGCAACAGGTACTGCTACTGTAACTATTACAGACCCTAGCAATTTCTGCGGTCTTTCTGTTCCTGAATTTGGAGATATCAAAATGAGATTGTATCCAAACCCTACAAACGGAATCGTGACTGTTGAATTCTCTAGAGACGTAACAGCAGAAAAAATAGAAGTATATTCTATCACTGGACAATTGATTCTTTCTGATACGAACAAGACTGCACATTCAAGCCGTCAGTTCAACATGGAAAGATTCCCTTCTGGAGTTTATCTGGTTAAGATAACAACTGCTCAAGGAACTCAAGTAAAACGCTTGATGAGAGAATAATTAGTTAGGTTAAAGTGAATATAGTTCCCCGAAACCGCCTGTGCATCTTGCATGGGCGGTTTTTTTTTACGCCTGCAGAAAAGCTAAAAATAGCTTAACAAAATCAATTGCTTTTTTCCCTACCTTAGTAGTTACGAATTCTAATCCCTTAAAACACGACAAAAATGATAGCAACAAAATCATACGCTGCACAGGACAATCAAAGTCCTTTAGCGCCATGGACCTTTGAAAGACGTGAAGTAGGACCTCACGATGTACAGTTCGACATCCAATATTGCGGTGTATGCCACTCCGACTTGCACCAGATCAAAGACGACTGGTTTCCCGGAATCTTCCCGATGGTTCCTGGACATGAAATCGTAGGACGCGTAGTCAAAGTAGGCGAACATGTCAAGAAATTCAAGGTAGGCGATATAGCCGGAACGGGATGTATGGTAGACTCTTGCCGCGAATGTGAAAACTGCCAGAAAGATTTAGAGCAATACTGCCTGAAAGGTAACTCGCAGACCTATAATGGCTTGGAACAAGACGGAAAGACCCCAACGTATGGTGGCTACTCCAATACCATAGTCGTAAACGAAGACTTCGTGCTTCATGTTTCAGACAAATTAAACCTTGCGGCTGTCGCTCCACTATTGTGTGCCGGAATCACTACCTACTCGCCTCTTAGACATTGGAAAGTAGGAAAAGGACACAAATTAGCTGTATTAGGATTGGGCGGACTAGGCCATATGGCGGTGAAGTTCGGAGTATCGTTTGGTGCCGAAGTGACCGTATTGAGCACTTCGCCTAACAAAGAACAAGATGCTCGAAAATTAGGTGCCCATAATTTTGTCGTGACAACCGACGAAGCACAGCTGGCAGCAGCCCGAAACTCTTTTGATTTCATACTCGATACCGTTTCGGCAGAACATGACCTCAACCTCTATCTTTCTTTATTGAAGACAGACGGTACCCATATCTGCGTAGGCGTTCCTTCAAAACCTTCTCCAGTAGCAGCGTTCAGCTTGTTAGGAGGCAGAAAGAGTTTGGCAGGATCTGGAATCGGAGGCATAGCCGAAACTCAAGAAATGCTGGACTATTGCGCCGAGCATGGTATCGTATCTGAAATCGAGATGATCGATATCAAAGACATACAGAATGCGTATGACAGGATGCTGAAAGGCGATGTACGCTACCGTTTTGTTATCGACATGGCAACGCTTTAAAAGCAAACCCTAAATAAATAATTGGCTTTATGCACAGGATACTGTCTTGCGTATAAAGCCAATTATTTTTTAGCGTTACAGAAAAAGAAATCATAAAATCTTATTGCAAGTTAGCTACTATAAAGCGGCTCGCCATTGGCATCGGTTGTCAGCACTTCGCTCATGTAATCAAAAAACGGATGCATGTTCTTGAACGTCTGGTCGGCCTCTTTCAAAAAAGAAGGACTCAGCACCTCATCATCTGTAAATCTCTTGACGAGTAGGAACTGCTTGTAACGTAATAAGTCTATCGCGCTATCGGCAGCATCAAAACCTTTGGGCGTCGTCTTGAGCTGTTCGCCCTGCAATGACCCAAAAGTTGCTTTAAAGGTCTTGCTCTCTATAATTTTCCGAAGCGTATCGGGGTCAGAACTGATGTCTTCGCGGATGCGTTTTATGTCTTCTGTATTGGGAGCCCAAAAACCTCCGGCAATAAAACTGTTGCCCGGCTCGATATGAAAATAATAGCCTCCCCTACGGAGTGCGGTAGCTCTTTTATAGCCGCCGCTCCAATTGGTCTTATACGGCGTCTTATCTTTAGAAAATCGCGTATCCCTATAAATACGGTGCAGGCTTTTTTTGCCCGATGCAGTCTCGATAACATCATGACTGCGGAGCTCCTGCAGCAGAGCATCGGCAAAATGTTCTAGGCTGTCGTATTCTTTTAGGTAGCGGTCTTTGTTCTCGTTAAACCAGTCCCTATCGTTATTCTCTTTGAGCATCTTGAGGTAGTCGAAGCTTGAAGCAGGTATGCGGGCAGGCATTTTCGTATCCATATCGTGCGGTTTTAGCTTTGCAAAGTTAGCTTCTTTTCAAAAAATTTTATGCTGTTTCCTGAGTATTTGCATCAACAAATCAGCTTGTAGCCAAATCCCCTGATATTAAGGATTTCTATGCTTTGGTCGCCTTCCAGTTTTTTCCGAAGCTTCGTTATATAGACATCCATAGTGCGGGTATTAAAAAAAGTATCGTCGCCCCAAAGCAGCAGCAAGACCGATTTCCTGTCAAGCACTTGATTCTTTTGCTGCAAAAGCAAGACGAGCAATTGTGCTTCTCTATGAGAAAGCTTTACGGTCTCGCCGTTATGTTTCAGTTCTTGCCTTTTCGGCAAAAAGACATAGCTCCCTATCCGATGCTCGTCGCTTTTCTCGTTTTCTGGTTCTGCTCTTCGGAGCAGTTCTTTTACCCTGAGAAAAAGCTCGTCCAGACTGAACGGCTTCTTGAGATAATCATTCCCTCCGCTGGCATAACCTGCCATCACGTCTTTTATATCCGATTTGGCCGTAAGGAACATCAAAGGTATTTTCGGATCATCATTCCGTATCTGCAAAGCCAGCGAGAATCCGTCTTTGTACGGCATCATCACGTCTAATATACATAAAGAAAACGCATGGCTCTTGTAGATTTCCCACGCCCTTTTTCCGTCAGGAGCCAGTTCGACTGTATAGCCCTCCTTTTCCAGACTGTCTTTGATGACCTTTCCTAAGAACGGCTCATCTTCTGCCAAAAGGATCGTGTACTTCATGACAAGGGCAATTTGATGGTGAATACGCTTCCGCTCGGGACATTATCTTTCAGGCTGATACTGCCTTTGTGGGCGGCTATCACTTTCCTCACATAGTTCAGTCCCAAGCCATAGCCTTTGACATCATGTACGTTGCCCGACGGTATGCGATAAAACGGACTGAAAACTGCTTCTTTATGCTCATCAGAAATCCCAGGCCCATTGTCGGCAACCCTGATCGTCAGCTGTTTATGTTCTGCAAAACTTTGTATCTCGATAATTGGCTTTTCTGATCCTGCATATTTTATCGCATTATCGATCAGGTTGGCAATTGCCCTGCTCAGGTGCTTTTTATTGCCTTTTACTTTACTATCCTCTTCAGAAGAAATAGAGATTTGTGCACTGCCTTCTGCCCCTGCAACAATTTCCTGCAGCAGCGTGCTGATGGCTATGGTATCTTTTAGTTCCATTTCAGAACTTTCCAGTCGCGCGGCAGCCAGTATCTCATCGGTAAGCGAGATGAGCTTGCCGCTCTGGTGGCGTATGATTTCAATATAATTCTCCTGTGTTTCCTTATCGTGGTTGAACTTTTTTAGCGCTTCGGCAGTAATAGCAATCGAGGTCAAGGGTGTATTGATTTCGTGCGTCATGTTGTTGATAAAATCGTCTTTTATCGTGTTGATCTTGTGCTGGGTGAGCAGCAGCCTCAAGGTGTACCAGAAGCAGGAAAGCGTAATGAGTATAAGCAGCACCGAGCCTATCAACACCCATTTGAGCTGCCGGAGCAAGAACAGGTCGGTGTTGACGATAGTCGCCTGCAATAGCTTTTGCTTATGCGGCTTTCTCAAGGAAATATTTACTTTTTTAGTCTGAAAGGTCTGGCCGTCGGGTTTTCTATTAAAGTCAAAAGATAATGATATGCCTCTTTTCTGCAACGAAGCTTGGTATTCTTTCTTTAATATTCCCAATTCCAGAGGCATGTCATACGATAGCTTGTTAAGGCTGTCTCCCAACTTTTGGGTATAGAACCAAATATAGCCCTTTTTAAGTTCAGTATCCACCTGCCTTGCCATGTGGTTGACGAGCACTGTCCTTCCTTTGGGAGTAATGCTATCCAGCCTTTCTTTAAAATCTTCGATGCCCATGCTAAACTGACTCTGCCCTATGGCCGAGGGTTCTGTTTCTTTTATCGTAAATACCGTCTGCTTGGCATCTGGATTCCATCGGGCCGTAATCTTGATGAAAGAAGGATCGTAAAGCCATCCCTTGAACTCTCCGACCACGATACGGCGGTGCCTGGCAAAAGAACTGTCGACTGCTTCTTCAAGCGCCTCGTTGCAGTCTCTTTCAAACTGCCTGCGCTCGGCGGTATAGGTCGCATAGTTATAATAGAGCTGCAGCGCCGCGATTCCCGCAACGCACAAGGACATCAGGACAAACGCCAATAGTATCTTTCGTTTCATACGAGCCAAAGATAAAATTTTAAAAGCGCCCTTGCCATTTTCATTAACACTAATTAACCCTTATTCAGGGCGGTTAACCTCAGCGCCTTTACTGCCAGCCTACTTTTGCATCATAACCTCTAAATACTTAATGATGAAAAAAAATGCGATTAAAACGGCTGCTTTAGGCTGGGCAGGACTGTGGTTCTTTTTTCCTTTTTTTACGGCAACAGCGCAAGAAAATGCATTGCCCCCTATAACAATGAAAAGCGATTCTTATTCCGAAAACAAGGCACTGACGGATGTCATGCGGTTTGACAATATGGATTATTATACTACGAAATTTACGGGAGCTGCTTTAAAGGGCACAGAATATTATATGGTAGCCAAAGAAATTTGGGATGGCAAAGTAAAAAAGACCGATACGATCTTCAGTTCGGCCACAAACTCCTACATCGGAAAAATTGAAAATGACAGCCTGAATCTCACGGTAATTGCCAAAAAATCATCGGACAAGTCCTTGAAGATAAAGTTTTTGTTTGATCGTTTCGAGATTCAAAAAGAATACAAAAGCATGCGTTCTGACGATTACAGCCTTAGGGATTTCGGCACCCATTTCCCCATCGTATCAGGCAAGCCGTTCTATGCGTTTGCGTATATACTGCCGTATGAAGACAAAGAGGGCAACAAATTCTGGTGCGCGGTTGAAAGCAGCGGCAAGGACATCGAAACCTGGGGCAAAGAATTCGGGATACAGCACTATATCTTGTTCGAGATGAGGTTCGGGAACTAGCTGTTTGCAAACTAAGCAACGGGGGCTCTGGCAAATCGAGAAGAATTTCCTTAACGGTTGCCGTTCATGGCACGTATGACCCTATTTGTCCTACGGTCGGCATACATCCGGTTCAAGGCGGTAGCGGCCCAGATAAAAGCCGGAATCCATCCGATGATGGTAAGCTGCAGAATAAGACATAATATCCCTGAAAGAACTTTCCCTTGCAATATCAAAGAGAGCCAAGGAAGAAAAAAAGCTAAAACATAACGCATGATGATTGGATTGATGATTGACAATCAAAAATAGCAAATTATATTCTTTCTTATTCATAAAAAAATAAGCCAGACTGTAGTCTGGCTTATATATTTTCTAGCTTTTTCTTTTTAACACAAGGTATTTTATACTGATCTTACTATAGTTTAGCGCCATACAAACGCTGGTCATAATAGTACTTTTGTTTGGGTTTTATTGCAGGTGAGTCTATAGTGAGTCTATAATGAGTCTATAGTGACTCTATAAAAAGTACAGTTTTTATAGAGTCACTATAGACATACTATAAAGGCAATATGTTGTTATGTAGAATAAAAGTGCAACTATCCCTTATCCATCCTAAAGCTTTTCCTGTCTGTAGCAGTAGATTTGTTGATTGTCTTTACGGATCTTTTGTATTCTTTATTTCTCTCCAAACTTATTGGAGAGAATACGATGGATAGCATAAAGGCTCCCGATTTCCCATTAATTTTTTCAGTGGTAAAAGAATAGCCTGCATTGGCCTGGATAGCAAGAAGGTCAAAGCCTATGGAAGGCCCGAAGTGAAAAAACTGTCCCGGCATAGCTTCTTTCGCACTGAATGAATATCCGGCTCCCAATTCTCCATACAGAAACAAATATCGGTAGCCATAATGAAGGCTTATATCGCCAGTTTTTGTATGAGGATAATAGCCTGCAGCAGCCCTATAAGTAGCTCCCGCAGCATAACATAGCGAGCCCATAGTAGAAGAACAATCGCAATTCTTTTGTGCGTTTACCTTTTTGATTCCTAAAAATACGCCATGCTTTAGATGGTCGTCAAACCTATATTCTAGCGTAGGCAGCACAAACGAGCAGGATGCCAGATTGTCTAATGACTCAGCCGTAGCAGCGGCAGACAAGGCCGTACTGTCTGCCTGCAGTTGGGCCAGGTCTTGCGCGACAGCGCTTTCAGAAAAAACAGCCAGCAGTATCAGTACCTGTATTATTTTTTTCATCGTTTTCTTTTTTAAAAGTGGTCTGAATTGTCTTTATGCCTTGAGCTTGAGATAGCCGCTTATGATCTTGGAGCCGGTACAGCTTCCGCTTACCTTGACTACGACTAATTTTCCTTTTCCTATAAGACTGCTCCCGTTCCAAAATGTGAGCGTATTGTTGCTGCTGTCTTTTACGGGAACATTATCAATAAATACCTGAAAGGCCGCATCGTTGCAGTCAAGACTGCCGTGGATTTCGATAATAAATTCCTGCTCCGTCTTGAGGCTGGCTACAAGAATTTCTTTGTTCAGCGAAGGATAGCCCACCCAAGGTATGACTGTGGCTGCTGTTTCGGGCTGCTGAATAGTCTTCCAGTTGCCCTTGATCTGCTTGCCAGGCTTGGTTTGGCGGATAAAGATGCTTTTGCCTTCAACAGCAACAACGCCGCCTTCATATATTTTTGTCGGTATTGTTACGCCGTCTACTATAATCTCAAATTCCAAAATCGCATCATCCATATGGATGGTATTTTGTATAGAATATACTTTTTGGTCAAGGTTGTTGGTCGCGGTGATACGCGTATAGGATCCTGGTCCGGAAGTAGACCATCCGCCTGCATTGAGCGTATTCTGAGAATAGGAGGCCATTGCGATAAGGCAAAAGATAAAGGAGAAGCTGTTTTTCATTGCGGTATGTTTTTACATTAGAGGTATATTTATTCAGAAACAGCATTCAGCTTGTCTTTTAGCTCTTTTATCTTGACGTCTTGTTCCAGCTGCTTAATCAGCTTGTCTTTAGGATCTTCAGGCTCTTCTTTTTTAAACTTGTCCAGAATTCCTGAAATTTTTTCAGGGGCGGCATTAAGCTTTTCTAAATCTACCGTAGCAGTCGTTCCAGAAATGGACAAGATGGAGCCGAGACCTGGGTGCAATTTAAAAACCATATTTTTCATGTTTGAAGGGCCTGCTGCTACGATTCCGTATTGCGGCACCATAAGGTCTGCTTGTTTTTCGACCGTGTTTTTGTCTTTTGTTTCTTTAAGTATCTGGAAGCGCGCTTCGGCTGGAATATTATAATAGAAAGATGCTTTTTTATCGTCTTTTTTATTATGGCTGGCGACTACCTCTCCTATCCCCTTTTCTATTTTATGAAGCTGGATATAGATAGTTTCTGTTGGCGTAATTTCTTCTTTTTCAAATCCGGTAGTGACATAATTCGAGAACTCGGGCGCCATCTTGATTCCTTTGGTCTTGTCGATAGAAAAGAGCTTGATCTTGTTGTAGGTGCTTGCTCCATTTCCGATATCATCCATATCTTCTGGGTCAATCTCAAATTGAATTTTTACGCTTTTTGTGGTAATTTTTCCTGTAAAATCGCTTAACAGTTCATCTCGTAATTGATTGACTTTTTGAAGCTTGAACTCCACGACTTCTTTATTGGAGCCGTCTGAATTCTCCAGAATTTTTTTCAGCATGTTTTGGTAAATCAATATCTTATCGTAGTTTTCCTTGGCCAGCTTGTATTTCTTTTCTTCTTGGTTATTGCATGGGCTATGTAGTGATGCTACAGGTTCGCTTCCTAATCCGGCTATCCCCGGAATTAGCGTTGCATAATTGACTACGGTGCTAATCAATGGTACTATCTGGCTTTCGTTTTTTATATCCGAAGAAGTAAGTTCCCCATCTTTTGAATATTCAAGGGAGAAGTCATTCTTGTTCAAAAAATTTCGGCTCATATTCATTTGGTAGACTTTGGTCTTATCTAGTATAGACCTAGAGGTAATTTCCATATTCTTGATTTTATAGGAGGTGCCAGCGGTTTCTTCTACTTCAATATCAAAGCATGGGGCATATTCGCTGTATTTTCCTGCTTCGATAGTCTTCTTTTCGATTTCAAAAGAGGCCGTTAATATGGTTTTCGGCAGGGCATAGTAAAATCCGTTTGCATTGGATGCTGTTCCTGAATTCAGCTGCGATGTCCTTACCGTGGAGCAGCTCCACAATACTACAATTGCGAGAAGGGGGGTGATTTTTTTCATAATTAATTGATTTTAAAAGGTTGTTGGTCTAAAAATTGGTGCGAAGCGTAGCCTGTCTCGAAAGTTGGAAAAATTTTATCTTCCCACATGGCTTTGCTTAGGATGCCGAAATAGTCTTTATAATTTCCTTCAAAAGATTTATCTTTTAATACAGACTCTATCAATGAGGTGAATGGGCTGGTAGAACCGTATACTGTAGCGATGCTTCCGTCTTGCGTAGCTCCTAGGTATAAGAAGTCTAATTGCATACCATTATCTTGCTTTGCTTCAAAATACCCGAAAGCTGGAATAGCCCGGCCTTTGTTTCTGAAACTCAGCATCGATTTATAAATGGTGCCGGAGTTGCAGGCATCTACAATAAACAGTACTCTTGCCTTGGTCTTGATACTGGTCAGTATTTCATATATCTCATCATCAACCAGCTTCCTGTCTTCCGTAATCAATACCTCATCTTTATTGTCCCCTGTTTCGTCTAAAACTCCGGTATCAGGAACTTGGTCGCCATGCCCGAAAAAGTAAAAAACAAAAAGATCGTTTTCCGTGAGCTTATGGAGCTGCGACAGGAGATTTGCTTTCAGCACATCTGCTTTTGGCGAGTGCAGTTTGGCAATATGCTGCTCTTGGAAGTCATTTTTTATCAATATTCTTTCTAGGGCATCTACATTATAGGGTGCGCTTTCGGTAAACACATTGCTATAGCCCGAAAGGCTAGTTCTTGCTGCTCCTACCAGCAAGGCATATCCGGTTCCTTGGGGCAGTGCCAGTCCTTCGGTTGTTTCCATTTTATCTGTTTTCATCGTGCAGGAAATGAAGAGCAAACAGCTGCATAAAAAGATAGCACCTTGCTGAACATTTTGTAATCGGATATAAGAGGTTGTTTTCATGATGCGCCTGTTTGCTGTTGTATAGGCCAAAGCTACCGCGACACTTAGACTGCAACAATAGGGAAAACCCTATTGCACCAAAGGCTTTTCCCTAACTCATTGAAATAGCAATAAATACATAAATTATTAAGAAAAAAGTGATATTTTAGCTAGGCTGTGGTGCGATGGGGAAATAACCCAGACGAAATAGGGAAAACCCTATTGAGTCAGAAATGGATATGAGCCAACTTTGTCATGAACTTAATTATAAACCTCCAATATTTAAATTATGAAAAAAACAGTACTATTCTTATTCCTGTCGTTGGCAATGATAGGATGCAAGGAGAAAGAAGAAACGCAAGACGACACAAGGGCTGCGGCAGCTGCCAAAAACCAACAAGAATGCTTGGGACTGGAAGAGTATAGAAAAATTGATGATTTAAAGCTAGAGCCTCCAAAAAAAGATTCGTTGAGGGCAGATTGGCTTAGAAAATACGGGAAGGCTGTATGTATTGATACGCTTTATTTGAGTACTATAGAAACGCATGAGATAAAACACACACCGTTTAAGCTCGGTACAGGCAAGTCTTTTGCAATCAAATGGGAAGATTTGAAAAAGCTGACAGAATCCTATTCAGCATATGAAAAATATGTGGGCTTTAAGCTTGATGCGTCTAAAGAAATCGCAGGCATTGAGATAGAGCCTAAATTTAGCGATACAAAAGTTTGCTATTCTCTTCCTCTTTTTAGGAGTATTGCTAGAGAAAACGAAGGCCTTGACATTAGTTTTGAATTTATGTGGGCACTAGTCGGCAACAGCAAGCAGGAGACAATTATTTTCAGGGTCTTGAACGGCAAAAACCCAGCAACCTTTTTCGACTTTTCTGATGAGCCTAGAATCGATGCTTCGGGATACAAAAAAGCACCGCTTTAAAACAGCAACAATTAATTATCTTACTAAAAAATGGTAGAGTTTATTTATCAATTTTCAAAGCCCCTAAAGATTCTCGTACTGCTGACTTTGCTTTTTGCTTTGTCTAGCTTGAAATGGAAAAACATCACACATCGGTTTTTGCTCCTAATTCTGTTGGTGTGCTTTTTTATGGAATTGACAAATTCAATATTGCTATTCTATTCAAAGTCTATAGTCTTGGAATCCACAATTGGCACTATCCTGCATCATGGATTATGGCTGTGGCTATTAGCCAGGAATGCGGTTTTTCAAAAAACTGCATTCTTGTTGCTATATGCTTTTTTACTCTTTGCCATTGCCAGCCTTCTTTTTATTGACGGGACACAAAAATTCAACTATTATACTTTTGTCGTGGGTGCCTTTCTGTATATAATCATCTTTATTTATGAGAGTTCTTATAGGCTCAGGAAAGAAAGTTTCGATTTTTTTCTGTCTAACACATATATCCTGCTTACAGCGCCCGTACTGTTTTTCTTCGGACTGAGCTTTATGTTTGGTTTCAACAGCAAAAATGTTACCTCATTCCTTCTTTTCGGCCACATAAAACTTTATACCTTTATTACTTACTTCGTGAATATCGTCTATTATTCTTTGATAAACATTTATATTTATCGTGAAAAAAAGTTGAAAAATGGTGAATGATGTAGCCTTTGGAATCGTTATCGGACTGCTATTTATCAGTCTCCTCATCCTCTTTTGCGTGGTACTGGTAAAGCTGTATATCCGCAAAATCAAAAACTACACTAAGGTCATCTACCAAAAAGATATTGATTTCCAAAAGGCAATGAATGCGGCTATCATCGAAACACAGGAACAGGTATTGCAGAACATATCGCAAGACCTGCATGACGATGCCGGACAGCAGCTCACCTATATCAATTTCCAGATCGAAAATCTCAAGCTCGATTCGCCAGAGCTGAACCAGACCTTGCAGCCGCTGTCGCAGTCGGTCAGCGGACTTTCGCAGTCCATACGCAGCATCAGCCATTCCCTGAACAACCAAGTACTGCTGCAGCAGGATTTGACAAAAGCTATCGAATCGGAAATACTGCGCCTGCAGAAAGGGCCTATTCCTATTGAGCTTGTACAGAAAGGAAGCGCGAAAAGGGCATTTTCGACGAATGAAAAGATCGTGATTTATAGAATCTTTCAGGAAATCATGAACAACTGTTTCAAGCATTCGAAAGCCGGACGTATCGAAATTCGCTTAAGGACTGGCCCAAGTTTTGAAATGGTCATTGCCGACAACGGCAAGGGATTCGACTATGAAAAGATAAAGGACACTACCACTACAATGGGACTACAAAACATCATCAGCCGTGCCGCTATTATTGATTATTCTGTAAACATTTATTCTGTAATCGGCGAAGGCACAAAGATTCGGCTATCAGAAAACAAAATCTCCTAGATATGGAAAAGACAACCATAGGCATCATCGACGACCATAAGATCGTCAGACAGGGTTTAAAAGAACTGCTGGAAAAAATCAGCAATTATACGATTACGGCAGAATTTGACAATGGTGCCGACTTTTTAGCGGCACTTCCTTTAGAGAGTCCGCCCGATTTGTTTATACTCGACTATTCCATGCCCGGAATGAATGGTATAGAAGTACTGAAGGCGCTAGAAGAAATAGAAGGCGAATACAAAGTACTGCTGCTTACGCAGCATTTTGACGAGCAGATTATCGATGCGGCCTACCATCACGGAGCCAGAGGTTTTTTGCATAAAAACTGTACCGCACACGATTTGAAGTTTGCCATCGACAACATCGTAAAAATCGGCTACAACAACGTTTCTGAGATACTAAAGCGGATGCGGAATTATGACGAATCTCCGAGCAAAGACGCCAAAAGCCAGATCTTATTGTCCGATAGAGAGCTGGAATTCTTGAAGCTGGTGTGCGACGAAAGAGAACTGACCTATGACCAGATGGCCGACAGCATGGGATTGTCTGTAAAATCTATAGAATCGTACCGGACAGCTTTGTTTGAACGGTTCGGCATCAAATCGAAGGTGGGACTGGTTTTGTTTTCGTTTAAATACCAGATTACGCCGCCTTTTATATAATACTGCAGCAATGCTTGTCTTGAGGTTGTAACTGGGCACCGATTTTTGTCGTCCAAAGCGCTAAAATCAACCTCTCACAAATGAAGAAACTGCTCGCGACTTCCCTACTGCTTATTGCTGCCTTTACAGCTGCTCCTGCTCAAAATTTTGAACGCAAGGTCGACAGCCTGATCTCGAACGTCTTTACCGACAGAAAAGGACCGGGTGCCGTGTTCTTAGTAGCAAAAGACGGAAAGCCCGTTTACCATAAAGCATTTGGCAAAGCAAATCTGGAATTGGATGTCGATATGACCACAGACCAAGTCTTCCAGATAGGCTCGATTACCAAACAATTCACGGCTGTTGCCATACTGATGCTCGAACAAGAAGGCAAGGTTGACCTCAACAGCAGCATTTCTAAATACATTCCAGACTATCCTGAGGGCGACAAGATTACCTTGCACCATCTGCTGACGCATACTTCGGGTATTAAAGATTTCACCAAAATGAAGTCCCTGCAGCAGATTGCCCAGAAAGACCTAACGCCAAAAGAAATAATCGATTTCTTCAAGAATGAGCCTGTTGATTTTCTGCCAGGCACAAAATTCGAATACAACAATTCGGGTTATGTGATTTTGGGCCATATCATCGAGTTGGTTTCTGGAGAAACCTATGAGGCCTATATCCGGAAGCACATTTTCGAAAAAGCCGGAATGTCTGATTCACGTTATGCCGATGATACCGCTATTATTAAAAACAGGGCTTACGGCTATCGCAAGAAAGACAATGCGTATGTCAACAAAGGGCGCATCAGCTTTACGATTCCGTTTTCTTCTGGCTCGCTGATGGCAACCGCAGTAGATATGCTGCATTGGCAGCATGCCCTAAATAACAATCTGTTGCTGGATAAAAAGACGGCAAAAAAGGCTTTCACTAAAAAAAGCTTGAACAATGGCGACCCCATTAAGTACGGCTATGGCTGGCATCTGACGGAATTGGACGGAACCGCAACGAGAGAGCATGGAGGGAGCATATTCGGCTTTAAGTCGATGGGAATGTATATCCCAAGCGAGGGTATTTATGTCATCGGATTCAGCAACTGCGACTGCAATTCGCCTACCCAACTCACCCGAGATATCGCATCGGAAGCATTGAAAGCATTTAAATCTAAACGATGATATTCCATCATTCTAAAGAATGATTATCTTTGTGGCAAACAACAACACAGCAATGAATTACTTCTCATCCGATTTCAAGCTCGGAATACTAGGAGGCGGACAGCTGGGCAAGATGCTGCTGGCCGACACCCGAAAATTTGATATACAGACGTATGTCTTAGACCCAAGTGCAGAGGCTCCCAGCCGAATGGGATGCAATAAATTCTTTCAGGGCGACCTTATGGATTTTGATACTGTTTATGAATTCGGAAAAAAGGTAGATGTCTTGACTTTTGAAATCGAGCTCGTAAATCTGGAGGCTTTGGAGAAATTAGAATCCGAAGGGCTAAAAGTCTATCCTTCTCCAAAAACATTACGCAAGATCCAGAACAAAGGAAGGCAGAAAGATTTTTATACAGCAAACAGCCTGCCTACTTCCTCATTCAAAAGATTCAACACTTTAGGAGCATTAAAAGCGGCTATAGAGAATACTACTGTTTCCTTTCCCTTTGTATGGAAAAGTGCCGAATTCGGTTATGATGGCAACGGAGTGAAAGTCGCAAGGGCTATAACGGACTTGGCAAATCTTCCCGACGTGGAATGCATTGCCGAAGACATGGTGCCGTTTAAGAATGAATTGGCTGTAATCGTAGTCCGCAATCCAAAAGGCGACATCAAGACGTATCCTGTGGTAGAGATGGAATTTCATCCAGAAGCCAATCAAGTAGAATATGTTATCTGTCCGGCGCGCATTGACGAAAAGGTAGCTGCAAAAGCAAGAGCCATTGCCTTGCAGGTTTCTGAAGCCTTTGGACATGTAGGCTTACTTGCAGTTGAAATGTTCCAGACAGAAGACGATACCATATTGATTAATGAAGTAGCACCGAGGCCGCACAATTCAGGCCACTACAGCATTGAGGCCAGCTATACGTCGCAATTTGAAAACCACTTAAGGGCCATCTTAGATTTGCCTTTGGGCAACACCGACAGCAAGGTTGCAGGAATCATGGTGAACCTTGTAGGCGAAGAAGGCCATTCCGGACAAGTCGTATACCAAAACATTGAAAAGATATTAGCCATCGATGGCGTGACGCCGCATATTTATGGAAAACGCGAAACAAGACCGTTCAGAAAAATGGGCCATGTGACCATCGTAAATGAAAATATAGCCGAAGCAAGAAAGACTGCAGAGGAAGTAAAAAAGCTGATACGCGTGATCAGCAACTCATAAAGAATCTAAACCATTAAATCGTATACAATGAAAATCGCAATCGTAATGGGAAGTGTTTCAGACATGCCAGTCATGCAAGAAGCCATCGACATACTAAAAGAATTCGGAATCGAGACGGAAGTCGATATCGTTTCGGCACACCGCACGCCAGAGAAATTGTTTGACTTCAGCAAAAATGCCCATAATAGAGGCATTGCTGTCATCATTGCTGGAGCCGGCGGAGCAGCACATTTACCGGGAATGGTAGCATCAATGTCGCCGCTTCCTGTAATTGGAGTTCCTGTAAAATCAAGCAATTCTATCGACGGCTGGGACAGCATTCTTTCTATCCTTCAGATGCCAGGAGGCGTTCCTGTCGCAACAGTAGCCTTGAATGGCGCTAAAAACGCAGGCATATTGGCCGCGCAGATTATCGGGAGTTCCGACAAATCTGTACTTGACAAGATCATCGCTTACAAAGAAAACCTAAGAGAAGGAGTCATCAAGGCTTCGGAAGGGCTGAAACAGTAAGACGACACTATTAAAAAATCAGGTCCAGCTATAAAGCAAGGGCCTGATTTTTTGTTTTAAACGGTAACGTTTTCATAACGGCATAGGTATTTATCGATCAATTTTATACTTTTGAAAACAGCATGCCGAGAGATAATTTTCGTGCCTAAAAAAACATATTCTCTATTCTCAAAATATTAAAAAGACCTTATATGTCAGTCCTTACAAAAAAATTTACGACAAAACACGATACAGCGCCTTTCTCCCAAATCAAGAATGATGATTTTCTTCCTGCCTTCCAAGAGGCTATTGCAGATGCCAAAAAAGAAATAGACGAGATTGTCAATAATCCAGAAGAGCCTACTTTTGAAAACACTATAGAAGCCATGGCTTTTAGCGGTGCTACGTTAGACAGGATATCGAATATTTTCTTTAACCTGCATTCGGCCGAAACCAACGACGAGCTTCAAAAGATAGCACAGGAAGTTTCTCCCCTATTATCTGAATTTGGGAATGACATCCGACTTAATGCCGACTTATTCAAAAAGGTCAAGGCCGTATATGACAATAAAAATAACCTCTCTCTCACGGCAGAACAGGATACCTTGCTCGACAAGCAGTACAAAAGCTTTTCGCGAAACGGGGCCAATCTATCTGAAGACAAAAAAAGCGAATTGCGTGAAATCGATAAGGAACTTTCGCGATTGAGCTTGGAGTTCGGAGAAAATGTACTGTCGGAAACACATGCCTTCCAGCTTCATATAACCGATGAAAAAGACCTTTCCGGATTACCAGAAGGAACGATAGAAGCCGCAAGAGAACTGGCCCAAAGCCAAGAAAAAGAAGGCTGGGTTTTTACGCTGGATTATCCGAGTTACGTGCCCTTTGTAACGTATGCAGATAACAGGGAACTGCGCAAGAAGATGGCAGTTGCCTTCGGTTCTAAAGGCTTCCAGAAAAATGAATATGACAATCAGGAAATTGTTTTGCAGATTGCCAAGCTTCGCTATGAAAGAGCCAAGCTTTTAGGTTATGCTTCGCATGCGCATTTCGTGCTCGAAGAAAGAATGGCAGAAAGTCCTGAAAAAGTAACTACCTTCCTTAATGACTTGCTCGCAAAAGCACGACCTGCGGCCGAAAAAGAATTCAAACAGCTGACAAATTTTGCTAAGGAACTAGACGGCATTGAGCAGTTGGAAAAATGGGACGGCGCCTACTATTCTGAAAAGCTGAAACAGCAGTTGTTCAATCTGGACGATGAAAAGCTAAAGCCTTATTTCAAACTAGAAAATGTATTGGAGGGTGCTTTTACTGTGGCTGAACGATTATATGGGCTGACGTTTGTAGAAATAAATGATATCGAGAAATACCATCCTGATGTAAGAACGTATGAAGTAAAAGACGTTGCTGGCAATCTCGTTTCTATTTTTTATGCGGATTTCTTTCCGAGAAAAGGGAAAAGAAATGGTGCATGGATGACGTCTTTCAAATCGCAATATGTTTTAGGCGGTGTCAACGAAAGACCGCATGTTTCTATCGTATGCAATTTTACAAAGCCTACAGAAACCAAACCTTCTTTGCTGACTTTTAATGAAGTGACTACCTTATTCCATGAGTTTGGACATGCTTTGCATGGGATGCTTGCAGATACAGTTTATCCGAGCTTATCGGGTACCAGCGTGTATTGGGACTTTGTGGAGCTGCCAAGCCAGATTTTCGAAAACTGGTGTTATGAGCCGGAAGCGCTAGCTTTGTTCGCGCGCCATTATCAAACCGGAGAAGTTATTCCTACGGAATACATCCAGAAAATAAAAGAAAGCGCTAGTTTCCAAGAAGGCATAGCCACTATGAGACAGCTGAGCTTCGGCTTGCTTGACATGGGATGGCATGGCCAGGACCCTACGTTTATCAAAGATGTAAAGGAATTCGAAAATGAGCAGTTTGCCTCGACGAAGCTGTATCCGGATGTAAAAGAAAATGCTATGAGTACTGCTTTTTCACATATTTTCCAAGGCGGCTATTCCTCTGGATATTACAGTTACAAATGGGCTGAGGTATTGGATGCGGATGCTTTTGAGTATTTTAAAGAACAGGGAATATTTAGTCCAGAAGTGGCTACTAAGTTCAAAGAAAATGTCCTTTCTAAAGGCGGAACGGAGCATCCAATGATTTTATACAAGAGATTTAGAGGCAATGAGCCAAAACCTGACGCACTGCTCAAAAGAGCAGGACTGCTTTAGTTTTTAATTATTTGATTTTAAAATATTTGGGATTGCCAGTAAAATAAGGCAATCCCTTTTTTTATTCTATACTTTAACTTTTGGAATTATGGAAATCCATAATTTTTCTTACAGTTTTTCATATATTTGATACCTTTCTTAACTTCTTTTTATGAAAAAACTTTACCAGAACTTTATCTTTGCGTTAATTTTTTCCTTGAATGTAATCAGCTCCTACGGGCAGCTACCAGATTTCACTCTTACTGTCACATCAACTGATGAGACTTGTAATAGAAACGGAATGCTTTCCTTTACAGTAAGCGGGACTCATCCCAATGCTAACATTATCTATACTATTTACAAGTTGCCGAATACAACCTCTCCGTATGCAACAGTGAGCACAAATACCTTGTCGGGTCTTGTTGGAGGTACGTATAGGGTCATTGCTACCCAAACCTTGGGAACCGAAAGCAATAGCAAGCAGCAGGATGCCGTCATCAACAGCACGGTCACTGCATTACAATTCAACATGACATACAGTGATATTCCCTGCAGCCTTAATAGGAACATCAATGTTATTGTTACTTCAGGAAATCCCACAGGATATGAAATTATAGCAGGACCTGTTATAAAGCCGCGACAGCCATCTAATGTTTTTACCAATCTCGTAGCCGGAAATTACCTGATCAAAGTATATGATTCTTGTGGCAATGCGGTAACAAGATCGTATACTTTAGTGACGCCTGAAAGTATATCAAATCCGCTTGCTATTTCGGAACATTTAGTTCCAGATTCAGAATTGTCTGCATGCAGCTCGGTTGGAGTGAGACATGTATTAAGCGTCGATCCAGACTATATCATCAATTATCCACTTACCATTGTATATACTATT
This sequence comes from Flavobacterium sp. N2550, assembly GCF_025947265.1. Taxonomy (NCBI): domain Bacteria; kingdom Pseudomonadati; phylum Bacteroidota; class Flavobacteriia; order Flavobacteriales; family Flavobacteriaceae; genus Flavobacterium; species Flavobacterium sp. N2550. Next base: position 1,509,944 of record NZ_CP110007.1, on the reverse strand, counting down.
TATCCGCCGGGCGGCGGCGCACCGATCATAAGAACTTTTACTATCAACAGAATTGAAGATTTTACTTCATTCGACCTTACATCTAACCCAAATACTTATGTTTTTGAGGCCGACTTGCCTTATTACGATCAACCTTACAGCTATAATTTATTGATTACAGATGCCTGCGGCAATCAATTCCAAAAAGAAAGTAATCAAGTCACTGAAATGTATGAAGCATCCATACAAACGCAAATCAACAACTGTGGCATAAAAACATTTTCTGTCAAAGCATCAAATTTCGTCTACCCGATTACGGTGCAATTTCTTTCTGCTCCAGCTGGTTTTAATCCGAATCTCTATAACCCATCGCATCCTACTTTTTTTAGCGATCCGACGTATGGAAATACTACAAATATACTTCCCGAAGGCAGTTATCTGGTTAGGGTAACGGATGCCTGCGGAAGAACAGATACCGCTGAGGTAAATATTGTCCATGAAACCACAGCCGAAGTGACAGCAACGGGCTCTTGCGGTGCTTCAGGAACTATTAGCGGAGAAATTTTGGGCTCCGATATTGTTTCTGCCACTATACAAATTGCTCCTTCAGATTTTGCTTTTCCTACGCCTTATAACGTCAATGCTTATATTCAGCCAGATGGAACTATTTTTATCTCGGGCATACTGGTCCCTGGCCAATATACTATCATTCTTTATGATGATTGTGGAAATTCTTATACAAAACCCATAACGGTACCTCCCGCCAGTTCCAATGTTCCGAGAGTTAATTATCTAGGAGGATGTGCTCCTGGTTTCGGTTCAGTCTATATTGGAGGCGCGCAGGATGTGCAGTTGTTAGACGCAGAGTTCATAACAGTACCAAGTACTTATAGCGGTCCTATGAATGTCTCTAGCAATATCCGGGGAGCCTATTTTATGATGAGCTCGCTTCCTGTCGGGACTTATCGCATCAAGATCAAAGATTCCTGTAATTCCGAGTATATACTGACGCTACAGATTAAGGAATACATTGGAAATACAACTTTTGAAATTGTTGAAGGATGTTCTTCGTTTAATTTCAAGATCAACCATACTAACAACAATGGCTCTTTTCCAAATCTTGGGTATTGGTTGCAGAAATTCAATCCGGTAACCGGCCAGTGGGGACATCCAAACACTAATGTAGCTTATCCAGAAAACACTACTCCAAATGGTAATAACTCAATTACTATTGCCAACAATGCTTGGAATCTGAATTTAGCTATCGGAGGGCGCTTCAGAGTTCTAACTGCATCATCTATTTATGGTAGTGTGGGCGTTAGCAGCAATTGCTTATTTGTAATCAAAGAATTTGAGACAGGAAGCCTTCCTGAAATAAAGGGAGCCTTAAATTTTTCATGTTCAGGCACGCTTTCTGATGTATTATTAAATGTAGAAGGTGAAGGAAATTATGCTTTTAGCATCATTAAAAAAAATGACGTCCCTTTTGATTTTTCAAATGGCAACAGTCCTTTATTTACAGATTTAGAGTCTGCAGTATACGTCTTTCAAATAGTTGACGAATGCCAAAACACAAGCACTTATACTCATGACGTGACAACGCCATTTGTCTTTTCTATAGCAGCCACATTATGCGATGGACAGAACAGCAGTCTTTCTGTTCCGAATTTCCCTTACCTGCAATACAGATGGTATAAGCAAGGCGCTGAAAACATTACGTTGAGCACAAATGCCAGCCTCAACTTTAATCCTTTAAATGTCAGCACTAATTCTGGTATTTATCATGTAGCTGTCACCTATCCTGCAGAACCTGATTCATGCTTGAACCAGACTTTGAGCTACGAAATCAATGCAGGAACGCAGCCAAATGCAGGAGAAGACAATACGGTTAATATATGCGACATTCCCCCTTCTATCAACTTATTTGATTATCTATTAGGCAATGCAGACCGAAACGGTACTTGGGAACAAATCACTCCAGTCGGAACTCTTTCTGCCAACGTATGGAGTACAGAAGGCGCCCAACAGGGTTCTACTTATTATTTTAGCTATGTTGTAAATGGTTTCTGCGGCGTAGAGGATGAAGCTATAATAGCGATTCATTTCCTCAATATCTTGCCTACCCCTATTATCAATAGTATAGGACCAGTTTGTGTCGGGGCTCCCATAAGTCTGAGAATCCAGAATCCGAATATTCTTTACCATTATGTTTGGTCGGGACCTAACGGATTTACGGCAACGGGCATCGCTCCAATATTTCCTAACGCGACCGTAGCCATGTCGGGAACTTATTCTGTCACGGCCAATCTAGTGAATTGTCCGTCGCAGCCCGTAACATTTGAATTGGTTGTAACGCCATTGCCGGAATTCCATTTCGCTAACGAAAACAACAGAATCTGTTCCGGACAAGAAATTTCGCTAAAAGTTGTTCCTGATAATTTTAACGAATTACAAGCTTCTTACCTCTGGAGCAATGAAGCCGGAGAAGTCATCGGAGGAAATTTTGCAGAAGTTGAAGTAAACGAACCCGGATTATATAACGTACTTGTTGATGTAGACGGCTGTACATTTTCGAAAGCAATTGAAGTTGAGGAAAACACAGATACTTTCTCCGTAGGAGCCGAGGCAAAATGTGAAGACGACCACTATATGCTTTCTGCCTATGCAATCGATAATTCTTTTAACGAGTCAACTGCTAGCTATGTATGGACTGGCCCAAATAATTTTTATGCCACGACGCAATCTACAGACATTACCGGATTAGAGTCAGGAACTTATACCGTGGTAGTCACAAATGAGGAAGGATGTTCTGAAACCATATCCATTCCTGTTGAAAAAAGCTATTGCAAGATTCCGAAAGGAGTTTCTCCTAATGGCGATAATGATAACGACACATGGAATTTGGCCGGACTCGACATCTTGAGGGTAAAAATCTTTAACCGTTACGGAATGGAAGTCTATGAGATGAACAACTACGTAAACCAATGGCATGGTCAATGTTCTGATGGGAAATTGTTGCCAACAGCAACCTATTACTACTATATCTCTTTCCGAAGCGGAAAAGAAAAAACCGGATGGGTCTATCTGAATCGAGAAGTACATTGATAACTTTTTGACACAAAATAAAAGGTTGCCAGTAGCTGCTGGCAGCCTTTTTAATTTGAAAATGATAGAAAATAAAATATCTTTCAATTATTTTTGAAAGTTTAAAAATATATTCTTACCTTTGGACTATGGAATTCAAGGAAGCAAAAAATAAATTCATTCAGACGTGGGGAGCATTAGGCTCTCAATGGGGCATTAATAAAACGATGGCCCAAATTCATGCACTGCTGATGGTTTCTCCAGAACCGCTTTCTATGGAAGACATCATGGAAGAATTATTGATTTCTAGAGGAAATGCCAGCATGAACCTCCGTGCCTTGATGGATTGGGGCATTGTGTACAAAGAATACAAATCGGGCGAGCGCAAAGAGTTTTTTACAGCCGAAAAAGACTTGGACGAATTGGCCGTAAAAATTGCACAAGAAAGAAGCAAAAGAGAAATCAAGCCAGCCTTAAGAGTCTTAAAAGACGTATCTTCTATCAAAGGAAACGAAACCAAAGAAACAAAGCATTTTGTAGATCAGACCTCCAAACTATACGATTTTGTTTTAAAAGCCGACAATATGATTGACAAAGTAACCGAATTTAAAGACAATTGGATTGGCCGTTTGGTTATGAAAATCATGAAGTAAAAAAATTTCATTAAAAGTTTCATTTTTTTCTGAAAGTTTAAAATTTAAAATAAAAATTATGAACCTCAATATCTTAGGTTATATTATTTTTCTAATCATAACGATTTATATCATTATTGTAGTTGGAAAAATATGCTATCGGAACGGAAATATTTTTGTTTTAAATCTAATTCCCGATCATGAAGAATTATGCCAACAAATCAACAAAATACTTTTAATTGGTTATTACCTCGTTAATATCGGCTATTGTGCCATGACTCTGGTAAGCTGGTCTACAATTTCTAACACAACACAATTGGCAGAGATTATTTCATCCAAAACTGCAATCATCATTGGAATTTTAGCCTTTCTGCACTATTTAAATATATTTCTATTAACAAATTACATTCAAAAATTAATCAAATAACATCTAAAATCAAACATCATGGAAACTACAAAAATTTTAATCGGCTACACTATTTATTTACCAATTGCCTTGTTTCTTACATACTTTGTTTCTAAAACTTTATTCAAAAACGGAAAGATTTTTATGCTTGACATTTTCAAAGGAAGAGAAGAGATTGCAGATGCAACTAACCGCCTTTTTGAAACTGGGTTTTATCTCTTAAATATTGGTTTTGCCTTAATGATTTTAAAAATAGATTTATACAAAGACAATTATCAAGGGCTGATTGAAGCATTAAGTTATAAAATTGGAGGATTTTCTATTTACCTTGGCATAATGTTATTTTTCAACCTGTATTTTTTCTTCAGAGGAAAAAGAAAAGCCAAAGAAGCACAAACTACAGAAAGAATTGTTTTTAAAGCATAAATTATGAACATTCAAATTCCAAACTGGCTGATAATCCTTAGTGGTGTCGGCCAGATTTTTACCGCATTTATTTATCCTTACATAAGACACCAAGTTTTTGATTGGTACAATGACGTCAAAAAACTAAAACCATTGAATCAAGAAATCGCAAAAACTTATGGAAGATATATACAAGGGCTGAACTTTAGCTTTGGATTAAATGCAATTGTTTTTACAAATGAATTGCAAGAACAAACTGCACTGGCTGTTGCTTTAACGGGATTGATTGCTTTATATTGGGTTGGAAAAGTAGCAACTCAAATCGCCTATTATCCCATGTATCAAATTCCTCAGAAATTGATTTTCAAAATTGGAAGCTACTGCATGAACATACTTTTCGTGTTATTTGCAGTTGTAAATAGTTGGCTGTTCATTTATAATTTGATCGGATATTATAATTTATGACTAAATACGAGACAATTTCCTTTAACGAAATACATATTAAAAAATATCATAGTAAATCAAACCAAATAAATCATCCCTAACCAAAAAATCGGAATACTTTCCACCCAAAAAGAAGTATAATATTTCGAACGATTCTCATTAGCAAACAACATAAAAAGAGCAGTCGTAATAACCAAAATAGCATTGACAAAAAGCTGGTTAATATCGATTGTGCTTTTCAAAAACTCCAAGAAATAAAGCGGAATAAGTATAAGTATTCCTAAGATTTTGGTTTTTGCCACTCCTATTCTTTGAGGTACGGTTTTCAGAGCAGGATCATCTGTTTTCAAGTCGATGATTTCAAATATCAGAATTAGGCTGATGACTAATAAAAATCGCTGGCAGCATTTGAGAATTACATCTGAAAAGACTTCGGTTCCTGCGTTCATCAAAGGCAGCAAAGTGGTAACGCCAGACCAGCAAATAGCTACGATATAAATCTTGACACCGCTCCAATTCCGTATATTTTTTTTCTTTGAAAAAACGGGAACCGTATACAAAAATGTCAGTCCAAAGAAGATTATGGCAGTTATCTGAGTAACACTGCCCAAACAAAAAAAGAAAAAAATAGATGCCAAAAGCGAAATAATGCTCACTATTGCAATCGCTTTTAATTCAAACCGCAATGGCTTTTTATTCCGAAAAAAATCTTCGTATTTGATAAAATTATATCCGAAAATTGTCCCAAAAAACGCAAAGCCGGCCATCGGTAAATCAAAGCTATTTTGAAACATGTGATTGGTCATCAGAACCAGGGACAGAACTGCAATAGCTACATGGATGCTTCCGTTTATATAAAAATCAAATAGTCGTCTGATAGCCTGCATACTGCAAAAATAACGAAACTGTTAACAACACGGTATTTTCGTTGAAAATTTCCTAAAAAAACCATGTTAAAAAAGGATTTATTTTTGAGATTAATAAGTACTTTTGTGCCACAAAAAACAACCCACTACAATATTATATGAAAACAGATGCTTTTGCTTTAAGACATATCGGTCCGAGAGAAAACGATTTGCAGCACATGCTGAAAACTATTGGTGTTGAATCAATTGACCAGTTGATTTATGAAACGCTTCCGGATGACATCCGTCTAAAAGCGCCATTGAATTTAGAACCAGCAATGACTGAATATGAATATTTGAATCACATTCAGAAATTAGGAAATAAAAATAAAGTATTCAAATCATATATTGGTTTGGGTTATCATCCAGCTATCGTTCCTGCGGCTATCCAAAGAAATGTTTTTGAAAATCCAGGATGGTACACGGCATATACGCCGTACCAAGCTGAAATCGCACAAGGCCGTTTGGAAGCTTTGTTGAATTACCAAACGACTGTTATCGAATTGACAGGCATGGAAATTGCCAACGCTTCTTTACTTGACGAAGGAACTGCCGCTGCAGAAGCCATGGCATTGCTTTTCGACGTAAGAACGCGCGACCAAAAGAAAAACAATGCAAACAAATTCTTCGTTTCTGAAGAAATATTGCCTCAGACTTTATCAGTCCTACAAACTCGTTCGACTCCAATTGGCGTAGAATTAGTTATCGGAAACCATGAAGAATTTACTTTCGGAAATGATTTCTTTGGAGCTATTCTTCAATACCCAGGTAAATTTGGACAAGTCTATGATTACGCTGGATTTATTTCTCAAGCAAAATCAAACGAAATAAAAGTAGCCGTTGCTGCTGATATCTTAAGCTTGGTAAAATTAACTTCTCCTGGTGAATTAGGAGCTGATGTAGTTGTTGGAACAACGCAACGTTTCGGAATTCCGATGGGTTATGGCGGTCCACACGCAGCTTATTTCGCCACAAAAGAAGAATACAAAAGAAGCATGCCAGGAAGAATCATCGGCGTGACTGTTGACACGAACGGAAACCGTGCACTTCGTATGGCGTTACAGACTCGTGAACAGCATATCAAACGCGAAAAAGCAACTTCAAATATTTGTACGGCTCAAGTACTTTTGGCTGTTATGGCCGGAATGTATGCAGTATACCACGGTCCGAAAGGATTGGAATATATCGCTGACAAAGTTCATGCTTCGGCAGTAACTACAGCAGAAGCCTTGAATAAAATCGGAATTACCCAAACGAACACTTCTTTCTTCGACACGATTGTCGTGAAAGCAGATGCTCAAAAAGTAAAAGCGATTGCCGAGAAAAACGAATTCAATTTCTATTATATCGATAACGAAACGGTTTCCATTTCATTTAACGAAACAACCAGCTTGGCAGATATCAACACGATCGTGGCTATTTTTGCTGAAGCTGCAGGAAAAGAAACCGTGAAAGTAACCGAATTGGCTACACAAATCAACTACCAAGAAAGCTTAAACAGAACAAGCACTTTCTTGACACACGAGGTTTTCAACAAACACCATTCGGAAACAGCTTTGATGCGTTACATCAAAATGCTGGAAAGAAAGGATTTGGCTTTGAACCACTCGATGATTTCATTAGGATCTTGTACGATGAAATTGAACGCTGCAGCAGAAATGTTGCCGCTAAGCATGGCAAATTGGAACAACATTCACCCATTTGCTCCAGTAGAACAAGCGGAAGGATACCAAATCATGCTTAAAAAATTAGAAGAGCAGTTAAACGTTGTGACTGGTTTTGCCGGAACAACTTTACAGCCTAATTCTGGTGCTCAAGGCGAATATGCAGGTTTGATGGTTATTCGTGCGTACCACCAGTCAAGAGGCGAATCACACAGAAATATCGCTTTGATTCCAGCTTCGGCTCACGGAACAAACCCAGCAACGGCAACAATGGCAGGAATGCATGTTGTGGTAACAAAAACATCTGAAAACGGAAACATTGACGTTGAAGATTTAAGAGCAAAAGCAATTCAATATAAAGATAACTTGGCGTGTTTGATGGTAACCTATCCATCGACTCACGGGGTTTACGAAGCTTCTATTATTGAAGTGACAAAAATCATCCACGAAAATGGAGGTCAGGTTTATATGGACGGTGCCAACATGAATGCACAAGTTGGATTGACAAACCCAGCCACTATTGGTGCTGATGTTTGCCACTTGAACCTACATAAAACGTTTGCCATTCCTCACGGCGGCGGTGGACCTGGAGTTGGGCCGATCTGTGTTGCAAAACACTTGGTAGAATTCTTGCCAACAAATCCAGTAATTGCAACAGGAGGCGACAACGCAATCACGGCAATTTCTGCAGCACCTTGGGGTTCTGCTTTGGTTTGCTTGATTTCTTACGGATACATCACAATGCTTGGTGCTGAAGGCTTGACAAGTTCAACACATCATGCTATTTTGAATGCCAATTATATCAAAGAAAGATTAAACGGTCATTATGCGACTTTATATTCTGGAGAAATGGGACGTGCGGCTCACGAAATGATTATCGAATGCCGTCCGTTTAAAGAAAAAGGAATTGAAGTAACAGATATCGCAAAACGTTTGATGGATTATGGCTTCCATGCTCCGACAGTTTCTTTTCCAGTAGCAGGAACTTTGATGATCGAGCCAACAGAAAGCGAAAACTTAGAAGAATTAGACCGTTTCTGCGATGCGATGATTTCCATCAGAAAAGAAATCGAGAACGCTTCTGCAGACGACAAAAATAACGTCTTGAAAAATTCTCCTCATACATTGGCAATGCTAACGGCGGACACTTGGGATTTCCCATACACAAGAGAAGACGCAGCTTTCCCATTAGAATATATTGCTGAGAATAAATTCTGGCCATCAGTTCGTAGAGTTGATGATGCTTATGGAGACAGAAACTTAGTTTGTTCTTGTGCTCCGATAGAAGCTTATATGGAAAGTTAATTCCTTAAAATAGATCGATAAAAACCGATAGTTTTAAAAGCTATCGGTTTTTTTTATATCTGAACATAAAAAATTACAGCATAAAAAATGCCCCGATTTCTCGAGGCATTTGATTTATTAAGAAAACTTATATTAGTATTTGTAAGCTACTCCTTTTTTGATAGCTTGAGAGCCACCTAATGAATTTGAGCTAGCTCCAACAGTAGTCTTGTCTGCAGTTAATAAAATAAAAGGACATCCAAGTTTGGCCGCTTCCATTTTTAGTTTTTTCTCTGCTTTTTTATCTCCTGTATTTCCTGTTTGGAAGTTAATTAGACCTGTTTTTCCTCTAACTTCTTCACCTTTTTTCAATCCAGCGATATACGATTTCTCTTCTAGGATTACGACTTTTTCCCAATCTTTTTCAGAGTTCACAATAATTTTTTCAGAAACCTCTTCTACTCTTCCGCTTTTTCCGTAAACGATTTTTTCAATGGCATACTTACCAATAGAATTTTCTGCATCTTCACCATCATATTTAAACACGATAACATATTCATCCAAACGGATTACTTTTCCATTAACAGTTTCCCCATTGTGCTTGAAGATTTTGTCAGTTTGTGCAAAAATTAATGAGGAGGTCATTAACAACATCAGTAATAAAATACTTTTTTTCATTTTTCTAAGTTAATTGTTGATTTTGGCGCCAAATATAACATTTTTACTTACAAAAAAAACATAATTTATTTTTTAATCCTCAAGATATTAACCTAATTTTAAACTTTTCCGAAAAAACATGATAAAAGATATTGAAAATCGTGAGGATTTAGTAATGTTAATGTCCAAATTCTACAGCAAACTACTTAAAGACGACACGATAAGCTACTTATTTACCGACATCGCCAAAATAAACCTTGAAGAACATCTTCCTATTATTACAGATTTCTGGAACCTGAGCTTGTTTGGCAAAGGCAATTATAAAAATAACGTACTCCAACTTCACTTAGACCTCAATAAAAAGTCAAATTTAACGCCTGAACACTTCAAAACATGGCTTGCTACCTTTAATTTGACTGTTGATGAAAACTTTTCAGGAGAAAATTCGGAACGGATTAAAACCAAAGCTTTATCCATTTCGACCGTTATGCAGATTAAATTACACAAATCAGCATAAAATAAAAGCATATCATTAATATTCTTTCAAAAAAATGACGATATCATAATTATATGCATGCATAGCATTTTTTGTTGTCGGCCCATTAATTTTTAATACATTAGCATAATCTATAAACTTTCAAGATGAATATAAAAATAATTGGTTCTGGCAGTTACATTCCAGAAATCAAAATAACAAACCAAGATTTTGATAAGCATGTTTTTCTAAGTGAAGATGGAACGCCTTTGTCTCATTCTACAGAAGTCATTATTGGAAAATTTAAAGATATTACCGGAATAGAAGAACGTCGTTATGTCGACAACGAATTGCTTGCTTCCGACATCGCTTTTTTGGCATCACAACGTGCCATAGAAGATGCAAAAATTGACCCTGAAACAATTGACTATATCATACTTGCGCATAATTTTGGAGATGTAAAACACGGCAAAATTCAGTCAGACATGATTCCGAGTTTGGCCTCAAGAGTCAAACATAGGCTTCAGATTAAAAATCCGAAATGCGTGGCCTATGATATTCTTTTCGGATGTCCAGGATGGATTGAAGGTACGCTCCAAGCCAACGCTTACATCAAATCAGGAATGGCCAAACGTTGCCTTGTGATTGGAGCCGAAACACTTTCAAGAGTTATCGATCCGCATGATCGCGATTCGATGATTTATGCCGATGGTGCTGGAGCGACCATTGTAGAAGGCACGGAAGATAGCGAAGGAATATTATCGTATGAAAGCGCCACATTTGCATATGAAGAAGCCAACTACTTGTATTTTGGAGAATCCTATAATAAAGATTTGGATCCAGACGTACGTTATATCAAAATGTTCGGCCGAAAAATCTATGAATTTGCATTGAGCCAAGTTCCCTGTGCCATGAAGAGCTGCCTTGGGAAAAGCGGTATTGATATTTCTGAAGTCAAAAAGATTCTTATACATCAGGCCAACGAAAAAATGGACGAGGCAATAATTCACCGATTTTATAAATTATTTCAGCAAACGCCGCCCAAAGACATTATGCCGATGAGCATCCATAAATTTGGCAATAGCAGCGTTGCAACAGTCCCAACCTTATACGACCTTTTAATGAAAGGAAAAATCGAAAATCAGAAACTTCATAAGGGAGATGTTATTATCTTTGCATCCGTTGGCGCAGGAATGAATGTCAACGCATTTACTTATAGACTATAAAAAGTTCCAGTTTCAGGTTTCAAGCTGTCATTGCAATACTTTGAAAACTTGAAACCTTAAACTTGAAACACGATGTACGAAAAAACGTTTCCTAACAAAAGATTCAAGCATACGCTGGATTTTTTAAACAAGCATATTACTTCTTCAGAAACAATCCTCGATTTAGGAGTGGAAAATCCATTCTCAAAAATCATGAAAGAGGAAGGTTTTAAAGTCCTAAACACGACAGGTGAAGATCTGGACAATGACCAGGCTGCGCTTCAGGGAGAGCACTATACTGTAACAACAGCATTTGAGATATTCGAGCATCTGTTGAATCCTTATACCGTATTGCAAAATATAAAATCCGACAAGCTATTTATTTCTATACCGTTGCGTCTTTGGTTTTCTCCGGCCTATCGCAGCAAAACCGATATGTGGGACCGCCATTATCACGAATTTGAGGATTGGCAGCTTGACTGGCTGTTGGAAAAAACAGGCTGGAAAATAATCGATAGGCAAAAATGGACAAATCCAGTCAAGAAATTTGGAATCAGACCCTTATTGCGAAGATTCACAAACAGGTATTATATTGTCTACGCAGAGAAAATTCATAATTCATAATTCATAATTCATTATGAACTATTATATCGTCATTCCAGCGCATAACGAAGAAGCTTTTATCGCTTTAACTTTGCAGTCTTTAGCAAATCAAACGCTCCTGCCTGCAAAAGTAGTTGTCGTTGATGACAATTCGACGGATAAGACTTCTGAAATTGTTCAAGAATTTGCATCAAAATATCCTTTCATCCATCTGGTAAAAAGAACTTCTGAAGCCATCCATCTTCCTGGAAGCAAGGTCATCCAGGCTTTTCACAAAGGATATGAAACGTTGGACGAAAATTATGATGTAATCGTAAAACTGGATGCCGACTTGATTCTGCCAGCAAATTATTTCGAAACGATTATCACTATTTTCAAATCGGACTCAAAAATCGGCATGGCCGGAGGATTTGCGTATATCGAAAAAAACGGTGATTGGATACTTGAAAACCTTACCGACAAGGATCATATACGTGGCGCTTTTAAAGCATATCGAAAAGAATGCTTTCTACAAATCGGGACTCTAAAGCCTGCTATGGGCTGGGACACTGTAGACGAACTGCTTTGCAAATTCTACGGCTGGAAAGTAGTAACCGACGCCTCCTTAAAAGTAAAACATCTCAAACCGACTGGAGCTAACTACAACAAAACTGCCCGTTATAAACAAGGAGAAGCATTCTATAGTTTAGGCTATGGGTTTCTTATTACAGCTATTGCTTCGGCTAAATTAGCAATGCTTAAGAAAAAACCTTTCTTGTTTTTTGACTACATCAAAGGTTTTCTAAAGGCAAAAACAGCAAAAAAGCCTCTTTTGGTAACAGAAGAACAAGCACGGTTTATCAGAAGCTACCGCCTGAAAAAAATGAAGGAAAAGTTAATTTAATGGTACGTTACCATTTTCATGACTATCTTTAGTCCAATCGCTTTTATCTATTTAGCAGTTTCTCAAAAAAACTCATAATCCATAACCAGCAACTCATAACAAATTTCGTATTTTAGCCATAATTTAGAAACGTATAATGATAATTCGATACTTAACCCAAATAGGCCGCTATTTTATCATGTTGAAGGAAATCTTCAATAAACCGACAAAATGGTCCTATATGAAGCAGCTCATCTTAAAAGAAATAGACGATTTGATTATCGGATCTTTAGGAATCGTTGCTTTTATCTCTTTCTTTATTGGCGGTGTTGTTGCGATACAAACTGCCTTAAACTTGACCAATCCTCTGATTCCAAAAACCTTGATCGCTTTTGCCACAAGGCAATCTGTAATATTAGAATTTGCGCCTACTTTTATTTCGATCATCATGGCCGGAAAAGTAGGGTCTTTCATTACTTCCAGTATCGGAACAATGAGGGTTACGGAGCAGATTGATGCTTTAGAAGTTATGGGAGTAAATTCGCTAAACTACTTAGTTTTCCCAAAAATAGCTGCTTTGATGCTTTACCCGTTCGTAATTGCATTAAGTATGTTTTTAGGAATTTTAGGCGGTTATATGGCTTCTGTTTATGGCGACTTGACCTCTAGCGATGAGTTTATTACCGGATTACAAACCGATTTTATTCCGTTTCACATTGTGTATGCATTTATAAAAACAATGGTATATGCCTTTATCTTGGCAACCATTCCTTCTTTTCATGGCTATTACATGAAAGGCGGTGCTTTAGAAGTAGGTAAAGCGAGTACGGTTTCATTTGTTTGGACGAGTGTCGTGGTTATTCTCATGAACTTTATATTAACACAATTACTTTTAAGCTCATGATCGAAGTAAAAGATATAAAAAAATCGTTTGGTGATTCACAAATCTTAAAAGGGATTTCTACCACCTTTGAGGCTGGAAAAACCAATCTTATTATCGGGCGAAGTGGCTCTGGAAAAACCGTTTTGCTTAAGACATTGCTTGGAATTCACACTCCAGATGAAGGATCTATATCTTTCAACGGAAAAATTTATTCTGAATTGACTCCAGATGAAAAACGAGAATTGAGAACCGAAATCGGAATGGTTTTTCAAGGAAGCGCTCTTTTTGATTCCATGACAGTGGAAGAAAATGTGGGCTTCCCGCTAAAAATGTTTTCCAACAAGAAAAAGAGCGAAATCCGCGATCGCGTCAATCAAGTACTAGAAAGAGTTAATCTTGTGGATGCCAATAAAAAATTTCCTTCTGAAATTTCTGGAGGTATGCAAAAGCGTGTTGCTATTGCAAGAGCTATTGTAAACAATCCGAAATATCTTTTTTGTGATGAGCCAAACTCAGGATTAGACCCAGAAACCTCTATCCTTATTGATGTCCTGATCCAAGAAATTACGAAAGAATACAATATGACTACGGTCATAAATACGCACGACATGAACTCCGTCTTGCAGATTGGCGAAAAAATCGTCTTCTTAAAAAACGGACTGAAAGAATGGGAAGGAAACAACGAAGAAATTTTAGAGACTAAGAACAAATCTATCGTTGAGTTTGTCTACTCATCAGACCTATTCAAAAAAGTCAGGGAAAGCCTTTTGGCCGATGCTGATGAAGAAGAAAACAACAATAAATAAAAAAAGCCTGCAGAAGCAGGCTTTTTTTATTTATTTATAATTGCTGTAATTCGTTTTATCTCTTGTTCTTTATCCTTTGGATAAATCAGTAATACGTCTTCTCTATCGACAATTATATAATCATTCAGTCCGTCAATAACAATCAATTTCTTCGCATCAGTTCGGATGATATTATTTGAGGCATTTTCTAAAAAAACTGTAGCATTAACCACAGCATTCAACTGATTATCTTTAGGGAGTTTCTCATACAAAGAACCCCAAGTACCCAGATCATTCCAATCAAAAGTAGCCGGAAGCACAAATACATTTGATGCTTTTTCCATAACCGCATAATCGATAGAAATATTTTCCGCATCGGCATAATTCTCTTCAATAAAGACTTTTTCCAAATCAGAATTATAGTTTTCAAAGCCTTTCATAAACAAGCTATACAGCTGTGGCTGAAAAACCTCAAAGGCTTGGATAATTGATTTTACGCTCCAAATAAATATGCCTGCATTCCACAGAAAATTTCCGCTTTTCAAAAACTCTTTGGCGGTTTCATAATCTGGTTTTTCTCTGAATTGGCTTACTTTTTTTATAGAATTTTCATCCAATTTATCATATTCAATATAGCCAAAACCTGTATTAGGAAAAGTCGGCTGAATACCTAGAGTCATTAAGGCATTATCTTTTTCGCAAAAGTCGAAAGCAACCTGAAGATCGTTTATGAATGCTCCTTGATCTTCAATCCAATGATCGCTTGGCGCTACAACCATTACGGCATCCGGATTTATTTTTTTTATTTTTAAGGAAGCGTATAAAATACAAGGCGCCGTATTTCTCATTGCTGGCTCCAACAAAACCTGTTCTTGTTTGGCTTCAGGAAGTTGAGCCAAGACCAAATCATTGTATTTTTCGTTTGTCAGGATAAAAATATTTTCTGCCGGAATCAGCTTAGATAATCTGCTAAATGTTTTTTGGATGAGAGTTTCCCCTGTCCCCAGCATATCGTGAAACTGCTTTGGAAATTCGCTAGTGCTCACTGGCCAAAATCGAGAGCCAACACCACCAGCCATTAGTATGGCAAAATAATTCTTATTCATATTTGGATTATATTTTTACAATCTATGTAAATATTCTTAATTCTAAACTTAAATCAAAATGGTTTAATTAACATTTAACATCAGCTGGGCAAAAGCTCTACTTCTGCATTCGGATTAAATAAATAAATTCTTCCTGAACTTACTTCTAGGCATTCAAACCGTTTGATCCTTTGAGCACCTTTTTTAAATATCTTTCCGTTATGGATTCTAAACAAACTTCCATAAGGTATCTCAAATATATAATTCTTATCGTTTCCTTCGTCAAATTGTTTTAAGGCCAAAGACAAGGTCGCATCCGTGTCGCTGCTTGCTGCCGGATTCCTAAAATGCCTTGCCATCAGTGGCAATATATGGCTTGGGAAAATTTCAGGGCGTATAAAAGGAACCATCAATTGCTGAAAGGTATATTTCCATTCATTGCCGTGGGGCTTGATATTCCTGCCAAACTTCTTAAAAGCGACCAGATGTGCTATTTCATGAATCAAAGTCATGAGAAATTTATATTTATTCAGGCTGGAATTTATAGTGATTTCATGTTTGCCGCTGGCTCCTTTCCTATAATCGCCATGGCGTGTCATACGTTCATTGACAATTTTTAGATGGACTTCATTGGCTTTAATTAACTCGAAACACGGCTCGACAGCGTGTTCAGGGAGATATTTTGACAAGACTTCACTCATTATTACAAATTTATTTATTTTTGGTAGAAATGCTATACATTTATGATATGATTGAAGAAATAAAAATATATTATGATGAATTAGCATCGACTTATGATCAAAATAGGTTTGGGAATTCGTATGGAACTTATATCGATTCTCAAGAAAGAGCCTACTTGAAAAAGAACTTGCCTCTTCTTGATTCCAGCAACATCTTGGATTTAGGTTGCGGAACAGGAAGATTTTTAGATCATGCAACCCATGGCGCTGACATTAGCCCAAAAATGATTGAAGTTGCAAAAAGCAAGTTTTCGAACAAAGAAATCAGATTAGGAAGTGTTTCCGAAATTCCATACCCAGATGCTTTTTTTGATGTTATATTTTCTTTTCATGTGCTTATGCATCTCGACAAGACAATCGTTAATGAATTCCTTCAAGAATCACATCAAAAATTAAAAAAAGAAGGCCGGTTGATTTTCGACTTTCCTTCTAAAAAGAGAAGAAGACAGTTCAAATACAAAAACGAAGGCTGGCATGGCGCTAATGATTTCTCAATTAAAGACATAGAAAACTTGATCGAATCAAATTGGAAGATAAAGCATCGTCGGGGAATTCTTTTTTTTCCTATCCATCGGTTTCCTTCTTCTATCCGACCCTTATTGCAAAAGATCGATACTTTTTTTTGCAAGACCTTTCTCAAAGAGTATTCTTCTTACCTCATTATTGAATTAGAAAAAACATGAATGCGAAAAGACTTATCCCGACGGTCGTAAAGCTAAAATTCAAAATACTAAAAAGGTATATTACTGATTTAGGATTTATTTCTAAAAATCGTTTTGCCAAAAAAAGACCACTAGAAAATATTTCTGGCTTCTCAATCACAACCGAGCAGGAAATAAAAAAAGGAACTTTTTTAGAAAACAAAACCCACAACTTGCAGCTGGCTTCAAAAGCCATTAATGAGATTTGCGTCCTCCCAAATGAATTATTTTCTTTTTGGAAAATAGTTGGAAATCCTTCGGAAAGAAACGGATTTAAAAAAGGAAGAAATATCGTAAACCAAAAAATTTCCGAAGAAGTCGGCGGCGGACTCTGCCAGCTTTCGGGAATCATCTATCATACGGCATTGAAAGCCAATCTTAAGATATTGGAAAGGCACAATCATTCTGTCGACATCTATTCAGAAGAAGAACGATTCACTCCTTTGGGTGCCGATGCTACTGTAGTTTATGGGTACAAAGATTTGAGAATTGTAAACAACAATCCTTTTCCGATACAATTCAAAATCGAAATCGAAGGTTCTCGTATTGTTTGCGCACTAAACAGTCCACAGGAAATAGAAGAGCATAAAATAACCTTCAATATTGTCGATAAGGGTAAAAAAATAGAAGTAATTACTTTTATAGACACCAAAAAGGTTGCTATTTCTTTTTACAACAAATTAAGGAGTCGATGAAGAAACCTGCAAGACTTTGCCATTATAAAACTTATTCCCTTTTAAGGTAAAATCATAAATGTAATCTGCCATTTCTTTTGCCGAAAGCGGAGCTTGATATCCTGGGAAGGCTTCCGCAAGCATTTCTGTCTGTACCGAGCCTAATGCCAAAACATTAAAAGAAATTCCTCTTTCTTTATATTCTTCTGAAAGCAGTTCGGAAAGTGTTATTACTGCTCCCTTGCTGGAACTGTAGGCAGAAAGACCGGCAAACTTCATGCTCCCTTGTATTCCGCCCATGCTGCTGATGGTAACGACATGGCTTCCTGGTTTCAGATAAGGCAAAGAAATTCGTGTCAGCGAAGCAACTCCGAAAACATTTACCTTATAAATCTTCTCGAAATCTTGAGTAGAGGTTTCAGAAAATGGCTTCAGCAATAGCGCTCCCGCATTATGTATTATCGCATCGACTTGCTTCCACGCAGAAGAAAGGAAATTTTCGATTTTTGCTAGATCTTCTTCAATTGATAAATCAACAGACAAGCATGTAATGTTTTTATTTTCTAAAAGTGCCTGTGGCGTTTTTCGAGAAATTGCCAAAACTTGATGTCCTGCGTTTGCAAACAGCAAAGCCAATTCGTAACCGATTCCCCTGCTTGTTCCTGTTATGATGATGTTTTTCATTTCAATTAAACTTTCGGCTCCTTTTGGTCCGCATCCATTATTTTTTTAGGGTAATTTCCTTTGTAGGAGTATTTGCCATTTTTTCGATTACCGGCAGCATGTCTTGGATAAAGGAAGTCATGTGGGCCGTATCCATTAGCTTGAACTCATCTTGTACTTGGTGATAATAGTCGAAATTCTCAAAATCGAAAGTACAAACTGTCTGGGCTGGAATATTGAATTCTGTAAAAAACGGATAATTATCAGAAGCCATAAACAGTCTATAGGTGAGTTCTTGCTGTACAAACCCAATCAGATTTTTGCCAGAATACTCATTGAATTTTGAAGCCATGTTCGATTTCCCATAACCTGTAATATAGGCCGTGAAATCACGTTTCATAGGAACTCCGATCATTTCAAAATTCAACATCGTATAAATATTAAAGTTTTTTTCTTTCAACTTTTTAGCCAAATGCTTTGAACCTAGCAGTCCTTCTTCTTCGGCAGAAAAGAACACAAAAAGAATGCTTCTTTTATTCGATTTTGTCTTACCGAAATATTTCACGATTTCAGTTACCGCTGTAGTTCCAGAAGCATTATCATTTGCTCCGTTATTTATATTATCTCCGTCAATTGCCTTTTCCGCCAAACCGATATGATCATAATGGGCACTGACCACTACAAATTCTTTTTTAAGCTTTGGATCGTTTCCTTCCAAATAACCTACAATATTATAAGTGGTTTTAGGATAGTTGGAAAGTGTATCTTTATAAGTGGAGAAATAAGGCTTGATGGAATTCTCTGAAAAAACTTTTTCAAGATATTGGGCTGCCTTATCAATTCCGGGTGAACCCGCAGCTCTCCCTTGCAGTTCGTCGGAAGCAAGAAACTCTAATGTTTTAGCGACTGACTGCTGCTCTACTTTATAAGCAACAACTGGGGAATTTGATTTGCAGCTTAGTAGGGCACACAAAAAAAACAGAGAAACTATTTTTTTAATCATCGGTCTATAATTGACGGGTTGGCTTTGGCTAAAGTAAAAAAAATAAGGCAATAATTGAGAATCTGTAAAGGATAAATAAGGAGGCAATTACATAGCATTTTTCTAAAAATAGAGCACAGAGGTGTCATTTCGCATTTTTTTATATCTGATATCAGCGATTCCACATTCTCAAAACGCCATTAAATTTGTTGAATTCCACACTTTTTCTGTTCGTTTTCCACACAATTACACAAATTCCCCAGTAGCAACAAAAAATAAAAACAAACAAAAACCATTGATTACCAGATATTTATACATAATCAGCATTACCTTTCACGTAATGGCACATTTATTTCTATTAATTAATCGAAAAAGAAAACAACACAATACCACAAAAAAATTGTTATGAAAAAGATTTTAATATTAGCCGCATTAGTATTAGGTTTTGGAATAAACGCTACGGCATCAGAAAAAACGACAACTGAAATTTCCGTTATCCAGGAAAAACAATATAAACCAATTGAACCATCTGCTATTCCAGCTGATGCGTTAAAAACCATCAGTTCAAAATATGGTGGATATACAATAAAGGAAGCTCACGTAGCTGACGATGGAGAGTACAAATTGATTCTATCAAAAGATGATAAGACTGTAACTGCATACTTCACGTCAAAAGGTGAGTTTATAAAAGAAGCATAGTTTAAGTTAAGTTTGTTGAAGGAAGAATTTATATTCTTCGCAATATTAAAGGAGATGTGGGGGCATCTCCTTTATTGTTTTTATATTATAACATATATTAACACTTAAAATTGGTTTAAAATTTTAAATTTGTGAAAAACATTACTACACCCCTGTCTTATGAGTTCGAAAATTTTGGTGATTGATGATGACACGTCTTTTTGCGTAATGCTGAAAACCTTTTTACAAAAAAAAGGTTATGATGTTACCAATGCTTTTACTGCCAGAGAAGCAGAAGAAGCAATAAAAAATCAAGTTTTCGATGTGGTCTTGACGGATATCCGACTGCCAGACAGCGACGGCATCCAGATCCTAAAATCCATCAAAGAAACTTCTTTCAAAACCCAAGTCGTATTGATGACGGGTTATACTGATATCAAAACAGCAGTAAGCGCTATGAAAATGGGAGCTTATGATTATGTCGGAAAGCCTATCAATCCTGACGAGATTCTTCATACCATTGAACAATCTTTAAAAAAGAGAGCTGAAAAACCGGAACCTGTTGCCACAAAAAGCGAAAAGAAAGAAACTACTGATCTTGCTTTTGTGAAAGGGATAAGCTCTACTTCAAACCAATTACACGAATACATCAGCCTTGTCTCGCCAACCAATATGTCAGTACTGATTATTGGCGACAGCGGTACGGGAAAAGAATATATTGCACATACCATACATACGCAAAGCAAGCGAAAAGACAAGCCTTTTATTCCGGTAGACTGCGGTGCTATTCCAAAAGAATTGGCCTCTAGCGAGTTTTTCGGACATATAAAAGGTTCTTTTACGGGAGCTATCAATGACAAGACGGGCCATTTTGAAGCAGCCAATGGTGGTACCTTATTTTTGGATGAAGTCGGAAACCTTTCGTATGAAGTCCAAATCCAACTGCTTCGTGCTTTGCAAGAACGCAAAGTAAAACCTGTCGGCAGCAATCACGAAATCAAAGTAGATATCAGGGTCATTGCGGCTACAAACGAAGATTTATCAGAAGCTGTTAAGCGTGGCGATTTCAGAGAAGATTTATATCATAGGCTCAATGAATTTTGCATCCAAGCTCCTAGATTAAGCGAAAGAAAACATGACATCATGGTGTTTGCGCATCACTTCTTAGCCTTGGCCAATGAAGATTTGGAAAAAGACATTGAAGGTTTTGACGATGAAGTCATTGAATTGTTTATGAATTATGACTGGCCAGGAAATCTTCGCGAGATGAAAAACACAATCAAGCGATCTGTATTGCTTACCAAAACCAATTCAGTGCCTATTGATGTCTTGCCTCAAGAAATGCGTTCGGCTATTGAGCAAGAAAATGCTGTTTCGTATTATTCAAAAGAAAATGAAGAATCTGCAATTCGCTCTGCTTTGGAAAAAGCAGGTTTCAACAAAACAAAGGCGGCAAAACTTTTGAATATAGACCGAAAAACGCTTTACAACAAGCTGAAATTATACAGTATAGACCTTTAGTTAATTTCCTTTTCAAGCTCTGAAATTAGTACCGATAGTTTTTGAAAAACGACTTCGACATACTTTTCCATGTCCTCTTTGTCATACCCTAAAGTTTGGTCTTCTATCGGCTCCAGCAGATCTGAAATTGTATAGACTTCCATCTGTTTCAACATCGGAATCATCTTATGTGCTATTTCAGCCATCCTTTGATGATTCATTTCCGCAACGGCTGTTCGCAATGATTCTGAATTTTCGGCAACGCTGGTTATAAACGTATCGACAATTAGCTTTAAGGAAACAGGATCATTTTGCGTAAACTTGTTCAAGCTGGACAAATCAAACAATTTCTCGTCCTTTTTGGCATTGGTCACCTGAACGGCAACATCCATTGGCTTTCCATTGAAAATAGATTTCATCAAAAGAAGCAATTCTTCCAATCGTAATGGCTTTGGGTGAAAAGCTGTAAATCCTTTGCTTGTAAAGTCTTCCGGATTCAAATTTCTTTTGCCAGACAAGGCAATCACAGGAATAGATGCCACTTCTGGACTGTTATTATTCCTTATAATCCTCACCAATTCAAATCCGTCGATATTCGGCATCTGAATATCACTCAAGACCAAATCGAAATGCTCATGCTCCAGCAAATTTCTTACTTTAGAAGCATCGACCAACGTGGTTATTGATACCGGATAATTCGAGAAAATTTCTTTCATCAAAGAAAGCTGCATCGCATCATCATCAACAATTAAGATTCTTTTGTCTCGTAAAAATTCTGTTTCAGAATCTAAAATTGACACGCTTTCTTCTACTGCTTTTATTCCCGACTTGATGGCCGGAATAGTAATCGTAAATATCGATCCTTTGTTTTCCTCACTATCCAACACAATGCTACCGTCTAAAAGGTATAGCATTCTTTTGGCAATTGTCAAGCCGAGACCGGTTCCACCGAATTTCTTCTCGATTCCTGCATGCGCTTGCGTAAATTCCTTAAAAACAGCTTTTTGCTTGTTTTTGGCAATCCCGATTCCTGTATCGATAACCGAAACCACGATATTGTTTGCTTCAATCTTTGCCAAGACCTCAACAGAACCTTCTTGCGTAAATTTTATCGCATTCGAAACCAGATTGGTCAATATCTGTTTCAATCTATACGGATCCGAAACAAAATTATCATCAAGCGCTTCTTCTACATCCCAATTCAGCTCGATATCTTTATTTTCGGCGTTTGGCTCTAACGGCTTGCAGGTACTTTCTATCAAATCTTTAAAATTAAAGCTGATCTTTTCTATAGTAATACGGTCATTTTCAAGTTTTGAGAAGTCGACCAAATCGTTGACAAGCTTTAATATATAATTAGACGAATGTTTTATATTGTCGAGATACTGTTGTTGCTTTGGATTAATCTGCGTGTTTTTCAATAAGTCCGAAAAGCCGATAACGCTTCCTAAAGGTGTTTGTATATCATGGGTTACAGTTGCCAAAAGCATCATCTTGCTTCGTAATAAATCTTCTTTTTCAGCATTCAAAACCTCGAGCTGATTCCTATAATTTTGATTGATGGTCAGGTCCCTGATAATGATGTAGGCAAAAAGAATTAGCAGGCAAAAAGTTATGGCTCCCACCCAGGCAATGGTTTGGATGGTATTATCAATTGCGTGTTTGGATTCATTGATTTTTGCATACGATTTCTGCAATATCTGCTTTTCAAGAGACGAAAGAACCGTTCTTAGCTGATCAGAAATAAAACGGTTCTCATCCAGCATTTTTTGTTCTTTCTCAAACAGCTCATAGTGCAGTTTGTTATCTTTTATGAGCAGTTTTGTCAGCACGCCTTCAAATGCCATCGTAAGCGAATCATTCGAAAGTGGCAACCTGCTCAAAGAATCTAATTGATTTTTCGTAAGGACTTCATTTAAAAAGGCCCTATACTGCTGTCGGCCGGAAAACTTAACCGGCTTTATTTTTTTGACCAACGAATCTTTGGTATTATAAATTTTCCGCACCGCTCTCTTGAAAGTTGATTTTTCATCAACATAATTTTGGAATTTTATAATTTCGTTGATGCTATTTTTCTTTTTCTGAAGCAGGTATTGTATTGTATCTAGCTTAGCAAGTTGTGTTTTGTCTGCTTCGGATTTTATCGCTTCGATTTCAGACTTTACGCTATCGAGCAGTTTATTGTATTCGTTATAATCGGCTCTTGAACCTGTCAATATAGAATTTCTTCCTGCCGATTCAGAAGCATACAAGCTCGCAATAGCATTACTAATTCGGATAATCTTTTGATTGTCAGCAGTAACATCTTTATTGGGAGTTGCTATTTTTAAAATTTCAGAATAGACAAACCAAATAGACAAAACGGCTATTACAAAAAGCAATAGATAACCAACAATAACTTTACCTTTTAACGATCTCGGCTTCTGACTCATGAGATAAAGATAGTATTTAAAAATAATCTGTTCCAAAAAAAATCCAGCTGAAATTGCTGGATTTTTATATTTGGCTATGCCAATGTCATTGAAATTATCCGTTCAAGATACTTCTAGAAATTACGATTCTTTGTATTTCTGATGTACCTTCATAAATCTGAGTGATTTTTGCATCACGCATCATTCTTTCTACATGATACTCTCTTACGTAACCATTACCACCATGGATTTGTACCGCTTCAATAGTAGTATCCATTGCTGTTTGAGAAGCAAATAATTTTGCCATCGCACCCGACTGAGAAATATCTTGTCCAGCATCTTTTTCACAAGCTGCTTTCATACACAACATTTCTGCCGCGCTGATCTGCGTTGCCATATCGGCCAATTTGAAAGCAATGGCTTGGTGTTTGGAAATTTCCTTGCCGAAAGCTTTTCTTTCTTTTGAATATTTCAAAGCCAATTCATAAGCTCCGGAAGCAATTCCTAAAGCTTGAGAAGCAATTCCGATTCTTCCTCCGTTCAATACTGCCATGGCAAAATTGAATCCGAAACCATCTTCTCCGATTCTATTTTCTTTAGGAACTTTTACGTCTGTAAACATTAATGAATGTGTATCAGATCCGCGGATTCCCATTTTTTGTTCTTTCGGACCGATCTCGAATCCAGCCCATCCTCTTTCAACAAGAAAAGCATTGATTCCTTTGTGTCCTTTTTCAATATCAGTTTGAGCAATTACGATATACGTGGAAGCGGTAGCTCCATTCGTAATCCAGTTTTTTGTACCATTTAAAAGATAATGGTCACCTTTGTCGATTGCTGTTGTTTTTTGAGAAGTCGCATCACTTCCTGCTTCTGGTTCAGAAAGGCAGAAGGCACCAATTACCTCACCTTTTGCCAAGGGCACAAGATATTTTTGCTTTTGCTCTTCGTTGCAATATTTTTCAATACCTGCACAAACTAAAGAGTTGTTTACAGACATTACTACGGCTGCCGAAGCATCTACTTTTGCAATTTCTTTCATTGCCAAAACATAAGAAACGCTATCCAATCCAGCACCTCCGTATTTAGGGTCAACCATCATGCCTAGAAATCCTAGTTCAGCCATCATTTTGACCTGTTCTGTCGGAAATTTTGAATGTTCGTCTCTTTCAATTACACCCGGAAGCAATTCTGCCTGAGCAAAATCTCTTGCCGCTTGCTGAATCATTAGGTGTTCTTCGGTTAATTTAAAATCCATAATTTGTAAAGGTATTATTTGCCGTTCGTTGTTTTTTTGTGCCCAAATGTAAATATTAATTATCAAATTTTCAATAAGATTGCCTAATTTTGGCGCTATGGTCAAAGAAAACTATAACGTTATCGGGGTTATGTCGGGAACATCCTTAGATGGTATCGATCTGGCTCATATCCTTCTTAGCCGCCATGAGAACCGATGGCGCTTTGAAATTAAAGAAGCTGTCGCTATCCCTTATTCTGAAGATTGGATAGCCCGACTTAAAAATGCCGTAGATTTTTCAACTGCAGAACTCGAGATCTTAAATAAAGAATTTACCTTATTATTAGGGAACGTGATTTCCAGCTTTATTAAAGACAACCAATTGGAAAATTTAGATGCAGTCTGTTCGCATGGACATACTATTTTGCATCAGCCGCAAAATGGCTTCACATTACAGATTGGAAATCTTCCAAACATTGCGAACTTGATCGGACAAAAAATAATCTGCGATTTTAGAGTGCAGGATGTTGAATTAGGCGGACAAGGTGCTCCTCTTGTTCCGATCGGCGACCGATTCTTATTCTCAGACTATGATTACTGCCTAAATCTGGGCGGTTTTTCAAACATTTCTTTTGAAGAAAACAACACTAGAATTGCCTTTGACATTTCTCCCGTAAATACTGTCCTTAATTATTATGCTAATCTAGCAGGATTGGAATATGACGATAAGGGGAAAATAGCCCGAAGCGGAAAAGTTTACGAAGCACTATTGCAAGAACTGAATGCCCTTGATTTTTATTCGAAAAGCTATCCTAAATCTTTAGGTTTTGAATTCGTAAAGACAATCGTTCTTCCGATGATTGAAAAACATCCGATTCCGTTAGAAGACAAATTGCGGACTTTTGTAGAACACATTGCAATCCAAACTGCTTTGGCCGTTCCAAAAAAATCGGGAAGGCTTTTGGCGACAGGCGGCGGCGCTTATAATGATTTCTTACTCGAAAGAATGGCCTTCCACCTTCCGCAAATGACATTTGAAATTCCCGACGACAAAACGATACAATATAAGGAAGCGCTAATTTTCGGACTCTTAGGCGTTTTGAAATTGCGAAACGAAATCAACGTATTGGCAAGCGTGACCGGTGCCAAACACAATCACAGTTCTGGAAAAATATTCTTGCCTTAAATTTAGGATTGTGATTCTCAAAACTTTGCTCTTTTGAAGCTTTAAAACTATATTTGCAAACCAATAAACAATACATACAAATAGTACACATAATGAAAGATTTACTTAAGAAATTTGAAAATAAAGAACCTGAAATAGTATTCAACTGGAAAGATGCCGAAACAGAGGCAGAAGGCTGGACAGTTATCAATTCGCTTCGCGGTGGTGCTGCAGGTGGCGGAACAAGAATGAGAAAAGGATTGGACATGAACGAAGTTCTTTCTTTGGCAAAAACTATGGAGGTAAAATTTTCAGTTTCTGGGCCTGCTATTGGCGGTGCCAAATCTGGAATCAACTTTGATCCGAATGACCCAAGAAAAAAAGGCGTTTTGCAAAGATGGTACAAAGCCGTTTCTCCGTTGTTAAAAAGCTATTACGGAACCGGAGGCGACTTGAATGTAGACGAAATCCACGAAGTAATTCCGATGACAGAAGAATGTGGTGTTTGGCATCCGCAAGAAGGCGTTTTCAACGGGCATTTCAAACCGACTGAAGCTGACAAAATCAACCGAATTGGACAATTGCGTCAAGGTGTTGTAAAGGTGATTGAAAACCCAGTTTATTCTCCAGATGTCAACCAAAAATATACCGTAGCCGATATGATTACTGGTTTTGGCGTAGCCGAAGCAGTGCGTCATTTTTATGATATCTATGGCGGAAGCATCAAAGGAAAAAAAGCTATCGTTCAAGGATTCGGAAACGTAGGTTCAGCAGCAGCCTATTACTTAGCTAATTCTGGAGCAAAAGTGGTCGGTATCATCGACCGAAACGGCGGTGTTATCAATGAAGATGGGTTTACTTTTGAAGAAATCCGAAACTTATTCGTGAACAAAAACGGAAACCAGCTGGTAGCCGATAATATGATTCCTTTTGAAGAAATCAACCAAAAAATATGGACCATCGGAGCAGAAATCTTCACGCCTTGCGCTGCTTCAAGATTGGTTACTCAAGAACAATTAGACAATATGACCGCTTCTGGATTGGAAGTTATTTCATGCGGTGCTAACGTACCTTTTGCCGACAAAGAAATTTTCTTTGGCCCGATCATGGAAGCTACCGACAAAAAAGTAAGCTTGATTCCTGACTTTATCTCTAACTGCGGTATGGCCAGAGTATTTGCTTATTTTATGGAGAAAAAAGTTCACATGACTGACGAAGCTATCTTTAACGATACTTCAGAAATCATCAAGAATGCAATCCAAAAGGCACACACCCTAAATTCTGACAAGAAAAACATCAGCGCGACTGCTTTCGAGATTGCCTTGAAACAGTTGGTCTAATTATTGATTATAGTAGTTCAGATAACATTTTTTCAATAATTCCGTTATCTTTATGATACTTTTATCAAGAATAATTTTTTAAAGCTATGAGTTACACCATTTCTGAAGAGCAAAAAAAGTCGTTGGCGATCACAACTGTATTGTTTGTGATTTTCATCCTGCTTTTGATTTTAATAAAATTTGCTACCGAAGAGAGAATCCAAGAACTTGCCGGAGGCGGTGGAGGCGGTGTAACTGTAAACTTTGGAGACAGCGAGTTTGGTTCTGGAGCTGATTATACGAGCGAGGTTTTAAAAGTAAGCCAGACTGCAAAATCAGCTCCGCAATCATCCGCGAGTGCTCAAGAAGATATTTTGACTCAGGCTTCTGATGATGAAGATGCGGTTTCTGTGGTTGAAAATAAAAAACCAGTCAAAACGGAAATTAAAAAAACGGATAAGCCTGTTGTTGTTCCGGAAAAGCCTAAACCTTCAAAATCCACTAACGATGCGCTTGCGAATATCTTAGGCGGAAATAACAAAGGAGGCGATGGCGACGACGGCGTTGCCGGAAACAAAGGAAAACTCAATGGCGATAAAAATTCAAACAACTATTATGGCGATGGAGGTTCTGGAGGAGGAACAGGCGGTGGTAATGGTCCTGGAAACGGACCAGGCAATGGCCCTGGAAGCGGACCAGGTTCTGGAGGCGGAACAGGCGGTGGAACTGGAGGCGGCTATTCCCTACTAGGAAGAAAAGTACTTTCAAAACCAAGCCCTAAATATACTTGTGATGAACAAGGGAAAGTTGTTGTTCAAGTGACTGTTGATAGAAGCGGCAAAACAATCGCTGCTATTCCAGGTGTAAAAGGCTCAACAAATTTAGCTCGTTGTTTATTGGACCAAGCAAAAATTGCTGCGATGGACACAAAATGGTCAGCAAATAGTGGAGCCGCCGAAAAACAAGTCGGAACAATCGTATATAATTTCAGCTTGAATTAATATTCAAACGTATATTCATCATTTTCAATCCTGAAAAATGACCTATCCTGAAACTTTAGACTGGATGTTCAACCAGTTGCCAATGTACCAAAAGCAAGGTGCTTCTGCCTATAAGGAAGATTTGACAAATACTATTTTATTAGCAAATCATCTCCATAATCCAGAAAAAGAAATCAAAACAATTCATGTTGCCGGAACCAATGGAAAAGGCTCTACCTCACACTTTTTAGCATCGATTTTACAAGAAGCGGGATACAAGACCGGATTATACACTTCTCCACATTTAAAAGATTTTCGCGAAAGAATAAAGATTGACGGAAAAGACATTTCCGAAGATTTTGTTGTAAGCTTTATTGCCCAAAACAAATCTTTTTTTGAAGAAAACCAATTGAGCTTTTTCGAAATGACTGTCGGATTGGCCTTTGATTATTTCCGTCAAGAAAAAGTCGATATCGCGATTATCGAAGTCGGTCTGGGTGGACGATTAGATTCTACAAATATTATTACTCCTCTCCTTTCCGTCATTACCAATATCGGAATGGACCATGTACAGTTTTTAGGAAATACGATGGAAAAAATCGCTTTTGAAAAAGCGGGAATCATCAAGCCTAATATTCCGGTTGTCATTGGAGAATACACTTCCCAAACAAAGCCTGTTTTTGATAAAAAAGCGAGTGAAACCCAATCCGAAATTTTCTTTGCTTCCGATATAATCCAAGAAACCTATCCTTCGGTGCTGCTTGGCGATTATCAAAAGCAGAACAAAAAAACGGTTCTGCAAGCGATTCGCGTATTACAATCTCAAAAACAATTTCAAATTTCGGAAGAAAATATAAAAAATGGTTTTTGGAATGTGGTCAAAAATACTGGACTGCAAGGCCGTTGGCAGCAATTGAAACAAGTTCCAAAAGTAATCTGTGATACGGCACATAATAAGCACGGACTTGAAATCGTAATGCATCAAGTAAACAATCAGAAATTTGACAAGCTTCATATCGTATTGGGAGTCGTAAACGACAAAGATTTAGACGATGTATTGCCTCTTTTCCCAAAAAACGCTACTTATTATTTTTGCAGGCCTGATATTCCTCGCGGATTAGATGCTTCGACTTTACAGCAAAAAGCAACATCATTCGGACTCAATGGAAAAGTATACAACTCTGTTACAGAAGCTTACAAAAACGCTCTAGAAAATGCTTCGGAATCTGACTTTATCTATGTTGGCGGAAGCACATTTGTAGTAGCAGAAATTTTATAATTTTTATAAATATAATTTGCAGATATAAAAAAACAGTCTATATTTGCACTCGCAATCAGGGCGATTAGCTCAGTTGGTTCAGAGCATCTGGTTTACACCCAGAGGGTCGGGGGTTCGAATCCCTCATCGCCCACAAGAAAGCCGAAACGTAAGTTTCGGCTTTTTGCATTCTACAAAGTCTGAAAAGATTTAGCCTATTTACTAAAAAACCACAGCCTTATATGACTGTGGTTTACAATTGAATTAAGTAAGATATTGAATTATTTTTTAGGAACGAATTTCATCGTCGTATTATTGATCAATAGTGATAAGCTATCAGGAGTGAGTTCCCAAATCGTCCATTGAAGCGGATCTAGCGAACCAGCAGGCATCACGTTCAGCGTTTTGTCTTCATCGGTCAGCGACCAAGTACCGTTGTAGTTTTTGATCGTATTCGTGTGATCCATCATTTCAACGCTGACTTTTCCGTCGGCGCCAAGGTTTAATTCACTCTTGCCTTTCATATCGGCCAGTACTTTTTCAAGCTTGGCTTTATATGCCTCTTTGTCCTCGGCAGCATTAAGTCCTACTTTATAGTCTATGTCGTTTAAGACCCAAACTTTCGTCAATGTTTCCTTTACCGATACAGGCGTTTCAGCTGCTGGTATTTCAGTAGCAGTGGTGTCTTTAGTGACCGCATCGTTTTCTTTAGTTTCTTTTGACCCGCAAGATACGGCCAGCGCAATGACTAGTCCGAGCATTAGATTTTTAAATTTCATAAGTAAAATATTAAGTTGTTAGTAATTTCGTTTAGCGGCCACTGCGTAAGCTTTCAGCGCGCTTATTTTTGGCAATTAAAAACGCGAACACTGCTGCGATGACTACCGGAATCCCTGTTAAAAGAGCCAATGTTCTGCTTGGAAGTCCAGAATATTCACCTCGTTCAAGATTAGGAGAAGCAAAATAGGCCGCCAACAAAAGCACTACAGAAGACACTAGTAACATTCTGGAAAAATTTAAATTCGGGCGGAAAAGAAATACGCTTAGTATTAATGAAATTACGACAAGAAAACCAAGCAACATCTGTACCGTCGTATATACTGATTCTGACGGAAGTTTTTTTAGACCCTCTTCTGCCGTAGCAACCTGCTCGTCTATTTGTGTTTTTGATTCGCCTGTCATGTTCTTTGCTTCTTCTTTTAATAAAGAAAGGTTTTGTTCCGCTTCAACAATTTCCATGCGACTTTCGCGAAGATCATCCTTATCGCGTTGGGCTCTCCAGATTGACATGGTTCCAAAGAGTAATGCAAATAAAATGACAAGGATTCCAAAAATTCGTAATGCTGTTCTCATGTTCTTTTTTAATTGATTTAGGTTACATAAAAAGTTAAGCCTGCACAGTTGTTTCTGAACTGCATTGCAATACTAAATCAAAAAGAAATAAGATTTTTAGCCGATGAACATACGCGCTATTTTGCGAGATTATCGTCGGCAATGAGAGGAAAAGCGTTTAAGGATATAAGACAGACTTTCGAGCAGCAAGAGGAATTCTTCTTTTTTTACGTACGGATAGCGACACACTGAGTTTGTTCTGCATCACGATTGTATACCACCATCAGCCTTGATAAAATGGTCAAAATACGCCATCTTAATCAAGTACGATTTGTGCGTGCGTAAAAAGCTGTACGGCGAAAGCATCGTTTCGTACTCTTTGAGTTTGGTAGAAACGACGAGTTTTGGCGTATTTATAAAGTTGAAGGTCGTGTAATTGTTATCAGCTTTGCAACTTATGATATCTTCCCTATTCCTTCACAAACTTTCCACTTTTATTACCCACTTTCAAAATGTAAATTCCAGTTGGCAATGCTGTAACGCTAACTGTATTCCCATCTATTTGACGACAGCTCATCTGTCTGCCGGTCAGATCAAATATCTGTGCTGTCGCATTGTCTTCTAGTCCAGCCGTATCAAACTTCAATTCTTCTTTTACAGGATTCGGATAAATCGACAATAGGCTTTTTTGAGCATAAGTATACTCCGGAGTTCCCAGTACCGAAAATTGGAAAGTCGCGCTTACCGGCAAATGGTTGGAAGTCGTATTATAATAATTACTGATATTTTGCACTATCGCCGCTTCTTGAGCCGTACTGCTCGAAACATAGTTGGCGGACAGCTCGTTAGAAATGATGATATTTTCGATAATTGGGTGCGTTCCCCAAGTCTGGTTCACATCAACCATGTTTTTGGTAATGCTGTTGTAATTGACCTCATCGTCGACAAAGTTTTTATAGGGCGACAGCGTACAGGCGCAGGCATCGCTTGTTGTTCCGATAAGATAATCGTTGAAATCTCCAATCAGTATCAGGTTTTTAGAATTATAGCTAGTTCCGTCAAGAATCATCTTTAAGGCTTGTGAAGCACCTAATCGGCGCGTATAGCTCGCAGCATTGCCATCTTCTGCCTTAGCATGAATGTTTACGATAGATACAGGAACCAATGTAGTCCCCGAAATAAAGTTTACGGAATACAACGCAGGATAGCGTCCGCCTGACCAATTATAATTATAAGAGTTGCCTTGCGACGGACTGCCGCTGCTTAATTGCGTAGCGCTCACAAACTGTACTTTTGATTTTTTATAGATAATACCCTGTCTCTGGTCGCAATCGCCTGTTGTTATAGGCACAATCTTGCCTTCCCATTCGTCGCTGCCCAAAAGCGACACGAGTGTTGCGATAGAAGGGTTTGAAGCTGTGTTGGAAACTTCTTGAATGCAATATATATCCGAATTCATCGAAAGCATGGCCGCCGCAACATTAGCAATCTGCTGGCTTTCGTTAGTTGGCCCAAATGAAGTACAGCCCAGCCATTCCGTATTCCAGTTTGTAATTTTAAAAACACCTGCATTCGGATTTGTTGCTTGCGGTTGACCCACAACTTTTACGTTCTTTATTTCCCATGTAGCGCTCTGAGTGGCGCTGCTTTTATAGCGAAAAGCAATGCGTGAGTTTTCTGATTTCGCAGCATCTGGTATCACAAGCTGTCCCGAAGACACATATTGCCAGGCAGTAGGAACCGTTTGGTTCAATCCTGTCAGTTCAATCCATGTTGTTGTTGCCGGATCGCCTGTGTAGTTAGCTGTAGCAAAAACTTTATACCAGCCTTCTGCCACGCCTACATTTAGGACGCCTGCATTGCCACGCGTATGGTTAAACGTAAGCTTTACGTTATCTGTCTGATACAGATTCATTGCCGAACTGATAAGCCAGTCTTCGTTTTCAAAGCTTTGTCCACCTGCATACCCGTTGCACATGGCTCCATAAGTCGTACTATGCGACCAGTTTTGCGAACCCGTAACACTGAAAGCGGTAAACGTATTAAAACTTTGTGCCGTAAGCAACGTCTGGTCTAGAATTGTGGTCTGCGCCGATGACAGGTTTGGAGCAAGGCCTGAAAGGACCAATAAAATAAGCAATCTAAAATAGTTTTGCATTTTGTAGGGGTATCGATCTGAACAGCCAACAAGAAAATTACCTAGAGCTGTACAGAAAATGTTTGTTGAGCGCAAACATACAAATAAAACCGATTTGCATTTTTACTAAAACATTAAGATTGACGGCTTTTGGATTTATTTGCTGTTTTTTTTTCTAGCCGTAACTAAGTTCCTTACGGGTTTCCACAATTACCTGAAATAATCCTAAATTTGTATTATGAGACTAAATGACGATGACATAAAAAAGGTTGAAGCCCTATTCCGGCAAATACTAATTATTGGGATTGATTCCTCGCAGTTCTACAATCCTGAAGAAGAATATCGAACGAGATATCTAATAAAAAAAGCCAACTCGCTTTATGTAAATGTTCCTGCAGGAAAGATGAACAAATGGCACATGACGATATTCGATAAAAAGAAAAAGCATATTTCGCTGACTCCTTTTATTGAGGAATTCCCTGAACAAGGTATTACAAGGATTGGTTTTAAGAAGTAGTTTATTCTTGCACGTTCAGTCTTATCAATAACGCATCCTTATTTTTTGCTTTAAACAATAAAGCCCGCTCTTAGGAGCGGGCTTGTCTTATTATATTAACGTAATGAAATTAGTTTTTTATAATTTTTGTAGTTCCTGATCCAGAATCGGTCTGTACATTCAAAAAGTACATGCCTGTAGTCAGGTCAGAGATGTTGATTTGAGTTTCAGAAATACCTTTTGCATTGACATTTTTAACGACACGTCCGTTCAAGTCTGTGATTTGGATGGTATTGATAGCCATGTTGTTTTTGCCTGTTAAATTTACTATCCCCGTTGATGGATTTGGATACACAGAGAAATTATTTGCAAAGAAATCATCCGTACTCAATGCCCTGTTTACATCAAAAGTATCAATTCCGATAATATCTGAATTGGCACCACTCGGCCCTCCATTTGTCACAAAATATCTAAATCCAAATTTCACAGCTGTTGGACCCGAAAGACCTGAAACTGTAAAACTATACTGTGTCCAAACTTTAGGATACACAAATCCAGCAGCCAATGTTGGGTTAACAGTAACACCAACAGTAGTGAATGATCCTACATCTGTCGCGCCTCCGGTTGGATTGACATGCGTTGCATCCGTACTCATCCTTAGTTCCAAACGATCCGGATAATCGTCTGTAGCCGAAGTTCCTTTTCTAGACCAAAAAGAAACAACATCGCCATTTTGTACTGTAACCACAGGACTGATCAACCAGTTGCTGATTGTTCCAGTTCCAGTCGTACTTCTAAAATTAACCAAAGCAAAGGAATTAGGCCCTCCCGATTGGCCATTCGGAACTGGACTTACCTCACCGTTAGTATAGACCCTGTCATTGAATGGATTGCCTTGAATTTGGGGTGTTACAGTAGTATTTACAGTAACAGGAGTGTAAGAGGCAATCGTCCATAATGCTGTTGTTATAGGATTACTTTGGTTAGTCCTCATCCATCCGGCGGTCTCCATTTCTGCTGTGGTGCCACTAAAACCGAAACTGTAAACGGTTTGAGCAGTAGCGAATCCTGAAACAGAAAGTAAAAAAACAGAAAGTAGCGTTTTTTTCATAAAATAAAGTATTAAAAAATTAATAATAAAATACATTTTGATACTCTAGAAAGACTAAAAAAATCTACTTGGAGGCATATTTTCGCAAGTAAAAATCATGCCTTTTAGTTTCCTAGAAGCAAGCAATGCATCTTCATAAAAATTAGTTAATACGAGGGCAATTTATAAAAAAATAATTAATTATACAACAAAAAAGAATTTTTCAAACAAAAGCAGCTTATTAAGCAAGACAGACTCCTTTTACTGAAAATTTATAACATTTTTAATAACTACGTTTGTTAAGGAAAGAGTATACTACTAAGTGTCAGTAGCAATTGGATGCTTACATGTTAAAAAATATGGTATGTTTGCCTAAAATAAACTAAAATGGCCAAAAGCAAAAAACTGAAATCCTTCAAAACCATAGGCGTATTTGCTCTGCTCCTATTGCTGCCGTTTAGCCTTTTTGCACAAGATGAATTTTCTAAGATTCCGCTAAAAGGAAAAATCAAATCCTATACAACCTACAGACTTTTTGGCGACAGCCTAAACCCTTCTTCGGTTGTTGTCAAAAAAGCAACATATGATAAAAAGGACCGCCTGCTTACTTCGTTTGCCGAAACAGAGAGAGGGAGCCAATCTAACGAGGTCAATATTTTTAACGGCACTACCGTCACCAATTACAGCTGCCAGTGCAAGGATATTGATGCTTTTATAAAAAAATTTGAAATACGAGATAATGCCGAACTTAAGAAAATGCGAGGATACGGCACAGGACAAGAACCCACAAAGTTTGTAAAAATAACACAGCTCGACAAACGCGGCAATGCAGCCGTAGTAAGCAATTATTTTGAAATGGGCTATAAGACATCGGAAGTAAGGCTGTGGCATGATGCTGCCAATAACGAGATAAAGAAAGAACGGTATGATTTTGACGGAAATCTAGAAGAAACCGTCCTAAATACATATGACAAGGCAGGAAAACAGATAGGCCAAACGATCAATAGGCCAAAAGAAGGCGAATATAAATATACTTGGTCGTATGACAAGCAAGGCAATAACACCGAATTTTTGACGTATCATAATGGTGCGTTGCAATTTCACCAAAAATATAATCGTACAGCTAAAGACGGTTATACAGAATTTAATACGACCAACGTACTTAAAAATGTAACCTACATACAAAAGCAAGTGTATTATGATGCCAAAGGCAATGAAATAAAGATCATTAATTTTAATCCCGATGGCAGTATACAATCGCGTCATGAGTTTGCCTATGATAAGAATGGCAACTTAAAAACCTATTCGGTCTATTATAAAGAAGATGCGCTAAGTACGCAATATGATTATACAGTTGACGCTAAAGGAAACGCAATCGAAATGAAAAAAAAGCAACTGGTGACATATCATCTTGCAGACGGCAGAAAGGAACAGCGTTATGAGGCTTCAAAATACAAAAGAGAAATAGAATATATGAAATAAAGCCAAGATGTCCTAAATCTAATCTTCATACGTTTACAATCCGATAATTTATTGAATTATCGGATTTACTTTTTTTTACTTTCACCTACCCTATTTTCTCCCATTTTGAGCCAGGTCAAAAAAAACAGTTACACCCAAAAACCGACCACTTACGCCTGTATTTGACCACTTATTACTTTTCGGTTGCGTTTTTAGCATCGAACTTTTAGTATTGTATCAAGAAAAACAGAAGTAGTCCGACTTTGGACTGCTTCGTGATAAAGAAAGCGTAGATGGAGCTATTGATCATAACATACAGAAAAATGAGCATTACAGTCTGTCGATTCAGCGTGCATAGAACGGATGTTGTCCTGCAATTACAAAATGTCATGTTGCAAAAAGTTGCCGCAATCAACATCAGGCAGATGCTAGCAACAATTGCAAAATGCAATCTAGCAAGGAGCTTTTGTAATACAACATTAGACAAATGTAAAACAACAACTATAAAACAGCATGCACGAAAGGTTTTTTTGTATGACTACATCTGGTCAATGTAATATAACAATTGCAAAATGTAATCTAGCAAAAAGCTTTTGCAAACAGCGCCAAGCAGATGTAATACTGCAATTGCAAATAGTAGAGAGCAAAAAGTTCTTCTATGCCGTATTAGGCTGATTTTGTGCTGCATCATAAGATATTATACGGAGTTTCAGAAATTTTATACTAACATTAAAATTAATCATTATGAAGAAGATTAAAAATCATCCCATCGTTCAGCAGATATAGTGACGCCGGCCAAGAACAAAAGGTAGGTTACTTGCTCCAGTTTGTAGCCTCCAGTTCCAATCTTAATAACTTTCCACTATCCACTATTCACTGTCAACTATAAACTATATTTTTCTATATTTAACAAAAATTTTATACTTACGATTATGATACACAACGACATGCCACACAAAAAAATACACCAAGGCCGAAACATCAAGCGCTTTCGCGAAATGCTGGGCATCAAGCAAGAAGCTCTAGCTTTTGAATTGGGCGATGAGTGGAACCAAAAGAAAATTTCGCTCTTAGAGCAGAAAGAAACCGTAGAAGCCAACATACTCGTGCAGGTGGCTAAAATATTAAAAGTGCCTGTAGAAGCTTTTGAGAATTTTAGTGAGGAACAAGCCATAAACGTTATTTCTAATATAATCAACAATAATGATAATGCCACTATGACTAATCCGGCAGTATTCAATTACCAACCAAGTTTCAATCCTATTGATAAGATGGTAGAGCTTTATGAGCGTATGTTAAAAGAAAAGGATGAGATGATTGAGAAGTTGGAGAGGTTGATTGGGAAGTAAGCATTTATAAAACCACATAAATCAGCAATTATGAAAATTATCGTTAGTGGAGATCATGATAAAGATTTAAAGATTCAATTTTCGCAAGGAATTTGGAACGCTACAATCTTTACACTTTTTGAAAATCAAAAAGCCAATACTGTAGATTTTCCAAAAGACCCAACCCTATTTAGGTTGTCAATAAAATATAATTTTGAAAGTTATTATCTTGAAAACATACTGTATCCCTCTAATCCTAATTTAGATAATTTAAAATTTCATTTCTATAAAGAGAATAGTCGAATCTTCTGTAAAATCGAATCTGAAATAGTAACGGAATTAAATAAAGAAATTGTTTTAAATCCGCTTCCGGAAAGCTTAAAAGAATTAAAAGGTATAGTTGAAAATTTTGAAGACAACAATCACGCCAGCCTATAATAGCAATTTGCAATATTGTTGTTTTGTCGTCTGCCAGCTGAAAATAGACGTTTGTAATACGACTCAGTATGTAAATTAGTGGTTAATAGAAATTTTAAACATGGAAAAACCCTATATAATTTATTCTCTTTCTAAAAACAGAACAACACAAAAGTTCAACAAAAGCAAGCTTCAAGACATACTTAAAGACATTGAGTTTTTTTTGCAGCATTGCACTACTGCAACTATTTCTGAGCCTAGCACATTAC
This sequence comes from Flavobacterium sp. N2550, assembly GCF_025947265.1. NCBI lineage: Bacteria > Pseudomonadati > Bacteroidota > Flavobacteriia > Flavobacteriales > Flavobacteriaceae > Flavobacterium > Flavobacterium sp. N2550. The sequence goes on along the minus strand of NZ_CP110007.1, from coordinate 1,471,748 downwards.
AATTAGCAGCTTATACGGCTTATGAGGCAACAGATCCTGTTGAGGCTCTCAACAAAATAATTAAAAAAACTATTGAACGGTTTGGAACAAGTGAAGCAGAACCGATTGGTTACCACTATCCCAGCGGAGAACCAGTTTCGGCAAACCGCTACAATTGGACATTTACTAAAGATAGATGGCAAGAAGCAATTGGATATATTATCGAAAATAGCCCATTGCCAAAGTCCTCCTTTGGGTCTCTCGAGCTTTTTGTAACGTATGACTTTAAATTAGTTGATACAATCAATAAAGAAGAATTGCCAAATCAAGATAACAGAACATCTCTTTGCGTTTGGCTTTCGAGAACAAAATCGTGCTCGCCAACATTATTCTTTCCATTTCAAGAGGCAGACTTACAATTTTGGAGTTATGTCGATAGCATAGTTCCTTATCTTCCATTCAAATTAGAAGAACAGTTTTTAAGAATTGCTCATGTAAATAAACAAGGAGAAATAAAATCTTTTAAGAAGATACAAAAGGCCTTAATTGGCATAAATAAATCGATAGTAAAATGACCGAAAGAAATAAAATATTCCTTTCAATTGGAGCAATAATTTTGAGTTGGCTTTTAAGTGGGTTTGCTTTTACAACAAAATCAGGGCATCCGACAAGCACAATTTGTTTGTTCCTTGCATTGGCTCTGCTTTGTAGCGGAGTATTATTTATATTTTTAACATTGACAAGAAAATGACAGCCGAAGATGAGTATAGTAAAAAGTAGAACCGTATTAAAAAATATCCAGAATTAAGTTAACCAATAATAAAACTCAAAAAAAGAATCCTAAATGAAAAAAAAGCTTTTCCTTATTCTGTTCACTGTCTTGAGCTCTTATCTGTATTCTCAAACCAAAATAAATGTTCCTACAAAATTCCCTACTGAATATGGAAAGTTTACTTTTTCTCTCGGTTCTAAAATAACACTAGAACTAAAAGAGATTGAGAACAACAAATACGAATATAAAGTCTTGGCAATCGAGCCTATTAAAGGCTACTATGATTTGGATAAAAATGAAGATCTTTTTTCAAAAAAACCACAAAAGAACACCATAGAATTATTTTTTATGGGCGCCTTTTATAACGGAGGAAAAGAGGATAAGGATTGGAAAAGTGTATTATTGCTTCGAAACAATCTTGAAAAGCCAATAACCTACAAGGCGGATATAAAATATTATTTTTCGGATAAATTTGAAAATACCAGCATTGTGGGCGCTTTTCCTAAAACAGCTACTAGTGAGCTTTGGGGGCATAAAATTGATTATATAACATTGTATGGCTTTGAAAAGCTAAAATAGAAACAGGTCGCGAGTACCCTACAAAATACTAAAAAATGAACAAGCTAAATATGCCTTTATCTTTTGGGCTGCAGCAATCTTAAGTTGCCACGCGCAAACAGCTGACAGCAATACGATTTATAATAAAGATTTTAAATGGACAATCGTTATTCCCAAAGATTTTGTGAGCGTGAGTACACAAGAGTGGTCGAAAGTTCAAAATAAAGGTACTAATGCCCTCGAAAAGACCATTGGGCAAGAAATTATTAATCAGGCTAAGACAATTTTCGTCTTCCAAAACGATCAATTCAATTATTTTGAGGCTAACTACCAACCCTTTGACGAGGCTACAGATGGGAATTATTTAGAATCCTGCAAAGCTATAAACGATATTGTATTTGAAACGTTTAAAAGCCAAATGCCTCAAGCAAAGATTGAGAGAAGTAGCTCAACAGAAAAGATTGACGGTTTTGTATTTCAAACTTTTAAGGTAAAAATCGAGCTTCCAAATAAGATGGTAATGACTCTTTTAATGTTTAGTAGACTGTTTGAAAAAAAAGAATTGACAGTCAACATCATGTATATTGACACATCCAAAGGAGAGAAGATGTTAGCGTCTTGGAGAAATTCAAAATTCAAAAAATAACACTGCCATACCATGGACGTAGAAAAACAAATCAAAGCTTATATTGACAGCCAAGAAGAACCTAAAAGTACTGATATGCAAATGTTGCATCAGCAAATGCTTCAACTGTTGCCTAATAGCAAATTATGGTTTTTAGACGGCACAGACGCTACGGGTAAAGTGATTGCAAATCCGAATATCGGCTACGGACAGTTTATGATGCGTTATAAAGATGGTTCTTTCAAAGAATTTTATCAAATCGGCATAAGCGCGAATATAATAGGCATTTCGGTTTATATTATGGGACTCGAAGACAAAACCTATTTACCCAACAACTTTGGATCTACAATAGGCAAGGCAACTGTAACTGGCTATTGCATTAAATTCAAATCGCTGAAAGATATAAATATTGACGTGCTTGATGAGGCAATACGATATGGATTGAGCAAACAGATAGAATTAACATAGTTATCTGCAAAAGGACGAATAGCTTAACTGATGAAAAATCCGTTGGGCGGCTGACCCTTGTATTTGCGAAAACTCTATCTTTAACAGAAATTAGTCTATCTGTTTTAAACTCAACTCACAAGAATTTTGAAAAATATTAAAGAATTAATGTATCATAAAAGAATTATTATGAAAAATATTTACATGTTTGTAGTTATGCTAATTTCGACCAGTTCGTTCTCACAGCTTACCTATATACCAAACAGTTCATTCGAAGAAAAACTTATTTACTTAGGTTATGATTCTGGCCCAATAGATCATTATGTGCCTACTGCAAATATTAGCGGCGTGACATCATTAACCCTAGACTTTATAGGTTCTGTTACTGGAATTGAGGATTTTGTTTCGTTAACAGAACTTCATATCTATAACTATTCTTTACAGAGCTTGAATTTGTCACAAAATATTGCTTTAAAAACTTTAACTTTAGATATTAGCGGATATGAATTACATACTCTGGATTTATCGAACAATACTGCATTAACAACTTTAGATCTCTACAGCAATACGCTAAATAATGTAAATTTTTCAAATAATACCGCATTGACCAAACTCACACTTGGTGCCGGCTTTTTTGGCTCTACTATATACCATTTCGATGTCTCACCATTAGTTGGGTTAACAGATTTTAGGCTTTATGGCAATGTGACATCTATAGATTTAAGCACTAATACATTATTGCAAAAAGTAGACATCCGTACATTCGACGCACCGTTAACCATACTAAACTTAGCATCTAATACATTGCTAACGGATTTATCTATAGATAGCCCAGTTGCTAATGATGATTTTCTTTCGAACCATCCCTTATTAGAAAACTTATATGTTAAATCAAACTCTATTTTAGAAATTGATGCCTCTGTCGCACCTAATTTAAAATCGGTCAGAATTAATAGTGAATCGCTGAATCATCTAAATGTCGAACAAAATTCGGCATTAGATTCATTATCAGTTGATGCACTTCAAATGCGAGCAATCAACCTTACCAATTCACCCCATTTAACATACCTGTATCTTAGAGGAGGTTATACATCTTTAGATTTATCGCAAAACCATACCTTGAAGAGCCTAGCATTATCTCGCGTTACTTTGCCAACCCTAGATTTATCGCAAAACCAATTATTAGAAAAGATGACTCTATATTCAAGTCAACAATTACAACATTTGGATTTATCATCTAATATTGCTCTAACTCGACTTGACATTTATAATAATTATCAATTAGCCGCATTAGACTTAAGAAATGGAAATAACCAAAACATACAATATGCTCATATCGGTTTGAATCCCATGCTGACTTGTGTTTATGTAGATAATAAAAATGCTAATTACCTACTAAATACCGAAATTTGGTCGGCTGGTTTTAGTGGAAGTTACGTCAACAATGAAGCAGATTGTAGTCTAGGCATTTCGAATAAATTACAACCCTTTGCTTCTGTTTATCCAAATCCGGTAAAAAATACTCTGTATATCGAAACAACAAATAATTCTATACCTGAAACCATTATTATTAGTGATGCCACTGGTAAAGTTATTGAGCAAGTGAAAAATACTTCTCAAATTGATGTCTCTTCATATGAAACAGGTTTATATTTTATGAGTTTTCCGTTTTCAGAAAAAAAGGTAACGGTAAAGTTTATCAAGATGTAAACCGACTAGACTATTTTTAGGAATATAAAGTTCAGATAGTTTAAGAAAAATTATTAAACAAATTAATAAAAATTAAACCCTTCATTAACTTCGAAGAAACATTAGAGCATATGGAAAACAAACAAGCATCATCATTTATTTTTGGTATTATAGCCATCATTGTAGGATCGGCATTGTATAAGGAATTCGATTTTGAAAATCTAAAGTTTAAGAATATAGGATTAGGTATTATTTACTTAGTCGTTTTTGCATTTTCGGTTTACATTCTTGTAAAAAATTATAAGAATAGAGTTAGGAAATAACGTTTAAATGATTAGCTACTTGAAAATATTGGGTTGGAATCCCAACAAAAAACGCTCCGGTTTCCCGAAGCGTTTTTTTTATCTCTTGTATTTTTATTTCTTATCTGTAGCAATGACAAACTTTAAGTTGTTCTTGACACCAATCTGAAGCAAATCGACCAAGTCTTGTACTTGCAGATTATACGGAATCCTCACGATTACGGTCTGGTCTTTGGCATCGCCCATTTTGTTTAATAGCGTCGCTTCCAATTCTTCGAAAGAAACATTTTGCTTGTCTACATAATACTGTTTCTCTTCCGAAACCGACAGCGTAATGTGTTGCTTGTTCGTTTTATCATTCTGCTGCGTTTTAGGCAACGTCATCTTGATTACGTTCGGATTTGCCAGTGTTGATATGATCAAAAAGAACAACAGCAAAAAGAACATAATGTCACTTAGGGAAGAAGTAGCTACTTCCGCGTGAAATCTTCTATTTCGTTTTAGAGCCATCGTTAGGTCTTTGGATTATACTTACAAATTCCAATATCTGCTTTTGGACGTTCAGGGAGAAATTATCAATCACCCCATTGAACAAGTGGTAGCCTGCATAGGCAATGATTCCTACAACAAGTCCTGCACCACTACTGATCATCTTTTCATACAAACCGCCAGAAATATTACCGATACTGATATCTTCGGTCTGCGAAATGCTGTAGAAAATCTTGATAACTCCAGAAATCGTACCCACGAAACCTAAAGTCGGTGCAATACCGGCAATAAGCCCCAAGTGTCCCATTCTTTTTTCCATTTCGCCAATTTCGATATTGGCAGCTCTTTCCATGTTGGATTCAATTTCAGAAATCGGCCTCCCGATGGTCAGGATTCCTTCTCTCAAGACATTCCCAGAGGCTGTGTTTGATCTTTCGGCCAAAGACAGCGCAGCGTTGATGTTTCCCGAATTCAACTGTATGCTGATATCTTTGATCAGGTGTGAATCTTGCTTCGTTGCTTTCTTGATCGAAAGATATCTTTCGAAAATCAGATAGATGGTATAAAAAAGAAGGATGACGATCGGAACAAGAAATGCTCCACCTTTCATCAAGAAACTAAATAGATTCATTTCTTCATTTTTTGCGATCCCCTCAATTACTGTATTGGTAGAAGCTTTTGCAATGGTATCAGTCTGCAGTAAAATGGTTGAAAATATCATAAATATCGTTCGAATTTTGGTTATTTGAATCGTAAAGCATTTATTGCTTCAAGACAAAAATAAGTTTTTTATTTAGTTTTAAAAGTATAACGGCAGTTTTTAAAATATAGTATCTCTCGGGACTCTCTAATTGCCGTCTCGGCTATAACAATTCTAGCGTTCTTTCTAATGCCATGCCTCGCGATCCTTTAATCAGCATCGTTTTATTTTCCATCTTTTCTTCTCTAAAGGCTTCAGAAAATTCATCGAATGTCTCAAAAAAGAACAGGTTCTTTTTGTCTAGCTTATTAGAATAAAAGTCTTTACCAATAAAATAGGCGGCAACTTCCTTCTCATTCTTAAGCAACGCTACTATATGCTTGTGTTCGTGCAAGCTCTCTTTGCCCAGTTCAAACATATCGCCCAAAATCGCGACCTTGTTTGGTTTGTCAAGTTGCAAGAAGTTCTTGATGGCTACTTCCATACTGCTCGGATTGGCGTTATAGGCGTCTAGAATGATTTCGTTAGAATTCTTGACCAGCATCTGCGAGCGGTTATTTTCTGGAATATAGCTTTCGATGGCTTCTTTTATTTCGTCATCAGAAATCTTGAAATAACGGCCTATGGTAATGGCAGCGTTGATATTGTTTGCATTATACAGGCCAATTAGGTGCGATTTCACTTTTATTCCATCAAATTCAACAGCAACAAATGGATTCGCCGTAATCTTGTTAATCAAGACAGAAGCATTTTTGTCGGAATGGCTGAATGTAATGCGGAGATTTTTTTCTGTCTTTTCTCTTTGAATGGTATCATCAAGGTTTACAAAGACATATTTATTATTGTCGGAAAGAAATTGGTACATCTCGCTTTTGCCTTTGATAACGCCTTCTACTCCTCCAAAGCCTTCTAAGTGCGCTTTTCCGAAATTGGTAATATAGCCAAAATCGGGACGGGCAATGCTACACAAGAATTCTATTTCTTTTTGATGGTTGGCTCCCATTTCTACAATTCCGATTTCAGTATCCGAATTAAAAGAAAGCAATGTGAGCGGCACGCCGATATGATTGTTTAGGTTTCCGATTGTAGCTTTTGTAGTGTACCTTTTTGAAAGCACCACATTGATCAGCTCCTTAGTGGTTGTTTTTCCGTTACTTCCTGTCAACCCAATAATCGGCAGTCCTAGATAGTCTCTATGGAACTTGGCCACTTCCTGCAATGTTTCCAGAGTATTGTTAACCAGAATCGTCCTGTCGTCTATAAAATATTGTTTGTTATCAATAATAACAAACGAAGCTCCTTTTTCTAAGGCTTCTGCGGCAAAAGTATTGGCATCAAAACGCTCGCCTTTGATAGCAAAGAACATGCAGTTATCTTCAATCTTTCGAGTATCGATCGAGACGGAAGCGCATCTTAAAAATAAATCGTGTATGTCTTTAATTTCCATTACAAGTGGTTTAAAAAAACAAAAGCCCTAATAAAAGGGCTTTTGTAGAATTTAGTATAGAAAATTAGTTTCTTGCTTTTTTCTTTTTGTCAGATTTAGGACCTACTCTAGACATTGCACATCTGAATCCGATGTAATCAGTAGCCATATCTTGAGGGAAATATCTTCTTTGAGCTGGGTCTAACCAATAGGCTCTGTCTCTCCAAGAACCACCTTTGTAAACTCTAACGTTATCATCTACCAAAGTTGTTCTTTTTGATGAATGGTCATATTTACGAACCATATTTCCTAAACTATCAGTAGTCACATTATGTTTTGGAGAATCGTACATTCTTTTAGAATCATCTACTTTCTCACCGTCTTCAGAACTTCCGAAGTCATAATATCTAGTTGACTGCTTGTCACCATCTCTATAGTTTCTGTTATCAGACTTGTCGAAATTTTGTCTCAAGTAAGTTTCTTTCTCATCAACTGGAACTTGAGCAATTTGTCCAGGGAAGTTTCTTGCGATGATCTTACCGTTTGCCAGCGTATCATAAGCAATATTTTCTCCCGTAACGATTTCAGCTTTTCCGTCTTCACCGATTTTGTTTTTCATGTAAACGTTACCTCTGTAGTAGTTGAAGTCATTTGCTTCATCATCAACAATCGGTCTGTAAACGTCGGCAACCCATTCTGCAACGTTACCTGCCATGTCATACAATCCAAAATCGTTTGGTGGGTAATATTTAACTACGTTCGTGATATCAGCACCGTCATCAGACCATCCTGCAATTCCGCCGTAATCTCCTTTACCTTGTTTGAAGTTAGCCAATTGGTCACCTCTAACTTGTCTTTTTCCAGAACGAGTGTAGTTTCCTTTCCAAGGATATTTCTTTTGACCTCTGTAAAGGTTGTATTCTCTGTTTCCTACATCAGCAGCAGCAGCATATTCCCACTCAGCTTCAGTTGGAAGTCTGTATTCTGGAAGTATGATACCAGAAGTTCTTTGAGCATATAGGTTAACACTGTCTTTAGATTTTCCTCTTCTTCCTTTCAAGACGATTTCTTCGTTACCACCGTACGTTTTCGTCGGCGTATTCAAGTAAGTCTCAGTACTGAAAGTGTTGTCACCTTTAGCATCTGTAACTTTAGCATCTCTTTTAAGGTAGCCTTCTCTTTCAAGAACATTTTCGTTCACACGGTCTGTTCTCCATTTGCTGAATTCAACAGCTTGGATCCAGTTTACACCAACTACAGGATAGTTTGCATAAGCAGGATGCCTCAAATAGTTATTGGTCATTGTTTCGTTATAACCTAATCTATTTCTCCAAACTAATGTATCAGGAAGCGCACCTTCGTAGATATTTTTATAATTTTCATCTTCTGGATCAAAAACTCTTTTTAACCAGTCAAGATATTCCATATACATAAGATTGGTAACTTCAGTCTCATCCATATAGAAAGACTGAACGTGCTGCTGGTTAGGAGTATTATTCCAATCGTGCATCACATCGTCTTGAACCTTACCCATAGTGAACGTTCCTCCTTCAACCAAAACCAATCCAGGTGCAGTCTCTTGCTTCTTGAATTTAGAGTTGTATTGGAACCCGCCTTTCTTGTCATTGATTTTCCAACCCGTGGCAGAAGATGCGTTTTTTGAACTGGATTTTTTACTACAACTAGTAAAACCCATAACCAATGCTAAGGACAGCATCAGCTTCAAAGCCATAATTTTGTTTACTTTCATACTTTCAGTAGGTAATAAATTTCGAGCCGCAATATAATAATTAACCATTAAACTGCAACAACAATTTTCAAATATTAATAAAAAACTAATTTTTTGTTAAAAGCCTTTTTTAAGAACGCAAATTTAATGGGTTTATTGTACTTAATATTAAGTTAAAAAAATTATTTTTACTTTTCGTAATAATTAAGCGCAGTCAGCGTTATTCAAGTTAATGAAAAAGATTACCTTCCTCTTATTGCTTATGTGTTCTTATGTTTCTTTTGCCCAGCAGAGAGACAATATTTCCATTGAATGGATTGACAACTCAGGTATTTATTCGGAGCAGATCCAGATAAAAGCACCTATCTTTAAATCGTCCAGCTTTCAGTATGATTATGACAAGAAAGCTATTTTTTTCAATATTAAAATTCCTGTATCAGGTTTTGCCGATGAAAGCAGCCTGCAGATTACCAATATTGTTTACGAAACGATTAGTCGCGAACAGCTGGGCGATTTAAGAACAGCATCGATTCCTTCTACTATAGGAGCGACTATCACGAATATGAACAACGCTGCTTCTCAAAGAGCGGTGCTTGCCTTGTCGCCTATCATTAAATCGGGCGCAGGTTTTCAAAGAGTAAAATCGTTCACCTATTCATTTACGACAACCGCCAACAGGCCGAGCCGTTATTCTACCCAGAGTTCTGCGTCTATTTCAAATTCTGTCTTGAGTTCGGGTGACTGGTATCGATTTTACGTACTAAAATCTGGAGTATATAAAATATCAAGGAGTTTCTTGCAGAGTTTAGGCATGAACCTGAATGGCGTGGATGCCCGAAACATAAAAATTTATGGCAACGGAGGCCGAATGCTGCCGCTGCTCAACGGAACTTTTTATCCCGAAGATTTAGCCGAAAACGCCATTACTATTATAGGAGAAAACGACGGCTCTCTTGACAACCAAGATTACATTCTTTTTTATGCCGAAGGACTTGACAACTGGAACAGCGAAAGCCAGACACACAACAATTTGTATGCAGACCGGTCGTATTATTATGTAACAGCGCAAGGTGGACCGGGAAAAAGAATCGGAAATATGGACGTTATTAACGACAATCCAACACTTAACGCTACTACTTTTGACGATTACCAATATCACGAGCAAGACAAGACAAACATAGGTCGCTTGGGAAGAAAATGGTTTGGAGAACGGTTTAATATCGAAAACGAACAGACTTTTGACTTCAAGTTTCCTAATATTGCTTCAGGAACCCAGATAAAACTTACCGTTAACACAGCCGCAGCTGCTTTTTCGGCAACGACTATGAGCGTTACTGCTAACAGCCAAAACATAGGCGCGATGAATTTCCCTCCTACAAGTACTGATGGCGATGTAGCTTTTGAACGAAGCCTTACAGGGAATTTCCCTGCGGCAGAAAATGTTGCAGTAAAATTAAGCTATAACAATGGAGGCGTTCCTAGCGCCGATGCTTATCTGGACTATATTATAGTAGAAGCCAAAAGAAACCTGCAAGGTTATGGAAAACAATTCCGATTCCAATATAATGATGCCGATGTCAACACGGGAGTAATTCAATACCAGCTTTCGAACGCGGCAGGCATAACGCAGGCATGGGACATTACTGACATTTACAATGTAAGAAAAGTAGAAAATAACGGAGCGGCCACATTTGCTTTTAAAGCATATTTGGGCGAAGACCGAAAATACATTGCCATTGATGCCTCTGATTATTACTCGCCATTAAAGGAATCCAAAACCCGCGTAGCAAATCAGAACCTGAAAGGAACTATCCTTAAAAATTCTCAAGGCGCATTTCAAGACGTCGATTACTTAATCGTGACTCCTGCATTTCTGAATTCACAAGCAGAACGATTGGCAAATTTCCACAGGACACATTCGCAATTGAACGTAAAAGTTGTCAATCTTGAAAATATCTACGAAGAGTTTTCTTCTGGAAAGCAAGATATCGGAGCAATCAGAAATTTTGTAAAATACATCTATAACAACGGATCGATTCCTACCAAGCGAATCAAATACCTGAATTTGTTTGGAGATGCTTCTTTCGATTACAAAAACAGGATTTCGAATAACACGAACATCGTGCCCGTATTTCAAGCCCTGAACAGTTTTTCGCTAGGCGGCTCTTATATGTCTGACGATTATTTTACCATGCTAGACGACAACGAAGGAACAATGACCTTGAGCGGTTCTGTTCAAGACATGGAACTTGCTGTTGGAAGAATGCTCGTTTCGGATGCAAGACAAGCAGAAGAAATGGTCACCAAGGTTATTGAGTACCACGCTATCGAATCGTACGGAAAATGGAGAAACAACTTTGTATTGGTTTCTGACGACGTAGATGTGGCTTGGGAAAATTCAATCCAAACCGGAATTGATGCTTTAGGGAACCAGATTGCAGCACAGAAACCATTTGTGAACGTAGAAAAAATACACACCGATTCTTATGTACAAGAAGCTTCGGCAGGAGGTTTCCGTTATCCAAAAGCCAGAAAGGATTTTGTGGATGCGATCAACCAAGGCGCTTTGGTCTTTAATTATTTCGGACATGGCGGTGAAGACGGACTGGCAAAGGAAAGGATCTTTGAAAAAGCCGACGCTCAGAACTTAAACAACCGTTATAAGTATCCGCTGTTTGTGACTGTGACTTGTGAATTCACAAGATTTGATAATCCTTTTAGACCAACGGCCGGAGAATATACGTATTGGAATCCGAAAGGCGGCGCCATATCAATGGTAACGACCACGAGACAGATAAGCGTGACAACCGGACAAGATATCAATGAAGCTTTTTCTAGTGAATTATACGGCTATGGTACCACGAGCAATGTTCCAATATCAGAAGCACTAAGGGTTGCAAAAAACAATTACAACGGCACGGCCTTGATGGTTTCATATGTCGGCGACCCTGCGCTAAGATTAGCCATCCCGAAGCCTACGATAGTCTTGACCAAAATAAACGACCAGCCAGTAGCTTCTTCTACTTTTGTTTTTAATGCTTTGAGTCCGGTAAAATTATCGGGTGAAGTAAGAAACGTAGACGGAAACGCTATACTTCCAAACTACAACGGCAATTTATCCGTAAATATATTCGATAAAAACGTACAGCGAACCACTTTAGGAAACGATGGCATAACCGATGGGACGGGCAACCTAATCCTGATGGATTTTGTGTTATTAGGAGAAACTGTTTTCCGCGGCAACGCATCGGTTACCAACGGACAGTTTGAATTTAATTTTGTAGTGCCAAGAGACATTTCTATACCTGTCGGAAACGGAAGAATCAGCTTTTACGCGAAAAAGAACCAAGTCCTCGAAGACCAGACAGGATACAATACTGATATAAAAATTGGAGGAATCAATCCGAATGCTGTTGCCGACAACATAGGCCCGAGAGTGCGATTGTACATGAATGACGAGACGTTTATTTCGGGAGGCATTACCAACGAGTCACCTATATTTTTGGCTTTCTTGGAAGATGAAAACGGAATCAACACCGCCAGCGGAATCGGTCATGATATTGTCGCAATTTTAGACGGAGACGAGAACAATCCGTACATACTTAATGACTATTACGAAACCGAATTAGACAATCATACGAAAGGAAAAGTACGCTTCCCTTTCCGAAATTTAGCAGTTGGATTGCACACAATTACCTTCAAGGCTTGGGATGTGTACAACAATCCGGTGACAGCAGAAATACAATTTATTGTGGTTGGAGATGAAACCGTGACCTTAAAAAATGTACTGAACTATCCTAATCCGTTTGTGAGCTACACGCAGTTTTGGTTCACCCATAACCGCCCGTATGAGCCGCTAGAAGTACAGGTACAAGTCATTACCATTACTGGAAAGATCGTAAAGACAATCAATCAGATAGTAACGACAGAAGGCTTCTTATCTAGAGAGATTTCTTGGGACGGAAAAGATGATTTTGGCGACAAGATAGGCAAAGGAGTGTATGTCTATAAGCTGACGGTCAAATCGACCCTGACTAACAAAAAAACAGAAAAATACGAAAAACTTGTTATACTTTAATAAAATACTATATTTGTTCAATTCAATTAATACCAATCTCAGAATGAAAAAAACCGCATTATTTATTATTTGCATATTAGGATTCAGCATAGCCAATGCTCAAGAAGAAAGCCGAGTGATTACAACAGGAGTGCCTTTTCTTCTTATTGCTGGTGATGCAAGATCTGCTGGTATGGGCGACATCGGTGTTGCTTCGTCTCCAGATGCTTATTCACAGCAATGGAACCCTGCAAAATATGCCTTTTCGTTAGACAAACAAGGCTTTTCTGTAAGTTATACACCTTATCTTCCAGAACTTGTAAATGATATTTCTTTAAGCCAGTTGACTTATTTTAACCGAATCAGCGAAAGAAGTGCTTTTGCCGGAAGCTTGCGTTACTTCAGCCTTGGAGTTATCGAATTCAGAAACGACAACCCAGACGATCCAGCGGTGGAAGTAAATCCTAGCGAATTTGCCGTAGACTTATCTTATTCTTTGAAATTAAGTGAAAGATTCTCTATGTCGGTTGCCGGAAGATACATTCGTTCCAACCTGAGATTGGCGCAATTGAGCAATGATGCTTCAGCAGCAAGCTCATTTGCAGTCGACATTTCTGGTTACTATCAATCTGAAGAAGTAGCCTACGAAGATTTTAACGGAAGATGGAGAGGTGGTTTCAATTTCCAAAATTTAGGTCCAAAAATCAATTATGACTTAGACGATTCAGATGAAGGCTCAAACTTCCTTCCATCAAACTTGAAACTTGGAGGAGGATTCGACTTTATCTTTGACGAATACAACAAAGTTTCTTTAAATGCAGAAATAAACAAGCTATTGGTTCCGACTCCGCAAAATCCAGATTTAAATGGTGACGGCGATATCACCGATGAGGAAAGAGCACAAAACAATAGAGATTATCGTTCCATCGGATGGACAGAAGGAATCTTCAAATCATTTGGAGATGCGCCTGACGGAATAAAAGAAGAATTAAAAGAAGTTACATGGGCTTTAGGAGCTGAATATTGGTACCAAGATTCATTTGCTGTAAGAGCAGGTTACTTTAACGAAAGCAAAGAAAAAGGAGCCAGAAAGTTCATTTCGCTTGGAGCTGGATTTAAATACAATATCGTAAAATTAGACGTATCGTACCTATTCTCTGCTTCAAAAGTCAGAAACCCATTAGAAAACACATTGCGTTTTTCTCTTAGCTTTGCCTTTGGAGATCAATATGATGAATATTAGTATATAATTTAAAGTCTAAAAAATCCAAATTGCTTTCATTAGTAATTTGGATTTTTTTTCCTCAAAACATTTATGAAACAAATCAACATTACGACCATTTTCTCAGTATTTGACAACAAAGAGGAATTGCCAGAAGACGTGCAAAATTTGATGTATCAGGCCATTGAAATACGAAAAAGAGCCTATGCGCCTTATTCAAAATTCAGAGTCGGAGCCGCCATCTTTTTAGATAATGGTAAAGTTGTTTTGGGATCCAATCAGGAAAGCGCTGCCTATCCGTCTGGACTTTGTGCCGAAAGAGTTGCCATATTCCAGGCAGGAGCTATTTATCCAGATGCTAAAATCTTGAAAATCGCGATTTCCGCTACATCCGATGAAAAGCCGGTCACTTCCCCTATTCCGCCCTGCGGAGCCTGCCGCCAATCCATATCCGAATACGAATTCAAGCAGGATTATCCGATTGAAATTTATTTTATGGGAGAAACGGGAGCCGTTTACAAATCAGACTCTCTCAAAAACCTGCTTCCATTTATGTTTGATAAAAACTTCTTATAAAAAAACCTAAAATTTACCTTTTAAGTTTTACTTCTAAGTTGGAATGTCTTATTTTTGCCTTTCGCAAATTTGTGTGAGGAAACTATTTTGCGTCTTATTATTTTTAGCAATTTACTGGCACAATAACGTTTAGCAAAAAACAAACAATGAAAGAAGTTACAAAAGAAGTTTATTTGAAGTGGTATGAAGACATGCTGCTTTGGAGAAAGTTTGAAGACAAATTAGCCGCTTTATACATTCAGCAAAAAGTAAGAGGATTTCTTCACTTATATAATGGTCAGGAAGCTGTCTTGGCAGGCGCTTTGCACGCAATGGATTTATCCAAAGACAAGATGATTACTGCCTACAGAAACCACGTTCAGCCAATCGGAATGGGCGTTGACCCTAAAGCCGTTATGGCAGAATTGCTGGGCAAAGTTACCGGAACATCAAAAGGGATGGGCGGTTCTATGCACATATTCTCAAAAGAAAAAGGATTCTACGGAGGCCATGGTATCGTTGGAGCTCAAATTCCAGTGGGTGCTGGTATCGCTTTCGCTGATAAATATTTTAATACAGGCGGGGTTACATTAACCTATTTTGGTGATGGAGCAGCACGTCAAGGTTCTTTGCATGAAGCTTTCAATATGGCCATGCTTTGGAAACTTCCTGTTGTATTCATTGTAGAAAACAATGGCTATGCGATGGGAACTTCTGTAGAAAGAACAGCAAACCATACAGATATCTGGAAACTTGGTTTAGGGTATGAAATGCCATGCGGACCGGTTGACGGAATGAACCCTGTTAAAGTTGCAGAAGCAATGCACGAAGCAATCGACAGAGCACGTCGCGGTGACGGACCGACATTCTTAGAAATGAAAACGTACCGTTACAGAGGACACTCAATGTCTGATGCACAATTATACAGAACTAAAGAAGAAGTGGAAGAATACAGAAAAATCGACCCAATCACTCAAGTTCTAGATGTGATCAAAGAAAACAAGTATGCTACCGAAGCAGAAATTGAAGCAATTGACGAAAGAGTTAAAGACTTGGTAGAAGAATGCGCTCAATTTGCAGAAGAATCACCATTCCCAGAAGTACAACAACTCTACGATGTTGTTTACGAACAAGAAAACTATCCTTTTTTACCTCATAAACTTTAATCATTATGGCAACAAAAATCACAATGCCTCGCTTAAGCGACACGATGACAGAAGGAACTGTAGCCACATGGTTGAAAAAAGTTGGAGACAAAATTAACGAAGGCGATATCCTTGCTGAAATCGAAACTGACAAAGCAACAATGGAATTTGAATCTTTCAATTCAGGTACCTTATTGCACATCGGGATCCAAGAAGGAGAATCTGCTCCAGTTGACTCGCTTCTGGCAATTATCGGAAAAGAAGGCGAAGATATTTCAGATTTATTAGCTGGCGGAAGTTCTTCAGACAAAAAAGAAGAAGCTCCTAAAGCAGAAACCAAATCAGAAGAAGCTCCAAAAGAAAAAAATGAAGAAACAAAAGAAGCTCCAAAAGCAGAAAGCACAACGACAGCTTTACCAAAAGGTGTTGTAGTTGTAACCATGCCGCGTCTAAGCGACACGATGACCGATGGAACGGTAGCGACCTGGTTGAAAAAAGTTGGAGACAAAATTAACGAAGGCGACATTCTTGCTGAAATCGAAACTGACAAAGCAACAATGGAATTCGAATCTTTCAATTCTGGAACTTTATTGTCTATCGGAATCAAAGAAGGCGAAACAGCTCCTGTTGACAGCGTTTTAGCTATCATCGGTCCAGAAGGAACTGACATTACTGGTATCGCAGAAAACTTCAGAAAAGGCGGTGCAGCTCCTGCTCCATCAAAAGAAGAAAAAACGGAAGAACCTAAAGCAGAAACAGCCGAATCAAAAGAAGAAACTGTAGAAACTGTTTCAGACGGAAAAAGAATCTTCATTTCTCCTTTGGCTAAAAAAATTGCCGAAGAGAAAGGCATTTCAATTTCACAAGTTAAAGGAACAGGAGAAAACGGTCGTATCGTAAAAAGCGATATCGAAAACTTCAAGCCTGCTGCAACTTCTCAAGCAACAGCTCCACAAGAAACAGCTGCTAAATCAGAAACAGCCGCTGCTCCTGCTGTAAAACCTTTTGTTCCAGCTGGCGAAACCTATTCAGAAGAAATCAAAAACTCACAGATGCGCAAAGTTATCGCTAAGCGTTTATCAGAGTCTAAATTTACGGCACCACATTATTATTTGACAATCGAAGTTGCAATGGATAGTGCCATAGCTTCTAGAAATACAATCAATTCATTACCAGACACGAAAGTTTCATTTAATGATATGGTAATCAAAGCTTGTGCAATGGCCTTGAAGAAGCATCCAAAAGTAAACTCCCAATGGAAAGAGGATGTGACGGTAATCCACCATCACGTACACATTGGAGTTGCTGTTGCTGTTGAAGACGGTTTGGTTGTTCCTGTGTTAAAATTTGCTGACCAATTGAGCTTGTCTCAAATCGGAGCAAATGTAAAAGATGTTGCCGGAAGAGCCAAAAACAAAAAACTACAGCCAGCCGAAATGGAAGGAAGTACTTTTACCGTTTCAAATTTAGGTATGTTTGGTATTACTGAATTCACTTCAATTATCAACCAGCCAAACTCTGCGATTCTTTCTGTTGGAGCAATTGTTGAAAAACCAGTTGTCAGAAACGGCGAGATTGTAGTCGGCAATACTATGAAAGTAACGCTAGCTTGCGATCACAGAACCGTTGACGGAGCTACTGGAGCACAATTCTTACAGACGCTAAGACAATACTTAGAAAATCCAGTTACGATGTTAGCATAAGCTAATTTCTCTATAAACAAAAAACCCGTCTTACGTTTATGACGGGTTTTTTATTGCAATTTATTTTTAGCTTCAATCCACCGCGACATGTATTCAGTACTTTTTAGCATATGATGTTGTAGAATTTGTCCAATGAAATTTTTATTTCGATGGTGTTGTAGATTGTTTCGAAGTTTCTCCATCATTTCTATAAAACCTTTTGCATATAAATCCTTAGAAAATTTATTTTTCAAAATGACTACACCCCCTTTTTGAGCCTTTTCCCAAGTGATTTTTTCTTGATAGAGCTGTATAGCTCGATTTGCAAAATCTTCTGGATTATCGGCGATAAAACCGTTCCAAGCCAAATTAAGATGCATTCCTTCCGCACCTATTGTTGTAGTAACGCTTGGCGTCCCATATTGCATAGCTTCTAGAAGCTTTCCTTTTATTCCAGCACCAAATCGTAATGGTGCTAACATCACTTTTGCCTTTTCAATAACTACTCTAGCTTCTTCAACCCTACCCATAATATGAAAATTTAATTTCGGATTATGCAATTGCAAAGCTTTAGCCGAAGGATAGGCACCATAAATATACAAATTAGCATCTGGCAGTTGTGCATGGATTATAGGCCAAAGGATTTCTCTTAAATAACGGACAGCATTCCAATTGGGTTCATGTAGAAAGTTGCCGATAAACATAAAATCTCTTCTTTCTTCATAAGGAGGAAAATCCAAAACTGGTGTAGCAAAAATAGGGAGATAAAACAACAAGGAAGGATCTACCTTGAATTCTTCAATCAAGAGGTTCATTTCAAATTCAGAAATGATCAAGGAAATGTCTGATCGCAAAATGCTTGCAATCTCTCTTTTTGCAGTATCGCTAAACAAATCAGTAGTAACGAATTCTCTTTTTTCTTTAAAAGCATTTTGTCGAGCTAAACGCAAACAGTGCAAATCTTCTGTATCTAGAATTTTTAGAGCATCTGGGCAACAACTCGCAACCCTCCAGCCAAATTGTTCTTCAATTACAAAACGATCAAATAATACAATTTTTGGATTCAAATCTTTGATAAAATCATCAAAGCTTTCATCATTTAAGCTGACAATTTGCTCGTTAACACCTATTGAAGTTAAATCAAATTGATATTTACTATACTGAGCTGGGCTAACAAAGGTAATTTCACATCCAATCTCTTTAAACAATTGGATTAATTGCAATATCCTACCGCCGGCTGCCGAAGAATTTGGCTCAGGAAAGACGAGCCCTATTATTAAAAGTTTTGGTTTATGCATGTTGCAAAGAACGCTATTTTGAGTAAGATGCCTTGCATATATGCAAAAAAAAGAGTCCTTACATATCGTAAGGACTCTTTCAAAGGAAGGCGGCGACATACTCTCCCACAGGATTGCAGTACCATCTGCGCAGGCGGGCTTAACTTCTCTGTTCGGGATGGGAAGAGGTGAGCCCCGCCGCAATAACCACCTTGGATCATTCTTGCCGTCGGGCGGCATGTCCATGGCCTCTTTTTACGGATACCATGGCAATATCTTGGCATACTGGGATAAAATACATTTTTAAGTTTTATAAGAAAGTTTCTTCCTGCCCCGGAGGGCAGGAAAATCGCGCATAAGCTTACGGGTTATTAGTACTGCTCGGCTATGACATTACTGCCTTTACACCTGCAGCCTATCGACGTGGTCATCTCCCACGACCCTTAAAAGAAATCTCATCTTGTGGTGGGTTTCGCGCTTATATGCTTTCAGCGCTTATCCCTTCCCGACGTAGCTACTCTGCGATGCCCCTGGCGGGACAACAGATACACCAGCGGTCGGTCCAATTCGGTCCTCTCGTACTAGAATCAGATCCACTCAAATTTCTTGCGCCCGCAGTAGATAGAGACCGAACTGTCTCACGACGTTCTGAACCCAGCTCGCGTGCCACTTTAATGGGCGAACAGCCCAACCCTTGGGACCTTCTCCAGCCCCAGGATGTGACGAGCCGACATCGAGGTGCCAAACCCCCCCGTCGATATGAGCTCTTGGGGGAGATCAGCCTGTTATCCCCGGCGTACCTTTTATCCTTTGAGCGATGGCCCTTCCATGCGGAACCACCGGATCACTATGCTCTACTTTCGTACCTGATCGACCTGTATGTCTCTCAGTCAAGCTCCCTTATGCCATTGCACTCTGCGCACGGTTACCAAGCGTGCTGAGGGAACCTTTAGAAGCCTCCGTTACTCTTTTGGAGGCGACCACCCCAGTCAAACTACCCACCAAGCAATGTCCCCCGCAGCGCGGGGTTAGGCTTCAGACAAGCAAAGGGTGGTATTTCAACAATGACTAACCTACGCCTGGCGACGCAGGATCGAAGTCTCCCACCTATCCTACACATCACTTGTCCAAAGTCAATACTAAGCTATAGTAAAGGTGCACAGGGTCTTTTCGTCCCACTGCGGGTAATCGGCATCTTCACCGATACTACAATTTCACCGAGCTCATGGCTGAGACAGTGTCCAGATCGTTACACCATTCGTGCAGGTCGGAACTTACCCGACAAGGAATTTCGCTACCTTAGGACCGTTATAGTTACGGCCGCCGTTTACTGGGGCTTCAATTCAATGCTTCTCCGAAGATAACATCTCCTCTTAACCTTCCAGCACCGGGCAGGTGTCAGGCCCTATACTTCATCTTACGATTTTGCAGAGCCCTGTGTTTTTGATAAACAGTCGCCTGGACCTCTTCACTGCGGCCAGCTTGCGCTGGCGACCTTTCTCCCGAAGTTACAGGTCTATTTTGCCTAATTCCTTAGCCATGAATCTCTCGAGCACCTTAGGATTCTCTCCTCGACTACCTGTGTCGGTTTACGGTACGGGTTCTTATAATCTAAGTTTAGAGGTTTTTCTTGGAAGCCCTTAGGCACACTATCGCTTTGTCCGAAGACTCCGCGTACTATCGCATTTCGCCATTCCCTACGGATTTGCCTATAGGAAATATAGCTAGGTGCTTCAACGAACTATTCCGTCAGTTCGCGGTGCTTTCATCACTCCGTCGCCCCATCACAATTATAAGAAGTACGGGAATATTAACCCGTTGGCCATCGACTGTCCCTTTCGGGTTCGCCTTAGGACCCGACTAACCCTCAGCTGATTAGCATAGCTGAGGAAACCTTAGTCTTTCGGTGTGCGGGTTTCTCGCCCGCATTATCGTTACTTATGCCTACATTTTCTTTTCTGGCCGGTCCAGCATACCTTACGATACACCTTCGCCCCAGCCAGAATGCTCCCCTACCACTTGCAATAAATTGCAAATCCATAGCTTCGGTAATATGCTTATGCCCGATTATTATCCATGCTCGTCCGCTCGACTAGTGAGCTGTTACGCACTCTTTAAATGAATGGCTGCTTCCAAGCCAACATCCTAGCTGTCTGGGCAGACAAACCTCGTTCTTTCAACTTAGCATATATTTGGGGACCTTAGCTGATGGTCTGGGTTCTTTCCCTCTCGGACTTGGACCTTAGCACCCAAGCCCTCACTGTTATGAAACATTATACAGCATTCGGAGTTTGTCAGGAATTGGTAGGCGGTGAAGCCCCCGCATCCAATCAGTAGCTCTACCTCTGTATAACTTTACGCATAACGCTGCACCTAAATGCATTTCGGGGAGTACGAGCTATTTCCGAGTTTGATTGGCCTTTCACCCCTACCCACAGGTCATCCGAAGTCTTTTCAACGACAACCGGTTCGGACCTCCACTGTGTGTTACCACAGCTTCATCCTGCCCATGGGTAGATCACACGGTTTCGCGTCTAACACTGCCGACTATGGCGCCCTATTCAGACTCGCTTTCGCTACGGATCCGTGGCTGAACCACTTATCCTTGCCGGCAACGTTAACTCGTAGGCTCATTATGCAAAAGGCACGCCGTCACCCCACTAAAGGGCTCCGACCGCTTGTAGGCGCATGGTTTCAGGATCTGTTTCACTCCGTTATTCACGGTTCTTTTCACCTTTCCCTCACGGTACTGGTTCACTATCGGTCTCTCAGGAGTATTTAGCCTTGGCGGATGGTCCCGCCGGATTCAGACAGGGTTTCACGTGCCCCGCCCTACTCAGGATACCGCTATCTATTACAATCATTGCCCGTACGGGGCTGTCACCCTCTATGGCGCGACTTTCCAGTCGCTTCCGGTTCTTCTTGCATAAAATGTCGCGGTCCTACAACCCCAGGTATGCCGTAACATGCCTGGTTTGGGCTAATCCGCGTTCGCTCGCCACTACTTACGGAATCACTTTTGTTTTCTTCTCCTCCGCCTACTTAGATGTTTCAGTTCAGCGGGTTCGCCCTCCTATCGGAGTACTATGCCTTCAGCATAGTGGGTTGCCCCATTCGGATACCTGCGGATCGATCGGTGTGTGCCCGTCCCCGCAGCTTTTCGCAGCTTATCACGTCCTTCTTCGCCTCTGAGAGCCTAGGCATCCCCCATGCGCCCTTATTTTGCTTATTGCGCTTTCTCTTCTGATAAATCAGAAGAATGCTTTCTACTTTTTAAATGTTTTCTTATCCCAATATGTCAATGAACTTTTTTCCTTCCGGAAAAGTGGAGAATATCGGAGTCGAACCGATGACCTCCTGCGTGCAAGGCAGGCGCTCTAGCCAGCTGAGCTAATCCCCCATCTCTAATCTTAAATTATGAATGTTGAATCTTGAATTAATGCGTAATTCGTACTCATACTTCTAAAATTTCCTATCAAAGCCTTAAAAAAGTAGTCCCGGGCAGACTCGAACTGCCGACCCCTACATTATCAGTGTAGTACTCTAACCAGCTGAGCTACGAGACTCTGTTTTATTGCTTTTCTTTAATATTTTTGAACCAACAGCGAGAGCAGGCGGACCATGATGGCCCCCGCAGCGAGATTTGCGTCTTTCTCTAGAAAGGAGGTGTTCCAGCCGCACCTTCCGGTACGGCTACCTTGTTACGACTTAGCCCCAGTTACCGGTTTTACCCTAGGCAGCTCCTTGCGGTCACCGACTTCAGGCACCCCCAGCTTCCATGGCTTGACGGGCGGTGTGTACAAGGCCCGGGAACGTATTCACCGGATCATGGCTGATATCCGATTACTAGCGATTCCAGCTTCACGGAGTCGAGTTGCAGACTCCGATCCGAACTGTGAACGGTTTTGTAGATTCGCTCCTGGTCGCCCAGTGGCTGCTCTCTGTACCGTCCATTGTAGCACGTGTGTAGCCCAGGGCGTAAGGGCCGTGATGATTTGACGTCATCCCCACCTTCCTCTCAGTTTGCACTGGCAGTCTCGTTAGAGTTCCCGACATGACTCGCTGGCAACTAACGACAGGGGTTGCGCTCGTTATAGGACTTAACCTGACACCTCACGGCACGAGCTGACGACAACCATGCAGCACCTTGTGACCTGCCCGAAGGAAAAACCGTTTCCGGTCCTGTCAGGCCACATTTAAGCCCTGGTAAGGTTCCTCGCGTATCATCGAATTAAACCACATGCTCCACCGCTTGTGCGGGCCCCCGTCAATTCCTTTGAGTTTCATTCTTGCGAACGTACTCCCCAGGTGGGATACTTATCACTTTCGCTTAGCCACTCAGGTTGCCCCGAACAGCTAGTATCCATCGTTTACGGCGTGGACTACCAGGGTATCTAATCCTGTTCGCTACCCACGCTTTCGTCCATCAGCGTCAATGTATTGATAGTAACCTGCCTTCGCAATCGGTATTCCATGTAATATCTAAGCATTTCACCGCTACACTACATATTCTAGTTACTTCCCAATAATTCAAGCCCTGCAGTATCAATGGCAATTTCCCGGTTGAGCCGGGAGATTTCACCACTGACTTACGGGGCCGCCTACGGACCCTTTAAACCCAATGATTCCGGATAACGCTTGGATCCTCCGTATTACCGCGGCTGCTGGCACGGAGTTAGCCGATCCTTATTCCTACGGTACCGTCAGTCTGGCTCACGAGCCAGGGTTTCTTCCCGTATAAAAGCAGTTTACAATCCATAGGACCGTCATCCTGCACGCGGCATGGCTGGATCAGGCTTGCGCCCATTGTCCAATATTCCTCACTGCTGCCTCCCGTAGGAGTCTGGTCCGTGTCTCAGTACCAGTGTGGGGGATCTCCCTCTCAGGACCCCTACCCATCATTGCCTTGGTAAGCCGTTACCTTACCAACAAGCTAATGGGACGCATGCCCATCTTCCACCGATAAATCTTTAATACCATCCCGATGCCGGGTCGATATACTATAAGGTATTAATCCAAATTTCTCTGGGCTATCCCTTTGTGGAAGGCAGGTTGCATACGCGTTACGCACCCGTGCGCCGGTCTCGATATCCGAAGACATCTACCCCTCGACTTGCATGTGTTAGGCCTGCCGCTAGCGTTCATCCTGAGCCAGGATCAAACTCTTCATCGTATATTTTAATAATTTCGACGAATCTCAGCTTTGTTGCGGGTCTTATCTAAAGACCGCGCCGCTCTCTCTTTTTTAGCTCCGGCATCGCTGCCGAAACTGCTGTCAATCCAATATGTCTATGAACGTGTTCTTCTATTCTTTCGCCTCTCTCGAAGCGGGTGCAAAAGTACGATTATTTTCCGAACCTGCAAGACTTTTGAAAAAAATTTTGAATCTTTTTTTCTCCGGCCCTTCCGGCCCCTTCCGATCGGTGTTTTGCGGACGGCAAAGATATGACCCTTTTCCGTTTCCTGCAAATCTTTTTCGGATTTTTTTTCAGGCCTTCTGTTTCAGTACTCGGTAGGAACGTTGCTTGATTGCGGGTGCAAAAGTAGCCCCTTTTTCCGCTTTTCCAAACTTTCAGCATACTTTTTTTTAAAGTTTTTCGCAATGCGCTGGAACACAGTTTTATGGAAGCGGAAGTTTTTTCGGCTCCGCAGGAAGGAATCGTGGAAGCCGCGCGTGCGCTCCCTGAAAAAGGTCCGGAGAAGCCGGAACGGCCAGCGGCTTCTGTGGCGGAAAATGTGGAAGACCTGCTCGGAAAGCATTCGAAGGAGACTGAAAAACGTCGGGAAAACTGATTTGAAGTATGGTTTTCGACAAAATTTGTGTTTAAATCTGAAGAAACATTTTACAAGAAATACTTTCTACTTATAAAACTAGTCGAAACGCATGGCTTTTACAGGAGAAATCTTTGTTACTATATAGGAAGGAATCAAAAGAACCGCCAAACAAATTATAAGAGTTCCTATATTTAATAGAAGAATATAAAGCCAGTCCAAATATGCAGGCGCTACGTTTACATAATAACTGTCTGGATTCAACTTTACAATACCGAATTGCTGTTGGATAACAATCAAACCAATTCCGATAACATTACCCCAAAGCAGGCCGCGGATTATTAAATAGAAGGCATTATACAAAAATATTTTACGGACTGTCCAATTGCTCGCGCCAATTGCTTTAAGGATTCCGATCATCTGTGTCCTTTCCAGAATCAAGACCAGCAATGCAACAACCATATTAATTGTTGCTACGATAACCATAATTACAAGAATGACTATTATATTGAAATCGAACAGCTGCAGCCATTCAAATATATTATAGTATTTTTCAGAAATCGTTTGGGTATCGAGAGTCTTCGAAGCATCTTCTTTATTTTGGGTATTGTCATACACTTCTTGTCCTTTCTGCTCGATCTTATCAAAATCATCAATAAAGACTTCAAAAGCTCCAACTTGATCTGGTTTCCATTTATTGATTCTTTGCAGGTGGCGAATGTCTCCTATTATATAGGTAGCATCAAATTCTTGAAATCCGGAATTATAAATTCCTGCCACGACAAAAACTCTAAGGTTAGGCAGCTGGTTGCTGTTTTCTTTCATGAAGAAAGTATTGAACTTGTCTCCTACTTTTAAGTCAAGTCTATCGGCAAGGTATTTTGAAATCAAAACATCAGGATTGAGCTTCTTCGAAACATCGGGAAGTTTTCCTTGGATTAAGTATTCTTCCAAATTCTTCCATTGGTAATCTTTCCCTACTCCTTTATATATGATTCCCTCGAAAGAAGTTTCCGTCCTGATGATTCCTGCTTTTGTAGCTACAGCTTGGATATGGCTGATTCCTTCAACGTTTTTAAATTTAGGGTAGAAATCTTGATTGGTAGAAATCGGATTGATGCTTACTTCAGATTGGTTGTCATCATAATTGGTTATAATAATATGTCCATTAAAAGCCGCAACCTTTTCTCGTATCTTTTGCTGAAGTCCAATTCCTGTGGCTACAGATACAATCATCATAATCATTCCTATTGCAATAGCGGCAATGGCAATTTTTATAATTGGCGCAGATATACTACTTTTATGATTTTTAGCAGCAATCAGTCTTTTGGCTATGAAATATTCTAAATTCAAATTTTTATGATATCAAATTCGGTTTTCAAAAATACAGTTTTATTCTTGGTTTTGTCAATTCTTTCCTGTGGAAATTCATTTGATACAAAAGGAAAAAGGGAAAAACCGAAAGCTCATGATACGGCTAACAAGCCTGGGCAAACTACAATTACGGAAATAAAAACGGGAGCAGACAATTATGAAAAATACCTTCCTATACTAAAGGACAAAAAAGTAGGCGTCGTCACCAACCAAACCGGAATTTTATCGAACAAAACACATCTCGTCGATTTCTTGCTAGAAAAGAAAATCAACGTCCAAAAAATCTATGCTCCTGAGCATGGTTTCCGAGGCACTGCCGATGCAGGTGAATTGGTCAAAGATGGGAAAGACACTAAAACTGGAATTGCAATCATTTCTCTTTATGGAGACAACAAAAAACCAAAACCGGAACAATTAGCCGGTATTGATATCCTAATTTTTGACTTGCAGGATGTGGGTACCCGATTCTACACTTACATCTCTTCGTTACATTATGTAATGGAAGCTTGTGCTGAAAATAAAATTCCGCTCTTGATTTTAGACCGACCGAATCCGAATGGAAACACCATTGACGGCCCAATCTTAGAAAAAGAAAATTCAAGCTTTATAGGAATGCATCCGATTCCTGTCTTGCATGGACTAACAATAGGCGAGTATGGAAAAATGATCAACGGAGAAAAGTGGCTGAAAAATGGTGTCCAATGTGACTTGACTGTAATTCCGTGCTTGAATTACAATAAGGAAATGAATTACCCTCTTCCTGTAAAGCCTTCTCCTAATCTTCCGAACGATCAAGCGATAAATCTTTACGCCAGCCTGTGCTTTTTTGAAGGCACAAATGTCAGCCTGGGAAGAGGAACGGAGCAACAATTCCAAATCTATGGTTCTCCTTTCTTGCCAAAAACCAATTTCAGCTTTACGCCAAAACCTAATTTTGGGTCGAAAGACCCGTTGCACAAAGGAAAGGTTTGCTATGGAGAAGATCTTTCTAAGGCTCCTAGAGTAAAAGGTATCGAATTAAAATGGCTTTTGAAAGCGTATGCGACAACATCGGATAAAACCAAATTCTTTATTCCTTTCTTTACAAAACTGGCCGGAACAAAGAAACTGCAAGAACAGATTGAAACCGGAATGACGGAAACTGAGATTAAAAAAAGCTGGGAAAAAGGATTAGAGGATTTCAGAAAAATAAGAAAAAAATATGAAATTTATTAATGGAGATATTCCTAAAAATGTGTATTTTTAGATGTGGCTATTTAACATGCCGACGCTAAACCTATAAAATTTACCACCATGAATACATCGCAATTACTTTTAGATTATATGGACAAGCTGCAGGAATTTTTCGAAATGATTGATTATTACGTAGACAAAGCCATCGAATTATTCCACAAAGCAAAAGAATGGGTCGAGAAAATATTGGAATACATAAAACAAGGAATTGATTATGTAGTTGATGCAATCGGCGGCCGATTCAGCGAAACGATAGAACTTCCCGAAGATTATATTTTTGTATAAAAAAAGAGACCTTATTTAGTAAGGTCTTTTTTTTGCTTCTTTGTTATCTTGCTGGCGCCAGATTTGGTTATAAATAGCAAAAAGTAAATCACAACAAAAACGATAAAAAACAATCCGACCATTATCGTGACTTCCATTATTTTATCGAAAAGACTTGTTACGACTATTCCTTGGTTGACAAAAACCAGCAAAATTGAAATTGCTACTGAGGCAAAAAAGATATAAAACAGGTTTCTTTTGTGTTTCATAAAGTGATATTTTATAGTGGCATTCTTTTTTTCATTTCTTCAACAATATTATAGGCCGCAGGACAAATGGCAACATTTTGCAATGTCAGATTTGAAATCTGCTGAAACTTCTTCCTATCGGTATGGGGAAATTCCCGGCAAGCTTTTGGACGTACATCATAAATCATGCAATAATTTTCCGAATCTAAAAAAGTACACGGAACACTTTGCAGCACATAATCATTATCTTCATCGATTCGCAAATACTGGTCAATGAACTGTTGTGGCTTTTGGCGAAAATGTTTAGAAATTCTTTCTATATCGGCAATCGTAAAAAGCGGCCCTGTTGTCTTGCAGCAATTAGCACACTTTAGGCAATCCGTTTTCTTGAATTCCCTATCGTGCAATTCCTGCATTACATAATCGATATTCTTGGGCGCCTTCTTTTTAAGCTTATCGAAATACTTCTTGTTTTCGTTATGCTTATCTTTGGCCTGCTTAGGAAGATTTTTGATTATTTGTTCCAACGTAATTTATTTGCGGACAAAGTTACACTTTCTGCTTTATCTTTAAACATAAACCTTAAATCGATGAAAGACCTTTTTGGAAAAGCCATATTGGATTACCAGACCAATAATGCTCCGGAAAATCTGATTACTGAAACTTCTATATCTGAAGCCGACGAAATGAGCGTTGCTTATTTGTTTCGGGACTTTTCAGCCATGCCAAAAATTGAAAAGCAAGCTATGAAGATGGCCAAAGGAAAGGTACTGGATGTAGGATGTGGCGCTGGAAGCCATAGCCTGTATCTTCGAAATGACAAAAAACTTGAAGTTCTTCCTATTGACATTTCTACAAATGCGATTGAAGCGTGTCGTTTGAGAGGATTGGAAAATGCAACGATTCAAGATGTAATGAAGATGGATTCGAACGATCCTGGCAACAAATTTGACACGATTTTGCTTTTGATGAATGGCACAGGGATATGTGGGAAATTGCAAAATATTTCTGACTTCTTGCGTCAGCTAAAATCATTGCTTTCTCCAAATGGACAAATACTCATTGATTCATCGGATATCATCTATATGTTTGACGAGGATGAGGACGGCGGCAAATGGATTCCGACCGACAGAGACTATTATGGGGAAATTACATTTACTGTATTCTACAAAAACGAAAAAGAAGAACCTTTCGATTGGCTCTATGTCGACTACAACACTTTGCAGAACGCCGCTTTCGCTAATGGCTTACAATGTGAATTAGCCTTGGAAGGCGACCATTATGATTACTTGGCAAGGCTAACTCTTTAGTTTTTAAATCTGGATTAAGTAAGTTGTAGCAATAATTTCTTTTAAAGCGTCATAAAGCCTATCCAAATCTTCTTGGGAATTGTAAGCATTTATAGAATATCGGATATAAAAATCGCCATTGAGAGGCATGACAGGTATTTCAATGGTATATTTCTCAAAAAGCAACTCTTTGAGTTGTAAAGGTTGTTCCGTTTTGACGGGAATGCTTGCCATCTGTCCTAAAAATTCTTTTGAAATTGGACACAAAGGCTGAGTATGTAGCAAATCGCAGAAACGTTGGTAATTCTCTAGAACCGTATTTTTACATTTTTCGGACACTTCTTTCCAATTGTTGTCTTCAAGAAAATCAATTACTTTAGGCGTACACAAAAAGGCAGAAATATCTCTTGTCCCTTGATACTCGTGGTAATCTAAAAATTGAGTATCATTAATCGTTTCATTATCATAGCCCCAACTTACAACTAATGGATCGATATCGTCTTGGAATTCTTTCTTTACATATAAAAACGAGCTCCCTTTTGGAGCAAGCATCCATTTGTGTAATGTCCCAGTATAAAAGTCAGGATCCATTTCTTGTATATTCAAATTGATATGTCCAGGAACATGAGCTCCGTCAACAATTGTTATCAGTCCGAGTTCTTGTGCTTTTTTGCAGATTTCCTTGACAGGGAATACTAAGGCTGTTGCACTAGAGATTTCATTGATAAAAACCACTTTTGTATTTGCGTTATAGCCTTTCCAAAAGTCTTCTAAGATTTGCTCTTTTGAAATGATCGGCAAAGAGATTTCCTGTCGGACGTATTTGGCTCCTGATTTTCGACAGAAAAAAGCCCAAGTTCTGTCCATTGCGCCGTATTCATGGTTTGTTGAAAGAATTTCATCGCCCGGCTGCAGGTTCAGGCTTCTCATTATTGTATTTATTCCAATTGTCGGATTAGGCGTAAAAAAGAAATCTTCAGGCTGGCATCCGATGTATTTGGACAGTCTTTCTTTTGCTTTTTTCAAATAACCGCCTGCTTTTTTTTGTATAAACTGGACGGGCTCGTTTTCTAGCTCTGTTTGAAATCTTTGATATTCTTCAAATATGGGTTTTGGGCAAGCTCCGAAAGAACCATGATTTAGAAAAGTTATGGAGGAATCTAATAGAAAATGCTGTTTCATAATTTTTAGGGTATAAAAAAACCCAAATTTACGATTTGGGTTTTGATTTTTTTTAAGAAGAAATTATTACTGCATGTATTTCATCATGATAGCTTGCAATTCCACACCCCATGCCTGAGCTGCTTCCATTGTTTTTTCTGTCAAGACTCCAGCTTTTGCCGTAATTTTTTTACCTACTGGAGACTCATAGAATTTTATCATCTCTTTGACATCTGCATGTGTGTATTCTTTCATGTAAGCGTCTGCGATCTTATCAAAATAAGCTGGCATCGTTGCTTCAAAGTCTTTTAGGAATGCTGCTTGTTTTGCTTCAGGAATCATTCCGAGAATTTGCTTTTTTGCTACATCAATTTGAGCTGTAGCGCCAGTCATCTCGATTACTTTTTTTACATCGCTTTTAAAAGCTGCATCTTGTGCAAATCCAATTTGAGTTGCTAAAACAAAAGCGAATGTTACTACTAATTTTTTCATGGTTTATTGTTTTTATGTTGGTTTGATTTATTGACGGGATGTAAATACAATCGGGATTTTCATTTCAACGCTAACTGCTTTGCCATTCTTCATTGCTGGTTTCCATTTGGGCGACATTTTCATAACCCTTATGATTTCTACGGCAGTTTCAGCATCTGAAAACTGTAAAAGCTTAATCTTTTTTATGCTTCCATCTGGTTCTACATTGAATGATACTAGGTTTTTACTTTCTGTTTTTGAATTCTGGGCTTTAAATTCGGTATTGAAAAAATCAAAGAACTCTTTCATTCCTCCCGGAAACTCAGGATATGCTGAAATCTCGGCTCCATATACATCTTCTGTATCCATTAATAATTCTTGAGACTGAGCATCGAATGATAAAAATACCAAAACTAAAAGAAGACATGCCTTTTTTATGATAGTGCTCATGGCTTAAGGAATATTTAAATATTTATGAGTCTGCAACGAAACTCTCCATTTCGGATTGTTCATCACATAATCCACAATCAGTGGCGTCATCGCTTCTTTTTTGCTCCATTCTGGTTGCAGGAAAAGAATCGCATTTTTATTTACTTTTTCTGCTTGTTCTTCAGCAAAAATAAAGTCATGCTTATTGTAGATAATTACTTTGAGCTCACTTGCATTGTCATAGACAGTCTGGGTAGGAAGCTTGTTTTTCTTTGGAGAAAGCGTAATCCAGTCCCAGTCTCCGGATAGCGGATAAGCACCGGAAGTCTCTATATGGATTCTAAGATTTTTCTCTTTAAGTTTTTGCGTCAGCGGCCCCATATCCCATGTCAATGGCTCTCCTCCTGTCACAACGACGGTATCGGCATATTTCTTTGCATTCTCTACAATTGCATCTATTGCTGTTGGCGGATGTACTTCGGCATTCCAGCTTTCTTTGACATCGCACCAATGACATCCAACATCACAGCCTCCAATACGGACAAAGTAAGCGGCAGTTCCTGTATGATATCCTTCGCCTTGAATAGTATAAAATTCTTCCATCAAGGGAAGCATTTCTCCTTTTTCAACGGCGGTCTGTAATTCTTTCTTCAACATCATCTTTAAAATAGTCTGCAAAGATAGGGATTTGATTTTGGATTGCCGATTTTTGAAACAAGGGTTTAGGCAAAGTTTAAGATTCAGCTACCATAAGCCAAAAGAAGACATAAAAAAAACCGGCAGATTAATCTGCCGGTTTATAAAAATCATTCTATTATTTTTTCAAGACATCAAGAGATTCTTTGATGTATTGGCTGTTTGGATCTAAAACCAAAGCTTTTTCAAAATATTCTTTTGCTTTTGCTTTGTCAGAGATAGCATAGTGAGAACCGATGTAAGAGTAAGCCCCGATCAATCCTGCTTTTACGCTTTCTTTTGCTAATTCAGCTTCACCTTTTGCATGCACAACTTCAATGTATTTTTGGTAGTGAGCAACGGCGCTGTCTTTCGCTTCTTGTCCAACAATGAATCTGTTGATTTTAGCTCTGTTCAAGTGAGCATCTTGTGTTGTTGGAGAACCAGCTACTACATTTCCGTAGGCTGTGTCTGCTTTTTTAAGCAATTCTTGTACTTCAGGCTTATTTCTTTCAGCATCGGTTTTCAAGTCATTTGCAACATAGAACAATACGGCATTTCCAAGGTAGAAATTATCAAGAAGTGCATTTTTAGAATTTGGTGCTTTTGTAGCAGGCTCAAATACTTTAACAGATTCTAGATATAATTTTTGCTTGTATAATGATACTCCTAAGTCACTGAATTCAGCTCCAATCGCAGGATCAATTTCTGTAGCTTTAGCCAAATCTACCATTGCGCTATCGAATTTTGCTTTGTCAGCTATAGTTCCTTCGGCAGTAATTGCTTTTCCTAATTTAGCTTTTGCCAAGAAAAGATAATCTCTACCGCTTACTCTTTTCGGATCCGCTTTTGCAATGAAATCGTTTAAAGCTTTGATACTTTCATCATAATTTTTGTTTTCATATGCAGCATATCCTAAATATCTGTAGATTCTAGGATTTACTTTATCCAATTGTTGCATCGCTTGTGCTTCTTTTTGCAATGCTTGATAATCTTTTGCCAAAATCAAGAAATCTGCATGACGCATTCTTGAGTCAAGAGAATAATCTGTCAAGCTCATGTATTTTTCATAATACTCTAATGCTTTTTTGATGTATTCTTCACGCTTAGATGTATCACTAGTACTCCAGAAATAATACGTCTCAGCTAATTCACGATACACAGGGCCGTAATTTGCATTTAATTTTATTACTTCATTAAAAGCAGTAATCGCCTCTGGAAATGCTTTTGCATTTTTAGTAATAACACCCAATTGCATTTTTGCACGTACTAATGAATTGTCTAAATCATAAGCAGTTCTGTAAGAGCTGTAAGCACTGTTTACGTCAGCATCACCAAACTGAGCATCTCCTAAACTCAAGAAAGCTTGAGCATATTTTGGATCCACAGCAATCGCTTTTTTCAATGAAGTTATTGCTTTTTTATAATCGTGATTTTCAGAGTTGATATAGGCTTTACCAATATATAAAAACTCTTCAGCGTCTTTCTTTTTTAGGTTTGCAGTCGCTTTATTGAAATTGGCATCAGCTTCAGCAGCATTGCCTTTATCAAGACTGATTTCTCCAAGTCCTATATAATTAAAATTGCCATTATCTTTAGCAACAATACCCTTGTCAAAATAAATTTTCGCAGAGTCAGCATTATCTAATGCAAGATATACTTCTCCTAAATGAAAATAATTCTTTCCTTTATCAGGGCTAGAAGCGATTAATGATTTCAGGATTGTTTTGGCTTTTTGATATTGTTCAGCATCAATTGCTTTTTTGGCTTGGTCTAAATCCTGAGCAAAAGCTGCAGTTCCAAAAAAGAATAGCGACAAACTGATAAACTTAATTTTTTTCATTTCTCTGTTCTTTATAATTTTTATTTATTTTCCACATCTTTTCTAACTTTAACTTCTCGTAAAGCTAGTCTAACCGGAGCTAGTCCAGATTTCAAAACTATCCTCTGTCCTACGTCTCCTGCAACAAAAGTTGCAAAACCCATACCCAAACCTACGGCACCTTCATAATTTAACATATAAATCTTGCGCGATAAGGGATATAATCCCTCTGCCAGATTGGACTGGCTAGGCTTATAATACTCCGAAGAGTTGGGCTCACTTTTAACATTTTTGACTGCCAAAACCTTGACGTTGGTTGTAGAATTCAACATATCTGGCATGGGCTGTGTCATCCAATTGACCCCAATCACGCCAATATATCCGTCATTCTCGCTTATGTATTTGATAACGTCATTGTTTGATTTTAAAGCAAAAATATTTTTGTTATCTACTTTTGCTACGGATGCTTTTTTGCTCAAGACATCAATAGTACTAGAATTTGCATTGTCAAATACCAATCCTTTGATGGAAGCGACGGGCTTGCCATTCATAAAATCGATTACGTCTTGTAAATCAATTACTGAGTCTTTTGCTTTTTTGTTTGCAATCAGGGCAATGCCATCAATTGCAATTTGTGTTATTCTAGGTGTTATGCCTTTATCAGCAAAAATTCTTTCTTCGCCTTTTGTCAATGTTCTAGACATGACCACCAATTGTGTGGAATCTTTCTTCAAAAGATCTAAAATGGCTCCTTCTGTAGTCGATACCAAATTTACCTTTTCAGGTCTTTGGCTATGAAAAACCGAAACTTGGTCTTCCATTATTGGCATGACTGTTTCATCGACATAGAAAGTTACTGTATCGTTTCCTTTTGCTTTCTTATCTGCACAAGAATCAATAAAAAAAATCGCGATTATAAATGCGAAAGAAAAGAATAGGAATCTTAGATATTTTGGCATATCAGAATTAATTAGAAATTCATTTTTATTATTGGTTCTTCCTGAAGAAGCGTACGAATCTAAAAAAAGAGTATACGATAAGCAGCAGTCCGAAGGCTACTCTGTAAGATTGAGGCATATCGATAGGCATGTTTTGCCAAAAAATAATGGCGACGCCTAAAACGAAATACATCAAAAAAAACAGGATTCCTAAAATGAGAAGAAATCGCTCAATGAGCGATTTCTGATCTTTATTGGCCATATTCCTACTGACGTTCATTAGTTAGATTTAATCACTAACTTAATCGGAAGGTTATAGGAAACACGTACTGCTTTACCATTTTGGATACCAGGCTTCCATTTTGGAGCTGATTTCAACATTCTGATTGCTTCTTTACCTGTTCCATAGCCTAAGTCTCTTACAACTTTAATATCGGTAAGACTTCCATCTTTTTCAACAACAAAGTTTACGATTACGTTACCGCTAACATCGTCATCTACTTCAGGAACTCTATAGTTCTTTTTTACGTAAGCATAGAAACCTGCGATACCTCCAGGAAACTCTGGCAAAACTTGTACAGATGTATAAATTTTGTTTGGATCTTCCTCTATAACTTCAGCATCTACTTTGATTTCGCTTGCTGTACCATCAAGAACTACTTCTCCACCTTCTTTTGCTTTAACTGTTTCTGAACCTGTTTTTTTAAGTTCATCAACAACAGCAACTTCTTCTTTTACGACCTGCTTGTCTACAACAACTGGCGGTACATATTTTTGAATATCTACGTTACTTTGAGTCTGTTTTTGAACAACCGGCTCAACAATAATCTCTTCTTTTTTTACAGGCTCTTGAATATTCACTAAAACTACTTGTTCGTCTAAAACTTCGTCTTTTTTAGCAATATTGTCAGAGATAAATTTAGAAATAATTGGAATGCATACCAAAAACAAGAAGATAAGACCTCCAATAAGCAATGCTTTTAAGGTTCTCTTTCCGCTATTTGTACGTAACTCATACGCTCCATAGCTTTTATTTCTGCCTTCAAAGACATTCTCAATCCAGCTTTGTTCGAATAAGTCTAATTTTGAATTTGACATATTTTAATTTTTTAATAGATTAATGAATCAGACTAATAAATTTTATTGTCTTCCAAAAACTTAATGTCTGCATCTGTTATGTCAACAATCGCATATTTTTTCACCTTAGTGATTGCCATCTCGTCAAGAATATCAACCAAATTTTTATAATTTGATTTTTTACTTGGTTTTATGATAATGGTAATACCACTTTTTTCAAGATCTGCGCCATCTGCTTTATTTTTTGCATCAACGCCAGCTTTTTTGTTCAAGATCAAATCTCTAACACCTGTTTTTCCGTATCCAGATACAACAGGTCCATCAAGAGGTGGTCCGTCTGTTCTTCCACTATACCAAACCAATTTATCTCCAGATCCTAACACCAAAGTTAAAGTTCTCCAAGCTGGAGTTTCTGGTGGAACTGGATCATCAATTTTAGGTTCATCCGGCATAGCCAAATTCATCGATTGAGGCTTTGACAACGTAGTCGTTAATATAAAGAAGGTAATCAATAAGAATGCCAAATCCACCATGGCCGTTAAGTCAACCGAAGGATTTGATTTTTTACTTCTTACTTTGCCACCGCCTTTTTTACCACCGCCGTCGCCCGTATTTAATTCTGCCATTTCTTACGAATATATTATTTTATTAAAAATCATCACTTCTTAGACCAGTAACCAAGAAAAAGTTATTCTTATTTTGTTTTTGCAAAATGTCTAAAACTTTTTTTACCGTCGGATATTCTTCTTTAGCATCACCTTTAATAGCGATATCTAAATCTTTACCATCTAAATCTTTAGTTACTTCTCTTGAAATCTTTACCCAGTCAGCTAGCTGATTGTTGATAGAATCATAAGGCACTCCTGGTTGAGTTCCTTCTCTCATCCTATCCTCATTTTTCATATCAATCAACTGCTTCATTTGTCTGATATCAACTCCAAAACCATCAAGAAGTGCAAATTTCTTTTTGTCTGCTTCTGAAAATTTAACACCGTATTTTTCTCCCATTCTTCCTAGAGTCTCCGATCTCACTTCTCTTCCTGTCACACCGAAGAAAACTTTCTCTTTACCGATAGTCAAGGTAGCAAGGTTTTCTTCTGGCAATTTAGTCTGAACCGTTGAGGCTGGAGTATCTACTGGCAAAGCTTCTGGGACTTTTGCTGTAGCTGTCATAATGAAAAAGGACAGAAGAAGGAATGCCATGTCACACATCGCAGTCATGTCAATTCTTGAACTTTTCTTTGACAATTTTATTTTAGCCATTGTTTATTTATTTTTTAATCAAAGCCAAGAAGGAGAAACTTCCTTCTCGTGCTTTAATATATTATGAAACTTATTTTAATTAGTCACGGTTTGTAGCTCTTCTGTAAGCTTGAGTGATTGTAAAACCAGCCTCATCGATAAAATAAGTCAATGTATCAATTTTAGAGGTAAAGTAGTTGTAAACAACAACTGCAAGAGCTGAAGTCGTAATACCTGTCAATGTGTTGATAAGTGCTTCAGAGATACCGTTTGCCAATTCAGCTTGGTCTGGAGTTCCAGAAGTTGCCAATCCAGCGAACGCTTTAATCATCCCCGATACAGTTCCCATCAATCCTAATAATGTACCCAAAGATACCAATGTAGAAAGGATAGTCAAGTTTTTCTCAAGCATTGGCATTTCTAATGAAGTAGCCTGCTCTATTTCTTTTTGGATTACTTCTGATGCTTTTTCAGTATCAAAGTTCTCTCTTTTTACTTCTTGATATTTAATCAAACCTGCTTTTACAACGTTTGCAACAGAACCTTGTTGTTTGTCACAAGCATCTAATGCACCTTGGATATCTCCAGCTGCGATTTGACCTTGAACGCTTTTTACGAATTTTTCAACATCTCCTTTTCCAGCCGCTTTAGTGATAACAAAAAATCTTTCGAATGAGAATACGATTGTCATCAATAGTAATCCCATCAATACAGGAACGATAAAACCTCCTTTGTATACCATCCCTAGGTAGTTACCTTGTAAAGGCTGTCCATCTGGGTTACTATTTTGGAAGTTTGAAGGAGAACCCATTACAAATTCCCATACCAAATATCCGATAAGAATACAAATTACGATAGTCAATCCTGCAAATACGTTAGAGCTTTTGCTGCCTGCGTTGTTTTGAACCTTTGCGTTTGATGCCTGTGCCATTTTTTTTAATTTTAGTTTTTTAATTTTTAGAATTTAATTTTGGTAATAGATAAAATTATTTACCTGATTATTTTATAAGAACGACAAATTTATATTTTTAGTGGATAAAAAAAAATAAAATGCAGTTTTTTATTCCGTCTTAACTATATATTATTACAATCTTAACGAATAAATAATAAGAAATTTAAAATAATTTGTTTGAAAAACAAGGATAGAGCTCTGGTTTAAAACTACTTATCTGCTTTTATGACCAAAAACGCCTAAGTTTTATACTTAACAAACCTAGATTTATTGCGCTGAATTATAACTCAATAATGATAATTTTATTACACTCAATGATATTAAAGCTATATCCTAATTATTTAAGGCTTAATTTGTGGCAATAATTAAAAACAATCCTAAATTTGTAACATTCGTTCATTTCTACTCACCATAAACATTTTTTGCTCATGGCTTCAAAAGAAGATTTCATCAGTCATATTAACACAGGATATGCTACAAAAGGCGAAAGCATTATACTCGGAGGCGCAATGCTCAATGGAGAAGCGCTACCAGATGCCCATATAAAAATCCCTTTAAAAACCTTAAACCGTCACGGCTTGATTGCCGGTGCTACGGGAACCGGAAAGACAAAAACCATTCAGGTGCTTTCAGAGCAACTGTCGCTTCTAGGCATACCGGTATTGATGATGGACATCAAAGGTGATTTCAGCGGTATCTCCAAACCAGGTATCGAGCAGCCTTTCATAACAGAACGCCATGCAAAAATAAACATACCTTACCAAGTTTCTGGATTCCCAGTAGAATTGTTGACATTATCCAAACAGAATGGCGTACGCCTTCGTGCTACGGTTTCTGAATTCGGCCCTGTCCTTTTCTCTAGGATTTTAGATTTGAATGATACGCAAGCAGGTGTCGTGGCTGTGATTTTTAAATATTGCGACGATAACCAGATGCCCTTGCTTGACTTGAAAGACATCAAAAAGGTCATCAATTATATTACTGAAGAAGGAAAAGCCGAAATCGAAGAACACTACGGAAAAATTTCTACCTCAACCACAGGAACCATACTCAGAAAAATTATCGAATTAGAACAGCAAGGCGCCGATCTTTTCTTTGGCGAAATGTCGTTCGACATCAATGACTTGATGCGGATTGATGAAAACGGAAAAGGCTACGTGAACATCATCCGCTTGACGGACATACAGGATAAGCCGAAGCTTTTCTCCACCTTTATGCTGAGTCTTTTGGCTGAAATATACAATACCATGCCTGAACAAGGCGACTCTGGACAGCCTGAATTGGTTATTTTTATTGATGAAGCTCACTTGATTTTTAATCAAGCCAGCAAAGCACTTTTAGATCAGATCGAAAGCATTGTGAAATTAATCCGTTCTAAAGGAATCGGACTTTATTTCGTGACCCAAAATCCTATGGATGTGCCAAGTTCTGTCTTAGCACAATTAGGACTAAAAATCCAGCATGCGCTAAGAGCTTTTACTGCTAATGATAGAAAGGCCATCAAGATGACTTCGGAAAACTATCCAATTTCAGAATACTACAAAACTGACGAAGTACTGACATCGCTCGGAACTGGAGAAGCTTTGGTTACGGCCCTGAACGAAAAGGGAATACCAACGCCTCTTGCCGCAACCATGATGCGAGCACCGATGAGCCGCATGGACGTGTTGACAGACAACGAAATCAGCGAAATCAACAACAGCTCTAAAATGGTAAGAAAATATAACGAAGTAATCGACCGTGAGAGCGCTTACGAAATGCTGAACAAAAAAGTTCAAGACATCCAAAAAGAAGCTGCCGAAGCCGAAGAAAAAGTGCAAGAACAGAAACAAGAAAAAAAGGAAGCGAGCGAGCCGATGAGCCAGACTACAAAAAGCATCATCAAGGTGTTTACGAGCGCGACTTTTATTCGAGGCGTATTTGGAGTACTGACAAAAATATTCAAAAAATAAGATGAAAGCCTTTATTACGATTGGACTGCTTATTTTATCGAATGTCTTTATGACACTGGCATGGTATGGACATCTAAAGTTTAAAGAACTCAAATGGTTCGAAAATGCAGGGCTGATAACAATTGTGTTGATAAGCTGGGGACTGGCTCTTTTTGAATACTGTTTCCAAGTTCCGGCCAACAAGATCGGATTTAACGGAAACGGCGGTCCGTTCTCGCTCATGCAGCTCAAAGTCATCCAGGAAGTCATCACGCTTATTATTTTTGTGATCTTCTCTCTGCTCTTTTTCAAAAACGAAACTTTCAGATGGAATCATGCTATTGGTTTCATGTTCCTGATACTGGCCGTCTACTTTATATTTAAAAAATAATGAAGAAATATACCCTACAAAAAGCCCCTTTTATCGTTCCGACAGACGATGGAAAATTAATCGAAGAACATTTTGGAAACGCCACCAATGGAAACTCCGAAGTATCCATCGCGCACATGATAGCACCGCCAAAATGGAGCGAGCCTTTCCAAGTTCCAGAATTTGACGAATACACCTATATTATAAAAGGCAAAAAGCAATTTATCATTGAAGGCGAAACCGTAATCTTAGAAGCTGGACAATCTATTAAAATAGAAAAGAACGCAAGAGTGCAATATTCAAATCCTTTTGACGAGCCTTGCGAATATCTGTCTGTTTGCCTGCCCGCTTTTTCTTTAGAAAAAGTTAATAGAGAAGCGTAAGCCCTTATTATTTGGTAACTTTACGTGCAAATGAAACCCGTATGGAAACCAAAAAAAGAATCATAATTGTAGGCGCTGGATTTGCAGGACTGACCCTTGCCGAAGACCTTGAAAATACCGACTACGAAGTATACCTTATCGATAAAAATAATTACCATCAATTCCAGCCACTCATGTATCAAGTGGCTACGGCAAGACTAGAACCCGCAAGCATTTCCTTTCCGCTTCGGAAAGTTTTCCAGCGTTCCAAAAACGTAAAAATACGAATCGCAGACGTCTTGAGCGTCGAGACTAAAAACAAGTGCCTGAAAACCTCCATCGGGGATTTTTCATACGACTACCTTGTCTTGGCTTATGGCTGCAAGACCAATTATTTCGGGAATAAGAATCTCGAAAATTGCGCTTTCCCGATGAAGTCTGTACCAGAAGCCATACAGCTTCGAAACCGCATACTCCAGACTTTTGAAGATGCCGTTGTAACAAAAAATCCGGAAGAGCTTCAGTATATTCTCAACTTCGTGATTGTCGGCGGCGGTCCTACCGGAGTAGAATTGGCCGGAGCTTTATCTGAAATGAAAAAGAACATCCTTCCGAAAGATTATCCAGATAAAGATTTCTCCAAACTTACCGTCTATCTTCTAGAAGGCTCTCCTAATGTCTTGAATGCGATGAGCGATGATTCAAAAAAAGCTTCTCGAAAATACCTTGAAGATCTTGGCGTTATCGTAAAAACAGGCACCGTTGTCGAAAATTACAACGGAAGAACCGTCAGCCTAAAAAACGGCGAGACCATTGAGGCAAAAAACGTTATCTGGGCGGCAGGAGTTACCGGAAACCAGATTGAAGGCATTCCGGAAGCGTCTATCACGAGAGGAAACCGACTCATCGTCAACCGATTTAACGAAGTAGAGCATTTAAAGGATGTCTTTGCGATTGGAGACATTGCTTACATGACTACTCCTAAATATGTAAACGGGCATCCTCAGCTGGCTGCAGTTGCCAACGAACAGGCAAAGGTTTTGGCGAAGAACTTTAAGCTTCAGACCAAAAACAAACCACGAAAAGAATACGAATACCATGATAAAGGTTCTATGGCAACCATCGGGAAACGAAAAGCGGTAGTTGACCTGCCCAATTTCAGCT
Source organism: Flavobacterium sp. N2550 (assembly GCF_025947265.1). NCBI lineage: Bacteria > Pseudomonadati > Bacteroidota > Flavobacteriia > Flavobacteriales > Flavobacteriaceae > Flavobacterium > Flavobacterium sp. N2550. The sequence goes on along the minus strand of NZ_CP110007.1, from coordinate 1,430,320 downwards.
TCCAGGGGCGATTTGCTTGGTTCACTTGGATGTTTGTGCATCTGATGCTGATCTTGAGCGTCAAGAACAAGCTGACCATTTTCGTAAACTGGGCTTTCAGTTATTTCAGCAACGATTCTACGCTTCGTGTCTTGATAAAGCCTGTGACCAAGAAAGTAGAAAACTAATCGAAATAGGATATAAAAAAATTGGGATTAAAGGTTATCATAACTTTTAATCCCAATTTTATTTTATAGCGATATTTATTTCTTTTCCAGCAATTCTAATATCTTTTCTTCTACTTCGGCACTGTTCCACTTCTCTTCGATATGGTCCATTTTCAGGACTTCTTCCATCAAGCGGTTCTGGAAATCTCCTACTTCTAACGCTTGTGAATACGGATCCAGGCTAAAGGTCACGCGGCTGTACATCGGCAGCCATTTATCGGGATGCTTTTCTGAAAACCATTTTTCTATTTTTTTCTGCAATAGGAATTTTTCATCAGCGGTCTTGGAACTCATTTCCATAAAATTCCTGTAAGACAGCTCGGCTATGGCATCGGTATTAGGCTTTCTGCTTTTTTCATATTCTTTGAAAATTCGCTCCCAATCGTTTCCGAATTCTTCCATGAATTCATACAATACGGTAATATCTTCAAAGCCAGCATTCATGCCTTGTCCGTAAAACGGAACGATAGCATGGCAAGCGTCGCCGATTAAAGCTACTTTATCACTATACGTCCACGGGAAGCATTTCATGGTCACTAAAGTACTGGTCGGGTTCTTAAAAAAATCTTCGGCCAGGTTTGGAATTACGTCTATAGTATCCGGAAGGTTTTTTTCAAAAAAGTCTTCCACTTGTTTTCTGTCTTTGAGCGATGCAAACGAATTTTCGCCTTCAAAAGGCATAAACAGGGTGCATGTAAAACTTCCGTCAAGATTAGGAAGCGCAATAAGCATATAATCGCCTTTTGGCCAAATGTGGAAGGAATTTTTATCAAGCCTGTGCGTTCCGTCTGGATTTGACGGAATATTAAGTTCCTTATATCCTGTCTGAAGAAATTCTTGCGAATAGTCAAACATGCTCTGGCGCTGCATTCTATGGCGAACCCTAGAAAAAGCTCCGTCGGAACCAAAAACCATATCATATTTTACGGACTCCCACTCTCCTCTTTCTGTCTCTCCAATATGCAAAGTGGCATCTGCAAGTGTGACGTCCCAAATTTTCTTTTCGAAGAAAAATACGGCTCCCGCTTCTTCGGCCAAGTCAATCATTTTTCGATTCAGGGTTCCTCTAGAAATAGAATAGATGCTCTCGCCTTCTTTGCCGTAGGGCTGAAAATTCAGCTTATCCTTTAAGTGGATTGCTCTTTTGTCCATAGGGATTGAAATGGCCCTGACCGCATCCCCAACTCCGACACCGTCTAATGCTTTCCAGCCTCGATGCGACATTGCAAGATTTATGGAACGTCCGGAAAATTGGATTTTTCTGATATCAGGACTTCTATCATACACGTGAACGGAATGGCCTGCTTTTTTAAGGTATATTGCCAACAGCGAACCCACCAGACCGGAGCCTACAATTGCAATATTTAAAGGATTTTGCATTAAGAGTAGAATGTAATTATAAGATATCAAATTTAGGGAAATATGATAACAATTGTTATAAAAATAATTTTTTATTTAATCTTTAGACATCTTTATTGAAAACAATACCACTAAATAACAAATAAACAGAATTTAATTCATGTAATTTGTTAATTTTAAATTAATTAGATTATCTTTATCGTAATTTCTTAAAATAAATATTTAGCTGCAGAAGAGCCACAATTCTGTATAATATAAAATCACCCCAATTAGAGAACTATCACGGTATGAGTTTTATTATTAATTTTAAATATTCTATTTATGAAAACAAAACTACCTTTATTGTTTTTATTATTCTGCGGTATTGCAAATGCGCAGACGTACACGTTTAACACGGTAACGCCGATTCCGGATGGAACAGGAACTAGCTGCGGCTCAGGAAATTCAGCAGGAAGCGTCTCAGTCTCTCTTAATGTTCCTATTACGGCAACAATTACAGATCCTACAAAGGTTACAATTAATCTCGATCTAGTTCATACCTGGCTAGGCGATGTCGTGGCCGAGCTCGGAACTCCCGCGGGAGGATCGTGTGCCTTAATCAAAAGACTTGGAGCCGCTACCGATACCAGCTGCGGTGACAGTTCTGATTTTGCTACAGGAAACGTATTGAGCTTTAACGCCGCCAATACGACAGCCATCAATGTGGTTACGCCTGGCGCAGCACAAAGTATTCCAGCCGGCGCTTATGCTCCTACTGGAGGAACTTCAACGTATCCAACAGATATTCCGCTGTGCAACCTGACTACCTTTTTGAATGGCGTGGCTGTCAATGGCGACTGGACGATGACCTTGTATGATAACGGTGAAGAAGATACCGGAAGCCTTAATGCTTGGCAGATTATTTTCACTACAGGATTTGACCTGAATACTCAAGATTTTCTTTTTACAAAGAGAATTTCGGTCTTAGGAAATCCCTTCAATGAGGCATTGACTTTAAAGCTAAACGAAGCCGGAAATACGAGCACCGTATTGCGCATCTTTTCTATAGACGGAAGAGAAGTCTTCAACAAAAGCTATGCTTCAAATGATGCCGGACAAACGATCAGCATCGAAACTGGTGCATGGCAGCAAGGTATCTACATGCTGGTTCCAGAAATTGACGGAAGAAGGCTAAATGCTATCAAACTGGCAAAAAAATAAGCAATCTGATCTCCCAAACTTAAAAGCCTGCAGCACAAGTGCTGCAGGCTTTTTATTTTTTAACTTCTATTTGTTCGGATTCGGTTTCTTCTTCTTTCGAATCTATCATTTCTATTTTTATATCATAACGTTCTTCTTTCCTGCCTTGCCTAGGAAGCGGAGCTCCGCCGATACCTGCCGCCATCGAAGCCAAAAGAATCAGCATGGCATAGGCCAGAAGCCGCAGCTTTTTTTTGAAACTTTTCATAATTTACGCGTGTCTTTGAGCCATTGCAATAGCAGCAACAGCTTTGTCAATTAAAAAATTAAAAGAGATTGGGCCTAGAGAAGCCTAGCGAATTATGAAATAGGAGTATCTTCTCCTGAATTTCTGGAAATGGCTTGCGGACTAAAGAATTGCATCTTTGATTTGAAAGAGCAATAGTGTCTGTGTTTTTCGACCCATTTTACTTTAGCTACCGTATTGTGAGCGGTAATGAAATGGAACGAATAAAGGGGCTTGCTTTTTGCAAGATCGAAAGTACCGAGCTCAAGAGCTCTTTTATAAGAAATGGCTTTTTTCTTAGAGCTGTTGCTTTTTAAAAAAGAGGTTTCGGAATGAAACGGCTGCTTTTCGAGATTTACAGAACCGGAACCATAGGAAACGCCAAGCAACAGGGTTAGTGCCAGTAGTGTTTTTAGCAGCAGGCTTTTGCAATATGCTGATTGTGATTTATTCATCCCGCCAAAGGTATGTTTTTATGGCAACGTATTATCTAAAAACGACGGGCTTTTTTGATTTTGGAATCTTGACGATATGAAAAGGCTGTGTCATTACCGATGTTCCTCCGCCCGTATTTAGATTCTGTAGGGTTACCACAATCGTGGCTTCATTTTCTGTAATTTGTGTAATGTCTATAGTGTGCCCTCCGTTGCCTTTAATTTCATCAAAGACGGCGATGATTTGGAAAGCGTTAAAATCGATATTGGTTTCTGAAAAACTATTCGAGACAGGATTTCGAGTATCCATCTTTTGCATCAGAAGGTTCCAATCGGCTGGGCTGTAGATGACCACATTCTGTCTTGGGATATTTTCATCGCCATTGCCATAGAGATTGCCTTTTCCAATCAGCACCGCGTCAATAACGCGCGACTCTTGGTTGCCATCACTGCTGCAGCCTTGAAGCAGAACGGTTAGTAGTAGTGCAAACATTTTCATAGTCCTGATTTTTAAAATGATAGGTATAAATTTAATAAAAAAACCCGTGCTGGGCACGGGTTTTAAAATTCTTTATTTCTTAATCAGTTTCTTAGTATCGACTATCTTGCCATTGCATACCAAGGCTACCGTATACAGGCCGCTTGGATAATTCGTGACATCGATATTAATTTCTGAATTTTTCACATCCAGGATGTAGTTGTTTGAGGCTCTGTTAGCACCATAGCTTCCAATAATGGTCAAGTAGGCTGAGCCGGCATCATTAAGCTTATAGGATACCGTAACATTGTTTTTAGCAGGGTTAGGTGCAATGCCTCCTAAAGAGCTTGGATTCATCGTTACCTGAACTTCGGCATAATCTTTAAGCCCGTCTGCCAATGCTACAACTTCTAGCTTGTATTTTTTAGCCATCTCGACAGATACTGTAAAGTCTTTTCCTTGGTAGATCATGTTGCCTTCGGTATCGTACCAGTTATAGACTACGGCTTCGTTTAGCTGCGCTGCGCTTAATGTAATGACTTCGTCTCTATCGGCTTTTTTATCGTTACCAGCATCGGCAACAAGTCTTCTGCCGCGGGTTTCACCTTTGTTCACCAAATAGGTTTCGCCTCCTACAACATCGCCTGTTTCGGCATCTCGCTGCACAATATTGTAGACAAACTGCTGCGGAGTCATATCATCATTTAAGAAAGCAAACGTCAGGTTGAGCGTTCCTAATTCGTTAGGTTCAAAGACGATATTGTTCAGGGTAGCATTGTTTGCCCTGACAATTCTTGACATCCTGTCTCTTCCTTCCACTAATCCTCGACCTACAGCTCCTCCTCTTTCCCAGGCTCGGTACAGTCGTTCGTCCATTTTGACTGTTATTTGGGCTTGTTCAAAAATCGGCCTTACGTCTGGGATGTCTTCGGCTACAAATTCTAGGAAGTATTTCTTAGCAACTTTCACAGGGTTTCCTACTCCAACAACGCCTCCGACACTTCCGTTAGCAAGTACATCGACAACCGTAACGTTTTTCCACGCAATATTGTTGTTGTTCTTGACATTGAGATTAAGATCTGCTGTTTCTGGGAATGTCATCGGATCGCTGGCGGCTTCAATTCGGGTCAGCAGACAGAAATGCCACGGCTCTGGATTGATGGGCGCGTAATCGGCAGGATTTGGAACGTTCCATGCAAACGTCAGGATAACTTCTTGTCCCGGCTGGAGTACCGGAATCGTAATTCCTGCCAATGCTCCTATTTGTTTGCCCATGAGCACGCCGCCTACATAGTAGGTTCCGTTCCAGCTCATCGGCCAATTCAATGAAGTACCGGCTTTAGCCCAATAAAGTTTCAGCTTTTCGTTTCCTAAAGAGGCAACGCAGCTTTTGTTTCTTACGCGTACGCGTACGTAGTTAGGATTCGTAGGGCTGTAATCTGGATTTTGGTGCACCAGACCACTGTCATTATAGTTTCGTACCCAGATGTCTTCACTGGCCCACATGTATGGCGAAATAGTATTCGGCTCGATTCCTAGATCTGCAGGAGTGTCTTTCACATAGAGGTCTACGGTTGGCGAGTACATTTGTTGTGCACGCAATACAGCGGCATAAGCATCTATAAGTCCATAGCCTGCTTGGTTGTTCCATGTTCCGTTGGTTCTTCCTGCTGTGGTAGAATAGCTAAAGCCTGGAATTTTTTGAGAAGTGCCTTCAATGATATCTCGTACTTGTTGCCCAGTAAGACATGGATTCACAGAAAGAATCAAGGCTACCAGTCCCGTTACGTGCGGACTTGCCATAGACGTACCGTTCATAGATCCTGTACTGTTGGTTGGGATGGTAGAAAGAATATTGCTTCCAGGCGCTACTACGTCAAGCTTGGTTCCGTAGCCCGAAAAGCTAGAACGCGCTCCTGTAGAGGTAATCGATCCTACGGTCAAGATATTGTCTGTAAAAGTACCTGGGTAGTCCATTACCGGACCGCCGCTTCCAAAGTTTCCTGCCGCAAAAACAACTACAGTTCCTTTGCCTCCTCTTCCGTTTGCCAGGGCATTAAGGATCGCACTTTCTAGAGCCGCGCTATACAGCTGTGCATAATAAGCCCCTCCTTGGTCTCCCCAAGAGTTATTGATAACATCAGCTCCATTCGCTACGGCCCAGTTGATTCCGGAAGCAAGCTGTGCAGAGACATTAGGAACCAATCCTAACGAATGGCTCACCGACATCAATTTGGATTGTGGCGCTACTCCAACTACCTGAAGGTTGTTGTCTTTTACGGCTCCAACAGTTCCTGCTACGTGAGTACCGTGATTATTGCCTGAAATAAAAACACTAGGGCTGGTACCACTTTGTGCATCAAAGCTCAAAGGCGAAATATTGGCAGCCAAGTCGTTGTGTGTCTTGTAGATTCCTTGGTCGAGGATGGCTACATTCACGCCGCTTCCTTGTGTAATCGTCCAAGCCTGGCAGGCATTGATATCGATATTCGGATTGGCGCTGTTGCTAAGTCCCCAAAGGCTTCCAAAGTTGGTGTCATTGGTACAAACCGACCTGAAATTAAACATAAAGGCAGGATCGATGTCGGCAAACTGTCCAGTTTCATAAAACAGGTTGGACATCTGCAGCGAAGTGCTTTGGTTGTCTGGTTCTACTGCCAAGATATACCATAAAGGCATTCCTTGAATCTGCTCTACGATCTTCACTTTGTTTTCGGAAGCAGTCTTTTTGAGCAGTTCAAAACCTCTATCGTCTTTCAGCTTGACATAGAAAAGGCTGGATGTTCCGATAGACGCTGCCTGCGGTCTTTTAAAAAAGAGGGAAACGCTTTTGATGCCTTTGATCTTTCTTAGATCGCTTATGGCCTTGTCAAAGTCGGCGCTTGATGGTTCCGACTGGAATTCTAGCTTTCCAAACTTTTGGCGCTCTCCGGTAGAACTGTCGTCTTGCAGCGTAACGTCTTTAAATTTTAATCCGTCGAGGGAGGATTTCTGAAAATCTTCTGAAGTGTTTATGTTCAGGAATTTTCGGTCTAGGTTGAGGGCAATTTTTTGATCTTTATAATAATAAAAATAGCCGTTTTGGGCATTCATTCCAACAGCGCCCAAGAAAAATGCGAGTAGTAGTATGTAAATTTTATTATTCATGATTTCATAGTTTAGATTAATAATTGTTTAGGCATGCTAAATCGGGCCATAGTTCATGGCGGATGAATAGACTTTAAATTCATCTGTAGAAAAGTGGGTATGTTTAATAAGTGTGCCATACTGTTATGTGGAGGTGGTAGCTCCGTATATAACCGTTTAAAACATGCAACTATTTAAACTTCAATAGGTTTACCGAATTTACAATAGCTAAAAACCGTATCCTTACGATTTTCCCCATCGTGCTGTTTTTTTCTAAAAATAGGGGCTATTGGTGTTCTTTTTTTAGGCTTTAAAAGCAAAAAAAGACCGGCAGCAACGCCCGTCTTTCTTTAGATTTTTATCTTTTCTGTCGTTTTTTTTCTTGGGGCTAATTTTTTTTTATTTTTTTTCGCATCGGCTCCAAAAAAAGGAGTGAATTACGTTTTTCCTCAAAGAAAAAAACACACAACCCATTACTTTACAATAGGTTATAATACAAAAATGACACAACCAATTGCTGCTTTTTTAGTTTTAAAATAACGACGATGCTGCCCCAAGTGTAGTTTGCAGCTGTTTTCGAAACTCTCCTATTAAAATCAAACAGGGACTTTCTACAAAAACAGCGACGAAATCCCAATAAGGCTTGCTGTTTATAAAAAAGCATCCCTAAAGCAGAGAACAAGAAAGCAAAATCAGGAAATTGGGAGCGCTGAAAAGTTAAAGAGGGATACCAATAAGAACTTAAGATGTAGCAATAAGAACTTTAGCAGTGCCAATAAGAAGATAAGATGTGCCAATAAGAACTTGAGCAATGCCAATAAGAACTTAAGATGTGCCAATAAGAACTTGAGCAGTGCCAATAAGAACTTAAGATGTGCCAATAAGAACTTGAGCAATGCCAATAAGAACATGAGATGTGCCAATAAGAACTTGAGCAGCGCCAATAAGAAGATAAGATGTGCCAATAAGAACTTGATATGCCGCAATAAGTTAAAAAGATGTGCTGATAAGTTAATGAGAAGTCCTGATAACTTAAAAATGGATGTCGATATGTTAAAAAAGGCGTCAATAAAAAAGCTATGAAACAAAAAACTCCAATGTCAGTGGAGTTTTAAAGTCGGAAAGCAATTTTATTATTGGCTTAATTGTTTGTAGAACCCTGATTTAGTTTTTAGTTTTTTAACGCGACACCTATAATTGCAGTTTCATCTATAAATCCTAAATATCTTGAATCTTCAGAATTATCTCTATTATCTCCAAGGACAAATATTTTGCCTTCTGGAACAACAACTGGCCCAAAATTATCTTTATTCCAGTCTGCCTTATATACTTCCCGAATCACGCTATCAATAGTACTCTCTTCTTCGATGATTATTTTAGAAGCCAAACCATATTTTTTTGCAACTGAATCAGGGAGCATTGCTTTCACATCATCTTCTGAAATTACAAAAGCATAGTATTCGTCAGAAATATTTTCTTCTGATTTAATCTTGGCATATTCTGTCTGCGTTGTTTGATACAGATGTACGTGGTCAATTCCTTTATCGATATTAATTTTATTGACATACACTATACCTTCAATAATCTGTAGGGTATCTTTAGCTTTTGCGCACAATCTGTGAATCCTAGTCTGTTTTCCAACAATATCATTCTCATAATCATAAGCAACAAAGTCACCTATTTCTGGAGTGATGAGGCTAGAAGTAAACATTATTGTGTTGAGCTTTAAATTGGGCTCATTTGAGGTGGTCGAATTCCTAAACATCCTGAAGGCTCCTATTTGCACTATAGCAAAATACAAGACTAATAGCGCCAAAACTGCTATTATAATTACTTTAAAGTTTCTACTCATTTTTTAGTTTTAGTTTACAGAGAACTCTTGTTTTAAAAAATCGTCCCTTAATGCTTTAGCTACTATATCGAAGGTACTTAGTATTTTGTTTGAAATTTTAAGATATTACTGTTCTCAACCCAAAACGAAGTTATGAAAAATATAATTGCATTTCTTTTCAAGCAGAAAAAAACCTTTCTTTTGGAAAGGTTTTGTGAATGGGCGTATTTGTAAAAAGAATAAACTTGTTTAATGATGATTTCACTTCGTCTCAATATTCACAATCGTTTCTCCAAATTTGCCAAGATAGTGTTTTACCAAAGCTTCGTATAAGCTGCCTCCTATATCGGAGTTCGTAAAAATCAGCAGGCCTTGTTTTGTTTTCGGCAAGATAAATACGATGGCCCTGACGCCTAGATCGGCTCCTCCATGCGCAAGAGCATAGTCGCCATGGCCCAGATTGTAGATTTCGAACCCTAGACCAAAGTGCTTGCCTTTTTCGCTTGCAACCTGCGGAGCAACCATTTCTTTAAAAATATTTTCAGGCAACAACGTTCCGTCCATTAGAGCGGTAAGCAATTGGCCATATTCCTCGATAGTCGTCAACAGGTTATCGGCCGCGTTGGGTGTTGTATTCTTTTCTATCTCATACGGCTTTAGCTCTTTGTCATAGCCGGTGGCGTATCGTGACGCGTCGGTATTTTTAGTCCAGACGTAGCTGGTTTCGCTTATTTTTAGGGGCTGGAAAATCAATTCGGATGCTAATTGCTGCAAGGTTTTATGAAACTTGTTTTCTAAGGCTTTGCGCAGGTATTCGTATCCTTCCCCTGAATATTGGTATTGGGTTCCGGGGTCGGACAGAAAACTTAATTTTTTGTCGGCATTGGCCAAGCGCCAATTCGGGAAGCCGGCTTGATGGCTCAAGAGGACTCGGGTGGTGATTTGTTTGTGTCTTGGGTCTTTGGCAATATCAGGATCGGTCCAGTAGTGGTAGACTGGCTTGTCTAAGTCCCATTTCCCTAGGCTGGCCAATCTCAATGCGACCATGGCCGTTACGGGCTTGGTTACGGAAGCCACATTAAAAATCGTATTGTAGGGAGCGGCAACGCCTGCCTTGATTTCGCCAAAGGCTTTTACCTGCTTGAGCTTTCCGTTTTCGATTATTCCGAGGCCAAGAGCGGGTACCTTGTTTTCCTTGAGCCACTTTTCGATGGCGGCATCGTTGTCGAAGGCAGGTACTTCCGACGTCTGCAATTGCTTGTTGACATGTTCGTAGCTGTAGGATCTGGACAGTTTCCATTCGCCATTCTCTAAAAGCCAGAGATGGCTGAATTTTGCCGAACTGCCAAACTTTTCGGGCTGTGAGGGTTGTTTTTCAAAAAACTGATGCACGCCTATCTGGAGCGCTCCGTATATCTTGCCTTGATTCTCTCTGTCATAAAGGGCATAGATTTCTGTGCTTTGGGGCACCAATTCTCTTCGGGCCTGAAAGTTTTTGGGATCGTTGCATAGTCCGGACTCAAAGTCTTTTAGGAATTTCTTTTTGTCAGACCTGCCCCCTATGTCATGATAGAATTCTAAGTTTTCGCTCATCAAGTTTTCAAACTGGGAGATGTCGCAGGTATTGAAGCCAATATTAAACAGCAGGCTGTCTTTGGACATAATCGTCTTATAGAGCTCGCTTGTTTTTTCGACCTGGGCTTGGCTCTTTTGCGGCAAAGCGAATAGGAAAAGGAATAAAAAATAAAGGAATCGTATCATTGCTAAAGTTTTTGGCAAAGATTAGTTTTTACTGCTATAGGCGCCTAAAAATCAACCCGTCAAAAACCCGACAAAGACCCGAAAGGCTTACAACATATTGAATTTCAACTTAAAATAGAGTTTTTGGTGCCTGTCGATTTCGGCCGCATTACGCAGGATGATAAACAGGTTTGACAGTACGATGCAGATTATCAGCCCTAAAGTAAACTTGCCTCCGAGTTTTAGAAAGATACCGAGCATAAAAACAATAGGCGCTAAAATCGTCCAAAGAATCTGGACGGAAACAATCTGTTTTACCAGCGGATTTTTCTGCTTTAGGATACTGGCCAAAAGAAGCGGCACCAAAATATTTAAGGGCGGCAGCACGACAAACAGCAGGGAGGAAAGATTGACCAGCTTGATTTTTGAATAGTCGATTGCAACCGATTCTTGTTTGATTTCTGCTTTTTCGCCGCCAATTGTTTCTGTTTTTGTCTTTTTGTCCAGCAATTCGCTTTCTGGGATTTCTAGAACTTTTGCTAAGGTTTTGAGCGTATAGCCTTTAGGTAATGTTCCGGCTTCGATTCGCTGTATGGTCCTAACGGAAATTCCGGACTTTTCGGAAAGTTCTTCTTGGGTCAGGTTTTGCTGTTCTCTTATACGTTTTAGTGTTGGCATCTGTTGTGTAATTGCGCCACTAAATATAATTAACTTTAGGTAAATGAGCATAAAATTTGTGAGGGCAGATTTTGGATTTAGGAGGGTAGATTTTGGATTTGGGAAAGATGCAAATAAAAACCCTTTGTTGAGGAAAGGGTTTTGTTATTGTTTGTGGTTTGGTTTTTTATTTTTCTGCCAACCTTTCGTTAATAAAGTTAGGCAATGTCTTTACTGCTATTGCTAGCTTATCATTGTTTTCTTTTTTTACTGTTTCGTCTTTTATGTGGTGGTTATAGTTACGGAATAGAAAATAAAACAATAGTCTGTTATAAGTATCTAATCCATTATCAGAAATTATCGACAGCATAGATTGTTCAATTTCATTTCTGTTTTTGATTTCTGATAATGCACGTCCCACTCGTCCAATGCTTCCAAAATAATGATTATCCACAGGGTTTTCAATACGATAAGATATGCCTAATATAAGGTCGGAAACATTTATGTTTAGTTCTTCAAGTTCTTTGATATAGGTATTTCTTTCTCCCCAAGCGTAGCTACCGTCAGACACTCTATCAAAGCGGTCATTCATTATGTCTAAATGTGCTTTTAGAAAAACTTCCCAATTATAGGTCTCAGCAGATAGCAAGGCAATATGTATAGCGTGTTCTCTTGGCCTGCTGTCCATACTGCAGCCTCCAACTACTCTTGTGCCCCTCATCTCGTCAAGAAGCTTTGCTTTTTCTTTTCTTGACAATGAAGTCCAGTTTTCGGGCAGCTCAACCCAACCATCTTTTAAATTGTCTTTAAACTTTCTCGTTTTCGTGTCTATTAAACAATCGGAATATCCTATCATTTGGGAATATTTTTGAGGAATAGGATCTGAACTAAAGTTTTTAGGGAAATAAAAGGCGGATAAGGATTCGTCAGAATAGCTCGTTTTCTTTTCGTATTCAAATAACCATTTATTTGTAAAGTCTTTTTGGTAAAGCGAAATATCATCAGATTCAATGCTAAATCCATAGTCGTTTTTTACATTAAAATGTTCAAACTCTACTCTATCCTGATTTCTGTAGTCTTTGTATTTTCTTTTTATGACTAACACATTTCTTTCAACAGTCGCTTTTGGATATTTTTTAAGAAAGTCGTCTAAGGAAATTTGCTTTTCCATATCTTTCTTTGCTTCCTTAAGGTTCCCTCCATCAACTTTTACAAGATGTCCGATAGTCTGGCTTTTGGAATAAAAAACCGTATTGAAATTGCAGGTCTTGTATTTCAAGTTTAACGAGTCCACAATATGGCTCAACTTGGTCATTGTTTGTTCGTTATAAATTAAGCCGTTAGGGTAAACTTGAAATTCTCCGTCTTGACAGTAGGTTGAAATGGTACAGAGCAGCCCAGCTATTAGTGTAGTGATATTTTTCATTGCCATATCTTATTAAAAACTTATACATAACGTGTTTATTTATGTATTTATGATAAAACTATACAAAGTTTTTAAAATGTTGAGTTTGTACACTTTGTGGACATGAAATGAAAATCCGCGTGATTTGAAAAGAGATTTCACAATATATCATAATGATTCCAACTAATACTACGCCATAAAAAAAATCTCCTATAACTACCATGAGCTAAAGGAGATACTTTTTTATTTTTTTATAAACTATTAGTCTAAAGGTGCTTTTCCAAACATCAATACCAACTTGTTATCTTGATAGAAGTTCAACGTCTGGTCGGCCACATCATATGTAAACGTATTGTCCGTTAGCATCTTTAACAGAGTGCCTTCGAGCTTGTTTTTGTTCTCGTCTGCACAAGCCATCAACGTACTTGCAATTCCTTTAAACTTTATGGTATTTTCTTTGAGTTCATAGCCACCGAAAATCCTGTTGCAGCCTCCAAAGCCGTTCATCGTTTTCATATCAGCCGGAAAAGTAACATAGGCTGAAGTGTCTGACGGTTCTGCACCATTGATCTGAATGACTTTCCATTTGTGTTTGGTGATAAAGGTCCACGCATCTGCTCCTTTTTCCCCAATCTGTTTTTTTTCTACGACTCTTTTAAGCTTGTAGGTATAGCTGCTGGCATCGGCAGGAACATTTTTTCTTTTGGTTTGGATGACATCTATCACATACCTGTAACCTGGCGTATAATCGAATCCTTCAATCTGGCTGTAGAACAGTTCCCAGTCTTTGCTTTTTTTATATTTGACCTGAAAGCAGCTTTGCGGTGCTACTCCTGTGCAGCTGGCCAATTCTTCTTTGATTGTCATTCGGATAGTTTTTGCATTCGCATGGGTTGCAAAAAAAACAAGGCCAATTAGCAAAACGGCTGTTTTTAGGTTGAAGATTGTTTTCATCTTTTCTGTGCTTTTAAAAGTATTCATATAGCTGTTATTTTACTGACTTGCGTGAAATCACAAGATCGGCAAGGGTTTGCAAACTCTGTGCCATTGATTCTTATTATAAAGATACGGAAAGTATTTTTTGTTTTGAACGTCTGCCGTAACCTATTTAAGAGTCTGAATTCCAAACAGCTATACACTTTTTAAGCACGAGTATTTTCGACGGCTCTTTTTGCCTGCTGGATGTGCCTTTCGTTGTGGTAAATGAGGAATCTAAAGGTATCTCCTAATTTTAGCCGGATGAGTTTTGTGATGCTGATGCTGGTTTTTGTCTTGTTCAGGCTGATACTCCCCGACTTCTCCAACAATCCTAAAAGCTGTTGCTGCTGCTTGATAAAAGTGTCTAAAACCGACTTATCGAGCTTGCTATAAATAGGATCCATTTTGGCAAAAGTCTTCATTTTATTGAGCTTTGCTTTCGGACGCATGCTCTCTGCAAAATAATTGCCCAGCCATCCGCTCTTGAATTCAGACTCGGGTTTCGATTGCGATTGATGGATTCGCCTTTCGATTTCGGGCAAGTAGAAATTGCCATAACGATTGAGATGTTCGATACATTCTAGGGCGCTCCAGCTATCTGGCGCTATCCTATTGTTGAGTTCTTCGTCTGTTTGCGCGAGAAGCGACGTTGCATACGCTAGATGCTCTTGTACTTGGGTCGTAAGTTCTTGCAGGAGCTGCTGTGTTTTTATTTTCATATTTTTTTCTGCAAAGTTCCGCAGCCTTGGTTTAGGAATTCTTGATCGAACTCAAGATTTTTTAAGCCTCGATAATGTCTCTGGCGTCATGCGAAGGTAATTTGCAATGTGCTTGTTGGGTATTTCTTGAAAGAGCTGCGGACTGCGTTTTAGTACTCTTTCGTAACGTTCTTTTGGCGAATGCGTCAGCAGGTCTTTTTCTCTTTCGATCTGCTGCAGGACAAGGTCTTCAAGGATTTCGGCCCAAAGCGTAAGATTTTCAGGTTCTTTGCTGATGAAGTCCATGAATGTTTTTTTAGAGATGATCTTTAAGGTTGTCTTTTTGATGGCTTGTATATAGAAATCTGAAGGTTTTTCGGTGAGAAAAGAATCGAGCGCAACGATGATGTTGTTTTGGTAGCCGAAACGGATAACGCGTTCCTCCTCTCCGTCTGTGACAAAAATTCGAAGGCTGCCGTCTTGAACAAAATAGATGTTAGTATCGGTACTGCCGCCTGTCTTCACCAATTGGTTTCTTTCGACCGTTATCGTTTTTTCAAACAAGCTTCCCATTGCTATCTTATTGACTATAGCCATCGACTTGATGGCATCTTCTTGATTTTCCATGACTTGTATTTTCTGTTGCCAAAAAGTTTTTTGAATTGTTGGTATAAGTTCCTACATTTACCGCATCAAAATCTCTTTATAAAATAATAAATCGTTTCTGCAAAAGCCATAGGCTGCTGCTTGTCTTGTTTGTCTGTATCAGATACATCAGGACTAAGATACTATTTTCAATAATTTTATAAAGAACAAAATGAAACACGATATAAAAATTGCCGTGATCGGCGGCACTGGAAAATCTGGCAAATACCTCGTCAGCACATTACTCCATCAAGGCATTCCGTTTAAGCTTCTCCTAAGAAACCTTGCTCATTTTAAGACCAGCAATCCTCTTGTAGAAATTATCGAGGGAGACGTAACAAACTATAATGCTGTCTGCCAGCTGCTAGAAGGATGCGAAGCGGTACTAAGTACATTAGGACTCGGAATTCCGCCAAGCGAACCGACGCTTTTCAGCAAAGCTACGGATAACATCATTCGAGCCATGAAGGAAAAAGGCGTCCATCGTTATATCGTAACGACGGGACTGAACGTGAATACTCCTTTGGATAAAAAAGGAGAAAAGACAGCTTTTGCAACCGACTGGATGTACCAAAACTTTCCGGTCTCGACAGCCAACAAGCAGCTGGAGTATGAAATGTTGGCAGCCAGCGAAATTGACTGGACTTTGGTACGGCTACCACAGATCGATCAGACTGAAGAAAGGAGTCCGATAAACGTAAGCTTAGAGGATTGTCCGGGTGACAAGATCAGCGCTATCAATCTGGCCCATTTTCTTATAGACCAGCTATCGGATAGCACTTTTATCAGGAAAGCACCTTTTATTGCTAATGCTTATTAAACAGCAATGGGCCCTTTGAGGCCCATTGTTTTTTTTATTTTAGGAAGATTACTGCCTATTGAATTTAATTTTTTGCCCAACGTTCAAGCCGTTGTTCTTGGCTAAAACACCACACATGTGGAAAAGCATGCGTGCGCCTACGTTTCCGTCCCAATCATCATCGCCTGGCGCTACTTCTACCAAATCGAAACCTATGATTTCTTTACCACTTTCGCCTAGCTTGCTCAAAAGATAAGCCGCTTGTTCAAAAGAGAATCCGCCCGGTACAGGAGTACCCGTATTTGGACAGTACCAAGGATACATTCCGTCGATATCAAAGCTGATGGCTACTTTTTGTGGCAGCGTGGCAATGATAGCGTCGCATTGCTGTTCCCATGTCTTTCCGACATAGGCTTCTGCTTTCAAATCCATATCAGTATGCACCAAAACTCTGTTTCCTTGCTCGAAAGCCGTTTCTACTTCTTGCTGGCAGAAATCGCGGATACCAACTTGTACGATTTTGGCAATCTGCGGCAACTGCAAGGCATTATACATGATGGAAGCGTGAGAATATTTAAATCCTTCGTAGGCAATTCGTAAGTCCATGTGGGCATCAAGGTGCAGCAGTCCAAATTCACTGTGCTGTGTAGCCAAAGCTTCATAATAGCCTAATGGTGTAGAGTGGTCGCCGCCTAAAAGTGCTACTTTTTTGCCTTTTTTTGTCCAATAAAGCACGCGTTCTTTTACTTCGTCCTTAAGGTCTTTGCAGACTTTGTTTATCTTGTCTAAATCCGACTGCAGTGCCGGCAGGCTCTCGATAACTTCTCCGTTTTCTAAAGCTTCGATAATCGGCTGTGCCAATCCTTTGTATTTGGCGCTATCTGCGGCCCATTTCTCTGTCTGTTCGTTCTGGTCAAGATAGATGCCGAGCTTCCATAATTCTGGAAATTCTTGATGGTGCAAATCTACTTGGAAAGAGGCATCAAGAATCGCTTCTGGCCCTTCTGATGCGCCTGCTCCATAACTCACGGTTACTTCCCAAGGCACCGGAATGATAATGATTTCGCTGTCTTCTGCCGAAAAAGGAAGGCCGAAGATGCTTGCGTCTGCCAAGCCTGGCTGGCTCGGGTCAAAGTTTTTAATTATTTGTTCTTTTGTCATGATGTATATTTTGGGCGTGCAATTGGCGAAGTAGCGCTAACTGCAACGAATTTTCTATCTATTACTTGTGTGACTGGATTCCTTCTTTTAAAATCTGTCCGAATTCATACATATCTTCAAAAGAACAGTATAATGGTACAGGCGCCAATCGGATTACATTCGGCTCTCTCCAGTCTGTTATGACTCCGTTTTTCATAAGGTAGTCAAACAACGAACGGCCTTCTCCATGCAAGAATACGGATAGCTGCGAGGCTCTCTCTGCAGGGTTTTCAGGCGTGATGATCTCAAAAGTGCTGCTGACTTCTTTGTCTATTTCTTTCAGGATAAATTCGAGATACGAGGTAATCTTGTCTCTTTTTTCAATCAGGGCATCCATTCCGATTTCGGCAAACATTTCTACCGATGCGAGATAGGGCGCCAATGTCAATACCGGAAGGTTACTGATCTGCCAACCGTTCGCTCCTGCTTCTGGCGAGAATTTCGGTTCCATCAAGAAGCGTCTTTCTTTATTGTGGCCCCACCATCCTGCAAAACGATTCAGCTCATAATTATCGTGGTGGTCTTCGTGTATAAAACATCCTGACGCGTTTCCAGGTCCGGAGTTCATGTACTTATAACTGCACCAAGCTGCAAAATCTACATCCCAATCGTGCAATTCAAGTTTTATGTTTCCGGCAGCATGCGCCAAATCCCAGCCTACATAAGCGCCGACTTTGTGTCCTGCTTCGGTGATGGTCTTGATGTCAAAAACTTGTCCGGTATAATAATTTACGCCTCCGATCAATACCAAGGCCAATTCGTCTCCGATCTCTTCAATCTTCGCCAGCACATCTTCTAATCGGATGTTGTGTTCTCCTTCTCTTCTATGCAATTCTACGATGGCATCTTCTGGATCTAATCCGTGAAAGCGCACTTGGCTCTGGAACATGTATTGGTCGCTCGGAAAGGCTTTTGATTCGCAGAGTATCTTATATTTTTTCTCTGTAGGCCTGTAGAACGAAACCATCAAAAGATGAAGGTTTACGGTCAAGGTGTTCATTACGGTTACTTCGGAAGGAAGCGCGCCTACTAATTTGCTTAAAGGTGCCGCAAATCTTTCGTGGTAATCCCACCAAGGTTTTTCAGCATAAAAATGGCCTTCGACAGCCAGCTTTGCCCAGTCATCCATCACTTCGTCTACATACGCTTTTGTTCGTTTTGGTTGCAGTCCTAAGGAGTTTCCTGTGAAGTAAATCACTTTTCTTCCATTTACTTGTGGGAAAAGAAATTCGTTCCTGTAGTGGTGCAGTTTGTCTTGCGAATCTAGTTCTTGTGCGAATTCACGGGTATTTTGAAAGGTCATTGGTTGTTTTTTTAATGGCCGTAAAAATAGGAAAAAAGATTGAGTGTGGAAAAATTTTGGGATAGGTCGCAGATTGGAACTGATATTACAATTCTGTAAAACAAAAAATCTCGCCATTGCTGACGAGATCTTGATTTGTATAAGGAAGTACTGATTATAGGATCAGCATCGCATCACCATACGAATAGAATTTGTATCCTTCTTTGATCGCTTCTTCGTATGCTTTCTTCATCAGGTCATGTCCAGTAAATGCTGAAATCATCATCAAAAGTGTTGATTTTGGCGTATGGAAATTGGTAATCATGCAGTCTGCAATACTAAAATCATGCGGAGGGAAAATAAATTTGTTTGTCCATCCATCATACGGATTTAATGTTTTTGCAGAAGAAACCGAGCTTTCGATAGCACGCATCGATGTTGTTCCTACGGCACATATCTTTTTCTTTTTCGCTTTGGCTTCGTTAACGATATCGCAAGCTTCTTGAGTGATTTTCAACTCTTCAGAATCCATCTTGTGTTTTGACAAATCTTCTACTTCAACTGGGTTGAAGGTTCCCAATCCTACGTGAAGTGTTACTTCTGCAAAGTCAATCCCTTTGATTTCTAATCTCTTCAAAAGGTGTTTTGAGAAATGCAGTCCTGCTGTAGGTGCTGCCACGGCTCCTTCTTCTTTTGCGTAGATAGTTTGGTAACGCTCCGCATCTTCTGGAGTTACTTCGCGGTTGATGTATTTTGGGATTGGAGTTTCTCCAAGCTCTGTCAGTTTATTTCTGAATTCTTCATAAGAACCGTCATAAAGGAAACGCAATGTTCTTCCTCTTGATGTGGTATTATCAATTACCTCAGCTACTAATGAATCGTCATCTCCGAAATATAATTTATTTCCGATTCTGATTTTACGTGCTGGGTCAACCAAAACGTCCCATAATCTTTGTTCTGCATTTAGTTCTCTCAACAAGAAAACTTCAATTCTGGCTCCTGTTTTTTCTTTATTTCCGTACAATCTGGCAGGAAAAACTTTAGTATTGTTCAATACCATCACGTCACCTTCCTCGAAATAATCGATTACGTCTTTGAACATCTTGTGCTCGATGGTTTTAGTTTTTCTGTTTACGACCATCAGGCGAGACTCGTCTCTGTTTTCTGCTGGGTATTCTGCTAAAAGCTCTTTTGGCAAATTGAAATTGAAGTGTGATAATTTCATAATAGAATTTAGATTTGAGGTATGAAAACTTAGGTTCTTACTGAAGGCTAAATTTCAGACCGGGTGCAAATATACGATTGCGCGATAGGCCTTGTCAAGTGTTTTGGCTTTTATTTAATCAGAAAGTTTCAAAGCGCCCAGCTTGCAAAGTGCTGAGGCCTATAAACATTGGGATTGTTATAACTCTTTTATTTGAAAACCGATACTTTTTAGGTCATCCCAAAAGTCTGGGTACGATTTTGATACGACTTCTGCTTCTTTTATAATTATAGGAACTTTTAGCGATAAAGGCGCAAAGGCCATTGCCATTCTATGATCGTTATACGTTGCTATTGAAACATTTGGATTTATTTCAGTTGAAGCTTCTAATTGCAAGGAATCGTCTGTTACTTTTATCTTGGCTCCGAGCTTTTCTAATTCTGCTTTTAATGCTTCCAGTCGGTCGGTTTCCTTAATCTTAAGAGTATGCAGCCCTGTCAAATAGCACGGCATTCCTAGTCCGAAGCAGGTTACAGCAATCGTCTGTGCAATATCGGGAGAATCGTTCAGGTTTAATTCCAGCGTATTCGTGTTATGGCTTTCAATTTTTTGAAGAGTAACCGAGTTCATTTCAAAACTAGTCTTTACCCCGAAACTTTTATAAATTTCTGCCAGAGCCGAATCGCCTTGAAGACTGTTTTTCTTATAGCTGGAAAGTTTTATTTCTGTACCAACTGCGGCGAGAGCTACTATCGAATAGTAATACGATGCCGAGCTCCAATCGGATTCTACTGTCAAGGTATGTGGTTCGCCATTTGGTGACTTTGGCAGTATTGTAATTGTGTTTTCTTGGAATTTAGTTTTGACTCCGATTTCTTCTAACAGAGCCAGCGTCATCTTGATGTAAGGCACCGATGTTATTTTTCCTTCCAATAGAAGTTCCAGTCCATTTTCAAGTTTTGGTGCGATTAATAGCAGTGCAGAAATATATTGGCTGCTGATATCTGCGGGAAGTGAGACTCTGCTTTTGGAGAGTTTTCTTCCTTTGATTCGAATTGGTGGAAAGCCTTCTTTTTCTTCATACGAAATCGAGGCCCCTAATTGTCGCAACGCTTCCGCCAGAATTTTGATCGGACGTTCTTTCATTCTCGAAGAACCTGTAAGGACCACTTCGCGGTTTTCTTGGGTTGCAAAATAAGCTGTCAGGAAACGCATGGCAGTACCTGCATGATGTATGTCGATGACTGAATCTTTTGTCTTAAGCGCTTCCGCCATTACATCAGAATCATCAGAATTTGACGTATTCTCTAGAACAATATTTGGAAATAACGCCTGCAACAGCAACAGCCTGTTGGTTTCTGACTTTGATCCTGTTATGGAAATTTCAGATTTCGGATTGCAGATGGCAGGGTTTAAAACTAGATTCATTTGTTACTATGCTACTTGAGCTTTTTGTTGTTTTTGTGAGTCTTATACTTTTTTAAGCACTACTTTTTCGTTCTGCTTTTCTATCATTTTTTTGTAGAAATCTCTTATCGTGTCATAAAACTCGGGCGAGACATTTGAATAATTAATTTCAAACACGGTTGTTAACTGAATCTGCCGTCCTGCTTGCGAAATATTGTATTTGAAAGACCCTATGTTTTCTTCCATCGAAAGAGCAATAGGTGCAGGAAGCGATTCTATTTCATAGCCATCAGGTATACTGATCGTAAAGAAATGTTTGTCTTGATGAGGATAATTAAAATCGATAGGAAATTCACGCTCTTCATCCTTAAATGGGTTTTCAGTCCTTGCATAATAAAGCATGGGTGAGAAATAGGCTTTGCTGCCTATGTTCTCAACAATATTATTATGTGTAAAGTTATAATTTTCTATTAATGGTTTAGACAAATCAATGTCATTAGCAGTCGAATATTCTTCAATTTCTATTCCTTTGTACATTTTTTCGATTTCTTCAAGATATTTATCTTTCGGCAGGGTTAAAAAATGCTCTCGAAAAACATACCCATTATAATCATAATATTGCTGTCTCGTTTTCCCAATTATTTTTCCATCTGCCTCAATAGAAGCCATGACGTTAGTAATCTCCTTGGAACTCATCTTAGGCATAAGGTCGACTTCAATAGACGTTCCATCTTTCCGTATCATTCTTCCTTTCCAATTGAGCGCTTCAACAGGCAAGATATTTGGCACTGCACTTTTTGTGGTCGCATCTAGCAAAAGTAATTGATCATTAACAAGTTCAACGGCAGCAATAACATAATTATACGCTGACGGATTTGGAAACAAAGCAATGCCGTTAGATCGCGTACTGACTAGAACAGGATTCGTTTCTATCCCAGCATATCGTAGCATTGCTATCAACATCAGGTTGATTTCTGCCACATTCCCAACTTTTTCAGCATAAGCTTTGCTAACGCCAACATGACTAAAATAGCCATTTGTCCTGTCCCAATTCATTTTGGCCTGAACGTAATTAAAAATCATGTTTACTTTCATGTCATTTGAAGTGACATTTTGTAATAATAAATCAAGATCTTTTTGAAAATAAGATGTGGATTTTATTTCTCCTCCAAAACTTTCAGCATCATATATATTCTTGGCAACAGAAGCCCAATCAGTAGAATAGGACTTAACCACTCCTTCTGATATATTTGCCGAAGCCAGCACCATTTGTAACGTCGGAATATAATTTTCAATATTATTCACATACGCTTCTGCCTTAAACGCCTTTACATTATCTACAGAATACAAGCGTCTCTTTTCACTAAAACTTTTTCCTTTTCTTGCTGGAATGTCTGGAATAGTCTTATCAATGGTTAAATTTCCTTTTATATAGGTATTATAAGAAAAGAAATCAGGCATCGCTACTAAATATTCAACATGATTGGCAGGAATTGGATATTGAAAATACCAATCATCAAAAGTGATAAAATTAGGCGTTTTGATCGTATACTTATATTCAATTATGCTGCCCTCTTTTACTTTTGGTAATGTAATTTTTTTATTGCTATAGCTTCCATTGACTTCTTCGGTGAATTTTCCGTCTTTTTTCAATTTGGTTTTTTCAATCTTGTCGCCAACCAGATTATAGGTCGCTACATTATCATAATCAACCTCAACTTGGTTTCCTCCACTATAGTATTGTATCTGCTGATCAGCAAAAACATAGCCTTCTTTTTTGTAAATTTTAATTTTCAGCTCAACTTCGGTAGTGATAGTCCAATTTAAAAAGTCAAGATCAAAATAAGTTTTCCCTTTTTTAAATAGGATAGCTGCTACTGCTGTTGTATCATTAGGATGTGCTTTTTCTTTAAGCTCATCAATTGTAACGTTCCCTAATTCGTATTTCTTTTGCCCAAATGCACATACGGTAAATAAGAAGATACTGATTATCAGAAAGCTCTTTTTCATTCTGTTGCGTCCTATTGATGATTAACTATACTATTTTATATTATGATTTAGTATTGTTACTTAAGTTTCTCGTTGTTCTTGTGTCGGTCTTTGTCTCTATTTGATTTCAAGTCCATTTTTTTATCAAAAGCTTCTTGGAGATTGATTCCCGTCTGGTTGGCAAGGCATAGCACAACAAAAACGACATCGGCAAGTTCTTCTCCTAAGTCTTTATTTTTATCGGATTCCTTTTCAGACTGCTCGCCATATCGACGTGCTATGATACGGGCCACTTCACCGACTTCTTCGGTGAGCTGCGCCATATTGGTAAGTTCATTAAAATAACGGACTCCATGCTCTTTAATCCAATTGTCAACTTCGAGCTGTGCATTTTTTATGTCCATAATTATACTTTTTTAAGCACTACTTTTTCGTTTTGTTTTTCTAGCATCTTTTTGTAGAAATCTCTTAGCGTAACATAAAAATCTGCCGGGATATTCGCATAGTTAATTTCTATTGCAGCCGATACTTGAATCTGTCTTCCGGCTTGCGAAATATTGTATTTGAAAGAGCCAATATTTTCTTCCATTGCAATAGCAAGAGGCGTAGGAAGCGATTCAATTTCATAACCTTCTGGAATGGTAATAGCAAAAGAATATTTGTCTTGAGATGGGTAAACAAAATCTATAGGAAATTCTCTTGTTTCATCTTTAAACGGATTTTCAGTTTGTGTATAATGAAGCATTGGCGAGAAATAGGCTTTGTTTCCGATATGTTCGACAACATTTGAATGTGCAAAGCTGTAACTTTCCATCATTGGTTTTGATAAATCTTTATCATTTGCCGTAGAATAATCTTCGACTTCTATTCCGTTATAGCGTTTTTCCATCTGCTCAAGATATTTATCTTTTGGCATGGTCAAGTAGTGCTCTCTAAAGCTATAGGCATTGTAATCGAAATACTGTTCTCTTACTTTTCCCGTAACTTTTCCATCAGTACCGATAGAAGCTATAACATTAATGACTTCCTTAGATTTCATTTTAGGCATAAGGCCAATTTCTACAGAGGTCTTGTCTCTTCTTATCATTCTTCCTGTCCAATTCAAGGCTCTAACAGGCAAAATGTCTGGCAAGGCATTTTTTGTAGTCGCATCCAGCAATAATACTTCTTTGTTTTCAAGCTCAATAGCCGCAACCACGTAATTGTATGCTCCTCTATTTGGAAACAAGGCAATTCCATTAGAACGTGTGCTTACCAAAACAGGATTTGCTTTAATTTCAGCATAGCGTAGCATAGCGACAAGCATCAGATTGATTTCTGCTACATTTCCTACCTTTTCGGCATATGCTTTTTTGACTCCAACATTGCAATAATAACCAAATCGCTCGTTCCAGTTCATCCTAGATTTCACATAATTAAAGATGGCATTAACCCTATCTTCTCTTGAAGGAATGTCCTTTAATACAGCATCTAAATCTTTCTCAAAATAGGAAGTAGCTTTCAGCTCATCTCCAAAGTCTTTGTACTCATAGATTTTTTTGGCCACAGTTTCCCAATCGGTAGCATACGATTCAGATCCTCTTTGAGGATAATAAGTCGAAGCAAGCTCCATCTGGATCATGGAAGTATAATTGTCCATGTTATTCACATAAGGCTCTTGTTTGATTGCTTTTACATCGTCTATGGAATATGAAGTGATTACCTCGTCAAAACCTAATTGGTTGTTCCTAGATTTGATTGGAGCTGTGCTATTAACAGGTAAATAGCCTTTCATGAAAACATTGTAAAAAAAGTATTCTGGTATGGTCGTTTTGTATTGGACATGGTTTGCTGGAATAGGATATTGAAAATACCAATCATTCATCAAAGCAAAATACGGCGTTTTAAGTGTGTATTTGTACTCGATGATACTACCTTCTTTTACATTAGGCAATGCTATTTTTTTATAGCTGTAATCTTCGGTAACCTTCTCAGTAAATTCTCCGTCGCTTTTCAGTTTGGTTTTTTCAATTTTGTCGCCAACCAGATTGTAAGTTACTGCATCATCAAAAAACAGCCTGACTTG
The DNA here is from genome assembly GCF_025947265.1 of Flavobacterium sp. N2550. NCBI lineage: Bacteria > Pseudomonadati > Bacteroidota > Flavobacteriia > Flavobacteriales > Flavobacteriaceae > Flavobacterium > Flavobacterium sp. N2550. The sequence continues at coordinate 1,405,352 of NZ_CP110007.1, read as the reverse complement.
CTTTCCACCTGTATAATAACCTACTTGTTGATTTGCTAACGAATAGCCGTCTTTTTTATAAATCTTAATTCTTGTTTCTACTTCCGTAACCAGAATCCAGTTTCTTTCGGAATCTACATCAAAATAGGTTTTACCATTCTTAAACAGAATTGCAGCAACGGCAGCCGTATCTTTTGGATGTTTCTTTTCTTTTAGTTCTTCAATGGTAACTTTCCCTAATTCATATTTTGCTTGGCCAAACGCACACAATACAAATAAGAATAGACAGATTGTTAGGAGGTTTTTTTTCATGGTTGTTAAGTTCTATTGGTTTTTAACTAATACTATTTTTGCATTATCATTTTTGGCAATCTGTTCGCGGAATTTCCTGAAGTTTTCATATTCCTTTTTGTCGTAATAGCCTGGGTTTGTTTTATAAGTTCTCTTATACAGCAGCTGATTTTCATTAATCACAGCTAATTCTGTTTTATATTCTCCGAAAGCCCCTTTTAGTTCCACGTTTTCAGGTTTTGCTTCAATGGTTACGCCTTTTGGAAGGTCAATTATAATTTCGTCATAATCATAGAATCCTCTTATTATTTCAAACGGATTATTGCGCTGACGGTATCTTTGCGGTACTCCCGAAATCTGATTGTAAGCATTTATCGCAAATATCATTCTGCCCCCTGTTGGCTTCGCATATTCTGATGCTTCTATAGTGATGTCTTCCGAAAATTCAACTTCTTCTTTATTATTCTGCAAGTTGATTTTCTTCAGCTTCAGGTTGTTTATATTATTAAAGTAGCTTTTATAAATTTTAGTAAGGTTGTCGCTGGACTTGTCTTCGTAATCAAACTTGCTGTCGTATTGGGTACCTTTTGACTTTATCAAGATACTTCCTGCAATATTGCCTTGCTCGTCGATAACATACTTCCCTTTGGATATTTGCGTATTATCCTGAGGCTGATATTCTTGTGTTTTGATTATTTCTCCACCCTCAGGCTTTATAACAAGGGCAAAGCGATTGTCTGTAAAGTCACCTTGGAAACCAAAAGGCATTTTTTGGCTAGTGCATTCAAGCCAATACATTTTATTGTCAACAGGCACTGCGAGAATCGCGTGATTACCTTCCATGGAAACAAAATCCTGGTTAAAATCACGTTTTTGAGGATTGCCATAAATAACGGTGTAATAAGATGGCACATTTACGACTTCTAGTAATGCTCTTGTATAATTTGTCAACGCTTTGCAATCTCCATAGCCTAAACGATCAACATCCTTTGCCAGCATGGGCTTCCAGCCGCCAATTCCTAATTGGATACTGACATATCTCGTTTTATCTTGTACATACTTATATATGATTCTTGCTTTTTTCAGCGGGTCTTTTTCATCGCCTACTAAAGCCTTAATTTTAGCTTGGGTCTCTTGAGGAATTTCATCGGTACCTTTTAAAAGGTTTGAATAGACCCAGCCTCCAAATTCTTTCCAATTGGTTGCCTTACCATCTAAACCTTCATAATTGAAAGCGTCTAATCCCATAATTACATTAGGTGCATAAGAATTGAATGAAGGCGAATAATCTTCTTGTTTGTAAGCGACTAAATTAGTTGCTGTAAAGGACACACCACCTGTTTTTTCTTGTTTGGAAATAGCAGGATTATTGACCATATTGAATTCCTTATACTTAAAGCCTAAATCAGCTGGAGCTTGTACGTTCATTATCGCTTTTTCCACACTAACAGAAAAACCATGAATCGGATACCACGACGGAATAAATGCCGTATTCGAAGTTTCTATCTCGCTTTGAAAAACAACCGTAAAAGGATATTCTGTAGGCGTATAGTCGCAATAAAGCAATTTATTATCGGTTATGATTGAACCTTCGGAAACTGAATTTTCTTTAAAATCTTTTCTTTTGATTTTTTTAATTTCCTTACCAAAAGAATTATAAATCAGCACTTCGATAGACTTAATACGGTTTCTTGCAGAAAAATATTCCGAAAGATCCATATGCTGCAATCCGTTTTCATTAAGTACCGTTACAATGCTTTTTGTAGTTATTACCATCGATTTTCTTGAAGCAATGACAATGTCTTTTTGATCCAAGCGTACCACGGCATTCGCGTTTTCTTTAAGTTCTGTAGGAATGTTTGCGACAGTATATTCAATATCCTGTGCAATAGTTACTTCGGCGAATAATAGGAAGATAACCAGGGGGAGTAACAATTTTTTCATTAAATGTTAAATTTTTCCAAAAATAAAATAATAAAACTAATCTACAAGTCTTATTCTTTGTTTTTTGTGTCAAAAATTATGGTCACCGGACCGTCATTTAGCAAAGCGACTTTCATGTCGGCTCCAAATTCTCCGGTCTGGATTTTTTTGCCTAAATCAGCTTCCATTTGTCTCACAAAACTCTCATATAAAGGAATTGCTATATCTGGTTTTGAAGCTTTTATATAAGATGGGCGGTTTCCTTTTTTGATAGAAGCATGAAGCGTAAATTGGCTGACGACAATAATGTCTCCTCCGACATCTTTTACGGATAAATTCATGACGCCTTCTGCATCGCCAAAAATCCGAAGATTGGCAATCTTGCTAGAGAGCCACTCGATATCTTCTTTTGCATCAGCATCTTCAATGCCGAGCAAAATGAGCAATCCATTTTGGATTTCGCTTACTTTTTTTCCTTCAATAGTAACTGAGGCGTGGGAAACTCTTTGAATGACGGCTTTCATTTTATAGTCTTAAAGTCGAAGGTCATAAAGTTAAGTCAATTATGTCAGTCTTTACGACTTTCTGACTTTTGACTTTACAACTTTTGACTATTTCTGATTTCTATTTTCATCGCTTTCGGCTCTTTCATCAGCATAATCATCAGTGCGATAATGTTCATCATCGCCCTCTAAAATCTGAAGATAGCTTCTATAGCGCGACCAAGCAATCTCATCTTTTTCTAAAGCTTCCTTAACGGCGCAATGCGGTTCTTCTTTATGTAGGCAATTGTTGAACTTGCATTGGTCTTGTAAGGCAAAAAATTCTGGGAAATAACCGCTGATTTCTGATTTCTCCATATCAACAATCCCAAAGCCTTTGATTCCTGGCGTGTCGATAATCCTAGCACCAAAAGACAAATCGTACATTTCGGCAAAAGTCGTCGTGTGCTGGCCTTGCTTGCTTTGTTCGGAAATAACAGTAGTCTTTAAATGCAATGTCGGTTCGAGCGCATTGGCTAATGTTGATTTTCCGACACCTGAATGTCCGGAAAACATCGATACTTTGCCAATCATCATTTCTTTTAGCTTGTCGATTCCTTTTCCTTCTGTTGACGAAACGCGGAGGCATTGGTAGCCTATATTGGAGTAAACATATTGAAGGTACAATTGCTCGTCTAGCATTGCATCATCATAGGTATCTATTTTATTGAAAACCAAAACGGCTTCAATTCCATAAGCTTCTGCCGTCACCAAAAATCGATCGATAAAGCTAGTTGTTGTCGGTGGATTGTTAATCGTGATGAGAAGAAAGACCTGGTCTATATTCGACGCAATGATATGAACCTGTTTTGACAAATTCACAGATTTGCGAACGATATAGTTTTTTCGATCATGAATCTTGTGAATTGTGCCTGTGACTTTGTCTGACGTTTTGTCGAGTTCATAATCCACGATGTCGCCTACTGCAATGGGATTTGTGCTTTTGATTCCTTTCATGCGGAATTTGCCCTTAATCCTGCATTCCATAAAGTCTCCGTCTTCGGATTTCACGGTATACCAGCTTCCGGTAGATTTATAAACAGTTCCAGTCATTCATTTTCAGATTTCAGATTTCAGATTTCAGATTTCAGATTTTTCCGAAACAAGAAAGCGTATTGTTAAATTTAAACGACAAAATTACTGTTTTACAATCGAACAATATAATTTCGTCATTTAAATTTAAGGTTGCTGTTTATCCGTTAATGATTTTTTCTTGGTGGCTGATGCTTTCTTGGTGTATTGCTTTAAAAATTCTTAAGATGAATTCTTCGCTCAGGCCTTTTTCTTCTCCTTCTAAAATCATCTTGCCTAATATCTCATTCCACCTTTTGTTTTGCAGCACCGCTACATTTTTTTCTTTTTTTAGTGCACCGATTTTATCGGCGACAACCATCCTTTTTCCTAAAATCTCAATAATCTTGGCGTCATATTCATCAATATCTACACGAAGACGATTTAATTTTTGGTTGTAATCGGAAGCTTCTTCGGTTTCTTTCCTGACTCTTAAATCTTCGAAAATTTGTTTTAGTCTGGTAGGCGTGACTTGCTGTGCGGCATCGCTCCAAGCATTATCAGGATCTGTGTGCGTTTCGATAATCAATCCGTCATAGTTCAAATCCAAGGCTTGTTGGGAAACTTCTTGAATCATCTCGCGTTTTCCTGTAATGTGCGAAGGATCGCAAATCAAGGGCAAATCTGGGAAACGATTCTGCAATTCGATAGCCAATTGCCATTCGGGTATATTTCTGTATTTTGTTTTTTCGTAAGTCGAAAATCCTCTGTGGATGACTCCTAGTTTTTTGATTCCTGCATTGTATAAACGTTCAACACCTCCCAGCCATAAGGCTAAATCTGGATTTACAGGATTTTTTACCAACACAATTTTATCAGTATTTTTTAAAGCATCGGCAATTTCTTGAACGGCAAAAGGATTTACTGTTGTCCTCGCTCCAATCCACAAAACATCAATATCGTGTTCTAAAGCCAGTTGCACATGGGCTGCATTTGCTACTTCGGTAGCCATGAGCAGTCCCGTTTCAGCTTTTGCTTTCTGCAACCATTTCAAACCGATGGCCCCAACACCTTCAAACCCCCCGGACGTGTTCTCGGTTTCCAGATTCCTGCTCTATAAATACTGACGTCTGAGTCTTTTAATTCATGTGCAATTTTCAATACTTGTTCTTCTGTTTCGGCACTACAAGGTCCGGCGATTACTAACGGATGCGCTAAATTGAAATCGTCCAACCATCTTCTCAATTCTTTTGAATTTTTCATTTTTTTTTGTATTTCTTCGGCCTAGGCCAAAGTTAGTTATTTTTTAAATCTATTGTCTAAAGCCTAGCGATCGCTTCTTGAATTTTTTCTTCTTTGATACACAATGAAAATCGGATATAGCCTTCGCCATTGCTTCCGAAAATAGTTCCTGGCGTAATAAACATGTTCTTCTCGATTAAAATTGTATCAATAAATGCTTCTGAAGACGTTATAAGTGATGGCAACTTTGCCCAGACGAACATTCCTGTTGCTTTTTTATCAAATGTACAGCCCAGTTTTTCAGCCAATTGAAAAATCAGTGCTCTTCTTTTTGTATAAATCGTGTTTTGGACATCGAACCATTCTTTTCCACATTTCAACGCTTCGATGGCTCCTTTTTGAATTCCATAGAACATGCCGCTGTCCATATTGCTTTTCACTTGTAAGATAGCGTCGATGAATTCTGATTTTCCAGATACCATTCCGATACGCCAGCCTGCCATATTGAAGGTTTTGCTCAGCGAATTTAATTCCAAAGCAATATCCTTAGCATCTTCGACTTGAAAAATAGAAATCGGATTATCATTCAGCACAAAACTGTACGGATTATCATTGACCAGAACAATCTGATGCTTTTTTGCAAAACTGACCAATTTTTTAAACATCGATAAGCTTCCGCTAGCTCCTGTCGGCATGTGCGGGTAATTAATCCACATCAGTTTGACTTTTGACAGGTCTTGCTTTTCTAATAATTCTAAATCGGGTTCCCAATTGTTTTTTTCTTTTAAATCGTAGAAAATTGGCTTTGCTCCTACTAAATTAGTCACCGAGGCATAGGTCGGATAGCCCGGATTTGGAATCAGTACCTCATTACCTTCATTCAAAAACGCTAAAGAAATATGCATGATGCCTTCTTTTGATCCCATCAAGGGCAAAATCTCGGAATTGGCATCGAGTGAAACGCCAAACTGGGCATTATAGAAATCAGCAATTCCTTTTCTCAATTCTGGCAATCCTTGATAGCTTTGATATTCATGTGCTTTTTCATCATCTATTGCTTTTTTGATAGCCTCGATAGCACTTTTGGGTGGCGCCAAATCAGGACTTCCGATTCCCATGTTGATTATCGGCTTTCCTTCCGAAATCATCTGGCGTACTTCTCTCAGTTTTCTTGAAAAGTAATACTCTTCGACAGTATTTAATCGATTGGCGAATCCTTTGCTTTTTATTATAATATCATTTTCCATGTTTCTTTTTTTAGCTTCTATTTCCTCTTTTGTATTCTCCTAAAACCTTAAAATGTGTTGTCATTAGTTCTAGAATTGATTTTGCTTTTTCATAATGTTTGTATTTTTCAAAAGTCACATCCACAAAAAAAGAATACTTGAAAGGCGTTTCTATAATCGGCATCGACTGGATTTTCGTCAGGTTCAGCTTGCAATTGTTCATCACGTTTAAAATTGTCGCTAGGCTTCCAGGCGTATCATCCAATTCAAATTTTATAGAAGCTTTGTTGATTTCTTCTTTAGGCAGGACTTTGTTTTGCGTTTTCAAGATTACAAACCGCGTCTTGTTGCTTTTTATCGTATGGATTCCAGAAGCCAAAATGTCTAGCCCGAACATTTCTGCCGCAATAGGGCTTGCTACTGCAGCAATTTCCTTTAGTTGTTTTTCTTGAATTCTTTGGGCTGTTTCTGCCGTATCGCCGCTTTCTACTAATTTTATATGCGGATATTTTTTAAAAAACTCGCCACACTGCAATAAGGCTATTGGATGCGAATGAACTTCTTTGATGTCTTCTATTTTTTGGCCTTTCAGCACCATCAGGTTCATGTGAATGTCCAGATAATGTTCTCCAATAATGTGAAGATTGTTCCTGTCAATCAAGGCATAGTTAGGTATAATCGAGCCTGCTATCGAATTTTCTAGAGCCATAATCGCTTTCTGGGTTTTGTTTCCTACCAAGCTTGTCACCAAAGCATCGAACGACATACATTCGTCCAATTCCAATGCTTCATTGAAATATTCTTTAGCGACTTGGTGATGGAACGAGCCTCTGATTCCTTGAATTGCAATTTTTGTTTCCATAAGTTTAGGCAAAAAAAAATCCCGATTTGCATCGGGATTTCTATATTGATTTTTAAATATAATTCTATTTACATAACAACACGACAATCCCGTTTCTGTTTCCAGAAATAAAAAGAATTGCTAAAATAAAAACGGTTGTTTTGCATTTTTTGTTTTGTTATTCGGCTAAAGTAGAAAAATTTATTTTACGCTTTACATAAAACAGTCGTTTTTTAGGAATATTTTTAACTACAACGTTTGAATTGTCGATTAATTTACTTGCTATGCAATTCGGATAACATATATACGTTTTAATTATTCATTTTATTACTTTTGTTCAAAATCAAGAATCATGTCAATCGAAGTTACTTCCATCTCAAAAAATTACGGAAACCAAAAAGCCTTGGATAATATTTCCTTTTCTATCCAAAAAGGCGAAATTGTCGGTTTTTTAGGCCCGAATGGTGCTGGAAAATCTACGTTGATGAAAATTCTGACCACTTTTATCACTGCTGATGAAGGAAAGGCTTCGGTAAACGGAAATGATGTTTCAAGTGCTCAGAAAGAAGTACAGAAATCGGTTGGTTATTTACCAGAGCACAATCCGTTATATCTTGATTTATATGTACGTGAATATTTAGCTTTTAATGCAGATGTTTATAAAGTGGCAAAATCCAGAATTGAAGAAGTAATTGCAATGACGGGACTGACTCCTGAAAGCCACAAAAAAATAGGACAATTGTCTAAAGGATACCGCCAGCGTGTGGGCTTGGCAACTGCCTTGCTTCACAATCCAGATGTGTTGATTTTGGACGAACCGACGACAGGTCTTGATCCGAATCAGTTGGTAGAAATCCGAGAATTGATCAAAAATATAGGGAAAGACAAAACGGTTTTTCTATCTACACATATCATGCAGGAAGTGGAAGCGATTTGCGACCGTGTAATCATTATCAACCACGGAAAGATCGTCACCGATAAAAAACTAAACAACCTGAAAGATGAAAAAGAACAGGTTATCGAGGTTGAATTTGATCACAAAGTAGAAGAACAGTTGTTGAGAACAATTCCAAATCTAATTGCTCTGACCAATACAAATGATAAGATTTGGGAACTGACTTTCTCCACCTCTAAAGACATGCGTCCTGCTATCTTTGATTTTGCTCATGATAATGGATTAAAAACGCTACAGCTGAACCTGAAGAACAAAAATCTAGAAGCTATTTTTAGAGACGTTACCAAAGAATAGATCAAGGATAAACCAAATGACCTTGGTATAATTGCGTAACTTCGATAATCGGAGGCACATTTTTCAAGACAACATTTCCTGTACTGTAAATGGTTCCTGAAATTTTATTTATCGGATTTATGATCATATTATTTGAGCTTCTGTGAAAAAAAGAAACTTCTTTAGCTCTTAAGTCTGAACCGTCAAATCTTGCATCGCCATCATAAAAGGCTACATTCAAAGCATCAGTGAATCCTGAAATAGCAAAATAGGACGATTTATTGTCTTCTATATTCAGATTGACACAGTTGACCTCAAGTTCAAAGGTTCCCGAAGCTGTGTTTCCAAACATTCCAGATTGTAATGACAGGTTCGGAAAACTTAACACGCCATCTGATTTTACTCCAAATTGGGAAGAAGAATATACATTTACCAATGTAGGAGTCGTGACATACACTTTTGTCGTATTGTAATCTCTGACCCAATTGCAACCGTTTGAATTTCGGAGAAAAAGTTCATTATTCGAAACTTCGGCCGTAATGCCACTTATTAGGTTTTCACCTGTTCTTACAACTACTTTCGTTTCCGTTCCTTGTTTTATGATCAATTCGATTCCTTCAGAAATATTAATTTTCTTAAAATCTTCAATGCTAAATTCTTTTTCAATCGGTGAGCCAGATGTCTGGAAACAGTCGCTTGCGTTCTCTGAATCGCATGAGAAAAATGCCATTATAAATAGGAAGAATATTGTTTTAAGCATTTTTGTTTTCATTGCGATTAATTTATAAACGGACTCCTATTCCAAATTCAAGAGCTTCAGCTTTTGCTGCATGAGTCTTTAAGGCAACTCCCATAAAAATCTCGTCCATAAGATAATACTTAAGTCCCAATCTTTGATAAATAGGATCAAGATAATCTAATGGTGCATAAGCATAATAGCCAAATTGTGTTTCTAAAGATAGTTTATTGAGAAACAATTCATGTCCTACAAAAATTCCTGCTTTTCGATAATCTGTATCTGGACTCACAGAAAGAGTTGGATCTGCCGCAATCCTCTTTACTGTTTCTTTTAAATATTTCATCACAAAAAAATCAACTCCAATATGGATGGCGCTTTTTCGATTCAGTCTTTTATCTGCATAGGCAGAAAATACATAAAACGGATATTGTCCACTTCCTACCAAATCGCTTTCATTAAATCCTGTTCTAAAAGCAAGATTATATCGTATCGGTTCCGTAAATTTAATAGAATCTTTATTTGGTATATAATTTAAGGATTCTTTGCTATCAAAATTATAAACAGCTCCAATATTTAGAGCTACTGTATTTGTCCCTTTGTTAGGAGATCTCAAATTCGCATTCGAATGATGAAAGAATGTAACTCCCGCTTGAAGTCCTAATCCATTCCAAATTCTTTCTTTCTTATAATTCAGCATAAAATAAGTCGCCGGCATCCAATGCGTTCCATAGGCCAAGTTTTCCGGATTGGTATTTACATCGTATGGATTGGTATTGTACGCAACTCCTTGTGCAATTCTCAGCATCAAATTCCTTTTGAAAAAATAAAAATTATAATGCCCGTACAATCCATAAAAGTAACCTAACTCCTCATTTTTCATATTTTGATATTCGAACGAAAGGCCATAATCTGGGTAATTATAACGAGACTGCCATGCTTTTTCGCCGTATGTTTTTCTGTTGATGCTAATAAGAAATCCTTCGGGACTATGGTCTGTAAATTGCGATATTTCTTCGGTATGATTTAAAATTTTTCCGTAGAAATTATTAATATCAAAAGTATATCTGCTGTTATTTTCCTGTGAAAAGCTCAACACGGGCAAAAGACAAATCAGAAAAAGAAATTTGTTCATTCTGTTATAATTTATTTATAATCTTACACCGACACCAAATTCTACTGCTTCGGCTTTTGCAGCATGTGTTTTTAATGTCATTGATGTGAAAATGGTATTGCTAATATAATATTTCAAGCCAATTCTCTGGTAAAATGGGCCTAAGTAATGAAATGGGGAATAAACGTAATAGCCAACCTGAGCTTCAACGGATAAATCATTTATAAAAAGCTCATGTCCGATGTAAAGTCCTATTCTTCTATAATCTGTATTGGAATCTACGTGTTCGTTTGGATACGCGACTGATTTAAATTTGATATATTCTTCCAGATATTTCATTATGAAAAAATCGGTTCCGAATTGTACAGCGCTTTTTCTGGAAAGACGCTTGTCTGCATAAGCAGATAGCACATAAAAAGGGAATGTTCCGCTTCCGATAATATCACTTTCATTAAATCCGGTTCGGAAGGCAATATTGAATTTGATTGGCTGTCTATAATTTATAATCGTATCATAAACTCTTGTATATCGCTGATTTTGTTCGCTTTTTTCAAAAGAATAATTAACTCCCAGATTCATAGCCAAGGTATTCGTACTTGTATTTGGCGATGCTAGGTTTGCATTTGAATGATGAAAAAAGCTAATCCCGGCTTGAATGCCGATATTCTTGAATAGATTTTCTTTTTTATAATTCAGCAATAAATAGGTTGAAGGCATCCAATTTGAACCATATGCCAGATTGCGGAAGTTGGTATCTCTGTCATAAGGATTTGTGTTATAAGCAACTCCCTGCCCTATTCGGAACATCAGATTTCGGTTAAAAAAATAGAAGCTATAATGACCATACAATCCGTATAAGTCTCCTAAAGTTTTATTTTTGGTATTCTCATAGTGAAAGGAAGCACCGTAATCCGGGAAGTTATATGCCGACTGCCATTCTTTTTCTCCAAACGTTTTTTTATTGAAACTGATTAAGATTCCCTCGGGATGTTCTGTAATCAAATGCCTGATCGTATTGTTGTGAGGCAAAATATTACCGTAGAAATAATTAGCATCAATCGTAAATTTTCCGTTCTGCTCTTGTGAGAAAGCGAGGGTTGAAATGAGGAGAATTAGAAAATTAAGTTTTTTTGGCAACACTATTTGTTTCGGATTAGCATTGCCAAAAATAACTAATAAAAGTAAGCTTACAAGCTTATGTTAAAAAACCTCTCTTGCTATTGCCTTGATATTCTCCGCTTTTCCCATAGAATAATAATGGAGAACAGGAATTCCTTCTTTGATTAGTTCCTTGCTTTGGTTGATGCACCATTCAATTCCTATTTGTTTTACAGCTTCTGAATCGCTGGCACGAACGATAGACATGATCAGTTCATCAGGAATATCAACCTTAAAACGGTGCGGTACCAAGTTCAATTGCTTTTTTGTAGAAATTGGCTTTAGTCCCGGAATAATTGGAACCGTAATGCCTTCTTTTCTGCATTTCGCGACAAAATCGAAAAACTTTTTATTGTCAAAAAACATCTGCGTAATAATATAGGAAGCTCCATTCTTTATTTTTTGTTTCAAGAAATAAATATCGCTGTCCAAGCTGGGTGCTTCCATGTGTTTTTCTGGATAGCCAGCCACTCCGATGCAGAAGTTGGTCGCAGAAGAATTCTGCAATTCGTCATCTAAGTAAATTCCGTTATTCAGGTTCGAAATCTGTGTTACCAATTCTGTAGCATAATGGTTTCCTTCTTTTTCTGGCTTGAAATAGGTCTCATTTTTAACGGCATCACCACGCAAAGCCACTACGTTCTGGATTCCGAGAAAATCCAAATCAATCAAGAAGTTTTCGGTGTCTTCTTTCGTAAAACCACCACAAAGAATATGCGGAATCGCATCAACTTGGTATTTGTTTTGAATTGCCGAACAAATACCGACCGTTCCAGGGCGTTTTTTGACAATCTTTTTCTCTAACAAACCGCTAGGCAGTTCTTTGTATTCGTATTCTTCACGATGGTAGGTCACATCAATAAACGGCGGATTGAATTCCATCAAAGGATCAATACTGTCAAAAATGGATTGGATATTTTGGCCTTTTAATGGAGGCAATATTTCAAAGGAAAATAAAGATTTTCCGTTCGCTTTTTCTATATGTTCGGTTACTTTCATCAATTTATAATTTAGGATTTAGGATTTTTGATTTAGGTGAGCTGAAATCTAAAATCCTAAATCAGACATCCAAAATTTCTCTAATCTGCAATATTTGGGTTAAGCCATTTTTCGGCATATTCATACGAAACGTTTCGGCGTTTGGCATAATCTTCGACTTGGTCTTTCTTGATTTTTCCAAGACCGAAATACTTGCTCTCCGGATTTCCGAAATAATATCCAGAAACCGAAGAAGCCGGCCACATGGCCATACTTTCGGTCAAGGTCACGCCTATCTTTTCTTCTACATTTAGTAATTTCCAAATCGTAGGTTTTTCTAAATGGTCAGGGCAAGCCGGATATCCGGGTGCAGGGCGTATTCCTTTGTAGCTTTCCTTGATCAATTCTTCATTGCTTAAAACCTCATCCGAAGCGTAGCCCCATATTTCTTTTCTGATTTTCTCGTGCAAATATTCCGCAAAAGCCTCAGCAAAACGATCTCCTAAAGCTTTAACCATGATCGAATTATAATCGTCGAGATTTTTCTCAAATTCAGCTGCTTTTTCATCTACCCCAAAACCTGTCGTTACGCAAAAAGCGCCCATATAATCAGTCTTTCCAGAATCCTTCGGCACAATAAAATCGGCTAATGCAATGTTTGGAGCTCCTTTTGTTTTTGCCGATTGCTGTCTTAGGGTCAAGAAAGTCTGCAAGTGTTTTCCATTTTCATCAAATAATTCGATATCGTCGTCATTAATTTGGTTCGCTGGAAAAATCCCATAGATTCCTTTTGCTTCGAGCCAGCTTTCTGACAACATCTGCTTTAGCATTTTTTGAGCATCAGAAAATAAAATAGTAGCTTGTTCCCCAACTATCTCATCGGTCAAAATATTTGGATATTTCCCATGCAAATCCCAAGTTCTGAAAAAAGGCGTCCAGTCGATATAATCAACTAATTCGTCCAGCTTTATTTCGATGGTCTTTGCCCCAATAAAATTAGGTTTAGTTGGAGAGAAATTGTCCCAATCCAGTTTCAATTTATTTTTTCTGGCTTCTTCAATATCAAGGAAGTTTTTGTCGCGGCTTCTGTTCAGATAGCCTTCACGCAATTCGTCATATTCTGAACGAAGGCTTTTGAAATATTCTTGGTTGGTATTTTTATTGATTAGATTCCCAGCAACTGTAACCGCTCGCGATGCATCGTTTACATGGACAACGGTTTCTCTGTATTCAGGAGCAATTTTCACGGCCGTATGCGCGCGCGAAGTTGTCGCTCCGCCAATCATGATTGGAATATTGATATTTAATTTGTCCATCTGTTTTGCCAAATAGACCATTTCATCCAAGGAAGGCGTAATCAAGCCGCTTAGGCCAATAATATCTACTTTTTCTTCAATGGCAGTCTGGATGATTTTTTCTGGCGACACCATGACTCCAAGGTCGATAATTTCATAATTATTACATCCCAGAACCACCGCTACGATATTTTTTCCTATATCATGAACGTCGCCCTTAACTGTTGCCATCAGTACTTTTCCAGCAGAACTTGAAGTCCCATCTTTTTCAGCTTCTATATAAGGTAGCAGATACGCAACTGCTTTTTTCATAACTCTTGCTGATTTGACTACTTGGGGCAGGAACATTTTTCCGCTTCCGAATAAATCTCCAACGACATTCATTCCGGCCATCAAATTGATTTCAATGACTTCTATCGGTTTTGCCGCAAGCTGTCTTGCTTCTTCGATATCGGCCTCAATAAATTCATCTATTCCTCTTACTAAAGCATGCGTAAGCCTCTCCTGAATTGGGAGCGAGCGCCATTCTTGGGCTTGTTTTTCTGTTACTTCTTTGGTATCTCCTTTTATGTTTTCGGCAAAAGATAAAAGTCTTTCCGTTGCATCATCTCTTCTGTCAAGCAAGACATCTTCGACATGCTCTAATAAATCTTTTGGTATCTGGTCGTAAATTTCCAGCATTTCTGGGTTTACGATTCCCATCGTCATTCCGTTATTTACGGCATGATATAAAAAGGCAGAATGCATGGCTTCGCGAACACGGTCATTTCCTCGGAAAGAAAAAGAAACATTACTCACGCCTCCACTGACACTTGCATACTGAAGATTCTCTTTGATCCATTTTGTAGCTCGGAAAAAATCCACAGCGTTTTGGCGGTGTTCTTCCATGCCTGTCGCCACGGGAAAAATATTAGGATCGAAAATGATATCTTCTGCTGGAAAACCAACTTGGTCTACTAAAACATCGTAGGAACGCTTGCAGATTTCAATCCTTCTCTCGTAAGTATCGGCTTGACCGACTTCATCAAAGGCCATTACGATTACCGCAGCGCCATACTTTTTTATCAATTTTGCCTGACGGATAAAATTGTCTTCGCCTTCTTTTAGACTGATCGAATTGACGACGCTTTTTCCTTGTGCGACTTTCAAGCCTGCTTCGATGATTTCCCATTTAGAGCTATCAATCATCACAGGAACTCGAGAAATATCGGGTTCTGCAGCAATCAGGTTCAGGAAAGTCGTCATGGCATGAACACCATCAAGCATTCCTTCATCCATATTGATATCGATGATTTGGGCACCGCCTTCTACTTGGGCTCTGGCAATATCTAAAGCTTCTTCGTACTTTTCTTCTTTTATGAGACGCAAGAATTTTCGAGAACCGGTAACGTTTGTCCGTTCGCCCACGTTCACGAAAATACTTTCGGGAGTTATAATTAAAGGCTCAAGGCCTGATAATTTTAGGTGTTTCTTACAATCAACATCTGCCATTTTCTGTTTTTCTTTAGCTGTAGCTTTTTAAACTGGTTCTACAATTCTTGGTGCATATTCTTTTGCGGCTTCTGCAATCAGGCGGATGTGCTCTGGATTGGTACCACAGCATCCTCCTATTATATTGATGAGATTATCTTGGAGATATTCCCGAATCAAAACCTGCATTTCTTCTGGAGTTTGGTCGTATTGTCCAAAAGCATTCGGCAATCCTGCATTGGGATGGGCTGAAATATTAAACGACGTATTGTGCGACAATCTCTGCAAGTAAGGCTTCAATTGATCCGCACCCAAAGCACAGTTAAATCCGACGCTTAATAAAGGAATATGTGAGATTGAAATCAGAAAGGCTTCGACTGTTTGGCCCGAAAGCGTTCTTCCAGAAGCATCTGTAATTGTTCCAGAAACCATAATCGGAATATCAAGATTTCTTTCTTCTTTGACTTCTTCGATAGCAAATAAGGCCGCTTTGGCATTTAGAGTATCGAAGATCGTTTCTACCAACAAGATGTCTGAGCCTCCGTCAATCAATGCTTCGACTTGTTGTTTGTAGGCAATTCTCAAATCGTCGAAAGTAACGGCTCTATACCCTGGGTCGTTTACATCGGGTGACATACTGGCTGTCCTGTTGGTCGGACCAATAGAGCCTGCAACAAAACGAGGCTTGCTTGGGTCTTTTTTAGTAAACTCATCGGCTACTTCGCGAGCTAGTTTTGCCGATTCGTAGTTTAATTCATAGACGAGATCTTCGAGATGATAATCGGCCATGCCAATTGTAGTTCCTGAAAACGTATTGGTTTCGACAATATCCGCGCCTGCTTCAAAATACTGACGGTGTACATCGCGAATGGCTTGGGGTTGGGTCAATGACAGTAAATCATTATTGCCTTTCAGGGGATGTGGAAAATTTTTAAATCTTTCGCCACGGAAATCTTCTTCAGAGAAATTGTAGCGCTGAAGCATGGTTCCCATTGCTCCGTCGAGAACGAGGATTCTTTCTTTAATAGCTTTGTGTATGTCTGACATTTTTTCGATACTAATGGTTATGCAACGATTCTGTTGAATCCAAAAGTTCATTATTTTTCAGAAAGCAGGAAATGGAGTATTGAAAAAACCAAAGCCATTTGCTTCTTAAAAATTAAATATCAATATGTTGTCAGGAAAAGGGAGAGAAAACCGAGGTTTTTCTGTGTGTTATCTATCCACTTTCGTGGTAGAATGTAGCACCTTCTTTAAAGCTTAAAGGGTTGCTAAGGCTTCACCGGGTCTAATCCCTCTGCCTTTCGTGATAACTGTCAATATTTGTATGAACACTGCAAAGTAATGCAATATGTTTGGTTTTTGCAATAGCCGAAAGGAAATTATACTGCTAACTTCAAATCCTGTTTTTCTGCAATTTGGATGATTTTCTTAAGTAGGGTTTCAGAAACAGCTTCTTTTTTTATTGGATTTATGAAGAAAAATTCTTTTCCGAATTTCTTCAGGCTAGCATTTATAGATGCATTAAAATCCGCAGGAAGCTTTTCTATGACTGGATTCGTACTGATAACATCGAAGTCGTTTTGCAATAATTCGAAATATTCAGGAAGCAAATCGTCGGTTTCGGTGGTATCGACAGCGATAAGATTTTCAAGTGCATTTTCTTGAACAAAACTGATGATATCTTCTACCTTAAAGGGAATTGCAAACTGAATAAAATTGGCTTCCCAAGAATTTTTTACAGTTGGTTTTTCAAAAAAAGCTACTGTAGAATTGGTTATTATCGGCAATCTTAATTCAAATTTTCTGTTTTCCAAAGGTGCTTTTTGGCTGGCAAGTATTTGGTTTATCAAAGAACTTCCGACGGTTTCTATTCCGAAAAGAATAATATTTATTTTTTTAACTGACATGATTTTGAGGCTTTAGGTTTAAAAAGAGCTGCTTTTGACTGGCAATCAAAAGCAGCCTTTTCAACAAACAAATAAAACAAACTAAACAATTTTGTGATTTATGCTTTATGCGGCATAATTATATTCTTTGTACAAAATCAATTCGACCGGAGTTGTATTGACCAAGTTGTCATAAACCGGACTTTTCTGCTGTACTAATTTTAACCATTTTTGGAGCACTTGCAGCGAAGCATCAGTCGTTGGTTTCAGTACGATTTCAATTTTGCTGAAACCGACTCTTTCTTCTTGGCTTATGGTTCCCGTGATTTCTACCTGTAGCGATTTTAGGTTTATGCCTAATTCTTCGGCTACTTTTTGACTAACCGCATTGACGCATCCTGCAAAACCGGCAAGAATATATTCAAACGGACTAGGTCCTTCGAGTTCTGGAAATTTTTTATTGTTGCTGATTCTTACATCAGAATTCTGTGTCTTTACAACGAATTGTTCGTTATTTCTGGAGTATCCTAAAACATTTATTGCTTTCATAATTTTTTTATTGAGATTGATAATATTTGATAAAAAACAAAAAGTCCTTTTGGCTGGCTTACCAAAAGGACTTTACACTTGAATATAAACAGAGATTAAGTCGTTCGCTTTTGGCAATGGAGTTTGAGGTGGCAATAAATCCACATATGTTTTTTACAGCAAATCATCATTGTCGTGTTCATCTTTTTAATTTTTTGTTCCTCCTCAAAAATTCGAGGAGGAGGATTGAAATTTATTTGAGTTAGTTAATAAGAATTTCAATCGTATCTTTTATAAATCTTGTTTTGTTCCAAAAAAAAACCTCTGCGAAATGCAGAGGTTTTTTTGCTTTATATTTTAAGAAACTTAAAATTTGGCAATAGTACGCTCTGCGGAATTTTTCCACATCTTACAGTACATATGACAAATAATAGTTTTCATTTTTATTTCTTTTTGATGATGCAAACTTGAGAACTATTTTTCAATTAGCAATACAAAAAAATAAACTTTAACATTTATTTTATTTTTCTACATAAAAAAACCCGCTTTTCACAAAGCGGGTTTTTCAAATATAAACTACTAGTAATTAGTTTTTTACGATTTTTGTTGTTCCTGATCCAGAATCAGTTTGAACATTTAAGAAATACAATCCTGTAGTCAAATCAGAAATGTTGATTTGAGTTTCAGAAACACCATTTGTATTGATATTTCTAACTACACGTCCGTTCAAATCTGTAATTTGAATAGCATTGATTGCCATATTATTTTTGCTAGCCAAGTTTACCAAGCCGTTTGATGGATTTGGATAAACAGCAAAATTAGAAGCAAAGAAATCGTTTGTACTTAATGTTCTGTCAACAGAGAAAGTATCAATTCCGATAATATCAGAATTCGCCCCTGCAGCGCCTCCATTATTTACGAAATATCTGAATGCAAATTTAACTGCAGTCGGAGCTGCCAAACCACTTACTGTGAAAGTATACTGTGTCCATGTTTTTGGATAAACAAATCCAGATACTAAAGTTGGGTTAACTGTAACACCAACAGTTGTAAATGAACCTACATTTGTAGCTCCTCCAGTAGGTGTTGTATGTGTAGTTGCAGAACTCATTCTAAGCTCTAATCTATCCGGATAATCTTCCGTTCCATCTGTTCCTTTTCTTGTGTAGAAACTTACTATATCACCATTTTGTACTGTTATAACCGGAGTTATTAACCAGTTGCTGATGTTTCCAGATCCAGAAGCAGCTCCAGTTACTGGATTTATAGTTCCTGTACTTGTATAGTTAACAAGTGCAAATGAATTTGTACCTCCTGCATGTCCAACAGGAGAATCACTTCCAAAGATTGGGTTTTCAAGTGGTCCTTCATAATCAGCATTTGTCCATAAAGTTGTCGTAGCTGGAGTACTCTGATTCGTTCTTATCCAACCTGCTGCATCTAATGATTCTGTAGTACCATCAAAACCATAAGAGAAAACATTTTGTGCATTTGCTGCAGACAAAGCTGTCAGCATAAAAAGAGAAAGTAAAGTTTTTTTCATAATAAATTAAAAAGTTAATACGCCGGCAAATATAAATGCTTTTTAATTTGTTTTGTAATAAAATACTCCATTTAACAATTTTACAAATAAAAAATACCTATATACAGGTAGATTTAACTTTAAATCACAAATGGAATAAACCACTTATTCAAACCATCACTTGGTTGGATTTTTATAACATCCGAAAACAACTGATTAAGCTTACTTTTTATAAAACAACCTGAAAACGATTCACTATACGAAGCAAGAGCGTTTCATCGTAGCTCGCAATTTACAAAGGCATGCGGAAGTTCTGTATGGAAAAGTTCTTTTAGTTTCGAATTACTAGAGTTCTATATAGAATTTATAAATTCAAACTGAAAAAAATAATTTCTATAAAGCATCACGAAAAACAGGCTCTTGCTTCAACTAAAAACCCACTCCTAAAGGAAGTGGGTTTGATTTTTATAAAACTATAAAACTGCTATAATTTAGCTTCTTATAATTTTTGTAGTCCCTGAACCCGAATCGGTTTGGACATTTAAAAAGTACATTCCAGCAGTCAGGTCTGATATATTGATTTGAGTTTCTGAAACGCCCTTAGTATTGATATTTCTCACAACACGTCCGTTTAAATCTGTGATTTGGATCGTATTGATTGCCGTATTGTTTTTGCTAGCCAAGTTTACCAAACCAGTTGATGGGTTTGGATATACAGAAAAATTAGTAGCAAAGAAATCATTTGTAGACAATGTAGCAGCCGTCACTTTATAATCGTCAATCAATAAAGCAAATTGATCGTTAGAGATACAATTGAGAGAGATGTATACATTTTGTCCTGCATATGCATCTAGATTGTAGGTGTATTGTGTCCATGTAGCAGTTGTCTGGATATATGCGCCGGTTGAAATCACTGTGAAATTAGCTACTGCTGTACCAGTTGTAGAAATCCCGATCTTAAAACGCTCATTTGGATAGGCTGATGCTGCAGATTTTGCCCAGAATGTCAATGAATTTCCAGTCGCTCCTAATTGAATTCTAGGAGATATTAACCAATCATTATTTGGAGCTATAGGAGGCATCGAGTTAAAGCACGCAATCACTTTATCTCCAGTATGGGCAGCCCAAGCTGTACCGACTAGAGGGTCAGTTGCCAGACTATTAAAAACTATAAATGCACCTGTATATCCAGAATTTTCAAATTCTACCGGGATTGGATCTTCCTCGTCACCGACATCAATACCCCAAGTTTCGCCTCCATCAACATCGGTAAGCGTCCATGAGCCAATATTTTCGATAACAAAATTAGGGTAGGTTTCAAAGCCATCTTCAAAAAGTGTAATTTGGGCGCTCAGACCCATTGAAGATAAAAACAAAAAACAAAGTAACGTTTTTTTCATAAAATTAAAGCATTAACAAGTTAGTAATAAAGTACGTTTTGATAATTCGAAGCATAAAAAAACCCACTTGGAAAAAGCAGGTTTTCACAAGTAAAAAATTCACATTTTCTTCGCTTCCAATAAGCCCATCCTCATTACTATTTAGTTAATACTCGACCAATATATAAAAAAATAACAAATTCTACAACAAAAGAGATATTTATTAAACAAAAGAAGCCGACTTTGATTAGTCGGCTTCTTTTTATACAGTTTTATAACAATCTAGTTTTTCACAATCTTTGAAGTACCTGAACCTAAATCAGTTTGAATATTTAAGAAGTACAGCCCGGTAGTCAAATCAGAAATATTGATTTGAGTTTCTGAAACACTGTTTGCATTAATATTTCTAACAACGCGTCCGTTCAAATCTGTAATTTGTATAGTATTAATGGCAACATTATTTTTGCTAGCCAAATTTACCAAACCGGTTGACGGATTTGGATACATTGAGAAATTGTTCGAAAAGAAATCATCTGTACTCAAAGCTCTGTCAATAGATAAAGCATCCACTCCAATGATATTCGAATTTGCACCATCTGGGCCACCATTTGTAACAAAATATCTAAACGCCAATTTACATGGTACAACTCCTGTTAAGCCAGATACAGTATAAGAATATTGTGTCCAAGTGAAAGGGTAACCTGTCGGTGTTAGAGTAGGGTTAATTGTTAACGCCAAGGTAGTAAAGTCGCCAAGACCTGCAGATCCGCCTGTTGGATTTACTGTAGCTGCACCATTTGTACTAAGTCTTAATTCCAAACGGTCAGCGTAAACTGTACCAACACCTGTTCCGCCTGCTCTACTGTAAAATGTCACTATATCACCATTTTGCAAGCTAACCACAGGAGTTATTAACCAGTTACTAATTGTACCTGTGCCACCAGTTGTACTATTAAAATTACATAAAGTGAAGGAAGTTGCAGCACCATTATATGCGCCAGTAGCGAAGGCCGTTCCGCCTCCTTGAGCCCAAGTTGAAGCTCCGGCAGGTGTACTCTGATTTGTAGAAGTCCATCCAGCTGTCGCCAAATTGGCGTAGGTATCAAAATTTTCAGTAAACAGGTTTTGAGCTTGGCTTAGTGTTGAAGCCAATAAAAACAAAGAAAGTAAAGTTTTTTTCATAATTTTTTAATTAAAACGTTATACATAATTTAAATTCAATCATCATAACTCAAATATAATCAATTTCATTAACACATTTTAAAAATTAATAAAAAAAATCTGTCTTCTCACTTTCTTCCTTTCTGGCATAACTCCTTTGTCAATTAAATATGCTTTCATACATTTGCAATCAAAATCGAGAAGAGGAAAAATTTGTACTGATTGCAACCTCTGATACTAAACAAATAGAGTATCATAAAAATGCTAAAGCAGAAAACTCTCCTTTAGCCTTCTCTGCAATTTTTCCGATTCCTAAAAATTTAAAAATATGGCTTATTTATTTACGTCAGAGTCTGTGAGTGAAGGACATCCAGATAAAATTGCGGATCAAATTTCAGATGCATTAATTGACAACTTTTTGGCTTTTGACGCCGATTCAAAAGTTGCTTGTGAAACTTTGGTTACAACTGGACAGGTAATTCTGGCGGGAGAAGTTAAATCAAAAACATATCTAGACGTGCAGCAAATTGCACGTGATGTCATCAAAAAAATTGGCTATACCAAAAGCGAATACATGTTCGAGGCTAATTCGTGTGGTGTCTTATCTGCTATTCACGAACAATCGCAAGACATTAACCAAGGTGTAGACAGAGCCAGTAAAGAAGATCAAGGTGCTGGTGACCAAGGAATGATGTTCGGTTATGCAACTAATGAAACTGAAGATTTTATGCCTTTGGCGTTGAATCTTTCTCATAAATTATTGCAAGAATTAGCGGTTTTGCGTCGTGAAAACAACGAGATCAAATACCTTCGTCCGGACGCAAAATCACAAGTAACATTAGAATATGACGACAACAACAAGCCTGTAAGGATTGATGCTATCGTAATTTCTACACAGCATGATGATTTTGACGAGGAAGCGAAAATGCTTGCAAAAATCAAAAAAGATTTGGTAGAAATCTTGATTCCAAGAATTATCAAAAATAATCCGCAGTATGCGCATTTGTTCAACGATAAAATCCAATACCATATCAATCCTACTGGAAAATTCGTAATCGGAGGCCCGCATGGCGATACAGGATTAACTGGAAGGAAAATTATTGTTGATACATATGGTGGAAAAGGAGCTCACGGTGGTGGTGCTTTTTCTGGAAAGGATCCGAGCAAGGTAGACCGAAGTGCGGCTTACGCTACCCGTCACATTGCCAAAAATCTAGTTGCAGCTGGCGTTGCTGAAGAAATTTTGGTTCAGGTTTCGTATGCGATTGGTGTTGCAAAACCAATGGGAATCTACATCAACACGTACGGTACTTCTAAAGTAAATCTTACGGATGGAGAGATTGCTAAAAAAGTAGAAGAGCTTTTCGATATGAGACCTTATTTTATCGAGCAAAGATTAAAACTAAGAAACCCAATTTATAGTGAAACTGCGGCTTACGGCCACATGGGAAGAAAACCTGAAACCGTAACCAAAACTTTCAAAACACCAAATGGTGAAGAGAAAACAGTTACTGTTGAATTGTTTACTTGGGAGAAATTAGATTTCGTTGATAAAGTAAAAACAGCTTTCGGATTATAAATCCTGCTGTTTTAGACATAAAAAAACCATCCGTTATTGGATGGTTTTTTTATTTTTAGTAAGTTCCGTTTTTCATTTTCTCTAAGACGGATTCTAAATCTGCTTTAGTCTCATCTCCCATATCTTGAGAGAATTTCAAGGCTTGTTCTTGTGTAGCGATTGCTTTTTGCTTTTCGCCATTTTTGTAATAAAGCTGCGCTAAAGTGTCTAGATAATACGGATTGTTTTTTTCAATTCTCAAGCTAGATTCCGACCATTGGATTGCTTTTTTGATCGACTCTGGGTTTTTAGCCTTTTGAACCACAAACCAAGCAGCTTCGTTAGAGGCATTTGAGAAAGAGTTTTTAAAACTGCTCCAATCGTTATAGGTCTGGTATCCTTTTCCTGGAATGCTGTACATTTCATCTAAAATTTCGATTTCGTTTTGGCGTCCTTTAAAGGTCTTTTTATAGAAGGCATCATATTCTTCTATAAACTGACTCTCTTTATTCGTAGATTCTGCAAAACCCTGAAGTACTCTTAGGTACTCGATAGTTGCATTATAATCATCTGATTTTTTTTCTACTGTTTTTTTATAAACAGCCATCATCCTATTTTGATATTCATCGGTCGTTTTCTCCGAAAGTTGCGAGATACCGTTGGAAATAGCTGTCGGAAGTTGCGTTTCTATTGTTGGAGCATAGTCGCCATAATAATCAACCATTTCTCCTTGGCCAGAAGCTGATTTTTGTTCCTGCAGGATAGCATCATAATGTTTCAAAAGATAGTCAATCGCCTTGAAATTGGTCTCGTCAAGTGGTCTTCCTTCATTAAATAGGCTATAATAAAATCCGCTATTTTGAATTTCTGCTAAGGCAACTTTTACAAAATCCATGTCGGGCGCTGCATCTTTTGAATGGCTGTCGACTATCCTGCTCCAAGCAGCAAGCAGTTTCTTTTTGTCAAAATCTACTTTTGTATAAACGGCTTCGTTTTGGTCATAATAGGCTGGATAAGCGGCAACGGTATCGACTGCTACTTCAGCTACTTCAACCGGAACTTCTTCTTCTTCAACTACTTTTTCAGCAGGAACGGCTACAGCTGTTGTTACCATTGGCGGACTAATAGCCCATCCTGAATTATTTTCTGAAAGCGGCACCATTTTTTTTACGATTTCGGAATCTTTGGTTTTCTTTGAATTCAAAGCCTTATTTAGGTCGATCTTAGCTTTGACTAATTTCAGCTGGTCGCCGATCGAGCTGTAATACACACTAAAAAGGGACTCGTTTTTAGAAAGACTTCCTTTTATCTGCCCTAAGATAGTTCCGTCGGCATCCATAATAATTGTCGATGGATTATCGGTAATCTTATTTTTAGACGCCCAAGATTTGTCTTTTGCAGTAGCTAGGTAATAATTGTATTTGTCGTAATCGGCATTGTATTCATAGGAATAGCCTCCTATAGCATATTGCTGGTTCTGTATAAACGCGTCGAATGCTGTTTTCGCGTTTTTATCATCAGGCTCATAAGAGACTACCAAAAATTTCTGAGGAGTTTTCTTAGTAGCTTCTAGTGCTTTTTGTAGATTGTCTTGCACTACCAATTTAAAATCTGATGCTACCATCGCTGTAGTGTCAGCAACAAGACCATATAAGTCAGCTTTCCCCGGATAGGTCCAGCTGGTTTCTTTTTTAGTCTCCAAAGGCTTTACTTGCGATTCTACAGCTTTTGGCTTCCTGCTTTCTGGGACAAAAGTTATCGGGCTCTTTTTGTTTTTTTCGGAGACAACCAATTCGTTTTTTTCATTAAGATAGCCTTGAAGTTTTATTTGTCCTAAGTAGTTAGCATTGTATTCAATTTCTATTTTATTTGTACCTCTTGGCAAGGCATATTTATACAATGTGGTTTCGCCATTATAATCTTCTTTAGCCAAATAAAAATAGTCTGATTTGTTAATTTCGAAATTCAGTTCGGTTTCGTCAAAATTCATCTCCCCTCCCAAATCCGAAATGCTTTTGTATGTAGGCTCAGAATTACCTGTCTGGGTTCCGATATGTAGTCCTGAATAATAAGAGGCAACACCTTTAAGATTTACTTTTACTTTTCCTAAACTCGGATTAGAATCAGACGAAAATGCGACCGAAAAATCGGATCCTTCAGAATGATTGTTATTTAGGTGTAGCGTATCGTTCTTAATTTCATAATTCCCATAAAAAACAACAAGCTCGTACTGATTGTTTTCATGCAGGTTCAGCTTGATATCCTGTCCATAGGAATTTGAAATGTAGGTCGTCTTTTCAATCTTATTTTGAGCATAGGAAATTGCAGAAAGGAATAGCAGTAATCCAACAGAATACTTCTTCATATTGTGGCTTTTTAGGTTATTTATCTGACAAATGTAACTTATTTTTCAGCAAATAATTCAAAAAACAAAAGCCGCCTTGAATAGTATTCAGCCAAGCTATAGGCAAGGATTAAGGAGCAACTAACCAAAAACGCCTTAACCGTTGAGCAAATAGCTTGGCTGAAAATCTCAAATTTTCCTTCTCTATAAATTATATTTCAATGACAGTATCAAATATCTCGGCTGTATCCTGTATTGCGAAGTTGTAGTTCGATATTGATTAAAACTGTCGTCATTCAGGGTTTTGGTATCTAACAGGTTTGTCGCGCTTATTTTATACTCAAATTTGCTGTCTTTCTTTTGGTAAATTAGGCTTGCGTCTAGAAAATCATATTCGTTTTCTACAGTCTTGCTGCTGTTGTAATAATGATAGAACTCGTACTCGGCTACAAAAGAAAAGCTGTCTAGGAAATAATAATCCAATTTAGCAAAAGGCTTGTCGGTATAGAATTTTGAGCCGGCATAGTCGTTCACCATAAAATTATAGCCTATTTCCAGATTTGGGAGCGACTTGTAGTTGGTTGCAGCTTTCAGAGTATAATTCTGCATAAAACTTTCTTGTGTTCTTACGCTTCCGTTTTGGATGTTGTTGAATTTCGACCAGTTTAGGCCCACTCCAGCAGAGGCTTTATAATCTCTAAGAAACGAACGTCCATAAGCTCCATTAGCATTAATTGTCTCGTCAGCCAAGTTAGAATTATAAGGCGTCAATGTTTGGTTTACATTTTCAAAAACAATCCTGCTTTTTACGGCATCGGTTGCTTTGCTATAGGAAATGTTGGCAAATATATTTTCAAAGTTATACATGTTATACTTGAAATATCTCAAGGAATGTACCTGTGAAGTTGAATTTTCAAGAAATCGGTTTCCGTTGTATAAGCTGCTATATCCGGAAAGGACATTCCCCATTGCTAGATTGTTAATATCAGTAAAAGTATTGGTCAAGGCAAAATTATAAGTAAGTGTTTCCGACTTTTTAATTTGGTACAAGGCGTAAAAATCTGGCAATAATTTAAAGAAGTCTTGCTTGTAGCTTGTTCCTAATTGCTCGTTATTCATTTGGTAAGAATGCAGGCTAAATCCAGGCGTAAAGGTAAATTTGCCCGTCAGGAACTTATAATGCAATCCGATAAAAGCATCGTTAAAATCATACGTCACTTTATTATTGTTTTCTGGAGCTTCAAGGTCATTTCTCGTCCCATTGTCTAAAATCTGGAAAATGCTCGAGTTGAAATTCTGGTGCGAATTTGTATTTCCTAACGTAACATTGATGTTGCTTTTTGGCGTAAGCATATAGTAATAATCTAACTTGGCATCGAGCTTATTTGTTTTTACGAATCGGCTTTGGCTTAAATCATTCCTATTTTGGTTTTCTACATATCCTGACAAAGCAAAAGGCTGGTTGAGCAGGTTTGCATTATAGAAAGGATCTTCGTCTTGATATAAATGCTGCGCCTCAAAAGCAAAAACATTTTTATCGTCCAACGTATAATAGAGGCTAGCATTTTGGTTTATCGATGTCGGATTTTGCTTTTTAGTCGTATAAATATCTTCAGCAGTCGTAATATCGTTAACGGTATATTCTCGAAGCAAATTGTTATTCTCATCTTGTTTCGACTGTTTCATCAAAACATCATAATCAAACTGCAACTTTGTATTTGGCTTGTAGCTCGAGCTGAACTTAAACAATCCGAGATTGCTTTTTTGGTGGGCGATTTCTTCGTTTTGCTGTCTTACTCCAGTTTCTAGAATTGTGCTTCTCGATTTCGTTTCCAAGTCCGTTTCTGATGAAGAAAGGATTGCAAAACCGCTCAGACTCCATTCTTTAGTAACATTGTAAGAGAAATTCGTGGCTCCAAACTGTGTCTCGATTTCCTTCGCGCGATTATTTCTGAGCATTGCAATTCCTAAGTCGTTCGACGAAACATTGAAAGAGCTTCCTCCTTTTTGCATCATGCCTCTAAAGCCTCCTGTGAACTTAAAATAATCCTGTATGGTCAAAGGCAGTTCTCCGATATTATTAAAATTAGCAATCACGTTGATGCTGTATTTCGGATTGTAGTAGAACAATTTCGGATTTACGACATACCGACTATCTTCATGCCCGACTCCAATTCCGGCGTTCATGTCGCCAAACCAAAAGTTCTTTTTGCCGTCTTTCAGCTTGATATTCATCGCGACGTTTTCTTCGTTGTTTTCGAGACCTTTCAGAGCACCAACTTCATTGTAATTTCTCAATACCTGAACTTTATCGACAGCATCGGCTGGAATATTTTTTACTCCTAATTTAGTATCGCCATCAAAAAAGTCCTTTCCTTCCACCATTAATTTTTGGACTTTTTTTCCTTCAACTTCTATCTCACCATCTGCATTTACCTCAACACCTGGAAGCTTTTTCAAGACATCTTCTAATTTTCTTTCTGTTCCGGTCTTAAAGGAATCGGCATTATAAACAATCGTATCTCCTTTGATTGAAACGGGCATTTCGTGTACGATCTCAACTTGGTCCAAATCTACTCCTTCTTGCAAAATTATAGTCTGGATCATATTTTCTGATTCCGTCACAAGATCAATTTCCTTAGCTTGATAGCCAATATAGCTGACCTTTATTTTGTAGGTAGCATTCGGCTTCAGCGACAATAGGAATTTTCCTTTGTCATTCGTAATCGCATAAGAATCCATTGCTTTTGTGCCTTGATTTACAGCCATGACATTTGCCATTTCCAAACCAAAAGCATTTGAATCGGTTATAAGGCCTTCAAATCGTATATTTTGGGAATAACTATAAAGGGACAAGAAAAAAAATGCGAGAAAAAGTATCTTTTTCATTTGAGATAAGTTGTTGGGTGTAAAACTAGTAATTAATTGCCGATCCTGATCTGAATATTTCCTTTGGAATCTTTCATCTGTTCCATCTGTTTTTCGATTAGTATATCATATTCCTTCTTCGTTACTTTTTTCCCGCTTTTTGGCACTTTGATCGTTATTTTATCTTTTGGATTCAATATGATTTTGGAACATAATACTACTGTTGTTGCATCGTTTACTTCCATGATCAACCCAGGAAGTCCCCAATATTCGCCCGGTCCTTGGCTAATCGGAATTTCTGGCGTATACCAAACGGTTATTGTTCTTTCCTTAGGCTCACTTACAGTAAATAGTTGCGTTGTGCCCTCGCTTTTTTTCTTTTTCATTTTTTCATACTCCTCCATATCTTCCTTGGTAACAGGAATTACGGATACGGCTTTGTAGCAGGTATAATTGCCTATTTTTTTTGTCTCGTTCAACAGTTGCCAATTCCAGTTCGGCAACGAATCGGTGATTAGGAATTCTTTTCCGAAGAAATCTTCTTCAGAAAGCATCATCTTACTCTTTATATTTTTATAGATTTTTCCATCGCTTGCCGAAGCAGTTTTGATAACCACTCCTCCTGAAGACGCACCTGGAGCTTCTAGCTTTTGAGGTTCTTCGTAAATAGATTCGGTCTTATTAAAATTCAGCGCATAGGTTTTTTCAAAAGCTTTTTTCATTTTTTCTGCAAACATGGCTTTCATATCTGGAGTCATGTTCGGGCCATCAATTTTTATATCGTCTTTGATTATTGTTTTTGACTCATAAATCGCCTGTCCTTGGAAATCTTGGGCTTTCATTAAACTTGCCGAAAACACCGTTACCATAAACGCTAATGTAACTGTTGACTTTATCATTTTATTTGTTTTTTATGTTAGTAATGGTACAAATTAAACGACAAGAAATCTCTTTTTCAGTTAACCAACGTTAACGATTGTTAACGGCATTTTTTCAATGGAATTTGTTTATACTTTTGAAAAATGAAATCAAAGAATTACAAATACATTTTATTTTTTATTTCGATAACTATCCTTGCCACAATTGGTTTGCAGATTTATTGGAATATAAAAAACTATGCTGAAAACAAACGACGGCTGATTAATGATGTGCAGATTGCGTTTGACAACAGCGTCGAGCATTATTATGCTGAAGATGTAAAAAGTGATTATATGACTTTTATTGGCAACGCTACCTTTAAAGACCCGCATTTTGTGGATAATGTTATTTCTGATTCTGTGTTTATCAATAGTTTTAAGGAGAAGAAAAAAGCAACTCCGATAAAAGAAAGAATAGCCGTCGGAACATTTACTGAAGACAAATCGCCTAAAACGACTACGTTTATTACGATCAAGAATCCGTCTGAAAAGACGAACAAACGAATCTTAAAAGATTTTCCAGATAGTATGTCTAGTGAGAAAACACTATCTTCAAAGAAAAAAGGGACTCAATTTCAAATAAATACTGACGTTAGCCTGCCTCATAAAACTGAAATAAAAGTCTTGAGCGGAAAACGCGCTATGGATAGTGTTTCAAAAATCCAGAATTTCACCAACAAGATTCTTGTTTCTTTGACGCGCGATTCGATACAGTTCGACAAAGTGGGCAATGCTTTAGATAAGGAATTGGCGCGAAAAGGTATTCCTATTCGATATGGAATTCAGCATTTGAAAGCAGATACTGTATTTCAGAATTATAAGATTGATAAAAACAGTGATCTTGCTTTGAGTACGATTTCTAATTCTACATTTCTTCCGCAACATCAGAAATTAAAGTTATTATTTTCGAATCCGGTATTATTGATCGTGAAGCGAAGTATGGTTGAAATTATTCTTTCATTGCTACTTTCGCTTTCAATTATCGGCTGTCTTTTGTATTTGCTGAGAACCATCAATAAACAAAAAAAGGTAGATGAGATCAAAAACGACCTGATCAGCAATATTACTCATGAATTCAAGACACCGATTACGACAGTCGCTACTGCTATTGAAGGCATTCGGAATTTTAATGACGTAAATGATCCCGAAAAGACGAATCGTTATCTTGATATTTCAAACCAGCAATTAAAAAAATTAGAAGTGATGGTCGAGAAACTTTTGGAAACGGCTTCGCTGGATACGGACAAGCTTTTGCTTCATAAAGAATCTGTAAATATTGTTTCTGCCATCAAGACACTTATCGAAAAGCATAAAATGATCAGCCCAGAAAAGACGATTTCTTTCGATACCAACATGGAGCAGCTAATTATAAATATCGATTCTTTCCATTTTGAAAATGCTCTTTCGAATCTCATCGACAATGCTGTCAAATATGGCGGTACTACTATAAATCTTCACTTGAACTATGTTCAAAACAATCTGGAAATTACGGTCGAAGACAACGGCTCTGGAATAGACAAAAGCCAAAAAGAGAAGATTTTCGACAAGTTTTACAGGATTCCTAAAGGAAATACTCATGACGTGAAAGGTTTCGGTATCGGGCTCTATTATTCCAAAAAGATTGTTGAGAAACATGGAGGAACATTAGAATTGCTTCCCAATCAAGAACTGACCGTATTCAAAATAAAACTATCCGATGTCTAGCAAAATTAAAATAATTCTGGCAGAAGATGAGCCAGCATTGGCCCAGATCATCAAAGAAAGTCTCGAGACCCGAAACTTTGAAGTTGTCTTGTGCAAAAACGGCGAAGAGGCTTTTGATGCCTATACTAAAGAAAAGCCAGAACTTTTGGTCTTGGATGTCATGATGCCCAAAAAAGATGGATTTACGCTAGCGAAAGAAATTCGCAAGTTGGACAAAAAAACGCCGATTGTTTTTCTTACCGCAAAATCGCAAACGCAAGATGTTGTGGACGGATTTCAACTCGGCGGTAATGATTACTTGAAAAAGCCTTTCAGCATGGAAGAATTGATTGTCAGGATTCATTCGCTTTTGGGCAGGATCCAGCCTGAAAAGAATGAGGAAGACATTGCTATCGGCAGCTATCTCTTTAATCTGACAAAGCAGACGCTGAACCATTCTGGAAACATGCTCTTTCTTACACACCGCGAAGCTTCATTGCTTCACCTTTTAGTTGAGAACAAAAATGATATCTTAGACCGTTCCCTTGTTTTGAAAAAAATCTGGGGCGATGATGATTTCTTCAACGGTAGAAGCATGGATGTTTTTATTACAAAATTGAGAAAAAAATTAAGCCTCGACCCTAACATTCAGATTATAAATGTTCGGAGTCAAGGCTATAAATTGATTTTATAATTCTTGGAAGTTTTAAAGGCTAATTTCCAATTCTCATTGTAGGCCTTCCGCCCCCTTTTTGAAACTGCTCGCGCATTTCCTCCATTTTTTTTATGACAATTTCATCGTATTCTTTTTGGGTAACCACTTTGCCTTTTGACGGTGCCTTGATTTCTGCTTTTTCTTTAGAATTGAGTACAATTTTTGAACAAAGAATTACGGTCTTATCATCGCTTACTTCTAAAATTAATCCTGGGAGTCCCCAATAACCTTCTGGCCCTTGGTTGACAGGAATTTCTGGAGCATACCAAGCAGTAATGTTGATTTCTTTCGGAATTTCGAAATCATCCATAAAATTAGTTTTCTTTTCTTTTTCCGCTGGTTTCTCTTTTTTAGTATCTTCTTTCTTAGGCCTGAAATTCCTAAAATCCGACTGACTCACGGGTTTTAACGCCGTTGCCTTATAGCAGGTATAGCCTCCGATTTGTTTGGTCTCGCCTTCCAATTTCCACTCTAGTTTTGGCAATGAATCTTTTACTAAAAATTCCTTTCCCATAAATTCTTTATCAACAGCAAATGTTTTCTCCTTTACATTTTTATAATAAGTACCGCCGCCGCCCATCATGGACGACATCATTCTGAATCCTCCATTATTTTGGCCAGGTGCTTCCAGCTTTTCTTCTTCTTTATAAATAGATGCGGTCTTGTCGAAATTGAGAATAAATGTCTTTTCCAACATTTTTTTCATACTTTCTTCGATAGACTTCTGCATTTCTGGCGTAATCTCTTTATTACCCGACAGCCTTGACTTCATATCAGCTGTACTTGTTTTAGATTCATAAACCGCCATGCCTTGAAATTGCTGGGTCTGTGAACTTGTCGATGAAGTTCCTTGCAGTTTTTGAGCTTGCAAACTAGTAATTGAAACTAAAAAAACTACAGATAAGAGGTATCTTTTCATAAATCAAGAATTTAATATACAAATATGACGGATTTGGACAATATTTGCTACAAAGCTTTTGTTAAATAATATTTAGCATCAAATAAGACAACATTTAAATATTTTAATTTAGACACGCATCTGAAAGGATATTCGTAAATTGGCACCTATATGAAGAAACTCATTTTTATACTCTTGGGCTTGATTCCCATGCTGGGCTTTTCACAGCAGCCAAGTATTATTCCCTTTTTTTCTAATGCAGAAAAATGGGAAAAAGGGTACTATATCGACAAGGATAATTTTGGCAATTTCTATTCTATTAATGAAAACGAATTTAAAAAGACGAGTCCTACCCAAGTTTTCTTTTATAAAAATGTCTCTTTAGGAAAAATCCATCAAGTCGACCTGCAAAATCCGCTTCAGTTAGTCTTGTTTTACAAACAGTTTACTACGGCAGTATTATTGGACAATCAGCTGAATGAAACTGTAAAAATCAATTTTTCGGAACTTCCGCAGCCTTTAAATCCAGAAGCTGTGAGCTTGGCTTCTCAAAACAGACTTTGGGTTTATGATATTCTTTCACAAAAACTAGGATTGTTTGATGTCCAGAAAAGTACTTTTCAATCCATAACGCCACCGTTTAAAGAAAACTTGAAATTTTACCAATCGGATTACAATTATTTTTATTGGATAGACACCAAGCAGAATTTATATGTGTCGAATCTCTTTGGAAAGGTCAATTTTCTTGGACAAGTTCCGGAATACAATCAAGCGCAGGTCGTATCGTCAAAGCAGATTTTACTCAAAAACGATAACGGATTGTTTCTCTATAATTTAGAAGACCAGTCCTTATTGCCGATAACTTTAAATGAAAAAAGCTTTATCCGTTTTTCATTTAAAGACCAAATTTTATCTATTTTTACCGAAAACGAAATCAGTCAATATAAAATTACATTACCATAATGCACATAGCAGTAGCAGGGAATATCGGGGCAGGAAAAACAACGCTGACGAGGTTGTTAGCAAAACATTTTAAATGGGAACCGCATTTTGAAGATGTCGTAGACAATCCATACTTGGATGATTTTTATCATCAGATGGAACGTTGGTCGTTTAACCTTCAGATTTATTTCTTGAACAGCCGTTTCAGACAGGTGCTCCAGATACGCGAAAGCGGCAAAAACATCATCCAAGATCGAACGATTTATGAAGACGCACATATTTTTGCGCCCAACCTTCACGCTATGGGATTGATGACGAATCGTGATTTCAACAATTATAAATCACTTTTTGAATTGATGGAATCTTTGGTTGAAGGTCCAGATTTGCTAATTTATTTGAGAAGTTCCATTCCGAATTTGGTGAATCAAATCCATAAGAGAGGAAGGGAATATGAAAATTCAATTTCTATCGATTACCTCAGCCGTCTGAATGAAAGATACGAGGCTTGGATCCAAAGCTACACGAATGGAAAGCTTTTGATTATTGATGTAGACAATATCAATTTCGTGGACAACCCAGAGGATTTAGGTGCCATCATTAACAGAATCAATGCCGAGATCAACGGATTGTTTTAAGCTTACTAAACAATACAAAAAAAGCCTTCCAAATTGGAAGGCTTTTTTTGTATCCTGAATACTTTATTTCTTTTTAAAAGCTTCGAGTTTCGCATTGACTTCAGCTTCAGTTCCTTCAAAAACTTCAACCGATTCAGCAGAATCTGTAACAGTCGTAACAGTAGCTTTTACTTTTCCGTCTGCGCTTTTTACTGATTCTATTCTGATTTCTTTAGTCGATTGTTTTACTTCAGGCGCTGGCGCTTCAACAACAACTTCAACCGCTTCTACTTCTTGAACTACCGCTTTTGCATCATGCCCTCCTAAAATTGGAGCGATTACCAAACCGATAAGGCAAGTCAATTTAATCAAGATGTTCATAGACGGCCCAGAAGTATCTTTAAATGGATCGCCGACCGTATCACCCGTTACAGCTGCTTTGTGGGCATCAGAGCCTTTGTATGTCATTTCTCCATTGATCATAACACCTGCCTCAAAAGATTTTTTAGCATTGTCCCAAGCACCTCCAGCATTGTTTTGGAAAACAGCCCAAAGTACGCCTGAAACGGTAACTCCTGCCATATAACCTCCAAGCATTTCTGCAATCAGCTGATTGTTTTCTGGATAGACTAGTTTTCCTAAAAGAACAATAGCAATTGGGAATCCAATCGTCAATATTCCAGGAAGCATCATTTCTCTCAAGGCTGCTTTTGTAGAAATGTCTACGCATTTTGCATATTCTGGTTTTCCTGTACCTTCCATAATGCCAGGAATTTCACGGAATTGTCTTCTTACTTCATATACCATGTCCATAGCTGCCTTTCCTACAGAATTCATTGCCAAAGCAGAGAATACAACCGGAATCATACCTCCCACAAAAAGCATCGCTAATACAGGAGCTTTAAAAATATTAATTCCATCGATACCTGTGAAAGTCACATAAGCTGCAAACAAGGCCAATGAAGTCAAGGCTGCAGAAGCAATAGCAAAACCTTTTCCGGTTGCTGCTGTCGTATTTCCTACAGAATCCAAAATATCGGTACGCTGACGCACTTCTTTAGGCAATTCGCTCATTTCCGCAATACCTCCGGCATTATCTGAAATCGGACCAAAAGCATCGATTGCTAACTGCATTGCTGTTGTAGCCATCATCGCAGAAGCTGCCAAAGCCACTCCGTAGAAACCTGCGAAAGCATAAGAAGCCCAAATTGCAGAAGCGAACAACAATACGGTCGGGAAGGTTGAAATCATACCTGTTGCCAAACCAGCAATGATATTTGTTCCAGCTCCGGTACTTGATTTTTGAACGATTGCCAAGATTGGTTTTTTACCTAATCCGGTATAGTATTCTGTAACAGAAGAAATTACAGCTCCTACAAATAATCCGACCAATGTCGCATAAAAAACTCTCATCGAAGAGATGTCCATATAGCCTTCTCCGTAAAATTTCATTTTCATTGTTGCAGGCAACATCCAAGTCACCAAAACATAACATGCAACTGCTGTCAAACCGATAGAAACCCAGTTTCCAACGTTTAGCGCTCCTTGAACTTGGGCTTCTTTTGCATCATTACTGCTAATCTTAACTAGCATTGTTCCGATGATTGAGATGATAATCCCTACACCAGCAATTGCCATCGGCAAAAGAATCGGTCCAATTCCTCCGAAAGCATCAGCAATGCTTCCGCCCATATCTTTAATCACGTAATTTCCT
Source organism: Flavobacterium sp. N2550 (assembly GCF_025947265.1). NCBI lineage: Bacteria > Pseudomonadati > Bacteroidota > Flavobacteriia > Flavobacteriales > Flavobacteriaceae > Flavobacterium > Flavobacterium sp. N2550. Next base: position 1,369,586 of record NZ_CP110007.1, on the reverse strand, counting down.
AAAACCATTGCTGCCAAGACAGTTGCTACATACGAACCGAACAAATCGGCTCCCATTCCTGCAACGTCTCCAACGTTATCTCCAACGTTATCTGCAATTGTAGCAGGATTACGCGGATCATCTTCTGGAATACCAGCTTCTACTTTTCCAACTAAATCGGCTCCAACGTCGGCTGCTTTTGTATAAATTCCGCCACCCACACGTGCAAACAAAGCAATCGATTCAGCTCCAAGAGAGAATCCTGCCAATGTTTCCAAAAGGATGGTCATTAATTCGTTAGCTGTTCTTGTTTCTCCATTGTAAAGTCCTTCAACCCACTGTCCGTTCATGAAGAAATGGAAAAAGAAGATAAAAAATGCGGTCAGTCCTAAAACGGCAAGACCCGCAACGCCAAGACCCATTACTGTTCCGCCTCCAAAAGAAACTTTCAGTGCTTGCGGCAGACTTGTGCGCGCTGCTTGGGTTGTTCTGACGTTTGTTTTTGTAGCAATCTTCATCCCCATGTTTCCTGCCAATGCAGAAAATACGGCTCCGAAGACAAAAGCAATCACGATAGATAAGTGTGTGGTTGCTCCAGGTAAAAATGTAATTGCTGCTAATGCGATACTAGCACCAATAACGAATAAGGTTAATAATTTGTATTCTGCTTTAAGAAAGGCCAAAGCTCCCTCGTAGATGTATTCTGAAATTTCTTTCATCTTTCCATCTCCCGGATCTTGTTTTAAAACCCAAGATCTTTTAATTACCATAAAAAGAAGTCCGACTACTGCAAGTATTGCCGGTACGTAAATCATTATTGACTCCATAAAAAGTTTGTTGGTTTTGGTTAATAAGTTGTAAATGTAACGAAACCAACATAAATAAAAAAGCAATATTCTGTATTGAATATTGCTTTTTTAATAATTTTTTAGGATTTTGATTATCTAATGCTAAATAACTCTTCTGGCCTATTTTCTAAAGATTCGAAACGATCTACACATTGCTCGATAATTTCTTTTGCTTCGTTTACATCGCCCCATCCTTCTACATCAACTTTTTTCTGCTCTAAATCTTTATATACTTGGAAGAAATGCTCGATTTCTTTTAGCAAGTGAGGGTTCATATCGGTCAAATCATTCAACTTATTCCAAATCGGGTCAGAAACCGGAACACAGATAATTTTCTCGTCTGGTCCTTTTTCATCTGCCATGTGGAAAACACCAATCGGCTTCACTTCCATCACACAACCTGGGAAGGTAGGCTCGGTTACCAAAACCAATACATCTAGCGGATCGCCGTCTAATGCTAAAGTTTCTGGAATGAATCCGTAATCTGCAGGATACATCATAGAAGAGAAAAGCATTCTGTCGTAGCGTATTTTTCTCAGTTTGAAATCGTATTCGTATTTATTTCTGCTTCCTTTTGGTATCTCAATCAATACGTCAAAAGATTTTTGCTTAGCTGCACTCATATTCTAATTTGTTTCTATATACTAATTTAGCGGGTGCAAAAGTAAGCATTAAGAAACATTGAAACAATAAAAACTCGCACAAACAATCTAAAAATAAAGATTTCTTAAAAATAGAAACCGAAAGATGCTTTTACGGCAAATTTATTGGCATCAGGGAGGTTCAAGTAGCTTCCTCTCCAAGCAAAATCAATTCGCAACACTTTGAATATATTGCCCACTCCTGCATGGTATTCCCAATATAAATCATCAGGTGCTGTGTAAGGAATTGCTGTTTGGGCATTTATGGCTCTATTTTCATCAGAGATTGTTCCATAGACTCCTTTTATACCGATAATTTCCCTCCAATTTAGCTTGCGAAGGAAAGGAACTCTGGCAAACAATCTTCCGTTGAAATTATGCTCAAAATGAAGCGAGACATATTCGTCGGCCATAAATTCGTAGTAATTCATCAGGTTGTAGGTATTGTCGATTATGAAAAAGGACTGGTTACCTGGCACAACGCCCATCAAACCAAGAGGAACAGCTCCGAAGATTTTACCGGCTTCAAACGTGGTAAAAAGCCTTCCGAAACCGCCTACCAAAACAGGCTGTCTGTAATAGAATTGTACTTTTTCGTAATCGAAATCACTTCCGAAAAGTCCTTTGACTCCTTGGCTGAAGCTAAGGAAGAGTCTTGCATAATTTGAATCGACATTCGTACGTTCTACTCCAAAACCGATAGGCCTTCTGCCTGGCATATAATCGATCGAAGCGTTAAATTCGTACTGTTTTACTTCGCTTTCAATGACTCCTTGCGGGTTTTCTAACGTCGGCAAAACTTTATAATAGTCTAGACTGAATGTATTTGGAGAAGCAGATTTTAAAGTCCTATAAGACACTCCTGCTTGGAACACCAGATTTTTCAACGGCTCGATTTCTGCCGAAAAGTTAGTCAAATTGACCGAAGTCAGCTTACTGTTATCTCCGCTGGCAAAAAGTGAAGAGGAAGCAAAGCTTCTTCCCAGAAGATCATTCGATGTTGTAAGGCTGACCCCTATTTGTTCTATATCACGCCTATTTCCTCCGGATATGATAAATCGGTTTTTCTTGTTCAAAAGCACTTTTCCAGAAATACCGTATTTGAATTGGTTGTCGTCAAATCCATAAGCGGTATAGGCTTGTATACGCCACGGATCATTAGGCCCGAAATAAGTCCTTCCTCCTGTCCTGATTCGGATTCCTTCTACGTCGTTATATCCGAAGGTCGAAAATATGGGCCCATAGTCAAAATTATCCATTTCGATATAGCCACTGCCCAGTATGGAGACGAGATTATAAAGCCGCTTGAACTTCTTGACCGTCTTTAGCGTATCCAGCATTTTATAAACTCCCTTTTCGTCTTTGTTTAAGCTTTCAAAGCGATTTTCGTTCCAGAATTCATCTGATTTAGCATAAATTTCGGGGTCATAGGAGTTGACATCCTGCTTATAGAATTTGTCGTCTTTTTTGATATCGAATTTGTGATTCTTGAAGAGCGTGGTTCTTTTTCCGTAGACACCTCTGGATTTATCTTTTTTAGAGAAAGCGAAATCAGACATCATATGATCTCTGGTCAGCAAAAAGACAGAATCGTTTAGCACTTCGAATTCTTGCTCGATATAAATCTCCTTGACCCAGTTGATATTAGCACCACGGCTTGCCGTAAGGTTTATTTTCTTAATCGCGAAGGTCGTATCATTTACCCAAAAATCTCCTTTAAAGGTAAGCTCGTTTTTCCTTCTTGGGTAAAATACGATATTATAACACCATTTGTTATCAATGTAAGTACTATCATGCAGCACATAATTATAAACATTGATTCCCGTTCTGGAAAGCGGGCTCACAAAATCTTTGTCGAAAAATTTCAGGTAATTATCGTAAATATCGTAGTCAGCATATAGATCCTTTATAAAAGCAATTAACTGCTGATTATTGCTGAATCCTGAGTTTTTATTCGCCTTAGCGACTTCTTTTATCCTTCCCGTTGTATTATCACCATATACTTGGCTTAACGCTTCGTTTATAAAAATCGGCAAATAGGATTTTCCCGTTACGTCAGAAGTGTCGACTTGTTCAAAGACAAATTCCATTCCTCTGAAAAGCTTGCTTTTCATCAAGGCGCTATCAATCGTATTTAGGTCAAATTCGACTTTTTCATACTTATCGTACTCGTATTGCTTGAACTGGCGCAATCCGTTTTTCTTCTTGCGCTCCCATATTTTTCGGAGGATATCTATCGCAGGATTGTTCTTTTTTGAAGTTTTTCCGGTATAGATTACAACTTCGTTCAGCATTTTACCAGCGCCCAGATTAACTTCCATATTATAGGTAACCGGCTTTTCCAAACGAATTTCTTTTGGCTCCATCCCCACAAACGACACCACGATAGCATTCTGGGTTGTTTTGGATTCTAAATAAAACTTGCCTTCTTCATTGGTAATGATACCTTCGGTAGTTCCTTTAAAAACGACATTCGCATAAGGAAGTGGCTGCTTGAATTCATCATAAACGATACCGCTTACTTTGGTCTGGGCAGCAAGAAAGTTTATAAATAAAAAGAAAAAGCTTAGGCTTACAAAAATTTTCTTGTTCATATTTTATTGCAAAAAAAAAACTTCATCAAAATTATTCTGATGAAGTTTCAAATATAGTTAATTTGAGTGTTTGATTTCTTGATATTTAGATTTTTTGATTATTCGAAAAATCTGACATCTAAAAGAGCTCAAAAACTTATTTATACATTACTTTTTTTACAGCTTTGATAACATCGGCAGCATTTGGCAACCACTCTTTTAAAAGTGTTGGTGAGTAAGGCGCTGGAGTATCAGCTGTCGTGATTCTTTGGATAGGCGCATCCAGATAATCAAAAGCTCTTTCTTGAACGATATAGGTGATTTCTGAAGCAACGCTGGCAAACGGCCAAGCTTCTTCTAAAACAACTAATCTGTTGGTTTTTTTCACAGATTTCAAGATAGTTTCATGATCCATCGGACGAACGGTTCTCAAGTCGACAATTTCACAAGAGATTCCTTCTTTTTGTAATTCTTCTGCCGCAGCATATGCCTCTTTGATGATTTTACCAAAAGAAACGATAGTCACATCAGTACCTTCTCTTTTGATATCGGCTACGCCAAGCGGAATTGTATATTCTCCTTCAGGAACTTCACCTTTGTCTCCGTACATCTGCTCTGATTCCATGAAGATAACCGGATCGTTGTCACGAATAGCCGATTTCAACAATCCTTTTGCATCGTATACGCTAGATGGAACTACCACTTTTAATCCAGGTGTATTGGCAAACCAGTTTTCAAAAGCTTGCGAGTGCGTTGCTCCTAATTGTCCTGCAGAAGCCGTCGGCCCTCTAAAAACCATTGGCATTGGGAACTGTCCTGCAGACATCTGGCGCATCTTAGCCGCATTGTTGATGATCTGATCGATACCAACCAATGAAAAGTTGAAGGTCATGAATTCTACAATCGGACGGTTGCCGTTCATAGCAGAACCTACTGCAATACCTGCAAAACCAAGCTCAGCAATTGGAGTATCGATTACTCTTTTTGGCCCAAATTCGTCCAACATTCCTTTTGAGGCTTTGTAAGCACCGTTATACTCGGCTACTTCTTCACCCATTAAATATATAGATTCATCACGACGCATCTCTTCGCTCATCGCCTCGCAGATTGCTTCTCTAAATTGGATTGTTCTCATATTATGTTTTATTATCTTCTAAAAATTGAAAGGCAAAAATAATTATTTTAAACAACTAAATCGAATAAATTATAATTAATAAGTTCTTAATTATTCTTTTCGAACGGGCAGATTTCAACGAAAACGATATAGCCCTAGCCTTCCCGAGGAAACGAAGTGATTGCTAACTTAGTTTAAACACGCAACGACTATACTACCATAACCTCAGCAAGAAACCACTTAAAACGACAAATACATAATAAAACATTCCTAAAAATAAAATATGTTAAAAAATAACACTAAATAATTATCAATATAAAAAAATTCTATATTTGGTTAACCAATTTATCTAAAAATCGATTTTTGGATAAAAAGAAAACACAAAATTTTAACCAAAAACCGCAACCACTATGCATGTCAAATACTTTTTTACAACCCTCTGCGCACTCCTATTGAACAGCGTCCTACATTCACAAACCTATGTCACTACCGACACCAGCCTGCAAACGCAAGTTAATGCCGCTGCGCCAGGAACTACATTTATAATTCCAAACGGAACTTATGCTGACTTTTATTGCAGCTTTACCAAAATTGCAACTGCAGAAAATCCAATTACTATCAAAGCGGCAACAGTAGGCGGCGTGACTTTTACTGGCGATTCTCATTTTGTTTTTAAGAAATCAGCCCATATTATACTGGAAGGATTTATCTTCAATTGCCAAAGCAATAACACATTAGTCAAGCTTGAAGCTTCAAACAATATCAGAATTACACGAAATGTCTTCGAGCTTACGACAACAAATTCTATAAAATGGCTTGTCGTTGCAGGCTATTACAACGATTATACTTTCCAGTTTCTAAGCCACCATAACAGAATCGATCACAATATCTTTAAAAACAAGACTACCGCAGGCAATTACATTACTATTGACGGGACTTATAATCAAGATCAGACCGTAAATCAGCAGTCGCAATACGACCGAATTGACCACAATTACTTCTACAACAATGGCCCTAGATTAGAAAATGAAAAAGAAGCTATTCGAATCGGAAACAGCCAATTATGTAATTCGAGCGGTTTTACTACCGTAGAATTTAACCTGTTTGAGGAATGCGATGGAGATCCCGAAATTGTTTCGGTCAAATCATGCGACAACATTGTACGACACAATACATTCAACAGAAATTACGGTTCATTGACCTTGCGTCAAGGCAACCGGAATATTGCTGAAGGGAATTATTTTTTTGGCGGAGGCAAACCTAACGGGATGTTTGGAACAACCCCAATATACACTGGAGGAATTCGAGCTTATGGTGCCGACCATGTGATCAAAAACAACTATTTGGAAGGACTTCAAGGAACGCTTTTCGACGCACCGATTGCACTCACACAAGGCGATGCAAGAACTGGAATCGACACCGACTTTAGCTTGCACTTTAGAGGAGAACGAATAACAGTCGCTTACAATACGCTAGTCAATAACGCCTACGGAATTCAGATTGGCTACGCAAAATCAAATGGTTCTTATAACATCAAACTTGAAGACATTACTATAGCAAACAATCTGGTAACAGGCTCGCAAAACAGTCTAGTCAAAATATTTAACGACCAGCTCGGAGAAGTAACTTGGCTCAATAACATTTTATATCCGACCGGAAGCGCACAGTTAATCGAAGGAGGACCAGCTTTTACGACGAGCCAAGCAGTAGTCCAAAATCCGAATCTTGCTATTAACGGAGGAATATGGAAATCCACCAGCTCGTCTCCTACTATTGGCAATGCCGTCCCAACGCTAAATATCAACGAAGACATCGACGGCCAGACAAGACCTTCGACAAGCAATGCCGGAGCAGATCATTATAGTACTGCAGCAGTTGCTTATCTTCCTGTGACTATTAATGACGTCGGTCCGAACGCTTATGAAGAAGCGCTTTCAGTAGACAAACAAGAAACCCTGAAAGCAATCATCTATCCTAATCCAACGAAAAGAAATTTTGAAATCAGCCTTGATTCACAAGAAGAAACTACTGTAGCGATATACGACGTACATTCTCGATTAATTTCTGAAGAAACTTATATTCCTATTTCTGGAACGATTAAAATAAGCTTAGAAAAGCAGCCAGCAGGATTGTACTTTGCCAAAATAAAAACAGCAAATAAATCAGGAATTTATAAGATCATGAAACAGTAGTATTGGTTAACCAAATTATAATATCGAAAGCAAAAGCCACACTACACTGTGGCTTTGTTTTTTCTAATGAAAAACCAAACATACGCCAGAGCCAAGAAAGTCGTTCCGGCACTCAAATACATTATCATCGGAATTTTAGCAATTACATCTTGATATACCCAACCTGCAAATAAAGCTCCAAGGCCAATCCCAGCTTCAAGAGCAATATACATCGTAGCCATAGCCTTGCCTCGATGCTCAGGATAGCTCATATCCACCGTCCACGCATTTAAAGCAGGCGAAACAATTCCCGTTGCGACCCCATACAAAGCCGCTCCCGTCAGAAGGCCAGCAATAGAATCAGAAAAAGCAACAACAATCAAGGAAATAATTAAGATTCCTAGCCCTATGCTCATCGGTTTCAGACGTCCATACTTATCTGAAGCTTTTCCGGCACCAAAACGGATCAACAACGACGTAATTGTGAAAACCATAAAAAACATCCCTTTGTTGGCAATCCCCAGAAACTGACTCCAATCTGGAATCAGCGTCAAGATTACACCATATGCCATATAAGAAAGGAAAGTAACGACTGCGGCAGGCAATACTTCTTTAGCAATGATATCTTTTCGTGAAATTTTCAAAACATGAAGGCTAAAACGGTGTTTATGCTGCAAGGTCTCCTTCATGTTCATTAAAATAATGATAGACAAAAGTGCAAAGGCAGAAGACGCGTAAAACAACATGTCCATTGAAAAGTGCAATTTGATCGTACTTCCGATGGCCGGGCCGATAGCCATTCCCGTGCTAAAGCAAAGCCCGTGGATGCCCAAAGCTTCGCCCCAGCGCTCTCGCGGAATGATATCGGCAACATAAGCCGCAGTTGCCGTGGGTTTAAAACCCGTAGAAAATCCGTGAACCAATCTCAAGAATAAAAATCCTGAAACAGTTCCCAATACCGGATAAAGAATACCACAAACAAAACATACGATTGAACCCACAGCCATTACAGGAACCCTTCCCAAAGTATCTGTCAGCCTACCGCTGAACGGACGAGAAATCCCTGCAGTTAATGTAAAAAGCGCGATAATCAATCCTTTGTATTCCGCGCCACCCATACTGCTCAAATATTCTGGCAATTCTGGAATCAGCATGTTAAAACTTGCAGAAAACAACAAGGAGCTTAAGCATACTAATCCGAAATGAACATTATATATAGGATTAGGCTTTTGGGTAGAGGTATTCATTGGGAACTTTTAAAAGCGCAAAGATACCAAACTCAAGCGCAGTTACTATCGATATAACTTTTCAATTTTCTCACAATATTCTCAAATCCACAACGAAAACGAAATAGTTCTAAAGATATTATCAAAATATTATGCACGCATAGTTTTTTATTTCAATTATAATGTTTAATTTCGAAGCCTAAATATCAACACTATAATTTTATATAAAATGAAAATATTAGTTTGCATCAGTCACGTTCCTGATACTACTTCAAAAATCAGCTTTACGAATGGCGATTCAGAATTTGACACAAACGGAGTACAATTTGTAATCAATCCTAACGATGAATTCGGCTTGACAAGAGCGATCTGGTTCCAAGAGCAGCAAGGCGCTAATGTTACTGTAGTCAACGTTGGAGGCCCAGAAACAGAAGCAACTTTAAGAAAAGCATTAGCAATCGGAGCTAACGAAGCTATCCGTGTGAATGCGAATCCAACTGACGGTTTCTTTGTTGCTAAACAATTAGCAGAAGTAATCAAAAGCGGCAACTATGATTTGGTAATTGCCGGAAAAGAATCTCTAGACTATAACGGAGGAATGGTTCCAGGAATGATTGCAGGATTGACAAACTCAAATTTCGTAAACTCATGCATCAACTTGACTGTTGACGGAAACAACGCAAAAGCAGTTCGTGAAATCGATGGCGGAAAAGAAACTGTTGCTACGACATTGCCATTAATCATTGGTGGACAAAAAGGTTTGGTGGAAGAAAAGGACTTGCGTATTCCAAACATGAGAGGAATCATGACAGCAAGAACAAAAGCCTTGACCATTCTTGAGCCAGTTGCAGCTGATTCTAACACAAAAGCGGTAAAATTTGAAAAACCAGCTCCAAAATCAGCGGTAAAACTAATCAGCCCAGACAACTTAGACGAACTTATCAACCTATTGCATAACGAAGCAAAAGTTATATAATTTGAGATTTTAGATTTCAGATTTTAGTTGTAAAAACAGTAAAATTAAAAAACAACGATTTAAGATTTGCTTTCCTAAATCCTAAATCACAAATCATAAAGTATCATGTCAATATTAATATACGCAGAATCTGCAGAAGGAAAATTCAAGAAAGTTGCTTTCGAATTGGCTTCATACGGTAAAAAAGTAGCAGAATCTTTAGGAACAACAGTTACAGCCGTTACAATCAATGCTGGCGATGTTTCTGAACTATCAAAATACGGAGTAGACAAAGTCTTAAAAGTAAACGATGATAAATTATCAAAATTTACGGCTAAAGCTTATGCTGATGTCATCAAGCAAGCTGCACAAAAGGAAAACACAAAAGTAATCCTGCTTTCTTCAACAACAGACAGCCTTTATTTGGCTCCGCTTGTTGCTGTTTCGCTTAATGCAGGTTATGCTTCAAACGTAGTAGGATTGCCGGTGAGTACTTCTCCTTTCCAAGTAAAAAGAAATGCTTTTTCAAATAAAGCATTCAATATTACAGAAATCAACACAGAAGTAAAAGTCTTAGGATTGGCTAAAAACTCATATGGCGTATTTGAAAGCGCTTCTTCATTGACTCAAGAAGATTTCTCACCATCAATTGGTGATGCTGACTTCGGAGTAAAAGTAGAAAACGTTGAAAAAGTAACTGGAAAAGTAACTATTGCCGATGCAGAAGTTGTAGTTTCTGGAGGAAGAGGCCTAAAAGGACCTGAAAACTGGGGAATGCTAGAAGATCTTGCTGCTGTTTTAGGAGCTGCTACCGCTTGTTCAAAACCAGTTTCAGATTTAGGATGGAGACCTCATAGCGAGCACGTTGGGCAAACAGGAAAACCTGTAGCTACAAACCTTTATATCGCTATTGGTATTTCTGGTGCTATCCAGCATATCGCGGGAATCAACTCTTCAAAAGTAAAAGTTGTTATCAATCAAGATCCAGATGCACCGTTCTTTAAAGTAGCCGATTATGGCGTTGTTGGAGATGCATTTGAAATCGTTCCAAAACTGACAGAAAAATTAAAAGAATTCAAGGCGAATAATTCGTAAATAATTTTTTAAATTGTGCCCATATTAGGGCTATCTAAATTTAGATAGGAATATCCGAGTTTAGATAGCCCTTTTTCATTTTTTTAAAGCTTTTTACAATCACTAAAAGCCATTCATTTTAGAAAACAACAAAAAACAAACATAGACCTTAATAATGAGTTTAGTAAAACTAACCATAAAAGGAATTTCATACAGCCAAACACAGAATGGCGCCTATGCGCTGATTTTAAATGAAGTGGACGGAGAGCGAAAACTACCGATTGTTATTGGTGCTTTTGAGGCTCAATCAATTGCTATTGCCTTAGAAAAAGAAATAAAACCGCCAAGGCCACTGACTCATGACTTATTCAAAAATTTCGCTGAAAGATTTGATATTGTCGTCAAGCAGGTAATCATCCACAAGCTCGTCGACGGCGTTTTTTATTCCAGTATTATTTGCGAAAGAGATAAAATTGAGGAAATCATTGATGCCCGAACTTCAGATGCCATAGCTTTGGCACTGCGTTTCAGCGCTCCGATTTTTACTTACAAGAACATTTTGGACAAAGCTGGAATTTTCTTGAAAACGAATCCGCAAGAAACCGAAAACCAAAGCCAAGAATTAGACGACGTGCTTTCAAACCCCGAAACCTTTGGAATGGAAGAATCAAACGAAGCGGGAGAAGCATACACCAAATTCAGCTTATCAGAACTTCATGAACAGCTAGAAACAGCCGTCCAAAATGAAGATTATGAAAAAGCCGCGAAAATTCGAGACGAAATTAGCAAAAGAGAATCTTAAATAATTTCGCAAAGAACTCAGTAAAACTCAAGCCTAAAGTCAGAAAAGATGCAACAATATTTAGACCTAGTAAAACACGTTCTTGAAACAGGAACGCAAAAAGGAGACAGAACCGGAACCGGAACAAAAAGTGTTTTTGGCTATCAGATGCGTTTTGATTTGGCCGAAGGCTTTCCTATGGTTACTACCAAAAAATTGCATCTCAAGTCTATTGTCCACGAATTATTGTGGTTTTTAAAAGGCGAAACCAATATTGCTTACCTAAAAGAAAACGGAGTAAAAATCTGGGATGATTGGGCAAACGAAGATGGAGAGCTAGGACCTGTTTATGGACACCAATGGCGAAACTGGAACAGCGAAGAAATCGACCAAATTACTGAGTTGATCGAAATACTAAAAACAAATCCGAATAGCAGGAGAATGCTAGTTTCAGCATGGAACCCTTCTGTTTTGCCAGATACTTCAAAATCTTTCGCAGAAAATGTAGCCAACGGAAAAGTTGCGCTTCCGCCGTGCCATGCTTTTTTCCAATTTTATGTAGCCGACGGAAAATTATCCTGCCAATTATACCAAAGAAGCGCTGATATCTTTTTGGGCGTTCCGTTCAACATTGCTTCTTACGCACTGTTGACCTTGATGATTGCACAAGTGTGTGATTTGAAACCAGGAGACTTCATCCATACTTTTGGTGATGCGCACATTTACAACAATCATATCGAACAATTAGAGTTACAGCTTTCCCGTGACCCGAAACCGCTTCCAAAAATGATTCTAAATCCGGAAGTCAAAAATATTTTCGACTTTAAATTCGAAGATTTTACTTTGGAAGGTTATGAGCCGCACCCACATATCAAAGGCGCAGTTGCTGTTTAAAATTAATTCCTGTTTTTTCATGAAATCGACTCTACTTTCAGCATTATTTTTAATGATGCCTGTTTTTATATTGGCCCAAAACGGAAACGATAAAAAGATATTTTTAGATTCTTTGGAACGTTCAACGGACAAAGAAGATTATAAATATTTTAAAATCGTAAAAAATTACAATATCCCGAGCGAGACCTATGATGTAAAAAATTATTACCGCTCCGGAAAATTATACGGCGAAGGAAAAACTGTCGATAGTCTTGGCTTTAACAAAATAGGCAAATTCACCACCTATTATGAAAACGGCAACAAGAAAAGCGAAGGAAGCTATAATAAATCAACTCCAACCGGCCCTCACAAAACTTGGCATGAAAACGGAAAATTGGAAATGGATGGCGAATATTTTGAAACCGAAAAATCAGTCGGTAATTTAAGAATCAACCAATTTTATGATGCCAAGGGAAAACAGACCGTCAAAGATGGAAATGGAACTTATGAAGACGAATCTTACGGAGCAAAATTTAGCGGCGCAATAAAAAATGGCCTGAAAGAAGGCGAATGGAAAGGCAGTAACCCAGAGGCTAAAACTTCATTTGTAGAAATTTATGAAGGTGGAAACTTAGTTTCTGGCGAAACTACCGACGCAGACCATAAAAAATATCCGTACACAAAAATCATAGAAACTCCCGAACCTTATAAAGGAATACAAGATTTCTATAAGTTTGTCTCTAAAAATTATAATCCCGGAAGAATAAACGGTACGCTTAAAGGCAAGATAATGCTAAGTTTTGTCATTGAAAAAGACGGTTCCGTTGCTGACATAAAGGTAGTGAAAAGTCTAGACGAAAAATTAGACCGTGAAGGAATTCGCGTTGTAAAAGCATATAAAGATTGGAAACCAGGGAAAGTTCGAGGAATATTTGCCAGAGTTTCCTTCGCCCTTCCGATTGCGCTCAGCTTTGAATAATAAAACATTCTTTCCACACCCTATTTTTTAATTTTAAAAATAAATCCTATCTTTAAAATCAAATTTCTATTGTATGGAAAATAACCAACACGAACTCTACGAATATGCCCGCGGCAGGATGAAGCAGAAAAAGCGCTTGTATTTTCACTTTGTCTTGTTTTTTGTCGGAAGCATTTTTTTCGTCATCATTCACAGAGTTTTAGACCTTGATATCTATCCTGGCTCGAATTGGGATGTATGGGCCATACTCATTTGGGCATTTATTTTTATTCTTCACTTTATCCGTGTGTTTATTACCGACAGCTTCATGAATAAAAACTGGGAAAGAGCCCAAATTGACAAGCTTGTCGCCAAACAAGAACGAAAAATACAGCAATTACAGTCTAAAGTGGACAATAATACCCAATCTTAAAATACGCAATCCTAATGATTACTATAATTGCTGCTGCTGCAGAAAATAATGCTTTAGGCAAAGACAACAACCTACTTTGGCATTTGCCGGACGATTTTAAAAGATTTAAAGAAATTACTTCAGGACATTATATCATCATGGGAAGAAAAACGTTTGAAAGCTTCCCGAAACCATTACCCAACCGTACACATGTCATCATAACCCGTCAAAAAGGATACAATCCTGCCGGATGCATTGTGGTCGACAGTATGGAAAACGCCATCGAAGCCTGCCCTAAAGAAGAAGATGTGTTTATTATTGGAGGCGGCGAGATTTACAATTTGGGAATGCCTTTCACAGATATTATCGAACTTACTAGAGTCCACGAATCTTTTGAAGCCGATGCTTTTTTTCCAGAAATAGACCGAAATGAGTGGGAACTGATTTCAGAAGAATATCATCCTACCGATGAAAAACATTTAGTTGATTTCAGCTACCAGACTTACGCCAGAAAATAGCAAAAAAAAAACATCCTGAAAAAATTTCAGGATGTCTAGTTAAACTTTCAATAGGTTCTCTAGAAAATAGCTTATTCTATAGACAGTATCTGATAACTTAAAATAAATATTAGTGCCGCCATCAAAACTCCAGAGATGAAGATAATGACATTGGCAAATTTTCGAGAATACATCTCAAAAAAGCCTTTAATACCAAATACCACAAAGGTACTAAAAACGAAAAAAACTAAAATTTCCAAAAACAAATTTAACCCTAAGAACGTTTGTGGCACCCCAATTTCAGCGTCATTCCTAAAAACTCCGCCGTTGATACTGTTCACAAGAAAAAATGAGATAGCTAGTGCCAGTAGTATCCATTTCAGTTCCGCTATTAATAGTCTTGAAAACATGCTATTGAATTTAATTGTTTAACATAGTGTAAAATTGCACAATATATAAATGCGGCACAATCGCCTAATTCTGGTAAATTTTTATCTAACCTAATTTAGTGACCTTTTGTTCATTTGTTTTTGCAATACCCTAAACGCATATCGAACGATGTTTTTGTAATCGCATAAGAATAGTTTATCTTTGCGCAAACTATTGAAAATGTCAGAGAATATCACTCCCTATAAAGATTCATCGTTAGGAAAAAAAGAACAGGTTGAACAAATGTTCGACACGATTTCTGGAAAATATGATGGATTGAACCGCGTCATCTCTTTTGGTATTGATATCAAATGGCGTAAAAAAGTATTGAAAATCGTAGCTGCAAAAAAACCAGATACAATTTTAGATATTGCCACAGGAACTGGAGACTTGGCCATTTTACTTTCTCAGACCAATGCTTCAAAAATTATTGGTCTTGATATTTCTGCCGGAATGCTGGAGGTAGGGAGAAAAAAAATCGCCGCAAAAAACCTTTCTGACAAAATTGAAATGATTCAGGCAGATTCAGAAAACATGCCTTTTGAAGATAATTCTTTTGACGCTATCACCGTTGCTTTCGGAGTGCGAAATTTTGAGCATCTCGAAAAAGGACTTTCAGAAATCCTGCGTGTCTTGAAACCAGGCGGTGTTTTTGTTATTTTAGAAACATCAAATCCGACAAAATCACCTTATAAGCAGTTCTATAATTTCTACACAAAAAACATTCTCCCATTAATAGGAAAGCTATTCTCTAAAGACAATGCCGCCTATGGCTATCTATCAGAATCAGCCTCAGTTTTTCCTTATGGAGAAGCCTTGAACAATATTTTGAGAAAAATTGGGTTTATAGAAGTTGCAGATCAGCCACAAACTTTTGGAGTTGCAACAATTTATTCTGCATCTAAGAAATAAGTATGAAAAAAATATTTGCCATTCTTCTTCTATCCCTATCACTGAATAGCCAAGCGCAGTTCGGCACCAACCTATTCAGCAAGGATCCGATTATCAATTTGGAAAACTGGGATAAGCAGCGCGTCCACTGGGGATATTTCCTTGGATTTAACGCTTATGATTTCAAATTTGACTATAAAGAGCCTGGAAAAGACATCCAAGTAAAAGGAACTACCGGTTTCAATGTAGGACTTATTGGAAACTTAAGACTGCATGAACATATCGACCTACGATTTGAACCAGGGCTGTATTATACCCAAAGAGATTTGCTTTTCCCTGGCTTTGCCAATGAAAGCGATGCCTTGAGACAAGTAAAATCAACGTATATTCATTTCCCGTTGTTGGTGAAATTTTCTGCTTTACGAACAGGAAATGTCCGTCCTTTCTTAGTTGGCGGTGTTTCAACTTCTCTAAACTTAGGAAGTAATTCGAAATCTAAAGAAGATAACGTGAACAACCGATTCCGAATGAAACAATGGACAAACAACTATGAATTGGGATTTGGTGTGGACTTATACTTAGAATACTTTAAGTTTTCTCCTTCTATTAGAGGTGTTTTCGGGCTAAATGACGAGTTAATTCGTGACAACGACCCAAACAGTCCTTGGACAAGCAACATCGAAGCGATGAGAACCAGAGGCGTTTTCGTAAATTTTACTTTCCAATAAAGTTTAATTCCTTTTAAATTCGCTTAAGATAATTGCGGTTGCTGTAGCCACATTCAAGCTTTCTGTCTGCTGTAAATCGCCAAATCTTGGAATCGTAAGTCTATTTTTAACCACTTTCTCAATCTCAGGTGAAATTCCGTTGGCTTCATTGCCCATGATGATGATTCCTTCTTTTGGAAGTGTGGATTTATAAATATTCTCACCGTCCATAAAAGTACCAAAAACAGGCAGCTGGGTTTCGTTTATGAATTTTTCAAGGTTTACATAATTCACATTCACTCGTGCGATAGAACCCATAGTAGCTTGAACCACTTTAGGATTATAAATATCTGCCGTCTCTTCCGAACAAACCAATTCTGTAATGCCGAACCAATCACATAATCGTATTATCGTCCCTAAATTCCCAGGATCGCGGATGTCATCCAAAGCCACAATCAATCCAGATGGATTTATACTTTTGGATTCCGGTTGCTTGAAAACGGCAAGGCAATCATTCGGAGTGGTTAGCGCACTTATTTTTTTTAACTCAGTTTCCGAAATAGTGAGTATCTTTTTAGGATCAATTCCAGGGAAAACAGCAGCAGTAGAAAACAAATATTCTAGAGAAAAATTAGAATGGATCAATTCTTGAATCACTTTTTTCCCTTCGGCAAAAAATAATTTATGTTCCTTCCTGAATTTTTTTTGCTGTAAGCTCGTTATTAGTTTTATTTGGTTTTTACTAACCATAAAAAATGTATTTTTGAATTAAATATGCCGCGACACTTGAAAAAGATAAGTACAAAAATATCACTATTATTTCTAATAGGAATTATATTGACTGCCTGCAACACTGTAAAAAGAGTTCCAGAAGGAAAAAGGCTTTTAAAAAAGAATGAAATCATCGTAAACGATGAGATAACAAAAGATGAGGCCATCGGCAATCTTCTGTATCAAAAGCCCAATAGTACCATCTTGGGATATAATTTGCGATTGAATTTATATAATCTTGCAAAGCAAAATCCAGATTCTTCTTTCAAGGCAAAAATGGCGGCCAATCCAAAAAAATACGAAAGGCTATCTAAATTACTTTCTAAAAAGCAGGTAGAACGTCTGGGAAAATCTTTTTTCTATTCGGGTATCCATAATTTTCTTAAAAGAACCGGAGAGCCTCCCGTTATCATCGACGAAGCAAGAGCAAAAAAATCGACGGCAAGATTACGTGCCTATTATTTCAACAATGGATTTTTTAACGTAAAAACTTCATATAAAATCGATACGCTTCCTAATAAAAAAGGACAGATACAATATACCGTAATTACAGGAAAGCCTTATATCATAGACTCGTTATCAAGACAGATTGCAACACCAGCATTGGATTCTTTGTATGAAAAAAACAAAAACAAGTCTTTAATCATTCCAGGAGAACAATTCCGATCTGTAAATTTCGAAGCAGAACGTGAGCGAATTACAACCAACTTCAGAAATAACGGAGCCTATTATTTTCAGCCGACAAATATTAATTTTATCTGTGATTCGATTGACACTAACCATAAGACGAATGTCAATTTAAAGATAACAGACAGAAGTGTCAGAGTTGGAGATACGACAGTTGTAAAACCTTTCAAGCTTTATAAAATAAGCGAAGTAAATATTTTTACCGACAGCCCTTCAAGCAGCAATAAGGTAAAAGTAGCAGATAGCGCTACCTATAATAATTTCAACATTTATAGCAAAGACAAACTTCGCTACCGTCCAAAAGCTTTGACCGACGCTATTTTTATTTCCAAAGGAAGCAATTATGCTGATTTCAGGAGAACAGCAACATCAAGATCTTTGAACAACCTTCGTGTTTTCAACTATCCAAATATCCAGTTTGTGGAAGATTCTACAGACGTCAACGAATCATCCTTGATTGCCAACATCTACTTGACTCCGAGAAAGAAATTTAGTTTTGGCGCTTCTGCGGATGTCACCCACTCTAACATCCAAAATTTTGGTATTTCGGGAAGCATGACGGGAACCTTTCGAAATCTTTTCCGTGGTGCCGAAACCTTGGAACTTTCTCTTAGGGGAAATATTGGTTCTTCAACAGATTTGGGAATCGCCAATCCCAATAACGTATTTTTCAATTTATCAGAATACGGTGCTGATATAAAGCTGAATGTGCCTCGCTTTTTTTCGCCATTCAATACCGACAAGATCATTGCTAAGAATATGATTCCGAACACGATTTTCAGTGTCGGATTTGCAAAACAGCAGAATATCGGTCTGGACAAAGAAAACCTGACCGCCTCCATGTATTATACTTGGACTCCGAAAAGAAATACGACTTCACGTTTTGACTTATTCAATATCCAATATGTAAAAAACATCAACAAGGCGAATTATTTCAATGTATACCGTTCGTCCTATGGAAGGTTAAATCAATTGGCAAATGATTATTCAGGCCAGGTTGACCCTGATTATTTTAGCAACGGAAACTTAATTATTGAGTCGGGAACAAATGGCTTCCTCCAAGATGTAATTGGCCCCAATCCTACAATTACAACAACACCAGAAGATTTAAGAGTTATTGAAAGTATTTCTGAAAGAAAAGAAAGGCTGACAGAAAACAACCTGATTTTTGCTTCCAGCTATACTTTTACAAAAAACACAAAAACGGATCTTCTAGACAATAATTTTTGGATTTTCAAGACAAAAATCGAATCTGCTGGTAACTTTTTAGGACTGCTTTCGGATCTAGCAAATCAGCCAAAAAACTCACTTGGTAACAAAACTATCCTCGAAATTGAATATTCCCAATACATTAAAGGAGAACTCGATTTTATAAAACATTGGGATTTATCAAGTAACAGAGTCTTGGCCATGAGAGCTTTTATGGGTATCGCCATACCTTATGGTAATTCAGATAACATTCCTTTTTCGCGAAGCTATTTTGCAGGCGGTTCTAACGACAATAGAGCTTGGCAATCCTACGGATTAGGCCCAGGAAGCAGCGGCAGTATCAATGATTTTAACGAAGCCAACTTAAAACTTTTATACAGCGTCGAGCTTCGATTTAAGATGCTGGGCAAATTAAACGGTGCCATTTTTGGAGATGTAGGCAACATCTGGAACGTCCTAGACAATGTCAAAGATCCTAAATCAACCTTTACGGGAATACGCTCTCTAGAAAACATTGCTGTAGGTTCTGGATTTGGATTCCGATATGATTTTAACTTCTTCGTGATTCGTCTGGACATAGGCTTTAAGACCTATGATCCTGCTAAAGAAGTCGGAGATCGATGGTTCAAAGATTACAATTTAGGACACTCCGTATTAAATATTGGAATTAATTACCCATTCTAATTTCAGAAATTATTATTTTTGTAGTCTTTAACTATAAACAAAAAACACAATGGCTCATAATATAAAACCAGGCGTTGCAACGGGCGATCAAGTTCAGGAAATTTTTAACTATGCAAAAGAAAAAGGATTTGCATTGCCAGCAGTAAACGTAACCGGGTCAAGCACAATCAATGGCGTTCTAGAAACGGCGGCAAAATTAAAAGCTCCTGTTATCATTCAGTTCTCAAACGGCGGTGCTATCTATAACGCTGGAAAAGGTTTATCTAACGAAAATGAGAAAGCGGCAATTGCAGGAGCTATCGCTGGCGCAAAACACATACATACTTTAGCAGAAGCTTATGGAGCGACTGTTATCCTTCATACCGACCATTGTGCAAAAAAATTATTGCCTTGGATTGACGGGCTTCTAGATGCTTCTGAAAAACATTTTGCAGAAACTGGAAAATCTCTTTTCAGCTCGCACATGATCGATTTATCTGAAGAGCCAATCGAAGAAAACATCGAGATCTGCAAAGAATACTTAAAAAGAATGAGCAAAATTGGAATGACTCTAGAAATCGAGCTTGGAATTACAGGCGGTGAAGAAGACGGGGTAGACAATTCTGATGTTGACAGCTCAAAATTATACACACAGCCAGAAGAAGTCGCTTTTGCGTATGAAGAACTTCTAAAAATCAGCCCGCGTTTTACAATTGCTGCGGCTTTCGGAAACGTACACGGCGTATACAAGCCAGGAAACGTTAAGCTTACGCCGAAAATCCTTAAAAATTCCCAAGACTACGTACAAAACAAATTCAATACCGGACACAATCCTGTTGATTTCGTTTTCCACGGAGGTTCTGGATCGACGTTAGAAGAAATCAGAGAAGCAATCGGATACGGGGTCATTAAAATGAATATTGATACCGACTTGCAATTTGCTTTCACTGAAGGAATCAGAGATTATATCGTTAAAAACATCGATTACCTTAAAACACAAATCGGAAACCCAGAAGGTCCTGAAGCGCCGAACAAAAAATACTATGATCCAAGAAAATGGATGCGTGAAGGAGAGGTTACTTTCAATACAAGATTAGAGCAGGCTTTCAAAGACCTGAACAACGTAAATACATTATAAATTCAAAATTGCAAATTACGAATTGCGTTACCGCCTAATTCATAATTTATAATTCATAATTAAAAAATATTATGGCTTGGTTTAAAAGAACAGAAAAAGGAATCACAACCGCTACAGAAGATAAAAAAGATGTTCCAAAAGGACTTTGGTATAAGTCTCCAACAGGAAAAATCGTTGATGCAGATGAGCTAGCAAGAAATTTATACGTGAGCCCAGAAGATGGTTTCCACGTTAGAATCGGAAGCAAGGAATACTTTGAAATCTTGTTCGACAATAACGAATTCAAGGAATTGGATGCCAAGATGACTTCAAAAGATCCGCTTCACTTCGTGGATACTAAAAAATATTCTGATCGATTAAAAGATGCAATGGACAAGACCAAATTGAAAGATGCGGTAAGGACAGCTGTAGGAAAATCAAAAGGAAAAGATTTGGTAGTATGCTGTATGGATTTCGCCTTCATCGGAGGTTCTATGGGAGCTGTTGTTGGAGAAAAAATCGCAAGAGGAATCGACCATTCTATCAAAAACAATATTCCTTTCGTGATGATTTCAAAATCAGGAGGAGCAAGGATGATGGAAGCTGCTTATTCATTAATGCAGTTGGCAAAAACTTCGGCCAAATTAGCACAATTGGCTGAAGCTAAAATTCCATATATCTCCTTATGTACCGATCCAACGACAGGCGGAACGACGGCTTCATACGCTATGTTAGGCGACGTGAACATTTCTGAGCCAGGAGCATTAATTGGATTCGCAGGACCTCGCGTTGTTAAAGACACTACTGGGAAAGACTTACCAGAAGGCTTCCAGACTGCAGAGTTTGTCTTAGAACATGGATTCTTGGATTTCATCACTCCTAGAAAAGAATTAAAAAACAAGATCAATTTATATCTAGATCTGATCTTAAACAATCCTATCCGATAAAAAATAAAAAATCCCGATGCTTATCGGGATTTTTTATATCAAAATATTTCATTCTTACATTCCTGTTCGAATTGCTTCAACAGGATCCAATCGAGAAGCAGAAATAGCCGGCAGGATTCCTGATATGAGTCCGATGAAAGCCGCTAAGCTCGTGCCTAACACAATATTCCCAAAGCCTAAGACAAACTCAAATTCGAGCATGCTTGTCAAGGCAGCAGCGATTCCCCACACCAGAAGCAATCCAATCAAACCGCCGATAAGGCATAAGATTATTGCTTCAAACAAAAATTGCAACAAAATAAATTTATTTTTAGCTCCAAGTGATTTTTGGATTCCTATTAAATTGGTACGTTCTTTTACAGACACAAACATAATGTTGGCAACACCGAATCCTCCAACTAAAAGAGAGAAAAAGCTTATCGCCCAACCTATTAGGTTCATTGTTCCGACAATTCCGTCAATCAAATCTGTAAATCCAGATAAAACGTCTATAAAAAAATTATCGTCTTGTCCTACTTTCAAGCCTCGCTTGTTGCGTAATTTCTGAATGATTTCACCTTTAAATGCATCAATATCAATTCCCGCATCAGGTTTGATGACGATAATTGGCGTCATGGAATCATTATGGTCTCCAAACTTATTTCTCAAGAAATTGACCGGAATAAATGCCGAAGTATCATTGCTTTCACCAAACATTCCCTGGCCTTGTTTTTCTAAAACACCAATAACCGTGAAGCGTTGTCCGTACAACCTGAGTTTCTTGCCAATCGGATCCGTATTTCCAAACAAACTGTTGGCAATTTCATACCCTATGATAACAACCGTAGTTCCTGAATTTGACTCCGATTCATTAAAAAAACGTCCTTCTTTAATTTTTTGAGGCTGTATTTCAACAAACTCATAAGTAGCAGGCACGACATTGACATCGCTGACGACCTTTGTTTCGTATTTGATAATCTCGCGTTTGGTAAATAACTGATACGTAGACTTATCCATTCCATTTACTGAATTTTTCAGGTATTGGAATTCATCGTAAGTAACATCAGGATATTGCTCTCTTTTCCAACGCGGCACTTCTGAAGGTCCAAAAGAAAAACGTTTCAGGTACATCGTATTTTTATCAAGCGTACTCATATCGCTCTTAATCTTCCTATCCAAAGAATCAACGGCTGTCAACACAGCAATAATGGAGAAAATTCCAATGGTTACGCCAAGAAGCGAAAGAATGGTACGCAATTTATTATTACGCAAGGCATTCAAGGCAAAGCCAAAACTTTCTCGCAGCAAGCGCAAATAAACAACCATAGAGCAGAATTTGTGTTCCCGTAAAATTCAGTAATTTTAATACAATTTCCTAAAAAACTTCCAGATTTATTTAGAAAGAAGAAAACTTCAAAAAACTAAGCTTATCTCTTGCAAAATATTTTGCTACAATCTTATTTGACAGCAAAATCAGCAGCTAAAAATGCCTAAACTCACGCTCTAAATAAATCTTGAAAAAAACCTAAAAAACATGGCTTTATTGTTTTACAGTTAAAGTTACAATAACTACTTTTGCACCTTTAAACACAACTACACAATGAGTACTTCAAAAACTATCAAATCGGCCTTGATTTCAGTCTTTTCAAAAGACGGATTGGAGCCAATCGTGAGAAAATTACACGAGCAAAACGTAACTTTTTATTCTACTGGAGGAACAGAAGATTTCATCAAGGCTTTAGGAATTCCTGTAGTTCCTGTTGAAGACGTAACTTCCTATCCGTCAATCCTTGGAGGAAGAGTAAAAACTTTGCATCCAAAAATTTTCGGCGGTATCTTAAACCGTCAAGATCACGAAGGCGATATTCAGCAGATGGAAGAATTCGAAATTCCTCAGATTGATTTGGTAATTGTTGACTTGTATCCGTTTGAAAAAACAGTTGCTTCAGGAGCATCAGAAGCTGATATTATCGAAAAAATCGATATTGGCGGTATTTCTTTGATCCGTGCTGCAGCAAAAAATTTCAAGGACACGGTGATTGTGGCTTCTGTAGATCAATATGCCGATTTCTTAGAATTGATTACAAAACAAAATGGCGAATTGACATTAGAAGACCGAAAGCTTTTTGCAACCAAAGCCTTCCATGTTTCGTCTCATTATGACACAGCTATTTTTAATTATTTCAATACCGACGACACTTTTTACAAAGAAAGCGTGCCAAACGGACAGGTTTTACGTTATGGCGAAAACCCACACCAAAAAGGATTCTTCTTTGGAGATTTTGACGCTATGTTTAAAAAACTTCACGGAAAAGAATTGTCATACAACAATCTTTTGGATGTCGACGCAGCAGTTAACTTGATATTAGAATTCAAAAACAATGAGCCTACTTTTGCTATCTTAAAGCACAATAATGCTTGCGGACTGGCTACAAGAAGCACCATGAGAGAGGCATATCTAGATGCTTTGGCTGGTGACCCGACTTCTGCTTTTGGAGGTGTTTTAATTGCTAACGGAAAAATTGATGCAGACACGGCAAGAGAAATCAACCAGCTTTTCTGCGAGGTTGTAATCGCTCCAAGCTACGACGAGTCTGCTATCGAAATACTTTCTGAAAAGAAAAACAGGATTATTTTAGTACAAAATGAAGTGGAGTTACCTCAAAGACAAGTTCGTACCTGTTTGAATGGATTATTGGTTCAAGATAAAAACAATGTGACGGACAATAAAGAACACTTAAAGACCGTTACTACAACTCCCCCATCTTCAGAGGAAATTGAAGATTTGTTATTTGCATCAAAAATCTGCAAGAACACAAAGTCAAATACAATTGTATTTGCAAAAAACAGACAGCTTATCGCATCAGGAACCGGACAGACGTCTCGCGTAGATGCTTTAAAACAAGCTATAGAAAAAGCGAACAGTTTTAATTTTGATTTGAAAGGTGCCGTAATGGCAAGTGATGCTTTTTTCCCATTCCCAGATTGTGTGGAAATCGCTCATCATGCCGGAATTACTGCCGTAATTCAGCCAGGAGGCTCAATAAAAGATGAATTGAGTATCAATTACTGCAACGAAAATAAAGTTGCAATGGTATTTACAGGAACTCGTCATTTCAAACATTAATTTACGTAACTTTGCATGTTAAAATTTTATAAACATTTTTAAACCCTAAAACTACTTATGGGATTTTTTGATTTCATGACTGAGGATATCGCGATAGACCTTGGTACCGCTAACACCCTGATTATTCACAATGACAAAGTTGTGATTGACAGTCCATCAATTGTAGCTCGCGACAGAGTATCCGGCAAGATCATTGCTGTTGGTAAGGAAGCGAGCATGATGCAAGGTAAAACCCATGAAAACATAAAGACGATAAGGCCACTGAAAGACGGGGTAATTGCTGATTTTGACGCATCCGAAAAGATGATCAGCATGTTTATAAAAAGTATTCCTGCTTTAAAGAAAAGATTGTTTACGCCTGCTTTGAGAATGGTTATCTGTATTCCGTCTGGAATTACAGAAGTGGAGATGAGAGCGGTAAAAGAATCCGCAGAACGCGTTAACGGAAAAGAAGTCTATTTGATCCATGAACCAATGGCTGCTGCTATCGGTATTGGAGTTGACATCATGCAACCAAAAGGAAACATGATTGTAGATATCGGTGGTGGAACTACCGAAATTGCAGTTATTGCTCTTGGAGGAATTGTCTGCGATAAATCAGTCAAAATTGCAGGAGACGTTTTCACAAATGACATCGTTTACTATATGAGAACGCAGCATAACCTTTTTGTTGGAGAAAGTACTGCTGAAAAAATAAAAATTGAAATCGGCGCCGCTATCGAAGACTTAGAAAGTCCGCCAGACGACATGTCGGTTCAAGGTCGAGATTTGTTGACCGGAAAACCAAAACAAGTCGAGGTTTCTTTCAGAGAAATAGCAAAAGCCTTAGACAAGTCCATCCAAAGAATTGAAGATGCTGTAATGGAAACTTTATCTCAAACTCCTCCAGAATTAGCAGCCGATATTTATAACACAGGGATTTATCTAGCAGGAGGAGGTTCGATGCTGAGAGGATTAGACAAACGAATTTCACAAAAAACTGACCTGCCGGTTTATATTGCCGAAGATCCTTTGAGAGCTGTAGTTCGAGGAACGGGAATGGCACTTAAAAACATACCAAAATTCAGAAGCATATTAATAAAATAACAGCATAGTTCATGCAGCAAATATTTAATTTTATATTTAAAAACAGCAACAAGTTGCTGTTTTTGCTGCTTTTGGGCATTTCGTTAGTGCTTACGATACAGTCCCACTCCTACCACCGAAGCAAAGCTGTGACCTCTGCCAATTTTATTAGTGGCGGTGTCTATGAAAGAATTCATAACGTTCAAGAATATCTGAATTTAAAAACCCAGAACGAACAACTTGCAAAAGAGAATGCTATTCTTAAAAAAATGCTTTTCAATGCAAAAGATTCAACTGGAATTGTAGTCAGAGACAGCTTGAAAGGCTATGGAAAAATCAATATCATCCAAGCAAAGGTTACCAAAAATTCCTATAACGTAAAAGAAAATTACCTGACATTAGATGCTGGAAGCAAAGCCGGTATTAAACCCGATATGGGCGTTGTTAATAGTCTTGGAATCATTGGAATTGTTGAGCATACTTCAAAGAACTACGCTACCGTAATCAGCATCTTGAATATCAAATCAGAAATCAATGCCCGCATAAAAAAATCCAACCATTTTGGCACTTTACGCTGGGATGGAAAAAACACGGGCTTTGTCCAGCTGATTGACGTACCTAGATTAGCAAATGTTCGAAAAGGAGATACGATTGTTACAGGAAACGAATCTGTGACCTTTCCACCAAATATAAATATCGGTGTAATCGACAAAATTTATACCGACAAGGAAACGAATTATTTTACATTGAACGTAAGATTATTCAACGACATGACCAATCTTGGCCACGTATATGTCCTTGAAAACTATGAGCGAAAAGAAATTGAGGAATTAGAGGCTAAAACGGAAGCAGAAAATGAATAGCACCTTATTATTAAATATCGCTCGATTTGTACTTTTGCTTGCCGCACAGGTATTGATTTTTAATGAAATCGATTTCTGGGGCTATGTAAATCCGTATCCTTACATCTTGTTTATCATTCTTTATCCTGTAAATGGTAATAGATCCGGACTGCTTTTAGCCAGCTTTCTTTTAGGAATTATAATGGACATGTTTTGTGATTCTGGAGGGGTACATGCCACGGCCTGTGTTATCTTGGCTTACGTAAGACCAACTTTTTTCAAATTTTCTTTTGGAGTAAGTTATGAATATCAAACCGTAAAAATCAATGATAAGCTGACTCCGGAACGATTTTCATTCCTCTTGATTTCAGTATTCACGCATCATATCATATTATTCTTACTCGAAATATTCAAGTTGAGTTTTATATTCAACATTTTGCTAAGAACACTTTTCAGCTCGATTTTCACCCTCATACTTTGTATCGTAATTATCTATATATTTAAGCCTAACACCAAAAGATGAGAAAAATTCTTCTTCCCTCTTTAATAATTGTGTCTGCAATTTTAATTGTGGCCAGGCTTTTTTATCTTCAAATTATCGACGACTCTTTCATCAAAAAGTCTGACAATAACGCCATCAAGATAAAATACGATTATCCTGAACGCGGTTATATGTTTGACCGAAATGGTGTGCTTTTGGTTGCCAACCAGCCATCGTATGATGTCATGGTTATTCCAAAAGACGTTAAGGAAATCGATGTTCCAGAATTTTGCAAGCTTTTAAAAATTACAGAAGAAGAATATAGAACCAAAATAGAAAAGGCTACAGTGTATAGCCCGAGGCTTCCTTCTGTATTCTTACCTCAATTAAACAAGAAAGAATACGCTGGCTTTCAGGAAAAAATCAGGAAATACCAAGGATTTTATATCCAAAAACGTTCGCTCAGGGACTATCAGGTCAATGCCGCTGCCAATGTTTTCGGATATATCGCACAAGTAAACGATGCCATCATCAAGAAAAATCCTTACTACAAAAGCGGTGACTTAATTGGAAAACAAGGCGTTGAAGAAGTATACGAAGAATTCCTTCGCGGAACAAAAGGCGTAAAGTATATCCAAAAAGATCGTTTTAACAGGGATATCGGTTCTTACAAAGAAGGCATTTACGACACGATTGCCATTCAAGGCGAGGATGTGACGCTTTCTTTGGATATCGAACTGCAGAAATACGGCGAAGCTTTGATGATCAACAAACGAGGCGGTATTGTTGCGCTGGAGCCAAAAACTGGCGAAATCTTGGCACTAGTATCAGCTCCGTCTTATGATCCGGCTATTTTGGTAGGAAGAGACCGTTCTAAAAATTATACCAAACTAAGTAAAGATACCTTGGCAATGCCCTTGTTTGACAGAGGGCTTTTGGCAGAATATCCTCCTGGTTCGCCATTTAAAATCATGACAGGACTGATTGGCCTTCAAGAAGAAGTCATTGACGAAAATACTACTTTTCATTGCAGTCATGGTTTTTCGTATGGTCGCGGTGCTTTTATGAAATGCCACGATTCTGGAGACAATAATCTTCATACAGGAATCGCGCATTCTTGCAATACCTATTTTGCCAACGTATTCAAGAGAACGATTGATAAATATCCGAAGCCTGGCTACGGAGTTGATGCCTGGAGCAATCACTTGAAAAGTTTCGGATTAGGAAATTTTATGGGCTACGATCTTCCGGCAGGAAGAAAAGGACACATTCCAGATTCCAGGTATTATACAAGATGGTATCCGAATGGTGGCTGGAGAAGCACAACTATTATTTCAAATTCAATCGGCCAAGGCGAGGTTTCGACAACGCCAATCCAATTAGCAAATATGATGGCGGCTGTTGCAAATGAAGGTTATTATTATACGCCTCATATCATCAAAAAAATAAAAAGCCATACAATTGATAAAAAATATACAACGAAACATGTTACTACAGTTGACAAGCAGTATTTTAAGCCTGTAATTGAAGGTCTTTTCGGAGTATATAACGAAGGAACTGCACGCTCGCTTAAAGTCGAAGGAATCGACATTTGCGGTAAGACTGGAACGGCAGAAAACTTTACAAAAATTAATGGCGTGCGAACACAATTGCAGGATCACTCCATCTTTGTTGCTTTTGCACCAAAGGACAATCCAAAAATAGCAATTGCCGTTTTTATTGAAAATGGATATTGGGGAGCTCGTTGGGCTGGACCAATTGCCAGCTTGATGATCGAGAAATATCTTCGAGGCAAAATTACCCGAACAGATTTGGAAAAAAGAATGTTAGAAGGAAGCCTACAAAGCGAATACGCGAAAGTAACAAGCGGACAGCCATTCAAAATAAATCAATGATATTATGAAAAACCAAAGCGTAACAAATAATATCGACTGGATTACAATTCTTCTATTTATTATTTTGGTAATAATGGGCTGGCTGAATATTTATTCTGCTTCTCTGCCTCTTGAAGAAACTTCAATTTTTGACATCGATCAGATTTACGGAAAACAGATTCTTTTTATCTGCCTCACGATTCCACTGGTTTTAGTAGTGCTTACGGTTGATGCCAAGATTTATGAAAAGTATGCCTTCGTCTTTTATATTATCGGCCTAGTATCCTTGCTAGGGCTCTTCGTGTTTGGAAAGACCATCAAAGGACAGACCAATTGGTACAGCATTGGTGGCTTTACTTTGCAACCTTCTGAATTCGTCAAAACCTCAACAGCGCTGCTTTTAGCAAAATATCTGAGCGATGTTCAAGTCAACTTAAAGAATTTCAATGACCAACTAAAGGCTTTTGTAATAATGGGAGTCCCATTGTTGCTAATTCTAGTACATGATACAGGAACTGCAATGATTTTTGTGGCCTTGATTTTTGTCCTATATCGCGAAGGATTGCCTTCTTGGTATCTATGGACTGGCTTTTCTGCCATTCTCTTGTTTTTTATGGCATTGCTTATTGAACCACATTTCGTATTAATTATAGCATTTGCTATTATTTCGATTCAGTTTTTGCTATCGAAAAGGATTAATCGAAATCCTATTGCTTCAGCCGTGATTTTTGTCCTAATCGCTGGATTTACGTATTCTGTAGACTTTGTCTATGACAATGTCCTAGAAGCCCATCAGAAAGATAGGATTAATGT
Organism: Flavobacterium sp. N2550; assembly: GCF_025947265.1. Taxonomy (NCBI): domain Bacteria; kingdom Pseudomonadati; phylum Bacteroidota; class Flavobacteriia; order Flavobacteriales; family Flavobacteriaceae; genus Flavobacterium; species Flavobacterium sp. N2550. The sequence continues at coordinate 1,339,882 of NZ_CP110007.1, read as the reverse complement.
ATTATTTGGAGAGAATGTCGATTTAAAAAACGAAGGATACAATTTGAATCAGTCCATGATTGCGATTGGTTCGGGCGGTTGGTTCGGAAAAGGCTTTCTCGAAGGCACACAGACCAAAGGAGGCTTCGTTCCTGAACAGCATACCGATTACATTTTTACGACAGTTGGTGAAGAATGGGGCTTTGTAGGAGCCATTGTAGTTATTGCCTTATTCATATCGCTTTTCCTTCGGATTATTTATCTAGCAGAAAACCAAAAGACCAAATTCAGCCGAGTCTACGGCTATTGCGTTGCTACATTCTTATTTGCCCACTTTATTGTAAATATCTCAATGCTTATCCGACTCTTCCCAACAATCGGAGTACCGCTTCCTTTCTTTTCGTATGGAGGTTCGAGTCTTTTTGCCTTCAGCATACTGTTGTTCATCTTTATCAAGATGGATGCCAACAAAGTGAATGAATGGTAAGCTCTTAAAAGCTCCAAGCTTTATAGTCGCCGCTTTTTTCTAATTTGTCTTCTACAGAATCTGGCAAAATAGGAAAGAAATCAATGCCTGTCTTTTTTTCAATTTCATCAACGGGAACTACAAATTCGTATAACGGCTTTTGGCTGTTTTCGTGTGGCACTAAAAAGCCAATCATTCTGTAATGGCCATTATCAACATCCAACAATACTTTATAAAAATAATTGGGCACGGCTACTTTTTCATTTCCGATTGTTTTTAGTCCACCGGATAAGATACCGCCCGTCACGACATAAATACCGTCATATTTGTCAGCCCAATACCGTACCTTTTGTTCCAACCTATTCCACACACCTGCATTGAAATCTTTTTTCTGCGGAGATATATTCGAAGTATAAAAAGTATCTTCAAAAGCTTGTTTAGAAAATTTCATATCGCCTGCCGGACAGAGATGTCCTTTATCATAACCTGATTTTCTATAATTTTTCCAATCGGCAGAACCCGTTTTTACTTTAGGATCTTTAACAAAATAAGGTCTTTTAAAATCACCACCTCTGCTAGCTGAAACCTTGGCTTCATAAAAAACCCATTCTGCCTGCTCATATTTTTCATTGTAAGATAGGACATAATTTTCATGAGTAACGAGCTGATGAGTTGTAGATGTCGGAAGGTATTTTTCGCCCGAATTTTGAACATCCTCATAAATTGAATCTTTTTTAATTTCAGAAACAGCAACATCGGCAGGCTTTTTTTCTATTATTTCTTTAGATTCATTCTTACTGAAGAAATAGGTAATTATAACACCTATTAATAATACAAGATACAGTATGGCTTTTTTATTCATTTTTAATAAAATGTTATAATATTTAAAAAATGGAATGCTATTTGTTATAATTATTTTATTAATATTAAATTATTCCATAACTAAATTACAATTAATTATGAAAGCCAAAATTATTTTAACCTCAATTTTTTTCGCAGGGATTAATGCAGTATCCGCACAACAAAACAAAGAAGTTTCCACGCTAGCAAACGATTCCATATCCATCATTTCCGTACAATCAGTACAAACACAGAAATTGTTGGAAGAAAAAGCTAAAGTCGAAAAAAAAGCTCTTAAAGATGCCGAGAAAAAAGCAGCAGAATTCAAAAAAGAGCAACGCAAGCTCGAAAAGGCTCAAAAGGAAATGGACAGTGAGAAGAAAGCATTTGAAAAAAGACAAAGCAAAATTCTTTCTGCAGAAAAAAGTGTTTCTAAAGCCAAATCAAGACTAGCGGATGAGAAAAAATCCTTAGAAAAGAATAAAGCAAAACTCAATAAAAAGAAAGCCAAAGGCAAACTCACAGCTATTGAAATTCAAGAAGAAAATATCAAGATTAGCAAACAGGAAGTCAAAATACAGGAACTTGAATTAAAAGTTCAAAACGAGGAAAGCAACTTAATTAAGGTGAGATCCTAAAAAACAAAAACCGCCAATTGGCGGTTTTTTTTATACTATATATTTTTAATGACAAACTCACTTCGGCGGTTCAACTCATGTTGTTCTTCACTGCACGATTCTTCTGGCACACATTTTACAATTTGTACGGTTTCACCATAACCGCGAGAAGATATCCTGCTCGCAGGAATTCCTTGCTCAATAAAATATTCTCTGGTTGACGCCGCTCTTTTATCGGATAAATCGAGATTGTATTTGTTATTGCCACGGACATCTGTATGAGAGCCAATTTCAACCACCATGTCCGGATATTTTTTCATAAGGCCGATTACCTTGTTCAAAATCGGTTTTGATTCTTTACGGATATACCATAAATCGTAATCAAAATAGATAGGTTCTGTTTTGATCAGCAATCTGTCTTTGTCTCTTACCACATCTTTTTCGTCTGCTAAAAGCTTTTCAACTCGTTTCTTTTTTTCAGTTTCAGCTATTTGTTTTTCCTTTACTTTTTTAGCTTCTTCCTCTTTTTTCAGCTGTTGCACTGCATCTTCTTGTTCTTGTTTGATAACAGCCAATGATTTTAAAGGCATTGAGGCATCATTATTTTTATTCCTCTCTTTTAATAGCTTTAGGCTTCTAAAATTAGCGGTGTATTTTTCTTTAGAAGCCAGAATCGTATAGCTGGTTTCACAAGCCGCTTCAAAGACAAATTTTCCGTCTGCAGCAGTACTTCTTCTTTCAACTTCTTTTTTATTTGAATCCTGCATGATAACTAAGGCCTCTGCCAATGGAAGCTTTGTAATTTCATCCGTGATGATTCCCGAAATGAGCTGCTTGCAGTCTTCAATTATCAATGGCTTGGTTTCATTAAATTGGTAAATATCGTCATTACCCTTTCCTTCTAGCCTATTTGAAGAAAAATAGCCTTCTTTTGTTTCGGGGTCAATGGTAAAGGCAAAATCATCATACCCAGAATTGACTGGAAGTCCAATATTTATTGCCTTTGAAAATTCGCCATTTTTGCTTTCCGATACAAATACGTCTAAAGATCCAAAACCCAAATGTCCGTTAGATGAAAAGTAAAGTTTTCCATCTTTCGCAACAAACGGAAACTGTTCTTTATGTTTCGTGTTTATATTTGGCCCGAGATTTTTCGGCGTACCAAAACTTCCTTCGTTAATAGCTACAGAAAAAATATCGAAAGAACCTAAGCTTCCAGGCATATCAGAAGCAAAATAAAGTGTCTTCTCATCCGGGCTCAAGGCAGGGTGTTCTGTAGAAAAATCATCGCTGTTGAAAGGCAATGCTTTTATATTTTTCCACTCGCCATTTTCAAAATCAGCACTGAAAATCTGAAGGTGTGAAACTTTTTTCTTGTCCTTGCCTTTTTTTCCGTTGTTGAAGTTATTTCTGGTGAAATACATCTTTTTGCCATCTTTTGTAAAAACAGCATTTGATTCATGCATTTTCGTATTTACTGGACTGGAAAAATCAATCGCAATGGAATCGCCTTTTTTGAGACTCTCAATCGGAATGCTAAACAAATCCAGATAATTTTCGTTATTCCATTTGTATACTTTGCTGTCCTTTTTAGGGGAAGCATAAATTAAGTCTGTTCCTCTTTTTATGGCTCCAAAATCAGAATATTGAGTATTAATTGCCAAATTTTTGATTTCGAATCGATTTCCTAATGCCGCAATATTTTCTAAAACGGCAACTTGCTTGTCAAATTCTGCAACCTCAGCATCCCTGCTTCTTGAAAGAGCATTTGCTTCATCATAATTTCCAACCGCTTTTAAGGCATGGACATATCTAAAATAAAACTCTTCGTCGATCATTTTTTCATGATTCTTAAGCAGAAAACGATACCATTTTTCGGCATTTTTGAGGTCGTTGGTATAATAATAAGAGTCTGCCAGATTCTTGACAATATCATAAGTGCGCTCGTCTTTGATTATATTTTCATATAGCGGAATGGCCTCGCTATAGAAAGTTCTTTCGAAATACGCGTTTGCTCGTTTCAAATCTTGCGACTGTGCATTGCTATTCTGAATGCAGAGAATGACAGCGAGTATATGTAATAGTCTTTTCATACGTTGCATTTTAGAAGAATCTTGGGGATTTGTCATAGCCTTTTTTCATAAAGTTGATATCAAACAGCAAAAACACTTCATGGGTTCCTGAATTGAAATCTCCTAAATTGGTTACGGTGTAATCGTAAGCATAGCCGACCCTAAGGCTTGGCGTGACGTTGATATTAAACAAGCCGCTGACAGCATCATCCAGTCGATAGGAAAGTCCGAATTCGAATTTGTCGTACAATAAGACATTCGCTGAAACATCAACAACTCCCGGAGCACCTTTTACGCCTTTTGCCATAAATGACGGCTTTAATTTCAAATCTGGATTTATCTGAAAAACATAGCCTCCCGTAAAGAAAACATGAACATTTTCGGAACCGAACCTATTGATTCCCTGTTTTTCTTCCAGGTGTTTGGTTGCTAAAAGATTTGGTGCAGACAAGCCTATATAATATTTATCTGTAAAATAAAAAGCTCCCGCGCCTAGGTTTGGAAAAACACTATTGATATTTTGATCGAAGGCAGGATCTGTGCTATTTGAGCCGCTTTCCAGCACAAAACCATTAAAATTAGTCTCGAAGATAGTTACTCCGGCTTTTAGTCCAAGCGAAAGTCTGTGCTTGTCATTCAACTGCAGTACATAAGCAAAATCGCCAAAGATGTTGTTTTCTTTTTTAGCGCCATCACCAATATCGTCAGAAATAAAGGAAAGACCCAATTCGACATTCTTGCTGGCGGGAGCATGGGCAAAAAAGGTAAATGTTTTTGGCGCTCCGACTGCTCCGACCCACTGCGTTCTGTATAGTCCTCCTAAATTTAGGACTTCGGGCGTTGCAGTCGCATACGCAGGATTCACCACACTCATATTGTACATATAATGAGTATACTGCGGATCTTGCTGTGCTGCTACTTTATTTAAAAAGCTTATAAGAAATATAAGAAGTAGTATTTTTTTCATCTGGTTCAGATTATTGATGAGTATATTATCGATTTAAATAAAGTCGTCCTTGTTGTGGAGGCTTATTATCCTTATTGAAATTAACAATATAGAAATAGACTCCATTTGGAGCAACGCCATCAATTATTGCTGACTGACTACTTCTTCCATCCCAATCGGGGGTATCTCGATTTCCCTTATACATAACATTGCCGTAACGGTTGTAGATTTCTAATGTGAAATTTGGAAACAAAAATTCGATATTCGGAATATTAAACGTGTCGTTTGTTCCATCTCCATTAGGCGAAAAACCATCGGGAATCATCAATTCGTATTCTTCTCCATCGCAATCTGATAATGAAACTGTGACAGCCAAGGCATTTTCTGAAACACAGCCTGAAGCTGTTGAAGAATCAAATCCATAATAAGTCATTCCGTCTTGTAATACTTGCGAATTTGGAAGCTGGTTGCCGTTCTGCAACGCATCAAACCAAAGTATCGTTCCTGAGCCGTTTACATTGGAGGCCAAATCAGAAAGAGTCGGTGCTGGGGAATCCAATCCGCAGAAATTTTCTCCTCCTGCATCTAATGTTGGTGCTGAAATATCGTTTATTGTAACTACGGCCAGCGCTTTCTGGGAAACACATCCAAAAGAAGAAATTACAGCAACATAATAATTTCCTGATGTCAAAACAGTCGTACTGCTCAATGGTGATGTTCCGTTTTCTGCATACCAAGCATACTGTGGTCCGTTAGGAACAAGGCTTGCTACTGTAGCATTTTCATTGATACAGAATTCCCTATTGCTTGTAGTTGGAGTTTCTGGAAGCTTGTAGATCACAAAGCTGTCGGTAATAGACAGATTTGAAACGCCACACGTCGTTTCGGTGTTGATTATTTCAGAAACTGTAAAAGTTGTCGTTCCCGTATTCAAAAGCAAGTTACTTGGTATGGTAAAGCTTCCAGTTCCGCCTACCACAGAAAATACCGCAGTTCCTGTAGCCGTATTGGCTCCGCTTAAAGAATAGGTTATTTGAACGCTGGACAGGTTTACAAATCCAGAAAGAGTAGCAATGATAGGCTGATTTTCGCAAACATCATTAATGACAACTCCGACATTTGCAACGTCTGGTTTTGGCAATATCAAAAACCCTTGAGATAAAGAAGCTGTATTTTCACAAAGCGTCTGAAGATTTATAATATGAGTTATGATAATTGTAGTGTTGCCTTGGGCTGGAAGCAGGTTAGACGGAATAATAAAAGTGCCTATTCCTCCAACGACCGTCATGATGACTTGTTGTCCTGTAGCCGAATTGCTTCCGTTTAGGTTATATGTAATGCGATAAGTTCCATCTGCTAAGTTTGTATTTCCTGAAAGCTGTACTTCGACATCGGAATCTTCGCATGCATTGTCTATCGTCAAAGTGCCTGCATTAATTTTAGGCAATGGATATACATTCAAAATATCTGAAATGTCCCCTATGATATGGTCACAGGCATTATAACCTGTAGTTTCATGGATATTTACGATACTGACAGTATAGGCGCCTACAAGCGGAAAGGAGATAGCCGGAATTGGAAATGTCACAACACCATCAATAAATCGTACCAATATCGTATTTCCTGAAGGAATCGGACCGGTAATTTGGTACTGCAGATTGTAACTTCCGTCAGGTATGTCTTCTGCGCCTTGTGTTAGCGTTGCCACAAAAGTTGCTCTTCCTATCTCATCTTCGCAGATATCTGATGCAACTACTAATGTCGAGCCTGTAAAATCTAGCTGCTCTTCTATGATTATTCTTACCGTTGAAGATTTGGGATTGCAGACCGGATGTGAAGGCTGTACTGTATAAGTAAATCCGTATTCTCCCGGTCCAAAGGTATTATAGATATTTTGGACATTGATAAAAGTATCTTGCGGGCCAGATAATTCAGATGTTCCTGATTCAGACCATTTCCCACCTGGATCTTGTCCGAAAATATAATCCAACAGATTGAGATTCGTATAAGGAGACATATCATCAGAATCACACAGAATCAAATCAGATGTTTCACCAGGCTCTGGAGCTGGATGTACCGTTACGTCAACTGTTGCTGAAACGGCAGGGCAGGATCCGATAGCTGGCATCGTATAGGTAAAAGAAAAAGTTCCTAATCCGGAAACCGTTGCATCTAGAAGATGGTTTCTTAAGGCACCGCTTCCGCTGTTATCGGTCCAAAAGCCATTTAATTGCGGATTGGGAAAATTCCCTAAGAATTGAAATAAGTTTACGCTGCTGTTATCATCACAAGCAGAAGCATTTGGATTGTCAACTCCCGCATAGCCTCCGATAGTCACTGTAACTGTAGCGACATTATCAGCGCAAGAAGCGTCGTTTACTGTATATATAAAAACATAGGTGTCACTTTCATTAACGCCCCAAACGTTAAGAATTCCTGTCGAAGTATTCAATCCTCCTGATTGCTGAATATCAGTCCAAGTACCACCTGCTGTAGGAGTACCGCCAAGAAGATTAAAAAGATTAATACTTTGAGTGGACGTATCTGGAATATTGCAAATCGTTATAGAAGCATCTTCTCCGGCACATTGGGCATTAATAGAATTATAGGAAAAAAAGAAAAAAAGAAAAAGCAGGAGTCGAAAAAATCTAGCCTTTAGGGGAAGGCAACTATTTTTCAGGTTCATATTGTTAAGTTTAGGTGTAGTAAAAATATATTATTTTTTTTCACTAGACCCAAATAACATTAAAAAAACGTTAAAATGCAGCCATGGTAATCAATTCTTAACATCTAGCGCATCTCGAAGTGCATTTCCCATCATCATAAAAGCTAATGTAAGCAACATTATAGCGGTTCCTGGAACCATGGCTAAATAAGGCTTGTCTAAAATGATATCGCCATAATAATCTTTTATCATTCCTCCCCAACTTGGAACAGGAGGTTGTGCGCCAAGTCCTAAAAAGCTGAGTCCGCTTTCTACTAGGATCGCCGAAGCAAAATTAGCCGCAGAAATAACAATAACCGGCGCCATGATATTTGGAAGAATATGATGTACTATTATTCTCAAATTATTATAACCTAATGCTTTTGCCGCAGTAACATATTGCATCTCTTTTACAGAGATAATCTGGCCTCGGACAACTCTGGCTACTTCTACCCACATCGTAAGGCCAACGGCTACAAAAACCTGCCAGAAGCCTTTCCCTAAACTTAAAGTAATTGCTATGACAAGCAATAATGTGGGAATTGACCATATGATATTGACCAACCACATGACAAACGCGTCTACTTTTCCTCCATAATACCCGCCAATGGCGCCAAAAAATAGGCCGACAACAAGTGAGATGAATACGGCTACGAATCCGATAGAAATTGAAACTCTTGATCCTACAAGCATACGGCTTAGGTAATCCCTTCCGGCTTTGTCGGTTCCCAAGTAAAATTTTTGGGTTTTTATATATTCCTTTGAGACGTCTTCTAGATTAGTATATCCTGGAAAATCTTTCAAGGTCGTTTCTTTTTGTATGATGACTTTTGGATCGTCGTTATACAGCGTATAAACAATCTTATCCTTTTCTATGATAAAGCTAGAAATTGGTTCTTTTGAAAATTTTTGTTCGTGTCCGAAAAAATAATCCCAAAAACCAGACTGTATCTTTTCTTTTAGGGGAATGGAAAGCATCTTGACTTCAAAGCCAGGTTTTTTTGAGCGGATTGTCAGGTCGCCCCAATTGGCATTTTCGGAATTATCAGGTGCCAAGACATAAGCAAATATCGAAAAGAGCATCAGCAATAGAATAAATCCAAAACTGAAAACGCCCCAGAAATTCTTTTTGAACTTCTGGAGCGCTATTCTTGATAATGATTGTGTGGATTTACTCATTAAAATATCCTTGAGCCAATTACGACTTCACTAATTTATCTTTCTTTTTAACATTTACAGTTCCTTTAATCGCTGTTTTTGGTTGCAAATCGTCAAGAACATTTAATGCTTCTTCTACATAAACATCTTTGGAAAGGCTTTCGTGCCAACGATCTCTTTTTTCCTTTAGCAGATTATCATTCTTGATCATTTCATTTTCGTAAGGCAATGAAGTGAATTTCAAGCTGTTTTTATAATCTGTTATGGCTTTGTATTTTTTAGCTTTTTCTTCAAGAGAGGCTTGTTCTTGCTTGAATTTATCAATATTCAGGCTGAAATTTTTCTCTTCTTGTCTTTCTTTGATCCATCTTGCGTTTTCTTCAATCAGCTTGAATTGGTCGCTTTGTTCCATTCTTCTCTTGCTGTTTTCTACAGCCAAATCAAAATTGCTTTGTTTGTTCCAAACTTTATAGTCAGCCGCATCAATTTTATCCCAAGGCATCGCATTGTCAATATCGCGTTCGCCCATTTTGATATATGAATAACGGTCTGGCAAAGCAACATCACTTGAAACGCCATTCAATTGGGTTGAACCTCCGTTGATTCTATAGAATTTTTGCGTCGTAGTTTTTAAAGCTCCTAAGTCGCCCATAGAATTGCTACGAACAAACTGATTCAAATCGATAACGTTTTGTACCGTTCCTTTACCGTAAGTCTGTGTGCTTCCAATAATGACTCCTCTTTTATAATCTTGAATTGCTGCTGCTAATATTTCTGAAGCCGAAGCCGAGAAACTATTTACCATCACTACCAATGGACCATCCCATTGAATTTTAGGATCTTTATCGTATAGGATTTCTTTTTTCTTGCCTGCAGATTTGATTTGTACAATCGGTCCTTGGTCGATAAACAATCCTGCAATGTCAACAACTGTTTTTAAAGAACCTCCACCATTATCGCGGACATCCATCACAATTCCTTGTACTCCAGCTTGTTTTAGTCTTTCGACTTCAAGGGCGATATCTTTTCCAGCATCGCGGCTATCTTCGTTTTCAAAATCGATATAGAATTTTGGCAGATAGATAATTCCGTATTTCTTTCCGTCTTTTTCTACAACGCTTGATTTTGCATATGTTTCTTCAATTTCTACTTCATCTCTAATGATAGAAATTATCTTAATCGTTCCGTCTGTTTTCTTTATCGTAAGCCTAACTTCAGTTCCTTTTGGTCCTTTAATTTTTTTAACGACATCATCAATTCTCATTCCTACCACATCTACAGGCTCTTTGTCTCCTTGTCCCACTTTCAAGACTACATCTCCAGGCTCTAATTGTTTTCCTCTCCAAGCCGGTCCGCCAGAAATCAGTTCTGTAATTTCAGTAAAATCATTTTTCTTTTGAAGACGCGCCCCAATACCTTCTAATTTTCCGCTCATGCTAACGTCAAAACGCTCTTTGTCGTCTGGGGCGAAATAGGAAGTATGCGGGTCAAATCGTGTAGCAATCGAATTGATATAAACCGAAAACCAATCGTCTCTATCCAAGTCTTTGATAAACCCGAAATATTCATCTAATGATTTCAGCTGGCTTTCTCTGGTTTCTTTTTCGAGAACATCGAAAGGTTTTTTCTCGATTTCCTTCTTTTCTTCTTTTTGTTTTTTCTCTTTATCCGCTTTTTCTTTTTCTGTCAAATCTGAAAATTCGTCAGTGTCAGAAGCTTTTTTACCTTCTTGAATTTCTAGCTTATTCGTAAGAGAAGACAAAGTAGAAAGCTTGATCTGCTTGTACCATCTTTCTCTCAACTCACTAGAATTCTTTGCATAAGAATGTTCTTCGTAATCGGTATTGAAAGTCTCATCCTTTTTATAATCAAAAGGTTTTGATAAAATATCTTTATAATATTTTTTGCTTTCGTCGATTCTTTGAAGCAGACGATTATACGTCAAGTCAAAAAACGATAAATCTCTACCTAAAATCTGGTCGTCAAGTTTTGTCTCATATTTTGAGAACTCGTCAATATCCGACTGAAGGAAAAATCTTTTTGAAGGATCAATTGCTTCCAAATAATCTTTGTAAACTCCTTTTGAAAAAGTATCATCAATTTTTGCGGGGTCATAATGGCCGCGCTCAATAACAAATGTCAAAAGCTCCAGAAGCAGCTTGTCTTTTTCAGGGTCATTTTTTACTTCTCTTGGAACGAAACTCCATAAGGCTGCAGAAAGTGCAACTACAACCAATAATATCTTATAATTTCTTTTCATAAACTCCATTATAGCATTCATCAAATTTTGTTCTAAATTACTGAAAAAATTATGCCACGATTTTTTAAACCGCATAATTTTTTGTTAAAGATGATTTGGATGGGTCAAAAGTCTAAATCATTGCAGAAGGGCTATTTCTACAAGTTTCAAAGTTATATAATTTTGTAACATTGAGAAACTTTAAAAAAGGTTATTTTTGTAATCGGCGAAGGTCATTTTCATGTCCGAATTTTACATCATAAAAAACAATAAAGTCTTTATTTTCAAGACAAACAATCAGGAAAAAACTTTAAAATGGAAAAGAAACCTTTAATTTTAGTTACCAACGACGATGGAATTTCTGCTCCAGGAATCCGTACCTTGATCAGCGTAATGAAAGAAATTGGCGAAGTGGTTGTGGTTGCTCCTGATAGCCCGCAATCCGCTACAGGCCATGCCATCACCATCAACAATACTTTGTATCTCAATAAAATAACTGTCGGAAATGATGTCGATATTGAATATTCGTGTTCCGGAACTCCGGTAGACTGCGTAAAATTTGCTGTGAATGAAGTCTTGAAAAGAAAGCCAGACCTTTGCGTTTCGGGCATAAACCACGGCTCTAATTCTTCTATCAACGTAATTTATTCTGGAACCATGAGCGCCGCTGTTGAAGCTGGAATTGAAGGAATTCCTGCTATTGGTTTTTCGCTACTCGATTATGACTGGAATGCTGATTTCGAGCCTACCAAAAAGTTCATCAAGAAGATTGCCTTAGAAGTTTTAGAAAACGGTCTTCCAGAAGGTGTCATCCTAAATGTAAATTTCCCGAAATTGCAGGAAAAAGAAATAAAAGGAATAAAAGTCTGCAGGCAAGCAAAAGCGATGTGGGCAGAAAAATTTGACAAAAGAACTTCTCCGATGGGGCGTGATTACTACTGGCTGACAGGAAAATTCATCAATCAAGACAATGGCGAAGATACCGACGAATGGGCCTTAAAACACGGCTATATTTCTTTAGTACCTGTACAATTTGACCTGACAGCCCACCATGCCATACAGACATTAAACACATGGAAATTAAACGACAAAAATTGATTCAGTTCAGTTTTAAATTGTTCAAGATATGAAATACTACATTATTGCAGGAGAAGCATCAGGCGACCTTCACGGTTCTAATTTGATGAAAGCCATTTTTAAAAAAGACCCACAAGCTGAAATTCGTTTTTGGGGAGGCGATCTCATGCAGCAAGCGGGCGGAACCTTAGTAAAACACTATCGTGATTTAGCCTTTATGGGATTTGCAGAAGTTGTTATGAACTTAAAGACAATTCTGAACAACATAAAACGTTGCAAAGCCGATATTTCTGAATTTAAGCCTGACGCTATCATTTTTATTGATTATCCCGGATTCAATATGCGAATTGCCAAATGGGCAAAAGAAATCGGAATCCCGACTCACTATTATATCTCTCCTCAAATCTGGGCCTGGAAAGAAAATCGTATCAAAGCAATAAAGCGAGATGTTGATTTCATGTATGTCATTCTTCCTTTTGAAAAAGATTTTTACGAGAAGAAACATAATTTCCCTGTAGCATTTGTAGGCCATCCGCTGATTGATGCCATCCACAACAGAAAACATGTGGATGAAGAATCATTCAGAAAAGAGTTTAGCTTAGATGAAAAACCGATAATTGCACTTTTGCCGGGCAGCCGAAAACAAGAAATTGCTAAAATGCTATCGGAAATGCTTGCTGTAGCTAAAGATTTTCCAGCGTATCAGTTTGTAATTGCAGGTGCTCCAAGCCAAGAATATTCTTTTTACGAGCAATTTTTAAAGAACAAGAACGTACATTTTATTTCGAACAGAACTTACGATCTGCTAAGTATTTCTTCTGCGGCTCTTGTGACTTCTGGAACTGCCACTTTAGAAACAGCTTTATTTAAAGTTCCTGAAGTAGTTTGTTATAAAGGAAATTGGATTTCTTACCAGATAGCCAAACGAATCATCACATTAAAATACATATCGCTGGTCAATTTGATAATGGACAAAGAAGTTGTTACCGAATTAATTCAGAACGACTGCAATCCAAAAAGGATTAAAAAGGAATTGCATAAAATCTTAGAAACCAGCCAAAGAGAGAAGCTTCTCCAAGACTATGAAATTTTAGAAAAAAAGCTGGGAGGCATTGGAGCCAGCGAGAAAACAGCTCAATTGATTGTTGATAAGCTTAAAAAATAACACTTACTTAACACACGAAAATAATAAGCTAAAAATCAACTAATTGAGGATTAATTTAAAGTCATAAATTCTTTCAATAAAATAGTTACTAACAATTTCTTGATAAGATTTTTGTCCATTTAAGAGAATTTACATTATATTTGGAATCTGTTATATAATAATCATGTCATCTGTTCGTTTATATTTAAAACTATAGCATTTGAAAAACAAGTAATTCTACGGAATTTTATTAATAAATCTAAAGCAAATACGCCCCTAAGTCTTTGTTTTTGCTGAAAAATAAAAAATAAAATATGTCTGCAAAAAAAATCTTATTTCTGTTCTTACCGCTACTCTTATTAGTATCGACGTTAGGCCACTCGCAAATTATTACCACTAAAAAGGAAGCTCTTAAAAAAGGAGTTTACGAAAAGCCTGCAGAAAAGAAAAACACTATCGTTGCCGAAAAACCAGCACCGGTAGTTGCCGAAAAGGCAAAAGTTTCAAAAAACACAAAACCTCTTAAAAATAAAAAATCTGTAATTGTTGAACAAGAAGATCCGGATCTTGTTGTTTCGACACCTACTGAAAGCTATATTTCCTTACAACTAATCAACAATGCCATGAATTTCCTAGGCGTGAGATATCGCGGAGGCGGTACTACAACTGCTGGAATGGATTGTTCAGGAATGGTTACTGCCGTTTTTAATCTTTTTGACATAAAACTACCTAGAAGCTCACATGACATGGCTTTGGTTGGTGAAAAAGTTGATACCAACGACATCAAAAAGGGTGATCTAATTTTCTTCCGAACTAATGGAAGAAGAGTAATCAATCATGTTGGAGTTGTAATTGAAAAAATAGGCGATGAGATAAAGTTCATCCATTCTTCTACCAGCAAAGGCGTTGTTGTTTCTTCAACAAATGAGCCGTACTACAAAAGAACATTTGCTCAGGTTAACAGAATTATTCAACAATAATTACATTTTTTGTTAATTTTTCGTATTTTCGTTTTTATGAAAATACTGAAATTCCCGTTAGCTAGAATTGCCATTTGGTTTATTCTAGGAGTACTCGCCGCATTTTATATTGAACCAAGCCCAAAATTTTCTTTACTATTTTGTGGCACTTCCTTGATTATTTTTGGAATAGCCTATTATTTCTCCAAGAAAGATTTCTTGCAAAAAATCTATTTTGGAATAGCGGCTTATGTGGTATTTTTCAGCATAGGCATCTCAACACAAGCTATTCACAACGAACGATTTTCCAAAAATCACTATAGCCACAAAATTGACGAGTACAACCATTATGTAGAAGTTGTCCTTCATGAGAAATTAAGAAGCAATGCTTCTAATGAACGTTATATTGCTAAGGTTTGTTCTATAGATACTTCTAATGCCAAAGGAAAAATCTTGTTGAGCATAAGTAAAGAAGGGCTAAAACAAGATTTTACTATTGGTTCCAGACTTTATATATACGGCACTATATCGGAACCCCGAGCGCCAAGCAATCCAAACCAATTTGATTATAGGAAATATCTAGCCAACAAATCAATTTATGGACAGCTATATGCGAATATTTCAGAAATCAAGGTAAGCCAAAAAATTGATGAAAACATTTGGTATTATGCCTCTGAATTTCGAAACACTATCATCAAAAACCTTAAAGGTTCAGGATTTAAAAATGAAGAACTCAATGTTGTCATAGCCTTGATCTTAGGACAGCAACAGGACATTTCTCCTGAATTGCTGAAAGATTACCAGCTTGCAGGTGCTGTGCACATTTTATCCGTTTCCGGACTCCATGTAGGCTGCATCATGATTTTCATCGGATTTCTTTTGGGCGGATTGCCAAAAACCAGATGGGGTAATTTTATAAAAATTGCAATACTTCTATCCTTTTTGTGGGCTTTCGCGATAATCGCTGGGTTTTCTCCTTCTGTTACACGTTCCGTAGTAATGTTCAGTTTTGTCGCTGTCGGAAAATATGCTCGGAGAAAAACAAACATCTTCCATACATTAATTGTGTCGATGTTGTTTATTCTGCTCTTTGAGCCTTCCTTTATTTTCGACATTGGCTTCCAGCTTAGCTATTGCGCCTTATTTTTTATCGTATGGATGCAACCTTTGTTCGCTTCTGTGTGGCTACCTAAAACTTGGATTTTGAAATATTTCTGGGACATCCTGACGGTTTCATTCGCAGCGCAGATCGGAACTTTTCCATTAAGCACATACTATTTCCATCAATTCCCGGGATTGTTCTTCATAACGAATTTATTGGTACTTCCGTTGCTCGGCTTTATTCTGGCCTTGGGCGTTTTTGTACTTGTATGGGCTTTTTTTGATATTGTTCCGAGTTTTATTGCTAAGAGTTTAGAATGGAGCATCTCACTATTAAACAAAATCATCAATTGGGTAGCCTCTTTTGAATCTTTTATATTCCAAGATATTTCTTTTAGCTGGCAAATGTTAGTGGCTTGTTATGTGCTTATATTGGCCTTTGTGCTTTGGGTAAAACAACCTAATTTTCAGAGATTATCTTTTGCTCTAAGCAGTTTAATTTTATTACAGCTGGCTTATTTTGGAAATAAGTACTTCAACCAAAGTCAAGAAGAATTAATTGTATTTAATTCAAAAAAGAATACAATTCTTGCAGAAAGAAATGGAGAGAATATTGTTGTTTATACGAACAACAATTTATCCGAAGCGAATCTAAATTTTATTATCAGACCTTATCTAGTTGGGAATTTCAGTCATATCAGCAAAACAGAAAGAATACAAAATCTAGCCTATTTTAATAAAAACAGGATTTTAATTGTCGACAGTCTTGGATTTTTTCCAAAAGGCTTAGATCCTGATATCGTAATCATGACACAATCGCCCAAAATAAACCTTGAAAGAATCCTTCAGGAATCTAGGCCAAAAATGATTGTGGCAGATGCTTCAAACTACAGAACGGATACACAGAGATGGAAAGCAACTTGTGAAAAAGAAAAAATCCCTTTTCACTCAACTGTTGAAAAGGGATTCTATAGCTTATCTAAATAGATTTAGACTTTGATTAGTGGCATTAACTGCTCAGGAGTATGATAGCCTACAATTGGGCTTTTTACCTCTCCTTTGCTGTCAAAAATATACATTGACGGATATCCTTGCACTTTCAGGAACATTGTAAAATCATGTACCGCATTACGGCCTTTGCGTGCCGCATCGTATTTTGGATTTGTATATTTTTTCCCTTTGTAGGTCACTTCAGAATCGCCTTCAGCATTAAATTTCACAGCATAATAATTAGCATTGATGTATTCTGCTACTTCTTTAGACTGAAAAGTATTCTTGTCTAACATCTTACATGGTCCACACCAATCCGTGTACACGTCCATAAAAATTGGTTTCGGCTTTTTCTTTTGCGCAGCAAGGGCTTGATCTAATGTAAGCCATTTTACTTCCTGAGCTTGAACTGCAGCTATTGAGCCTACAGCTAAAAATAGTACTAAAAGTAGTTTTTTCATTTTTTTATAGTTTTGAATATTGGTTTCAAAAATAATGCCGTTTAGGCTACATTATTCTCTTTCATTACTCGATTTAACCATTTTAACATCAACAGCAATACTATTGCAGCAGCTAAAACTAAACCGAAGTTAAGGAAAAAGAAGTTTTCTTTTTGAGGTATTTTTTCCCAAAGTGATGATAGCATTCCTGAAAGTTTATTTCCAACAGAAATCGCCAAAAAGAAACCACCCATCATCAACGCTGTTATCCTTGGAGGAGAAAGTTTTGAAACAAGTGACAATCCCATTGGAGAAAGGCATAATTCTCCAATGGTAATTACACCATACGAAGCAATCAGCCACCAAGAACTTGCTTTTAAAGTCATATCGTTTGTTGCAAAAACAGCACCTACCATTACTAAAGCCGAAAGAGCTGTAATTACCAAACCGATAAAGATTTTTGTTGGCGTGCTAGGTTCTTTTTTTCTTCTTCTCATAAAGCCAAATACGCCTACCACCAATGGCGTCAAGACTACTACCCAGAATGGGTTAATAGATTGGTACAATTCTGTTGAATACAATTTTAAGTTTGTTCCTTTGGCCGGAACTTGATCTCCAGGCAAGGTTGCAAAATATTTTCTTGATTTTTCTAACTGTCCAATTTCGCTTGAATAATCTGCTTTTGCTTTTAATTCTTCTTTAGAAACAGCTGGCATTGCTTCTTCTTTAGCTCTCATTTCGGCAATTGTTTTATCAAATGTAGCTTGGTCAGCCGAAACGATATCATTGTTTACAACAACTTGTGCCATTCCTAATTCATCTGCTACATTAGAAACTGCAGTCGGCATGCTTCTGTCTGTATGATCTTCTGCCCAAACGGTCAAGGCGTCTCCATTTTGGTGGAAAATTGCAAAGAACAAAATCACACAAGTAAACACAGCCAAAAGTGCTTTGATCGCTCGACTTTCTTTCGCCTCAGCTTTAAATGCCAAGTAAATGAAGAACCCGATAACTGGCAAACATCCAATGATAAAAGCATCGTTAGTATCAGAACCTAAGAAATTTCCAGGAATCAAATACCCGATTATTCCGAAAATAAACATTGGAAGAACTGTCAAACCCAAAATTTTTCCGGTTGACATGTCCCCTTTTTCGACTGGCTTAATAACATCTACATGTTTTATGTGTTTTGTTCCGATCAAGAATACAACTACACCAATCAACATTCCTACTCCAGCAGCAGCAAACGCGTGCCCCCATCCGTAGTTGATTCTCATGTATGCGGCAACGAAATTACAGATAAAAGCTCCTACGTTGATTCCCATATAAAAGATGTTGTAACCTGCATCTTTTTTATCTTTCATTTCATCGCTGCTGTATAAATTTCCAACCAGCGTCGAGATATTTGGCTTAAAGAAACCGTTTCCTAAGATAATACAGAATAATGCTATATAGAAAGTCATCTCGCTATGAATAGAAAGCAAGAAATAACCTGCTGCCATCATCAAACCTCCCATGACGATCGATCTTCTATAGCCTAAAACTCTATCAGCAAGCAATCCTCCTATAAAAGGAGTCAGATACACAAGACCTAGATACGTCCCGTAGATATCGGATTTTTTAGCAGGGTCAAAGCCCATACCACCATTATTCCATCCATCAAGCATGTAAAGGGAGAATATCCCTAACATCAAATAATATCCAAATCTTTCCCACATTTCTGTTCCGAATAGATACCAAAGGCCTTTCGGGTGTGATTGCTTTACTGTTGTTTCCATTTATTATAGTTTAGTTTAGTTATTATCGTACTCCGTGCATTAATTTCTTCAATACGGGATTTAATGCTGTAACAATCAATCCGGCTACAATAGGGACTATCGTAAAAATCAGGAAGAAGGTACTCATATCGTATTCTTTAGTAATGCCTTCAATCATTCCACCAAGCGAACCTGCCAATTTATTTCCGATTGCAATCGCAAGATACCACATCCCGAACATAAATGCAATCATTCTTCCAGGCACCAATTTGCTGACATATGACAAACCAACCGGCGATAGGCATAGTTCTCCTAGCGTATGGAATAGATATGCGAATATAAGCCAAATCATGCTAACTCTTACTGCTCCAGCTTCAGCGCCAGAAGGAATAACTTTTGCTCCGTACGCCAATATGGCAAATCCTAAGCCCATAATAATCAGTCCTAGGCCGTATTTAACTGCTGCGCTTGGGTTGTATTTGCTGTCCCACCATTTAGAAAACATGGAAGCAAAAGCAATAATAAAGAATGAATTTAGGATACTGAACCAAGAAGTCGTGACTTCCACTTGATTTTCTTTAAGCTGGGTTATTTCGGCCTTTATAATCTGAGAATCTTTGGTTGCTTTTTTATAATCGTTTCTGATCTTCGCTTCTAAATCTTTTGTCAGGTAAACAAAATTCCCGATTTCATTATGAAGTGCTACTTTGTCATTTACTTGCAGCAACTCCTTGCTCGAAATCGTAACAGTCTTGTCAACAACTTCGTCTGTCGGCTTTAATACCGTAGTTTCTGTTACTGGATTAAAATCAAAAACCAAGTCTCCGTTTTCATCGACATTTTGCTTTTTGGTCTTTTCATCAATTTGAGCGGTCTTAATCGCTTGGTATTTTAGTTCGTAGGCCTTTGAATTGTAATCGTTATTTAACATCCAGATGACAATTCCCCAAACGCCTAGAAAACTTATGGCTAGAATAATATTTGAAGTTGATATTCTTTTATACGTCTGCTTGAATAATAGGAACAATACCCAAGAAATCAAGATCAATGGAATTATGGTCAGAAGCGTATTTACGATATTAAAAATAATCGCTTGATTCCCCATCAAAGTCCGGTCTGTAAAATCTCTTGCAAAAAGTACTAATGAGGTTGCTCCTTGCTCAAACGACAGCCAAAAGAAAACGGTGAAGAAAGCAAAGATAATAACCGCAATCATTCTGTCACGGACTATTCTTGTATAACGCGCAATTCTAGAAATTACCAAGAACAAGAATAAGACCAATCCGATTATTGTTATGACTAAAGAGCCTGGCAAAATATCTTTTGAAATTAAAAATTCCTGAGGCAGAAGGTGAATGTTTGCAATTTTAGAAGCAGGATCATCAATCAGATACAACAATCCGATTATGGAAGTGATTACTATCAAGACCTTATCCAGCATCGTAAAAGGATTTCTTTTGTCTTCTGGATTCACTTCAGTCTTTGGCTTGGTTATATCAATCTGTCCGTCAGGCGAAATCGCTTCAACAGCTTTAGATTTTTTAGGAACATCTCCAATAGTTCCGAACAAAGGTTTTGCCAACCAGAATTGCAAAGAACCCAAAAGCATAAAAATCCCAGCTAATCCAAAGCCCCAGCTCCAGCCAACTTTTTCGGCAAGATAACCGCACAGCATCATTCCGAAGAAAGCTCCTGCGTTCACTCCCATGTAAAAGATAGTATAAGCACCGTCTTTTTTCTCAGGCAGGTCTTTGTACATTTCAGAAATAATAGAAGTCATATTCGGCTTAAAGAAACCCGTACCGATAACCAGCAAAACTAGTCCAAAATAAAGTGAAAATTCGGTTTCAAGCGCCATAGAAGCATGACCTAAAGTCATGATTATTGCCCCGATAACAACTGCCCAGCGATAGCCTGTGAATTTATCGGCAATGATACCACCCGCAATTGGAGTCAGGTATAAAAGTCCGGCATAGGTTCCGAATAAAGCTCCGGCATTTTCTGAAGACCATTCCCAGCCCGGATTGGTTCCGATGGCGGCCATGGTCAAAAAATTAATCAACAAGACTCTCATTCCGTAGAAAGAGAATCGTTCCCACATTTCAGTAAAAAACAAAACGAATAATCCTGATGGATGGCCTAAAACTTTTGATTTGAAAAAATCGTTATTGGATGAGATTTCTGACATTCTAAATTTATTTATTCTATTTTGTTATTTGACTTCTTGCATCAATTTTTTAATCAATGGAGTTGCTACGATTAGGAACACTCCTGCAATTAGAGAATATATTGCTAAAGTATAATATCCATCTGTGTATGATTGTAATTTTGACACCAAATCATCGCCTGTATTTGATTTCGACATTGCCGCACCTAACTTTCCTGCAGCCAGCTGGCCGAAAGCACTTGCCAAGAACCACAATCCCATCATCATTCCGAAAAGTCTTTTTGGCGATAGTTTAGTAATGATTGACATTCCAATCGGACCAAGACAAAGCTCTCCGATTGTAGTGATTAAATACGCAAAAGTGAACAAATTCAAAGAGGTTATTCCTTCAGAATTCGCGAAAAATCTTGTGTAATAGAAAAGGTAGAATGATGCTGAAAGGAACAAGAAACCAATTCCAAATTTGATAATCGTATTTGGCTCAATTTTCTTTTTCGCTAGCCAAAGCCATAAAAGACCAATAATTGGGCTTAAAATAATTACGAATAAAGTGTTGGAACTGTTGTTTACGATATTAGGGTCAATGTTGAAAAACAATAAACTGTGGCTCAAGTTATCTTTTGCAAAAAGAGACAGTGATCCTCCGCTTTGCTCATAAATTGCATTAAATAAGAAGTAAAAGAAAATAAACAGGAATGCTGCAAATAATTTCTTCTGTAGGCTGGCATTTTTCAGGTTAAACAGTTCATATGTAAAATACAATACCGCAATTGCGCCAATCGTATACATGAAATAATCTGTATAGTCTGTATTTTTTACCATTATAAAAATAAAGGGGATGCTAAGCAACGAGCATACATATACCGCAATCTCTCTGAATTTTCTTTTGCTTACGGATAAATTCAAGAGTGGAGAATCTCCAATAGGACCTAAGTGTTTTTTAGTAACAAGGAAAGTGATCAGCCCTAAAGCCATTACGATTGCCGCTGATAGGAAGCACAATGTCCACGAATGGTATTTTCCTAAATAAATACACAATGCTCCACCAAAAAGTCCACCGATATTGATTCCCGCATAAAACATTCCGTAACCTGCATCTCTTCTTGGATCTTTTTCATGGTACAATTCTCCAACCATCGAGGAAATATTCGGCTTAAAGAAACCAGTACCGATTATAGAAAAGGCGATCCCATAATAAAACATAGTTTGAGGAGAAAATGCTATCAGCAAATTCCCTAAGATCATTACGATTCCGCCAAAGAAAAGCGATTTTCTAAATCCTAATATTTTGTCAGCAAAAATACCACCGATAAAAGTAAAGGCATAAACAAATGCTTGAATCGCTCCGTATTGCAAGTTGGCAGCATCATCTTTTAATAAAAGCTGGTCGACCATAAAAAAAGTCAAGACGCCTCGCATTCCATAAAAACAGAAACGTTCCCACATTTCTACTAAAAACAGATACCATAGCTGTCTTGGATATTTTCCTTCAAAGTTTTGGATATCTTCAATTGTTGGTACTTGGACTGCGGGGGTATTCGGGTCGGTCATTTCCATTTATAGGTTCTCTTTAATAAAGTTTGTCATTTTTGTATATAGCTGCAATCTGGTTTTTCCACCATAAATTCCGTGGTTTTTGTCAGGGTAGATTGCCCAATCAAATTGTTTGTTAGCCTGCACCAATGCTTCGATCATCAGCATTGTGTTTTGCACATGTACGTTGTCATCGGCACTTCCATGTACCAAAAGATATTTCCCTTTTAGCTTGCTGACATGATTGATCGGTGAGTTTTGGTCATATCCGGAAGCATTTTCTTGTGGCGTCTGCATGTATCTTTCTGTATAAACTGAATCATAGAATCTCCAGTTTGTTACCGGCGCAACGGCGATAGCCATTTTGAAAACGTCGTTTCCTTTTAAGATGCAGTTAGAAGACATAAAACCGCCATAACTCCATCCCCAGATTCCAATTCTGCTGTTGTCAACATAATTGTATTTTCCGAGTACTTTTGCAGCATCAATTTGGTCTTCAACTTCAAATTTTCCTAACTCTTTATAAGTTACTTTTTTAAAATCAGCACCTTTGAAACCTGTACCTCTTCCGTCAACGCAAGCTACGATATAACCTTGCTGCGAAAGCATCATATACCACAAGTCGTTCGTATCGATCCAATTATTTGCTACTTCTTGCGAACCTGGACCTGAATATTGGAACATCAAAACTGGGTATTTTTTAGAGGCATCAAAATTCTTCGGCTTGATCATCCAAGCATTCAGCTTGTGTCCTTTTTCTGTAGCAAGTTCAAAAAATTCTTTTGAAGGTAAATCGTAAGCTTTCAACTTTGATTGCAAGGCCTCGTTCTTTTTGATAGATTGTACTTCCTTGCCTGTTTTTGCATCATTCAAAGAATATTGCGCCGGAGTCGTGGCATTAGAGAATGTATTGATATAGAACTGAAAGTTCGGGCTGAAGATTGCCGAATTAGTTCCGGTTGCAGAAGAAAGCCTTTTCTTGTCTTTTCCGCTTACTTTTATAGAATATACATCTCTGTTGATGGAACCGTTTTCGACTGATTGGTAGAAAATAGTTGCTGTTTTTTCATCCAAACCATAATAAGCAGTGACTTCCCAGTTTCCTTTTGTGATTTGATTTTTCAGCTTTCCAGTTTTGTCGTAGTGGTAAATATGGTTGAAACCGTCTTTCTCGCTTGTCCAGATAAAACTATTATCTTTTAGAAACGTAAGATTGTCCGTGATATCGACATACGCTTTGTCTTTTTCATTCAAGATAACCTTCGCAACGCCTGATGTTCCATCCACAAAAAGCAGGTCTAAATTATTCTGGTGCCTGTTGATGACTTGAGCACTCAAGACATTGGCTTCATTCGTCCATTTTATTCTTGGAATGTAAAAATCAGTATAACTTCCCAAGTTGATTTGTTTTGCAGCATTGGCCTTAACATCATAAATATGCAACGAAACCAGCGCGTTCTTTTCTCCTGCTTTCGGATATTTGAAAACCTGCTGCACTGGATAAAGACCCTGATTAAAAAGATCCATTGAAAATTCAGGCACTTCAGTTTCATCAAATCGGATAAAAGCGATTTTGTCACTTGAGGCATTCCAGTCAAAAGCTTTTACGAAAGAGAATTCTTCTTCATAAACCCAGTCCGTAATACCATTGATGACTGCGTTTTTCTTCCCATCAGTCGTAATCTGTTTTGAAGTCTTAGATTGAAGATTATAGACAAACAAGTTATTGTCTTTTGCGTACGCAATCTGAGTTCCGTCTGGAGAAAAAGTAGGCTCCTGAATCTTAAAATCAAACAATTTTGTCAATTGCTTGGTCTGGATATCATATAAATAATAGTCGGCCACAAAAGAATGGCGGAAAATCTGGTCTGATTCGCAAGCAATCAAAATCATATTTTCTTTTGAATTGAAAGTATAACTGTCAATCATCGGAAGATCTTTATGATTTTTCGTATCGATTAATGTCGAAACTTTTTTCAAAGTTGCATAGTCGTACAAGTCAATCTGCATGCTTCTTGACGGTCGATCAAAATTTAAAACAGTATATTGATTGGTGTTTTTTAAGGATTGTAATTCTTCCATTCCTTCGGCCCTAAATGCTCCTCCCCAGATCTCCTCAAGAGTTAATTTCTGCTGGCCAAAAACCGACATGCACAAGAATAATAGCAATGCGGTAATCTTTCGTGAATTCATCATATTTTGTTAAGGTAAAAAAACTGTCAATTTTAGTGAAAAATTTGCAATAAACCTTGATTTTTTGTGTTAAATGCAATTTCCGGAATTTCAATTTGCATTTATATTTGAAATGCTCCTTATTTTGAATGAAGAAAGAAATTTCCTTTCAATCGAAACAAATGCCTTTTCTTGTTATTATTTTAGTGTTATATTTGAGTAAACCCAACCCAAAATGAAAAATTATCTGCTGTGCTTACTACTTGCCTCTGTTTCAGTTACCGCGCAAAATCTTAAAGATTGTTCTAAATGTTCTTCAGAAATAATCAGCGAGAATACCATTGAAAACTTAGACATTTATGCTTTAAAGCTTTTAAAAAATGAAATTTATGCTCATAAAGGTTATGTTTTTTCTAATCCTGAATATGCTGCATATTTCAAGAACAAATCTTGGTATAAACCGCTAAACAATAACGATGCTATTGAATTTTCTGACATCGAACAGAAGAATATCAGTCTGCTTGCGCAAAAGATCAGCGAAATCTCCCAATATGTCGCAAACGAGCAAAACAGCAAATACAAGACTCTTTCCGAAGAAAAAATTAAAGAGCTATTTACAGCTAAAAAGAAAAAAGAACTGGGAATCAATTTCTCTATCTGGAAAGTTTACGATTATCAAGATAAAACTGGAAACTACTATTTGGTCTTGACAGAAGAAAAAGTCAAAGAGCCAAAAGATGGGAATTACTTCAACAATTCGATCAAGGCTTTTAATTTTAAGGTTGAAAATGATACTTGGACCAAAACATTTGAGACTAATGATTTTAAGAAACCAGAAGAGGAAAGCATCTGGTTTTGGACAAAATATATTTATGTAGAAGATTTTGACAACGACGGAATCATCGAACCGATAATTATTTATGGTACAAATGGATATAATGGTTATGATGATGGAAGGATAAAAATACTGCTCTATTACAAAGGAAAAAAAATCGGACTCAGAATCCAAAATGGAATACTAGACGACCAACGGAATTTCAATGTTGATGCTGAGTTTTACAACCTGCCTAAAAACCTTCAAGACAAAATCGTTTCGCAAATGAACTTGATGGTTGAAAACAATCATTCTATCTTGCCGTACGGCTGGCAGAAAAAGATGGCAAAAAAGATGACTTTCATTGAAGAATAGTCGAAAAATTACAAATAAAAACGCTTTTTAAATTCGTAAAAAGAATAGCCTGAAACCGTATCTTTGCAGGACTATTGTAAGACATAATTGCTAGATAATGAATAAAGCCATTTCGGGATTTTCAAAATTATCCAAAGAAGAAAAAATAAGCTGGATTGCTAAAGAATATTTTTCGAATCCAGATGAAGCCATTGCTATCTTAAAGAATTATTGGAATTCTGATGCCAAGCTCCAAAAACTGCACGATGATTTTATCGAAAATACCATAACTAACTTTTACCTTCCGTTAGGAATTGCTCCCAACTTTTTAATCAACGGAAAATTCTACACGGTTCCGATGGCTATCGAAGAAAGTTCGGTAGTTGCAGCAGCGGCAAAAGCAGCAAAGTTTTGGTCTGAAAGAGGCGGCTTCAAAGCAACAGTCTTGAATACTGAAAAAATCGGCCAAGTCCATTTTATGTATACAGGAGAAACTTCAAAACTAGAACGATTCTTTGAAGAAAAGAAAAACAAGTTTTTTGAAGAAACAGAAAGCATCACCAAAAATATGCAAAAACGCGGTGGAGGAATTTTAGACATTATTCTAAAAGACAAAACCGATTTGCTTCCGAATTATTTTCAACTTCATGCCTCTTTTGAGACAAAAGATTCCATGGGTGCGAATTTTATAAATTCCTGCTTGGAACAGTTTGCAAAAACATTACAGCAAGAAGCCCAATCCTTCGAATTATTTTCTTCAGAAGAAAAAAACATTCAAGTCGTGATGAGCATTTTGTCGAATTATGTTCCTAATTGCATCGTCAGAGCCGAAGTTTCTTGTAAGGTGGAGGAATTAAATGAAAATAAAAACATTGATCCACAAAATTTTGCTGAAAAATTTGTCAGGGCGGTCCAAATTGCAGAAGTCGAGCCCTACAGGGCGGTAACCCATAACAAGGGAATCATGAACGGAATTGACGCTGTTGTTTTGGCGACCGGAAATGATTTTCGTGCTGTAGAAGCTGGAATTCATGCCTATGCTTCTAAATCTGGACGCTATCAAAGTCTTTCGCATGCTAAAATTGAAAATGGTATGTTTTATTTCTGGATGGAAATTCCGTTGGCTTTAGGAACAGTTGGCGGCTTGACATCATTGCATCCTTTAGTAAAACTAGCCTTAGAGATGCTTGAGAAACCTTCTGCTCAAGAATTAATGCAGATTGTAGCTGTTGCCGGTCTGGCGCAGAACTTTGCTGCATTGCGCTCCTTGACAACGACAGGGATACAAGAAGGCCATATGAAAATGCACTTGGGGAATATCATCAACCAACTTGAAGCAACAGATGAAGAAAGAGTCTTAATCGTAGATTATTTCCAGCATAATCCAGTTTCTCATGCTGCGGTCGTAGAATATTTTAGCGATTTGAGAAAAGTTAAATCTTGATTACTTGAAAAAAACATTTTACAGCAACGGAAAACTACTTATCACAGGTGAATATGTCGTTTTAGATGGCGCAAAAGCATTGGCATTGCCGACAAAGTTCGGGCAAAATCTTATTATTGAAAGCGGCAAGAACAAGCAAATTGAATGGAAAAGCTTTGACAAGGATGGCAGTATCTGGTTTGAAGATTCTATCCCTTTTGAAAGTATTCTAAAAAAAGAATCCTTTCTTTCAGACAAGATCAAAAATACATTAGTCGAAATCTTGCATGAAGCCTATCTTCTAAACCCTAAATTTATAGAAGAATCCGAAGGCTATAATATTACAACCGAACTGACTTTTCCTAAATTTTGGGGTCTCGGCACCTCTTCGACTTTAATAAACAATATAGCACAGTGGCTCAACATTGATGCTTTTGAACTGTTACGCACGAGTTTTGGAGGAAGCGGCTATGATATTGCATGCGCCCAAAAAGATGTCCCTATCTTGTATCAACTAGAAAATGGCAAGCCTACAATCCACAAGGTATCTTTTAATCCTGAATTTACCGGCAACCTCTATTTTGTATATCTAAATAAAAAACAGAGCAGCAAGGCCGCAATCGCGTCATATTATAGCAAGCAGAATAACATATCCGAAGTCGTCAAAAAAATCGACAAGATTACTGAAGCTGTTTTAGGCGCCGATAACCTAAAATCTTTCGCCTACCAAATCGAAAAACATGAAATGATCATGAGCGATGTTTTGGAAATGCAAACCATACAAGAAGCTTATTTTAGCGATTTCAAAGGCGTCGTAAAAAGCCTCGGAGCATGGGGAGGCGATTTTGTCATGGCCATTTCGAAAGAAAATCCCGCGGCTTATTTCAAAGAAAAAGGATTTCCGACACTTCTTACCTTTGATGAAATGATCTTAAAATAAAAAATCCCGACCAGATAGTCGGGATTTTTTATTTCTATTATGTTTGATTCTTAGAATCCAAAATCAAGTCTGTTGTCTTCGATATCT
Organism: Flavobacterium sp. N2550; assembly: GCF_025947265.1. NCBI lineage: Bacteria > Pseudomonadati > Bacteroidota > Flavobacteriia > Flavobacteriales > Flavobacteriaceae > Flavobacterium > Flavobacterium sp. N2550. The sequence goes on along the minus strand of NZ_CP110007.1, from coordinate 1,311,903 downwards.
GCTTTCTCTTTTAAAGCAGGAACGATTCTTCCAGCTGCAGCAGCGCTTTGTGCTTTAAGTCTTGCTGTGTAAATATCGAAGTTTTTAATAGCTGGTGCTTTTGCAACACTTTTAGTTTTCAATTTGAAAACTCCAGATCTACCTTCGATCAATTCAGATACTTTGTTAGGAGCCGTTGCGAATGCAGTACCTACAACTCTTGGCTCAGATCCGAATCCCATAAGGTTTGGACTTTGCAAAGTAAGGTCTGTTGCAGAAGCGACAGCAACTTTAGCCGCTTTAGCAGCTTCTTCTAACGTAGCACCTTTCATGATTGCTTTTATCTTTTCAGTCTTTTTCTCATTTTTCAAGATTGGCTCAACCATTGGTTTTGCATCAGAGATTGGCATCAATCCTTCTTTATTGACTTTTTTAAGTTTTACGATCAAGTTTCCGTTTGGAACATTGAATCTTTTCACATCACCTTCTGAAGTCTTTTTATCGTAAGCCCATCGTACTACTTGTCTTTGGTTTGTAAAGCTTCCAAAGTTTTCATCTAGTGCTTTTACGTTTGCTGATGGCATTACAGTCAATCCAAGAGATTTAGCTACAGTAGCGAAATCTTTTTCAGAAGCCTCCATTTCAAACTTAGTTGCTTTTCTGAAGATATCATCGCTAGTTGTTTCAGATGGCTCGATTCTTTGCGCGATAGTTGCCAAACGAATAGCATCTTGCCTATCGATTACTTTAATAATGTGGTAACCGAATTCTGTTTCAACAAGACCCACTTTTCCAATAGGGCTGTTAAATACGAAATCGTTGAAAGGTTTTACCATTTGTCCAGGAGTCATATCGTATTCTCCTCTAGTTTGAGCAGAACCTGGATCATCAGAGTTTCCAGCAACTAAAGATTCTAAAATAGCTGGATTTGCTTGAACTTGTTTGAAAAGATCGTCAGCTTTCGCTTTAGCTTCTTCTTTAGTTCTAGTTATAGCAGGATTAGGAGCTTTACTTCCGGCATAGCTAATCAAGATATGGCTTGCTTTTGCGCTTGCTCCAGCTTTTTTACCTAATGACTTGCTTATAGCATAATATCCGTTAAAGATATAAGGTCCGAAAACCTCGCCTGTCTGCAAGTTGTATAGTTGCTCAGCATATTGAGCTGGAAGATTTTTCTTAGTTACATAAGTAGAGTCAAACTTAACATCAGAATTTGCATCCACAAACTCTTGGTTGTTCGTTACTTCTCTGAAACCTTTAACGGTATCATTTTTTCCAGTCGCTTCATTGAAGACTACTCTAGGAGACAATAATTCCGTAATATTTTTCTTCACTTCTTCTTCGTCTTCCTTAGAAGGCTTGTCTTCAATTACGACGAATTGCAATTCGCGTGTTTCGTCAGCTTTGAATTTCTTCTCGTTTTTTCTCATGTACGCTACAATCTCGTCATCAGAAACTGGAACTTCACTGTCTTTTATGTTTGAAAAAGGAAAAGCAACATAGTCAAAAGTAACTTTGTCAGATTCCATTTCATATTGCAATTTTCCTTCAGCCTCAGTAGCTACCAAACCAGCTCTTAGCATTGTGCTGTAGATTTGGTATTTTGCAGAAAGAGCCGCTTGCGTTTCTCTTTGCTGTAATTGAGGAGCTAGTTCTGGATTGGCTTGGAAAAATTCTTTGAATTTTTGATAATCAAATTGGCCAGCAGCATTTTGGAATTGAGGATTCTGACCAATATCTTGACTTTGTTTAAGAATATCAAGGATTTGGTTCTCACCTACTCTGATTCCTAATTTCTCAAATTGCTCTGTAAGCAAAGCTATAGAAACTTCTTGTTCCCAAACGTTGTTTGCTGCTTGAGAAGCCGTGATTCCTTGACCGCCTTTTTCAACTGCATCGACTTTACTTCTAAAATCTTCAAATGAAATATCTTCTCCGTTGATACTTCCAACGTATTTTGAAGTTTGCTTGAAACCACCGCTATTGATAAGGTCGCCTACAACAAATGCTAATAAGCAAAAACCAATAACAAATATAAGAAGCAATGATCGTTGTCTAATTTTTGATAAAACTGCCATTTTTTTATTGTTAATTTTTAAATTCAGAGGGCGAAAATACAATTATCTATTTAATAATAAAAGGAGTAAACCTATATTTTCTGATAAAGATGAAGTTTTTTTTGAATGTGATGCGGAAGATTCGCAAAAAGCCTAGAAAATAAGGAAACTACTGTTGCCTGTTTTTATTTTGGTCTTCATATTTCTTTGCAAATCTTCTGCGAAAGAAAAACATGAAAAGCGCGATTGCCGCAAAGAAAAAACTAAGCCAAGGACTTCTTTCTGCAGAATTTAACTGCATAAAGCCGTCTACTGCGAAAAGAACAGCAGCCACTAGATAAAAATACTGTATGTATTTAAGATATACCATTATAATGTAATTTGAAATTTAGAATTCATCTGCTTGTCCTTCTCCAAAGAAGACCTGCCCATTTATATCTTTAAAATCACGGCTGGCATCGAATCCTTTGGTATAAAATTCATTTCCAGGACCTAACGTAAGCTTGCATTTTTTTTCTGTAAAAAACCACTCCCTTTTCTGGTCATAATAGAGCTGGGTGGTTTCGAGTATTTTGCCGTCTTCGGAAGTAATTTTCACATTCCCTTGTAGGTCGATAATATCGGTACCCTTATAAGTAATGGCATAATCAGAAGATACGAAGCTCTTTTTTTGATTGTTGTCGTAAAGCGTGACGTCAATTCCTTTAGGAAATTCTGTATATGGAAAAGAGGCATTGGAGAAATCAAGCATTTTAGGGCTCACCAAAATAGCTTTTATTTTTCCAGAATCTGTATATTTCAGGTTTACGGTATCTGCTTCTCCTATAGGTGCAAAAGTGGAAACATTGATTTTCTGGACATCCTTGAAATTGCTTTCGCATGAAAACAGGATCCCAAAAACTGCAATAAAAATAGCATTGAGCAATATCTTTTTCGTAGAAATCATATTATAATTTTGGGATGCTCACTGTTTCGCCAATCCAGCATTTAAAGGATATCTGTTCTCCAGATTTTCTTTTTGCTTGGGAAATTTCCTCTTTTGACGGTGCTTTTTTAGTGTAGTTTGCAGCAAGATCGTCGGCAGATTTTTTCAAGATCGGCTCTACTGTCCCTGCTTTTTTAGCTGTTTCGGCAGCAAGCCAATAAAGCGCTTTGCTTTCGAATGCATTATCGCTTACGCATTCTTTCATGCTATTGGCATATAACTGAGAAATAAAAATATATGATTTCCCGAATGCAGGTTTTACTTCTAAAGCTTTTTTAGCAAATTCTCTTGCTTTTACTTTATCGCCATAGCCATACGTCGTTGCTACCAGATAGTACAACTCCGCTTTTTTATTGATGTCGGTCTGCAATTCTGCCGATTTAGTAAAATGTTCGATGGTCTGAGGCTTATTTTTTGCGTTTCTGGAAATGATTCCCATGTTGTAAGCTGCTTTAGCCGACGGGCTCAACGCGTATAGTTTTTCAGAAACCTTAATATAGAAATCCGACTTGCATTTTTTAGCATCCAGTCTATCGGAAACTCTTTCGAGCCACAAAGCATTTTCAGCATTTTTGTCGAAATTCTTTTGGTAAAAAGGCACTAGGATTTCGCAATTTGCTAGCTTATCAGTTCTTGCACTCAAGTTTTCCATAACCAGAGTCAATTCATTGGCGCTTACTTTGGCATTCTGCAAGTTGCTTTGTTCTTGAGAGGTCAATTTTTCTGTCTGTGCTTTTAACGACAGATTCTCTTTTACCAAACTTGATTTTTTCAATTCGGATTGTGCCTTTTCTGAAATCTCGTCTAATTTCTCCAAAACCTGCTCTAAAGTAAGTTCTGTTTCTTTTTTCTGGTATTGCGAAACAAGCAATTCAGAATAGATATTCAGTACGTTTGGATTGGTAAATTCAGAATTATCCATCTTGAAAGCCTTATCCAAAAAGGCGAAAATCTCTTTTGAACTTCCCGTCTTATTATCGTAAAGCAGAAGGGCTTTACTAATTCTATTCCCTTTTTTATTGTTTGGAAAAGCCTTGTCGTGTTCATCATAAACACTCATAAGGTCCGAAATCATCGGATTTTTCTCTTCAGCAGTATTTGCCTGATCGATTTTCTGGTTAAGAATTTTTTCTCCTATCAGATAAACCGATTCGCTTTCGGTTGGGCATTGCTGCTTTAATTCCTTCCAGCGGCTGTATAGTGTCTGGTCATAACTGTTTGACTGAACAAATTCTTCAAATGCAACAATCTTGTTTTTGCATTCTGAATTCTGTGCTATTGCCGCAAAACTGAAACCCAGTAGTGCAAAAACAAAGGCAAAAGACCTATTACTGCTTGAGATTTTTTTATTCATACTTTCTTTTTACAAACCATCTATCATTCAGAGATAAGCTTACAAATATGTTGGCATATGTTTCTTTAATAAGGCCTGCATGAGTTGTTCCTCTTCTGCCGTATTCAAATCCAACATTAAGGTTTGAGATTGATCCGCCAACTGGCAGCCCAAGTCCCATTGTCATTCCGTAATCTTTGATCGAAGTATCGCCTACGACCAATCCTGTATTTTCATATCGAAGACCTGCTCTATAAGTAACTCTTTTCCAATAGCTGGTAAAAGAATCATAGTCTGGGATGAAATAGCCACCGATGCTGAATTTCTTAGCATCTTCATAACTAACGTTCGTTATGTCGTTATAGCGGTTTCCGAATTTACTGCTTTCTTGAAGCGTAACTTCCGCTCCAACAAACCAGTTCGTCTTTTTCCCAAAACCAGCGCCAAAGGCAAGCTTGCTTGGCAATTTCAGATCCGAATCTGCAACAACAATATCTTTTTCTTCTACTACAATTTCTGAGCCTCCAGTACCGGCCAACGTAGCAATTTTTCTTTCATTCTCTGACTTAAGATTGCCTTGCGGGCTATAGGTCACACTAGAAACAAAATCATATTTCTTGATTTTTGTTGCAAATACCAATCCGGCATTCATACTAAAGCCACTTAAATCAGACGTATTCATTTCACGAGTTCCGTATTGAACATTCTGAGAAAGAAGGCTTTTGGTTTCTATATTTCCGAAATTATAGCTAAAATCAACTCCAAGGCTAAATTTAGATGTCAATTGATATCCTGCTCCTAAAAAAACTTTATTCAAACCTCCTTTTCCGCTGTATGCCCTATTCGGACCGTCTTCTTGATCTGAAAATGAGTTTATTTTATATCCAACAGAGGTATAAGGCATCAATCCGAATCCGAAACCTAATTTCCCTGTAGGAAATGCCACTGCCAAATAATCAATCGTTGTTCTTTGAGTATCACCTTTTGCACTGCTCGTTCTAAGATTCGTCATATTATGACTTCCACCCACCGTAAAACTAGTCAATTTTAAAGAAGCAAACGTAGCAGGATTCTGAAGATTCATGTGAATACTGTCAGGCAAAATCCCTAAGCCTCCCATCGACCTATTTTCGGTTGTACCTTTAAACCTTGCATCTCCAATTCCATAAAATGAATACGGCGATGCTGATCCTTCTTGTGCTACAGAGGCTAACGAAAAAAGTAAACTAAGGCTTACTATAATTTTTTTAATCATTTTTGATTTTGTATTGAAATAAATGGCTCAAGCTCTCTAAAAGAAAATTTGAATTGGCAAATATGGTATTTTTTAATCGTTTAGCCAAAAAATCTGTGTCACCGCCCGTTAAAATTATCGTAAATTTTGAATAATACTGTTTATAGTCATTTATAAAGCCGTCTATTTCATTAACCGCTCCATTTACAACTCCGGAGTGGATAGATTCGCTGGTCGAATTCCCTATAATATTTTTAGGGCTTCCTAGCTCTAATAACGGCAGTTTTGCTGTAAAATTATGTAATGCTTCATACCTTAAGCGCAGTCCTGGCGAAATGGCTCCTCCAAGATAATTATCTTCTTGATCAACGAAATCATAGGTTATGCAAGTACCCGCATCGATGATCAGTCGATGCTGTTTGGGAAACTGCAATACAGCTCCTGATGCCAAAACCATCCTATCGATTCCAAGAGTTTTAGGCGTTTCGTACAAATTTGTGAAAGGAAAATGATTCTCATGAGAAATAAAATGAATTTTTACTCTTTCGTCAAAGCTAGAAAAATCGTTTTTTTCGAGATCTCCGACAGAAGCAACAGCCAAATGCGCCACTTTTGGAAATTCTTTTAAAATATTTTCAATATTTTTTTTAAAATTTTTTTTGAGAAAAACGAAATGCCCCAAAAGAGTATTGTTCTCAAAGACAGCACCTTTAATTCGAGTATTCCCAACATCAATTGCTAAAAGCATATCTATTTATTTGTTTTGGCGAAGTTACGAATTGATTTTTTTTAAAATTTGTTTTGGATAAATTAAAAATCGTTCTATATTTGCACCCGCATTAGCAACGGTACCTTAGCTCAGTTGGTAGAGCAATGGACTGAAAATCCATGTGTCCCTGGTTCGATTCCTGGAGGTACCACAACAACCCTTGATTCATACGATTCAAGGGTTTTTTGTTTTTAAAAGTTTGGGCAATAACTTCTTTTCGACAGCCGTCCCTAGAAAAACTTTATAAATTCTTCCTATTGAAATGCACTGTTTAGGTCGATTCTGAATCAAGCAAATCAAAATTCAGAACACAGAAAGAATGTTTCAGAACATTTTTAGCTAAAGGCTTCTTGAAACTCCTACATTTGATCTTACACAAAACAAACCCCATTCTTATGAAAATAAGAATTATATTGTATCTTATTTTAGTAAAAGGTGAGAATTTATTTTAGTTTTTTTCTGTTTTTTCTACATTTTTTTTGTTTTGGTCAAGATTCCTTTCAAGCTTTGAAAAAGGATCTCGAGCAAAGAATGTTGTATTCAGATTTCAAAACTGCTTTGGACCTCATCAACAAAAACAGGGAGCGCTATACTGATAGTGAAAAAGCTGATTTGGATGTAATGAAGACCAAGATTCTTACTGAGTTTGGACTTTATGATGAAGCTTTCAAGCTATCTCAAAATCTTATTTCTAATCCTAAACTTACGGCGGAACAAAAACTGAAAATCCATGTAGAAAGGGCACTTATTTTTGAGATTAATGATGATGCCAAATCCTGCCTGCAAGAATTGGAAAAAGCGGCGAACATTTTTCTGGTCAACCCTGAACTTAAGCTAAAAAACTACACTAATTTCTTGATTCGGAAATCTTCGTATTACAGAGTCAACGGTTTTTCTAAAAAAGCTTACGATTTGGCAAATGAAGCAAAAGAATATGCGGAATCTGTAAACGATCAAGTGAATATGCCTGTGGTAGAATTAATTTTAGGACTTGGAAACAGAAAGACTAATCTGCAAAAAGAGCTCCAACATTACCAGCGTGCGCTTTATCTGTACAAAAATCTAAATCACAATGAAGCCATTATATCGATGTATCATAATTTGAGTTTTTTCTATTTCTCGGAGAAAGACTACAGATTGTCCAATATTTATATCGATTCTGCACTCGCTATGGCATCGAAATCGAATGTCTTGAATTATAAAGCTGATATTTTCCAGATGAAAAGCGATATTATGGAAAAACAAAATAAGTCGGATTCTGCTTTATATTATTACAAAACAGCATCAGAAATTTACAAGGAATTCAATAATGAACAGCGAGACCTGAAAGTAAAAGAACTCGGATTACAATATAATTTTGAAAAAGAACGGTCTGAAAAAAAACAACTGCAAAAAAACATCAGCAACACCCGAAGATTCACTATCAGCTTACTTATACTACTTTTTGGGCTACTTTTCTTCCTTTGGATGCAAAACAAATACCGGAAAAAAATAGAAAATCAGAGGAAGAAAATTACCCAAAAGAATGAGGCATTACAGAAAAATCTGGAAGAAAAACAATTTCTTGTACAAGAACTCAATCATCGCGTAAAAAACAACCTCGCCGTGATTCTCAGTCTTATCGGATTTCAGAAAGATCAAGCCGACAACGAAGATTATAAAAAACGATTTGACGAACTTTATCAGCGTATCAAAACCATTACGATTGCTCACGAGCTGTATTCGTACAATGTCAATCACAATGACGATTCGTATATCGAGATCAAAAGATATACCCGCAAAATTTTTGAAACCCATTTTTCAAGCGGTAATCGTAACTTTAGTTATGACATAGACATGAATGATATTCAACTAAAAGTAGATAAAACATTACCTTTAGGATTAATTATCAATGAATTGATTACCAATTCGATCAAACACGCAAAGCCAGAATCTGACCTGCTTTCACTTTTTTTCAAACTGGAAAAAACAGAAAAAGGCGAAATTGTGATGGATTACAATGACAACGGAACAGAATTTAGTTTTGATATTAAAAATGATTCGCTTGGAATTTTTATTATCGAAGGTATGGTAAAACAACTAAAAGGTAGCTATACTAGGGAAAAAGCTAATTATAAAATCGTATTTCCAAATGACTGAGCATAAAAGCAGGATATTGATTGTAGAGGACGAAGTTTTAATTGCTTTTTCGCTAAAGAAAATGCTGGATCCCTTTTTCTCAACTGAGATTGCCAACGATTATGAAGAAGCGCGGATCCTGTTATCTCACAAAGTATTCGATCTCGTCTTAATTGATATTTCTCTTTCGGGAGAAAAAACAGGTCTTGATCTGGCCAATTTCATTAATACTACCCTATCGCTTCCTTTTATTTTTACAACCGCATTGACAGATCCCAGCACTTTGGAGAAAGTGACAAACCTGAAGCCGGCAGCTTATCTTTCCAAGCCTGTAGAAAGTGTCAACTTAATTACAGCCATCAATCTGGCATTGGCCAATCAGGATGCGATTATTAAAATTGAAATCGGGAAGCAGATCTACTATTTTCAGTCGAAAGATTTCCTTTTTGCGCAAGCCGACCATATCTATGTGGAAATATATTTGAAATCAGGCAAAGACCAAGTTTTGAGAACAACCCTGTCGTATCTGGAAAATGTCTTTCCTCCCAAATATTTCAAAAGAATCAACAGAAGCGTTGCCGTGAACCCATATCATGTTTCAAAGGTCATAAATGATAAATTGTTTATTGAGGACAAGGTTTTCAAAATCTCCAAAAATTTCTGATTAGTTTCAGAACAAAAAGAAGGGGTTTCAGAACATTTTTTCAAGTGATTGTATTGGTTGGGTCTAAATTTAGACTCGAAAACAACACAATACATTATGAAAAATACAGATTCTTTAACATTTGGGGCTATTTCTTTTAAAGCTTCTCACAACTCCTATCAGCGCAATGAGACCATTTCTGAGCAATTGGATTTTGACCCAACTGCCCCTTACCAAAGCGGCTGTATGGCCATAGAACTTGATATCATCAGACAATCCAAAGATTATAAAGATGGTGAAATCACTAGTGGGTATTTTAAAGTATCTCATACGTTAGGAGCATCGGCCGCTTCTCATCTTGACGAATGGCTAGGTTATATATTTGGCTGGCACAATAGCAACCCAAATCATTTGCCGATTGTAGTGTATATAGATATAAAAAGCGAAAAAGACGGCTATTTGCATTTTGGAGATCGAATTGACCAGTATTTGACTAAATATTTTGACAAATCGATTATCTATACGCCGGGAATGTTGTATGCATCTCAACCAAAAACGGAAAGCGACACCTATAACGACCTATGTTCGTTTGTGGTTGAGAAAGGCTGGCCGCAGATTGACCAAATGCGCGGAAAAGTTATCTTCTGTTTAACTGGCAATCCCGATTGGAAAAGGGAGTATGCTGATGCTGCCGATCTGCTCACCAAAAGACTTTGTTTTAGTGATAATGGCTCGGAAGAAGAAAATCCCCCTGAAAAAGGCAATAGGGTATTTTTCAACTTCGATACTAAAAAGAAAGACAAGTGGCAGGATATAGTCAAGAAATACAGTAAGAAAAACTTAATTACCCGAGTATACGAAGTAAACGATGCAGACCTTTGGGAAAAAGCGCTGAATTCCACTTTTAGTGCCATTGCAACAAATAAAATCCGAAACAACAAATGGGCATACGTGAGCAATGAAGGTCAGCCTTACGTTAAAAAAATGATTGATTTGCCACCGTTGCCTCCCTCCGAATTTAAGTCGATGAAGAATATTGCCAACAATGAGTACAGAACCGATCATGCGACAAAAATGACAAAAAATTACGACAGCTCAACTTGCAAGTTCGAATTTGAAAGCCAATATGACGGACCTACTATTTTTGCCATTAAAAACACCAAAAACAAAAAGTATTTCTCTGATCATATTACCACTATGCAGAGTGAAGTCAAGAGCATTAACCAAAAATGGAAATTGATTAAAATTGAAGGTAAGGAAAACCAATACTATATTCAGAATCTTGGTAATCTTAAATATATGACCAAGAGAGCCTCTCAATTATCAGAAAATAATGGCAGTAATGAAATTTACGAATTAGTACCGAGATAATCTGTTTTCCATTTAAATTAAAACAGGCCAAAATTCAAATTCTTTATCATGAAAAAACACTACACTTCTATTTTAATAATGCTATTTTTTATCTTTTTTTCAGATAGCCTATATGCACAACAACCTTACTATACAGTACCGGCTACTGGTAATGGAAACTTTAATGTGGGAAACGTTATAGTTTCTGTTACTCGACAAGGAGATGCCGGTACCTTTACTTGTTTTGGAAATCCTTTGCCCTACTTTCAAGGAATTCGTAATAACGGTAAAGTCAGTTATACTTTCAACAAACCTATTGCTGGTGTCAAAATTTACGGTTTTGTTTCTACTGCCGTCAACAATATAATTTCGGTTTCTGTAAATGGAAGTCCTTATGCATTGCAAAACTCCAACTTTTCTGCCTACACAGGAATGTGTGCCTGGGGTTCAGGAGCAATATCGGGAGGCAAGCTCATCAATGGAGATGGGGTACTTACGATTATTCAACCTGGCATTACTGCCATTGAAATTGACAATGCAGGAGGCAATCCAAGTGGCGAATGGATATTCAATGTTGACATTTTACCTCTTCATACCACAGCTAACGCTCCCTGTTTAGGAAGTGCATTAAACTTGGCATCCGATTTCGGAGGACTCACGAGCGGGGTCACTTACAATTGGACGGGGCCGAATGGATTTACTTCAACGCTTCAAAACCCAAGTATCAACAATGCTTCTACTGTTAATGCAGGTACGTATACCGTAACCGCAAGTAATGGTACGATAACCGCTTCTCAAACACAAGAGGTTTATGTCAATCCAATACCGACAGTAAATAATGTTAGTAATCAGACTGTATGTAACAGCAGTATGACTAATGCTGTAAATTTTAGCAGCAATACTACAGGAGTGTTATGTGGCTCAGTACTCGAAGGAGGCACCCTAAACCTAAAAGCTCCTTCAGGTTCTACATTTACCAATGTATTGTTTGCTAGTTATGGAAATCCGACAGGAAACTGCGGCAGTTTTGCTTTAGGATCTTGCCATTCGTCAAGCAGCGTTAGCGTTGTATCTGCAATTGCTTTGGGACAGAATTCTTTTCGTCTTAACGCTACGAATGACAATTTTGGAGATCCTTGTTCCGGTACTCCGAAAAACCTAAAAGTTCAATTGAATTACAGCACTCCGGTTACGTATTCCTGGACAAACAATCAACCTTCAATTGGACTTGCTTCATCCGGAACAGGAAATATTCCTTCTTTTACGGCAACCAATACAACCAATGCACCTATTACGGCTACTATAACGGTTACTCCTAGGTATACCAATTTAGGCACTACTTGTTCAGGAGCGCCTATTACGTTTACAATTACGGTAAATCCTTCTCCTAGAATTTCGGCCCAGCCTTTGTCAAAAACAATCTGTGCAGGAGCCAACACCGCCTTTTCTGCAACAGTTAACAATGCTACAGCTTATCAATGGCAAGTGAATACCGGTTCTGGCTTTACAAATTTGTCTAACACACCTCCTTATTCTGGAACGACAACAGCAACTTTAACCGTTACCGGAGTGACAGCGACCATGAATGGCTATTTGTATCGACTAACTGCAACAGGAAATTGCTCTCCTTCTGCGACATCAAACAATGCTACTTTAACGGTTCCGACTATAAGCTGTACTTTGATTGTAGGTAATGTGACTTGCAATGGAGCATCTACTGGAAGCATAAACCTGACACCATCCGGAGGAACTTCTCCTTACGCCTTCGATTGGGGCGGTGGTATTACTACAGAGGACAGGACAGGTCTTGCCGCCGGAAGTTATACCGTAACCATAACAGATGCTAATGGATGTACTGGTATTGTTTCAGCATCTATTGTAGAACCGACTGCCTTATCTGCGGCGGCGGCGTCACAAAACAATGTAGATTGTAATGGCCATGCCACAGGATCTGCTACGGTAAACGTTACTGGCGGAACTGGCTCCTATTCGTATTCTTGGGATACTACTCCAGTACAAACGACTAGCACAGCGACTGGATTGGCAGCCGGAACTTACGTAGTGACTGTAAGAGATTCCAACAATTGCAGCACGACCCGATCGTTTACAATTACCGAAGAAGCTCCGATAACCGCTCCGACAGGAGACCCTGTCCAAAGTTTTAATGCTGGTGATGATCTGAGCGTTTTAGTCATTAATGGCCAAAACATTAAATGGTATGCTACAGCCGAAACAGCTGCCAATCATACTGATGAATTGCCAATCAATACTGTATTAATAAATGATACGGTATATTATGCCACACAAACAATCAGCAATTGCGAAGCTTCAGCCTCTTTAGCTGTTAGAGCTTTTAATCCTGCTTTGGCTATTGGCGAAAATGTAAAATACAATTTCATATTGTATCCAAACCCAACAAAAGATATTTTGAATTTAATTTCAGAAACTGTTATTGAGAAGGTTATTATATATGATATGAACGGAAGAAAAATAATGGAACAGCGACTCAACGGAGATACTAAAATTGATGTACATTCTTTAGCAAAAGGAGCTTATCTGACTCAGGTTTTTGCAGAAAATAAATTTAAAACCCTTTTATTTATTAAAGATTGACAACCTTAATTTTTTGATTTTTCAAAGTCCTAATAAAACTTCTACCACCTACACTTCACCATTTCCAAAAAACTGGGGAAATATCTTGAAAAGCCTAAGTAATCTTAATACTTAGGCTTTTCATATATGCAATAAATCCCTAATTATTGAAACATTATACATTCAATAATTCTTAAATAAATGTTAAACATTATTTTTAGTTAGGATTCCTTACTAAATTTGTACTGCGATTTTGCAATTAATATTTAAAACAACAACATGAAAAATTTAGCACTCCTACTCATCACTTTATTAAGCTATTATACAGCTAGCGCATGCGACAAATGTGTCAATTACAATAATGAAGATTTTAAAATCAAATCGGCCTCTGTCAAACACGATAAAAAACTGGGCGTAACGATTTGGGAAATAAAAGTGGCTGGCCAAGCTGGCGCTACAACTCCTAAAAAAGCTGGACAACTGAACGGAGCTCCCGTTCTAGGATATGTTTTCCCTACAACATTAAAGTCTACAGATGTTGGATTCAACAAAACAGAAGGCATCGTGGCTTTGGCATTAACTTCACATCCTGATTTTGACGACACTCCTATTTGGGACGAAAACGCAGACGGTATATTCGACAATGACGGTATTATCTGGCATCCGCATTGGGTAATTCTCACAGAAGATAAAAGAGTTCCAGGCGGCTTGTCTGTAAAAGAATTTAAAAAAGAGGACAAGTCGGTCATCCTGCCAAAAACGGCACCTAATATGCCAATGTATATGGACAGCCCTGGATTTAATGTAGTTACAGAAGGAAATTCTATTAAAGTAATTGTTCCAGATTACCGCATAAACAACCAAACTAATTTTAAATTTGATGCTGTAGCCTGTTTTATGGAAGTAAATACTGGCGGAAACAGCGCTCATACAGAAACTGGAGAGAAACCAATGTTAGGCGTTTATAAAGTATATGCTGTAGCCAGCGGAAATTTGTCATTGCCTTACAACGTAAAATAATAACTCTAAAGACACACTTATGAAAGTAGCTGTTTGGGACACTTATGTTACTAAAAAAGACGGAAGCCTCATGCATTTTGACATCTTGGCTCCGAATGAAATTTCAGATTTAGAAACTATATACGATTTTGGAAAAAAGTATCTGAAATCAAAAAACGAGGAAGATTCAACATTGACCTCTAAAGAATGTAACTTTTGTCATATCGAAAAGGCAACAGAAGAAATCGTCACCAGTATCGAACAAAAAGGCTATTTTATAATCGAAATGGAAGGTTGCTAGAAAATTAGCACACGGTTTATTAAGTTTCACATCTAAAATATTGGGTGTGAAACTTTAACCATTTAAGAATCCTAAAAGTTTACAGAAGAGAATATAGCTAGCTAAAAATGGTTATTTTTGGCAAGAGACGACAGCAAGAACAGGTAACGTGCTTTAAAATTTATATTATGTCGATTTTTAACCTTACTACGCAAAACGAAAATCTTGACAACAAAATAGTTGCAGGCCTTGAACGGCTGTCGCAAGTTTTTAAGGTGCTCTTATGGGAAAAAGCTAAGGAACATTCACTAAGCCCGATTCAGATTCAGCTGCTCATTTTCATCCACAATCATACGCAGGAAAAATCAACAGTAAGTTATTTGGCAAAAGAATTTAACGTCACCAAGCCAACGATAAGCGATGCCGTCCGAATTCTAGAAGCAAAGAATATGATTGAAAAATCAGTCGATCTGAATGATTCCAGAAGCTATACAATCCTACTTACTCAATTCGGAAAGAGAATCGTTCTCGAAACGGAAGACTTTCCAAACCCAGTCACTAAAATCATTTCTCAAACCAGCGAATCAGACAAAGAAATTATCTGGAAAAGCATTTCAGATCTTATTATCGGGCTGAATAAATCACACATTATTGATATCCAAAGAACTTGCTATAACTGCAAGTTTTATTCTCAAGTTGGTCCTGAACATTTTTGCGACTTGCTCGTAATGAAATTAGAAGACAGAGACATTCGTATCGACTGTCCTGAGTTTCATGATAAATCCATGGCTTACTAGCCTCAAAAACCAATCTTTTATATCGTGTCAATGGTTGTTATTACAGCTGTTGCAACAACTTCATCCGATGCAAAAATTTATTCTTTTTGCATTTATTTTACTTTTTTACTGCAACCTTTTCAGATTTTTCGCTCTTATCATAAAATTAAAGTATATTAACTCCAATTTATTTTTATTATGAAAAAGATTTTACTTACCCTGATGGTATTTACTGGCTTATTACAAATTTCCTGCAGTGAGGATTTAGTGGATACTGATACTCCGACGAACAACTCTGTAGACGTTTATGTTGCTGGCCAGAAAAACAGCCAGGCTTGTTATTGGAAAAACAACCAGCTTGTATTGCTAGATTCTGGAGGAATCACGGCTCCAACAGCAAACAAAATTATAGTAGCAAACAATGACGTGTATGTCTTAGGAATCGGTGTTGGAACAACTACAACTGAAACTTTCCCTATGTTTTGGAAAAATGGCGTGCTAACCAATTTAAAAACCAGCCTAAGCACTGATGGAGAGGAAGTCATGGCTATAACTGATTTTGAAGTAGTTGGAAATGATGTTTATTTTGTAGGCTACACCAAAAGAAGGATAATCACTTTTGAAGATTATAGCCTTGCGTATTGGAAAAATGGCGTCAAGACGGTAGTTCGTGATTATGGTGCTTACGTTCAGAACTATCCTAAAATAAAAGCCGTAAACAATACTGTTTATATAGCTGCTTCCAATACCGGCGCTTTAACCTTAAATGGCTATTATACAAACAATGTTTTTACAGAAATCCCATTTGCTACACTAACTGGCTTAGCTAAAAATAATAACGAAGTATATGCCTACGGAACTGCAAACAGTGGTGGCTATTATAAAAACATAACTACTGGTACAGAAACTTCTTTTCCAGCTGTCGCTGCAATTTCATCTATGTTTTTTGAGAATAACAACGTATATCTTACTGATGTTGCCAGCATCTATAAAAATGGCGTATTACATGATGCAGGACAACCTCAATTGGGCGGAATTATGGATTTTAAAATTCTAAATAACAACACTTACAAAATCACTCAGGTAGGGATTGATAGCTATATTAGCTACCTGACCATAAACGGAGTTGAGGCGGCAGAACTTCCAGATTCCCAAGGCACATTCTTATCGCTTTTTGTAGTCCAAAACTAAACCATGAATAGCATCAACTGGAATGATATTTATACAAAGACATCCCCAAAACTCTTGGGGATTTGTCGCAGATATATAAAGGATGTTGCCACAGCCGAGGATATCGTCCAAGATTCTTTTATTGTAGCAATCCAAAAAGAAGACACCTTAAAGGATAAAAGTGCCTTACAGGGTTGGTTGAGCAGAATTGTCATAAACATGGCCATCCATCATTTGAAAGAGGTAAAAAAAATAAACTTTTCAACGCATCAAGATTATGAAATTGTTGATTCAACTACTATTATGAATACCCTTGAAATAGACACCAAAAGCGTACTTCTCTCTGCCGATTTAGAAAGAAATGACATATTAGAAGCCATAGATCATTTGCCTGAACATCATAAATCTGTTTTTAACATGTATGTGGTTGATCAATTTTCACATAGCGAAATTGGCAAAATACTTCATATCTCGACTGGCACTTCAAAATCGCATTTATCCAGGGCTAGAAAAACAATCCAGCTTTTCCTATTGGAAAGAATAAAAGAAAAACCGGTTGATGAGAAAAAGAAACGTCGTATTGCTTTCTTGCTCTTTTTAGGTTTTGAAAACCAAATGTTCGCTAATTTTTATAAAAAACAATTTCAAGATTTTGAAATAAAGCCTTTAAAAGCTTTCGAATTAACTCCAAAAAAGACAGCAATTCCAAATCAATTTATAGGCTTGGCTAAAATAGCTCCAGCATCAAAAATTACAACCATAAGCATCTGTTTGATATGTGTAATAGGTGTTGCTTTTTATGCCTATAATTTTAATCTAAAAAATATACCGCAAAAAAAAGAACGTCAATTGAATGTTGAGACTACAGATAGTATGCCTAAAAATCAACTTGTTGTAAGCCCTGAAAATGTTGTAATAAATGGAAAAACTGCGATAGAACCAAAAAAACTCAAAACCATTTTTACGCAAGAAAAAGCAACACCATCAAAGAACAATTCTCAAAAAACGCCAGAAGAATCCACTCATGTTTCTGCAAAAGATTCAGCAAAAAACGAATCTCAAAAAGTAGTGATCATCAAAAAACAAATTATAAAAAAAGATACCATTTATGTTTCAGAATAAATTCCTACTTCTTTTTTTAACCATAACTTCTTTTGCTTTTTCTCAAGAAAAAAAAGTCGATACGATTTTTGTCTATGAGGAAATTATCATACACGATACAATTTTTATCGAAAAGCCGGTAATTAAAATAGATAAAGCAATTTTTACTTCGGAAAACAATAAAAAAGACAAATTAGAACTGACTCAAAACGGAAAAAAAATCCAAATTCCTATTGACACTCTTGTTCTTATCACCAATAAAAAAAGTATTAAAAAAGAAGAAAAACAAACCTGGTTTTTTGGAGGCAAATTGCATCTTGGTCTGTCCAGCAACAGTTTGTTTAAAAAGATGGATGCTTCGAATGCCATCGGATTTGGCTTAGGAATTTGGACACGAAAAGAACTTTTCAATTCTAATTTTTCTGTAGGAATTGGAGTCGATGCGTTGTATTGGGCAAGTCCGTTTTCATTTGACGCATTACAAAAGGACAGCGATCTCAATGGCTACTATTTTATAAACAACAAGCCTAAATTATTTCAGTCTATTGAAAACAAACATTTTCAGTTTCAAGTTCCAATTCAATTCTACTACAAAATAAATAAGTTTATGCCTTCCATAGGTGGGTTTTTCAGTGCAAGCAACTATAAATCCTACTTTTTAGGATCGTCTAAAGAACTGCCTTCTACTCTAAATGAAACACAAACATTTAAAGCCGAAGCCTTACAGATAGGCTATTTAGCCGAAGTGCAGTATTCTCTTTCAAGACATCTTTCTGTTGCGGTGCATTTTAGTTCTGGAAAAGCAAACAATTTGGTTTTCACTAATAAGCAGGATAAGAATGAATCTTTCAAGACTAAAAATGATTTTTCGGAGAAAAGATTTGTATTGCAACTGGTTTATAGTTTATAATTGACAGTTTATAGTTGAAAGTAGATAGTTGATAGTTAGCTCCTCAAAACAGGCATGAACAAATCATAATTTTCTTATAATAAATCCTTCTTAGTTTCCGAGCCTCCATTTTTATAGGTATATTTAAATGAAATACTAAAAGAAATTCTATGGTTTGGTGGAAAAAAGTAGTGATCGGAATTGGATGCTTGCTCGTTTTAACCCTTGTCTTGAACATAGGCCTAAACTATTGGATTAGGAAGCAACTTCCTGTCATTATTAACGAAAACAATAATTCTCCTTATCAGATTACTTACAAAACGCTTGAAGTTGCTTTGTGGGACGGAAACGCAGTTGCTAAAGACATTACTGTTGTGCCCAAATCATCTTTGCAGAAAAAAGACGTAAAGTCTGGAATTTACGCTACCATTCAAAGTATTAAAGTAGAAGGAATCAGAGCTTGGTCGATTGTGTTTAGCAAAAGGATTGTCGCTGATAAAATCGTCATAAACAAGCCCGAAATTATTCTTTTTAAAGATAACGACAAGGCTTTAAACGATCCTAAGAGCATTCGCGATAAGGTCATTGCTCCTTTTAAAAATACGATTTCCGTATCCGACATTTATCTTTTTAATTCTGGCTTGCAGATTATTTCTACAGTCAACAATAAGGCTTCGTTAATTGTACACAATCTTTCTATGCAGCTTGACGGCATCACTTTGGACGACACAACACTAAAAGAAAAAATTCCTTTCAGTTATAAAAATTTTGAAATTGATTGCGACAGTATTTATTATCGAGCCAGCGAATTCTATCATTTGACTGCTAAAAAAATACATACCGACAAATCGGACTTGAAAATAGCCGATTTCAGCATGATACCGGAATACAACCGTCCGGAATTCGTTAGAAAGATCCCGAAAGAAAAAGATATTTTTACCGTAAATGCTCAAGAAATAAGCATCAACAATATGGATTGGGGATTTAAGGACGACGTTTTTTATTTCAATTCGACCAACATCTTCTTAGAAAAGGTTTTTGCCAGCATCTACCGTCCGAAAATGCCGCCTGATGATCTTTCAAAAAAGCCTTTGTATAATAAATTGCTCCGTGAAATCAAATTCCCGCTGCATGTCGATACGCTTGCGATTCGGGAATCAACGTTGGAATATGAGGAAGAAAAGACGTTTGAAAAAGGAGCAGGATTGCTCTCTTTCAACAAATTCAACATGTTTGTAACCGACATCAACAGTGGCTATAACCAGAAAAAGCTTGCTGACGTAAAAATCACCATTAATTGCAAATTCATGAACGTCTCCCCTATGAAAGTAAACTGGCGCTTTAATGTATTGGATAAATCTGACGGATTTAACATCAAAGGCAGTATTTTCCAGTTTCCTGCACATAAACTGAGGCCTTTTACAAAACCGTATATGAATGTAGCGGTTGAAGGCAAGCTCAATGAAGTCTATTTCAATTTTACGGGGAACGACGTGAAATCCAAAGGAGATTTTGCCATCAAATACGATGATATAAAAGTTACAATTTATCAGAAAAAAAATCCGCAGAAGAAAAACAAATTCCTTTCTGCGGTTGGTAATCTTTTTGTGAAAAACGATTCTAATGAAAAAATAGTCGAGACAGAAGTTGAAGTAGAACGAATTCAAGAAAAATCTTTCTACAATTTTTTCTGGAGAAATATTGGCGAAGGCTTGAAAAAGACCTTGCTATAATTTATTGCTGAATTGGCTTCGTTTCTTGGATTTCTTCTCCGGTTTTGCTAAATACTTTGATTTTTGGATTATCCTGTGTTCCTGTCACAACTACTGGTATTCCGATTAATCCAAATGGAGGCAATCCGACACGTATTTTAAGGTTTAACTTGCCATCAAAGCTAGTTTCTCCTTGAAGGCGCAGCCTGAAAAGCGCGACCTTCATCTTGGTCTGCTCGATTCTGATTATATTATTTTTGATAGTCGATTTGATATCTACCTGGCTCAAATCTGGGTTGTCAATACTCTCAAAATCGGTCTTGCTGCTCAATTGATTAAAAAGCCTCAATCCATTGACTTTGACTTTGCTGAGCGAAACAACACCTTTTCCAACCAATGTTGGATAAACTGGCTTCATTTCTTCATTTAATTGGCCTTTCACGGTATAATCTAGCGAAATAATACCTTCTGCCTTTTCGGCGGCTGTGGCTAATTTCCTGAACATTTCGATTTCATTATAGGCTTTCTTGACATTGAAGTTTTTGGCCACAAAATGCACATCAAAATCAGCTTGTTTCATATTTTGGTCATCATAAAAACCATTGATTCCTACTCTACAGCCTATAATCTCGAAACCAATTTTCTGGAAAAGCAGTTTGCCTTTGTTCAAAGCTGTACTTCCCGTAACATTATCTAAAACCAGCCTATCGTATTCTAATTTTTTTACATTGGCCAATAACGAAACATTTAAATTTTCAGGCAAAAGGATCACGCCAGATGCTTCCGCTGTTTTTGTATTTTTTTCAGCATCAGGGACTGATACTTTTTCGGTTTTGGCAGGTTCTTGGGCCATGAATTCGTCCGCTGCGATAAAGGCAGAATTTACTTCGAAGTGACCTTTTAATATAGCATTTTTCTCAAGGACAAAATTAATTACGTTATCCAATCGGCCTTTCATAGCAAAATCTGATTTGCCATAATTAGCGCTAAACTTGTCAAAATTCATCTTGTCTTGATGAAACGTAAACAGTCCTTCTTTAATAAAAAACGGCTTCGGGAATAATTCTGACGTTGCTTTTATGTCTCTTAGCAACAAGCTTCCTTTATTGTTTAGCTTGTTATATTGTCCTGTCGTAGCATAGCTTTGTTTTCCTTTCAGTGACAGATTTGCTTTTACATAGCCTCTCACATCTAAACCTTCTTGCCTAAAGACTTTATAAATCTTGGCAATGTCAAGTTCTCCTTTTGCCACGATATCATAGCTGACATCATCAAAATCAGACAAGATCGCTTTTACATAAATTGGATTCTGTTCAAAAACAAAGGACGCAGGTGTTACATTTACTTTTAAGTCTTTGTATTTGCCCGTCGAGTTTTTAACCGAAGCGATAAATTTGATGTCGGTAATCGGATTTGGATAATATTCCGTTTTCAAGAAACCCTCTTGAAGATTGATCGTTCCGTCCGTGACCGGAAACAGTTTTTTCTCGCTGTTGTATTCTCCTTTTGAATTGATGTCGGCCAAAAGTTTTCCTTTCAATTCTATATTGCTTATTCCTAAAGCATTGATTGCTTTGGAGAGGTCTAATTTTGATTTCAAGTTAGCAGACAAATCAATGTTCTTTATGCCTTTCGATTTTATCTTGGCGCTTAAATAATCATCGCCTATATTAAAATGCAGCGTATCGAGACTTACTTCGAGTTTTTCTGTTTCTAACGAAGGTAATTTTGTGTAAAACTTTAAAGCTATATTGGACGTTTCAAATGGCGCATCTTTGTACGCTATATTTCCTTCTCTGATATTCATTCCAAATGCCAAATCGGGCTTGCGATTCAGCGAGGCGTTATAATTTCCTTTGAAAGTTAGCAACAGGTCTGTTCTACCTTTTACTTTTGTCTTTTCAAGCCAGGTCACGTATTTTGGAGGCAAAGCTGTAAAAAGATCATTCAGCCTGCTGTTCGTCGACTCAATCTTTATGTCGATGTCATAGCCGTCTTTAAGGAAATTCATCTTTCCTATAAAGCTTATCGGCAGCTTATTGATGAGCAGGTCGTTCTGCTGAAAAACAAAAGACAGGGAATTCGTATTGATTTTGGTAACCAGATCGGCATCAATCTTTTTGTTTTCTAGATATTTTTCTCCATCAAAAGCAAAATCCAAGGATTCTATTTTTGCTTCTGTGTAGAGGTCGAAAATCGATTTGTCGAGATTACCCTTACCGAGATAATTAAACCCTCTGGCTTCTAGATTTATCTTTGCAGAAATATCCTCGTATTTCAGCAATACGTTGTGAATATCGATTCTTTCCAAGCGTATTGAGGTTCCTGTTGTATCTTTTGAAACTTCTTTGGTATCAGAGATATATACGTTGTAATTGGCCTGTCCTTTTTCGTTTACTTTTACATTGATAAGGCCTTTAGAAACATAAATTTCGTCAATATTGACAATACCATCAAAAATCAGGTTTTTCAGATTTATACCAAAAGACACATCTTTGGCGGCAACTAGAGTATCATTTTTATAGGGAGCGGAACCTTTGAGCGAAAAATCATCCAAGGTAACCGTAAGAGAAGGAAAATGCTTAAAAAAAGACAGGTTGGATTCTGAGAAACTCAATTCTCCATCCAGTTTTTTATTGGCGAAAGCTTTCACTTGTTCTGCAATCCTTCCTGGGAAAAGCAACGGCAAAAGAAACATCAGCAAGAGAATGCTTGCGATAGCTATACCCGTTATCTTGAGAACTTTAATCCCAATTTTTTTAAATGACATTTTCATGCTACAAAAGTAATGGGATGAAAGTTTATTTCCTAACAAGAATTTTCTGCATCTAAAAATAAAAAAATGCCTTTTCAATTTCTCGAAAAGGCATTTTTAAAAACCTAACTTTAAAACTAACTCAAAAAATTATTGTTTCATCAGTTTCAGCGTAGCTTCTCTGTCTTGAGCATCTACTACCTTAACGATGTACATTCCTTGATTCAGATTTTCAATTGAATACTGATATTCTTTATTGAAATCTCCTTTAAATTCTTTAATTAATTGTCCGGCAATCGAATAAATCGACACTTGTTTGGTCTCGGTACTGATGCTGAAAAGTCCTCTTGACGGATTTGGATATAACGCTACAGTTTTTGTATTGAAATCATTTCTTTCCAACAAGGCCTGTTTGTTTCCAAAAATTCTGAAGCCATCAATCTCGATTGGAATAGCCATATTTACATCGGTCACCGTTATCGGCGTGCCGTCCATCAAATTGTACCATGTTCCTGCATAAGGAAATCCAGCAGAAGCATTATACACTGTATTTGTAGCATTGGTCAGGACAAAAACATAACTCAAATTCTCTGTTTGCGAAGTGCTTGTCCAAATATCAAGTCTTGGTCTTCCTGTCTGAGAAAAGTTCCAAGCATGCGTTCCGTTTTCAAAAACATTTTCATTCTTTTTGAAAGCGATCATTTTTGTCCAATCGTCATATACTTTTTTTCTGGCCACATCAGCAAGCCAATTGCTTGTCCATTGAGGCTGTGGTTTTGTATCCAGCTTGCAGTCGCCAGCCGTTGCATCAGAAGGCGTATTTACTGTTCCGTTATTGCATGTAAAAATAGAGCTGTTGTAGCCCAAGTCTCCAAAATGATAGATCATCTTAGGTCCAGGCACTAGCAAATGAAGAGCGCCCATTGCAGACAATCTTGTCAATATTTTTGGCAAGTTTCCGTTAGTCTGCCCTGATTCTGTAAGTGCTTTATACACTACTCTTTCTTCGTCATGGCTTTCGGCATAACCGATAAATCTGTCAGTAGCATCTGCAACACCAGCAAGATTTGTACTGTTTCCTTTTAAGAAATTGGCATATGGGTCGGTCATTTTTCTCCATTGCATGATTCCTTTGGAAATTCCGTCAGCATCGCCTGTTTTTCTATAATTGGCCCATTCTACTTCTTCATTGTAAGAGCCTCCAGTTCCTAAATGTTCAAAGATTACATAGAAATTTGGGTCGATAGCCCATTGCAGATCTGCATAGTATTTCAATTTTGCAACACGGTCTGCTTGGTAATTATTGGTACACGCATCTTGAGCGGAAGCACTTCCAGTATAAGGACAATTTTGCGTAAATCCTTTGGTCAAATCCCATCGGAAGCCATCTATTTTGAAATCGTTGATCCAATGCTGTATTGTTCTTTGGACATAATAGCTTGTAAGATTGTTCGGCTCGTTAAAATGATCCAAGTCTCTTCCTACGCTGTACGAATGCATCGCGTTTTGATTGCAATATGGATTTTCAGGCGTAACTCCATTTGCCCAGCCGTCGTTGTCTGTATCGAGCATCCACATTCTTTCTAGTGGTGAACGTCCGTATACGTGATTAAGAGCAACGTCAAAAATTACGGCAATACCGTTTTGGTGGCATAAGTCGATAAATTCTTTCAACTTTGCTTCGGTTCCATATCTTTTATCCAAAGCCAGATGATAAACTGTATTATAACCCCAGCTTTCGTTGCCTTCAAATTCCATAACCGGCATGAGCTGGATTGCGTTTATCTTAAGGTTCTTAAAATAATCAATCTTGTCGATTAGGTTTTGGTAGGTTCTGTTAGCATCAAAATCTCTTACTAAGACTTCATAGATTACTAAGTCCTTTTTGCTTGGTTTCACAAAATTAGTTGTCGCAGGACTCCAATTGTAATTATAGAATGCTGTTGGTCCGGTTTGCAGAACGGTAACTTCTCTTTCTTGGCCGGCAGGATATATCGGCAAGTTTGGGTAAACGCCCAAAGTAGCTATTTCTGGATCATCAAACGGACTCAAGACCAATGTAGAAAACGGATCTGCCGTCTTTACCAAAGCAGGTGAATTCGCAGGAAGATCAGTCTGATCGCAAACCCAATATTGATAAGTATATGCTGTTCCAGAAGTCAGTCCTGTTACTTCAAGCCAAAATTTTCCGGACGCTGGGTCTTTTTTCATGGCATAAGCTCCAGAAGGTTGCCAGTTATTAAAACTTCCCGCTACATATACGAAATCTTTGTTTGGAGCATTTAAAACCAGCGTAGCCTTTGTCGGATCTGCAGGATTATAATTGACTCCGTCGTTCATTCCCGCTGGCAGGGCTTCGCTAATGGCGCCAGGATTTACAATAACTGAAAAGTTTTTTATAATTGTAGTGCCTGCTTGGGTCACTTCCAGGGAATAATTTTGGTTGGAAGTAATTCCTGTGTGATTAAATGAATAGCTTGCCGTGCTTGCGTTTGTATTAATCGTCGCTCCATTGGATTTTAGCACATAGCTGGCATTACCGCCTGTATTGGTTGCTGAAATCGTAAAATTGCTACCCGATGCAAGTATCGTACTGCTGTTTTGAACTGGGGCCGTCAAGTTGACTTGAAAAGTTCCAACTTCTACTAAAATGTCTTGGGATTTTTTATCTCCGTTGCCGTTTTTAGCTTTGATCAGAAATCCTATTCTTCCGATGCCTGTCCTGTTGTAAAATGTATTAGGCACAAAAGTTATGGAATATCTATCGGTTCCAGCATTATAAGTCAGCCTATTGGCTTCATTTGAATTATCCCAAGATCCATTCGTAGGGCAATCGGCATTATTTTGATCATTGAGATCGAAAGACCATGACCAAAGGTAAAGCGCATTGCCTGTCACTCCCCACGTTGCTTCATTGATACTGCTTCCGTTGAAGGTTAAAGTGATTGATTGGCTTTCTTCAAAGGTTGTCGGAGCCACAGTATAAGTAACTGTTTGTTGCTGCGACCATGCGTAGGAAACCATCAATAGAAATAATAGCGTAATTTTTTTCATCTTATCTTAATTAAAAAAAGGCCGCCTGAAATCGGGCAGCCTTTATTTTTTGTTTTTATAAGCCTCCTACAATAGCTGTACCATCAAAATTAATGGTCAGTTCTAGGTTGGCTGTTCCTCCTGCTACCGCAAAGTTTGGCGCATCAGGATTGTAAGCTACTTTCGGATCGCTGTTCCCGACATTAAATTTCCAAGCATTGCTTGCAATATAATTTCCTGCGTTTGCTGCTCTGAATTTCATTTCTCCAGCGCTAAGCGGAGCAGAGATTGTAAATTTATTAGCTGCGAAATTATAGGCCATAGCAGTTTCATTGTCCCATGCTCCTGCAGTTGCAGAACCAATGATTCCCCAATTCATCTTAACCGATTTGTATTTTAGGTTATCGATATCAACCCATATATAGTACAAGCCATTCCCGTCATTTTCTGCTACTTTAATATCGCCACTATCTCCTCCATTTTTAAGATTTCCGTCTTGAACTCCGCCAATAACTCCATAGTTTCCAACTACGTCTGCCCAAGAAGCTTGGTTACCGATAAATTTAAAGGCTTGTCCTACGCCTACTTTTACATAAGCCTCATAAATTCTTGTTACTCCGTTTCCAATATATCTCAATTCCATCGCTGTTTCTGGTGACCATTCTCCTAATCCATAAGAACCTTGAGGGTGTCCTACAAGAAATAATTTAGGAATAACTGCTACATAAGGTGTAACTGAAATTGTTGCTACATTACTGTACAATGGCTCAAATGTGTCATTAACACTAGCTTTTATTCTTACTTCATATGTGCCTTCTACAAATGCTTCACCACCTGCAGCTCTCACTTTAGTGTTTAGTGTTTCTACAGAAACTGATAATTGGTTTGCTCCGATTACAGATCCTAAATCTTGTGGATTTGCAAATTCGTTTCCTGCCTTATCAAGTTGCACAGTATAATTCACTGCAACATTTTGATCAAAATTAGCAGATGTCCAAACAAAACGCTCTGCTTGATTTGCCGCATTTTCTATTGCCAATACATAGACATTACTCCCCTCTGGGGCAACAAGTACTGGCGCATCTTTTGCCGTAATTACCGGCCTGTCTTCCACATCGTCTGAGCTACAAGAAACAGCCAAGACAGCGAATAATGCAATTAGTGATTTTGCTATATTTTTCATATTTATGATTTTTATTTTATTAATATCCTGTGTTTTGTACTAAAGTTGGATTAGCTGCTTTTGCTCTATCCGGAATTGGGAACAATTTCAAGTGATCTGAAATAGGCGCTCCATTGGCAGAGTTGCCTTTCCATTGCCACAGATACGAACCTCCTGTGAATTTTCCAAAGCGAATCAAATCTTGACGTCTGTGGCATTCCCAATACAATTCTCTTGATCTTTCTGCTAGGATAAAATCTAAAGTAAGATCGGCTTGACCTACAGTTCCGGCATTCGCTCTAGTTCTCAAAGCATTCACATAAGTTACAGCTTGCGATAATGAACCATGGCCTCTGGCTGCTAATTCAGCATACATTAAGTAAGCATCTCCCAAACGGAATAGTGGAAAATCTGTATCTACAAATGCTCCTGAAGGGTTAGAACCATTTGAACCGTCTGATTTTTTATTTGTCCATTTTGTTACGCCATAGCCTTGAGTCTCATCAGCAATACTTGCGATGTCCAAACTCTGACCCGTGGTGTGGAACATCGCTCTGTTGTCTGAAGCTCCAGTTACATCGGCAAACTTGTTTACCAACTCTCTTCTAGCTCTTAGTCCTTTCCATCCACCATCGACACCGAAGTCGCTGGCATTCATTGAGCTTAGGATAGAAGCATGAACTAAATAATTAGTTCCACCACTTGTAGTATATTGTCCGTCAAAACGCACAGGGAAAATAAATTCATTTTGTGCACCATTCACGTCATTATCCGCCATGAACAGGTATTTGTAAGGAACATTTGCAATCTGATAGCTTGAATTTAAAACTGGCTCTAGCGCAGTTGCTGCTTCCGCATATTTATCTTGTCCGATATATACTTCTGCATTCAAATACAATTTAGCCAAAAGCATTTTTGCTGCAATTTTGTCTACCCTGCCATATTCGTTGGTTCTTGATTCTTTCAAATCGGCATCAATAGCAATCAACTCATCTTTTATGTAATTGAAAACTTCAAGCTTCTCTCTCTGCTGCGGATAGAAGAAACCAACAGGATCATTTTCTGTAACGATCGGAACTTTACCAAATAAATCCATAGCATGATACAGTGATAATGCTCTCAGGAATCTAGCTTCTGCTCTGTATGATGACATATCGCTTAAAATGGCTGGATCTACATTTCTGCTTCCTATTTTTTCTGGAGTTGACTGTCTTAGAAACTCATTGGCCAAACTAATTTGGTAAAAAGTTCTAGAGTACATCACATAAATGAATTCATTGTTACTTGTCCATGTATGAGTATTCATTGAAGGTAAATTACCATCCTGCCATGCAATTACAGATTCGTCTGTTGGTAATTGCTGCAAAGTATAGAAAGCTCTCAAATATGGACTAAAGTCATTTCTAATTCCTGCCAAATCTTCTCCGCCATCTCCTTCACCGTTTCCGGCTTTTGCTAAGCCTAGGTAAAGTTTTGCCAAGAACATTCTATATGCTTGAGGATTTTCGTAGAATTTTTCAGCTGTGAAATCGTCATCGTCTTCTGGCGTCACATCTAAATCATCCGTACAAGAAATGCCTATTGCCAAAATAATCAGCAACAACAAGGCTTTCTTCCCTAATAAATCTAACATTTTTTTCATTTTCATATTTTTTTAAAAATCTAAATTAAATCCTAACATAAACATTCTTGGTCTTGGATAAATTGTCTTATCAATACCTCCAAAAATTTCAGGATCTACTCCGTCATAATCCGTAATCGTAAATACGTTTTGAACGGCTCCATAGATTCGAAGTTTTGATTTCTCTGTTGCAAACGGGTTTTGTACCGTATATCCTAATGTGATGTTGTCTAATTTAAACCATGAAGCATTTTGGACATAGTAGTCTGAGAAAAGCCTATTGTTTCCTTCTAACAGGAAGCCAGAGTTTAAATAATCTGCATTAATGTTACTGATTACGTCATTGTAACGAACCCCTGCCTGCAGTACTCCTTTATTAGAAGCAACGTTGTTATACATGTAGTTGCCTAAGCTAGCTCTCCATGCAAAAGAAAGGTCAAATTGCTTATAGCTCATGTTGTTCATCATACCAAACGTAAAGTCTGCATTTGGCTTTTTATATCTGTATTGGTCGGCTGTTGAGATAACACCATCTTGGTTTCTATCTACATAAACACCTTCTACCGGTTTTCCGTTTGAATCGTAAACCTGTTCGTATACATAAAATGCGTTTGGATTGTATCCTACAGAGTTGATTTGGATTTTATTACCACCACCACCATCAATATCACCTACAGCATTGTCAGAAGGAATGTCTGTAATTTCTTGATCATTATAAGTAGCATTGAATGTTGAAGTCCAATTAAAGCCTTCTCCTCTAAAGATATCATAGCTTACACTAAATTCGATACCTTTTGTAGTAAAGTCTCCATAATTTCTGAATCCTTCGTTGGCCAAGTTGGCACCATCAGGAAAAGGAACTCTTGCCAGAAGGTCTGTTGATTTCTTTTCGTACAAATCCAAAGAACCTCTTAGGCTGTTGTTGAAAAAGCCATAATCGATACCAATGTTTCTGGTTTCAGTTTCTTCCCATTTCAAACCTTTGTTATAACCTTCAGGTCTTCCTACTGGAACGAAAACGTTTCCAAACTGATATTGTGCCTGCGTAGTTCCTGTTGTATATCTTTCAATATAAGCGAAACCATCATTAATGTCTTGTTGTCCTGTAATACCCCAACCTAACCTTAATTTCAAGTCAGAGATAACGCTTACGTCTTTCAAGAAACTTTCTTGAGAGATTTTCCAAGCAAATGCTGCTCCAGGGAAGTTACCCCATCTGTTTTCTTTAGAAAATCTAGACGTTCCGTCTCTTCTATAGTTAAGCGTCAATAAGTATTTATCATCGTATCCTAAGTTCATTCTTCCGAAATAAGACTGTAAGTTTACGGTTGGTCTTGTGAATACGTCAGGTTGCGCATTTGGATCGTACACGTTTCCTGTAGAGAAACCAACCCATTTGAAGTTTTGGTACGAGTAACCCCCTGTAACATCTAAATTGAATTTGCCAATTTCTTTAGTATATACTAAATAAGCATCTAATAATTTATTCTCTTTGTTCTCATTAAAGTAGGTATGAGAACCAAAATTTTGGTAAGTTCCACCACTATAACTTCCTGTTTGGAAACCTGCCGGGCTGAAAGGCGCCAACGTATTTGTTCCGTTACCATCCTGTTTGTCGAAACCAACATTTACGACAGCCCTGATATCTTCAAAGAAATGTAGTTTATAATCTACTTGGAAATTACCATACATTTTACGGTTGTCTGTAACGTTTCTTCTTTGGTTTAATAAAGACACTGGATTTTGTTGTGCACCTGTCACAACTCTATCTCCATCTGGTTCAAGCCATTCGAAATAGCCTCCAAAATAAGAAGTAGGATCATAAACCGATTGTGTAGGATCGAAACTTAACGCATTTCCGATGGCTCCTTCTTCTGCAAAGCGGTTATCTTGCCAAGAAATATTGGCATTCAAATTAATTTTTAAATGATTGTCAAAGAAAGAAGGGTTTAACGCTATCGAAGTCGTTGTTCTTTTAAATTCTCCTGTTCTTAATAAACCCGGAATTGAAGTATAACCAATAGATAACCTAGCTGGCATTACGCCAAACAAGTTTCCTCGGATAGAAAGGTTGTTGTCTACCGACATGCTTGTTTGGAAAATCTCATCTTGCCAATCGGTATTAGCAGTCCCTAGCAAACCAATCTGTGTTGGATTTCCAACTTGATTTACTAACGCTCTAAATTGGTCAGCCGACAAAACATCAACTTTTTTGGCTAACGTATTTACAGTTGTCACTGAGTTGAAAGATACTTGCATTTCACCTTGACTACCTTTTTTAGTCGTAATAATGATAACCCCATTAGAGGCACGAGAACCGTAGATTGCGGTAGCAGAAGCATCTTTTAAGATAGAGAAAGATTCAATATCATTTGGGTTAATTGAAGAAAGCTTGCTCGTTGCTCCACCACTATCTTCATTGTCAAGAGGAAGACCGTCAATTACAATTAATGGGTCATTTTTAGCATTCAATGAAGATCCTCCACGAATTCTGATTGTAGAGCCCGAACCCGGTGCACCGCCTGTTGAAATAGTCAAACCAGCAACTCTACCGTTTAGTAGATTTTCTGCAGTTGCATTCAACCCGCGGTTAAAATCTTTTGAAGAAATTACTTCTACAGCACCTGTAGCATCTTTCTTCTTAACAGATCCATATCCTACAACTACAACCTCATCCAATTGTGAAGCATCTTCTTGCAAAACAACACTAATAGTGTTTTGTGAAGAATAGGTAATAGTAGTGGATTTGTATCCTAAAAAAGAGAAAGAAATTACGTCCCCAGCCTTCACTCCTGAAAGCGTGAAATTTCCGTCAAAATCTGTTGTAGCTCCGTTCGTTCCGCCTTGGACAGTTACACTGACTCCCGGCAACGGCAATCCTGAAACTTCATCCCTGACATTACCATTTAATGTGTTCTGTGCCAGCACACTAAACGGAAGCAGCAGTACTAAAAGCAACAACTTTTTATAAATTGTTTTCATACATTTTGTTTAGGTTAAAATTGAGTTTGTTTACCTTATATTTTTACTTCGAATGTTAAATTTATGTAAATATTTAAGAGAAAAAAATCGTTTTCGTAAAAGCACCTACCGAAAACGTTTGCGTGTTGAAAACTTTATTGAATGCGTAGATTTTTCGGCTAAAAATCGCTATTAATAAAAATTAAATTTATCTTTATTCAGAAATATTTACTTGATATTAAATACCATGCGAAGAAAAGTCACGCTAAAGCAAATTGCCAAAGAGTTAGATGTCTCTATTTCTACTGTCTCAAAATCCCTCAGAGACAGCCCCGAAATCAGCGAAGATACGCGTCAAAAAGTGCAGGCTTTTGCCAAATTATACAACTACAAACCTAACCTGATTGCCTTAAGCTTAAAGAACAAAAAAACAAAGACAATCGGCATCATTATTCCTGAGATTGTCCATCACTTTTTTGCCACCGTAATTAGCGGTATCGAGCATGTTGCCAACGAACATGGTTATAATGTTATCGTAACCTTATCTGATGAATCTTTTGACAAAGAAGTCATCAATATGGAAATGTTGGCGAACGGCAGCATCGATGGATTTATCATGTCGCTTTCTAAAGAAACCCAACACAAAAAAGACTTCCATCATATTACCGAAGTCATCAACCAAGGAATGCCCGTTGTTATGTTTGACCGCGTGACCAATGATATCTTGTGCGACAAAGTTATTATAGATGATAATCTGGCCGCTTATGAAGCAGTACAAAACTTAATAGATAAAGGATTCAAAAAAATAGCATTGATTACTACAGTAGATTATGTGAGTGTAGGAAAATTAAGGACTGACGGATACATCAAAGCGTTAAAGACAAACAATATAGTTGTCGATCCTAAATTAATTCTCAAAATCGAAGATATCGACATCTGCGATCATCAGATAGAAGAACTGATCGCTAATAATGAAATCGACGCTGTATTTGCCGTAAACGAATTATTCGCCGTAACGGCTATCAAGGCAGCCAAAAAAATAAATCTAAAAGTGCCAGACGACATATCGGTTATCGGATTCACAGATGGTATTATTTCGAAATATTCATCGCCAAGCATTACCACGGTAAGCCAAAACGGAATAAAAATGGGTGGAAAAGCAGCCAAAATGCTTATCGAAAGGCTAGAATCTGAAGAGGAAGAAGACGAGCATTACAAAACAGAAGTTATAGAAACTCACTTGGTTTTGAGAGAATCTACGCCATCGTTGTAGTTCATATTAACAAACTGAAAATCAAATAAATAAAAACCGTATTTTTCATTTCTGCCAATTGTTAAATATCTGAAAATTAATTTTAGGCATAAAAAAATTATATATTTGTATCAATTATCAACGCTTATATTTTTACTTCGAACGAAAGATTAAGTCTTGATAAGCAATAACGCTTATCGTATATAAATCAACAAATTACGATAATGAAAAAGCGTAAATTAAGTTTCTTCGATATCTG
Organism: Flavobacterium sp. N2550; assembly: GCF_025947265.1. Lineage (NCBI taxonomy): Bacteria > Pseudomonadati > Bacteroidota > Flavobacteriia > Flavobacteriales > Flavobacteriaceae > Flavobacterium > Flavobacterium sp. N2550. The sequence goes on along the minus strand of NZ_CP110007.1, from coordinate 1,278,873 downwards.
GAACATGAGTTTTGGATATTTGGGAATACAAATGGGGTTTGCCTTGCAAAATGCAAATGCCAGTAGAATTCTGCAGATCTTCGGAGCCGACGTACACAGTCTATCGTGGTTTTGGATTGTAGCCCCTTTGATGGGACTGATTGTCCAGCCGATTATCGGACATTATAGCGACAGAACTTGGACGCGTTTCGGCAGAAGAAAACCTTACTTTTTAATTGGATCAATTTTGGCAGCTATAGGATTAATCCTGATGCCGCAATCTGCTATGCTTACCGCTTTCATGCCTGCTCTTTGGGTCGGTGCCGGAATGCTAATGATCATGGATGCTTCATTTAATATTGCAATGGAACCTTTCCGAGCTTTAGTAGCCGACCTGCTTCCTGCCGATCAAAGAACGTTAGGATTTAGTGTTCAAACAGCTTTAATTGGTTTTGGCGCAGTCATTGGTTCTTGGCTTCCATACGCATTGAGCAACTGGTTTGGTGTTTCTAGTGAAGCTAATCCTGGTGAAGTCCCGTACCATCTTATTTTGTCCTTTATTATTGGAGCTTTTGTTTTGGTCGGAGCTGTATTATTGACTGTTTCTACAACTAAAGAGTACTCTCCCGAAGAACTAGAAGCTTTTGACAAAGCCGAAGGAATTGTCCATGAAAAAGAAGAAAAAGCCAGTCTGCTGAATATTTTTGAAGACTTCAGGAACATGCCTCAAACCATGAGACAATTAGGTTGGGTGCAATTCTTTTCGTGGTTTGCCTTATTTGGAATGTGGGTTTTTACCACTCCAGCCATAGCGCATCATGTCTATAACCTTCCGCTCGAAGACACGCACAGCAAAACCTACCAAGAAGCTGGCGATTGGGTCGGAATCATCTTTGGAGTCTACAATGCCGTTTCTGCTGTCTTCGCCTTCTTTTTGCCAGCAATTGCGAAAAAGATTGGACGAAAATCTACACATGCTTTTTCATTAATCGTAGGAGGAATCGGACTGATTTCAGTCTATTTTGTTCCGAGTCCTAATTGGTTGATTGTTTCAATGATTGGTGTCGGAATCGCTTGGGCCAGCATTTTGGCCATGCCTTATGCTATTCTTTCGGGCTCTATTCCGGCCAAAAAAATGGGCGTCTACATGGGAATTTTCAATTTCTTTATTGTAGTTCCTCAAATCATCAACGCCATCATTGGCGGTCCTATCGTTAAATACATTTATGGTGGAAACCCTATCTACGCCATCGTAACCAGTGGAGTTGCCTTTATCATTGCGGCCTTATTTGCCTTCCGCGTAAAAGATGAAGACGACACCGTAAAATTATAATACCTTGAAAACAAAAGCATTCATATTCGATCTTGACGGAGTAATCGTCGACACCGCCAAATACCACTATCTGGCTTGGCAGAAAATTGCAAACCAGCTCGGAATCGAATTTACACCAGAACATAACGAAGGACTAAAAGGCGTGAGCCGAGTCCGTTCCTTAGATCTTATCCTTGAATTAGGAAAAATCGAAGCCAGCCAAGAGAATAAAGACAAATGGCTTGTGGAAAAAAACGAAGACTATCTCTCTTATTTAGTAGATATGGACGAAAGCGAAATTCTAATAGGAGTGGTGCCCGTCCTTCATTATCTAAAAGAGAATAAGCAGCTGATAGCTTTAGGCTCGGCAAGTAAAAATGCAAGGCCTATTCTAGAAAAAACCGGAATCATCCACTATTTTGACGTTATTGTAGACGGCAACGATGTCTCAAATGCTAAGCCCGACCCTGAGGTTTTCTTAAGAGCCGCAGCTTTATTGAATATGGCGCCGGAAAATGCTATTGTTTTTGAAGATTCAGTAGCCGGAATTCAAGCCGCAAATATTGCGCACATGACAAGCGTAGGAATTGGAGATGCTAACATCCTGCATGAAGCTGCATATATCTTCCCTGATTTTGCGCACATAGAAACAAATTTCATAGAAACTTTAGTGAATAAATAAAATGAACCAAGATTATATAGTACCAAATAATTGGTCCGTCATAGAAGAAGGATTTGATGCCGAAAGAGTAAAATCATCAGAAAGTTTATTCAGCATCGGAAACGGCGCTATGGGCCAACGCGCCAATTTCGAAGAAAATTATTCCGGCGAGACTTTCCAAGGAAGCTATATTGCCGGGATCTATTATCCAGACAAGACAAAAGTAGGCTGGTGGAAAAATGGCTATCCGGAATATTTCGCAAAAGTATTGAACGCTCCAAACTGGATCGGAATTGAAATTGAAATTAATGGAGAAGATTTCGACCTAAATACTTGCCTTGAAGTTAAAAATTTCGAGCGCGAATTAAACATGAAAGAAGGCTGGTATCACCGTTCTTTTGAAGCCACCTTAAAAAACGGAACAGAAATAAAAGTAGACGTGCGCCGTTTTCTTTCTTTGGATTCTGATGAATTAGGCGTCATTAATTATGAAATCACGCCGTTGAACAAAGATGCCAAAATTGTCTACAAGCCTTACATTGATGCCGGCGTCAAAAATGAAGATGCGAACTGGGAAGAAAAATTCTGGGAACCGTTAGAAACAAAACATTCTGATAATGAAGCATTTGTTGTTGCCAGAACATTCAAGACGCATTTTAATGTGGCGACCTACATGTCGAACAGCATTTTTTTAAATCATAAAAATTTAAATAGTTCTCCTGTAAAAGTAGATGCTTCAGCGGATAAAATTCAGTTTGCCTATGAAGTGGAAGTTGCTAGCGGCCAAAAATCATCCATTCAGAAATTTGGAGGATATACCGTTTCCTTAAACCATGAAAAATCAGAATTAATTTCTGCTGCCACTAAAGTAATTGCTGCCGCTAAAGCAAAAGGCTATGAAGCGTTATTGCAAGAACAGATTGAAGCCTGGTCAAAAATCTGGGAAATGTCAGACATTACCATCGACGGCGATGTAAAAGCACAACAAGGCATCCGTTTTAATATTTTCCAATTAAACCAAACGTACTTAGGCAAAGATTCCCGCCTAAATATAGGACCGAAAGGCTTTACAGGAGAGAAATACGGCGGTTCCACCTATTGGGATACTGAAGCCTATTGTATCCCGTTTTATATGGCGACCAAAGACCAGCAGGTTGCTCGAAATCTGCTGACGTACCGATACAACCAATTGGACAAAGCGATTGAAAATGCTGAAAAATTAGGCTTTACCAACGGTGCTGCTCTATATCCGATGGTAACCATGAATGGTGAAGAATGCCACAACGAATGGGAAATTACCTTTGAAGAAATCCACAGAAATGGCGCGATTGCTTTTGCTATTTTCAACTATTTCAGATTTACTGGAGATTACAGCTACATTCCGGAAAAAGGATTGGAAGTTTTGATTGCTATTGCCCGCTTCTGGCACCAAAGAGCGACTTTTTCAACACATAAAGACCAATTTGTTATCCTTGGTGTTACAGGACCAAACGAATACGAAAACAACGTCAATAACAATTTCTACACGAACTATCTTGCCAAATGGTGCATCAATTATACCATCGAACAGATTGAAAAAGTAGAAAAAGAATATGCTTCCGACTATTCCAGAATCCTTTCGAAAGTAAATCTAGATGCTGCCGAAATAGTTCATTGGAAAAAAGTAGCAGACAAAATGTACCTTCCTTTTTCAGAAGAACACGATGTTTATTTGCAACAGGACGGCTTTTTGGATAAAGAACTCGTAAAAGTTCACGATTTGGATAAAAGCCAAAGACCAATCAATCAAAAATGGTCGTGGGACCGAATCCTTCGTTCGCCATACATCAAGCAAGCTGACGTATTGCAAGGTTTTTACTTTTTTGAAGATCACTTCTCAAAAGAACAATTGGAAAAACATTTTGATTTTTATGAGCCATTTACGGTACATGAATCTTCGCTTTCACCATGCGTTCACTCGATTCAAGCTGCCAATTTGGGCAGAATGGAGCAAGCCTACACCTTCTACTTGAGAACTTCGCGTTTGGATTTAGACGATTACAACAAAGAAGTCGAAGAAGGCTGTCACATCACAAGCATGGCCGGAACGTGGATGAGCATTGTCGAAGGTTTCGGAGGAATGCGTGTCAAAAACGACACATTGCATTTCGAGCCAAAAATACCAGAACAATGGCAAGGCTATTCGTTTAAAATCAATTTCAGAAACCAGATATTGCAAGTTTTTGTCAATGCGAACGAAACTAAATTTACGTTAGAAGGAAGCCAAGAACTTACCGTTTATGTCAACGGAAAAGCGGTCTTGGTACAACCGAATACTTTAGTTACCGTATAAATAATCACCACCCACCCTTTCAGAGTTTCAGACTCTGAAAGGGTTTTTTAAATAAAAAAGTATGAACTTCAAAAAAAACCTAAGCCTGCTGGTACTGTTTTTATCTGTTTCTGCCTTCGCTCAAATCGATAAAATGGAACCTCCTTTTTGGTATGCCGGAATGCATAATCCTGAGCTTCAGATTATGTTCTACGGAAAAAACATCGCGCAATACGAAGCCTCCGTTTCCAATAACGTAGTAATCAAAAACGTGGTAAAAACTAAAAATCCTAACTACATTTTCATCACAATCGACACAAAAAATACTCCTGCTTCTGATTTTGTCTTTTCTTTCAAGAACAAAAACAAGGTGGCTTTTACAAAAAAATACACGCTGAAAGCAAGACGTCCAAATTCGGCACAACGCAAAAGTTTTGACTCATCTGATATGATCTACTTGATCATGCCGGATCGCTTTGCCAATGGAAATCCAAATAACGACACCGACAAATCGCTTAACGAAAAAGCCGACAGAAATACTCCTGGAGGGCGTCATGGCGGAGATATCGAAGGAATCATAAAACATCTAGACTATCTGGAAGAATTAGGAGTCACAGCACTTTGGAGCACGCCGCTTTGCGAAGACAACGACAAAGTCCATTCATATCATACCTATGGACAATCCGATGTCTATAGAATTGACCCTCGTTATGGAACGAATGAAGATTATGCTCGCCTTTCGGCAGAATTGAAAAAGCGAAACATGAAACTCATCAAAGATTATGTAACAAACCATTGGGGCGCCGAACATTGGATGTATAAAGACTTGCCGACTTATGACTGGGTACATCAATTTCCAGGATTTTCTCAGTCGAACTATCGAATGACGACACAATTCGACACCAATGCTTCGGCTATAGATGCTAAAAATTGCATGGACGGTTGGTTTGTTCCGTCAATGCCCGATCTAAATCAGTCAAATCCGTTAGTCTTAAATTATCTAATTCAAAACGCGATCTGGTGGATCGAATATGCCGATTTAGACGGTTTTAGAGTTGATACATATTCGTATAACGATAAAGTCGGAATTGCAAAATGGACCAAAGCTATCACCGACGAATATCCTTATTTCAACATTGTTGGCGAAGTCTGGATGCATGACCAAGCCCAGATGTCCTATTGGCAAAAAGACAGTCCGATAAGCGCTATCCAAAGTTACAATTCTTATCTGCCAAGCGTCATGGATTTTACGCTGCACGATGCTTTCGGAAGTGTTTTCAACGAAGACAAAGCTTCTTGGAACGACGGTATGATTAAAGTGTATGACAATTTTGCTAATGATTTCTTGTATGCAAACACAAATAATCTGTTGACATTTGTTGAAAATCACGACACTGGAAGATTCAACCAAATCTATAAAAACGATTTCAAGAAATACCAGATGGCCATGGCCTTGATTGCTACTGTTCGTGGAATTCCGCAGACGTATTACGGCTCTGAAATTGGCATGGCTGGCGACAAAGGAAAAGGCGATGCAGACATCCGACAAGATTTCCCAGGTGGCTGGAATGGCGATAAAAACAATGCGTTTACCAAATCCGGAAGAACAGAAGAGCAGAACAAGTTCTTTAATTTTACTTCAAAATTATTCCAATGGAGAAAGAACAAAACCGTTATCCACACTGGAAAAATGACGCACTATATCCCAGAAGACAACATATATGTGTATTTCAGATATGACGACAAAGAAACTGTAATGGTGGTCATCAATAATACTGTGGAAACCAAAACATTCAAGACAAAACGTTTCCAAGAAAATATCAAAAATTTCACTTCTGGAAAAGATATTTTGACAGGAAAATCAATCGATATAAAGAATGAGATTTCTTTAGACGGAAAATCGGTCTTGATCTTAGAATTAAATTAATTTTAAAAACATACTTATGAAAAGAATATTCTTTTTAGCGCTGACGCTAGCTTTCATCAGCTGTAAAGACGACAAAAAAGCGGAAGAAACAACAGCTGAAAAAACAGAAACTATCGCTCCAATAACCGATGCGACTGCTGAAAATGCCGTTATTTATGAAGCCAACATTCGCCAATATTCTCCAGAAGGGACGTTTAATGCTTTCACTAAAGACATCCCTGAACTAAAAAAATTAGGTGTAAAAGTCATCTGGTTGATGCCCATTTATCCTATTTCTATGAAAAATAGGAAAGCCACTGGAGATCTTTCCATCGAAGACATCAAAGACCCGAAAGAAAAAGCAAAATATTTAGGGAGCGCTTACGCAATTTCTGATTATACAGCTATAAATCCTGATTATGGGACCAAAGAAGATTTCAGAAATCTGGTAAAAACAGCCCATGAAAATGGTATGTATGTTATTTTGGACTGGGTGGCCAACCACACTGGATGGGACCACAAGTGGATTACCGAACATCCTGAGTATTACCATAAGAACGCCAAAGGCGAAGTGACCGATCCGCTAAATCCAGAAACAGGAAAATCGTGGGGCTGGACCGATGTAGCTCATTTAGATTATGCTAACCAAGGTCTGCATGAAGCCATGAAAAACGAAATGCTATATTGGGTGAAGCAAGAAAATATCGACGGTTTCCGTTGTGATGTTGCTGATAATGTGCCAGCCGAATTTTGGCAAAAAACAATTCCAGAATTAAAAAAGGTAAAACCTGTTTTCATGCTGATGGAATCTAACAAAAATTATCTTCTAAAAGACGGCCTTTTTGATATGGGTTATGGTTGGGAAGCGCATCACGTAATGAACGATATCAACAAAGGCACAAAAACCGTAAAAGATTTAGATAACGTAATTGCGAAAATTGGCAAAGAATACGAGAAAAACGACTTCTTCATGAACTTTACATCCAATCACGATGAAAATTCTTGGAACGGAACCGAATACCAAAGAATGGGAGACGGCGTAGAAGCTTTTACCGCTTTGACCTATCTGCTGCCTGGAATGCCTTTGATCTACACAGGCCAAGAATATGACCTGAAACGCAGGTTGAAATTCTTCGAAAAAGACTCAATTCCGAAAGCAAAAGCAAAAATGTTTTCTATCTACGAAAAATTAGGTGCTTTAAAAAACAGCAACATTGCGCTGAACGGAGGAAAAAATGCCGCTTCATACAAGCGTTTGGCGACTTCTGCAGACACCAATATTCTTGCTTTTGAAAGAGGAAAAGAAAATGAAAAAGTGTTCTTCATAGGCAATTTATCTAAAAAAGACCAAGAATTCACAGCTCCAGTTGAAGGAACTTATACCAATTACATGACAGGCGAAAAGGTAACTTTGGCAAAAGACCAGAAGTTCAATTTCAAACCTTGGCAATATTATATTTTGGTTAAATAAAAAAGCGTTAATTATTATTTAGAATGTTTAAAAATGCTAATTTAGTATCTCCGTAAAATAACTTAGCATTTTTAGATATGGCCTTTGAATATATAGAAATAGAAAGGGTTGAAAGACTTACCAAAAAAGAGTTTATCGAAAACTATTATAAGCCTCAAAAACCTGTAGTAATCACAAATCAGATTGAAGATTGGCCCGCTTTTTCTAAGTGGAATTTCAAATTCTTGAGAGAGGTTGCCGGAGATAAGACAGTTCCACTGTACGATAGCCGAAAGACGGATTATACCAAAAAAGTAAACGAGCCCGATTTCACGATGACTATGTCAGAGTATATCGATATTCTTGAAAAAGGTCCGACTGATTTGCGTATTTTTCTATACAACCTGATGAAAGACGTTCCTTCAATGAAAGACGATATGAAATGGCCACAATTGGGACTCCGATTGATAAAAAGCTTGCCATTAGTGTTTTTTGGAGGCGAGAATGCCAAAGTTTTCATGCATTATGATATTGATTTCCCGAATATTTTTCATATCCATTTCGAAGGAAAAAAACAGTGCGTACTCGTAGATCCAAAAGAAACAAAATACATGTACCGCCTGCCCTATTCATGGATCTGCAATGAAGATATCGACTTTGACAATCCTGATTTCGAGAAATTTCCGGCACTCAAGATGGTAAAGCCTTACATCACGAATCTGCAGCACGGCGAAATGCTTTATATGCCCGAAGGTTGGTGGCATTACATGAAATATCTAACGCCAGGATTTTCGCTAAGTTTGCGTTCATTGGCAGGAAGACCGAGCAATTTGCTAAAAGGCTTAGCAAATGTAGCCGTCATACGCTACTATGATAACTGGATGCGGAAACGCAAGGGTCAGGCTTGGCTGGATTATAAAGATGCCGAAGCCATCCGCAGGACAAACGAACTTCTCAAATAATAAAAATGCCCAGCAAATTTTGCTGGGCATTTTTATTTTAGACCATGGCAATCCATCCTTAAACTTTGCCCAACATTTCCAAAAGCGTTACTTTTACCAAATAAAACCGGCTCTTGAAAAAAACACTCAACATCGGACATCGCGGTGCCAAAGGCCATGAGCCTGAAAACACGCTTCCTTCTTTCCAAAAAGCATTAGATCTGAATGTTGATGGAATTGAATTGGACGTTCATGTCTGCAAGACCGGCGAGCTTATCGCTATCCATGATTTCACTGTCGACAGGACTACAAATGGCTCTGGAACCGTATCAGAGTTAACCCTTTCTGAGATAAAAGCGTTACGTATTAACGACCATATTGAAGTGCCTACTTTAGAAGAAGTTTTGGAATTAGTCGGTAAAAAATGCCTGATTAATATTGAATTGAAAGGTCGCCACACAGCTAAACCCGTTTCACACCTTATTGAAAAATATATTCTCGAAAAAGAGTACAAATACGAAGATTTTATCGTTTCCAGCTTCCAAAGAGAAGAATTAGAAATGATGTATCTCATCAATCCAAAAATTCATCTAGGCGTTTTATCTCAAGCCAGCGTGACACAAGCTTTAGAATGGGCGACAGCGTTTTCTGCCAAAGCCATCCATCCACACTTTAGCCTTTTGACAGAAGAAAACGTACAAAAAACGCAAGAGCAAGGTTTCAAGATATATACTTGGACCATCAATGAAACTGAAGATATCGAGAGAATAAAAACCTATAACATTGACGGAATCATCACGGATTTCCCAGAAAGAATATGAGCCAAAATTTTGACATAATCATCGTAGGCGGCGGAGCCGGAGGTTTTTTTACGGCTATAAACTGTGCAGAAAAGAATCCGAAATTAAAGATTGCCATACTAGAACGCGGCAAGGAAGTGTTGACAAAAGTCAGGATTTCTGGCGGAGGAAGATGTAATGTGACACATGCTTGTTTTGAACCTAACGAATTGGTAAAGTTTTATCCCCGCGGCGAAAAAGAGCTTCGCGGTCCGTTTCATCAGTTTTGTTCTGGCGATACGATTGAATGGTTTGAAAGACATAGTGTCGAGTTAAAAATTGAAGACGACGGACGCATGTTTCCCGTTTCCAATTCGTCTCAGACCATTATTGATTGTTTTACGACAGCCACAAAAAAATTAGGCATTCAAGTCTTGACTGGACAAAGCGTGCAATCTATTTATAAATCCGAAACTCCTGATGGAAATTTTTGGAAAGTCGAAACCCAGAACGAAAAATACCTCTGCGAAAAATTAGTTTTGGCTACAGGAAGCAATCCGAAAATGTGGGAAATGCTCCAAGAATTTGGACATTCCGTCGTAAGTCCGGTACCATCTCTATTTACGTTTAACATCAAAGATCCTCGCATCAAAGAATTGCCAGGCGTTTCGGCACAAGTTTCCGTAAAAGTCAAAGACACTAAATTGACTTCAACCGGACCATTATTAGTCACGCATTGGGGAATGAGCGGTCCTGCAATCTTAAAATTATCCGCTTGGGGTGCCCGAATCTTGTTTGAGAAAAATTACCAGTTTACCATTTTCGTCAACTGGTTGAATGATATTGATGCTGAAGATGCAGAAATTATCCTGAAAGATTTAAAACAAGAACATTCCAAAAAAACAGTTTCAAAGAAATCACCTTTTGAGTTTCCGAATCGTTTATGGGAAAGTTTGGTTTTGGCCTCAGGAATTTCCGAAGAAACAAAATGGGCCGATTTATCTAAAAATCAACTGCAAAATCTAACAAACCAACTTACAAACGCGCAATTCCAAGTCAATGGAAAAAGCACCTTTAAAGAAGAATTTGTAACTGCTGGAGGCATCGACCTAAAAGAAATTAATTTTAAGACGATGGAAAGTAAAATCCATCAAAATCTTTATTTCGCTGGAGAAATCACGAATATCGATGCGATTACAGGCGGGTTTAATTTCCAAAATGCTTGGACAAGCGGCTTTATCGTTGCCAATTCAATTTAGATTACTGATTCAGCCACCAAATACTCGCATTCAAAACCGTCGCAAAACTTACCCAAAGCAGATAAGGAACAAATAAATACCCTGAAAATTTATTGATTCTCACGAACTTTATATACGTTTCATAAATCATCAACCAAAGCAAGACAATCTCGACTAAAGCCAACAGTGGGTTTTTTAATCCGAAAAACAAATACGACCACAAGGCATTCAGTGCTAATTGGATGGCAAAAAATTTCATTGCTTTTTTGACTTCTTCTTTTCTTGAGGAATCGATTTCATGCCAAACAAGGCCTCCGGCAATTCCCATCATGATATATAGCGTTGTCCAAACAGGTGCAAAAAGCCAGTTTGGCGGATTAAAGCTTGGTTTTTGAATCGTCGGAAACCAGCTTTCAACAGCCGGACGCGTTACAAGACTTGAAAAATAGCCTACAGCCAGACAGGTTACGACCAAAACTAAAATTCGTGTGTATTTATTCATCTTTCTTTTTTTTATCAAAATTAAGTTATTTTCACAGATTAGCCCTAATGCCAATCTGCTATTTGGCTAAAAAAAGTATCTTTGCGCAAATTCATGACTATGATTTCTGAAAAGGATTTTATTCCGTCAAACTATACACATTCAGCAGAAAAAGGACTTTATAAATGGAGCGCTCCGAGCAACATTGCTTTGGTGAAATATTGGGGTAAAAAAGACCATCAGATCCCTGCCAATCCCTCCATCAGTTTTACATTAAACAACTGCAAGACCTTGACTTCGTTGGCTTTTGAAAAAAAACAAGCCGATGGTACTTTTTCGTTTGACTTATTGTTTGAAGGGAAACCGAAAGAAGATTTCAAGCCAAAAATTCAGAAATTTTTTGAACGAATAGAACAATACCTTCCTTTCCTAAAAGAATATCATTTCACAATAAATACTGAAAATACGTTTCCGCACAGCTCCGGAATTGCCTCTTCCGCGTCTGGAATGGCCGCCTTGGCTGTTAATTTGATGAGCCTTGAAAAAGAGCTCAATTCAGAAATGACCGAGGATTATTTCTTTCAAAAAACCTCATTTTTAGCAAGATTAGGTTCTGGCAGTGCCTGCAGAAGCGTAAAAGGAAATGTGGTCGTTTGGGGAAATCACAACGAAATTGACGGAAGCTCTGATTTATTTGGAGTAGAATTCCCAAGCAAAATTCATGAAAATTTCAAGAACTACCAAGACACTATTTTATTAGTTGACAAGGGCGAGAAACAAGTTTCGAGCACAGTCGGTCATGATTTGATGCACCATCATCCGTATGCCGAAAGACGATTTGAGCAGGCGCATGAGAATCTTTCCAAAATAAAAGCTATCCTCGAATCTGGAAACCTTCAAGAATTCATCAAGATTGTAGAAAGCGAGGCTTTGACCTTACATGCCATGATGCTGACATCGATGCCGTATTATATCTTGATGAAGCCAAATACGCTGGAAATTATCAATCGTATCTGGAAATTTAGGAACGAGACCAATATTCCGGTATGTTTTACGTTAGATGCTGGAGCCAACGTCCATGTTTTATATCCCGAAAACGTTAGAGAAGAAGTTTTAGAATTAATTAAGAATGAATTAGTTGGCTTTTGCCAAAACTCGCAATATATTTGCGACGAAATTGGATTTGGCGCAAAAAAGTTGTAATTTTAACAAAATTCCAGACACGACATGAAAGGACCATTATTTTACTCCAAAATATTACTCTTCGGCGAACACGCAATCAACAAAGGTTCCCGAGGTTTGTCCATTCCTTATAATTTTTTCAACGGTGGATTGAAAGTTGACAATAATCTTTCCGATGAAGCCCAAAAATCAAACGCCAGCCTGAAACGTTTTGTTGCTTATTTGGAAACGATGCAACAAGAAAATCCAGAATTGGTGACTTTTAATATTGAATTGCTAAAATTGAATGTTGAAGCAGGAATGTACTTTGATTCCAGCATTCCGCAAGGTTATGGTATTGGAAGCAGCGGCGCCTTAGTGGCGGCTATCTACGACCAATATGCCGAAAATAAAATCACGGTTCTTGAAAACTTGACTCGTGAGAAATTATTGAAATTAAAGCAAATTTTTTCAAAAATGGAATCGTTTTTCCACGGAACAAGCTCTGGATTGGATCCGTTAAACAGCTATTTGAGCATTCCTATATTGATTAATTCGCACGACAATATTGAAGCAACAGGCATTCCTACTCAAAGCCTTCAAGGAAAAGGAGCCGTATTTTTGCTGGATTCTGGAATGGTAAAAGAAACTGCTCCAATGGTAAGCATATTTATGGAAAGCCTGAAAGACAAAGGATTCAGGGCTATGGTGAAAAACCAATTCGTAAAATATACCGATGCCAGTATTGACGATTTCCTTCACGGTGATATCAAATCTTTGCTTTCGAACACCAAAAAACTTTCAAAAGTGGTCTTGAACAATTTCAAGCCGATGATTCCTGAGCAATTTCATGGAGTTTGGCAGAAAGGATTGGATTCAAACGACTACTACTTGAAACTTTGCGGGTCTGGCGGTGGCGGTTATATTCTTGGATTTACGCATGATTACGAAAAAGCTAAAGAATCTTTGAAAGATTACAAACTAGAGGTTGTCTACCAGTTTTAGTCGAAAGTCTTAATCAAAAATCATAAAGTCAAAGGTCTGCCGTTATAAACTAGGCATAAAACTTTTTACTTCAAACCCAAAATCCTGTATCAGAAATGTTAAGCAGAAAGAACAAGCTTCTAGTAATGAAAATTATCAGTTTGTTTTCTGTCGTTCGCGGATATAATATTCCCGTGATTGTTTTAGCGCAATACCTTTCTGCTATATTTATCTTAGCTCCAGAAAACACTCGGGCTTTGGATGTTATTTTGGACATCAATCTTTTTATCTTGGTTTTGGTTTCCAGTTTTTGTATTGCTTCAGGCTACATCATCAATAACTTCTATGATGCGCAAAAAGACTTGATCAATCGTCCAAACAAATCAATGTTGGACCGACTCGTAAGCCAGAAGACCAAGCTCTATGTTTATTTCGGACTGAACTTTTTAGCAGTTTTTCTAGCCTATTTTGTTTCTTGGAGAGTTAGTATCTTTTATTCTGCGTATATTTTCCTGATTTGGTTTTATTCGCACAAGCTCAAAAAATATCCGATTATCGGAAACCTGACCGCTTCCATCTTGGCTATTTTTCCTTTTTTCGGGATTCTTCTTTATTTTTTCAAAGGCCAATACGAAGAATACGATTGGCAGAAAATCGGAATTATTTTTGGACATGCAAGCTTCCTGTTTTTATTGATTCTTATCCGAGAAATGGTCAAGGATTTGGAAAACATGAAAGGTGATTTTGTAAGCGATTACAAAACTATTCCGGTGGTTTATGGAGAGTCTATTTCAAAGAAAGTCATTACAGCACTAACCCTACTAACAATTCTTCCCGTCTATATTTTAGTTGATGTCTATGAAGTAGGCTATATGGTCATTTACTTTTATATCTGCCTCATGTTGCTGATTTTCTTTTTGTTGAAACTTTGGAAATCGAACACAAGAGAAGAATTTTTAAAGCTCCACAATCTTCTTAAATTTATTATTGTTGCGGGAGTTTTCTGCATCGTATTGATTGAGCCTGCCGTTTTATGGCACGGAAAAAAAATCTTATTGGCTATCAATTTCTGCTGATTTCCGCTTCTGAAGCAGAACCAGCCCGTCCCGAAAAAATCTAATCTCCCAATAGTTGAGCGATTTAACGTTCAAATCGCTATCTTTGCACAAATTAGACACTAATGAACAAGAATGAAGGAGGCAACAGACGTAGTGCCTCAAATCGACCTGGAGGGAAAAGCAGTTTTGGGAAATCAAAACCACCATTGCCAAAAAGAGCCCAAGGCCCTAAAAAAGATAAGCCTGCTCCAGCAAAAGCAGCCAGTGCAAATCCTGAAAAGCCTGTTAAAAAAGCGAACCAAGCTCCAAAAAGACAAAAAGCAGCAGACGAAATACGTCTTAATAAATACATCTCAAACTCGGGAATATGTTCCCGTCGTGACGCCGATATCTATATCCAATCAGGCAATGTAAAGGTTAATGGGATTCCTGTTACTGAAATGGGATATCTTGTAAAACCTACAGATGTTGTCAATTTTGACGGAGCGATCTTGACTCCAGAGAAAAAAGAATATATTTTACTGAACAAGCCAAAGAACTTTACGACAGCATTAGACGAAGGTTTTGAGCACAGAAATGTTTCTGAATTGGTGAAAGGTGCCACAAAATCGATCTTATCGCCTGTGGGCCGTATGGACAAGAACACGACAGGATTGTTATTGTTTACGAATGATACCGATATGATTCGTAAATTCACGATTCCGAACCAAAAATCGTCTAAAATCTACCAAGTTTCATTAGACAAAAATTTGAAATTTGAAGATCTTGAGAAAATCCAAAAAGGTCTTACGATTGAAGGCCATCGCGTAAGTGTTGAAGAAATCAGCTATATCGACGATCAGCCTAAAAGCGAAATCGGATTAAAATTACGCACAGCTAACGTAAAAGTAGTACGCCATATTTTTGAGCATTTCAGCTATGATGTATTGAGAATTGACCGCGTTGCTTTTGCCGGACTTACAAAAAAGAATCTTCCAAGAGGAAATTGGAGATTTTTGACCGAACAAGAAATTATCAATTTGAAAAACGTTTAATCAAACGAATTCTACAAAGTTTGAAACATAAAAAAATCCCGAGAAATAAGCTTTCGGGATTTTTGCTTTTGTAGCTTTGCGTAGTACACAAAACAAACTTATGACACCAGAAACATTACAATCTATAGCTTTCAAATGGTTTGATGCTTTTAATTCACATCAACTAGAACAGCTCTTAAGCCTTTATGATGACGAAGCCAGACATTTTAGTCCGAAACTGAAAATCAGAAAGCCAGAAACAAACGGTTTTGTAGAAGGAAAACAAGCATTACGCGAATGGTGGCAAGATGCTTTTGAACGCCTGCCCTCTTTACATTATAAGGTTACTTCACTAACCGCCAACGGCGACAGGGTTTTTATGGAATACATAAGAAATGTCGATGGCGAAGATGATATGCTCGTTGCAGAAGTTTTGGACGTCAAAAACGGAAAAATTATTGCTTCTCGTGTTTATCACGGATAAAACAAAAAAGCCCTTGGTTTCCCAAGGGCTTTTATTTTAACCTTTAATCTTTTTAGAAGTTTCTTCTTTTTTGTCGAGACCGCGTTTTCTTAATAACGGTTCCACGCTAGGCTCTGCACCTCGGAATCTTTTATACAAAACCATCGGGTCTTCTGTACCTCCTTTTTCAAGGACATTTTTTCGGAATAATTTTGCTTTTTCTGGATTGAAAAGATTTGTTGTCTTGAAAGCTTCAAAAGCATCTGTATCCAAGACTCCTGACCAAATATAGCTGTAGTATCCTGAAGAATAACCGCCAGCAAAAATATGACTGAAATAGGTACTTCTGTATCTTGGAATAATCGCATCGATCAAGCCAATCTTTTTCATGGAATTCTTTTCAAACGAATTAGCATCTAGTTGTATAGGCGCTGTCTGCGTATGATAATCCATATCCAGGAACGAAGCTGCTAGATATTCTACTGTCGCAAACCCTTGATCAAAAGTTCCTGATTTTTGAAGCTTTTGGATTAGCGCATCAGGAATTACTTCGCCCGTTTTATAATGCTTGGCATACATTTTCAAAACTTCTGGTTCGGCAGCCCAATTTTCCATAATCTGCGATGGCAGTTCTACAAAATCTCTCGGAACGCTTGTTCCCGAAAGGCTTTTATAGGTTACATTAGATAATAATCCGTGCAATGCATGTCCAAATTCATGGAAGAAAGTCGTTACTTCATCAAAAGTCAGCAATGCTGGCGTATCGCCGGTTGGTTTTGTAAAATTGCAGACAATTGAAATTACCGGAGCTTTTCTTTTACCGTCAACTGTTTTCTGGCTTCTGTAGGATGTCATCCAAGCACCGCCTCTTTTGGAAGCTCTCGGGAAGAAATCCATGTATAGAATCCCTACATGTGTTCCGTCAGCTTCCGTTACTTCCCAGGTCGTAACTTCTTCATGGTATTTTGGAACATCATTGAGTTGCTTGAATTTTAGGCCATATAGCTTTTCTGTGACTTGAAAAACGCCTTTCCTGACGTTGTCCAAACTAAAATAAGGTTTCAATTCTTGTTCGTCTAGATCAAAACGCTGCTTTCTGATTTTTTCAGTATAATACCTCCAATCATACGGCTTGACTTTGCTCTTGATGCCTTCTTTGTCCATCATTTTTTGGATATCTGCAGCTTCCGTCTTGGCAATTGCCAAAGCCGGCTTCCACAAATCATTCAGAAGCTTGGCTACATTTTCAGGGGTTTTGGCCATCGATTCTTCCAGCACGTATGCGGAATGTGACTTATAACCTAACAATCGAGCTTTTTCGCCTCGAAGATTGGCGAGCTTAACCGCATTTTCCTTATTATCAAATTCATCATCATGATTGCCTCGTGTCTGATAGGCCTCCCAAATCTGCTGGCGTAATTTTCTATTCGAACTGTATTGCAAAAAAGGCATCACGCTAGAATTCGAAAGCGTAAAAACCCATTTCCCTTCTTTGCCTTTTGTTTTAGCATCTTCTGCTGCTGCATTGATTAGCTCTTGCGGCAATCCTGCCAAATCTTTTTTATCATCAATTACCAATTCAAATTTATTGGTTTCTGCTAGAATATTTTGTCCGTATTTTAAAGAAGTAAGTGAAAGTTCTGCATTTATTTTACGAAGCTTGTCTTTATCAGCATCGGCTAAATTAGCACCACTTCTGACAAATGCTTTGTGCAGATTCTCTAGAATTTTTGCCTGTTCTAGGTTTAGATTCAGCGACTCTTTTTTGTTCCAGATTGCTTTTACTCTTGCAAATAATTTCTCATTTAAATAGATATTATCATTGTGAGCAGCAAGATTAGGAGAAACTTCTTTTGCTATTTTTTGGAGCTCTTCGTTTGTGTTAGCGCCATTTAAATTCGAAAAGACCACATTTACGTTTGACAATAGTTCTCCAGCATTCTCCATGGCAAGAATCGTATTCTCAAAAGTTGGAGCTTCGGGATTATTGGCGATGGTATTAATTTCGGCTTCATGTCTTTTGATACCTTCTAAAATGGCCGGCTTGAAGTACTCGTTTTTTATCTTGTCAAAAGGCGGAACTTCAAATGGCGTAGCGTAGGCCTGAAAAAATGGATTCATAGTTTGCTTGTTTTCTTGCGCTTCAATTGTTAGCATATTTCCGATTGCCAACAAAATGAAAAAGGATTTTTTTCTCATCTAAAATTATATTGAAATGTAAATTTAGAGGAAATTGATTTTTAAAACTACTTAGGAATGTTAATTAATAAGATTTGGAAAGGAGAGTTTATTCCAAAAAAAAGTCCCTCGACTAAGAGAGACTTTTCAGTGCGGGTAATAGGACTCGAACCTACACACCTTGCGGCACCAGATCCTAAGTCTGGCGTGTCTACCAATTTCACCATACCCGCAGTAGACCTTTGATTTTGACTATTGTCTCAATCGAGGTGCAAATATAGTCATAGTTTTGAACTTTCAAATAAAAAATTAAAAAAAATTAAAATATTCTTTTTCGTATTTTTGGCAGACAACATATCAATTTACCATTCATGGATACTATAAAAGACTACGTTCAAAAAAACAAAGAACGTTTCCTCAACGAACTTATTGATTTACTGAAGATTCCATCTGTCAGCGCTGATTCTGCCTATTCTCAAGATGTTATTGACACAGCAAATGCTGTTAAAGCAAGCTTAGAAAAAGCGGGCTGTGATTTTGTCGAAATTTGCGATACTCCAGGCTATCCTATTGTATATGGAGAGAAAATAATCGATAAAAACCTGCCTACGGTTCTAGTTTATGGACATTATGACGTACAGCCGCCAGATCCGTTGGATTTGTGGACATCGCCTCCTTTTGAGCCTGTAATCAAAAAAACGGACCTGCATCCTGACGGTGCTATCTTTGCCCGCGGAGCATGCGATGATAAAGGACAGATGTACATGCACGTGAAGGCTTTGGAATACATGGTACAAACGAATAACCTTCCTTGCAATGTGAAATTCATGATCGAAGGTGAAGAAGAAGTCGGCTCTGCCAGCTTGAGCTGGTTTGTAGAAAGAAACCAAGAGAAATTAAAAAATGATGTCATCTTGATTTCTGATACGGGAATGATCTCAAATACACAGCCGTCAATCACAACAGGATTACGCGGACTAAGCTATGTAGAAGTGGAAGTTACGGGACCGAACCGCGACTTGCATTCTGGCTTATATGGCGGTGCTGTTGCCAACCCGATAAACGTTTTGGCCAAAATGATTGCTTCGCTTCATGACGAAAACAACCATATCACCATTCCAGGATTTTACGACAAAGTAGAAGAACTTTCTGATGCTGAAAGAGCTGAAATGGCGAAAGCACCATTTTCTTTAGAAGCTTACAAAAAGGCCTTAGACCTAAACGATATCTATGGCGAAAAAGGCTATACTACCAACGAAAGAAACTCTATCCGCCCAACCTTAGACGTTAACGGAATCTGGGGCGGTTATACGGGTGAAGGCGCTAAAACGGTTATTGCAAGCAAAGCGTATGCGAAAATCTCGATGCGTTTAGTTCCGAATCAAGACTGGCATGAGATTACAGAATTGTTTACAAAACATTTTGAAAGCATTGCTCCAAGCGGCGTTACCGTAAAAGTAAAACCGCATCATGGAGGACAAGGCTATGTCACTCCAATTGACAGTATTGGTTACCAAGCCGCTGCCAAAGCCTATAATGAAAGCTTTGGAGTACAGCCGATTCCGGTTCGTTCTGGAGGAAGTATTCCTATCGTAGCATTGTTTGAAAAAGAATTAAAGAGCAAGACTATCTTGATGGGGTTTGGTTTAGACAGCGATGCTATCCACTCGCCTAACGAACATTTCGGAGTTTTCAATTACTTAAAGGGAATCGAAACTATTCCGTTGTTTTATAAATATTTTGTGGAGCTTTTTAAAGTTAAATAATGAAAAAGGCTTTTATTGTATTTGCTTTGACCTTCAACTTATTGAGTATTGAAAGTAAAGCGCAAACCACAACAGTAAATGCAAACCAGCTGGAGCCAAGTATTGACGACGTATACGATGTCGTAGAACAATCTCCTGAATTCCCTGGAGGCATTAATAAGTTTGGGCAATTTGTCTATACTAATTTTCGCTTTCCGGAAGGAATCACGGAAAATATCCGTATAAATGTCACTTTTGTGGTCGAAAGAGACGGAACTTTAAGCAATATTAAACTCCTGAAAGATCCAGGCTATGGCGTTGCTGACGAAGTAGTACGAGTCTTGAGCAAATTGCCAAAATGGAAGCCTGGTTATCAAAAAGGAAAACCTGTCAAAACTCTTTATCATTTTCCGGTGACATTACGTTTCGAATAAATTCATACAAATCCGTTCCTTATCGAACGGATTTTTTTATTTCAAAAAAAATATCGCTCTACACTTGTAGAATTAAATTTTATTTCTACATTTGTAGAGTCAATTCTAATTTCGTAGAATGAAATTTATAAAAACAGTATCTAAGTCTTGACAGAAAATGAAATGCACTGGTTTTATAATGGCGACTTGGAAATTTTATGACGAAAGCGGCCAACTTATAGGCATCAGAAAGTATGAAAACGTGCTATACTTAATGAAACAGAAATAAAACAATAAAAAATGCAACTATCCAATTCAGAAGAACAGTTAATGCAACACCTGTGGAAGCTTGAAAAGGCTTTCATGAAAGATTTACTGGAATGCTATCCAAAGCCAAAACCAGCAACCACAACTGTGGCTACACTGTTGAAAAGAATGATTGACAAAAAATTTGTAACATATACTGAAATAGGCAACTCAAGAGAATATTATCCGCTAGTCAAAAAAACAGACTATTTCTCAAAACACGTGAACGGCTTGATCAAGAATTTCTTTAATAATTCAGCCTCACAATTTGCCTCATTTTTTACGACGGAAACCGATTTGACTAAAACTGAATTGGAAGAGCTTCAAAAGATTATCGACAAAGAAATCCAAAAAAAGAAAAAATGATCGACTTTTTAATCAAATCGACCATAAGCTTGACATTACTCTTAGGCTTATACCATCTTTTTCTAGAAAAGGAGAAGATGCATACCTTCAACAGATTTTATCTTTTATTCAGCCTATTGTTTTCTTTTGCTCTTCCTTTCATAACGATTGAAATAGCAGTCGAATCCATTTCAAAACCGTTACTTCTTCCAAATCCGATTCAGACAAAAAATGAAACTGTAACTATTACCAAACAAGAAGATGTAAATTATATTCCAATATTACTTTGGGGGTTATATACTGCGGTAACGATTTTCTTTATTGTTAGGTTTGGCAAAAACATACATGCCTTGCTTTCAAAAGTGAGAAAAAACAGGACGGTCTCTTTTTTCTATTCCACATTAGTATTGGTAAAAGAAAAGTCGCTACCTCATACTTTCCTGCAGTATATTTTCATAAATGGCGATGATTATAACAACCGAAACATACAAGAAGAATTATACACTCACGAATTGACTCATGTAAGGCAAAGACACAGCTATGATATCCTGTTCATTGAAATCATAAAGACAGTATTCTGGTTCAATCCTCTATTACTTCTTTATAAAAAAGCGATACAACTCAACCACGAATTTCTTGCAGATGAAAACGTGGTGAAATCTCATAAAAATGTTCCATTCTACCAAAACCTGCTCTTAGAAAAGGCATCGTGGAACAGCAACTTTTACTTGGCCAGTAACTTGAATTTTTCAGTAACAAAAAAACGATTAATTATGATGACAAAAACCACATCAAAATCAAGAGCATTGCTCAAAAAATTAGTGTTCTTGCCAGTCTTGGCTGGATTGATATTCCTTGTATGCTTAAAAACAACTGCTTCAGAAAAAGAACCCGAGGTTTGGATTAACGGAAAACAAGTCAATGAAAACGACATGAACAAGCCTATTAGCCATTGGCATAAAGATCAAACAAGCGAAGCTACTGAAGCTAGTTATTTTGCCGGTGTCAGGTTTATTATGTACAGAACAATGGTACGAACCAAAAATGGTTATGAGGGCAAAGACATTCTCTTTGACAAAGTATATGAAGAATTGACTCCAGAAGACAAAAAACGTTTTGAAATATGGTTAAGGGTTCCTAAAGCCAACGTAAAGAAGAATCCTACCCAAAAAGAATTTGAGGATTTTAAAGATTCTAAAAAATATGGGATTTGGTTAAATGACACTTATGTAAGTAATACCGAATTGAACAAATTTGACCGATCAGATATCGTTCATTTCTCGGGAAGTTTTGTCCATAAAAATGCACGAAGCCAACAACATCCGCAGCCTTATCAATTCCGCCTATATACAAATGATTATTTCGACAAGAAAGATATGGGAAAAACACCTAAATATCCCGGAGAGGCAATCACGATGGTTGAAGTGCAAAGCAAGCTTCAAAAGAAAGCAGGAATGGCAACGCCTCCAAAAATAAAAACAGGAAGCTAATTACCTTATAAATAGAGAACTATAATTTCCAACTAAATCCGCTAAATCAGCGGATTTTTTTATCTCTAAGCCAAAACATATCAACGTTTTATAACATTATTTAAAATTTGGCGTTACTTTTGTAGACATCATCATCAATCACATATTGGACACGTTTCAATATGCTAATCATCAATCATTATGTTAAAACACTTCTTCATTGTCTGCTCTGGAGTGGACAAAAAAATCATCGAAGGCTGTTCCAATGGCGAACAGAACAAGTATGCCGGAATCGGGGCAACCGTTTTTTTTACGGCAGTCATGGCGTTTATTGCCAGCAGCTATGCGCTTTATACCGTTTTTGATAACGTTTATGCTTCTGTCTTTTTTGGCCTGATCTGGGGCTTGCTTATCTTTAACCTAGACCGCTTTATCGTTTCGACTATCCGAAAAAGAGATAGTTTTTCAAATGAATTTATACAGGCGACTCCCAGGATTGCTCTAGCGATAATCATTGCAATCGTAATCTCAAAGCCTTTAGAGATTAAAATTTTTGAAAAGGAA
This sequence comes from Flavobacterium sp. N2550, assembly GCF_025947265.1. Classification (NCBI taxonomy): domain Bacteria; kingdom Pseudomonadati; phylum Bacteroidota; class Flavobacteriia; order Flavobacteriales; family Flavobacteriaceae; genus Flavobacterium; species Flavobacterium sp. N2550. Next base: position 1,256,116 of record NZ_CP110007.1, on the reverse strand, counting down.
ATCGATACGGTATTGTTGAAAGAAAAAAATGCCATGGCACTCAACAACAAAAAAGAAGTCACCAATTATTTCAAATCCGATTTGGAGAAAAACAAAGCTTCGGTCGATAGCCTAAAATCTGAAATTGCAAAAAAAGAAAAAGAGGTCAATACGTTGTATGAAACATACATCGCCGAAGCCGAAGGAACTGCCGGAACTAAAAAACTCGGAAAAGGACCTGTTTTCAAAGAAAAGATTGCAAAGCACGATCTGGCAAAAACAGAACTCGATACTTTACGAAAAAACAATCTGGCGAAAATTGCGGCAACAGAAAAACTTTCTAAAAAACTCGAAGCCGATCAAGACAAAAAAGTAACCGAAACACAGCCTATCATTGATGGATTCGATGGATTGATGGCAAGAATCAACGCCTTGAACAAACTGCCTTGGTTGCCTTCTTTCTTTATCATGCTGTTGTTTCTAGCAATCGAAACCTCTCCGATTATTGCAAAATTATTGTCTCCTAAAGGCGAATATGACTTTAAGCTGGAAGATCTAGAAACGGCCCTGAAAGCAACAATCAATCAGGATAAATATCAAAGAGAACTGCTTGTAAAAACTAGCGCTCAGATGCATGACAAGGTGTATGAAGATATTGCTTCCGATAAAGAACTGTTTAACCTGCAGCGCAAGAAAGCCAAAGAATTATTGGAACTGCAAGCTCATAATTTCGTAGAAAAACAAAAGCGAACTTTTTAGTTAGAAAGACTAAAGTCTTAAAGTCATAAAGATTAGATACAATCAATAAAAAAGTCGAAGAACAGATGCTCTTCGACTTTTTAACTTTATGACTTTCGACTCAAAGACTACATATGGCTCAAGATTTCTTTTTTCAAAGTATCATATTCGCCTTGCATAATGAGTCCGTTGTCTAGCAGTTTTTTATAATTCTGTAATTTCTCAAACAATTCATCTTGAGATAATTCGCCTAACGTCTTTTCTTTTGTAGCTTCTGGTTTTTCATCCGGATATTGCTTTTCATCGCGATAACCCGACTGTGAAACTGGAATTATTTCCGCAAAATCGGTCACTTCTTCGGTTTCCATTTCTTCGATGACCTCCGGTTCTTCTACTTCTGCGAAAGTTTCAGGAATAATTGTTTCTTCCTCGAAAGCTTCAACCTTTGGTTCATTGGCAAAAGATTCAGCTATTGGAGCCGTGCCGTTTTTTAAGATGTCCAATTGCTCTTTGGCAAACGTATAAATCTTTCTAGCCTGTGTTTTAGGAATATAGTCGATCGAAATCGTCAGGTCTGTTTTAGTCGTAAACGAAAACTCAGAACCTAGAATATTCTCTTTCACAAAAGTGCCAGCAATATCATCCCACGTATAATCTGTAAAATCCATAGACAATCCTAAATTCTTAGGCTTGCAGATAATGATTCTCTTATTCGTCAGAACAATACTATCTGGAAAAACAGTGATAGCCGGTTTTTTCTGAACACCAATATAACCAATTTCCTCATTTTTCATGAGCAAATCTGTCAGTTTTGAAGTGATTTTTTCAATCGCTTTAGGATCTTGTTCTTCGTTTAAAAATTTTTTTATTTGTTCTTTCATCTTTCAGTTACGTTACTGTATTGGTAGACTTTTTATACAACAAAAGTAATACCTAATTTTTTAATTCAATAATTTCGGTTTGGATTTTCTTTGTTAAGCTTTTGAAAACCAAATCATAGGAATGGTCAATCAATTCTCTCACAAATTTATCAGAAACATCGCCATTCAATGAAACCGTATTCCAATGCACTTTGCTCATGTGGTAGCCTGGTTTTATATCATCAAACTCGGCACGAAGCTCTTCTGCGCGTTCCGGATCGCATTTTAAGTTGATGGACGGCGTTCCTTTTTCCCAGCCGCTTAAAGACGATAACGCAAACATTTTCCCTCCGATTTTAAACACCAAAGTATCTTCATCAAACGGAAAGTGTTCGGTTACTCCTTTTTTGGAAAGGCAGTATTCAAAATAAGCTTGTATATCCATTTATCTTATATTTTATACAGTACTGGCTTGCTCGGGCTCGCATCATTTTCAAAAGAAGCAATCTGGAGATTGAGCAAATAACTTCCGTCTTCTACCTCATCGCGAACGAAAATTAATTCTGTAATCGTCGCATCCAGCCTGGCATCGTCATTGAGTTCTTGGGTATTTTTTACGTTCCAAAAAGCTTTGTGTGCCAGCAATTTTCCTTGGTCTTTTTCTTTGTCGACGCTTGGCAAATCAATCAGCAAATGCTTGATTCCTTTTTCTCGGACAAAAACCGCCGCTTTTTCTTCAAGATAAGGCGGATTGGTATCGGAATATTTTTTAGAACGCTTTTCTTGCAAATTCGGCAATGTCCTGATAACGATGGCTTCTGGAAGTTTTCCGTCCAACGCTTTTTCAATTTGGCTTCTGGTTATGACTAAATCTTCGCCGCGGATTTCTGGCTCGACCGAAACGACTTCAGCCGTAAAGAAAAATGTCTTCAAATGCTGATTGATACTGTAGAATTCTGTGGTAATATGCCCCAGACATTCCGTATGCGTCCCGTGTCCGTGCGGATTAAAGAAAATATTATTAAAATTCGTGGAAGAACTTCCTTCCGAAACTTTTCCTACCCAATGGCCGAAACGAACGGGTTCGATTACCGGTTTTTCAATATACCAAGCAATCGGATTTTCATCTGTATTTGTCAACGGCAGTGAAATATCTATCGGCTTTGATAAATCTACTTCGAAATTTTGGTCTTTATGTTGGATTCTAGCTATCATTCAAAGCAAAATTTTGGTTGTTGCATTAGGTCTAGGCTTAGCATCTTATTGAAGAATTGGACCCGACTTGCCTTTAATTATCATCCAAATTTATCAAAAACAAATCACTTGCAATTCCATCTGCCAAAAACTTTCCTTTTGGAGTCGTCTTGAGGATTTTATTTTCAATAGAAAGCAGTCCGTCGGAAAGAAATTTCTCCGATTGCTTTTGCAGATAGTGCAGTTTGCTTTCTCCAAATTCTTTTTCAATCCGATCCAGCGAAACGCCCCAAATCGTGCGCAGTCCTGTCATAATATACTCGTTGTAGCGGTCTGTTTGCGATAAAATCTCGATTTCATTCGGCAGATTATTCGCTTCTATTTCTTTTAGATACAACGCATTGTTTGCCATATTCCAGCTTCTGGAAATGCCGTCATAACTATGGGCCGAAGGTCCGATGCCGATGTACTTTTTTCCCAGCCAATAGGCCGAGTTATTTTTAGAAAAATAATTTTCCTTTCCAAAATTAGACAATTCATAATGGATAAAACCGTTCTCTTGAAGCGTGTCAACCAAAATCATAAAATGCTCTTGAGCAACGTCGTCTTTTGGTTCCGAGATTTTTCCGGTTTGGATTAGTTTTTTCAGGGCTGTTTTTGGCTCTACTGTCAACGCATAGCTTGAAATATGTGGAACGCTGTAGCGTAACGCCGTCTCAATATTCTGTTTCCACATTTCATTAGTCATTCCTGGAATGCCATAAATCAGGTCGATAGAAATGTTGTCGAAATATCGCGTCGCGATTTCTAATGATTTCTTGGCTTCTTCTGCATTGTGCGCCCGATTCATCATTTTCAAATCTTCTTCAAAAAAAGATTGGATGCCGATGCTGAGACGATTGATTCGATTCTTCGAAAATTCGATTATTTGGTCTTCAGACAAATCATCTGGGTTGGCTTCTAATGTAATTTCTGGATTTTCTGCTACATTGAAATTCTCATATACTGCATCAATCAAAAATCGCAATTCCGAAATCGACAATACCGAAGGCGTTCCGCCTCCAAAATAAATCGTTTCCACAGTTTCATTCTCGAATTCTGATTTTCGCAAACGCATTTCTTTCGCCAAAGCCAGCACCATCTCGTCTTTCTTTTTCATGGAAGTCGAAAAGTGAAAGTCGCAGTAATGGCAGGCCTGCTTGCAAAAAGGTATGTGAATGTATATGCCGCTCATGTTTCGTCTTAAGCCTGATTTTCTCCTACGGAAAAACCGGCTATTTTTTTACTCTATCTTCATTTTGTTTCACAAAAGCATCCCAACCCGAATAGCTTTTTGTGCCTATTACTTTCCCTGAATTAAAAAAATGACATACTGCTGCGGCCAGTCCGTCTGTACTGTCTAGATTTTTAGGCAATTCTTTTAAGCCTAAAAGCTGCTGGAGCATTTTGGCCACCTGTTCCTTTGTGGCATTTCCGTTTCCGGTAATCGCCATCTTTATCTTTTTTGGCTCGTATTCGGTAATCGGAATCTGTCGCGAAAGTCCCGCTGCCATGGCAACGCCTTGTGCCCTGCCCAGCTTGAGCATCGACTGTACGTTTTTGCCAAAGAAAGGCGCTTCGATTGCAATTTCATCAGGATGATGGGTTTCTATCAATTCGATAGTCCGTTCAAAAATAACTTTCAGCTTGGTATAATGGTCGTCGTATTTGCTCAAGATCAATTCGTTCAGCTGGAGGAATTCCATCTTTTTGTTGATGACTTTTATCAATCCGAAACCCATAATGGTCGTTCCAGGGTCAATTCCTAATATGATACGTTCGTTTGCCAATTTTAATTTGTTATTTTGCCGAATGATTGCAATTCCTCACAAAGCTAAACAATTCCTAGTGTTTCTGACCAAACTTTTGATTGTTGGCGGCGCATTTTATTTTATATGGAATCAATTGGCTCATAACGAGCAATTGGACTGGCAGAAATTTCTGGATTTATTAGACCGCAAGAAATCGTTTTGGGGAATCTTATTCCTTTTGTCATTTAGTTTTTTTAATCGCTATTTTGAAATCTTGAAATGGCAAAACCTGGCTCAGGTTATCGAAAAAATTTCTATCGGCAAAGCAACAGAACAAGTTCTTAGTGCCTTGACAGCTTCTATTTTTACGCCAAACGGCATAGGCGAATACGGCGCCAAAACTTTATATTTTAAGAAGAAGGAGGCTAAGAAAGTCATCTTCCTGAACCTAATCTGCAACGGAATCCAGATGGTCTTGACGATTGTTTTTGGCACTCTAGGATTGCTTTATTTTAATTATAAACTTCCCATCGTTTCAACTAAAAACATCCTATTGCTGTTTGGCCTATTGGCTTTGATCTGCGGCCTGCTGTTCGGCTTGAAAAAAATTACCATCAAAGGGTATTCCTTAGCTCTTTTATTTGAAAAGATCAATGAAATCCCAAGACCGATTCATCAAAAAAATATAGTTTTAGCCATCTGCCGCTACCTGATTTTTTCACACCAATACTACTTTCTATTTCTAGCTTTTGATGTCGAATTGCCTTATTTTCTATTAATGGCAGCGATTACGAGCGTTTACTTTCTGGCTTCTTCACTGCCTACATTTCAGTTTTTAGATTTTGCTGTTAAAGGAAGCGTGGCCGTGTATTTCTTCGGATTGTTGGGCGTGAATGAATGGATTGTTATTTTTATTAGTACCTTGATGTGGTTTTTGAATGTAGTCCTTCCCGTTCTATTAGGAAGTTATTATGTTTTTAATTTTAAATCGAAATGGAAATCATAGCGTTTGTATTTTTCGGAATCGTCGGAATCTATTGTGTTTTTATTCTGTGGTTGGCCTACGGGTTTAGAAGAGTCACGGTTTCTAAAAATCAGGCTCCTGAGTCAAAGACCAATTTTTCCATCATCGTTCCTTTTCGAAATGAAGCCGATCGTCTTCCAGAACTGCTGCATTCTTTTACGCAGCTTAATTACCCGAGAGCCCAATTTGAAATTATCTTCGTCGATGATTCTTCTACAGACGATTCTGTTTCACTCATCCAAAACTTTCCGGCATTAAGCTTTCACTTCCAAATCATTGACAACATACGAAAATCCGGCTCGCCGAAAAAAGATGCCATTTCAACCGCTATAAATAGTATCGATAACGAATGGATCATTACGACCGATGCTGATTGTTTTGTGAATCCAGATTGGCTGACAGCTATCGACAGTTATATCCAGAATCATGAACCATCAATGATTGCCGGAGCTGTAGCTTTTAGCGCAGAAGATTCTTTTCTGCATCAGTTTCAGCAGATCGACCTCATGAGCCTGCGGGGAGCTACCATCGGAAGTTTCGGAATTGGGAAAGCGTTTATGTGCAATGGCGCAAATCTGGCATATAAGAAAGAATTATTTCTTGACCTAAATGGTTTTGACGGCAATAATGGCATTGCCAGCGGCGACGATGTGTTTTTGTTGCAGAAAGCCGTAGCAAAACATCCTGAGAAAGTACATTATCTGAAATCAGAAGCAAACATCGTGCTTACAAAACCCTTAGACGAATGGAAGTCTGTTTTTCACCAACGAGTACGCTGGGCTTCAAAAGCTTCTTCGTACCAAAGTCTTTTCGGAAAAATACTAGCTTTGGTTGTTTTTGGAGGCAATCTGGCTATTGTTTTAGGATTGTTGCTGACTTTGGCGCATCTCTTTTCATTTTGGACGTGGTACTTGCTGTTTGCGGTAAAAATATTCGTCGACTTTTCTCTATTATACCAAACCGGAAAGTTCTTACAACCAAAATCAGTCAAATTCTTTCTGATTAGCAATCTGGTCTATCCTTTCTTTAGCGTAGCTGTCGCTTTGTATTCTTTGTTTGGAAGGTATGAGTGGAAGGGAAGAAAATTCTAGGGTACTTATTCTACATTCAAGATTACCGGCAAGATAAATTGTGTTTTTACTGGAATTCCTCTTTTCAATGCTGGATTTATCTTTGGGAAGTCCGTCAGCCTAGCATGCAGGATGCTGTCGATTTTTATCTTATCATACGCTAAGCTATCCACAGGAAATTGCGGTTCAAATTCTAATCTGGAATCGGGATAAACCGTAACTTTGACTTGTATGGTATCAATCTGTGGATAAAGAATGGACAACGTGTCCAGATCCAATTTCTGCTGGATCGTAACGGTAAGGAAGTCAAAAAAGCATTGCTTTCGAGTCGCCTCATCTTTGATGGAGTCGCAGGTTGCCACTGACGGAAATTCGTCTACTTGGTTCCAATTAATTTTTTGGAGCTCCTGTTTGAGCAGTTCTTCTTCAGAAATCTCCTGTTTTTGAAGATTCTGGCAAGAAGCACATAAAAGCCCTAAAAAAAGAATTGCTGTGAGTTTTCTCATACTATGATTGGCAGGCATTTTGTAATATTACACATTTCAAAAATACTAAATTTAATTTATGGAATACTTTTTATTGATTGCCGGATTTATTTGCATGATTGGAGGAATTCTTGGCAGTTTCCTTCCCGTTCTTCCAGATGCGCCACTCTCGTGGATAGGACTGCTCCTGCTGTATTTCTGTGATGGAATTGAAACGGAATATTGGACATTAGGAATCACGCTTGTATTGGCAATCATTTCAGGTATTTTAGATTATGTAATTCCCGCAAAGGGAACAAAGCGGTTTGGCGGAAGTTCTTATGGAATCTGGGGAACCAACATTGGACTAGTCGTGGGACTGCTTGCCCCGATTCCGTTTGGCTTTATTATCGGTCCTTTTCTGGGCGCTTTTATAGGAGAAATGATGTATGACTCCAAAGATCATGCACGTGCGCTAAAAGCAGCTACAGGATCGTTTATAGGATTTCTGGCTTCTACTTTTATAAAGTTTGTTGTATGTATGGGCTTTTTGGGACTTTTTCTTTACAAAGTATGGCAGTATCGGGAAATCTGGTTTTAGTCGGTGCTGTTCCATTAGCAGCAGTTACACGAACTATCTAAATCAAAAAAGCCCTCCAAGTGAATGGAAAGCTTTTCATTGGTCTAACTACTAAACCTGGTACTTTCGTACCTAAACAACACAACTAATCTTAAAAACCTTTTTGGGCAAAAAAGCCTTTCTTTCGAAAGGCTTCTCCCAATTTAGCGGTCTGGACGGGACTCGAACCCGCGACCCCATGCGTGACAGGCATGTATTCTAACCAACTGAACTACCAAACCAGCGCTTAATTGCGAGTGCAAATATACCACAGTTTTTTACTTCTGCAAGCGTTTTCGCAAAAAAAATTAAACTTTTTTTTAAGAACTTATCCAAACATTTGTTTTTCAATCAAGTATGTTGTCAAGATTTTTTCGAGATTTTTGCCTGCCGCGACAGGAACATATTTGATTTTGTTTTGCGCGCAGGTCAACGATAGCTTCTTGAAATAGCTTTCGGCACGCTTTTCATATTCTTCTTTGATGTTATCAGCAAAAAGATTTACTTCTTCTCCCGATTCGAGATCGATAAATTTCCTCGGCGTATTGTCGAAATCAAAGTTTAATTCTGTTTTATTGTCAATGACATGAAAAAGGACGACTTTGTGCTTGTTGTGTTTTAGATGCTGCAAGGCATTCAGCAATGCTTCTTCGTTTCCAGGCTGGAACATATCCGTAAACAGAATAATCATCGAACGGCGGTGCATTTTTTCGGCAATCTGGTGCAGAAACGTAACCGTATCGGTATTTCTGGATTGTTTTGGTTCGGCCAGCAGATTCTCCAGCTTGTTCAAAATCATTCGGTGGTGGCGGTCACTGCCTTTTTCTGGAGCATAATATTCATACGTATCCGAATAGACGCTCAATCCCACAGCATCTCGCTGTTTCTTGAGCAGGTTCATTAATACAGCAGATGCCAAAACAGAAAAGCCTATTTTGCTTTCGTAAAACTGCTGGCCTTCGCTTAGTTTCGGATAATGCATCGAAGACGAATTGTCGATGATCAGATGACAGCGGAGATTGGTTTCTTCTTCAAAACGCTTGGTGTATAGCCTATCGGTTTTCGCAAAAAGCTTCCAGTCGATGTGTTTGGTGCTTTCGCCGGCATTATACACTTTATGCTCTGCAAATTCTGCAGAAAATCCATGAAACGGACTCTTATGCATTCCGGAAATAAATCCTTCGACGATTTGGTTGGCTAGCAATTCCAGATGCTGAAAGCTGGATATTTTTTCTATTTGCGATTCAATCTTCATACCTCAAATATATTGAAAGATTGATTGATTTAAAAATTAAAAAACGGTATTCTGCTTTCTGCTCTCCGTAGCAACTGCAGTTGACGCCTTGAAATGACTTCACTTTAACCTGTCAACTGTGGTTGACACCGCGAAGCAACCTTGCTTTAACCAATTCAATCTGTTTTTCAATGTTATAAATACAATCAATAAGGTAATTTTGAGATTATAATAATTTACGACACAAAAAAGACTTGACAGATGAACTGTCAAGTCTTTTTCTAACTAACCCTAGAAACATCTATTCTGTCTGCTTAAAGTCAAAGCTCAAATCCCCACCGTTATAATTTAAGGATACGTTTGTTGGATACGTCTGTGTTGCACCAGACACCCATCTGTATTCTAAAAATTTAATATTTCCAGCCGTGATAGGATAGGTTGCATTTGTATTGTCTGCTTTACTTCTTTTGTACCAATCATTAGAATTCATGGTTATCAAGTATTTCTTGTCTTTTTCTAAAGCCAAGTCAGAAATAGTTTTCGTAACAAGCACATCTGCTGTTGCCACATTCATGTTTTCTGATCTTAAAACCGCCTTGGTATCGTAATCCCAAATGGTTACTCTTACCTCAGGGTTTGCTTCTGGTAGCTTTAACGTTATCGCTTTAATAACCCCTTTGACGTTTGGAGAAAATGCTAGCCCAAACTCATAACTGCCTGCATTTATAAAATTGGAAGTTGTCGTAAACCCAGCCTGCTGATGGTAGGACTCTAATGGATTTTCAACCGCATAAGAAGGACCGCTGTCATCGCTACTGCAAGAAATGGCAAAAATGGCTAATAAAGCTCCCGATAAAATTTTAATCGTTTTCATGATGTAATTTTTTGTTGTTAATTCTTTTAATCATTTGGTTAGGACAAAGGTGCACTGATCATCAAGCTAAAAAAACCAGTAATAGACCAATAACATTTTAAATAGACCAATAAAATTTTTTCTGTTAAATGTTAATTTTTTACTTATATTTGAGTAAATGCTTAAAATATGGAAAAGCTCAAATGCATTATAGTCGATGATGATGAAATAGACAGACTTACTGTAGTTTCATTTGCAAAAAGATTTGAAAATCTTGCCATTGTTGGGGCTTTTGACAACGCAGAAGAAGCTCTTGATGCCATAGAAAACACTACAATAGATATTTTATTTCTAGATATCGACATGCCTGGCTTGAGCGGCGTGGAACTTCGAAAAAGAGCATCTGCGGTACCCGCTTGTATCTTTATAACTTCGCATCCTGAATTTGCTGTAGAAAGCTTTGAATTAGATACTCTCGACTTTATCGTAAAACCTCTGAAATTTGACCGTTTCGCCCAAACCATGAGGCGCATTGAAGAATTTTTGGAAATAAAACATAAAGCACTGCTTTTTGAATCCAGCATAGGTGGTGACGTAATTTATATAAAAGAAGGGCACGAGCAGACGAAAGTAAAGCTGCACGACATTTTATATCTTGAAGCTTTGAAAGATTATACGCTGATCATTACTTCTAAAAAAAGACATTGCGTATTGTCGAGTATCGGACTGCTTTTAAAGGAAGACCACTTCCAATCTTTTATCAGGGTCCACAGAAGCTTTGCCGTACAAAAACAGTTTATAGAAAAGATCAATCCTCAAGAAGTGCTTCTCAACAATGGCGCTATGATTCCTGTTGGAAGAAGCTTCAAAGAAAATATCAATATGCTCCTATTATGAAAAAAGCCATCTTCTTTTTAGCGCTATGCCTATTTTCAATAACAGTAAACGCCCAAAAACAGGGGCAGATGCTGATTGATTCTTTAGAAACTTCACTAAAGAGCACCAAAGACAAAAAGACGATTGTTATCATAAAAAACAAGCTCAGCCAAGAATACTCTAGGGTAGATCCTGAAAAAGGAAAATCGCTGGCTAAAAGTGCCATAGCAATGGCCCAAACGATCGATTTTAAAAACGGACTTGCCGAAGGCTATCGATGCTTAGGAATCAATACTACCGATTCGACGGCAATAAACTTTTACCGAAAAGGACTTGAAATTGCAAAAGAGACTAAAGACAAGCAGGTATTAAGCGTCTTGTACCGAAACATAGCAGTATATTACATTTACAGGAACGATTACAAAAACGGACTCGACTATAGTTTTAAATCCCTAAAATTAAGCGAAGAATTAAATAAACACGAAGAAATTGCAGGGACTTACATTAATATCGGATTCATCTACAACGACCTCAAAGACACGAAAAAAGCACTGGAATATTTCAAAAAAGCGTTGGAAATAAATAAAAAGTTCAACAATCCAACGATGAAGGCGGTAATCTTGGAGAACATAGGCGTTCTCTATAACAATCAAGAAAAAAATGAATTGGCCGTTTCCTATCTCAACCAAGCGCTGGCTATCAATAGAAAAAACAACAACCTGAATTTTGTCGCTACAAATCTGGGCACCTTAGGCAGCAGCTATCTCGAATTAAAAAAATATGACCTGGCAGAAAGCCATACCAAAGAAGCTTTAAAAATCAGCAAAGAATTAAAGATAAGCAGAATCATGTCGTATAACCTGCAAAATCTTTCCATTATCTACAGGTACAAATACAGCAATCCTAAAGCCAAGTCATTTTATAAAAACGAGACTGTATTAGACACTTCCTTACTGATGCTGAGAGAAGCTGTAAACTATGACAAAGAAAGCAATGACATCAAATCGCTATCGAAAGATTTTATGGAAATAGCAGAAATTTATGAAGAAAAAGGAGATTCAAAAAATGCATTGCTCTATTTCAAAGAATTCAACTCTTATAAAGATTCCATCTACCAAAGCACCACAAAAGAAACCGTAAAGAATCTGGAGGATCAGCGAACCATCGAGTTAAAAAACAAGGAAATCCAGCTCAATAAGCTGAAAATCGAAAACAAAGAAAGACAAAAATGGTATTTTATCTTAGGTATTATTTTACTGGGAACTATTGGGATTTTATTATTCTATCAAAGCAGAAACCGCAAAAGAATTAATGAAAAATTGCAGCTGCTAAACAATGAATTAGATCTGGCTAATAAGACCAAATCACGTTTTTTCAGCATCCTCAACCACGATCTACGAAGCCCTGTCGCCAGTCTCATTCACTTCCTGCACCTCCAAAAAGAAAATCCTGAACTGCTTGATACCGAGAGCAAAAAAAGGATGGAAGATAAAACGATCATGTCTGCCGAAAACCTATTAAATTCTATGGAAGACCTGCTTTTATGGAGTAAAGGACAGATGGAAAATTTTAAGCCTCAACCCAAAACAATTAGCGTTACTTCCTTGTTTGAAGACACTCAAAAGCATTTTTCAGGAGAAGCCATCCAGATGACATTCGAAAACCCAGAGAATATGATGCTGAATACAGACGAAAACTATCTGAAAACGATTATCAGGAACCTTACGGGAAATGCTATAAAAGCTTTGGCAAAAACAGAAAACGCTACCATTATATGGAAAGCATGGCAGGAAAACAACCAGAAATACCTTTCTGTTTCAGATAATGGACCAGGCGGCACCCAGGAACAGTTCAAGGCTTTATACGACGACAAAGAAGTTGTAGGAATCAAGACCGGATTAGGATTGCACCTCATCCGTGATCTGGCAAAAGCCATCGATTGTAGGATCGATATCAAGACACAGCCGGGAGAAGGCACCACTTTTATCTTGACCCTAAATTAAAAAACCCTTCCAAAGCAAGCTCTGGAAGGGCATATTAAGATATAATCTTTCGATTATAACAATGCGTCAATTGCGTCTGTGTAGTTTTGTTTTGGTGCAACACCAACTTGTCTTCCTACAACCTCACCATTTTGAAAAACCAATACTGTTGGAATATTTCTCACGCCATATTTTGCTGCAAATTCTTGGTTTGCATCCACGTCAACTTTTCCAACGACAGCTTTTCCACTATATTCAGTACTGATTTGGTCGATGATTGGACCTACCATTCTACAAGGTCCACACCATGCTGCCCAAAAATCTACTAAAACGGGTTTATCTGATTTCAATACAATTTCTTCGAAAGTTGCATCTGTTATTGCTTGTGCCATATTTTTTGTTCTTTAGTTTAACAGTACAAAATTAGTCATTTAATCTGTAATTTTTTGTTAATTGGAAATCACTTTTGATTATAAACGTATTAACAAATACTATCCGTGTATATTTCGCCTAATTCAGCTTGAATTTCAAATCTAAACTCTCCAATTCACGGAGCAATTCTCCCGAAATATTGACCTTCAATTTACGGCTTGGCATGGAAAGATAGGTAATCACTTTTGTTTCTTCAACAACTGTCGGAACAGCCAACTCCATTTCTTCTTCAAGATTTTCTTCATCTGAAGTTGCTTCAGGAGCTACTGCTTCAACTACAGCAGGAGCAATTTCTTTAGTGACTTTTTCTACTTCCATGACTTCAAAAGTCACGTTATTATCTCCGCTGTTCGCTTGAAAGATACGGCTTAGTTTCGTAATCATTTCTGACTGCAGCTCCTTTATGTTCATCGTAATAATCAGCTTTTTAGCAAAGCTTGCTAAAACATCTTGTAATTGCTTGGCTTCTAAAAACTGAATTCTTGCTTCCGATTTCTTTCCCGTATCTCTGTTTACCCAGCCTTCTTTTACACTCAATTTGAAATAAATAAATTGATTGTTGACCAAAAAGTGACGAAACTTTAGATATTCTTCATTGAACATTCTGAACTCGAAACTTTCGTCATAACCTTCAAGCGTAAACATTGCCCAGTCTTTTCCGTTTTTCGCAGTTCGGTATTGAACGTTCGTAATAATTCCGGCAATCGTCAAATTTTTTCCAACATGCATTTCTAAATTCTTCAATGCTTCCAGCTTCGCGTTGCAGAAATATTTCATCTCGAATTTAAAATCATCTAAAGGATGTCCAGAAATATAGATCCCGACGACTTCTTTTTCTTTAGCCAGTTTTTCCATCGTGCTCCAATCTTCGCAGGGCGGTACGACCGGCTCTGGAATCTGAACGTCGCTCGATTCGCCAAACAAGCTTACTTGAGACGAATTTTCGTTTTCTTGGAATTTAGAACCGTAGCGTACTGCTTTTTCTAAAAACGTAATTCCGTCGCCTTCATCATGGAAATATTGAGCGCGGTGTGCCGTAAAACAATCGAAACCTCCTGCCAAAGCCAAGTTCTCGAATGCTTTCTTATTTGCGGCACGCAGGTCAATGCGCTTTGCCAAATCAAAAATCGATTTGTATTTTGCTTCCTTTCTGTTTTCCACAATCGTTTGCACCGCTCCAGAACCGACTCCTTTAACTGCTCCCATTCCGAAACGTACAGCGTAATTTTCGTTTACCGTAAATTTATAGAACGACTCATTCACGTCAGGCCCGAGAACCTGCAGTCCCATTCGCTTACATTCTTCCATAAAAAACGAAACTTGCTTGATATCGTTCATGTTGTTCGAAAGTACCGCAGCCATATATTCGGCAGGATAATGCGCTTTTAAATAGGCTGTCTGGTAGGCAATCCAGGCATAGCAGGTCGAGTGCGACTTGTTGAATGCATATTGGGCAAATGCTTCCCAGTCTTTCCATATTTTTTCGAGCTTATCGGCAGCATGACCGTTTGCAACGGCCTGGTCGATAAACTTAGATTTCATCTTATCCAAGACATCTTTTTGCTTCTTACCCATCGCCTTACGCAAGACATCGGCATCACCTTTCGAGAAGCTTGCCAATTTTTGCGACAGCAACATTACTTGCTCTTGGTACACCGTAATTCCGTACGTATCTTTTAGATATTCTTCGCAAGCTTCAAGGTCATAGACAATTTCTTCTTCGCCATTTTTTCTTCGGACGAAACTCGGAATATATTCCAACGGACCTGGACGATACAAGGCATTCATCGCAATCAAATCTCCAAAAACCGTAGGTTTTAGGTCTTTCATATATTTCTGCATCCCGACAGACTCATATTGGAAAATCCCAACCGTTTCTCCTCTCTGGAAAAGCTCATACGTCTTGACATCATCAATAGGGAATGCATCAGGATCTAATTGGATTCCTGTTCTATATTTTACCAGCTTGACCGTATCTTTAATCAGCGTTAGGGTCTTCAGACCCAAGAAGTCCATTTTTAGCAATCCGGCGCTTTCTACGACCGAGTTGTCAAATTGCGTCACATACAAATCCGAATCCTTTGCCGTAGCTACAGGAACGAAATTCGTGATATCGTCTGGCGTAATAATCACACCGCAAGCATGGATACCTGTATTACGAAGGTTACCTTCTAACAGTTTTGCTTGGGTAATTGCTTCTCCGCCTAAATCGCCTGCATTAGCCAAAGCGATTAGCTCTTGAACCTTATCAAATTCTTCGGCTCGAAGGGCTTTTTTTAGCTGTTCATTATCGTAGGTAAAAATCTTGGCCAAATTCAAATTCATCGGAATGAGCTTGGCAATCTTGTCGGCTTCGAACAATGGCAGATCCAAAACACGAGCAGTATCCCTTATTGAAGATTTTGCCGCCATAGTACCATACGTTATGATCTGCGCTACCTGATTAGAACCATATTTTTTGATTACATAATCCATTACGCGACCGCGACCTTCATCATCAAAATCGATATCGATATCGGGCATGGACACACGATCTGGATTCAAGAAACGCTCAAAAAGCAAATCGTAGAGCATGGGGTCAATATTTGTAATTCCCAAACAATAGGCAACTACAGAACCCGCCGCAGAACCACGACCAGGACCAACGGAAACGTCTAAATTCCTAGCTTCGGCGATGAAATCCTGAACAATCAAAAAGTAACCGGGGTAGCCCGTTTTTTCAATAGTCTGCAATTCGAAATCCAATCGTTCTTGGATTTCTGGCGTAATTTCTTTGTATCTTCTTTTGGCGCCTTCGAAAGTAAGATGCTTTAAATATAAGTTTTCACCTCTTTTCCCTCCGTCTGCTTCATCTTCGGGAACAATAAACTGTTCTGGGATATCGAATTTTGGAAGCAATACTTCGCGTGCCAAGTCAAAGATTTCTATTTTTTCTACAATCTCTTGGACATTCGAAATTGCTTCTGGCAAATCAGAAAAGAGAGCTTTCATTTCGTCTCCAGACTTGAAATAATATTCTTTGTTTGGCATTCCGTAGCGATAGCCGCGACCACGGCCTACGGGCGTAGACTGCTTTTCTCCATCACGGACACACAAAAGAATATCATGGGCATTCGCGTCTTCTTTGTTTATATAGAAAATGTTATTCGTCGCAACTAGTTTCAAATCGTGTTTTCTCGCCAATGAAATAAGAGAAGTATTAACACGATTTTCATCTTCTTGGTTGTGGCGCATTAATTCGATGTAGCAATCTTCTCCGAATTCCTGTTTCCACCAAAGCAATGCTTCTTCTGCTTGGTTTTCGCCAATATTTAAAATCTTGTTGGGAATTTCTCCATAAAGGTTTCCCGACAAAACAATAATGTCTTCTTTGTATTTTTTAATGACTTCTTTGTCTATTCTTGGAACATAGTAAAATCCTTTAGTATAGGCGATGGAAGACATTTTGGCTAAATTGTGATAGCCGTTTTTATTTTTTGCCAACAAGACAATCTGATAACCATTGTCCTTTCTGGAACGGTCTAAATGGTCTTCGCAGACAAAAAATTCGCAACCGACAATGGGTTTCATCACAACTTCTGTCGGCTCTTCTCCATTATCGATCAGGGCTTGATTTTTTGTCTTGGCTGCTTTATTGTGATTTAGGACATCGCGCACAAAGTGAAAAGCACCCATCAAATTAGCATGGTCTGTCATGGCAACAGCGGGCATTTTATGCTTTGCCGCAGCTTTGACCAAATCTCCAATACTGATCGTTGATTGCAATACCGAAAACTGCGTGTGGTTGTGCAGATGTACAAAATCGACATCGGCTAAAGAAATATTGCTTTCTTCTGTCTGCTTTTTAGCGGTATCGTCGGTTGCTTTTTGCAATCGGGCACGAATCTCATCTGAAGCTTGTTTCAGATTGATATGCTTCAATCCGATAAGTTGGATTTCTTTCGGGTTGTTTTCGTTAAACTCCCTGAAATAATCCGCAGGAACATCAAGCTGTTCTTTCGTGAAAGCTTCGCGACGGATCAGCTCTAAAAAACAGCGGGTCGTCGCTTCAACGTCGGCAGTTGCGTTATGCGCTTCTGCAAAAGGCTGATTGAACAGAAACTGGTGTAGTTCTGTTAATGTTGGCAATTTGAATTTTCCACCCCTACCTCCAGGCAATTTTAAAAGCTCTGCCGTATATTCGGTACAGGTATCCAGCACTGGCATTTCGGCCATTTTGGAATCCACTCCAAATCTGTAAAACTCGCAACCCATAATATTCACGTCAAAACCGACATTCTGGCCAACGATGAATTTGGATTTTGAAAGCGCTATATTGAATTTTTCTAAAACTTCTGAAAGTGCTACGCCTTGCTCTGTAGCCAATTCGGTAGAAATTCCGTGAATCCTTTCGGCATCATAGGGAATATTAAAACCTTCTGGCCTTACCAAATAATCCTGACTTTCTATCAGATTCCCCATGGCATCGTGCAGCTGCCAAGCAATCTGAATACAGCGCGGCCAGTTATTTGTATCGGTTATAGGCGCGTCCCAACGTTTTGGCAATCCGGTTGTTTCTGTATCGAAAATTAAGTACATCGCTAATTAATAAGGTTTTATGTTTTTGAAAAATCAAAAAATGTAGTTTACAAAAATAAGCTTTTTTAAGCGAAAATATCTGTTTAAGTTATCAACAGAAATATAATATCTGAGTGCTTTTTGAGCATAAAAAAAGCTGCCATTCGGCAGCTTTTGATTCAATATATTGTAAGGCTTAGTAACCTCCTCTGTTTCCACCTCCACGGTTGTTTCCATATCCACCACCGCTATTGCGATCGTTTCCATAACCGCCACGGCTTCCACCACGAGAGTCACCACCACTACGGTTGTTGTTGAAACTTCTTCTTTCTCCTTCAGGTTTTGGCTCTGATTTGTTAACAACGATAGCACGTCCTTGAACAGTAGCACCGTTTAACTCATCAATTGCTTTTTGACCTTCTTCGTCATTTGGCATCTCTACGAAACCAAAGCCTTTACTTCTTCCAGTAAATTTATCTGTAATAATTTTTACAGAATCAACTGCACCATAAGCCTCAAAAGACTCTCTTAAATCTGCTTCCTCAATACTGAACGGAAGGCTTCCAACGAAAATATTCATATGTACGATAATTATAATTACAACAAATGTACTTTAAATTTTTCCGTAAAGCACTATATATTAGAATATTTTATCATTAAATCTTTTCATCAAAGAGATTGCTAGCAATGACGCCTGATTTAACTGCTTTTTTCGAAACTCGGTATTTGATAAAAACAAAAATCCCGACCATTTGGTCGGGATTTCTAATTTATTAAGATCAAACTGTTATTGAGCCGCTTGAATCGGAACTCTATAAAAATGTCCTTCTTGGTAATTTACAGATGGCGCTCCTATCGGATCAGCGATTGTTGATGGCGCATTAAAATAAAAAGTACCCGTTACAGTTCCTTCTGGGCTTGCTTCAATTTTAATCTGTCCATCTCCTATACCTGTTCCCGTTGAATAGGTAGAAGTAATTCCGTCAGCTTCAAAACTATAGGAAGCTTTGTTTGAATTATTTACACCCAAAGTATACGTTCCTGGTGCAGTCGAAGCCGTAATCAGGGTCAACGTTTCAAAAGGAGTGTATGCATTAATGGTCATAACGCCGCCAGTAATAGTTGCTGTCGAGCTAGATGCTCTCCACAAAACGTTGTCTTTTTTACCTTGAACGGATGGGTTATTAAAACTAGCATCATCTTCACAAGAAGCGAAAACGGCCACAAGCACTAAAAGCGATAAAATCTTTTTCATATATGGTTATGGATATGGGTAATCAAATTTTTACATCGACAAAAATAGTTTTTTATAGAATATATGCTAATGAATTTTGAAAAAATAACATCAAAATCGCAAAATAATACAATCATAAACTACAAAAAATGACAAAAATTGCACGCAGAATAGTTTGTATTACAAAGTTTTGTATATTTGCACCCTTAATTAACAGAGGTCGTGTACCTCAAAATTTAATCACTAGATTATGTCTGTAAAAATTAGATTACAAAGACACGGTAAAAAAGGAAAACCTTTTTACTGGGTTGTAGCGGCTGATGCTCGCTCAAAAAGAGATGGTAAATTCCTAGAAAAAATCGGAACTTACAATCCAAACACTAACCCTGCGACTATCGACTTGAACCTTGATAGTGCTGTTCAATGGTTGCACAATGGTGCTCAGCCAACTGATACAGCTAGAGCAATTCTTTCTTACAAAGGAGCTTTATTGAAACACCACCTTGATGGAGGAGTTCGTAAAGGTGCTTTGACTCAAGAGCAAGCTGATGAAAAATTAGCAAAATGGCTTGATGAGAAAGCTGGAAAAGTTAACGCTAAAAAAGAAGGTCTTTCTACTTCTAAAGCAGATGCAAAAGCGAAAGCTCTTGCTGCTGAGAAAAAAGTAAACGAGGATCGTATCGCTGCTGCTAAACAAGCTGAGCTAGATGCTGCTAAAGCTGATGAGCCTGCTGTTGAAGAAGAAGTTGCTGATGTTGAGGCTGAAGTTTCAACTGAAGAAGCTCCTGCTGCAGAAGAAAACAACGAAGAGACTCAAGCTTAATTTTGATGCGATAATGCGTAAAGAAGAGTGTTTCTATTTAGGTAAAATCGCGAAAAAATTTAGTTTTAAAGGTGAAGTCCTTGTCTATCTTGACACTGATGAGCCTGAGTTATACGAAAATTTGGAATCAGTGTTTGTCGAATGCGGCAAACACTTGGTTCCTTTTTTTATTGAAAACAGTTCGCTTCACAAAAACGACTTTCTCCGGGTTCGTTTTGAAGATGTAGCTACCGAAGAAGAAGCAGATGCTCTCATCGGGAATGCTGTTTACTTACCTTTAAACATGCTGCCGAAACTAGAAGGCAACAAGTTTTATTTCCATGAAGTCATTGGTTTTGAAGTAGAAGACAAGCGTTTAGGCGTAGTCGGAAAAATTCAATCCATAAATGATTCCACAGCCCAGCCTTTATTTGAAGTCTTGAATGGCGAAGCGGAAATCCTAATTCCGATGATTGATCATTTCTTGGTAAAAATTGACCGCGAAAACAAAAAAGTACTCATGGATCTTCCTGAAGGATTGATCGAGATGTATCTTTAGTCCATCTTTTTCTTTATTCTCTAATTTCAATTATACTCATGCCTTTCCAATTCAAGCAATTCTCTGTAGAACAAGACCGTTGCGCTATGAAAATTGGAACAGACGGCGTATTGCTAGGTGCTTGGGCGCCTCTACTAAACAATCCTTTTAGTGTTTTGGATATCGGGGCGGGAACCGGAATTATTTCGTTGATGATTGCCCAAAGAAGCAATGCGGAACAAATTGATGCGCTTGAAATCGACGAAGATGCGTACGAACAGGCTGTAGAAAACTTTGAAAACTCTCCGTGGGGCGACAGGCTGTTTTGCTTTCATGCTGGATTAGACGAATTTATGGACGAGCCAGAAGACGAATACGACTTGATCGTTTCTAATCCGCCATTTTATACCGAAGATTACCAATCCGGAAACGAACAACGCGACTTAGCCCGTTTTTCGGACGCCTTGCCTTTTGAAGATTTGGTAGAAGCCGCTGATTTATTGCTTTCTGAAAACGGAATCTTTGCAGTAATCATACCTTTTAAGGAAGAAGAAAAATTTATAGCCTTGGCAAAAGATTTCGACTTGTTTCAGATGAAAATCACACGCGTCAAAGGAACACCTTCTGTCGAAATCAAGCGTAGCCTTTTGGCTTTTAGTAGAAATTCTGCCGAAAACTTTCCAGTTGACGAATTAGTCATTGAAACGTCCAGGCATATTTATACTCCCGAATATATTGAATTGACCAAAGACTTTTATTTGAAGATGTAACTCTTTTAAATAAAAATTCTATTACCCAAAGAAACTTCAAGCAATAGAATTGATACTTTTTTGTGTCATAAATCTAAGAATCTGTTCCGCAAAGCAGTTTTGTCAATATTTCACAATTGTCGGCATGTCCAACAACAAGAGTACCTGACCCTGGGCAAATACAAGCAATGATCGGATCTCCTCCACCGCCTCTAATTACACCATTACCTTTAATTGATTTTTGTTCACCATTGCTTAATTCGTGAACACCTTCTAATTTTAAAATGTTTTCTAACATACTGTAGGTTTTAAAAATTATGAATAACCCAATCATTTAAAGACACTTAGGTTTTATGTCTGAACTACCTTAAAATATTCATTTTTTTATTTTCTGAAATTTTGTTTTTATAAAATTGTAAGATAAATGTAACAAAAAAATAGTTACACTGAATAGGCTTCCTTCAATTTTATGAGTGATTTTTTATCAAAAACGCAATTATTGAAGCTATTACCGAAAACATATTAGTCGTTTCTAACATTTGCTAATTGTTTTGTTGCAATTCTTTATGTAAGTTTGCAAACGTTTTCGCAGGAAACAAAAACGAGTATAAAACATGAAGGCGATACTTACGCAAAGCCTTCCAAATGATAAAAAAAATGAGACCCGATCTTTTTCAAGCTCCAGATTATTACCTTTTAGACGAATTATTGTCAGACGAACATAAAATGGTACGTGATGCGGCCCGCGAATGGGTAAAGCGTGAAGTATCTCCAATCATCGAGGACTATGCTCAAAAAGCAGAATTTCCAAAACAAATCATCAATGGTTTGGCAGAAATAGGCGCTTTTGGACCTTACATCCCAGAAGAATATGGCGGTGCTGGCTTAGACCAAATTTCGTATGGCTTGATCATGCAAGAAATTGAAAGAGGCGATTCAGGCGTGCGTTCTACAGCTTCTGTTCAGTCTTCCTTAGTTATGTATCCGATTTGGAAATACGGTAACGAAGAACAAAGAATGAAATACCTTCCAAAACTAGCTTCTGGCGAGTTCATTGGATGTTTCGGACTGACAGAACCAGACCATGGTTCTAACCCTGGAGGAATGGTCACTAATTTTAAAGATAAAGGCGACCACTATTTATTGAACGGTGCCAAAATGTGGATTTCAAATGCTCCTTTCGCAGATATTGCTGTAGTTTGGGCAAAAGATGAAACAGGAAGAATCCACGGACTGATTGTAGAAAGAGGTATGGAAGGCTTCACGACTCCTGAAACACACAACAAATGGTCGCTTCGTGCTTCGGCAACTGGAGAGCTTATTTTTGACAATGTAAAAGTTCCAAAAGAAAATTTATTGCCAAACAAATCGGGTCTCGGAGCTCCGCTTGGATGTTTAGATTCGGCTCGTTACGGAATTGCTTGGGGTGCTATCGGTGCCGCAATGGATTGCTATGATACAGCGCTGCGTTATGCTAAAGAAAGAATCCAGTTTGACAAGCCAATTGCTGGAACTCAGCTACAACAGAAAAAATTAGCCGAAATGATTACTGAAATCACAAAGGCGCAATTGCTGACTTGGAGGCTGGGTGTCTTGAGAAACGAAGGAAAAGCAACTTCTGCTCAAATTTCTATGGCTAAAAGAAACAATGTTGATATGGCTATCAATATTGCTAGAGAAGCAAGGCAAATTCTTGGAGGAATGGGAATTACGGGCGAATATTCAATCATGCGACACATGATGAACTTAGAATCTGTAATTACATATGAAGGAACACACGATATCCACCTATTAATTACTGGATTGGATATTACCGGAATTCCTGCATTTAAATAATAAACAAATATTAAAGTATCATAAAAAGCTTCTCTATAATGGGAAGCTTTTTTACATTTGTAAAAATCCCTCGTCATGAAAATTGAAAACATTAACGCCAGTATCCAGCCACAAAAAGATATTTTATTAAATCACCCGTTGTACAAAAAAGTACAAAACCTTGAAGATTTACGTCGATTTTTGGAAAGTCACGTATATGCTGTTTGGGACTTCATGTCGCTATTGAAAGCATTACAATCCAAATTAACTTCGACAACAACACCTTGGCTTCCTGTCGGAAATCCAGAAATCCGCTATTTGATTAATGAAATTGTCTTGGCAGAAGAAACTGACTTAACTCTTGATGGAAAAAGACAAAGCCATTATGAGATGTATATCGACGCCATGAAAGACTGCGGTGCTGATATTTCTGAAATCCAAAAATTTTTAGAGAATGTCATCACAACACAAAATATTTATGTCTCTATTAAACAGAGCGAACTGCACCCTAAAATAAAAGCATTCTTGGATTTCACCTTCCGCGTTATTGACGAAGGAAAGCCGCATGAGATTGCCGCCGCTTTCACTTTCGGAAGAGAAGATCTGATTCCTTCGATGTTTACGGAAATATTAAAGAATTTTCAAGAAAATTTCCCAAATACCGACTTGAGAAAACTGATCTATTATTTTGAAAGACATATCGAACTGGATGCAGACGAACATGGTCCGATGGCGATGCAAATGATTGAAGAATTATGCAACAATGACGACCATAGATGGCATGAAGTAAAAGAAGTTTCGATTCAGGCTCTAGAAAAAAGAATCGGTCTTTGGGATGCTATCGAAGAACAGATTTCAATGAAGGCCGAAATGGCTTAAAATATAAAACGGCAAATCTGCCGTTTTTTTATGCCTGCATCTTACATTGCATTTTATCTATCGGCAATTTCTTCTTATCAATCTACAAAATATTCTTATCCGTATATTAAAAGAAATTAACAAGACAATAGAGTTTACTTTTAGGCTCGATTTGTATGTATTAGGATGTCGAAAAGCAATTGCATATAAACAAAACAGTTTTTTCTTACTATTTAGATTAGTTTTAAATTATTTTTATTAAAATATGCTTTTAATTCCTAGATATTTATAACTTAGCGCACTTTTTACAATAGAAAAATAACAAATCCTATTTAAATAATTATTAATTACCCAACTTTCATATTCAATGAAAAAAATTACCCTCTTTAAATTTTTAATAGTAGTGTGTCTTAGCGTAGCAAGCGTTGATGCTATTGCACAAAATGTACCTCAAAAAGAAAGAACTGTCTTTGGAAGAAAAGTCCAAAGCATCAATCCAAAATCAGGATTAATCAGATGTGTTTCTTCTGAATACGAATTATTCTTACAAGAGCAAGATCCTAAAAGGGCAACAAATCAACAATTCGAAGAATGGATCGCTCCAAAAGTAGAAGCTATCAAATCAAAATTATTAGCAAGCAGAGGCACACAAGGAACTGCTGCTGTAGTTACTATCCCTGTTGTAGTGCATGTTATTCATACTGGTCAAGCAGTTGGTACTAGCAGAAATATTTCAGATGCTAGGGTACTATCACAAATTACAGTCCTAAATCAAGATTTTAGAAAAATGCTAGGAACGCCAGGGCACAACACCAACCCAATAGGTGCTGATGTTGAAATCGAATTCTGTTTGGCAAAAGTAGATCCAAGCGGAAATACAACTACTGGAATCGATCGTATTAACAGAAGCACGACTTGGAGTTATAATAATATTCAAACGATTTTAAAACCACAAACACAATGGGATCCTACAAAATATCTTAATATTTGGGTATGTCAGTTTGGAGGAGATTTAGATGGTGTTCTTGGATATGCTCAATTCCCAAGTGGCTCAGGCCTAGAAGGATTACAAGGACCATTTACTGCTAATACTGACGGAGTAGTGATCGATTGGAGAGCCTTTGGTTCTTCAGATTATGCCCCTGGAAATTACTTTCAACAAATAGACAAAGGAAGAACTACTACTCACGAAGTAGGGCATTATTTCGGACTAAGACATATTTGGGGAGATGCTGGAAATCAAGAAGACGGCCTTAACTGTGGCGGAACTGATTACTGCGCGGATACTCCAAATGCCGGCTGGGAAAACTATGACTGTGATGATGTTTATGACTCATGTCCAGAAGAAGGAAACGACATGACAGAAAACTATATGGATTATACGAATGACACCTGTATGAATATCTTTACTTTAGATCAAAAAGCAAGGATGATGGCCGTACTACAAAATTCTCCAAGAAGAAGCACATTGCTAGCTTCTACTGTATGTCAACCACCTTTAAGCAATCCATCATTTGAATTATTGCAAGGAATAAAACTATATCCAAACCCTGCTAATGAGGTTTTAAACATTGCTGTTTCAGGTAATATGACTCCAGACAGCTATACAATTTATAACAGCTTAGGACAAACTGTTATGCAGGTTACTACTGTTTCAGAATCTAATTTAAAAGTAAATACTTCAAATTACGCTACTGGAATCTACATGATACGTTTTACAAAAGACAATCAAAGCAAGACTTTACAGTTCGTTAAAAACTAATAAGTTCTACTCTAATAAAAAAGCCTCCAAATTGGAGGCTTTTTTATTTTTTAATATTCTGGTGCTAATTCTATTTCTAAGCCATCCAGCTCTTCCGTAATATGAATCTGACATCCTAGACGACTGTTTGATTTGACAAAAAAAGCTTCCGAAAGCATGGCTTCTTCATCATCGCCCATTTCTGGCAATACAGTATCATTTAAGACATAACATTGGCAAGAAGCACACATTGCCATACCTCCGCAGACACCAATGGTTCCTTCGGGCGCTAATTCATAAGCACGAACCAGCTCCATGATATTCATGTTCATGTCTGTCGGTGCTTGGACTTCATGCGAAACTCCTTCGCGATCCGTTATTTTTATAGTAACGTCTTGAGACATTTTTTAATCTATTGATTTTACAACTGCTTTTTCGGCTTCCTTTCGCGTTCCGTCAAAGCCATCGACACCAGAAACTGTAGTGTATTTCAGCACATATTTCTTACCCGGATTCAATTTGTTATAAACACTTTGGCACATCAATGTCGCTTCGTGGAATCCACAAAGAATCAATTTCAGTTTCCCTGGATACGTGTTCACGTCTCCAATAGCATAGATACCCTCGATATTCGTTTGATAATCTAGTGCATTGTTTACCTTGATTGCGTTTTTTTCGATTTCGAGACCCCAATTAGCTATGGCTCCTAATTTTGGAGACAATCCGAAAAGCGGAATAAAATAATCGGTCTTGATAGTCCTGTGTGCCCCATTTTCATCTATATCGATCGATTCTAAATGTTCGGCTCCGTTTAATCCTATGACTTCCGCTGGAGTTATAAGATGGATTTTTCCGGCATGTTTCAATTCTTGTACTTTTTCTACCGAATCTAAGGCACCGCGGAATTCATTTCTCCTATGGATCAAAGTTACTTCTGAAGCTACATTGGAAAGGAAAATACTCCAATCTAGCGCCGAATCTCCTCCTCCTGCAATTACTATTTTCTTATTGCGGAATAATTCCGGATCTTTTACGAAATATTCGATTCCTTTATCTTCATAAAATTCGATGTCTTCGATCAAAGGTTTTCTTGGCTCAAAACTTCCCAATCCGCCTGCAATAGCAACAGCTTTGCACAAATGTTTTGTTCCTTTATCTGTGGTGACGATAAAAGTCCCATCTGCTTGCTTTTCAATCGTTTCTGCTTTTTCGTTCAGCGTAAACCCTGGCTGGAACTGTTTGATTTGTTCCATAAGGTTATCTACTAAATCCCCTGCCAACACAGAAGGATATCCGGGAATGTCAAAAATTGGTTTCTTAGGATAAAGCTCTGACAATTGGCCGCCTGGCTGTGGCAGAGCATCGATAATATGGCATTTTAATTTTAGCAGTCCTGCTTCAAAAACGGCGAATAATCCAGTGGGTCCGGCGCCGATTATTAGTATATCTGTTTCAATCATTTCTTTACGATTCTGAAGTTTTTGGCTTTCTGAGGTACAAAATTCAGAAAACCAGAAGTGTTTTTCTATGATAAATATCATGTCGCTGGACCGCGTGAGTGATTGCAGCGAAAATCCTTTTGTCCATTAGATTGCAAGGCAACGAAGCAATCTTGGCAAAAGATTGTAGCGAAAAGCACGACCGCAGGAAAATCCATCAGGCTTTTTCATGGGGTCACGCCAAAAAAAATTTAAGCTACATTGACCACAGTTTCAATCTGCGGCGCATATTTTTTTATGGTAGTCTCAACACCAGCTTTCAGCGTCATCTGGTTCACGCTGCATCCGACGCATGCTCCTTCGAGACGAACCTTGACATGTTTGTCGTCTTCAATCTCGATAAGCGAAATATTTCCACCGTCTGATTCAAGAAAAGGACGGATCTCGTCCAATGCTTTCTCTACGTTTAATTTGATTTCTTCTGTTGTCATAATTTTGTTTTTTGGATTATTCGGATTTTTCAAGCGTTAGATAAATAGGGTCTAACGGATTTTCTAAATCTAAAAAATCTTATTTTTTTACTGCAGAACATCCAGCCATTGTCGTGATTTTCACGGCTTCTGACGGCGGCAGGTTTTCGTTTCTGCTTACGGTTTCCTGAACGACATTTCTAGCAATTTCTTCAAAAACTTTTTCTAATGGAGAAGCTGTCTGCAAAGCCGCTGGACGACCATAATCTCCAGCCTCACGGATGGACTGAACGATTGGAATTTCTCCTAAAAATGGAACCTCAAGATCTTCTGACAAATTTTTAGCTCCTTCTTTTCCAAAGATATAATATTTATTTTCTGGAAGTTCTTCTGGCGTAAAGTAAGCCATGTTCTCGATAATTCCCAATACAGGAACATTAATCGAATCGGATTGGAACATCGCTACTCCTTTTTTGGCATCTGCCAAAGCTACAGCCTGCGGCGTGCTCACAACAACAGCACCAGTAATTGGCAATGATTGTACGATAGACAAATGGATATCACCTGTTCCTGGCGGCAGGTCAATCAGCATGAAATCTAATTCGCCCCAATCTGCATCAAAAATCATTTGGTTTAAGGCTTTTGAAGCCATCGGACCTCTCCAGATTACCGCCTGGCTTGGAGCTGTAAAAAAACCTATTGAAAGGATTTTCACCTCATAGCTTTCGATCGGTTTCATTTTGGATTTTCCGTCAACGGTAACTGAAATTGGCTTTTCAGATTCAACATCGAACATAATTGGCATAGACGGGCCATAAATATCTGCGTCTAATATTCCGACGCTAAAGCCCATTTTTGCTAAAGTTACTGCCAAGTTTGCCGTAACTGTCGATTTGCCTACGCCTCCTTTTCCAGAAGCGACCGCAATAATATTTTTGATTCCAGGAATTGACTTTCCTTTGATTTCAGGTTTTTCAGGAGCTTCAACTTTGATGTTGACTTTTATTTTGGCTTCTGCCGAAATTTTTTCCTGAATGGTTTTGATGATATCGGCTTCTGCACGTTTTTTGATATGCAGTGCCGGTGTTGAAAGGGTCAACTCGACTACGACTTCGTCTCCGAAAGTAAGTACATTTTGGACTGCGCCGCTTTCAACCATATTTTTACCTTCTCCAGCAATGGTAATAGTTTCCAATGCTTTAAGAACTTCTTTTCTATCTATTTTCATTTTGGGTATAGCTCTCTTTTTCAAGCCTTTAAATTAGACTGATTTTAAATTGCAAAGATAGCATGAAAACTTCGTAATGTAAAGTTAATAGATTGAAAAAGTTTATGGTCTGATAGAGGAAATTGGGTTTGTGAATTTTGCCGATTTAGATAGCAGTTACAGTTCGTTTTTTTGGATCAAATTAATCTTCAGCGAAGCGTACTGTACTAATAAATTATTTTTCAAGAAATCGTATTCTGAAGAAAGCAATTGGTTTTTTACTGAAGTATAAATCACCGCATCAACTTTTCCACTAGTGAATTTTGCCTGTGTCGTTCTAAATGATTCTTTAGCATATTTCAACGTATTCTGCAGGTTTGAAGCCAATTGCAGGTATTGTTTTTTTCGGGCAGTTTCTAGTTCGACTTGCTGTTTGATCTTGATTTTTTCTTGTTCTGAAATCAACTTTACTCTTTCTGCTTCAATTTTAAAAGCGGTAATCTGTCTGTTTTTTCTGAATCCTGTGAATACGGGAACATTGAGCCTAAGCCCTACTTCATGGTTTTTGTTGTCATCAAATTGGGATTTAAAGCTGGGCACAGTAGTATTAGGCTGGTTTATCGGTGAAGAATAAAACGTAGAAAGGCTATAAAATCCTGAAATAGAAGGAAGGTTTTCGGATCTAAGAATTGAGATTTCTTTTTTGGAACTTTTATAGGCTAAATCGGCATATTCGATTTTTGGATTTTTAAAAAGCGATTCGCTTTCGGTCTCCGTTTCTTTAGCAAGATAGACTTCAAAGGTAATGGCTTCGAGGTTTTCTACAGGAAAATTCATCAGCTGAAAAAGCTGCAGTTTTTGAGTTTCAAACAATTGCTGTGCTTCAAGCAAGCGTTTTTCATCTTGCGAAAAGCTCAATTGGATGTCATACAAATCACTTTCCGGCTTATTGCCGATTTCTACTTCTTTCTTGATTCGGTCTAAGTTGAAAGTCGTGTTTTGAATCTGCTCTTTTTGGATTTTGACTAATTCCTGCGAAAACAAAGCATCGAAGTATTTTTCCAGAAGCTGCAGCTTGTATTCGTATTCGATTACTTCTTTGTCTGCTTTGGCCAGTTCAATGTTTATCTTATTTCTTTGGGCAACGGCTAAGTTTCCAAAATTTAAAAGACTTATGTCTGCTCCAAGATTCAGGTTATCGTATTGGATATCAGAACTCACCCTATTATTGGTGCTCGGATCGATAGTAGAACCAAAATTATAGTTGTGATTGCCCGTTAAGTTTACCGTTGGAAATAATTCCAAGAGCGGATGCGTATAAAGCTTCTTGGCTTTGTTGATTTCGAGCTGTTTGATTTTTATATCGATGTTGTTTTCTAAAGCGATAGCAAAACACTTTTGCAATGACCAAGAATTTTCTTGGCCATTAACAAAAATGCTCGAAGTAATTAGGAGCAAGCTCAAAATTAGTCTCTTATTCATATTTTAAATATTTTAAAACATTGACTCTTGTGGCTTGATACGCTCTTGACAATACGACTAGCAGCATCAAACATAGAAGAGCAATAAAACCAATTATAAAAGGAACAACAGAAATATCAATACGGTAGGCAAAGTTCTCCAGCCATTTGTTTAACAGGAAATAAACAGGAAACAGAGCAATAAGGAATCCGATGATACAGAAAAGCACATACTGCTTGGAAAGCTCTTTCAACAGTATTTTTGTTTCTGCTCCTAACGTTTTTCGGATGGCTATTTCCTTCATTCGTCGCTGGATCGAATAGGATGCTAAAGCAAACAAGCCGGAAAGTGCAATGAGTATCACGACAATGTTCAGCAATGAAAATAAGTTTCGTTGGTTTACATACGCTTGGTAGGATCTTGCGTAGCTTTTGTTTACAAAATCGTATTTGAAAGGGTATTCGGTATCGACTTTCTTGATCCAAAAACTCTCAATTTCCTTGAGGGCACTTTCCATGTGCTGTGCTTCTATTTTTACAAAAACCTTGTTTGCATTTTGAATCATCCAATTGATTGTTTTATAATGGAAAATCGTCATTGGCGAAATTTCATCTTGCGGGCCACTGATATGAAAATCTTTGGCGACACCCACAATTTTTAATTTTTTGTCATTCCAATTGATTTCTTTTCCAAGAGGATCTTTTTCTTTCATCAGCCTTATGGCTGTTTCATTGAGAATGATAGAATTTACGGTATCAGATGAAAACGAAGCAGACAAGTCCCTGCCTTCTGCTATTTTTATTTTCATCATGTCCAGCATTCCAAAATCAATTGCCATATTTTTTCCTTGAACGCCTATGCCTTTGTAGTCAAATCCAGAAGAAGCCTGAGCACCGCTTCCAAAATCAAACGACCCGATAGAAACTTGTTGTACTCCTTTTATCTTTAATAATTCTTGTCGGATCGTTTCATAACGACGTACTATATTTTCCAGATAGCCTTTTTCGCGATAATCATACGGGTTTCTATAGCTCACCTGCACGACCTGATCTCCTTGGAATCCTAAATCTTTAGAAGTCATATAGGAAACCTGCTGATAAACAATATAGGAGCCGACAATAAAGAAAGAAGCGATAGCAAATTGCAGGATAAGCATTCCGTTTCTAAGCCAGATTCCGTTTTTGCTTCTTCCGAAGTTGCCTTTTAAGACTTTTAAAGTCTCAAAGTTAGACACGTATAGCGCTGGGAAAATTCCTGCGAGTACTACTACCAATCCGAATATCAATAGGATCTGAAGGTAAAACTGTCCGCTATGAATAAGAAGATCTTTTCCTAAAAACTCATTATAATACGGCAATGAAAGTTCTACGATTACCAGCGAAATCAGTATAGAAAAACCGGCCGTCAGTATCGTTTCAAAAATAAATTGCTTGACAATGTTGCTTCTGGAGGCTCCTACTATTTTCCGAACACCGACTTCTTTGGCTCTTTTGATTGCATTTGCGGTCGCCAGGTTTACATAGTTTACAATAGAAAGCGTCAAAATTAAAAGAGACAGCCCCATCATGATTAGCAAAAACTGGTAATTCCCTCTTCCTTCTGCGTAATTTTCTACAACGGAATGAAGTCTTGCCTCTGTTAAGGGTTCTAGGATAATTTTAGAGCCATGATCGCCATTCTTTTTTCGCCATTCTTCAGGACTTAAGCCTTCTTGCTTGGCCCATTTCAGGTCTCTGTTTTCATAAAGCAGTCTTTCTAATTTTAACTGTACAGATTTCGTCTGTTCAGGGTCTTTTAATTTCAGCATCAGAGCGTAATTAAAATTTCCCCATTGTGTTCTGTCTCCCTCTAGCCTGCTATCGATTGTACTGATGACAACGTCTGGAGCCATAGAAGATCTGCCTTGAATCTTATAAACTCCTCTTACCACAAACTTCTTGTCAGAACAAGCCACTTCTTTTCCTATTGGGTCTTCATTTCCGAATAATTTATGGGCCGTCTCTTCAGATAAAACAATGCTGCCTTTATCTGGCAAGGCATTTTTTGCACTACCTTTTATAAATTCAAAGGGGAAGAATTCGAAAAAGTTTTTCTGAGCATCGGTAATTTTCAGGATTTCCTTTTTGTTCTTATAGCGAACGATATCTTCTGTGTATTCATTATCAAAATAGCAATAGGATTCTAGTTCGTCATAATTTTTAAGGTAAGGTTCATAACCTGCAACATTGGTAGACCACATCATGTCTTCGCCAAGGTTAGAAATAGAAAGGAATATTCTTTCTTTATCAGGATTCCAATCGTTATAAGAATGTTCATCATTCCAATAGAGAATGGCAAAAATCAAACCTGCGATTCCCATACTTAGTCCCAAGACATTTAAAGTCGTGAAAATCTTATTGTCTTTAATTTGATAGAAAAATATTTTTAGCCAGTTTTTTAGCATTTTATACTTTTTTAAATTAATTAATTCTGTTATTGGGTCTTGAGATTATTCGTATTTCAGATATTTCAAGACATGTATTCGTGTTGCCTGATAGGCCCTTGAAATCACCACTGTCAGCGTAAGCAGCATCAACAAAAAGAAGCCTATTACAAAAGGGAGTAATGAAATGTCAATCCTGTAGGCAAAATTCTCCAGCCAGCCGTTTAACAAATAATAGACTGGAAAAAGCGCAATCAAAAAACCTATGATGCAGAAAACTACATATTGTCTAGAAAGCGTGGACAATAATGTTTTTGTATCAGCTCCTAATGTTTTTCTGATGGCAATTTCTTTCATCCGGCTTTGAATCGAATAAGAAGCCAGTGCAAATAGTCCGAAAAGAGCAATCAGGATAACTACCAGATTTAATAGCGAAAACAAATTTCGCTGGCTGATATAACCTTCATAAGTGCGTGCAAAATTTTTATCTACAAAATCATAAGAGAACGGGTATTTGGTATCCACTTTTGCCGTCCAAAATTGTTCTATTGCTGCTATGGTTTCTTCCATATTTTCTGGAGCAATTTTTATATACATCCTGCTTAAAAAATTACTTTCCGAAATGGTTTTCATGTGATAGATTAGTATCGGAGGAATCTTTCGCTGCGGTCCATAAGTATTGAAATCTTCCACAATACCGACAATCTTCAGGGTTCGTATGCCAGGATTATCGCCTTCATCTTCAAAGCGAAATTCTTTTCCGATAGGATCTTTTTCGCCCATCATTTCGGCAGTAGCTCTATTGATAAGCACTGAACTGATCGTGTCTGAAGCATAGGCCGGTGAAAGATTTCTTCCTTCTGCTATTTTGATTTGCATCATATCCAGCATTCCAAATTGCATCGACATATTTTCTATTTCGACATCTTTGCCTTTGTAATCAAAAACAGTCGTAAAATAGCCTCCACTTCCAAAAGAAAAATTACCAGATGAGACCTCTTTTACTCCTTTTATTTTCAATAATTCATTATGAATCATTTCGTAAGTATCCGCCTTCCTTATTTCATTGAGATTGATATCCAAAACTTGACTGCCATTAAAACCTAAATCCTTATCCATCATGAAATTTACCTGCTGATGGACGATATAGGAACCAACGATAAAAAAAGAGGCAATCGCAAATTGGAAAATCAGCATGCCGTTTCTGAGCCAGGTTCCTTTTTTACTTCGACTGAAATTTCCTTTCAGCACTTTCAGCACATCAAAATTGGCGATATAGAGCGCTGGAAAAATGCCTGCAAAAACAACCGTGATTACAAAAACCAAAAACAACTGAAGGTAAAACTGGCCGCTATGCATCGCCATGTTTTTTGACAAAAATTCGTTGTAATACGGCAATAAAAGTTCTACAATCACCAAGGCAAGAAGTATTGAGAATACTGTGATAATTACAGTTTCAAATAAAAACTGCCTCACTATTTGTGCTTTTGTTGCTCCAATAATCTTGCGAACACCGACTTCTTTTGCACGTCTGATTGCATTTGCGGTCGCCAGATTCACATAATTTACGATGGAAAGCACCAAGATCAGGATTGACAAGCCTAGCATAATCAGCAGAAATTGGTAGTTGCCGTTTCCTTCTGGATAACCATTGCTGACTTTGGAATGCAGTCGAGCTGTTTTTAGCTGTTCTAGATACGGAATATCCACTCCATAATTTTTAAGGAAAGCCTCTACCGAAATCCCTTTTACCTTAGCGTTGCCCTTGGCCTGCTTGTCAATATAAATTTGATAAATCTGTTTTTCGACAGCTTCTTTGGCCGATGGGTCTTTTAATTTTACGACTAAAAAACTCGTATGGCTTCCCCAATTGTCGGCATTCCTTTTAATTTCCTCTTCGTATTCTTCTCGTAAGACAGCTGTCGGTTCTACTGAGGATTTCCCAGTAATTCGATACACGCCTCCGACAACACAATTCCTTTCGCCTACTTTTATCAATTCGCCCATAGGGTCTTCATTACCGAATATTCGTTGGGCCGTTTCTTCAGAAATCGCAACATTGTTTTTTTCTTTCAGGGCTGTTTTTACGTTTCCTTTTATAAATTGGAAAGGAAAAAAAGAGAAAAAATTGCCTTCTGATCTTAAGATTTTCTTTACTAATTCTGTCTTGCCTTTGTATTCGATAAGCGCTCCATTATAACCTGGATTAAAATGGCAATATTCTTCTACTTCGGGCGAAATCTGTTTCAAACGTGCACCTAGAGGCATCACATTGTACGCTAAAAATCCTGATCGTGGCTGATTATTTACCACTTGAAAGACGTTTTCTTTTTCAGGATTCCAGCTATTATAAGACTGTTCATCATTCCAATACAGAATGGCGAATATCAAACCAGCAATGGCTATGCTCAATCCCAAAATATTCAGGATCGTGAAGAATTTGTTCTTCTTGATTTGGTACAAAAATATTTTTAGCCAGTTTGTCAGCATAAGATTGTTATTTGAGATTCATAGATTAAATCCAGCATTTAGGTATCAAGATGGTTCTTGATGCCTCTGCTTTCAATTCTTATTGACAAACTATGCTAAAACATTCACGTTTCTGCTGTTCAATTTTTCTGAAAGTATGATTCCGTCTTTCATAAAGATGGTCTTTTGAGAAAAAGAAGCGTCATAATCGGAGTGGGTCACCATTAAAATCGTGGCACCGTTGGCATGAAGGTCGGTTAAAAGTTCCATTACTTCGTTTCCGTTTTTACTGTCCAAATTTCCTGTAGGCTCATCGGCAAGAATAATTTTTGGATCGTTGATCAAAGCTCTTGCGACCGCAACCCTTTGCTGTTGTCCGCCTGAAAGCTGTTGCGGAAAATGTCTTAATCGGTGAGAAATTGCCAATCGTTCTGCCATAGCCTCAACTTTTTTCTTTCTTTCGGAAGCACCTACATTGTTATAGATCAGAGGCAGTTCGATATTGTCATAGACCGAAAGCTCATCGATTAGGTTAAAGTTTTGAAAAACAAAACCGATGTTCTGTTTCCTGATTTTTGATTTTTCGCTTTCTTTTAGTCCTTTGATTTCTTGCCCCAGCAACTTATAGCTTCCTGAAGAAACATCATCTAAAAGTCCGACGATATTCAACAAGGTTGATTTCCCGCAGCCGGATGCTCCCATAATGGTTACAAACTCGCCTTGTTTTACTTCTAGTGAAATTTCGTTTAGCGCTTTAGTTTCTACTTCTTCTGTTCTGAAAACTTTTGAAAGATTTTGAATTTTGATCATGATTTGATTTTTTTAATGATTATTCGTTTTTTGATTGATGATTGAAGATGATTATTTTTCTATCCATTGGCAGAAATAAGAGCCGCCGGTCTGTTTTCCTATAAATTTGATTCTGTATTCTTGGTCCTTTTGAAACGAAACTTCTGTCTCGTTTTTGACGTCTTCTGAAAATGTCTTTTGAAAAAGTACTTTGTCTTGACTGTCGGCAACAACCATTTCTAACTCGCCTTTGCCTACTTTGATTTCGTATTTCAATACAACAGCAATATCTTTCGAAGTATTGATCTTGACGAAGGTCTCTCCGTCATATTCGGTATATTTTGCTTTTGTAAAAGACGTTTTCGTTTCTCCACTTTTTGTCCTTGACAGGCTGTGTGAAATGTGTTCCGTGAGCTTGAATGTGTGCATTCTTCACGTCCGATTGGGCAAAAAGACTAAATGAACTCAATATCAGAAATGCTATTAATAATAAAAGTTTTTGCATGGTTATTTAAAATTTAAAATTTCTATGTCTTTATAATCTTTATAGGATGATGTCACTACTTTGTCGCCTTGTTTCAGGCCACCCAAAACTTCATAATACAAAGGATTTTCTCTTCCTAATTTGATTTCTTTTCGCACAGCCTTGTCGCCGTCTACTACAAAAATCCATTTTCCTGATGTGTCTTCATAAAAACTTCCTTTTGACAGTACCATGCTTTTCGACTTTTCAGAAAGCATCAATCGTACTCCAAAGCTCAAGCCTTGCCTTAAGTCTAATTTTTCTGTGCTCAAGAAATTAAGCTCCACTTGAAATCTTCCGCTTTTTACTTCTGGAATTACCTTCGAAACAACCACCTGAATAGTTTCTCCCTTGTATTCAATCTCTGCTTTTTGGCCTACTGAAACCTTTTCAAGATAGAATTCATCGACATCTGCTAATAATTTATAGCCTTTCATCACGTCTATTTTTCCGATGCTTTCTCCGGCCTGATAATTTTTACCTAAGACAGGTTCAAAAGAAGAAAGCCTTCCCGACAATGGTGCCGTAACCAAAAAATTCTTCTTGTTGGTTCTTAAAATCCCTAAGCTTTTCTGCATGATTGCCTGCGATTGGTTGATTTGAGAAATCTGTATTTTATTGGCTTGTTTTTCTTTTTGTATGCTTTGCTGGATTATATTTTTTCGTTCTTTTTGGAATCTGAAATTTTCCTGCGTCTTCTCCCATTCGTTTTTTGAAAGGATCTGTTCCTTGAATAATTTCTCGTTTAGTTCATATAGGCTCTTAGCGTCTAGATAATCATGCTCAATAGCAACTAGGTCTTTTGCCAAGTTCAATTCCTGATTTCTTAAATCCAGCTTCACCTTATTTAGATTGTTGATTTGTTCGATCATCGACGTTTCCTGAGTCATATAACCTAGTTCTGTGTTCGGATTATACAATCTTGCTAGCGACTGTCCTTTTTCGACGAAATCTCCATTGCCGACAAAAATTTCTTGGATTGATCCGCCTTCAATAACATTCAAGAGCATCGAATTTAAAGGTTCCACTTTGGCTTGAAAAACAATGAAATCTTCAAAATAATCATTTTCCACAGTTTTGATTGTAACTTCTGCCTTTTTTACATCCAATCCTCTTTTTTTAGTGACTGATGAAAATACAACATAAGCCGCCAATAAAAAAAGAGGCAAACCAATTAACAGGTATTTATTTTTTCTATTTTTACGAGGAACGATAGTGTCCATATTAAATTATTTGTGATACTATATAGCAATTTTGTGCCACGATTTTAAAAACTACAAGACCCTATATTTCAGCACTTTTTATTTTTAGATAAAACCATAAGTGTCCGAAAATGAACAGTATTTGTCCAAAAGCGAACAGTCGATGAAAAAAACGCAAGCTACTATTTTAGTGATTGATGACCAGGAAGACATTTTATTTGCTTCTAAAATGGTCTTGAAGAAACATTTTGAGACGATTCATACCTTAAACAATCCGAAAAACATACTCGATACGTTGTCGGGAAACCAGATTGACGTGGTTCTTTTGGATATGAATTACAGGATTGGATTTGAAGACGGACGCGAAGGAATTTATCTTCTGAAAGAAATAAAAACATTTTCGCCCCAAACTTCTGTAATCTTGATGACAGCTTTCGGAAAAGTAGAAACCGCCGTTGAAGGGCTAAAAGCCGGCGCACTCGATTATATCTTAAAACCTTGGGACAATGAAAAGCTGCTGTCCATCGTAAAAACAGCTGTAGAAGAAAGCAGGAAGGAAAAGAAGAAAGCCTCGAAAGCGCCAAAAAAAGAATCTTTTTTTATCGGGAATTCTTCCAGCATACAGAAGGCCTATTCCTTAGCAGAAAAAGTAGCCAAAACCGACGCGAACGTATTGATCTTAGGTGAAAACGGGACTGGAAAATATGTACTCGCAAATTACATCCACCAAAATTCTAACCGAAATGCCCAGCCTTTTGTTCATGTCGATTTGGGTTCGCTCAACGACAATATTTTTGAAAGCGAGCTTTTTGGCTATGCCAAAGGTGCTTTTACGGATGCCAAAAACGATACGCCTGGAAGGTTCGAGTTAGCGCAAAACGGAACTATTTTTTTGGATGAGATTGGAAATGTTCCTTTGCACCTTCAGGCAAAATTATTGCAGGTCATACAAAACAAATCAGTAACAAGATTAGGAGAAGCAAAGCCAAGGCAATTAGATGTCCGAATCATTACGGCAACCAACATTGACCTAAAACAGGAAGTAAATCACAAGAATTTCAGGGAAGATTTGTATTACAGGATCAACACTATGGAAATCCTACTGCCGCCTTTACGAGAACAACGACAAGATATTATATCGATGGCCGAGTTTTTATTGGATCGGATCATCGAAAAATACAATCGTGAAGAAATTGTCTTTGATAATAATGCTCTGTCGCAGATGGAAAAACATTCTTGGAACGGAAACATACGCGAGATGGAAAACAGGATTGAGCGTGCCGTGATTCTATGTGAAAACAATACCATTACAGTTTCTGACCTTGACTTGGACACAATCTCAAAAGCAGAAAATAATGATGACCTGCAGCTTTCGGATATTGAAAAATCTACCATTGAAAAAGTATTACAGAAAAACAATTTCAACATCAGCAAATCTGCTGAAGAATTAGGACTTTCAAGAGCTTCTTTATACCGAAGGATGGAGAAATATAAAATTGACAATTAAGATGATTTCAAATAGAAATACGGCATTGCTATTGCGATTCTGCCTTATCTTGGCAGGAACCGCCTTTGGATTTTTCTTGCTTCAAAAAGGCTTGATTTATACTTCCTTTTTTCTGTTTTTCATCATGTTTCTTTTAATACTGGAATTATTTTCAGCCATACGAAGCATGTTTTTGTTTTATGACAAGACAATTCATGCTATACTGAATAACGACTTCGCTGCCGACTTTTCAAAATATGCTTCGTATGACAATTACAAGGTGCTTTTCAGGCTGTACGACAATCTGAAAGCAAAACAGAACGAGCAGGTTTCAAAAGATTTGGTGTATCGTTCTATTCTCAACAACATCGAAACTGGCGTCCTGATTCTGCAGAAAGAAGAAAATACTTGGAACATTTTTCTGATGAATGACTATTTCTCAAAACATTTTCAGGTTCCGAAAGTTTCAAAATGGCATTACCTAAAAAACCAATTGCCTTCGCTATGCACGATTATTGAAGAACGTAATTTCGAGGAAATCAAGACTTCCTTGCAGATCAGCGTAGACAAACAGGCTGCTCAGACCTTTATACTGCAAGCTTCTAAAACAAAAACTTACGATACGGAATATTATATCATCCTGCTTGACTCGATCCAAAAAGTAATCGAGAAAAAAGAAAAAGAAGCCTGGATCAACCTGATGAAGGTCATCTCGCATGAACTGATGAATTC
Source organism: Flavobacterium sp. N2550 (assembly GCF_025947265.1). Lineage (NCBI taxonomy): Bacteria > Pseudomonadati > Bacteroidota > Flavobacteriia > Flavobacteriales > Flavobacteriaceae > Flavobacterium > Flavobacterium sp. N2550. The sequence goes on along the minus strand of NZ_CP110007.1, from coordinate 1,216,507 downwards.
CATCACGCCAATCCGCTCGCTGACGCAAAACCTCAATGAAGTGATGCGCCAAGAAACATTGTCAAAAGAAGATTTGGAAGACATTAGGCAGAGCGTCACCACCATACTTCACAGAAGCGATCACCTTCAAAACTTTGTGGAAAGCTACCGCAAGCTGGCCATGCTCCCTACTCCAAATAAAGAATACATTGAACTCAATTCGTTAGTTGAAAGCACATTGCAGGTAATGGAACCTCTTTTCAAAAAAGAGAAAATTACCGTAAAAAATACAATCGAATCAAACAGACGCATCACTGCTGATAAGTTTCAGATGGAACAGGTTCTGATCAACCTGCTTACAAACAGCCTCTATGCTCTTGAAGAAAGAACAGAAAAAAACATCGAGATTGCTTCTGAAGAACGAAACAATCGAATCTTCATAACCATATCCGATTCTGGGAGCGGCATTGATCCTGCCATTGAAGAAAAGATCTTCCTTCCTTTTTTTACCACTCGAAAAGAAGGTGCAGGAATCGGGCTTACGCTGTCAAAAAATATTATTGAGGCTCATGGCGGTTATTTGAGTTTTAGCTCCGAAAACGGCAAAACAAGTTTCACTATCTGCTTATTATAAACCCTGTTATTTTATAAAAAATAATTACAATTATATAACAAAAATAATATTGTCTTATTTTTTAGTATAAATTTGTGTTAATTAACCTAATAATTTATACTTATGAAAAAATTATTCGCAGAGTTTTTTGGAACATTTTGGTTGGTATTTGGCGGTTGCGGCAGCGCATTATTTGCGGCCGGAATTCCAAATTTGGGAATTGGTTTTGCTGGAGTCGCTTTAGCTTTTGGACTTACCGTACTCACGATGGCTTATGCCGTTGGTCATATCTCTGGAGGACATTTTAATCCGGCTGTCTCTTTTGGACTTTGGGCTGGCGGAAGATTTTCTGGAAAAGAGCTAGTGCCTTATATTCTTTCACAAGTAGTAGGAGGAATTGCAGCGGCCGGAGTTTTATATTTGATTGCTTCTGGAAAAGAAGGTTTTGCGATTGACCCGACAAAGGCAGGTGCTTTTGCCGCTAATGGTTTTGGAACCTTATCGCCTGAAGGTTATTCTTTAGAAGCTGCTTTTATTGCAGAGTTCCTTTTGACATTTTTCTTCTTGATTATCATACTTGGAGCTACAGACAGATTTGCTAACGGTAAATTTGCGGGAGTCGCTATTGGATTAGGACTGACCTTGATTCACTTAATCAGTATTCCTATTACAAATACTTCTGTGAATCCAGCGAGATCTACTTCACAAGCTTTATTTGCCGGCGGAGAGTATATCCCTCAGCTTTGGCTGTTTTGGGCCGCTCCTATTTTAGGTGCTTTGTTGGCCGGATTTGCCTATAAATTTCTTTTGCAGAAAAACGATGAATAAGACATAAAAAAGGCGGGAAATTATCCCGCCTTTTTTATTATCTCAATTCAATTCTGGGATCCCAAAAATGTTTTTCAAAATCCACGACCTGATTATTTTCAACTTCGATGCCTTCATTTTCCAAAAGCTGCTGCATTAGGTTTGTTCCTTCAAAATGGTGCTTTCCAGATAAAAGTCCGTTGCGATTTACGACTCTATGCGCCGGAATATCATCTCTTCCATGAGAAGCATTCATCGCCCAGCCTACCATTCTAGCCGAACCTCTAGATGCCAAATAGTTGGCAATAGCTCCATAGGAAGTTACTCGTCCATAAGGAATCTGGCTTGCGACTTCATAAACTCTTTGAAAAAAATTATCTTCTTTCATCTTCAAAAGCTTAATTCCTCAGAATCTTGATTAAGTTTATAATGGCAACCAAGCCTGTGACAGAACCTAGAAAATAATTCATGTTTTCCATCATCCAGTTTGTCTTGTGCTCAATTTTCTTGAAGAAAATAATATATAAATAGAAAATAGAAAACGACCCGATTACGACTCCTGTGACAAACATCCAAATCAAGATTGGTGTAAATTCAAGATAACCGTTATTGGCCAAGGTAATACTCACAAAAACATAATACGGAATCGGGAAAAAATTTAAGGCCGAAAGCAACATCCCTAAGAAAAATCTTCCGACTTTAGTCCTGATCTTGCTGACTTCTTCTTTAAGTTTTGGCTTCTTGGCAATAAAGAAAAAATAAACAGTCAGCAACGTAAATAATCCTAGTCCTATTTCTTGTAGCAAATGGATAATATCAGGCCTGCTGTTTATAAATTTTGCAAAAGCAACAGCAATATACGTCTGGAAGAAAACAATGACAGTGGCACCCAGTGCGAAATAAACAGCACGTGAACGTCCATCGCGGACACTGATTTTAGCAGCCGTCATGTTTATCAAACCGGGAAGAGCAATTCCAACAGCCGATAGAAAAATTCCCCACAACAGCGCCATCGCAATTGCCATATTACTTTATTTTAAATCTAATATAGGTAATTGCCTTGTTAATTTCCAAATATTGTTTCTCATAAAATGTCTGGATGCTTGTTACTTCCTCCGGACTTCCTTCGTTTTTATACACATTATGATTCGCATACAAAACCTCGTGCCCTTCGCCATGAAGCAATCCGAGCGTATAGCCGTGCATGAATTCGCTATCGGTTTTTAAATTCATTACGCCATCTGGCTTCAATATTTTTTTATACAGCTGCAAAAACTCAGAATTGGTCATCCTGTGCTTAGTTCTTTTGTATTTGATCTGCGGATCTGGAAAAGTAATCCAGATTTCGTCTACTTCATTTTCTGCAAAAATATGGTCAATCAATTCGATCTGTGTTCTGACAAAAGCTACGTTATGCAGCCCATCTTCTACAGCAGTCTTGGCTCCGCGCCAAAAACGAGCTCCTTTTATATCAATCCCGATAAAATTTTTATTCGGATATTTTTCTGCCAGTCCAACGGAATATTCTCCTTTCCCACAGCCTAATTCCAAAACTAAAGGATTGTCATTCTTAAAAAAAGAAGCATTCCATTTCCCTTTTAATGGAAATTCTCCGCTTACCACTTCTTCTCTAGTTGGCTGAAAAACATTGCCAAATGTGGCATTTTCCTTAAAACGTTTTAACTTATTTTTACTTCCCACGGCTTAATTTAAAATTTTGGTAAAATTAAGGAAATATATAAGAACTGAATTACTTTTATCTTGCTTAAGATTTAATTAGAGATTTGGAGCTAAAATTCGGGCTTTATGAACCATTGTATCCTGCTCTCCTGCCTATTTTTTCGGGCATGTAGCGCGACAAAACCAAACAGTATTGATTATTTTTAAACTTTTAAAAGCAGGACCGAAACGCTATGTCTTCAAAAAAAATATTAGTTGCTCCGCTAAATTGGGGCCTAGGCCATGCCACAAGATGCATTCCCATCATAGAAGCGCTTGAAAATAACGGCTATACACCCATTATAGCATCCGATGGAGTCGCGCTGCAGATGCTCCAAAAAGAATTTCCGCACTTGCAGAGCCTCGAGCTTCCGTCTTACCATATAGAATATGCCAAAAATGGAGCTTTCTTCAAATGGAAAATGATCAAGAACTCTCCAAAAATGATCGAAGCCATACTTCAGGAGAAAAAAACAATCCGACAATGGATTGATGAGTATGATATTTCTGGAATTATTTCGGACAACCGACTTGGCGTCTATTCTAAAAAAATACCTTCTGTTTTTATTACCCACCAATTGAACGTGCTGACTGGAAATACGACTTGGATTTCTAGCAAAGTACATCAGCGTATTATCAAAAAATTCAGCCAGTGCTGGATTCCAGATGTAGAAACAAAGCCTAATCTTTCGGGAAAGCTCGGCCATCTTGAAAATCCGGAAAGCAACATAAAATACATCGGACCATTAAGCCGCTTGCACAAAAGACCAGTCGATAAAAAATACGATTTGATGGTAATTCTTTCGGGGCCGGAACCGCAGCGCGGCATGCTGGAAACGCAATTGACTACCGAAATGGATCTGTTTAAAGGGAAGGTAATTTTTATCAAGGGAAAGATTGAGCCGGAACAAAAAGTCGAGCAGGTTGGCAACGTGACTTATTACAACTTCATGAATACCGAACAGCTGGAAAATACGTTTAACGAAAGCGAAATGGTACTCTGCCGCTCTGGCTATACTACAATAATGGATTTGGCACAGTTGGGAAAAAAGGCTTTCTTTATACCGACTCCAGGCCAATACGAACAAGAATATTTGGCCAAAAAACTAAAGAAAGAAGGATTGGTTCCTTTTGCGAAGCAGGAAGATTTTAAGATTGACAATCTTTTAGAAATCGACTTGTTTAAAGGATTAAAAAACTTTGGGACTGCAATAACTTGGAATAAGTTATTTTGTCTTTTCGAGGGTAAATGAGAACTCTGAGCCTTTTCCTACCGTGCTTTCCACATAGATTTTTTCGTCATGAGCTTCAATAATATGCTTTACGATAGAAAGTCCTAAACCGGAACCCCCTTCGCTTCGGGCGCCGCTTTTGTCTACGCGATAGAAACGTTCAAAAAGTCTCGGAATATGGTGCTTTTCGATTCCTTCGCCATTGTCCATAATTCGGACGATGACTTTATTGTTGACCAGATCTTCCACGCTGACTTCTGTCGTTCCGTCTTCTTTACCATATTTTATGGAGTTTACGACAAGATTTGTGACAACTTGCTGAATTTTTTCCTTATCGCCATATACAAAAATCGGTTTCAGATATTTCAAGTCGAACATGAGCATGATATTCTTTTCGGAAGCTTTCATTTCAAGCAAGTCAAAAACATTCTGGATAACTTCTAAAATATCAAACCGGGAGTTGACTAGATTCAATTCTCCCGCTTCTAATTTTGTAATCATGTCCAAATCTTGGACAATATAAATCAGTCTTTCGACTCCTTTTTCAGCTCGCTGCAGGTATTTTTTGCGGATGGTCTTGTCTTTCATGGCACCATCCAGCAATGTTGAAAGATAACCTTGTACAGTAAAAAGCGGCGTTTTTAATTCGTGGGAAACATTTCCGATGAATTCTCTTCGGTATTCCTCACGGACTTTCAGTGTTTCAATTTCTAATTTTTTGTCGGTAGCAAATTTTTTAACTTGCTTGGTCAGCGTCGCCATATCAGTAGTAATCGGCTGTGATCTAAAATTGGTGGATTCAAGGAGCGAAACATCGTCATAGATTTTTTTCACTCTCCTATAAATAAATCTTTCGACGCGGTATTGCAGTACGAAGAAAGAAAAAATGACGATGCATATTGCAAAAGCAAGGCAGAATTTCCAAGAAAAAGTAAAAAATAGGCTGGTAAGGATTCCCGCCAGTCCGGTCGAGAAAAAAGTAATGTATAGCGATGATTTTACCGCGAACCGGTATGTTTTCTTGAAACTTACGGACATTAATTATACTTCTAATTTATAGCCAACTCCTTTGATTGTCTTGAACAATTCTTCTCCGATTTTTTCTCTTAATTTTCTAATGTGAACATCGATTGTTCTTCCGCCAACAATGACTTCGTTGCCCCAAACCTTGTCTAAAATTTCTTCTCTTTTGAAGACCTTTCCAGGTTTTGATGCCAACAAATAGAAAAGTTCGAATTCTTTTCTCGGCAATATGATTTCTCTTCCGTCTTGTATAATCTTGTATTCTTCTCTGTTGATTTCGATGCCCCCAACATTCAAGGTTTCAGAGTTTTGTTCTTCTTCTTTTAGTCTTCGCAACAACGATTTTACTTTGCTCACCAACAATTTCGGCTTGATTGGTTTTGAAATATAATCGTCTGCTCCTGCATCCAATCCTGCCACTTGAGAATAATCTTCGCTTCTTGCTGTCAGGAACGTAATGATTACGTTACTCAATTCAGGCAATTTCCTAATATTCTCGCAAGCTTCCATTCCATCCATCTCGGGCATCATAACATCCATGATAATCAGGTGCGGCAATTCCTTTTTTGCTTTCAATATTGCCTCTTTTCCATTGCTTGCCGTTACAATCTGATAGCCTTCTTGCGAAAGATTATAACCTACAATTTCTAGGATATCTTGCTCATCGTCAACCAATAAAATCTTAATGTCTTTCTTTTTCATGTTTGGGAAAAATTATGCGTTTAGCGGTTGTAAATGTAAATATAAAACAAAAGGATTATATGTGTTAACGGTAATTTAATATCGTAACAATTTAGTAAAGTTCTTGAAACTTAATAGTAACAAGTCAGTAACATCATCTTTACAAAACGAGCGTTCCTTTGCGCCAAATTTAAACATCACACAAATGAAAATTAAACTATTATTCATCACTTTATTGCTTAGCACTCTTGGTTTTGCACAAAGCAAAGGTACGATTTCAGGAGTAATTACTGATAAAGATTTGAATAACGAAACGTTGCCTTTCGCAACAGTCACGGTTAAAGGAACTACTACTTCGGCCCAGACAAACATCGACGGAAAGTATACTTTAACTGTAAAGCCGGGAAATTATGTTTTGGTTTTTGCTTTTTTAGGGTATGATTCGCAAGAAGAAAGCGTAAGCATCAAAGAAGGAGAAACAAAAACAATAAACAAAGCGCTAAGTTCTGGAAGCGTAACGCTTGAAGACGTTGTGATTGAGTCGGTACAAAGTCGCGAAAAAGAAGCGGCCTTGCTTTTAGAGCAGCAAAAAGCAGTAACCATCACTCAAAGCATCGGGGCTCAGGAATTAGCCCGTAAAGGTGTAAGTGACGCCGCAGCTGCAGTAACCAAAGTTACCGGAATTTCTAAACAAGAAGGAAGCAGCGGTATTTTTGTACGCGGATTGGGAGACAGATACAACAGCACGACTTTAAACGGACTTCCATTACCTTCAAACGAGCCGACAAACAAAAACGTGGCATTGGACTTATTCTCTACAGATGTAATCCAATCGGTAGGAGTTAGCAAAACCTATTATACAGATTCTTATGGAGATGTTGGAGGTGCGAACATCAACATCGTTTCAAAGGAACACAACGGAAAAGGAAAATTAAATATTGAAATTGGAAGCGGCTTAAACAACAATGCATTCAATTCTAATTTTAAGGTTGCCGATGGAATTGAAAAAACTGGTTTTTATAATGTAAGAAAACCGAACAACATCAATGCATACCAATTCCAAAACAAATGGGTTCCGAATTCAGAAAACCATCCTGCTGACATAAACTTTGGAATTTCTGGAGGAACAAGTTTTGATATTGGAGAAGAAAGCAAATTGAGCATTTTCGCAACCGCTTCTTTTGAAAATGGTTATGGCCTTAAAAAAGGATCTCAAAGAAATATAGGAAATACCAATGATAACGTAATTGAAGATTTCTATAACGTGAACAAGTTTGAATATGGCACAAAGACAACCGGAATGGTAAATCTTGCCTACAAGATAAATTCAAACCACAACTTGAAATTAAACAGTGTTTTTGTCAACTCATCTAAAAGCGATGTGAATGAATACGACTTTTTTAATGAAAATGGCACAAACAGTTTCACAAGACAAACTATCACCGAGCAAAATAAATTATTTGTAAACCAGCTTTTAGGAAGAGATGTTCTTACTGAAAGGCTAGAGCTAAACTGGGGCGGATCTTATGGAATGGTAAATTCTGACATGCCAGACAGGATTACAAGTACTTTGCTTGAAGGAGCTAACGGATTTACATTCAACACGAATTCACAATCAACAAATAACCGATATTTCCAATCGCTTGAAGAAAATGAAATTGCGGCAAAAGCTGTTTTTTCATACAAACTTTTCAAAGGTGAAGGCGAAGACTACAAAGGAAAACTTTCTTTTGGATATAATGGAAAAATGAAAACAAGAGATTTTGAAGCAACACAGTTCAACTTCAGAATCAACGGAAGCGTTCCTACAACAGCGAATACAATTGATGATTTCTTGAATGCAGACAATCAGTCTAATTCAACAAACATCAACAATACTTTCAAAATCTTGACTTCAAGAAATGCAGGAAGCCTTAAGCCTTTTACGTATTCAGCAGACTTAGACATTCATTCTGGATTGGTTAATTTTGAATATTCTCCATCAGAAAAACTGACGTATACTATTGGCGTTAGAGCTGAAAAAGTATTGCAGGAAATGGAATGGGATACAAACATCTCATTACCAAACGTAAATTTCAATGATGCGAAAATCGACGAATTGTATATTCTTCCTGTAGCTACCTTGAAATACAGCTTAAACGACAAACAAAATCTTCGTGCCGTGGTAAGTAAAACATACACATTGCCACAATTTATCGAAAAAGCACCTTTCAGATTTGAAGTAGTTGGAGAAAGCACCGTAGGTAACGCCTTCTTGAATCCGTCAGACAATTACAATTTTGATATCAAATGGGAAATGTTCCCTAGCAAAGACGAATTGTTTTCTATTACCGGTTTTGGAAAATACATAATCGACCCTATCAGTAAAGCGAGATTGAATTCTGCTTTGAATGACAATACTTTCGTGAATGCTGGTGACAATGCCTTTGTTGTTGGAGCTGAATTTGAAGTCAGAAAAAATATCTGGAACGTTGAAGACAAACAAAACCTGTCAGCTGGTTTCAATTTCACGTATATGTATTCTGAGCAAAAACTAGATTCAGATAAAGTTGCTGCTGAAACAAACAATACGATCAGTGTTAGCTTTAACGATACAAAAGACGGACTGCAAGGCGCATCTCCTCTTTTGGTAAATGCAGATATTACTTATAGAATTGAAGGCGGCACATTCAAACCGACAATCTCATTGGTTGGAAACTATTTCCATGACAGGATTTACTCTTTAGGAAACATCCAGACGGGAGGAAACGTAATGGAGAAAGGTATCCCGACTCTTAATTTAATTTCAAGTGCTGCTATTGGCGATCGTTTGAACATTAGCTTCAATGTCAAAAACCTTTTAGACAGTAAAATTGAAAGATACCAAGAAAATGCCGAAGGAGATGTTACTACTTACTCTTATAAAACAGGCCTTGATTTCAGCTTGGGAATCAAATACAATTTATTCTAAAAAAGAATCTTCATCATAAAAAAAAGGCAGTCCTTCTACGGGCTGCCTTTTTTAGTTTAGAATATCTGATTCCCTGAATATTGAGTAACATTAAATTTACAATAACGCCATCTTAAAATAAAGATTAGATAATACTCACTTAACTAGATTAATAATCCCTCTCGCCATATTTGCACTACTAAATATAAACAACATAATTACTTTAGAAAATGAAAAAATTAGTATTTAGCCTAGCTATTTTAGGTACACTTTTTACAAGTTGTTCAAGCGATGACAGCAACGACGGACCAGATGTTCCAGCAACAGGCGTCTTGAGTGGCAACATTACGCAAGACATGACACTTAATGCAGAGACAGTTTATACTTTAAGAGGCTCTACTTATGTTAAGCCAGGTGTTACATTAACAATACCAGCTGGAACAAGAATCGAGGCTGATGCTGCATTCGAAGAAGTTGCTTTCTTAGGAATTGAAAAAGGAGCTAAGATCATTGCTCAAGGAACTGCTGCTAATCCAATCTTATTTACTTCTAACAGTGCAAATCCAGCACCACAAGATTGGGGAGGAATTGTAATTTGTGGTAATGCAATAACAAATTTAGGAACAAACGTAACTGCAGAGGTTACAGGTTTGACTTACGGAGGTTCTAATCCTGCTGACAACTCTGGTGTTCTTTCTCACATTATCGTAGAATATTCTGGAAACTTGATCAACGAGGATGCAGAATTCAATGGAGTTACTTTCTATGCTGTTGGTTCAGGAACAACTGTAAACAACATTTTAGTGTATCAAGGTTCTGATGACGGTTTTGAGTGGTTTGGTGGTTCTGTAAACGCTACAAACTTAGCTGCAATCGGATGTCAAGATGATTCTTTTGACTGGACTGAAGGATGGAACGGAACTGTTTCTAACTTATACTCTGACCAATCTTCTGCTACAGGTCTTTCAGCTGACAGCCGTGGTTTAGAAGCTGATAACAACCAAACTAACCCGCTTTTGGCTCCAATCTCTAACCCAACAATCAGCAACATTACACTTATTGGTAGAGGTACTGCAGATGTTGCTAAAGAAGCAGGAATGTGGTTGAGAAGAGGAACTTACGCTACTATCACTAACGCTTATATTGCTAACTTTAACAGTACTGCTTCAGGATCTGGTTTTGGAATTAACTTTGACGGTACTGACTCTCAAAATTATTTCACAGCACATCCGTTAGCGAACATCACAATCACTGATGTAACTACACCTAGCAACATGGCAGCAGGTTTCAATGCTACCACTACTGCTACAGGAGCTGGAAATGGAGCTACTAAGCCAAGCTGGATGAACTGGATGGGTCTATAATTCAATAAAAAAATATGACAAAAATGCCTTTCATTAGAAAGGCATTTTTTTTGGTATAATAATTGAAATATCTTTTATATATTTACACTACCAAATCTAGGCAATGACAAAAAAATACTTTTATACTATCATTTTCTTCCTGTTCCTTTTCTCTGCAAGCCTTTCAGCTCAGGAGACAAGAACTTCCGCTAACGGGAGAATGCAGGAGACAGCCATTGAAGGTTTGAACTTCTATCCAAACCCGGTGAGCAATGGTAAGATTTATATTACTTCAAAGTCAACCTCAAACAAAGAAATTGCCATTTATGACGTATTAGGCAAGAAAGTTTTGCAGGCTGTCATGACCTCAAAAGAGTTGAATGTTTCTTCTCTTTCTCCAGGAGTTTATATCATAAAAATAAAGGAAGGCGAAGCTACTGCCACTAGAAAACTAATAGTCAAATAGTTGCCACTTTTCTGATTTCTTACATTTAACCATAAATTTACACAGATATTTTTGTCTCTGACAAATAGTTCCTATCTTTGCACTATATTTTTATAACAAAAAAACAAGTTAACATGAAAAAACTTTACATTTTATTATCTGTTGCTTTTGTATCAGTTTCGGCTTCTGCACAAGTAGTTATTAGCCAAGTTTATGGTGGAGGCGGAAATAATGGAGCAACGTACACGAACGACTTTATTGAATTATACAACAGAGGAACAGCTGCTCAAAGTTTAAACGGTTGGTCTGTTCAGTATGCTTCTGCTGCAGGTACATCATGGGCCGTTCAAACCCTTCCAAACGTTACAATACAACCTGGAAAATATTATTTAATTCAGCAAGCTGCTGGAACAACTCCGGTTTTAGCTTTGCCAACGCCAGATTTAGATGGTGTTACATGTGGCTGTACTGTTTCTGGTGGGGCAAGCCCGACTCCACAGGCTGGCTTTGCAATGTCTGGTACTAACGGTAAAGTTATCTTAGTAAACACAACGGTTGCTGAAACTACTGCTAATCCAACTGGTGCTCAAATAATTGACAAAGTAGGATATGGTAGTGCAACTGGTTTTGAAGGATCTGCTGCGACTGCTGCATTAACAAATTCTACAGCTGCAATCAGAAACAACAATGGTTGTACAGACACAAATGATAATGCTGCTGATTTCACAGTTGCTGCACCAACTCCTAGAAACTCTGCATCTGCAACTAACACATGTTCATTAGGTGTTAACGAAAATACTATCGCTGGCCTAAAAGTATATCCAAACCCAGTAACTAACGGAAAATTATTCATCACTACAGATTCGAATGTTGAAAAAACAGTTGCTATCTACGATGTTTTAGGAAAACAAGTAGTAAATACTACTGCTACTGAGTCAGTAAACGTTTCTAACCTAAAAGGTGGTGTTTATATCGTTAAGATTACAGAAGAAGGAAAAACAGCTACTAGAAAATTAGTTATCAAGTAATTAGTTCTTTCAAAATATTTAATAGCATCCCAATTGGGATGCTTTTTTATTTTCAGCTTTTTGGCAAGTTCAATCAGCAAATAAAACGTATCGGATTATTTTTTAAAAATGAATTACCTTTGCTAAAAATAATTTCCTTTGATTCCAGCATCCGACATATTCAGCATTTCCAACAACAAGCAGTTTGAGAAAATAGCCCTAAAAGTGTTCCGATTCCAATATGAAAATAACAGCGTCTATCGCGAATTCTGCCAGTTTCTGAATGTAGAAAAACAGCAGGTAAAATCAATCGAGCAGATTCCTTTTTTACCGATACAGTTTTTCAAAAGCCATGAGGTTCTTTCTTCCCAAGAGAAAATCCAGGAAACGTTCACCAGCTCTGGCACGACCGGAATGACAACCAGCAGGCATTTGGTTACGGATATCTCATTATACGAAGAAAGTTATAGAAAAGGCTTTTCGCAATTCTACGGAAATATTGAAAATTATGCTGTACTGGCTCTGCTTCCCTCCTATTTGGACCGAGAAGGTTCTTCTTTGATTTACATGGTCGACGACCTCATCAAATTATCCAATCATCCGGAAAGCGGTTTTTACCTCAACAACTATGACGAATTGATTCAAAAGCTACTCGAATTAGATGCTGCCGGAGAAAATATTATTTTGATCGGAGTGACCTATGCCTTATTAGATTTAATCGAAAAGCAGAATTTCCAGTTAAAAAATACGATTATCATGGAAACTGGAGGCATGAAAGGAAAACGTAAGGAAATGATCCGGGAAGAGCTCCATGAGCTGCTCTGCAAAGGTTTTGGAGTAGAAGCCATCCATTCTGAATACGGAATGACAGAACTTCTTTCGCAAGCTTATTCGCTCGGAAACGGAGTTTTTGAATGCCCGAACTGGATGCAGATACTCATTCGCGATACCGAAGATGCCTTATCGTATGTTGGAAATGGAAAAACAGGAGGAATCAACGTAATTGATCTGGCCAATATCAATTCTTGCTCTTTTATCGCCACGCAAGATTTGGGCAAAAAACAGCCCAACAATTCCTTCGAAGTATTGGGCCGTTTTGATAATTCTGATATTCGAGGCTGCAACCTGATGGTGCTGTAAAAACTTACTTAAACCGCTCTTACGATAAAATAATTTTTCTTTCCGCGTTGTAATAATACAAATTGATCATTGATCAAATCTTTTGTCGAAAGGCTGAATTCTTCCGTCACTTTTTCTCTATTTACAGAAATTGAATTCTCTGACAAAGCTCTTCTTGCTTCGCCATTTGACTTCAAAAAGCCTGTTTTCTCATTCAATACAGAAACGATATCGATTCCTTTTTCGATGTCTTCTTTGGCTACTTCAGCTTGAGGAACGCCATCAAAAACTTCTAAGAAAGTAGCTCCGTCCAATTGCTTTAAGTCTTCAGAAGTAGCATTTCCAAACAAAATATTTGAGGCTTGGATCGCTTTTTCTAATTCATCTTTGCTATGTACAAAAATTGTAATTTCTTCTGCTAGTTTTTTCTGAAGGACTCTCAAATGCGGCGCTTGTCGGTGTTCTTCGATTAACGCTTCTATCGTGTCTTTATCTAAAAACGTAAAAATCTTGATGTATTTTTCCGCATCAACATCAGTCGTATTAACCCAGAATTGGTAGAATTTATATACCGAAGTCTTATCGGCATCCAGCCAGATATTGCCTCCTTCTGATTTTCCGAATTTTGAACCATCTGCCTTAGTGATCAACGGAGTCGTCAATGCGTAAGCCTTGGCATTTTCGCCACCCATTCTTCGAACGAGTTCTGTTCCAGTGGTGATATTTCCCCATTGGTCAGAGCCTCCCATCTGCAAAAGGCAGTTGTAATTTTTATATAAATGATAGAAATCATACCCTTGGATTAGCTGGTAAGTAAACTCTGTAAATGACATTCCCTCGCCTTCAACGCTGAATCTTTTTTTCACAGAATCCTTTGCCATCATATAATTCACCGTGATACGCTTTCCAACTTCACGAGCAAAATCGATAAATGAAAAGTCTTTCATCCAGTCGTAGTTATTCACCATTACCGGAGCGTTTTTATCCGCAGCATTAAAATCTAGGAAACGAGACAAGACACTTTTGATTCCCGCTACATTTTTAGCCAGCGTTTCTTCATTCAGCAAATTCCTTTCGTCTGATTTCCCTGAAGGATCTCCAATCATTCCCGTAGCACCTCCTACCAATGCAATAGGCTGATGTCCAAAATTCTTTAGATGAACTAAAAGGATAATCTGAACCATGCTGCCGATATGCAGTGAGTCAGCGGTCGGGTCAAATCCAATATAAGCCGTCGTAACTTCTTTAAGCAATTGTTCTTCGGTTCCCGGCATGCTGTCATGGTACAACCCTCTCCACTTTAATTCTTCAACTAAATTTTTCATTTTTTTCTACTAATTTGCGCAAAGATAAGGGTATTGAGATAATTAGAAAATTAGAAAGGGCTTCAATTCTAATTTAGTTGCGAAATTTATTTTGACTTAAAATCGGACAATCTCCTTATATTTGCATTTATGGTTTTAGTAACAGGCGCTACCGGATTAGTAGGTTCACACCTAGTGCTTCATCTCCTTGAAAATGGAGAAGAAGTTCGCGCCTTATATCGGAATAAAGAAAACATCCAAAATACGAAGTCTTTTTTTGAATGGAAAAAGCAGTCTTCTCTTTTCGAGAAAATAAATTGGGCAGAAGGCGACATAACCGATATTCCTTCTCTAGAAAGGGCATTTGAAACTATAGACTATGTTTATCATTGTGCCGCATTTATTTCTTTTGATCCTGATGATGAAGAACAGATGCGAAAGACAAACATTGAAGGCACAGCAAATATTGTCAACTTTTGCTTGGCAAAACAAGTAAAAAAACTCTGCCATGTCAGCTCTATTGCTGCGCTCGGAGATCTGCAGGAGCATGAAACCATTATCACGGAAGAAACCGAATGGAATCCGGAAATATCACGCAGCGATTATGCGATCTCAAAATTCGGAGCCGAAATGGAAGTCTGGAGAGGTCAGCAGGAAGGCTTGAGCGTAGTTATCGTAAATCCAGGAGTCATTCTTGGTCCAGGATTTTGGAAAAGCGGCAGCAGTGAAATTTTCCACAGAATAAAAAAAGGACTCAACTATTATACAGAAGGCGCTACTGGATTTGTAACAGCTGAAGACGTAGCTAGGTCGATGTACGGCTTGATGAAAAGTCCTATTCAAAAAGAACGCTTCATTTTAGTTACGAAAAGCATTACCTATCACGATTTATCAGATCTTATTGCCACATCATTGGGCAAGAAAAAGCCATCAATCTATTTAAAGCCTTGGGTCACTGGACTAGCATGGCGAGTAGACTGGCTGATTGCTACGCTTTTTTTTAGGAAAAGACAATTATCTAAGGCTACTGCCATTGCATTGCATACGCAATCTCAATTTGATAATTCTAAAATAAAAAATGCCCTCAATTTTGAATTTGAGGACATTGGCAAGTATATCTTGAAGATTTCCGATACTATTTAGGAAGCTCTTTAGTTACATTTTCTTTGGCAAGCAAACTATCTGCATGAGTCTTTTCTTTTCTGACCCTGTCATTGATCTCTTCATACATTTTCTTGTAATTCTTTACATTTTCAATGGCATAGTACTGATCGCTTTTGGCAAACTGAAGGCTATCGACTTTGTATTTTTTATAGACATAGGTAGTCGCATCAATCTGGTTTGAATCTAAAACAGCTTGATTAACGCCTTTTATGGCTTGAAGCAAGGAAAGATCATAGATAATATCTTTCATCTTATCTCTAGGGATAAGATTTTCTGGTTTTTCGACAGCTTCTTTTTTACATGCCGCAAGGAAGACCAAAGTCAGTACTAAAAAATATTTTTTCATAATCTTCTTTTAACGATCAAATTCCAAACGCATTCCAGCACGAGCATCTTTTACCTTGAAATTATTATAGACCAATTCGCCATTCACAAAGGTATGTGTTATCCTTGATTTAAAGGTAAATCCTTCGAAAGGCGACCAGCCGCATTTGTAAAGGATGTTTTCTTTTTTCACGCTCCAAGGCAATCCAGCATTGACAATAGCCAAATCGGCATAATACCCTTCTTTGATAAAGCCTCGCTTTTCAATCTTGAAAATCTTAGCTGGATTATGGGCCATTTTTTCAACGATCTTCTCAACCGAAATCTTTCCTTGATGGAAGGCCTCGAACATAGCCACGACAGCATGCTGTACTAGCGGTCCTCCTGATGGCGCAGAAGTATATGGATTTTTCTTTTCTTCTAACGTATGTGGCGCATGGTCAGTAGCAATCACATCAATCCTGTCATCGAGCAAAGCTTCCCAAAGCGCATCTTTATCTGCTTGGGTTTTGACAGCGGGATTCCATTTGATCAATGTACCTTTTTTATCATAATCTTCATTAGTAAACCACAAATGATGGATACAAGCTTCGGCAGTAATTTTCTTTTCTTCTAAAGGAATCTTATTCGTAAACAGCTTCATTTCTTTTGCTGTCGAAAGATGGAAAACGTGCAGGCGTGCACCAGTCTTCTTCGCCAATTCGATTGCTTTTGACGAGGAAATATAACACGCTTCTTCGCTTCGGATCAGATGATGGAATTTCATCGGAATATCGTCTCCGTATTCTTGCTTATATTTTGCCAGATTGTTTTTGATGGTTTCCTCATCTTCGCAATGCACAGCAATCAACAGCGGCGTGCTCGCGAATATTTTTTCTAAAACTTCTTCATTATCCACCAGCATATTCCCCGTTGAAGAGCCTAAGAATAATTTTAGTCCCGCTACGGTTTTTGGGTTTACTTTCAAAATTTCTTCCAGATTGTCGTTAGTGCCGCCAAACATAAAAGAATAATTTGCCACCGATTTTTCAGAAGCGATCTTAAATTTTTCCTCCAGCAATTCAATCGTAGTGGATTGAGGATTGGTATTCGGCATCTCTATAAAAGACGTAATTCCGCCAGCAACAGCTGCACGCGATTCTGAAGCGATATCTCCTTTATGCGTCAAGCCTGGTTCGCGAAAATGCACTTGATCGTCAATAGCGCCTGGAATCAAGTAGTTCCCTTCGGCATTGATGATTTTTGTTGACGATGATTTTGCGCTAATCGTTTCTGCAATTTCAACAATAAATTCGTTTTCAATTAAAACGTCTCCTTCAAAAATAGTTCCTTCGTTTACTATTTTGGCATTCTTAATCAAAACACTTTTCATCTCTTCTTTCTTTGTTATTTTCGCATTGCTAGAACAGCAAGCAAAGTTACCTACAAACTGTTGAATATTTTCTTTATCCTTAAGACAATTACACCGAAAATGGCCTCTTTGATAATTGAGTTGCTCATTTTTGACTGTCCTTTCGTCCGGTCGGTGAAAATAATTGGCACTTCAACAATTTTAAATTTTTTGGCGTAAGCCCTGTATTTCATTTCTATCTGGAAAGCATATCCGATAAATTTAATCTTATCAAGATTGATACTTTTCAAGACATTTTTTTTGTAACATATAAATCCAGCTGTGGTATCTTGGATTTCCATTCCTGTAATCATCCGAACATACACGGAGGCAAAATAAGAAAGCAATACGCGACTCAAAGGCCAGTTCACGACATTTACGCCTGTGACATATCGGGAACCGATTGCGACATCATAGATTCCAAAACGGCAAGAATCATAAAGCCTCTCTAAATCATGCGGATTATGCGAAAAATCGGCATCCATTTCAAAAATGTATTCATATTCACGCTCCAAAGCCCATTTGAATCCATGCACATAGGCTGTACCTAAGCCTGATTTTTTACTGCGTTGTTCCAAGAATAGCCTATCAGGATATTCTTCCTGAAGCGCTATCACTTTTTTTGCGGTATGATCTGGGGAATTGTCATCAATTATCAAAACGTGAAACGGCTTCTGCAGAGAAAACACAGTCCTGATGATGCTCTCGATATTTTCAATTTCGTTATAAGTGGGAATTATAACAATGCCGTCGTTCATATTTGCATAATTTCATGACAAAAGTAAACTTTTTATGGTTGCTGATTCATAATAAAATTATAATAATCGAATCCTTTTTGAATTTTTATTGCCTACAAGCTGCTTAAAAAATAAAAATGAAAGCAATAAAAAATCACTAATTTTGCCTCATGTTAGAAATCGTTTTACAGCCGAGAATTTTGGAAAGCAAGGATTGGGCAACCGTTCTTTTTGTGCTTTGCTTTGTACTTATTGCTGCAACGAAAGGTGTTTTTGAAAGCCGTTTTTCTGATTTTTCCAGATTGGCCTATAGCGATAAATATATCAAGATTTATAGAGACAGCGGCAACTTAATGAACTGGTTTACGATTTCATTGTTTGTAGTCCAAGTGATTTCTTTTGCATTTTTTATTCAGATAATGCTTAGTTATTTTGGATATGCTTCAAAAACCGATTGGATTACCTACATACAAATCGTTACGCTTTTGAGCGTTTTTATACTTTCTAAATATTTGATAGAGAAGATAATAGCCACTTCTTTTAATGTCGAAGAATTTAACGAGCAGTTTAATTTACAAAAAGTAAGCTACAGAACCTATATTGGACTTTGTATTCTTCCTATTAATGTCATTTTATTTTATAACGATACGCCAATAGATTTATTAATATATTTTCTTATTGCTATCATTTTGTTAATAAATATCCTTACTTATCTTCTTTCTTTAAAAATTTATCAAAATTTGATTATTGGCAAGTTGTTTTATTTTATTTTGTATCTTTGCGCACTTGAAATAGCACCTTATTATTTCATGTATTATTGGTTTACAAAAAGGTAGCACACAAGAAAATGTCAACTATGAAAGTGAAAACAATTTTGGTTTCGCAACCAGAGCCTAAAGTAGAAAATTCTCCATATTTTGAGTTGCAGCAAAAGCACAAAGTCAAAATTGATTTCAGGCCTTTTATCCACGTTGAAGGCGTTAGTGCAAAAGACGTGAGACAGCAAAAAATTGACTTGAACAATTTTACAGCCATCATCTTAACAAGCAAAAATTCTATCGATCACTTTTTCAGAGTAGCTGAGGAAATGAGATATAAGATTCCAGAAGATTTAAAATATTTCTGCCAGTCTGAAGCTATTGCTTTTTATCTTCAAAAATATGTGGTTTATAGAAAACGTAAGATTTATGTTGGCCAGAAAGATTTTGCTGATTTATCGCCACTGATCAAAAAGTATAAAGACGAGAAATTCCTTTTGCCAGCTTCAGACCAATTGAATGCTGATGCGCCGCAGACTTTGAATAATTTGAAAGTTAATTGGACACAAGCTACTTTTTACAAAACTGTAATGAGCGATTTATCTGATTTAGCAGATGTGTATTATGATGTATTGGCTTTTTTCAGCCCGACAGGAATCAAATCATTATTCATGAACTTCCCTGACTTCGAGCAAAACAATACAAGAATTGCTGTTTTCGGAAGCACTACACAAAAAGAAGCTTTAGATCACGGATTAAGAGTCGATATCATGGCTCCGTCTCCTGAAGCACCATCCATGACAATGGCTTTGGAAAAATATATTGCAAAAGCAAACAAAGAAGACAAAGGAAAATAATTCTTTTGTTTCTTTTTAAACATAAAAAAGCCCTGCAATTGCAGGGCTTTTTTATTTATAGCATCACTAATTAGTCCACTTGCGGCCCTGCTTTCACAAGGTTTTTGCCTTCTTCATTAGTTGCATATTGCACAAAGTTCTTTACGAAAAGCCTTCCTAAATCTTTGGCCTTAGCTTCCCATTCTGATTCGTTTGAATAGGTTTTTCTTGGATCAAGAATATCAGCATCTACTCCTTCTAAAGCTGTCGGGATTTCAAAATTGAAAATCGGCAAAGTCGTAGTTGCTGCGTTTTCAAGAGAGCCATCTAAGATTCTGTCAATAATCGCTCTTGTATTTTTAATCGAAATTCTTTTTCCAGTACCGTTCCAACCTGTATTTACGATATAAGCTGTTGCACTGTGCTCTTCCATCTTTTTAACCAATTCTTCACCATATTGTGTAGGATGAAGCGAAAGGAAAGCTTTACCGAAGCAAGCTGAGAAAGTAGGCTGTGGTTCCGTCACACCTCTTTCAGTTCCTGCTAATTTTGCAGTAAATCCTGAAAGGAAGTGGTATTTAGTCTGCTCTGGCGAAAGTTTTGCAACTGGAGGCATAACTCCGAACGCATCAGCAGTCAAGAAAATTACTTTTGAAGCATGGCCAGCCTTAGAAACCGGTTTTACGATGTTATCGATATGGTAAATAGGATAAGAAACTCTCGTATTTTGAGTTACTGAACCGTCTTTGAAATCAATCTTGCCATCTGCATCAACAGTTACGTTTTCTAGCAAAGCATCTTTTCGGATTGCATTGTAGATATCCGGCTCGTTTTCTTTGCTTAAGTCGATTGTTTTCGCATAACATCCGCCTTCGAAATTGAAAACACCGTCATTGTCCCAACCGTGCTCATCATCACCAATCAATTCGCGTTTCGGATCTGTAGAAAGCGTCGTTTTTCCTGTTCCAGACAATCCGAAGAAAACAGCAACATCGCCATCTTTTCCTTTATTGGCAGAACAGTGCATTGAAGCTATTCCTTGCAACGGAAGGTAATAGTTCATCATCGCGAAAAGTCCTTTTTTCATTTCACCTCCATACCAAGTTCCTCCAATAATTTGGACTTTTTCAGTAAGGTTGAAAGCGATATACACTTCAGAATTTAATCCATGATTTTTATAATCGGCAAATTCTGTTTTTGATGCGTTCATTACCACAAAATCAGGCTCTCCATAGTTTTCAAGCTCTTCTTCTGTCGGACGGATGAACATGTTTTTCACGAAATGTGCCTGCCAAGCTACCTCAACGATAAAACGTACTTTCAGCCTGGTGTTCTCGTTGGCGCCGCAAAAAGCATCCACGACATATAATTTTTTATTTGAAAGCTGCTCGACTGTAGTTTTCTTTAAAGCTTCCCAAGTATTTTGGCTGATCGGCTTATTGTCGTTAACCGCTTTGTCTGATGTCCACCAGATCGTATCTTTAGTAACATCATCTTGAACAATATATTTATCTTTTGGAGAACGACCTGTAAAATCACCCGTCATTACATTCACTGCTCCAAGCTCTGTCAATTGTCCTTTTTCAAATCCTATAAGGCTAGGATTTAATTCTTCGGCATAAAGCAATTCATAAGAAGGATTATAGATCACTTCTTCGACATTCTTGATTCCATATTTTTCTAACGAAATCGATTTCGTAAATTGGGTGTAATTATCCATAGAATTCTAATTGAGTTGTGTTTAATTATTTCGCAAAAGTAAAAATTAAATTTCAGATTGGATATATTTGGTAAAACTTTATGCTTTTCTCTTAAGAATATTCAAAAAAAGAAGCCCCCAAGCCATAATCATTAGCAATCCTCCAATCGGTGTTATAAATCCTATAACGCTGAAATCCACGTTTGTTACGTTTTTTGTCGCCAAAAGATAGATAGAACCCGAAAAAAGTATAACGCCAAATACGACTAAATAATATAAGGTCTTTTTTGCTTTTTCTGAGATCAGATTTGTGCTCCCGGCAAACAGGAGAAACAGCGCATGGTATATCTGATATTTTACACCTGTTTCAAAAGAAGTAAGCTGTTCAATGGTTAAGACTTTTTTCAAGGCATGGGCGCCAAAAGCACCTAAGATAATTGCAATAAAGCCTAAAATTGCTGCAGTAGAAATTATTTTTCTGTCCATTGTTGTTTAATTTGAAGCACAAAGTTAAGCATCTTGAAAACTTTATGATAATCAAACGCCTTTAAGTTTTTTTAAATATAACAAATAATTACTTTTGTGTTATTATTAAAAAATTACGGTTTTCATGAGACATATTCTAATAATCGGGGCCGGAAGGTCTGCTTCTTCACTAATTCAATACCTTCTAAATAAATCAGAAGAAGAAAACCTGCATCTTACCATCGGGGACCTTTCTTTAGAATTGGCACAAAGAAAAACCAAGAATCATAAAAATGCGACGGCAATTGCTTTTGATATCTTCAACGAAACTCAAAGAAAGGAAGAAATCCAAAAAGCAGACATTGTGATTTCGATGCTTCCTGCTTACATGCACATTGAAGTGGCAAAAGATTGCATTACTTATAAAAAACATATGGTCACCGCCTCTTATGTCAGCGAAGCAATGCAGAATCTCGATGCTCAAGCGAAAGAAAACAACTTAGTGTTCATGAACGAAATAGGGCTTGATCCTGGAATCGACCACATGAGCGCGATGAAAGTAATTGATGAAATTCGCGAACAAGGTGGCAAAATAATTCTCTTTGAATCGTTTTGCGGCGGCTTGGTAGCACCAGAATCGGATACTAATCTTTGGAATTATAAATTTACTTGGAATCCAAGGAATGTAGTCTTGGCCGGACAAGGTGGTGCTGCAAAATTTATCCAAGAAGGAACATACAAATACATCCCCTACCACAAGTTATTCAGAAGGACAGAATTTATGGAGGTCGAAGGCTATGGCCGATTTGAAGGCTATGCCAATCGTGATTCCTTAAAATACAAAAGTGTTTATGGACTGGATGATGCCTTGACGTTATATAGAGGAACTATCCGTCGTGTTGGTTTTTCGAAAGCCTGGAATATGTTCGTGCAGTTGGGGATGACGGATGATAGTTATACGATGGAAGATTCTGAAACGATGACCTATCGTGAATTCACGAATTCTTTCTTGCCGTATCACCCGACAGATTCTGTAGAAATCAAATTGCGCTTGAGCCTAAAAATGGATCAAGACGATATCAAATGGGACAAGCTATTGGAATTGGATTTATTCAATAACAACAAAATCGTAGGACTAAAAAATGCAACACCTGCTCAAATCCTTGAAAAGATATTGACAGAAAGCTGGACGCTTGAGGAGCATGACAAAGATATGATCGTAATGTATCATAAATTTGGCTACCAGCTAGACGGCCAAGAAAAACAGATTGATTCGACAATGGTTTGTTTGGGCGATGACCAAACGTATACTGCTATGGCCAAAACTGTCGGCCTTCCTGTTGCTATGGCAACCTTGCAGATTTTAAATGGAAATATCAAGACGCCAGGCGTGCAATTGCCGATAAACAAAGAAGTATACCTGCCGATTTTAAAAGAATTGGAAAGCTACGGAGTCGTCTTTAATGAAAAGCAGGTTCCTTATATGGGCTACAATCCAAAGAACGTTGCAGGATAATATCAGAAACCTATATCGAAAGATGTAGGTTTTTTTTCAGCTTAACTGAAAAGCAAAATTCTGTATATTTGTTTGTAAATAAAACTGAAAGCTTAAATTCAGTTATAAATTGCAACCAATGAAAATAAATTCCCTACAAATAGAAATTGACGGTATCGACAAAGAAATTCTTCGGGATTTGATGGAAGATGCCCGAAAGCCAATTCTTCAGATTGCCAATAAGATTGGTATTTCTGGCGCAGCGATTCACCAGCGTCTTAGAAAGCTGGAACAGTCGGGCGTAATTTCAGGTTCAAAGTTTGTAGTAAACGTAAAAGTTTTAGGCTACAGCACCATGGCTTTTGTAGGCGTGTATTTGGACAAGGCTGCACGAAATCCTGAAGCGGTTCGTGAACTAAGAAAGATTCCCGAAGTTTTGGAATGTCATTACACCACAGGAAACTGGTCGATTCTCATCAAGATTATCTGCCGCGATAATGAACACTTGATGCAATTGCTGAATACTAAAATCCAAGCTATTGAAGGTGTTTCGAGAACCGAAACTTTTATTTCTCTGGATCAGCAGATTGAAAGACAGATTCAGCTGTAGATTTCTGATTTCTGATTTTTGAGGGTAGGATAAAATGCTTCGGATAGAAATAGCTGTATTATAGAGAACTTGACAAAATGCAAACAAAAAATCCGTGCTTTTTAAACACGGATTTTTCAACTATTTATATTTTTTCCGAAATCTTATGTCTAAAATCAGAAATCTAAAATTTCCCTTAGTTTCTTCTTCCTCCAAAAACTTGCAATGCCCAATACAGCAAAGAGGCAATAGCACCCAACGCTGCTACTAGATACGTTCTTGCAGCCCATTTTAGGGAATCTTCGGCTCCGGCATATTCTTGCTGGCTTAGCATATTTTTGTTTTTCAGCCAAGCTAGAGCACGGTTACTTGCATCATATTCCACAGGAAGCGTAATGACACTGAACAACGTTGCAATTGACATCAAAACCAAACCGGCAACAGCAACATAAAACCCAGCTCCTACTCCTGCGGCAGCTCCTAAGACAAGACCGATAATAATCAACCATTGCGAAATTGGCGCAGCTACATTCACCATCGGAACTAATTTAGAACGCATTGTCAGCCATTGATACGCTTGAGCATGCTGCACCGCATGGCCTACTTCGTGAGCAGCAACTGCGGCAGATGCAGCGTTTCTTTGGTTGTACACTGCTTCGCTCAAGTTGACCGTCTTATCGGACGGATTATAATGGTCGGTCAAACGACCTGGAGTGGAAATTACTCTGACTCCCGAAATACCATGATCTTGAAGCATTTTTTCTGCAATCTCAGCGCCGCTCATTCCGTTGCGCAAATGTACTTTTGAATAAAATTCGAACTTGCTTTGGAGCTTGGCACTTACAGCCCAGCTAACCAAAGCGATAACACCTAGTAAGATATAATACCCTATCATTTTTTTGTTTTTTGATTTAGTAATGAAAAGCAAAAACCTCGCCAATTTGACGAGGTTTTAAAGATACTGAAAGTTTGTCAGTGATAAAAATTTCTTAAAATTATCCTACCAAATTGATGATCTTTCCTGGAACAATAATGACTTTGTTCGGAGTTTTGCCATCTAATTGTTTAATCGTTCTTTCGTCGGCCATAACAATCTTTTCAATTTCTTGGACTGTCAGATCAAGCGGAAGGTTTATCGTAAAACGCATTTTTCCGTTGAAAGAAACCGGGTATTCTTTATTGCTTTCTACCAAATATTCTGGGTTGAATCTCGGAAAAGGAACTTCTGAAATACTTTCCTTATGGCCTAGTCTTTCCCATAGTTCTTCAGCTATATGCGGTGCATAAGGCGAAATCAGTACAACTAATGGTTCTAAAACAGAACGTTCGTGGCAGTTCATTGCAGTCAATTCGTTTACGGCAATCATAAAAGAACTCACGGAAGTATTGAAAGAGAAATTCTCGATATCTTCCTGAACTTTTTTGATGGTCTTGTGCAATGTTTTCAAGGCTTCTGGCGATGCAGGGCTTGAAGTTACGATGAGTCCGTTTTCATCAAAATACAATTTCCAAAGTTTTTTTAAGAATCCGAATACACCCGTGATTCCAGCTGTATTCCATGGCTTGGCTTGTTCTAAAGGACCGAGAAACATTTCGTACAGACGTAACGTATCGGCTCCGTATTCTTCGCAAATATTGTCTGGATTTACAACATTGTATTTCGATTTCGACATTTTTTCAACCTCGCGGCCAACAAAAAATCTTCCGTTTTCAGTTATAAATTCAGCATCCTGAAACTGCGGCTGCCATCCTTTTAGTTTCTCTGTATCTATCTCATCCGAAGCATTTACAAGACTTATATCGATATGAATTCCCTCTGTTTCGTAATTATTTTTAATGTTTTTAGAAACATATGTGTTTGTACCAGAAACTCTGTACACCAAAGCACTCATCCCCAAAATCATTCCTTGATTGATCAATTTCTTGAACGGCTCTTCTTGATTGACAAAACCTCTATCTTTCAAAAATTTGTTCCAAAAACGAGAATACAGCAAGTGTCCTGTGGCATGTTCGCTTCCTCCAATATACAAATCGACATTCTGCCAATAGTTTTGAGCTTCGTCAGAAACAAATTCATTTTCGTTATGCGCGTCCATATAACGCAACCAATACCAAGAACTTCCTGCCCAGCCTGGCATCGTATTCAATTCCAAAGGAAAAATTGTCACATTATCAATTAATTCACAATTCGTAATTCGCAATTCTTTTGTATCCCAAGCCCATTCTGTTGCATTTCCTAAAGGCGGTTGTCCGTCTTCGGTTGGCAAATATTTTTCTACTTCTGGAAGACGAATCGGCAGATGCTGTGTTTCGATCATCTGTGGCAATCCGTTTACATAATACACTGGGAAAGGTTCTCCCCAATATCTTTGGCGAGAGAAAACAGCGTCACGCAAACGGTAATTGGTTTTTCCTTTTCCTTGTCCTAATTCTTCCAAAGCTTCGATGGCTTTTTTAGTCGCTTGTTTGTAATCCAATCCATTTAGGAAATCGGAATTATCAATCACGACATTGTCTTTCGAACCGTACGCTTCTTCTGAAATATCTACGTTCTCAAATATATTTTTAATCGGAATATTAAAGTGTTTCGCGAAAGCATAATCACGTTCGTCACCGCAAGGAACTGCCATTACAGCTCCAGTTCCATAGCCTGCTAAAACGTAATCGCCAATCCAAACCGGAATGGCTTCTTTGGTAAACGGATGCTCTGCATAAGCTCCTGTGAAAACTCCAGAAATGGTTTTTACATCAGCCATTCTTTCACGTTCGCTGCGTTTTGCAGTCGCTTCCACATAAGCGTCCACGGCTTTCTTTTGTTCTGGCGTCGTAATTTTCGCAACCAAATCGTGTTCTGGCGCCAACGTCATAAACGTCACTCCAAAAATTGTATCGGGACGGGTCGTAAAAACTTCAATAACATGGTCATTCGTTTCGTCGCCACTTAAGATATAATCGACAGCATTTCTTTCAAATTCTGAATCTTTTACTTTGAATGTTACCGAAGCTCCAACCGATTTTCCGATCCAGTTTCTTTGGCTTTCTTTCAAAGATTCTGTCCAATCGATCGTTTCCAATCCTGTCAGCAAGCGTTCAGCATACGCCGAAATTCGCATGCTCCATTGCGTCATTTTTTTACGGATTACCGGATAGCCTCCGCGTTCTGAAACGCCATTTATGATTTCGTCATTTGCCAAAACGGTTCCTAATGCCGGACACCAGTTTACTTCGGTCTCAGCCAAAAACGTCAAGCGGTATTTTAATAAAATTCGTTCTTGCTCTTCTTTTGAATAGGATTTCCAATCATTAGCAGAAAAAACAGGAATATTGTCGTCAGAAACAGCATTTACTTTTGCGTTTCCGTTTTCTTCAAATTCTAAAACAAGCGTCTTGATATCTCGTGCTTGGTCGGCATCTTTATCATACCATGAATTGAACAGCTGGATAAAAATCCACTGGGTCCATTTGTAATAATCAGGACTTGACGTTCTTACTTCGCGGCTCCAGTCAAACGAAAATCCGATTTTATCCAACTGCTCTCTATAGCGAGCAATATTTTCTTTGGTTGTCTTATCTGGGTGCTGTCCGGTTTGGATAGCATATTGTTCTGCCGGAAGTCCGAAACTGTCATAACCCTGCGGATGCAAAACATTAAATCCTTGGTGCCTTTTAAATCTTGCGTAAATATCTGAAGCGATATAGCCTAGCGGATGCCCAACATGGAGTCCGGCTCCAGAAGGATAAGGAAACATGTCCAAAACATAATATTTTGGTTTATCAGAATTATTTTCTGCATGAAAAGTTCCGTTTTCAGCCCAATACTTTTGCCATCTGGCTTCAATTTCGTTAGGATTGTATTTCATTTTATAAGGTTCTAAGTCGCTACGTTTTTAGGTACTAAGGTTAATGTTAAGATTACTAGTGATGATTGAAAAATAGATACGCAATGTCCCGTTTCTCAATAATTCGGCTCAAAATAATTTGTTGTATACAAAAAAAATCAATTCGAGGAAGCAAATTTACGTTTATTGTACGAAAGTCAAAACTTTGAGCGTTATAAACTGTGTTTAAAGAAATTCTTTATTATTTTTACGGCATTAAATTAAAACTATGGCTTCATCATTCGAAAAATTTCAAAAGCGACGACTTATTTCTTCTTATTTTTCTGTGGTATTGAGTGTTTTCTTGGTACTTTTTTTATTGGGAATATTAGGGTTATTCGTAATCAATTCGAAGAAATTATCGGATGATTTCAAGGAAGAAATTGCCATGTCTGTTTATTTCAAAAACGAGGCAAACGACAGTATTATCAATGCTTTCGATACGCAATTAAAGACTTCGAAATTCGTAAAATCATATGATTTTGTAACCAAAGAAAAAGCGGCCAAACAACATACGGATATTATCGGCGAGGATTTCATGGCTTTTTTAGGCGAAAATCCTTTAGAAAATTCATTTGACATCCACTTAAAAGCGGATTATATCGTAACGGACAGTATCAAAAAATTCGAAACGAAAATCATGGAAAACCCTATGGTTTCTGATATCGTTTACGACAAAGTTTTGGTAAATTTAGTAAACGACAATATCCAAAGAATCAGTTTCTGGATTTTAATTGCCAGCGGATTTTTGGCTTTAGTAGCGGTTTTGCTAATCAACAGTTCTATGCGTCTGTCGATTTATTCGAACCGTTTTATCATCAAGACGATGCAGATGGTTGGCGCGACAAAATCGTTTATCAGAAAACCATTTATCTGGAGAAGCATCAAGCTAGGCGTTATCGGTTCTCTTTTGGCAATTTTCGCTTTAATGGGCGTATTGTATTATGTGGATACTAATTTCCCTAATCTGGGAATCATGCGAGATCAGTTAATGATTGGTCTAGTATTGGTCGGCGTTTTGATTGTGGGAATCTTGATTACTTGGTTCAGTACATTTTTCGCTACGCAACGATTTTTGAACTTGCGTACAGACGATCTTTATTAATCTTGGATTTTTGATTTAAGATTTTAGAATATTAACTTTTGACTTGAAATTATGAGTACTAAAGAAACGAATACACAAAAAAACGAATTCCTTTTTGACAAGGTAAATTATAAATTCTTATTGATTGGAATTGGGGTTATTGCGCTTGGCTTTATATTGATGTCTGGCGGTGGAACAGATGATCCTGCTGTTTTTAGCGATAAAATTTTTGATTTCAGAAGAATTCGCTTAGCTCCAACAACCGTTTTGATTGGTTTTGGAATTACGATTTATGCTATTCTAAAAAATCCTAAAAAATAGATTGAGCTTGTTTTGCTTTTTGCATGACTTTCTCAACAAACAAAACAATCTAAAAAAGTAAATGGATTTAATTGAAGCAATCTTAATAGCCATTGTCGAAGGCTTAACAGAATATCTGCCCGTTTCTTCTACAGGACATATGATTTTTACGAGTTCTTACTTTGGAATTCAAGAAGATGATTTTACAAAATTATTTCAGGTTTCGATTCAGTTCGGAGCTATCTTGGCTGTAGTAGCTTTATATTGGAGAAAGTTTTTCAACTTCAGCAAGTTCAATTTTTACATCAAGTTAGCTTTAGCCGTAGTTCCGGCCTTAATTTTAGGCTATCTGTTTGACGATTATATTGATGCCGTATTGGGCGATCCGATTCCAATTGCAATCGTGCTAATCATCGGAGGTTTTATCCTATTATTTATTGACAATTATTTCAAAAACCCCACTGTTGCACATGAAGAGGATATCTCTATCAAAAAAGCAGTGACTATAGGCTTTTGGCAATGTCTGGCCATGATGCCAGGAACAAGCCGTTCTGCTGCTTCAATCATTGGCGGAATGCAACAAGGCTTGACACGTCAGACTGCTGCTGAATTTTCTTTTTTCTTAGCCGTTCCGACCATGCTAGCCGTAACTTGCTATTCTGTTTTTTTGAAAACTTATAAAGTTTCAGGATTAAAAGGATATGAATTATTGATGCAATCTGGAGACAATCTAAAGTTATTTGCAATCGGAAACATTGTAGCCTTTATCGTTTCGATTATTGCCATCAAATTCTTTATCGGAGTCATTAAAAAATACGGTTTTAAGCCTTGGGGTTATTACAGAATTATTGCTGGAGCCTTACTCTTGATTTATTTCATCTACATAAAATAATTTAGCATTGACAGCACAAGATTTTCAAGACGGCCAAGTTTTATTAATTGACAAGCCTTTGAATTGGACATCGTTTCAAGCGGTGAACAAATTAAAATGGGCCTTGAAGAGCAAACTCGGCTTGAAAAAAATTAAGATCGGTCATGCTGGGACTTTAGATCCTTTGGCTTCTGGATTGCTTTTGGTCTGTACCGGAAAATTCACCAAAAGAATTACCGAACTGCAAGGCCAGGCTAAAGAATATACTGGAACGATTACGGTTGGCGCAACCACGCCTTCGTATGATTTAGAGACTGAAATCAACGAAACTTTCCCGACAGAACATATCACAGAAGAGCTGATTCATGAAACGGTAAAGCAGTTTCTAGGCGAAATCGACCAGCGTCCTCCTATTTTTTCTGCCCTGAAAAAAGACGGCATTCGCTTGTACGAGCATGCCCGAAATGGAGAAGAAGTTGAAATTCCGACTAGAAAAACAACAATCCACGAATTTGAAATTACACGAATTGCTTTGCCCGAAATTGACTTTAGAGTGGTTTGCAGCAAAGGAACTTATATCCGTTCGCTAGCCTTTGATTTTGGAAAAGCGCTACATTCTGGCGGACATCTTACCGCGCTGCGAAGAACAAAAATCGGTGACTACGATGTAAAAAACGGTTATGGCTTAGAAGCTTTTGTAGATTCACTTTCTGAAAAAACGGAATAGATTATGAAAAAGTTGCTCTTATTATCCGTCCTTTTTTTCTCTTTTATTTCTTATTCTCAAGTAACTCTTTCTGACTTAAAAACAGGCGATTTTATTTTCCAAGATATGGATTGTGGTCCGCTTTGCGATGCTATTGAAGCTGTGACCGAAGGTTATAAAGGAAACGATTTCAGCCATATGGGATTGGTCTACAAGAAAAATGACACGATATATATCATTGAAGCCGCTGGTGCTGCCGTACGATTGAATACTTTAAAAAAATTTTCTAAAAACACTTCCAAACCAATGTACATCGGCAGGGTCAAAAAGAAATATAGCAAGTTGATTCCTGAAGCGATTTCTTTTTCTTTAAAGCAAGTCGGGGTTCCGTATGACGATGATTATGTTTACGATAATGGAAAATATTATTGTTCAGAATTAATCTACGATGCTTTTAAAAAGGCAAACAAAGAAAAACCTTTTTTTCAATTGTTTCCGATGACCTACAAAGAACCTGGAACCAATGACTTTTTCCCGGCTTGGGTAGAGTATTACAAGCAAATTGAAAGCGAGATTCCAGAAGGAAAACCAGGCTGCAATCCGGGCGGAATGTCTACTTCTGACAAGATTTATATCCTCGGAACTTTAAAATAACCTACAAACGGAATAGTTCTTTATTTTTCAGCTTTTTCAAAATTTCTTCTGATGGAAAATTATTTTGGTCGATAAAGCGTTTGATTTCAGGAATATTGTTGCAAAAAATTACGTCAAAAGAAAAGCGATCTTTTCCATAAATTCCTCGATGGGTCATATTGGCAGAAAAAACAAGCAAGTCGCCACGTTTCAGCTGGATTGTCTTTCCTCTTTGCAAATCATCGCTTGGTTTCGAATTATTTAATGAATTCCTGACATCAAATTCGTGAGGCAAGTCCCATTCGCGATGTGTTTTTGGTATCAATTCGATTCCTAATTCTGCTTTTATCGGAATCCTAAAATGAACAACATCTTGATGTTTTATGGCCTGTTTTTGCTCTTCCACTGACAGCCCAGTGTATTGGATATCGCGATGCCAATAATTTTTCTGGCTGTTATCTTTCGGGTCGAAAAAAAGCTGCGTATTTAAGAAAACGGGCTTATCGGTATAAATTGTATCAACGATTTCTTGAATGCTTTGTTGAGAAATAAATTGGAAAAGCGCTGTTTTTTCTTCTATGTCCAAATAATTTCCTGAAGTCAGGCTATGGCTATTTAAAACTCCTTTTTCAAAACTTGAGGCATTATCTACCATCCACTTTTCGTGAAATTTATACAGGATTTTTTCAATAGCCTGCAGGTTCGTTTCCGTAAAGAAATTCTCTAAAAGCAGATAACCATTTTCGTTGTAGCTCATTATTCTTGAATTTCAAGTAATCGCATAAGTTCGATTAATTCATTTTGAGTACTTAAGCCTTTGTCGTGCAGATACCACATTTGCAATTCGGTCTTAATTTTTTCATCGATAACGCCATGCTCTTCCTTATAATTTTTAATCAAATCAAATGCCTCTTTCGGCCTTGGACCCCAATCTGCCAAAACTTCCAATGTTTCTTTATCCAAGACAATTAATTTTGGAATAGATCTTCCGCCATTCGTCAAAAATTTATCCATCAATGCAGGATTTTCATCACGAAGGACAATCTTAAAATTGATGTTATCCGACAACACCTCCATTTTGTGCATGATCGGAAGCAATTGTGCCGCATCGCCACACCAACCTTCCGAAATTACAAGCCAGATATATTTTCTTCTTAAGAGATTAATTCTTTCGGTATTCTCTGGAGAAATAACAATCGTCTTTTCCAAGCGATTCATTCGCGTTTCGTTCAGCTTGCTATAATGCAACAGATCATCTGTTTGGATTGGACCTGTAGATTTTCCCTCTAAAAGCAAATCTGTAACCAGTTTTCTATATTCAAAATAAGTCAAGCTTTTAGGTAGACTGGCCTTGATAATCTCTTCCATATTCTCAATTTAGTACTGCAAAATTAATTCTAAAAACTCAAAATACTTTTTTTTTGCCAACTTATTCCAAAAAAACAGATTATGACTATATTTGCACAACTTAAGCGAAAAACAAAATCAGCGCATGAAATATAAAAGAATACTCCTAAAATTAAGTGGAGAAGCCTTGATGGGCGACAGACAATACGGTATCGATCCACAAAGATTAGCCGAATATGCAGATGAAATCAAGGAAATTCATAACAGAGGCGTTGAAATTGCAATCGTAATCGGAGGAGGAAATATTTTTCGCGGCGTAGCCGGAGCCAGCAATGGAATGGACAGAGTTCAAGGGGATTATATGGGAATGCTAGCTACCGTGATCAACGGAATGGCGCTTCAAGGAGCTCTTGAAGACAAAGGAATGCTGACTCGTCTACAGACTGCCTTGAAAATTGAAGCTATTGCTGAACCGTATATCAAAAGAAGAGCGGTTCGCCATCTTGAAAAAGGAAGAATCGTAATTTTCGGAGCGGGAACAGGAAATCCTTATTTCACGACAGATACAGCGGCCGTATTAAGAGGTGTTGAAGTTCATGCCGATGTAATCTTAAAGGGAACCCGTGTAGATGGAGTATATACTTCTGATCCGGAGAAAAACGCAGATGCTGTGAAATTCGATACTATTTCATTTGAAGACGTCTTGAAAAAAGGACTGAACGTAATGGATACGACAGCATTTACGCTTAGCCAAGAAAATGCCCTGCCGATTGTTGTTTTCGACATGAACAAAAAAGGAAATCTTTTGAAAATCTGCGAAGGCGAAAATATAGGAACAGTAGTTAATGTATAATTAGAAAACAGAATCAAGATAGCAGTCGAATGGCTGAATCTGAATCTGAAATCTGAAATTCTAGATAAAAATGACTGAAGAAATTGATTTTATATTAGATAGCACTGAAGAATCGATGTCAGGTTCAATTGCTCATCTTGAAAAAGAATTCTTGAATATCCGTGCCGGTAAGGCAAGTCCTGCTATGTTAGGAAGCGTATTTGTTGATTATTATGGCGCTGCGACTCCGCTTAGCCAAGTATCGAACATCAACGTTCCCGATGCAAGAACGATTACGATTCAGCCTTACGAAAAAAGCATGTTGCAGCCAATCGAAAAAGCAATTCAAATTGCAAACATCGGCTTTAATCCGATGAACAATGGCGATGTAATCATCATCAACGTGCCGCCTTTAACAGAAGAGCGCCGTCGTGACTTGGTAAAACAAGCTAAATCAGAAGCCGAAGATGCAAAAATCGGAATCAGAAACGTACGTAAAGATGCTAATACAGACATCAAAAAATTAGAAAAAGAAGGAACTTCAGAAGACATGTGCAAAACAGCTGAAGATAAAGTTCAAAACCTGACCAATGCTTTTATTAAAAAAGTAGACGAGCTTTTAGCCGTTAAGGAAGCTGAAATCATGAAAGTTTAATTCTTTTACATTCTAAAATATACGAGCCGGATAATTATCCGGCTTTTTTTATATCTGAACATTTATTTTATGCTGCCAAATATTAAAATCCCCTTAAATAGTGGATTTTTTTTTACAGAAGTCACTTACTTTTGCAACGTGTAACAAAACTACCATCTATTCGTCTGTTACATAACCCTATGAAGCATTTAACTTTTTTATTTTTCCTTCTTTCTGTTTCCGTGCAAGCACAATTTCAGATTTCTGGAATCGTGAAGGATGAAAGCACCAAAAAACCGCTTCCTTTTGCTACAATATCCAGCAATAATAGAGCTACAGTGACTGATGTAGACGGAAAATTCTTGCTTCAGGATGAAAATCAGATTGCCTTTTTCACGATTTCTTACATCGGATATAGCCCTAAGACGATACTAGGAGATCGCAACAAAAAGTATTATGAAATTCTGCTTTCTCCAAAATCAGAAAACTTAAGCGAAATTGTACTTTCTTCGGAAGAAAATCCTGCGAATGCAATTATTCGCCAAGCCATAAAAAATAAAAAAGATAACGATCCGCAACAAAAGTTACAAAGCTTCCAGTTCAAGTCTTATAACAAATTAATTGTTTCTGCCAATCCAGATTCTATCGACGGAAGTATTGATTCTGTCTTTGTAGAAAGGTATTACGGAAAAGAATTCAAGGAAGTCGATTCTACGAATTATAAATTCAAGAAGATTATCGACCGCCAGCATTTATTCCAGACCGAAAAAGTATCTCAATTCCAATTCAGCAACAAAAAGCTGAAAGAAACGATCTTGGGAACAAAAATGGCGGGACTTAAAAATCCAATTTACGAAATCATTGCTTTTAACCTCCAATCTTTTTCGGTTTACGATCCTAAATACGAATTATTTGAGACCAAATACAATAGCCCTATAGCGCCAGATGCTTTTGCAGATTACCGTTTTAGAATATTAGACACCGTGAAAGTCGAAAACCGCGACACTTACATGATTTATTTCAAGCCGAAAAAGAAAAGAAAATCATCGGGATTAGAAGGTGTTGTCTACATCGATAAAGAAAACTTTGCTATTGCCAAAGCCATCATGAGAATCCGTGGCGTATTGGATATTTCGGCAACACACGAGTTTGAATATCTCGAAAATGAAAAAATCTGGTTCCCAACGCAAAAAGAGTTTAAAATCGTAAAAGGAAAAAACGACGACGACATCCGTATCTTAGGCGGTACAATCAAGTTTGAAGGCGATCTTGACAGCAATAATACGACAAGAAAAAAAGACGCTTCCGATTTTACGTACCTGGTTTCTAAATCTTATAATTTCGACAGGCAACAGAACATTCCTGTAAAAATAAAACATCCAGCTATCTATATCGAAGTAAAGGATGACGCCATAAAAAAAGACGATTCTTTCTGGAACAGCTACAGAAAAGACAGCCTCGATACTCGAAGCGAAAGAACTTACATTGCTCTGGATAGCATCGCCCAAAAAGAACGTTTGGAGAAAAAACTTCGCTTCGGTCGAAAAATATTAAATGGATATGTTCCTATTGGGCCAGTGGATATGGATTTGCGTTATCTTTTAAGCTATAACAACTACGAAGGTTTCAGAGTTGGCTTGGGAGGTATTACGAACGAGCGATTTTCAAACAAGTACCGCCTAGACGGCTATACGGCTTACGGAACCAAGGATGGCGATTTCAAATACAGCATTGGCGGAGCGGTTCGCGTGGGTATCTTTTCAAATTCATGGATCGGAGGAAGCTATACGGATGATGTGCGAGAAATTGCGAGCACCTCTTTTGCCATCGACAAGAGGGTTTTTAAAATTTATGATCCTCGTCCGATCAACTTAAGTACTTTCTATAACCACAAAACGTGGCGAGGTTATATTGAGACAAAAATCCTTCCTAAAACGGAAAGTATCTGGCAGCTTACGCATAGCAGAATCGAGCCTAAATTTGACTACTTGTATACTGTAGACGGAAAATCGTATACTAACTACGACATGACAACTGCAATGGTTTCGCTACAATGGAATCCTTTTAGCGATTATATGCAGACGCCTACAGGAAAGCTAGAAATAGAAAAACGCTATCCGAAATTCACGTTTCAATTCACGCAATCATTGCCAAAGGTTTTTGAAAATGATTTTACTTTCTCTAAAATAGATTTGAGAGCAGAATATGAAAAACGCTATCTAAACGGACAAAGGACCGCACTTTTAATGGAAGCTGGTTATGCGATAGGCGATGTGCCGATTTCACATCTTTACAATACCTCTCCGAACAGCCTTACGAAGGAAAAACTAATTGAACGAATCACGATTGCAGGAAAGAACAGTTTTGAGACGATGTATTTCAACGAATTTTTCTCTAGCAAATATGTGATGTTCCAATTCAAGCACGGCTTTAAAAGAGTCACTGTTTTCAAAGGAATCAAGCCTTCGCTAGTTTTGGTTTCGAGAATGGCTTGGGGCGATATGGAAAAACCAGAACAGCATATCGGACTTAATTACAAAACCTTAAGAGATGGCTATTTTGAATCGGGAATCGAGCTGAATCAAATCTACAAAGCCTTCGGTTTGTCTGGATTTTACCGTTATGGTCCGAATCAATTGGCCAAATTTGAAGACAATCTTTCTATCAAATTGACCTTTATCCTAAATTTAGGTTTTTAAGGCGCTGTTTCATAAATTTCTTATAAATATAAAACCTGCCAAGTTTTAGCTGGGCAGGTTTTTAGAATTAATAACAACGTAATCTTTATAAGTATTTAATCCGATACAAAAGTAGGACTTTTAAAATTTATGGTTTAATAATTAACACAGAAGGCGTATTATTTAACCAAACGCTCTGTGAATCAACCAATTTCTTCCAGCTTTCAAGGCTGATAATCATCAGGTCTTGTCTTTCAAGAAATTCTTTTTTCATCGTTTTTTCGCCTGACATGGCAATATGATTTGGAGCAATCTGCTCTATAGAACGGATGCTTTCCTTGATTTCTGAATTGTTTTTTATTTCTCCCGTAGGATCCAAGATGGTAACTTGACAACCATTGTTATGGATTAACTTTTGGGCATATTCTATCAAAAATCGATCTTCGGCACAAAATAATGGCATAAAGACCTGGTCGATTTCTTCTAGGTTTTTATCTACTAAAATACCTACCGGCATTTTGCTGTAAGCAACGATATGACGCGTCCTTTCATCGAAAGGAGAGTTTTCAAACAAACCTTCCTTTCCAGTAAATTTATCAATCAGCCTATCGGGATTTATGATTCGAGTCGTATATCCTAGAACTCTTCCCAGCAAGGTGCCTTCAAAAATAGACTGTCCCAATCCGATTAACAGCAAGTCAAATTCGCCTTGATTTGCGATTTCAGTAATGTCTGAATCGATATCTACCGAAGCTTTGAAAAGCGTGATGATTTTTTGGTCGAGATTTTCAGCTTCATTGACGATTGGCTTGAAGACCTCTTGTTCATAATGACTCGCATCAAATCCGTGCAATTCGTTACTTGACGACAAATGCATGGCTGTTACAATGGCATTCCCGTTTTGTTTTCGCACCAAGCTATTGGCTACTTTCAGCAAGGCAATTCCTCTATCTGGAATAGCGAAAGAAAGCAATATCTTGTATTTTATCTTACTGCTGATGGTTTCAGGAATAATCGAGTTTTTAGTCTTGAAAATAAAATTAATCAGGTCCAAAGCAGGCCCAGTCATAAATGTCGTCACTAAAGCCATGATGACCATCATCGTGAAGATCATCGGAGAAAGCACGCCTAGCTCGTAGCCAATGTTTAATACGATTAATTCCATCAAGCCACGAGTATTCATTAAGGCTCCGATATAAAGACTGTCTCTCCAATTTTGCCCGACAAATTTTGCCGCCAATGTACTTCCTAAGAATTTTCCAACGACTGCTACTGCAATAATTAAAGCCGTGATTTTCCACAGATACGGATCGTCCAAAAGTCCTATTTCGGTTCTTAAGCCCGTAAAGACAAAAAACAATGGCAGCAATACAATCAGAGCAATATCTTCTACTTTCTCAATGAAAATACTTCTAAACTTGGCACTTTCTGGCATAATTACGCCTGCCATAAAAGCTCCAAATAAAGCATGGATTCCGATGACTTCTGTCACATACGAAGAAATGATCAACGTTAGAAAGAAAATAGCGACAACCGGCTTGCTTAATGTTTTTCGAGAAGAATATAAATCGCCAACTCTTTTCAAGAAAGGCTTTACGATCATAATCATCAAGAAAACATACGTCACAGCCAAAACAATAATGTATAAGGAACTTACAAAAGATCCTGCTTTTACGATAGCAATTACCGCCGCTAAAATACACCAAGCCGTAATATCGTCAGCAGCTGCACAAGTAATAACGATGCTCCCTAATTTTGTCTTGTGTATGCCTCGTTCTTGCACGATTCTCGCCAAAACAGGGAAAGCCGTGATACTCATCGCGATACCGCAAAAAAGAGCAAAAGATAAAAAAGCTACGCCTTCAGGAGCGAAAGTATCATACATAAAATAAGCCAATCCGATTCCTAATGTAAAAGGGAAAATGATGCTGGCATGGCTTATAACCACTGCCTCATGGGCTTTATTTCGCAAGACTTTCAGATCCAGTTCCATTCCGATAACAAACATGAAAAGGATTAATCCGATTTGGCTCAAGAATTGTAAATTCCCAAGAGAAGCTACTGGAAAAAGAGTTTCTTTAAATTCTGGAAAATACAATCCTAATAAGGAAGGTCCGAGCACAATTCCGGCAATGATTTCACCGACAACCGAAGGCTGTCCGATTTTCCTGCAAATCCATCCAAAAAACCGTGCCACTAAAATAATCGTCAAGATTTGGGCTAGTAAAATGGCCAAAGGATGTTGCAAGCTATGCTGCATCGAATCAACAAATTCTGCCCATTGTGATTTGTCAGAAGTTTTTTCGATTATTGTTTTTCCATGTTGCAGGTGTTTGCCTTGGTCTAAAAACCAATAAATGATACCAGAGAAAACAACTATGAGGACAACATAGAAAATAGAGTTTTTGTGTTTTTGCATTGGGTAAGTCGTTTGTAGGCACAAATATCTGCATTGAAAATTTCTTACAATTTGATTTTGTAAAATAGTTTAGGGCAATTGTAATAAGAAGGAAAAAATTTGTAACGAAACTTAAATATTGACTTTGCAAAGAAAATCCGAACGGTAAATATCACTCAAAAACAAGACAAGACTTTTCCCGTTCTTATCTAGGATAGTTGTCGTGATTTCATCATGGGCAAAGAATTTCACAGCTTTCATTGCTATAATTTCTTTTTTGTTGATTCTACAAAAATCCGCTTTCGGCAACTGCGAGAGCAATTTGGCAAAAGTTATGTTTTTGAGCAGAATTATATTTCCATCTTTCATCAAAACTTCCTTATCGCGGCTGTCGGTTTCAGAAGGTTGTATGTAGATAATCTGGTCGAAAAACAGCAAGGCTTTTCCTTTGTCTGTATTCAGTTGTGTAAATTTTTTGTTGGACGATTTCTTGTTCATCTTTTCCAAAGCCTTGACAACCGCTTTCTGCAGACGTTCTTTTTTTACAGGTTTTGTAATATAATCGACCGCTTCAATATCAAAAGCATCCGCAGCATATTCTTTATAGGCTGTCGTAAAAATTACCATTTTGTCTTTTAAGAGATTGGCCACACTAAGCCCGTCTATCCCTGGCATTTCAATATCCGTAATACAGAGGTCGAAATCAAGGCTTGACATTTCGGCAAGCAATTTTTCGGGATTGTCAAATGCCTTCACGACATCCAGTTCAGGAATCTGCTCGCAAAGCATTTTGAGGTACGTCAATCCTGGCAATTCATCGTCCAGCAGCAAGCATTTGAGCTTTGTATTCAAGTAAGTTTATTTTTAGGTGAGCAATATAAACATCATCTTCGATAAATTTATCGAGCTTGTAATTATTATTGTAAATTATTTTCAATCGCTGATCTAACGTATTAGAACCCAAACCGCTATTGTCTTTTTTCAAGGTCTTATGATCGGATATCTTATTCGAAACCGTGAGATAAAAACAGCTATCCTTAAATTCAAAAACGATGGAAATAAAAGCATCCGGACTTTTTAGATCTGCATGCTTAAAGGCATTTTCTATTAAATCAATAGAAACCATCGGCGCTAAAATCGGCTGTTCGTATAGCAATTCATCTTCCTTGATTTTGGTTTTTACTTTCAATCCAAAAAGCGGGCTGACTTTAATCTTGTTGATTTCAATCAGGTTTAAGGCAAATTCGATTTCCTCTCTAGGAGACACAAATTTCTTTTGGCTTTCATATAAAATATAATCGAGTACATTCGCCAATTTATCAAGCGCATGATAAGTCTGGTAGGCATGCGATTGTATCGAATTCAATATGTTTTTAAAAAGATGCGGATTTAATTTTGATTCGAGCGTCTCTAATTTCAAACCGTTGACCTTCAATTCGAGCGAATTGTATTTCTCTTCAAATTCTTGCTTTTGAGCTTTTGCCTTCTTTAATTTGTACAGCAGCACGACAGCTACCGTGATAAGAATTATGATGAAGATAATCCCAATAACATAAAGCGTGTTCGAGATCAGGACATTGGTTTTCATTTTATTTTTTTTTGTAAAATTAGATAAAAAAATGAAACACCCTCTCTACTTATGTTGCCATTGCGTTTAGCATCTGAAATCTAAATCTGTGGACTGAATTTTTTACTATCTTTGCGTTCTGTTTTGCGAAAAGACCTCTTTTTGTTTCACAGAAGAACAATTCAAGAATATTTTATAACAATTAAAAATGAAACACACAAAAGTTAAAGAGCTATTGAATAGCGCTCAGACAATGCAGGAAGTTTATGTAAAAGGATGGGTTAGAACATTTAGGAATAATCAATTTATTGCTTTAAATGACGGCTCGACTATTAATAATATCCAATGTGTGGTTGATTTTGAAAATACTCCTGCAGATACCTTGAAGCGAATCACGACTGGTGCAGCCGTGGCCCTGAAAGGTGCTTTGACAGAAAGCAAAGGTGCCGGACAGAAATATGAAATTCAAGTAAGCAGTTTGGAAATTTTGGGTGATTCTGATCCAGAAAAATTCCCGATGCAGCCGAAAAAACATACCCTTGAGTTTTTGCGTGCCAATGCGCATTTACGTGTAAGAACGAATGCTTTTGGGGCAATCATGAGAGTACGTTCTGTATTGTCTTTTGCAGTACATCAATATTTCCAAGAAAAGGGTTTTGTGTATGTAAACACGCCAGTAATCACTGGAGCTGATGCAGAAGGCGCTGGAGAAATGTTCCAAGTGACTTCCCTGCCTTTAGACAACTTGCCAAAAACAGAAGAAGGTCATATCGATTATAAAAAAGATTTCTTCGGAAAACACACCAACCTGACCGTTTCTGGACAATTAGAAGGGGAAACTTTTGCTATGGCTTTGGGTCAGATTTATACTTTCGGACCAACTTTTAGAGCAGAAAATTCTAATACATCGCGTCATTTGGCTGAATTCTGGATGATTGAGCCAGAAGTCGCTTTTAATGATTTAGACGACAACATGGATTTGGCAGAAGATTTTATCCAATACGTGATCAAATACACCATGGATAGATGTGCTGATGATTTGAAGTTTTTGGAAGGCCGTTTATTGGAAGAAGAAAAGACAAAACCACAAGCAGAAAGAAGCGAAATGACGCTACTTGAAAAATTGAATTTTGTTCTTGAAAATAACTTCAAGCGTGTTTCTTATACCGAAGCGATTGATATTTTAAAGAATTCAACACCGAACAAAAAGAAAAAATTCCAATATATCATTGAAGAATGGGGTGCTGATTTGCAATCAGAGCACGAGCGTTTCTTGGTAGAAAAGCACTTTAAATGTCCGGTAATTTTATACGATTATCCAGCAAACATCAAAGCATTTTACATGCGCCTGAATGAAGACGGCAAAACAGTTCGCGCCATGGATATTCTTTTCCCGGGTATCGGAGAAATCGTTGGAGGCTCTCAGCGAGAGGAACGTTATGACGTTTTAGTAGAAAAGATGAAAGTTTTAGGAATCGACGAAGAAGAACTTTGGTGGTACCTTGACACTCGTCGTTTCGGTTCTGCTGTCCATAGCGGCTTCGGTCTTGGATTTGAAAGATTGGTTTTGTTCGTAACTGGAATGACCAATATCAGAGACGTAATTCCTTTCCCAAGAACTCCTGGAAATGCCGAGTTTTAGGAATCAAGACACTATATAAATCATATCAAAAATGGCACAAGTTTATCTTAACGTGTGCCATTTTTAGTTGAAAATGATTAAATTTGAACTATAAATACCAAATAACTCAATAGATGCTCAAGCAGTTTTTACAACTTAAATTATCACAGAAATTATCTCCACAGCAAATCCAGCTGATGAAGCTAATCCAATTGCCTACGCAAGCTTTTGAACAACGATTAAAAGAAGAAATGGTCGAAAATCCAGCATTGGAAGCTGGAAAAGAAGAGGATGAATACGAAAAAGACGAATTCGAGACCGAAGAATATGATGATTACGATGAATTCGAAAACGACAGAATCGATGCCGAAGACATCAACATCGATGAATATTTAAGCAATGACGAAACGCCGGATTATAAACTTCAGGCGAATAATTATAGTGATGACGACGAAGATCGAAGCATGCCTTTTGCTGCGCCGGTAAGTTTCCATCAAGACCTGATCAATCAGCTGAATACTTTTATCTTAAATGACGAAGAACGTGAAATTGCAGAATTTCTAGTCGGAAGCATTGATGATATGGGTTACATCCGAAGAAGCGTTCCGGATATTGTTGATGACATGGCATTTACACAAGGCATTTACACGGATGAAAAAAATGTAGAACGAATACTGCACATCATCCATGAATTAGAGCCTTCCGGAGTCGGCGCACGTGATTTGCAAGAATGTCTTTTGCTACAGCTAAAACATAAAACACCAACCGAATCTGTCGACTTGGCCATTGATGTTATAGAGAATCAGTTTGAAGCTTTTACTAAAAAGCATTACGATAAGCTGCTACAGAAATACGGCATCTCTCAAGACCAGCTTAAAAAAGCTATTGACGAAATTGAAAAGCTCAACCCGAAACCAGGAGGTGCTTTTACCGGAAACAATAAAATGATTGAGCACGTCGTTCCTGATTTTACCATCAGAATTGTCGACGGCGAATTAGAACTGACCTTGAACGGACGAAATGCTCCCGAGCTTCACATTTCTAAAGATTATCAGGAAATGATGCAGACATACAAAGCCTCTCGTGATA
The DNA here is from genome assembly GCF_025947265.1 of Flavobacterium sp. N2550. Classification (NCBI taxonomy): domain Bacteria; kingdom Pseudomonadati; phylum Bacteroidota; class Flavobacteriia; order Flavobacteriales; family Flavobacteriaceae; genus Flavobacterium; species Flavobacterium sp. N2550. Next base: position 1,173,211 of record NZ_CP110007.1, on the reverse strand, counting down.
AGTCAAACCAACAAAAAGAAGCGGTACAGTTTATCAAGCAAAAGCTAGATTCTGCCAAATGGTTCATTGATGCCATCCGCCAGCGCCAGGAAACGTTGTTCGTAACCATGAATGCTATCATGCATTACCAGCAAGAATATTTCTTGGATGGTGATGAAACCAAGCTGAAACCAATGATCTTAAAAGACATTGCAGACATGATCGGCTTGGATATTTCAACGGTTTCTCGTGTAGCAAATAGCAAATATGTCGAAACACCTTACGGCACAAAATTAATCAAGGAATTCTTTTCGGAAGCCATGAAAAATGATCAAGGCGAAGACGTTTCTACGCTAGAAATCAAGAAAATATTGCAGAATGTAATTGAGGAAGAAGACAAGCAAAAGCCGCTTCCAGACGACCAATTGGCTGAAATATTAAAAGAAAAAGGCTATCCGATTGCTAGAAGGACAATCGCAAAATATAGAGAGCAGCTTGATATTCCTGTGGCGAGAATGAGGAAGAAAATATAGGTAGTGAAAAAAATCCTTTCTATATTCTCCTATATTTTCCACCCGATGTTTATCTCGGTCTATGCGGTTCTGCTGTATTTTTTCTTGACAGACCGATATCATACGTATCAAGAACTTTTTTTAGTGACAATACAAGTCATTATCTTGACGATCTTGATTCCGATTTCGATATTTTATTTCTTGATGACTTTGGGCAGGGCAAATTCTTTTATGCTTTCGGAGATTTCACAGCGAAAAATTCCTTTAGCAGCAAATGCCATATTGCTTTATATTTTGATTACGGAAAGTATCCGAATTGAGCTGATTCCTGAATTGTATTACTTTTTCTTTGGTGCTTTAGTGAGTACGATTTTAGCTTTCTTGTTTACTTTTATCAACTTGAAAGCCAGCATTCACATGATCGGAATAAGTTCGCTGACGGTTTTCGCAATTGGATTTAGCCTTCATACGCAAACAAACCACATCTATCTCGTTGCTTTTTGTTTGTTGCTTACAGGAATTGTGGCCACATCAAGGCTATCTATGAAAGCACATGATACTAAAGAATTAATTGTAGGTTTCTTATCGGGAATTTTACCGCAGATAGGGCTTCTCTATTTCTGGCTATAGAATGTAAAACATCAGCCCGATATTTACGGTATTCATGTCAATTGACTTACCGTCAATTTTTGCATCAGATTTGAATAACGAATTGAGTCCGTAATAGGCATGGAAATTCCATGTATTGTAGCCAAAAGAAATGTAGGCTCCATATTGCAGCTTATTGAAATCGTCATTGCCGAAAATCCTGATTTTTTCATTCCCTTCAACATATTTCGATTTGTTTAGCAACAAATAGCTCAACTTAAAACCGGTATATACTCTCCAAAAACGATGGCTTTGTATGGTCGAAGTCCTCCATCTAAATTCAAATGGAATATCTACATAATGCAAGGCGAATTTATTTTTGTCGAAATTCACTTCGCTTTCATTGACCACTTCGTAGAAAGGTTTTCCGTCAACTTCTGTAATCTTGATATTCTGCCTATAATCATTCATAGAATACCCCAGACCAATTGCGATAGCAACATTTCGTCGCTTGTTAAGCGGAATATCTCTTAAAAAACCGATATGAAATCCGGATGAAAAAGAGTTTTGGCTGACACCATCTGGTCTTTTCTGCAATAGATCATACGTCAGGCCTATATAAAACTGGTCTTCTCTATACAAAGAATCGACAACAGTTACGGTGCTTTGCACCGAATCTTTTTTTCTTCTTACCTCTTCTAACTCGCGTGTTTCAGTCGCTTTTTCACTACTCAACACTTCCTTGATACGTTCTTGCTCTTCTTTCTCTTGTGCTTCCTTAATCTGCTTATCCTTCACAGGATCTTGGGCAAGAGCATGTAGAGAAATGATGCATATAAGAATACTGAAGTACTTTTTCATAAGTAGAAAGTTATGCTAATAAAAGTAATAAAAAAAGACAACCTAAAAAAGTTGTCTTTTTGCAGAGAGGATGGGATTCGAACCCACGATACAGTTACCCATATACAAGCTTTCCAGGCTTGCTCCTTCAACCACTCGGACACCTCTCTATTTATTTGCGGTTGCAAAGAACTGCAAAAATTCCGATTAAAGAAAATTTATAGCTTAAAAATTTAGGTCAATTCACCTCTCAAAGCCGTTTCATAAATAGTCTTGAAAACATTTGGAGAAACTTTCTGCCCAATAAGATACATCAGCTTGGTGATAGCGGATTCCGTTGTAATGTCTTTCCCAGAAATCACGCCTATTTTTTTCAGCGATGTACTGGTTTCATAGTGTCCCATACTAACACTTCCGGCCGTACATTGAGTCACATTGATAACATGCAGTCCGTTTTTGATGGCTTTTTTTAATAAGGAAATAAACCATTCGTCTGTTGGAGCATTTCCGGCGCCATACGTTTCTAAGACAATTCCTTTTAGGTTTGGAATATTAAAGATGGCGGCCAATACATTTTCGCTGATTCCAGGAAACATTTTTACGACGGCTACATTATCATCCAATTCCTTATGCACTTGGAATTTCTTGCTTCCTGATTTTGGTAACAACAAATCGTTATTTACTTTTAGATGAACGCCTGATTCTGCCAATGGAGAATAATTTGGCGACAAAAATGCATTAAAATGTTCTGCATTAATTTTTGTGGTACGATTTCCTCTGTATAATTTGTATTCGAAATAAAGGCAGACTTCATTAATAACAGGCTTATTCTTGTGCTGCAATGAAGCAATTTGTATAGCCGTAATCAGATTTTCTTTTGCGTCAGTTCTCAAATCTCCAATCGGCAATTGCGAGCCTGTAAAAACAACCGGCTTGGCAAGATTTTCAAGCATGAAGCTTAGTGCCGAAGCCGAATACGACATCGTATCAGAACCATGAAGCACTACAAATCCGTCAAAAGAAGCATAGTTTTCTTCAATGATGGATGCAATCTGGATCCATTTTTGGGGATTCATGTTCGAAGAATCTATCGGAGTATCAAAAGAAATCGTTTCGATTTCACAATCTAATTGCTTCAACTCTGGGATTCTTTGCAGTAATTTGCTAAAGTTGAAAGCTTTCAAGGCACCTGTCTCAAAATCTTTCATCATACCGATGGTACCACCCGTGTAGATTAAAAGTATTTTTGCTTTAGACAGCATTCTCGTATTTTGATTTATTGACTACTGGATTGGCATACATGGCCAAAAATCCTTGCAGTTCTACTGGATTATTTTCGTCAATTCTTATTTCTAATCTTCTTTCGAAAAGCGATTTTTCTTTTTCAGTATAGAGGTGGGAATATTTGTTTGTATTGTTGATCAAATCGTAAGCAATATAGTTCGTCGGCCAAAGCTTATAGCTTGCCAAAATAGAATCATCTATTACTTGCGCTAATGCTTGTATTTGTTTATTTGAGTTATCGAATTTAGAAGCAATTTCATCCAGTTCTTCTTCTAGAACATTTCCAACATGGATATGGATTCTCTTTTTCTGGCCCATGATACCGCTCAAAAGCGTCATGAAATCTTCATTCTTTTCCTTTATATACACCTCATCATTTGCCTCAGCCATCAATTGCGGCATTTTTAGCGCATCTGTCGGATCATACTCGTATGAAATCGATACGGGAACAATCTTTAATTTTTTGAAATAGTCCATCAGATTTTCTTCTTCAGAACCCATCGAAAGCATTTTTAGGACGCCCGGATGTGTAGCGTCATTGCCATCTTTTGTTCTTCCTTCGCGCTGCGCAATCCAAACCGAACGATTTTCTCTCAAAATAAGCTGGCAAATATATTCCGACATCAATTTTGAGCTTTGAAGCAGTTCTCTAGGCGCCAAGCCTCGCTGTACTAAAAAATTTCTGTTTAATTTGGATAACGTATGCAGGAAAGATTTTTTCACCAAATTATCTCCAATTGCCGAAGCGGTCATGACCAATCCATGGTCAAAAAGACAGGTATTCAAAAGAGAAGTATCCAAAATGATATCCCTATGATTAGAGATAAAAAGGTAAGGCGTATGTTTTTCTAATTTTTCAAAACCAGAAGTAGTCAGTCCATCCGAACTTTTTTCGACAACCTTCATCACAGCATGGTAAATAAAATTGCATTGGAAATCTCTTATCGAATGCGTTCTTTTCAGCTGTTCTATCCAATCTTTTTCATCGGCGTCAGGAAACGTAAAGCTCATCATGGCTTTCATCATCGGATGATCGGCAACCTTGCACAAGGCTTCGTTTACTTCACTATCATAAAACGGTCGAATTTTATCGAATTTTGACATTTACTTTAGTTTTTTTAACAATCTACAAATGAACAAAAATTTTATGAATTTGGTATGATTTCTTTGTTAAATACCAAAAACAGCTTTGGCATTTTCTGTCGTAATTTTCGCAATTTCTTCGACAGGAATTCCATAAATTAAAGCTAATTTCTCTGCTACCAGTTTCGTATAACTGCTTTCATTACGCTTGCCTCTATAAGGCACGGGAGCCAAATAAGGAGAGTCTGTTTCTAAAACGATATGTTTTATAGCGATCTGGTTTAAAAACTGGTCGATTTTTCCGTTTTTGAAGGTTGCAACACCGCCAATTCCAAGTTTCATATTGTATGAAATTGCTTGTAAGGCTTGATTATAATCACCTGTAAAGCAATGAAAAATACCGAAAAGCTCTTCGTTTTTTTCGGATTCCAAGACTTCAAAAACTTCGTCAAAAGCATCGCGGCAATGAATATTGATCGGCAACTTGTATTTTTTGGCTAATTGAATCTGTCTTTTAAAGGCTATTTTTTGCTCTTCCAATCGAGTCTTGTCCCAAAAAAGATCGATGCCTATTTCGCCAATAGCATAAAACTTTCTTTTCGACAATTCTGCTTCTATAAAAGCCAGTTCTTCTTCATAATTTTCTTTGACATAGGTAGGATGCAATCCCATCATCAAGAAGACATTTTCAGGATATTGCTGCTCCAAATCGTACATTTTCTGTGTATAAGTGGAATCGATTGACGGAACAAAAATTCTTTGTACTCCGGCATCAAAGGCACGTTGCATCATTTCTTTTCTATCTTGATCGAATTCTTCGCTATAGATGTGCGAATGTGTGTCTGTTAAAATCATTTTGCAAAAATAGGAACAATGAAAGGAGTTGCAAAATATAATGCGAAAGAAGCCCTCTTAATCAGGAAATCTTAATAAAATATTATGTTTTGATTTTAATCTCTTTAGCTATAAATGGTTATTTTTGATTTACTCATATCTTAAAAATGGACAAAATTTTCGATGCCTTAAAAAGCAAAGGCTATAAAAAAATAAAATTAAAAATTTCGAAGACGCATCATTTAGTCATCAAGGCCAAAGTTAATGGCATCAGCGGCAATTTCATTCTAGACACGGGAGCTTCTAGCAGCTGTGTAGGTTTTGGAGATGTTGAGCATTTTAACCTCAGGACAGAGGAATCGCTCACAAAAGCAGCTGGAGCTGGAGCTGTTGGAATGGACACTCAGATGTCTTCTAACAACACGTTGCAATTGGGACGTTGGAAAACAGATGATTTTTCATTAGTCATTTTCAATATGTCGCATGTAAACTTAGCCTTAGAACAATATAAAGCAAAGCCTGTTCACGGCATCATCGGGGCTGATATCTTGATGAAAGGCAAAGGAATTATTGATTATCATGGAGAGTATTTTTATTTGAAACAGTAACCGCAATTCGTTATAATAAAAAATCCCGCTCTTTTGAACGGGATTTTTTATTATACAAAACTTGAAACTATAGTTCCAACGCTTTTTTAGGATTGTTGTCCATCAATAATTCTGCTGGATTTTCTAGACCTTCTTTCACGGCAACCAAGAAACCAACTGACTCGCGTCCGTCAATAATTCTGTGGTCATAAGAAAGTGCCACGTACATCATCGGGTGTATTTCCACTTTACCATTTACAGCGATTGGACGCTCTATAATGTTGTGCATTCCCAAGATTCCAGATTGTGGTGGGTTGATGATTGGTGTTGAAAGCATACTTCCGAAAACACCACCATTAGAAATAGTGAACGTTCCACCAGTCATATCGTCAACAGTAATCTGTCCGTCACGTGCTTTGATTGCTAATCTCTTGATTTCAGATTCAATTCCGCGGAAAGTCAGGTTTTCTGCATTTCTAACTACAGGAACCATCAATCCTTTTGGTCCAGAAACTGCTACAGAGATATCACAGAAATCATATGAAATCTTCTCTTGTCCGTCGATCATCGAGTTCACATCTGGATATAATTGCAACGCTCTTGTCACTGCTTTTGTAAAGAAAGACATATAGCCTAATCCTAAACCGCCGTGTTTTGCTTTGAACGCATCTTTATATTCGTTACGGATCGTATTGATAGGTGTCATGTTCACTTCGTTAAACGTAGTCAACATTGCTGTTTCGTTTTTAGCAGCAACAAGACGTTCTGCTACTTTTCTACGAAGCATTGACAATTTTGTTCTTTCAGAACCACGGTTTCCTCCCGTTGGAGTTCCCATTGAAGGTGTTGCATTTATAGCATCATCTTTCGTGATTCTTCCTCCTTTTCCAGTTCCAGAAACTGAAGCAGGCTCAATATTTTTTTCGTCCAATATTTTTCTTGCTGCTGGCGAAGGAGTTCCTGATGCATATGTCTTTTCAGCTGCCGGAGCCGCTTTTGGAGCTTCTGTTTTAGGTTCTTCTTTTTTAGCTTCCGCTTTTGGAGCTTCTTCTTTCTTTTCTTCTTTTGCTGGAGCGCTACCTTCTGGTTTCGCAGCATCAGTATCGATTAAGCAAACTACTTGACCAACTGCTACAGCATCGCCTTCTTCTGCTTTTAGCGTAATAATTCCGCTAGCTTCGGCTGGCAATTCCAAAGTTGCTTTGTCTGAATCTACTTCAGCAATCGCTTGATCTTTTTCTACGTAATCTCCGTCTTTTACTAACCAAGTTGCGATTTCAACTTCGGTGATTGATTCCCCTGGTGAAGGAACTTTCATTTCTAAAATCATCTGTATATAATTTTATGGTGTGTTATTGTATACTACTTATTATTTCAAAATTACGTTTTTTAGCCTTGACTCGCGCTAAAAATCTTTATTAGCTGAACAGATTTTTATCAAAAACCATTGCTATCGCAGCTGCATGACGTTTTTTAGAACGAGCATAGCTTCCTGCTGCTGGCGCACTGTAGGCTTTTAATGAAGCCACTCTCAATTTCACTAAATCAAAGTTCATCAGCATGTAGCTGTAAGCTCCCATGTTTTTAGGTTCTTCTTGTGCCCAAACATAATCATCAGCGTTTGGATATTTTTCAATAATCGCTTTTAATTGTTCTACTGGCAATGGGAAAAGCTGCTCGATTCTCACGAATGCTACGTCTTTTCTTCCGTTAGCTTCTCTTTCTGCCACTAAATCGTAGTAGAATTTACCTGTACAGAATACCAATGTCTTAACGTCTTTTGCATTTACATTTGGATCATCTAAAACTTCTTGGAAGCTTCCGTTTGCAAACTCATCCACAGAAGAAACTACTGACGGATGACGCAATAAACTCTTTGGAGTAAATACAATCAAAGGTTTTCTGAACGTCGTTTTCATCTGCCTTCTCAACAAATGGAAGAAGTTGGCTGGCGTCGTACAGTCTGCTACAAACATATTATGGTTAGCGCAAAGCTGTAAATATCGTTCCATTCTAGCTGAAGAGTGTTCTGCTCCTTGGCCTTCATAACCGTGAGGCAATAACATTACCAAGCCGTTTTGATTGTTCCATTTGTCTTCTGCTGCAGAAATATATTGGTCAATCATGATTTGGGCACCGTTAGAGAAATCTCCAAATTGTGCTTCCCAGATGGTCAATGTTTTTGGACTTGCTAAAGCATATCCGTAATCAAAACCAACAACGCCATATTCAGACAACAATGAATTGAAGATATTGAATTTCCCTTTTTGGTTTTTCAACTGCTGTAAAAGGATTACTTCTTCTTCAGAATCTTCCACTTTCACGACTGCATGACGGTGAGAGAAAGTCCCTCTTTCCACGTCTTGTCCTGAAATACGAACATCATAACCTTCTGTCATTAAAGAACCATACGCTAGCAATTCGGCCATAGCCCAATCTAGTTTGTCTGTTTCAAACATTACTTTTCTGTCGTTGATCAGCTTTTGGATCTTGCTGATAAACTTCTTGTCGCTTGGCAATGTCGTGATGGTCTGAGCAATCTCTGTGAGTATCTCTTTTGAGAAAGTCGTATTTACTTTTTGAAGCATTTCTGTTTCATCTGCCTGAACATATCCTCCCCATTCGTTTTGCATGAATGGCGTGATGATTGTCAAGTCTTTTTTACGAGACGCTTCAAGATTTTCATCTAAAACGGCTTTGTATTCTTTTTCTAATTTGCCAACATACGTATCGTCAATAACACCTTCTGCAATTAATTTAGCAGCATAGATGTCTCTCGGATTTTCGTGTTTTGCAATAATCTTATATAATTTAGGCTGTGTGAAACGAGGCTCATCACCTTCGTTGTGGCCGTATTTTCTATATCCTAACAAGTCGATGAAAACATCGCTTCCGAATTGCATTCTGTAGTCTAATGCAAAAAGCATAGCATGAACAACTGCTTCTGCATCATCCGCATTTACGTGCAAAACCGGAGAAAGCGTCACTTTTGCAACATCGGTACAATAGGTAGAAGAACGAGCATCTAGATAATTCGTCGTAAATCCAACTTGGTTGTTAATTACCAAATGGATGGTTCCGCCTGTTTTATAACCGTCTAATTGTGCCATCTGAACGATTTCATACACGATTCCTTGTCCAGCAATTGCCGCGTCACCATGAAGTGCGATTGGCAATACTTTTGAGAAATCGTCTGGGAAATGACGGTCTTGTTTTGCTCTTGTGATTCCTTCAATAACAGCTCCAACAGTTTCCAAGTGAGATGGATTTGGCGCTAAATTGATGTTTATATTTTTTCCTGATTTTGTCTTTTTGTCAGCCGTCAAGCCTAAGTGGTATTTTACGTCACCATCAAAAAGCGCATCATCATCATAATCTTTTCCATCAAATTCAGAGAAGATGTCTTGGGTATTTTTACCGAAAATGTTTGCCAAAACGTTCAAACGACCACGGTGAGCCATTCCCATAACAAACTGCTCTACTCCTTTTTCGGCAGCGGCCTCAATCAAGGCATCCAAAGCTGGAATTAAAGTTTCACCGCCTTCAAGAGAGAAACGTTTTTGTCCAACATATTTTGTATGAAGAAAGTTTTCGAAAGAAACCGCCTCGTTTAATTTATTTAAGATGTTTTTCTTTTCGTCAGCAGAAAATCTAGGATGGTTATCATTGTAACCAATCTTATCCTGAATCCATTGGATTACTTCTGGTTTACGGATATACATATACTCCACACCGATATGCTGGCAGTATATATTGTCCAAATGGCCAATAATTTCTTGCAAGCTGCAAGGCGCAATCTTGATTGCTTTTGCCGCATCAAAAACGGTAGTCAAATCTGCTTTTGAAAGTCCGAAGTTTTCAAGTTCTAAATTTGGACTAAAAATTCTTCTTTCACGAACCGGATTTGTTTTGGTGAATAAGTGGCCGCGCGTTCTGTAAGCGTCGATCAGCTTTAAAACATTAAATTCTTTTTGTAATTTTTCAGAAATCTGGCTTACGTCAACATTGTTTGATGTTGCGTAATTCGCTAGCTGCTGTGCAGGAGCCTGATATTCTTCATTGTATGTTTCCATCCCGAAGTCAAAACCTTGGAAAAAACTTCTCCAGCTTGGTTCTACGCTATCTGGGTTTTCAAGATATTGATCGTATAATTGAGCAAAAAATTCAGTATGTGCCGCGTTTAAAAAGGAAAACCTATCCATAATATAATTGAATGTCCTAATTTGTTAAAAATATTTTTGCAAAAGTACGACAATTAGAACAATCTAATAATTATTTCATACTTTTATGTCTTAAACTTAACTTAAAATTTGCGCATGAAAATACTTAATCTAAACCATATAACAAAAACCTTGATAGCAGTTATTTTCTTGACTGTTTCTGCTGATGCTGTAGCGCAGCAAAATCAAGGTGCTGATTTCGAAAGCAGGATACGTTTCGGCGGCGGATTAGGACTCAGTTTTGGCTCTGGATATACGAATGTTACAGTTGCTCCAAGTGCGCTTTATGACTTCAATCCTTATTTTTCTGCAGGACTAGGATTGCAGGGAAGCTACGTTAGGGATAAAGATTTTTATGAATCGTATATTTACGGTCCAAGCTTGATTTTGTTGGGAAATCCAATTCCAGAAATCCAGCTTTCTGCAGAACTGGAACAGTTGAGAGTAAATTTAGAATATGATGATGAGTTTGGTGGCGGTTCAGACAACTTTTGGAATACCGCGTTATTTCTAGGCGCTGGATATCGTATGGAAAACGTCACAATCGGAGCTCGATATAACGTATTGCACGACAGTGATAAAAATGTATATAACGACGCACTTATGCCGTTTGTCAGAGTTTATTTCTAAAACATAACTTTCCCAATAACACATCATAACAGTAATTATCAGTCCCGAGATAATTGTCAGTATCAATCCATGCACTTTCATCTGATTGCAAGCGGCAACTGGAAACACTTTTTCGGCACAATTGCTGGTTCAAGTAGTTTTCTAAAAAATTCAGATACAAATTAATACAACACTAATGAACACTACCCTAAACGAAAAAAGCCTATTCCTTAAAATCATAACCAATCTTACTTTTTGGGTATTGATAGCCATTGTTGTTGGTGTGCTCGTTGGCCACTATACTCCTGACACTGGCGTAAAAATGAAGATTGTTGGCGATACGTTCATCAGCATTATCAAAGTTTTTATAGCGCCAATTATTTTCTTGACGATAGTCTTGGGCATCAGCGGCATGGGTGATTTGAAAAAAGTGGGACGCATCGGAATAAAATCCTTGGTCTATTTTGAGATCGTCACCACTTTTGCGCTTGCCATTGGTGTTATCGTTGCCTACCTGATACAGCCAGGGAAAATTGACAAGACAGGCCTCAATATTCAAGATGCAAGCCAATATACAAATGCGCCGCAAAAGGAATTCAACTGGCTTCATTTTTTCATGGAAAACCTTACGCTTCAGGTTTTGTTGGTAGCGATAATTGTGGGAATCCTGCTCAACTATTATTCTAAAAGAGAAGAAGTAGTAGCCGTGCTTTACAAATGCTCAAATATCGTTTTCAAGGCATTAAAATTTGTCATGTATCTGGCACCGCTGGGCGCTTTTGGAGGAATGGCCTACACCGTTGGAAAATTTGGACTTAATACTTTAATGCCATTAGGAAAACTGATGCTTACGGTATATGTCACCATGTTTATTTTTATCTTCCTCATCTTAGGAAGCATCTTGAGATATTTCAAGGTCAACATCTGGTCGTTTATAAAATACATCAAGGCAGAATTGCTGATCGTATTAGGAACTTCATCATCAGAAGCCGCATTGCCAAACTTGATGAAAAAGCTGGAGAACATGGGATGCAGCAAATCCGTGGTAGGATTAGTCGTTCCAACAGGATATTCGTTTAATCTTGACGGAACCTCTATCTATCTTTCTATGGCGATAATCTTTTTGGCACAATTGTATAATGTCCATCTAACTTTTGGAGAGATTCTGACTGTAATCGGCCTATTGATGATTACCTCAAAAGGTGCTGCAGGAGTTACTGGGAGCGGTTTTATTGTCTTGGCTTCAACATTAACATCCATACACAAAATTCCGCTAGAAGGCTTGGCTTTTCTATTGGGCGTAGATAAATTCATGAGCGAAGCCAGGGCTATTACTAATTTTATTGGAAATGGAGTGGCTACTATTGTGATTTCTAAAAGCGAAAAAGAATTTGTGGCGATAAAAGAAGACACTTTAGAGCCGTAGCAGCATTATAAGATCATAATTGTAGAGAGTCTACCTATTCAAGTTGAACAAGAGCAATTTCAACTTAAACATAAGTGATTTAAACCTGAACAAGAGCAATTTCAACTTAAACATGAGTAATTTTAACTTAAACATGGGCTGCTTCAACTCAAACATTACCCTGTCCAACTTAACAAGAGAGATTTTAACTTGAACAAAAGCCTATTCAACTTAAACATAAGTGATTTCAACTCGAACATGAGCTTTATTCAACCTAACAAGAGAGATTCCAACTCGAACATGAGCCTGTTCAACTTAAACATTAGCTATTCCAACTCGAACATACGCCTATACAACTTAAACATACGTGATTAAAACCTTAACATTAGCAATTTCAACTTGAACATAAGCCTGTTCAATTTAAACAGTTGCCCTATTAAAACTTATTACGAAACCAAACTTTTTGCCATTCTCTTTTTAAAATCAAAAAAGCGACTTGTTCAGAAAGTTCGATCAAATCGGAACCGTCCAGTTTTTTGACTTCTGCTTCGGGCACATCAATAATATAAAGCAGGTTTAAATATTCGGCAAACTTGTGCTGAATCAAGCGGTAGATTTTTTCATGCAGCTGGATTTTTAATTCCACGGGCTTTGTGCTTAATGGAAAATCGATCGGTTCGTTTGCAAAATTAAAGTCCTTATTGATCTGCTCTAGCAGTTTCAAGTATAGATTTTCTTTTTCTGCTTCAGAAAGTAAATTGTCTGTATTTATTGGCGCGATAAAATTCATAGTGTTCTTTTGACCCTGACAGGGTTTGAAACCCTGTCAGGGTTGTTAGATAGTTATTACCTTATACTTTCCTTCCCATCAAATTCTCACCAAAAGCTTTTAATATTGCTTTTTTATCGTCTTCAATGTGCAGTTTTTCTAAGGTCTCAAAAGCTTTAAAAGTATATTCCTTAATCGCTTCCTGAGTTGCTTTTGAAGCGCCTGTAGCAGTAAAGATATCTTTTACAGAATTTATTTTTTCCGAATTATCTGTAGGCTGGATAGAATACAAATGGAGCAATTGCTCTTTTTCGTCCGATGTTGAAAACTCAAGCGCTTTCAGATAAAGATAGGTCTTTTTATTTTCTATAATATCGCCACCGACCTGTTTTCCGAAAGTTTCAGGATCCCCAAAAGCATCTAAATAATCATCCTGAAGCTGGAAAGCAATTCCTAAATTTAGTCCGAAATCATAAATCGCGTCGCAATTTTCGGCAGAAGTTTCCGCAATTATCGCCCCCATTTTCATTGCCGCAGCAACCAGCACCGCTGTCTTATATTCGATCATTTTCAAGTATTCTGAAATGGCCACATCGTCGCGGTTCTCAAAATCCACATCCCATTGCTGGCCTTCGCAAACTTCAAGAGCCGTTTTGCTGAATAATTTAGCCAACGATTGGAAAATTACCGGCTCGTATTTTTCAAAATACTGGTAGGCTAAAATCAACATCGCATCGCCAGAAAGGATTCCCGTGTTAATATTCCACTTTTCATGAACCGTTTCCTTTCCTCTACGCAGCGGCGCATCATCCATTATATCATCATGCACAAGCGAAAAATTATGAAAGACTTCAACTGCCAAAGCAGCCGGCAAGGCTTTTTTATACTCTTGGTTAAAAATTTCAGCCGCCATTAATGTCAGTACCGGACGGATTCTTTTTCCTCCAAGCGATAAAATATAATGAACAGGTTCGTAAAGTGATTTGGGTTCTTTAATAATCGTCCGGCTTTCTAAATAGTTCAGAAAATTTTGTTGGTATTCGCTAATGGAATGCATAAAAATAATTTTGGCTAATTTACAGTATTCTTACCAACAGAAACTTTCCTTTTTTAAAATTTTTCATCTCCTTCTAAAATGTTATTTGTTAAATTAATGTTAAGATATATTTGACAAATTTGTCAAAATAAATTATTTAATAATTTTGTTTAACAAAAATGTTAAACACTATGTATATCAAAAATAAAGATGAAGCAACTGAGGAATTGATTAAAAATACCGCAAAGAGATTATTCTTTGGAGAAGGTAAATTTAATGCGACGACTCAAGAAATTGCTGATGCGGCGGGAGTTAACAGAACTTTGATAAATTATTATTTCCGCTCTAGAGACAAATTATTTGAAATTGTTTTTAGCGATGCACAGGATAAAGAGCAGCAAAGAACCGAATCAATTATTTTCTCTGAATTACCTTTTAAAGCAAAAATTGAAGAGTTTATAGACGATTCTTTTGTCATGGCGAAAGAATATCCTTACATGGAAATCTATTTAGTAACCCAATTCAACCAAGGTTGCTATTTTAAAGATGAAGAAGGAATGGAACGGATGCTTAAAAAATTCTACGAGGAATTAAACATTGAAATGAGCAAAGGAACAATCGAAAAAATGGAGCCGATACAATTTATAATTAATATGGTTTCGCTTATCTCCTTCCCTATTTCTATGCGTCCGCTCTTTCAGAGAACCATGCGCCTGACCGATGCAGAATATGAAAAGATTCTTGACGACAGGAAAGAAATCATCATGAACACCTTATTTGGAAAATAAAATCAAAATCAATCAATAATAAATAATTATATCAAATGAAGAGTATTTATAGCCTTGCGAAAGTCAAGGGACTCGCAATCCTACTGATTGGATTCATTTTTTCACAAAGCGCTTTGGCACAAACCAAGACGCTTACGCTGAAAGATGCCATCCAATATGCCTTGGAAAATAAAGCAGACGCTAAAAAAGCCAAGCTCCAAGTAGAAAACAGCGAATATCAGATCCAAGAAGTTCGCTCCAGAGCACTGCCACAAATCAGCGCCGATGGAAATCTAACTCACAATCCTATTTTACAGTTGAATGCACTACCTGGTGACTTCTTTGGATCTCCAGGAACTACAGTCTTAGCGCCTTTGGGACAAAAATGGAGCGCTACTGGAGGTGTTACTTTGACACAAAATATTTTTGACCAAGCTGTTTTTACAGGTTTAAAAGCGGCCAGATCAACAAGAGAATTCTACCTAATCAATCAACAACTTACCGAAGAGCAGGTTATTGAAAGAGTAGCTAACAATTATTATCAGGTTTTCGTCAAAAGACAAAAGCTTGCCGTAGTGGACAGCAATTATGTGAATACTTCTAAAGTTAAGGATGTCATCAAAGGTCAATTCGACAATGGTTTGGCTAAAAAAATCGATTTGGATCGTATCACGGTAAAATTGTATAACATCAATACACAACGTCAGCAATTAATTAACGAGGTACAACTACAGGAAAATTCTTTGAAATTCTATATGGGAATGCCAATTCAGACTTCAATCTACATTCCTCAAACAGAATTTGCAGTAAGTCCGCAAGCAATTTCAGAAACTCCAGATGCAACTCAAAGAACCGATTATCTTTTGCTGAAAAAACAAGAAGAGCTTTTGGATTACCAAAAGAAATCTGTTATCGCAGAATATTACCCAAAATTATCTTTAGTTGGAAGCTATAATTATATCGGACAAGGTCCTGAAATGCCATTGTTTGCGAAATCTAGAGATCAAGTGTACTGGTCCGATTATTCAACTATCGGATTGAATCTGAAAGTCCCAATCTTCACCGGTTTTGGAACAAGAGCAAAAGTTCGTCAGGCTGATGTTGAAATACGACAACTGAAAGAAGATATGATAGAAAAGAAACTTTCTCTTGATTTGGATTTCGAAAATTCTAAAACACAAATCAACAATAGCATCATTACGATCAATGACCAAAAAGAGAATGTTAGGCTGGCTCAAGAAGTGTTGAGCGATACTAAAAATAATTATTACAACGGATTGGCCTCATTAACTGATTTGCTGGATGCGGAAAACTCACTTGTTGAAGCACAAAACAATTACACTTCTGCCCTATTGGATTACAAACTGGCAGAAATTCAGCTGATCAAAGCTAAAGGAGAATTAAGAACATTATCAAACTAATCATACAATGAAAAAACTACTTTATATAGTAATAGGAATTGCAGTCATCGCATTAATTGCATTCATTTTAATGAATAATAAAAAAGAAAACGAAGCAAAGACAGCTATTGTTGCCGAAAAAAACGCAGCCGTATCTGTAAAAATTGACACCGTGAAAACAGAAGAGGTTTCTTTGGATTTCATATCAAATGGTAATTTTGAACCGACACAAGAATTAAAATTTTCAGCTGAAAAATCAGGGAAAGTAGTAAAAGTTCTTGCTAAAGAAGGTGATTATGTAACCGTTGGGCAAACCCTTGCCATTGTGAGAAGTGATGTTCTAAATGTAGACGCGCAAACTGCAAATGCAACCTATCAAAATGCAGTTACAGATTACAACAGATATGAAAATGCATTTAAAACTGGTGGTGTTACAAAACAACAATTAGACCAAGCAAAACTGGCCATGGTTAATGCTAAGTCACAATTAACCCAGGCAAACATTAATGTCGGCGACACTAGAATCAAAGCTCCAATTAGCGGTTTCATCAATAAAAAATATATCGAACCAGGCTCTATGTTAACAGGAGCTCCAGCTACTGAATTATTTGATATTGTAAACGTATCAAAATTAAAATTAAAAGTTACTGTCAACGAAAGCCAAGTAGCGAGTTTGAAAGTAGGCACTACTATTAATGTTTCTGCAAGTGTGTATCCAGACAAAACTTTTTCAGGAAAAATTACATTCATTGCTTCCAAAGCTGATGAAAGTTTGAATTTCCCAGTAGAAATTGAAATTGCAAATAATGCTTCAAATGATTTGAAAGCTGGAATGTATGGAACTGCAGAATTTGCTTCTAAACAACAAAAACAATCCTTGATGATTGTTCCTAGAAATGCCTTTGTGGGAAGTGTGAGCAGTAATCAAATTTTTGTAATTGAAAATGGAGTTGCAAAACTAAAAACGGTTACTGCAGGAAGAATTCTGGGTGATAAAGTTGAAATTCTAAAAGGATTATCAGATGGCGAACACGTAATTATTACTGGACAAATTAATCTGCAAAACGGAAGTAAAGTGGAAGTTATCAAATAGTTGGAAAGCTATAAGCCTTAAGCGATACGTAAAACAAAAATTTATAGAACACAGAGCTTACGGCATAAAGCCTACAGCGTAAAGCAAAAAAATATGAAATTAGCAGAAATATCCATAAAACGTCCTTCGTTGGTAATTGTACTGTTTACAATTCTAACACTTGGTGGACTGTTCAGTTATAGCA
This sequence comes from Flavobacterium sp. N2550, assembly GCF_025947265.1. NCBI lineage: Bacteria > Pseudomonadati > Bacteroidota > Flavobacteriia > Flavobacteriales > Flavobacteriaceae > Flavobacterium > Flavobacterium sp. N2550. The sequence goes on along the minus strand of NZ_CP110007.1, from coordinate 1,156,021 downwards.
ATTTGGGCTACGAGTTGATTCCCAAATTTGAAACCAACGTAATTACCATTGCAACAACATATCCTGGAGCGTCACCAAGTGAGGTCGAAAATACCGTCACTAAAAAAATTGAAGACGCTATTGCCTCATTAGAAAACATTAAGAAAATAGATTCGAAATCTTACGAAAGTTTGTCTACAGTTTCTATTACGTTAACCTCTACAGCAAATGTTGATATCTCGATGAATGATGCGCAACGTAAAATAAATGCCATCATTAGCGATTTACCAGACGATGCCGAAACCCCTTCATTGACTAAATTCTCCTTGAGTGATTTGCCAATCATGACTATTGCCGCCAACGGAAAAATGGACGAGGTTGCTTTCTATGACTTAATTGATAAAAAATTAGCTCCTGTACTTTCTAGAGTTGAAGGTGTGGCTCAGGTAAATATTATTGGAGGAGAAGAAAGAGAAATTCAAGTGAATCTTGATGCTGTAAAAATGCAAGGTTACGGACTTTCTATTCCAGAAGTACAACAAAACATTTTGACTTCTAATCTTGACTTTCCAACAGGAAATATTCAGACACGTAATCAAAAAATATTAATCCGTTTAGCCGGAAAATATAAAGATGTTCAAGAGTTAAGAAACTTGATCGTATCATCTAAAAACGGGATTCAGGTACGTTTAAGTGATATTGCCGATGTTCAAGACACGCAAAAAATTACCGAAAAAGTAGCACGTGTAGATCAAAAAAGTGCTATTATTTTGCAAATTATCAAACAGTCGGATGCCAATGCAGTTGCTGTAAGTGAAGAATTAGTCAAAACAATCGATAGGCTTAAAGTTGATTATAAAGCGAATGATTTACAACTTGAAATAGCAAAAGATAGTACTATTTTTACACTTGAAGCGGCCGATTCTGTGGTACATGATTTACTTATTGCCGTACTTTTGGTAGCCTTTGTAATGCTATTCTTCTTACACAGTATTAGAAACTCCCTGATTGTAATGGTTTCTATCCCTGCATCATTAATTGCTACATTTATCGGGATATACTTGCTAGGATATACCTTGAACTTAATGAGTTTGCTAGGATTGTCTCTTGTTGTTGGTATTCTTGTGGATGATGCGATTGTGGTTCTAGAAAACATTTACAGGCATATGGAAATGGGCAAAAACCGTGTTCGTGCTGCTTATGATGGAACGGCGGAAATTGGAGGAACAGTTGTATCTATTACCTTAGTAATTGTGGTGGTATTTTTACCAATTGCAATGAGTACTGGATTGGTTTCTAACATTATTACGCAATTCTGTGTGACAGTTATTATCTCCACATTATTGTCTTTACTCGCATCATTTACTATTATTCCTTGGCTTTCTTCTCGTTATGGAAAATTAGAACATATCGAAGGTAAAAATCTTTTCGGAAGAATTATTCTTGGATTTGAAAGTTATCTGACACGCTTTACAAACTGGGTTTCAGGTTTGCTAGAATGGTGTCTAGATCATTATATTAAAACGATTTTGGTTGTCTTAGTATTGTTTTTAACATCAACAATAGGACTAATGAGTGGAGGATTTATCGGTGGAGAATTCTTTGCAGCATCAGATAGTGGTGAGTTTTTAGTTCAGATAGAAATGCCAAAAGATGCATCGTTGGAACAAACCAATTTCATGACGCAAAAAGCAGAAGATTTTTTAAAGAAAGAAGAATACGTTCATAGTCAAATTACAACGGTTGGTCAAACCAGCGAAGGTCTTGGAGCTTCTCAGGCTACAGCGTATAAGTCTGAGATTGATGTTAAAATGGTGGGATTAGACAAACGTAGTGAACCTGCGAATGTTTATGCCGCAAAAACCAAACGTAAACTAGAAAAAATATTAGTTGGCGCTAAAGTTAAAACCGTTCCGGTTGGTATTTTAGGAACCGCTGAAGATGCTACATTAGGGCTTATAGTTACAGGTCCGAATGTTGAAAGCGCTATGGAGTTTGCAAAAGCTGCCGAAAATGAATTACGCACCATTCCTGGAGCAACAGAAATTGAATTATCTGTAGAAGATGGAAATCCTGAAGTAAACGTAAAAGTGAATAGAGATAAAATGGCTGCGCTTGGATTGAGTTTACAAACTGTAGGTATGACCATGCAAACTGCTTTTAGCGGAAATACCGATGGACGATTTAGAGCTGGCGAATACGAATACGACATCAACATCAAATACAATGCTTTCGACAGAAAAAGTATTACCGATGTAAGTAATTTGATTTTCATTAATGACGCTGGTCAACAAATAAAATTAAATCAATTTGCAGATGTAACTGAAGGTTCAGGACCAAGCGAATTGGAAAGAAGAGATAAATCAGCATCGGTAACCGTAAAAGGCCAAAATGTGGGTGTGCCTTCTGGAACAATTGTAACGCAATGGCAAGAAAAAATTGATAAATTAAAAAAACCAACAGGTGTAAATTATATTTGGGGTGGAGATCAAGAAAACCAATCCGAAGGTTTTGGAACACTAGGAGTTGCTTTATTGGCCGCAATCATTTTGGTTTACTTGGTAATGGTTTCCTTATATGACAGTTTTGTGCATCCATTCGTAGTATTGTTTGCAATCCCGCTTTCGTTCATCGGAGCAATGATGGCCTTGGCTTTAACGAATAATTCTTTGAATATTTTCACTATTCTTGGAATAATTATGCTGATTGGTCTGGTTTGTAAAAACGCCATCATGCTTGTGGATTATACTAATCAAAGACGTAAAGCCGGTGAAACAATCAGAACCGCATTGATTCAGGCGAATCATGCCAGATTGCGTCCAATCTTAATGACAACAATCGCGATGGTTTTTGGTATGTTCCCGATTGCATTAGCATCTGGAGCCGGAGCTGAATGGAAAAATGGTTTAGCTTGGGTAATTATTGGTGGATTGATTTCTTCATTATTCTTGACCTTGATTATTGTTCCTGTAATTTATGAAATCATGGAAAAAATCATACACAAATTCTCTAAAGGAGAAAAAACAGATTATGAAGCAGAAATGGTTGCCGATTATGAACATAGAGAATTGAGTGAAGACGGCTTTACTCCAAAGCACTAATCACTTAAAATCAAATTTTACCCTTTGATGGAAAGTCCCGATTGATTAACTTCAGTCGGGATTTTTTTATAAATATTTGCCTTTGAATTTAACTTCAATTTATTCTTAGATTAAATGTCGAACGTATTTTTTATATTGCAGTAAAATTCAATCTTATGAAGAAGATAATCGTACTCTGCCTTTTTGCTTTTTTGCTTTCTTGTGATTCAAATAAAGTAGAAACTGTGACCGTCAAGAATAAGTTTTCTCTGGAACTTCCTTCCTTTCTTTCAAAAGCAAGAGACCTGCATAATGATGCTTCACTGCAATATCAAAATGCTTTTAAAGAATTTTACGTCGTCGTTATCGACGAGCCGAAACAAGAGTTTTATGATGTCGCGAATACAACAACCGACTTTACTCCCGACCTCAACGGATATTATCAAATCTTAAAAAACAGTCTTGAAGAATCTATTAGCGACACCCAGTTTACTCCGACAAAAGACATACAGATTAATGGACTGAAAGCCAAAACATTTTCATTCACAGGAGAGATAGACAACCTCCCGATTTTTTATGACATTGCCTATATTGAAGGAAAAGAAACTTTTTACCAAGTCGTAATCTGGACCTTAAAAGGAAGCAAGGAAAAATTTAATGAACCGATGGACAAAATTATTTCTTCGTTTAAGGAAATCGGTTCAGGAAGAAAAAGCGACAGAAGCAAAAAATAGAAATAAAAAAAATCCATTAGAAGATTCTAATGGATTTTTCTTTTGAAAGATAATCAGATTTAATTTCTGTTTGCAAGAGCATCTTGCTTCCAGTTTTTTACCAAAGCGACTCTGCTATCAGAATAATCAACTTCACTTAAATTATTATCTGTCCAAAAAAACCATTTCCCGGTTTTTGCACCGTTGTTATATTCTCCAAGAGATTTTTTGTTTCCTTCAACATCATAAGAAACCCATTTTCCGTGGACTTTCCCATCTTTATAGAATCCTTCTTGCATCACCTTCCCATTATCATAAAAATAAGTGGCTTTTACCATATTATCTACAACTTCATATTTGTGGTTTACATCTTGTGCAAAAACAACTCCAGAAACTAGCATAACTGCCATAATCATAAACTTTTTCATAATCTGTCTTTTTAGTTATTTACAATTCTCTAACAAATATAAATATTAGTTTACAATAAAAAAACTTTAGCTTAACAATTTGGTAACATTAAGCAAAAACTTAACATTGGAATTGCTGAAAACCCAGTAAACATTGGCTATTTACAAAAGCAGTTCTAAAACCATTCAAAATTAAAGTTGGGTCATAAATAACAATAATCCTAGAAAAGAATAAAGAATCTCCTCTTTATAATTTAAAATTCATAATTCATAATTGACAATTATCACTAAATTTGCCATCTAAAATTTTAATAATGTATAGAAGTCATAATTGTGGCGCATTAAACGCTTCACATATTGCTACAGAAGTTACTCTCGCCGGATGGGTTCAAAAATCACGTGATAAAGGTTTCATGATTTGGGTTGACCTGCGTGACCGTTATGGAATTACACAGCTGATTTTTGATTCTGAAAGAACAGATACTGCTGTTTTTGAAATGGCTAAGACATTAGGCCGCGAGTTCGTCATCCAGATAAAAGGAACCGTTATAGAACGGGAATCCAAAAATAAAAATATGGCGACAGGCGATATTGAAATTTTAGTTTCAGAACTGACTATCTTAAATGCTGCACTGACGCCTCCGTTTACGATTGAAGACGAAACAGACGGTGGTGAAGACATCCGAATGAAATACCGTTACTTGGATATCAGAAGAAATCCCGTAAAAAACAGCTTACTTTTCCGTCATAAAGTGACGATGGAAGTGAGAAAATACCTTTCCGATTTGGATTTCTGCGAAGTGGAAACTCCTTACTTGATTAAATCAACTCCGGAAGGAGCCCGAGATTTCGTTGTTCCGTCAAGAATGAACGAAGGTCAATTTTATGCCTTACCGCAATCGCCGCAGACATTCAAGCAATTGCTAATGGTTGGTGGAATGGACAAATATTTTCAAATCGTAAAATGTTTCCGTGATGAAGATTTAAGAGCCGACAGACAGCCAGAATTTACACAGATCGACTGCGAGATGGCTTTTGTGGAGCAAGAAGATATCTTGAATGTTTTTGAAGGACTGACAAGACATTTGCTAAAAGAAATCAAAGGAATCGAAGTAGATAAATTCCCAAGAATCACGTATGATTATGCGATGAAGACTTACGGGAATGACAAACCAGACATCCGTTTCGGAATGGAGTTCGGTGAGTTGAATGAAGTAGCACAGCATAAAGAATTTTCGGTTTTTAATACTGCCGAACTGGTTGTAGGAATCGCGGCTCCAGGCTGTGCTTCGTATACTAGAAAAGAAATAGACAATTTAATTGATTGGGTAAAACGTCCGCAAATAGGCGCATCAGGAATGGTGTATGCCAAATACGAATTGGACGGAACGATCAAATCATCTGTAGATAAATTTTACGACCAAGAAGATTTGTTGAATTGGGCAAAAGTTACAGGCGCAAAACCTGGCGACTTGATCTTGGTTCTCTCAGGCCCTGCACATAAAACAAGAACACAATTGAGCGCTTTACGAATGGAGTTGGCTACACGTCTGGGATTGAGAAATCCAGAAGTTTTTGCTCCATTATGGGTAGTCGATTTTCCTTTATTGGAATTTGATGAAGAAAGCGGCAGATACCACGCAATGCACCATCCGTTTACCTCGCCTAAACCAGAAGATATTGCCTTGCTTGAAACCGAACCAGGTAAAGTAAGAGCAAATGCTTACGATATGGTCTTGAACGGGAATGAAATCGGCGGCGGTTCTATTCGTATCCATGATAAAGCGACACAACAATTGATGTTCAAATATCTAGGATTTACTGAAGAAGAAGCCAAAGCACAATTCGGATTCTTGATGGATGCTTTCCAATTTGGAGCGCCACCACACGGAGGATTGGCTTTCGGCTTGGATCGTTTGGTAGCTATCTTAGGAGGTCAAGAGACAATCCGTGATTTTATCGCTTTCCCAAAAAACAACTCAGGACGAGACGTTATGATTGACGCGCCATCTGTAATCGATGACAAGCAATTGGAAGAACTCCATATCCGACTTAAATAACACAAAAGGCCTCGAGAAATCTGGGCTTTTTTATGCAACATTATCTCTCTCTTTGTTCAATTCATTAAGGAAATAAGAAGGATAAATTCCGGTAGAGGCAAAAAATGCTTTTGAAAAATGCTGGGGCGTACTGAAACCCGATTCATCCGCAAGAGCCTTAATCGTATAGTTTCTATATTTAGATTGGCTTTTCAGCAGGTCGACGATATAATCGATACGCAGATCATTCAAATAAGTATTATAATTCTTGTTCCGATAATGATTTATGACCTTAGAAAGATAATTTGAATTCGTGTTAAATGCCGAAGCAAGGTTGACCAGCGTCAGGTCTTTTTCTAAAAACTTTTTCCGGCTTTCAAATTTTTCCAGCTCTTTTAGTATTGCAGTCACAACGTCTGGATTGATATCGAGTCCTTTTTTCTCGGTATCTTCTTTATGTATCGAGATAGGATCTTGCGGTTCCTCCTTTTTTGCATCCATCAATTCTTCAAATTTCTGGCGGTATAGCTTCTGGTTGCTATAATAACGATAGAAAAAATACAATGTCAAGAAGAAAAAAACGGCCAGCGAAAAATATAATAATAAGGTAGTTTTTTCTTTGCCGGCTAGCTGTTTTTCGATTTCTTGCTTGGCTTGACGAAGCGCCTTCGTATCATATTCTTTGTGAATCTTTCCCGACATATATTTAAAATTCGCATTAAGCACACTGTCTGCCTTCATCAGCCTGTTGATGTAATACAGCTGGTTTTTCACATCTCCTTTTTCTTTGTAATACCCTACGAGGAGCTCATAGTTTTCTCTTAAATCAGGGCGTATATAATTTTTCTCCGCAAAAGTGCGATCTACTTTTTTAAAATAAGGCAGTGCCTTTTCATGTTGTTTTTGATCCCAATAACATTTTCCGATATAGAAATACCCGACTGCCTCATTAGCAAAGTCATTATTCTTTATGATTGCAGGCAAAGCTTGCTGTATATCATGGACAGCTTTTGTATAATTTTTTTTGAAATATTGATTGATTCCTTCAGAATGGATAATATAGTTTTGTGTCAGGTCTATATTCAGGCGTTTGGCTTCTTTTAAGGCGAATTCATTTGTTTCTGTACTTAAATCGTATTTGCCAAGTCGGTTATAGACTAATCCCAGCGAATGCAAAGAGTTCAGATAACCTCTTTGATAATCATATTCATCGTATTGCTTGAAATAATCGACACATTCTTTTAGCAATACCAAAGCTTCATCATTAAACCCTAAATGTATTTTGATTCCAGCAATATGATATTTAAGCTCATATTTAAGGTAGGCATCGTCAGAATTAGAGATGTAGTCGCTTGCTAAGAGATAAAAATTCAGGGCTTGAGCATAATTCTTAATAGAATAGTAAAAATTCCCTTTAGAAATATAAGCGGAGCCTATAACAGGAGGATCGTTCGTCATTTTTGCCGTAGCGACTATACTATCGGCATAAGCAAGCTTTAAATTTTCAGGAACGAAGAAGATCGCGTTGGAATAGGCATTGACCATTTCGTTTAAATTTTTCTCCGATTTTGCTTTTGACAAATAAGAATCCAGATAAAAAAGTGCCTTTATAGTATCCTCTTCATAAAGATCTATCCTATTATTAAGATAATCATAAGATTTATCTTTTAAAGAATCGGGCAGCTGAAATCCCTTTTGTTGAGAAAAAACAGGAATCGTTATCACCAAACAGAGTAAGTAAAAAATGTTGAACTTGTTTATCATAAGAAATTTCTGCTGTTTTTGATTTTGCATCATTAACTTTTAAACATGGAGGGTTATAAATGTAGCATAAAAAATATAAAAAACCGTAAAAATCCCTGTTTTTTAATCTTTAGAAATGCCTTACAAAAAACAGATCAAACAATAAATCACAAAAGACTTTAATTAACTGATTTACAATGTATTAATTATTAAAAAACGCGCTACGAATTCATGAATTCGTAGCGCGTTTTTCGCGAATTCGTATTGTATACACTTGCAAACGGCAAATTCCCAAGATAGCTTTGTCAATGAAATCCTGAAGCAATTGGATGGGATTAAAATTTCAAAGGTTCAATGTCCGGACAAAAATGAACTGAAGAATAAGATGAGTTTAACAACAAACACTAACACCTCCTCCTTATGAAAAAGTTATTATCATTATCGCTGTTTTTATCTCTTACTTTTTTATCATGTTCTACAGACGAAGATCTTGAAAACATAGAATTACAATCCGAAACATCAACTTCTTTAAGTCTTAAAGAAAACCCACATAACTGGAATCCGGCAAATACGGCGAACTCCTACGATGCAGCCGGAAGCTTATATCGCAAGATTCTGGAAGAATATTATGATAATGCTCCAACTTCAACAACTCCATCGCAAATCATTTCTGATGTTGAAACTATAGCAAACAGCTTTTCAGAATTCACACCGATGAAAAACAATATCTATATGCCTCTTGCTTATAGCAATATCAATTGGATATTGAATACAAGCGACAGTTATCACATTGCCATTACCAATAATACTGTCCTGAGCTCGACGGCTAAAAACCAGCTTGAGATCCTAGCAGCAAACCTGACTCTCCTGATAGATGCAGAAGCTTCGGCAAAAAATATCCATGATCACATTGTTGGTTTTGAAGCAACAGTAGTGTCAAGCCAGGCTTTGACAGCAAATGACAAAAAAGCAATCCTTACTTCCACCTCGATAGCCCGACATGCCAATTACCTGCGTAGAAAAGGAAGAAGATGGGACATCCACCACGGAATAACAGGATGCATCCAAGGCGATACTGAAAGCATGGCTAAAGCCGTAACTACCGCTGCAAGCGTCAATGCAGTCGGAAACAGCGTAGCCGAATAAATTCGAAAGTAGTTAAGTAAATAAAGTTCAAACCAATTAACCAACCAAAAAACATGAAAAATATCAGAGACCACCCTAGCCAGTCCTAATCCGGAAAAACCTCATAGAATTTAGTTTGGATTCTATAAAAACCAAATAATCAAACAAAAAATTTATTAATCAACCATGGTAAGTCCATCGCTTAAACCAACCACGATGAAACTGCCCACTTAAATTTAAACATTATGAAAAATTTACTATTCAGCCTAATGGCAATCGCTTTGTTCAGCTTCAACGCTAACGCTAATGAAATCAAAGAAAATACAATTAATGTATGTGACAAAATTGAAACAAATCCTGACGAAAGAATTGACGTTTCAGTAAGCATAGACTGGGGAAGAGCATCTAGAGGATGCCGCGGATTCGGAGTTTGCGGGTTCACAGTTACTATTGAAGTTACTTTCTACAAAGCATCAGCAACTGATAACGGTCGTTTGGTTTTAACAGCAAACGCTAGGGGTCTTGAAGCAATCAGAAGTCATTTCGGATCAAACACAATTAACGTGGAAGAAGATTACAAACTGTCTGCAGAAGCTGCAAAACAAATTGGTTTGCCTTCTGGTTACACGATCAGAGCCGGAAGATACACATTGGAATCTGATGGAAATGGCAACTATGTAACAACTATGTAACATATTGATAGTACTGTATTGAAAATGCACTATCTGAGAATTCAGATAGTGCATTTTACAAAATTTAGTACTTAATTACAGTTATCAAGAAAAGGCAAAATACGTTCAAATGACAAAACTGGAAGTATGAAATTCTTGTACAATCCCAATCTAAAGGTCGAGTGGAATTCTTTTTTTAGATTTTCAATCGCATTTTATTGCATTTTAAGCTTGTTTTCTTTTTGGGAAGATATTCCCAAAATACTGATTCAAGGCGACCTTACCCATGATTCAGCATTAGCGGTCTTGCATAACTTTATAGCAAAGTATGGTTTCACCATTTCCTTTGATGATTTTATCTATCTCGCTATCTACGCCTATCTTTTTATGCTAGGCTTGTTATGTCTAGGGGCATTTACTAGGATTTCGGCTTTATTTGCGTTCCTATTTAATCTGATAATCACAAAATCAATAAACGACGGTCTTCATGAGGCAAACTATTTTGCAACATCAGCTTTATTTTATTGTGTGATTTTTCCAAGAGGAAAATTCTCGATGGATTATTACATTAAAGAATTTGAAATAAATGAAACGCTGCTCAAATGGTCTTTATATTTATTACAAGCTCATTTATGCCTCATTTATTTTTTATCAGGAATTGGGAAAAGCCTCAATATCGATTGGCAACTATTATCTGGAACCAATTATGATGTACAGATTCCTCTTTCTAGATTTATCTTGCCAGAAGCTCTATCAGCTGGAATTAGTTTTTTTGTCATAATCATTGAAATATTTTATCCTGTTTTTATTAATTATTCCAAGACTCGAAAACTATGGCTGGCCATGACTATTCTACTACATGTCTGCATCATCAGTCTTACAGGATTTTATTTTTTTGGAATCTTGATGATCATTCTTAATATTTCGGCCTATTATATTCCATTTTTAAAGAGCAGTCCAGACAATGATGGAGAATCTGAAGAACAATTAGCCTATTAATAACATTGGCATTTAAATTAAAATAGCTATCAAAATGAAAAATAGTCATCCTGCTTCATAACACCATAAATCATGAAGTTAGCCGCTAAAATACCACTAATCTTTATCATTCTTGTCAATGTTGTCAATCTCTATTTTATAATTGACCTATCAAATTATGACGAAATGATAAGCTATGTAAAAAACGAAGGCGAAAAAATTAGCAGTCCCAAAGAAACCGTATTAGTCTTTCTATTCACTAGCTTGACCAACCTATTGTTTGTATGCATTGTGTTCATGAGAAGCATAATCTTTTCAAGCAAGACAAGATCACGATGATTAACCAAGCTCCAATTAAATCAACCTTAATTGCAGCTCTAAAACAACAAAAGATGAAAAAAATATTATACATCCCGGCACTCTTATTCTCAGGGCTTTCATTAGCGCAAAGCAGTCCAAATCCCAAAGTCGCTATTGACGATAACGGATTGGGAAGGCAATTTCCTGACTGCCTCTTGAGCGGTTCCGTATGCAAGTTGTTTACAACTGGCCAAGACCCCAAAACTTCGAATGCAAATGCATACAAAACCGGAGAAAACTCTTTTTGCATAGGAATACGAAAAGCGACCATTTCTGAAGAAAAACAGATCGCCATCATGGGCAAGGCATTAAAAGACGTCAATTCTGGAGAAAGTCTTACTTTCAGAATAAATACTCCCTATACTGTCGAGCAAGATTTTCTAAAAGCAATCAACATCAATTCACCAAATGTTGTAATTGCTGCCGGAAGCTATCCAATAGAAATCAATGCCGAGTATATCCTCATTAGGTTATCCTTTTAAGAGAACTAAAAAACTACAATTATGATACGATTAGTCTTATTGGTTACGTTCGTTTTTCTCACTACGATTCCATCGGCTCATGCAAATGGCTCCGATCCCGATTTCAATGCTATTTTTCAGGAAATGCAAAAAGAATTTAAAAAGATAAGCGCCTATTATGCTCCGAAAATCAAGGAAAAAGAATCCCGAATTCAAGATATGACGGCAAAGCTTTATGAAGCAAAAGAAGCAGAAGCAAAAATCAATTTTTTAATTCAAAAAGACATCCTGAAGGAAGAAATTCTTCTTCTTAAAAAGGAAGAAATGCAAGATCTTTCCAAAATCAGATACTTGAAAGGACTCCAGATTATTCGGCTTTTATACGAAAAAGTATTGAGCCTGGATCATCATTTTGCGTCGGTGAGGACATTCTCGGAAATTAATAAGCTGTCGAATCCCAACCAATATCCCGAATACGAAAAACTAAAAGAGCTCGTAAAAAACAAAAAGGATAAAAAAGCAGGTTTTGATCTCACGTCTATTCTGGGCACCAATACTATTGTTTCTGTTGTCCAGACATTTTCGAACCTGATGGTTTCATCACTGTCAAAAGAAGAAAAAGATAAGGAGATTGCAAATATTGAGTGTATCCTGGATTTTACGCTCCGAATGCAAAATGATTTGAATACTATTTATTTTGAAACTGCCTTTTTGCAGAAAAGCAATGACAAGATGAGGGCAGATATTGAAACCCTATTCAAAGATTATACAAAGCCGATCGGTTATGCCAATACACTGGAAAGCTGCAGAACATCAGACGACTGGGATGCCGTAAGGCAAAAAACGAACGATTATTTGGCGAATCTGAAAACACAACAAGGGCCGCAGCTTTATACCTCTCAAGTCAATATTATTTTTCCAATCGACAGGTTGTTGCAATTTATAGCTCAATACAACAACTTTATAGATCAAGGAGGAAAATTCTATGAAAAATTCAAGATTATCCTCAATAGCTATGAAAATGAGAAGCAATGCGAAACCAAGCTTCCTCTTGAATATAAAAAGCTAAAAGATGATATCGACGTGGCAATAAACAAATTCAACATGGCCTACAGGCCGGTTGAAGTCAACGGATCTAAGATGAAAGAAATCTTATACGGAATTAATGAGTTTGAATAATCCTCACGATAATACTATGAGTTTTATCTTTCTCTTAAATAATTAAAAAAATTACAGAATTTAGTTTAAAATCTGAAAAACAATCTATTGTATTTCTCAAATAATCACAAAAAGATTTTCTAATCAATAATTTTTTTTCAATTTATTAACATAAAATTATACTTCGTATTAGATTAAATACTACATTTGCTTATTATTAATTATTTTTATTATTACAATGCGTACAGGTACAGTTAAATTTTTCAATGAGTCTAAAGGTTACGGGTTCATTACAGACGAAGAAACAGGAAAAGACATTTTCGTTCATGCTTCAGGAATCAGAGCGGAAGAACTTCGCGAAGGTGACAGAGTATCTTACGAAGAAGAAGAAGGAAGAAAAGGTAAAGTCGCTGCACAAGTTGCAGTACTTGAAGACTAATATATAGCATACTATTTTTAGTTACCTCACAACTAAGCCGCTCCAATTGGAGCGGCTTTTTTTTACCTTAAATTTATTATGTTGCATATTTTATAGCACAATTTTAATAACATTACTACACTATTCTTTTTTTTTAAATTAAAAAACTATAAAATACACAATTTACACAAAACAGAACTATTTATTATTTTTATTCATTCTAAATTAAAATTAACAACAATACTATATAGTATTGAAATCGTTAGGCTGTGTTTTAAATATTGGCTCGTATATTTGTAACTATTTTATAAAATAAATTCTTTATGAATACAGATCAGGCTAGTTATTTCCCAATATTGATGCAATTTTTGCTTGCTGTTGGGTTTGTGGTTATGACAATTATTGGCTCTAGTTTTTTAGGCCCAAGAAGAAAGTCGGTCAACAAGGATAAAAGTTTTGAGTGCGGTATCGAATCTGTCGGAAACGCCCGTATTCCTTTTTCAGTAAAATACTTTTTGGTCGCTATCTTATTCGTATTATTCGATGTCGAAGTAATATTCATGTATCCTTGGGCAGTGAATTTTAGAGAAATGGGCTTTGCCGGACTAGCAAAAATGGGAATCTTTATGTTTCTTCTTGTCGTGGGCTTTTTCTACGTGATGAAGAAAAAAGGTTTAGAGTGGGAATAATTAAATTTTTGATTTGAGAATTCGATATAAGACTTTCTCAAATTTATAAAACCGATGAACAGATTTATGCTTTGGATTTTTTGAAATCCGAAATCTGAAATCTAAAATCAAGAAAAAATGAGTGATTCAAAAATAAAAATGGTAGAAGCTCCTGAAGGAGTTGAAGGAACCGGTTTTTTCGCTACAAAACTAGACACTGTAGTCGGACTTGCTCGTGCGAATTCTCTTTGGCCTTTGCCATTTGCTACTTCTTGTTGCGGTATTGAATTTATGGCAACAATGGGCTCGCATTATGACGTTGCACGTTTTGGTTCAGAGCGTATGAGTTTTTCGCCACGCCAAGCCGATATGCTACTAGTTATGGGGACGATTGCTAAAAAAATGGCTCCGATTTTACGTCAAGTCTACGAACAGATGGCAGAGCCAAGATGGGTTATAGCCGTAGGTGCTTGTGCTTCTTCTGGCGGTATTTTCGACACTTACTCTGTTTTGCAGGGTATTGATAAAATTATCCCAGTTGATGTTTATGTCCCTGGCTGCCCGCCAAGACCTGAACAGATACTTGATGGCGTAATGCGTTTGCAGGATTTGGTAAAATCTGAATCCGTAAGGAGAAGAAGTTCTCCAGAATATCAAGAATTACTAGCTTCATATAATATTTCTTAAAGAAAAAAATGGCTTTAGAAACCTCCGATATACAGAATAAGCTTGTTGATAATTTCGAATTAATCGTCAGCGATTTTACGCAACAACACGATATTTTTTCTTTTGAAGTAGATTCAAAATCAATACTCGAAGTCATGCAATTTCTTAGAGATGACAAGACTTTGCGTTTTAACTTCCTTACAGATGTTTGCGGCATCCACTACCCAGACGCGGAATTAGACAGGCAGTTTGCTGTCGTATACCACATGCACAACTGGATGGATAATGTACGAATCAAAATCAAATGTTTCTTGAATGGCGAAAATCCTGAGATCGATTCTGTGACCAGCCTTTTCCTTGGAGCCAACTGGCAAGAAAGAGAAACTTACGATTTCTTCGGGATTATCTTCAAAGGCCATCCGCAATTGAAAAGAATCTTGAACATGGACGAAATGGTTTCTTTCCCAATGCGAAAAGAATTCCCATTAGAAGATGGCGGAAGAACTGATAAAGACGACCGTTTCTTCGGAAGAACAACAGATAATTGCTAATAGTACTGAAATAATATTGATATAAATGTCAGACTTATTATTACCACCAGAATTACGATATGCCGATATCATCAAGCAAAGGCAGAATGAAGACGGAAGCGAGCTATCCATTCTGAACTTAGGGCCTACGCATCCTGCAACGCACGGAATTTTCCAGAACATTCTTCTGATGGATGGAGAGCGAATCGTGGAAGGCGAAGGTACCGTTGGCTATATCCACCGCGCATTCGAAAAAATTGCTGAAAACAGACCTTTTTACCAAATTACGCCATTGACCGACAGGATGAATTACTGTTCGTCGCCTATCAATAATATGGGATGGTGGATGACCTTGGAAAAAGCACTAAATATAGAAGTCCCGAAAAGAGTACAATACCTTCGAGTTATCATCATGGAATTGGCGCGTATTGCTGACCATATCATTTGCAACTCGGTTTTAGGTGTAGATACGGGCGCTTTAACTGGTTTCTTATACGTATTCCAATTCAGGGAAAAAATATATGAAATCTACGAAGAAATCTGCGGTGCGAGGCTTACCACTAACATGGGAAGAATCGGAGGTTTTGAAAGAGAATGGAGTCCAGCAGCATTTCGTAAAATCAATGAATTTCTAGAAGAATTTCCGCCGGTTTGGTCTGAATTTGAAAAACTTTTGACCCGAAACAGAATCTTCATGGACAGAACGATAAACGTTGGTCCGATTTCTGCAGAACGTGCGATGAGCTACGGTTTTACAGGTCCAAATTTAAGAGCTACAGGTGTTGATTATGACATCCGTGTCATGCAACCATACAGCTCTTACGAAGATTTTGAATTCAACGTCCCAGTTGGAAAATCTGGAGATACTTATGACCGATTCTGCGTTAGAAATGCCGAAGTTTGGGAAAGTATCAGCATTATCAAACAAGCCTTAGCAAAAATGCCAAAAGGTCCTTACCATGCAGATGTTCCAGATTACTATCTTCCTCCAAAAGAAGATGTATATACTACTATGGAAGCCTTGATTTATCACTTTAAAATCGTAATGGGAGAAATTCCTGTTCCGGTAACCGAAGTATATCATCCCGTTGAAGGCGGTAATGGAGAACTAGGATTTTACCTTATAACCGACGGAAGCAGAACGCCTTACAGGCTGCATTTTAGAAGACCTTGCTTTATTTATTATCAAGCATTTAATGAAATGGTAAAAGGACAGATGCTCTCTGATGCCATTGCTACATTGTCAAGTTTGAATGTAATTGCAGGAGAATTAGACGCATAAGAAATTTATGATTTATGAATTTAGATTTAATGGCAATTGTTTCAAAAATCTGAAATCATAAATCTCAAATATAATTTTAGGAGTATAAATTTTGAATTTTAGACCTCGTTCTAAAATCTAAAATCCGAAACAAAAAATGGAACGTTTACATATTAAACAAGAAATAAATATCACGGAAGCTTTGATGGAACGCATCAACGAGCTTTTGAGCCATTATCCAGCGGACAAGAAAAAATCTGCCTTGCTGCCGGTCTTGCACGATGTTCAAGATGCCCATGACAACTGGCTGAGCATCGAGCTGATGGATAAGGTTGCCGAAATATTAGAAATCAAGCCGATCGAAGTATATGAAGTTGTGTCGTTTTATACGATGTTCAATCAGAGGCCGATTGGAAAATATATGTTTGAATTCTGCCAGACTTCACCATGCTGCTTGAGTGGTGTTGAAAACTTGATGGATTACACCTGCGACAAGCTAGGCGTAAAAGTTGGAGAACCTACAGCAGACGGCATGTTCGAAGTAAGAGGCGTTGAATGTCTTGGAGCTTGCGGCTATGCACCGATGATGCAGCTAGGCGACTTTTTCCAAGAAAATCTGACCAAAGAAAAAATCGACCAGCTGATAGCTGATTGTAGAGATAACAAGGTTACATTACACGATAAATAATATGTCAAAGAAAATATTATTAGAGAAAGCAAGTATTCCTGGGATTAAGACCTATGAAGTCTATCGCCAAAATGGCGGTTATGCTTCTGTAGAAAAAGCCCTTAAAACAATGACGCCGGACGAAGTTGTGGAAGAAGTGAAAACCTCTGGATTAAGAGGTCGTGGTGGTGCTGGTTTCCCTACTGGAATGAAATGGAGCTTCATCGATAAAAAATCAGGCAAACCAAGACATTTGGTTTGCAATGCCGATGAATCAGAACCGGGAACTTTTAAAGACCGTTTCTTGATGGAATACATTCCGCATCTTTTGATTGAAGGAATGATCACGTCAAGCTTTGCACTAGAAGCCAATTTATCCTACATCTACATTCGTGGAGAATATATGTGGGTCTATAAAATCCTTGAAAGAGCCATTAAAGAAGCCTATGCCGCTGGATGGTTAGGAAAAAATATTTTAGGTACTGGTTACAATTTAGATTTATACGTTCACTGCGGAGGTGGCGCTTATATCTGCGGAGAAGAAACCGCTTTGATTGAATCCCTTGAAGGAAAAAGAGGTAATCCTCGTATCAAACCACCGTTTCCTGCCGTTTCTGGTCTTTGGGCCAATCCGACAGTAGTAAACAACGTAGAATCAATCGCAGCAGTGCCGTGGATTGTCAATAATACGGGCGCAGAATATGCAAAAATCGGAATCGGAAGATCAACAGGAACTAAATTGATTTCTGCTTCAGGACATATTAAAAACCCTGGAGTTTATGAAATTGAGCTCGGTTTAAGCGTTGATGAATTTATGAATTCTGATGAATATCTTGGCGGAATGATCGATGACAGACCTTTAAAGGCATTCGTGCCAGGTGGTTCATCTGTTCCTGTGTTGCCTGCCAACTTGATTTATAAAACTGCAAACGGAGAAGACCGATTGATGTCGTATGAATCATTAAGCGACGGCGGTTTTGCCACAGGATCTATGCTAGGTTCAGGCGGATTTATTGTGTATAATGACACCGCTTGTATCGTTAGAAACACATGGAATTTCTCCAGATTCTACCATCATGAAAGCTGTGGACAGTGTTCGCCTTGCCGTGAAGGAACTGGCTGGCTTGAAAAAGTATTACACAGAATTGAAAACGGCCACGGCCGCGAAGAAGATATCGATCTGCTCTGGAGTATCCAAAGCAAGATTGAAGGAAATACGATTTGTCCGTTAGGCGATGCGGCAGCTTGGCCGGTTGCAGCAGCAATTCGTCATTTCAGAGAGGAATTCGAATATCATGTTCGTTTCCCTGAAAAAATTAAAAACAGAGACCATTTTGTGGCCGAGCCTTTTGAAAAGGTAAGACATTTGGTAGCAAAGCAAACAGTTTAAATTTAGTCGAAAGCCATAAGGTCGAAAGTCATGAAGTCAAAGGCTTGAAGACTTGAAAGCTATACAACTTTAAGACATCAAGAATAAAAAAATGAAAGTAACAATAGACGGTCAAACAATAGAAGTAGAACCAGGAACCACTATCCTGCAAGCTGCTCGAATGATTGGTGGCGAATCCGTTCCGCCAACGATGTGCTATTATTCAAAACTGAAAGGTTCTGGCGGAAAATGCCGTGCCTGTCTGGTTGAAGTTTCAAAAGGAAGCGACGCCAACCCTACTCCAATGCCAAAACTAATGGCTTCTTGCGTTACTGGTGTTATGGAT
The DNA here is from genome assembly GCF_025947265.1 of Flavobacterium sp. N2550. Lineage (NCBI taxonomy): Bacteria > Pseudomonadati > Bacteroidota > Flavobacteriia > Flavobacteriales > Flavobacteriaceae > Flavobacterium > Flavobacterium sp. N2550. The sequence continues at coordinate 1,137,382 of NZ_CP110007.1, read as the reverse complement.
GGCATGGAAGTCAACAGCATCAAATCAGACCGAGTTACAGAAGCTAGAAAATCGGTTACGGAGTTTTTACTGATTAATCACCCTTTGGATTGCCCTGTTTGCGATCAAGCCGGAGAATGCGATTTGCAGAACTTAAGCTTCAAGCACGGAAAATCACAGACTCGTTATATTGAAGAAAAAAGAACCTTTGAACCAGAAGATATCGGTCCGAATATTCAATTGCACATGAACCGTTGCATTTTGTGCTACAGATGTGTGATGGTTGCAGATCAATTGACTGATAATCGCGTTCATGGTGTTATGGACAGAGGGGATCATTCTAATATTTCGACTTGTATCTCAAAAGCAATCGACAATGAATTCTCTGGAAACATGATCGATGTTTGTCCTGTTGGAGCATTAACCGACAAAACATTCCGTTTCAAGTCAAGAGTTTGGTTCAACAAGCCTTTTAACGCACACAGAGAATGTACGACTCCAGGATGCTGCGGAAAAACCACAGTTTGGATGTTCGGTAACGAAATCCAAAGAGTTACAGGAAGAAAAGACGAATTCCACGAAGTAGAAGAATTCATCTGCAACGAATGCCGTTTTGACCATAAAGACACAAAAGACTGGGTTATTGAAGGTCCAAGAAAATTTGAGAAAGATTCTGTTATCAACCAAAACAATTACACTAGAAAATTAGATACGGTTGTAATCGAAACAGAAAAAGGAATCTTGAAAGGACGCGACCAAGACAGAAAGAAAATCAGTATGCCAGCAGTTCCTCTGAAAAAAGAGGAAGAGCAAGCATTTAAGGAAGGTAATATTTAATCGAAATGGATAGTACGATAATTATAGAAAAAGGAATTTTCATTGTCATCATCTTTGCAATAACAATGCTGATGGCGATGTATTCTACGCTTGCGGAAAGAAAAGTTGCGGCTTGGCTTCAAGACCGAATCGGTCCGAACAGAGCCGGAAAAGGAGGAATCCTGCAACCACTTGCCGATGGTCTGAAGCTATTCTCGAAAGAAGAATTCTTGCCAGACACGCCAAACAAGTTCCTATTTGTTGTTGGCCCTGCAATTTCGATGAGCGTAGCCTTAATGACAAGTGCCGTTATTCCTTGGGGAGACAAACTGCATCTATTTGGCAGAGATATTATCCTGCAAGCCACCGATATTGATGTTTCTATCCTATACATATTTGGAGTATTGTCAGTCGGTGTTTACGGAATCATGATTGGAGGCTGGGCTTCCAATAACAAGTTTTCATTGATGTCTGCCATGCGTGCAGCTTCGCAGATGATCTCGTATGAAGTAGCCATGGGACTTTCAATTATTGCTTTGTTGATGATGGAAGGTACCTTGAGCTTAAGAGAAATTTCAGCGAACCAAAGCGGCATGCACTGGAATGTGTTCTATCAGCCAATCGGCTTTATCATTTTTTTGGTATGTTCTTTTGCAGAAACCAACAGAACGCCTTTCGACTTGGCAGAATGTGAGGCCGAGTTGATCGGTGGTTACCATACAGAATACTCCTCTATGAGGATGGGATTCTATTTATTTGCGGAATATGCAAGTATGTTCATCTCATCAACTATTTTAGCAGTCCTTTATTTTGGAGGCTACAACTATCCAGGAATGGAATGGGCTGTTGAAAACTGGGGTGTGAATCCTGCTAATGTTATCGGAATCGTAGTACTGTTTATAAAAATCTGTTTCTTCATCTTCTTCTTCATGTGGGTAAGATGGACAATTCCGAGATTCCGTTATGACCAGTTGATGCGTTTGGGATGGAAAATTTTGATTCCGTTAGCCATAGCAAATATTGTAGTAACCGGAGTTGTAATTTTATTATTTGACAGCTAATTAGTTAAGATTAATATAAAGATTGATGGAAGTTTACTTCCACAAAATCTGAAACCATATATCAAAATGAGTATAGAGACTATATCATTATCGGGCAGAAAGAAAGAGGTTTCCAACAAAAAGATGACCTTTTTGGAAAGCCTTTATCTTGTAGCGATTGTGAAAGGATTGTTTATTACGATCAAACACTTGTTCACGAGAAAAGTAACTATTAAATATCCAGAGCAGGTTCGTCCAATGAGCCCAGTGTATCGCGGACAGCACATGCTGATGCGTGATGACGAAGGCCGTGAGCGTTGTACTGCTTGTGGTTTGTGTGCTCTTTCTTGTCCTGCCGAAGCTATTACGATGAAAGCGGAAGAAAGAAAACCAGACGAAAAACATCTTTATAGAGAAGAGAAATACGCTTCAATCTATGAAATCAACATGTTGCGTTGTATTTTCTGTGGTTTATGCGAAGAAGCTTGTCCAAAACAAGCTATTTACCTGACTACATCTAAAAAGATTGTAAAAGCAGACTACGACAGAGGTGAATTTATTTATGGAAAAGATAAATTGGTGATGCCTTTAGAGCAGGCTTTGAATAACACTAAATTGAAAACGGCTAATTAATATGTTGACAACTGTATTTTATATTTTATCCGCGATTACTTTAGCAACAGCGTTCTTGACGATTTTGACAAAGAATCCTATTCATAGCGCTATTTATCTAGTAATCTGCTTCTTTTCGATAGCCGGACACTACCTGCTTTTTAACGCACAGTTCTTGGCGGTTGTACATATTATAGTATATTCTGGAGCCATCATGATCCTGTTGCTCTTTACGATAATGTTGATGAATCTCAACAAAGAAGATGAACGGCATAAGAGCGGGCTCACTATAATTGCTGCAGTGGCTTCCTTCTGTCTTGTAGCCTTTGTACTTTTGGCGGCTTTCTTAAAATCAATGCCGATCATAGAAGAATATTATGTTTCAGGCGAAGATTACCAATCCATCAAAATCTTAGGCCAAGTCTTGCTTGACGAGAAAAATGGCTTTATGATTCCGTTTGAATTTGCTTCGGTATTATTACTAGTATCCATGATTGGAGCCGTATTGTTGTCTAAAAAAGAAGAAAAAATAAGCTTATAGTTATGCAGAATGTTTTACAACAAATAGGTATTGAAAACTACATTTATCTTTCTACACTCTTATTTTGTATCGGGATATTTGGTGTTTTGTTCAGAAGAAATGCCATCGTAATGTTTATGTCAATCGAAATCATGCTGAATGCAGTAAATCTTTTGCTGGTTGTTTTTTCGACCTATCATCAAGATGCTTCAGGACAAGTATTCGTATTTTTCTCTATGGCTGTTGCTGCCGCAGAAGTTGCTGTAGGATTAGCTATTTTGGTCGGAATCTACAGAAACATTCATTCGATTGATATTGATAAATTAAAAAATTTAAAAGGATAATCCCTAATGGAGACAAGCTTACTCTTACTTTTATTATTGGCCCCATTTGCAGGGTTTCTATTTAATGTATTTCTAGGAAAAAAGGTCAGTCGCAATGTTTCTGGAACAATCGGGACAATCGCTGTTGCCATTTCTTTTGCAGTTGCATTAAACTTTTTCTTTCAAATAAACAGCACAAAGCAGCCTATACAAATTGATTTATTTCATTGGATGACCCTTGGAAATTTCAATGTTAATTTCAGCTTCCTATTAGATCAGCTTTCAATTCTTTGGTTGCTATTCGTAACAGGAATCGGAACGTTAATCCACATCTACTCGATTAGCTATATGCACGATGATGAAAATCTGCATAAGTTCTTTGCTTACCTTAACCTATTTATCTTCTTCATGATAACATTGGTTACAGGTTCTAACTTATTAATCATGTTTATCGGATGGGAAGGCGTTGGATTATGCTCTTACCTCCTAATCGGATTCTGGTATAAAAACCAAGACTATAACGATGCGGCTAAAAAAGCATTCATCATGAATAGAATTGGAGATTTAGGATTCTTAATCGGAATCTTCACGCTTGGATATTTATTCAGTTCTGTTGATTTCGCTACAATCAAAACCGCTGTCGCTACTGGAAAATCAGTTGATTTAGGATGGCTAGGTTTTGGAACATTATGCCTTTTCATTGGTGCATCTGGAAAATCAGCTCAGATTCCATTATACACTTGGTTGCCTGATGCGATGGCCGGACCTACACCAGTTTCTGCTTTAATCCACGCAGCAACCATGGTAACTGCCGGAATTTTCATGATTACCCGATTAAACTTCTTATTCAACCTGACTCCAGATATCCAGATGGTTATTGCCATAATCGGTGCCGTGACTTCTTTGGTTGCTGCATTTATTGCTTTGGTTCAGAACGATATTAAAAAAGTATTAGCTTATTCTACGGTTTCACAGCTCGGATTGATGTTTTTGGCTTTAGGTCTAGGAGCTTATGAAATTGCTGTTTTCCACGTAATCACGCATGCTTTCTTTAAAGCTTGTCTGTTCTTGGGTTCAGGTTCTGTAATCCATGCCATGCACGGAGAACAAGACATGAGAAAAATGGGCGGCTTGAGAAAATACATGAAAGTCACTTACATTACTTTCTTGATTGCGACATTAGCGATTTCCGGTATTCCGATTTTTGCAGGTTTCTTCTCTAAAGACGAAATCTTGATGGTTGCTTTCCATGAAAATAAAGCCCTTTGGGTAATTGCTTCTTTAGCTTCAATCATGACGGCTTTCTATATGTTCCGTTTGTTGTATTTGACTTTCTTCAAAGAATTCAGAGGAACAGAAGAGCAAAAACACCATTTGCATGAATCTCCAAGCCTGATTACTTTCCCATTAATCGTATTGGCTATTCTTTCGACGGTAGGAGGTTTTATCAGCTTCCCGGGACATAGCTGGTTGAACGAATATCTAAAACCAATTTTTATCGGAGCAAGAGAAGAGCATCATTTAGACGGTACCACTTATATGTTGATGGGAATCGCAGTTGTTGGTGCCTTGATCGGTATCGGAATTGCGTATTCAAATTACATCAAAAAGTCTCAAGTGCCTAGCGAAGACAGCGAAATCACTGGATTTTCAAAAGTTTTATATAATAAATTTTATGTAGATGAAATTTATATGGCGGTAATCGTGAAGCCTATCTATGCTATAGCAAGCTTCTCGAAAAACTTTATTGAAACAGCCTTGTCTGGATTTATTTTCGGATTAGGAAAAGTGACAAATATGGTCGGGACACAAGGAAAAGTACTCCAAAACGGAAGCGTTGGGTTTTATCTTTTCGCTTTCGTAATCGGAACTGCTTCAATTATCGCTTATTTATTTTTAGCACAATAATTCATCACTAATGGACGTATCTTTATTATTAATTATTTTATTAGTCGGAGCAATTGCTACTTTTCTATCCGGAGACAAATGGGCTTCTAAAACAGCTTTGCTATTTAGCCTTGCTGCTTTCGGTGCTTCAATTTATCTTTTGACCTTATATAATTCAGGACAAAACATCAGCTTGATGCTACAATGGGTAGCAATGCCTAAAATTTATCTGGCGCTTGGTTCTGATGGCTTGTCTATGGCTTTGGTTCTTCTTACTACTGCCCTGACACCGCTGATTATATTTTCGTCTTTCGGAAATTCATACGCTAAATCTAAGAATTTTTACGCCTTGATCCTGTTCATGGTTTTTGCCATGGTCGGAACTTTCTTAAGTGCTGATGGATTCTTATACTATATTTTCTGGGAACTTTCTTTAATTCCTATTTACTTTATCGCCTTGATTTGGGGAGGCGGCAATCCGCAAAGCAGAAAAAAAGCAGTCGTGAAGTTCTTTATCTACACTTTCGCCGGATCTCTGTTCATGCTGGTTTCATTTATCTACCTCTATCAAAAAGCGGGAAGCTTCCTTTTGAGTGATTTGATCAACGTAAAATTGACTTCTCAAGAGCAGTTATGGATATTCTTAGGTTTCTTTTTAGCGTATGCGATAAAGATTCCGCTTATTCCTTTCCATACATGGCAGGCAAAAGTATACCAAAAAGCACCAGCTGTCGGTACCATGCTTTTATCAGGTATTATGCTAAAAATGGCGCTGTACAGTATCATCAGATGGCAACTGCCTCTTGCTCCAATTGCAGCAAAAGAATATTTATTCTATTTCGTAGGGTTGAGCGTAGCAGGCGTAATATATGGTTCTATTGTTGCCTTGAAACAAAAAGACATCAAAAAACTATTGGCCTATTCTTCTTTAGCTCACGTTGGGTTAATTGCAGCCGGAACGTACACTTTGACTTTAGACGGTTTGAGAGGAGCTGTCCTTCAGATGCTTGCACACGGTTTTGGAGTAGTTGGCTTGTTCTTTGCCGCAGAAATTATTTCTAGAAGATACGCTACAGGAAAAATTTCAGAAATGGGAGGTATCAGAATACAAGCGCCAAAGTTCACTTCTATGTTTATGATATTAGTGTTGGCTTCTGTGGCATTGCCAGGAACCTTTAACTTTGTTGGAGAATTCGAATTGCTTTACAGCTTGGCACAAAGAAGCGTGACTATTTGTATTATTGGTGGAACAACAATTATCTTGGGAGCTTTTTATATGCTGAGAATGTTCCAAAAAGTAATGCTGGGAGATAAAAACGAAAAGTTTTTTGCAGATATCAATGTCAATGAAGGTATTGTAATGGTAATAATTATCGGTGTCTTATTATTTTTCGGATTGTACCCAAAACCAATCATCGATTTGATTACGCCAAGCCTTCAAGAGGTCATAAAAGTTATAAACAGAATTTAATTTAGTCAGATATAAAATGTATACATTAATAGCTATTGCCGTATTAGGGGTTTTATGCCTTATAGCTGAAATTTTCAACGTAAGAAAAGCAATTGTTCCTGTAACAATTATTGGCTTGCTTGCTACCTTGGGACTGACAGCGACTGGATTAAATGGATCAGCAGATACTTACAATAATATGATTGTTGATGATAACTTTTCAACTTCATTTTCTTGCCTGTTTATTCTATTGACAGTGTTTCTAATAGCCTTGACACCAAGCTTTCACGAGAAACAAATACACAAAATATCCGATTTCGTTTCTATAAAATTGTTCCTTTTGACAGGAGCCATTGCTATGGTTGCTTTCGGAAATCTTGCAATGTTCTTCCTTGGAATTGAAATTCTTTCTATCTCTTTATATGTTTTGGCAGCAAGCAATCGCTTGAGCTTAAAAAGTAATGAGGCTGGAATGAAATATTTCCTGATGGGAGCTTTCGCCTCAGGTTTCATCTTGTTCGGAATTGCCCTAATTTATGGTGCCATTGGTTCGTTTGATATGGCAGTTATTCAAGAAGCAGGAACTTCTGCTGATGTAGAAGACTGGTTTTATATTGGAGCTATTTTATTGAGTATTGGTATGCTTTTCAAAATCGCAGCAGTTCCATTCCACTTTTGGGCTCCTGACGTTTATGAAGGTTCTCCTGCCCTGACAACAGCTTTGATGAGTACGTTGGCAAAAGTGGTTGCAATGGCGGCTTTCTTCAAATTGGTACGAGCAATGAACGTCAATCTGCCAGAATCTTCACAAACAGCCTTGATGATTGTTTCTATCCTTTCGATGACTATCGGAAACATTATGGCATTAAAACAGACAAATGTGAAAAGAATGCTGGCTTTCTCAGGTATTTCACATGCAGGATTTATGCTGATGGCGCTTTTGGCCGTTTCTACTTCTGGAGGAATTCTTCTTTACTATACTTCGGCTTATGCCTTGGCAGGAATTGCAGCATTCTCAGTAGTGCTATATGTTACAAAAGACAAAGACAACGAAGATATTTTCAATTTTAACGGACTAGGAAAAACGAGTCCTTTATTGGCAGCAATCTTGACAGGAGCTTTGCTTTCTATGGCTGGAATTCCGATTTTTTCAGGATTCTTTGCTAAAGTTTTCTTGTTCGGACAAATGCTAAAAGCCGGGCACATCATTTTGGTAATCATCGCTGTCGTAAACTCTATCATCAGCGTGGGCTACTATTTCAAATTGATTCTTGCCATGTATACTAAAGATGCCACAGAAAATGCAAAATCTGTTCCTTTTGTATATAGCGCTGTTGCTACAGTTGCTATCTTATTGAACATCGCATTAGGGCTTTACCCTTCTTTCTTGCTAGATTTACTGACATAGAAGCTTAACAATACATTATATCGAAAACCATCAGTTAGTTCTGGTGGTTTTTTTTATATAATTTCTTACGATAATTTTTTCAACATTAACTTTTGTCAAACAGTAGTTCTTAGTCGTTTACGTTAATTTTGTAGTATGTATGCATTAGTCGACTGCAATAATTTTTATACTTCCTGCGAAAGGGTTTTCCAGCCACAATATAATGGAAAGCCAGTTGTCGTCTTGTCTAATAATGACGGGTGCATCATATCTCGAAGCGATGAAGCAAAAGCTTTAGGTATCCCCATGGCAGCTGCTGAATTTAAGATACGAGAAATGCTAGCTCAAAATAATGTAAAAGTATTTTCTTCCAATTATGCCTTATATGGAGACATGAGCCAGCGTGCCATGGATGTAATGAGAGAATTTACTCCGCATGTTGAAGTATATAGTATTGATGAAGCTTTCCTAAATTTCGAGGGGATGAATATCTCTGACTATGATGATTATGGAAAACAGATCAAAACTAAACTTTTGAAAGGCCTCAGCATGCCCGTCTGTATCGGTTTTGCTGCAACTAAGGCATTATCAAAAGTCGCCAACAAAATTGCACGGAAATACCCAGAAAAAACCAATGGAGTCTATGTGATAGATACAGAAGAAAAACGTATCAAAGCACTAAAATGGACCAAAATAGAAGCTGTTTGGGGCATCGGTTATCGGATGAAGAAAAAAATGAAGTCCAAAAATATCCTGACTGCTTATGATTTTACAGAATCATTTCATGAAAATTGGATAAAAAAAGAAATGGGCGTCATAGGCCTCCGCCTTAGAAAAGAACTGTTGGGAGAATCGGTCTTAACGATAGAAGAACCTTCCGATAAGAAAAGTATCGCTATTACCCGAAGCTTTCCGAAACAGCTGACCGATTTTGATTCGTTGAGGGAACGGATTTCGACTTTTGCTTCAGTCTGTGCCGAAAAGCTGAGACAGCAGAATTCGTGTTGCCATACTATAATCGTTATGCTTTCAACCATGGAGCACAAAACGCCTACAACGAAAGAGTATTACCATCACGCCGTCACACTGCCTTTCGGGACCAATTCTACGCTCACAATAAACCAAGCGGCTCTGAGGATTCTAGAAAAGTTATACGAAGAAAACAAAGGACAGCGATTTCAAAAAGCCGGTGTAATCGTAACCCAGCTGATTAATACAAACGAGAAGCAGCTTCATCTATTTGAAGAAGAAAACCCAAAACACCACCTGTTGATGAAAGCGATTGACAACATCAACACCAAAATAGGAAGCCGCAAAGTCAAACTAGGGATACAAGATTCCCAAACATGGAACATGAAACAAAATATGCTTTCTCCGAAATATACGACCCAATTCGATCAAATTCTAGTAGTAAAATGCCATTAGAACCCAAACATACAGATAAGAAGCTCATTTTTTTTAAGCCTGATCTCGAAAGCGACATCAGAATACCTTATGTCTCTCAAGGAGTTTCAGCTGGATTCCCCTCTCCTGCATTAGATTTCCTAGAAACTTCTATCGACTTGAACAAAGAATTGATTGAAAATCCAACGACTACATTTTATATAAAAGTTGAAGGCCATTCCATGACGGATGCCGGAATAAATGACAAGGATATTTTAATCGTTGATCGAAGCTTAGAGCCGGCAGACAAAGAAATTGCAATTTGTTTTATCGACGGAGAATTTACGGTAAAAAGATTAAAACTCGAAAAAGACTGCTTATATCTGATGCCTGAAAATCAAAAATACCAACCCATAAAAGTTTCGGAAGAAAATAATTTTATAATCTGGGGCATCGTTACTTACGTAATCAAGAAGATATAAAAAAACCTCTGATTTCTCAGAGGTTTTACTTTAAAGTACCTGGAGTGGGAATCGAACCCACACACCTAAGTACACGAGTTTGAGTCGTGCGCGTCTACCAATTCCGCCATCCAGGCAATTGATGTGTTTCAATTGTGGGTGCAAATGTAAAAAAAATAATTTCATTTAAAACAAAAAATAGTTAAAAATATTCTTTCAGAGTTGGATTTTATTCCTAAATTTGCACCTCGTTTACACAACACAACACTAACTAACTACTAAACAACATTTTAAAATGCCGCACCAAGAACCAGAAGCAAAAATATTTGCATGTTCTCAAAGCGTACATTTAGCCGAACAGATAGCTAAGAGCTATGGCGTGGAGCTAGGTAAAGTAACGTTCTCTAAATATAGCGATGGCGAGTTCCAGCCGTCTTTCGAAGAATCAATCAGAGGACTGAGAGTCTTTTTAGTTTGTTCCACTTTTCCAAGTGCAGACAACCTGATGGAGCTTTTGTTGATGATTGATGCCGCTAAAAGAGCTTCAGCCCGTCATATTACGGCTGTAATTCCTTATTTTGGCTGGGCTAGACAAGACCGAAAAGACAAGCCACGTGTGCCGATTGGAGCGAAATTAGTTGCAAAACTATTAGAAGCTGCCGGAGCTACGAGAATCATGACAATGGATTTGCATGCCGACCAGATTCAAGGTTTCTTTGAAAAACCAGTAGATCACTTGTTTGCATCGACTATCTTCTTGCCTTATGTTAAGAGCTTGAATTTAGAAAATCTTACGATTGCATCTCCTGACATGGGAGGTTCAAAAAGAGCCTATGCCTATTCTAAATTTTTAGAATCGGATGTCGTAATCTGCTACAAGCAGAGAAAAGCAGCAAACGTGATTGAAAGCATGGAATTGATTGGAGAAGTGACAGGAAGAAATATCATTCTTGTAGACGACATGATCGATACCGGAGGAACTTTGGCAAAAGCTGCGGATTTGATGATTGAAAAAGGAGCATTGAGCGTAAGAGCAATCTGTACTCACGCTATTTTATCAGGCGAGGCTTATGAGAAAATTGAAAACTCGCAATTAAGCGAGCTGATTGTTACCGATTCTATTCCGTTGAAGAAAGAATCGAAGAAAATCCGAGTGGTGAGCTGTGCGCCTCTTTTTGCAGAAGTAATGCAAATGGTACAACACAACAACTCTATCAGCGGTAAATTTTTGATGTAGAATTTTTTTATTAATTATATATATTTACAATGAAATCGATTACAATTAAAGGATCAGAAAGAGAAAGCGTGGGCAAAGTAGCTACTAAAGCCTTACGTAATGCTGGAATGGTTCCTTGCGTTTTATACGGAGGAGATCAACCAGTGCATTTTTCTGCAGAAGAAAAAGCATTCAAAAACTTGATTTACACTCCAAACGCTCACACAGTTGTGATCGAACTTGAAGGTGGTAAAACATTCAACGCAGTATTGCAAGACACTCAAGTGCACCCTGTTTCTGACAGAATCTTGCACCTTGACTTCTTCCAATTACACGATGACAAAGAAATCACTATGGAAGTTCCAGTGAAAGTAACTGGTGTTTCTCCAGGTGTACTTTTAGGTGGTGTATTGCGTTTGAACCAACGTAGACTGAAAGTAAAAGCGCTTCCAAAAAATCTTCCAGATTTCGTAGAAGCTGAAATTTCAGGTCTTGAAATGGGTAACAAATTATACGTTACTAAATTAGTTTCTGACAACTACAAATTGCTTCACCCAGACAACACAGTAGTTGCACAAGTGAGAATCTCACGTGCTGCTATGAAAGCTGCTCAGGAAGCTGCAAAAGCTGCAAAAGCTCCAGCAAAAGGAAAGAAAAAATAATTTTCACCTTAGATTATACCAAAAGCATCAGCCAAAAACTGATGCTTTTTTTATGTAATAGAAATTCGGATAGAAAAACTATTTTTACGAAATGAAAAATTGGATTTTCAACATCTTTAAAAAAGAACACAAAACAGATTCAGACCCAATGAAAAAATTTCTAATCGTTGGCCTTGGTAATATTGGCGCAGAATACGTAAACACAAGACACAACATCGGATTTAAGGCCGTTGACCATTTGGCAAGAAAAGAAAGTCTTGAATTCCAGACCGTAAAACTTGGTGCAATGGCCGAATACAAACTCAAAGGAAGGACGATTTTTCTTTTAAAACCAAATACCTACATGAACCTCAGCGGCAAGGCTGTCAAGTATTGGATGGACAAAGAAAACATTCCAGCTTCCAATATTTTAGTAATCACCGATGATTTGAATCTTGCATTTGGAACCGTACGAATCAAGCCTAAAGGAAGCGATGGCGGGCACAACGGACTGAAAAGCATACAACAGACGTTAAATTCATCAGACTATCCAAGATTCCGATTTGGAATTAGCGACGAATTTAAAAAAGGAAAACAAGTAGATTATGTGCTCGGAGAATGGAACGAGGAAGAAAAAGCAAAGCTCACGGAAAGACTTGATCTTGCGTCAGAAATCATCCAATCGTTTGCTTTGTCAGGGCTCGATAATACCATGAATTCTTTTAACGGAAAATAATGGCTTTCTTTTTGCTATCTTTAATACAATAAAACAAAGCACCATGAAAAAATCCATACTTTTCCCGATGATGATACTGACAATCTCATGTTGCAGTACAAAATCTACTACAACTATGGCAAACGGTAATGAAAAGACAAAAATAGAAAGTCCTTGTCCCGAAAATGGGATTTGTACTTTTGAGATACTTCAAAACAAAAGCATGAATGTAAAAACGGACGGCATTGGCAAGACCTATTACGAACTGGTAGAAAATCCAGATAAAGTTGTTTTTCTTTACAAGTATCGAGAAAAAATAGAAGACACAACATTACAAGATGCAGGCTACAGAGAAGAAATTGTTTTTGAAATGAATAAAGACTATTCTGACTTTACTTTCTCAAATAAAGAACTTCAAAATACCAAAATGCTTTTTGGAGTGTTCTGCTTCTGCAAAGGCAAGGCTGGAAATTACAAAGTAACCGAAGGTAGTCTCACCAAAAAGAATTCTACATTGCAAATCGATATGCCACAAATTGTAGACAATCAGATAATTCGAAACGTAAAAATAAGCTTATAAAAAAAAGGGAACTCAATGAGTTCCCTTTTTAATTTTAGCAGTATAAGAAAATTATTCTATAACGATTTTCTTAACTTCTTTTTTATCTCCGTCTTGAACAGTTACAAGATAAATACCTGATTGTGTATTATTCAACTCAAGGCTTTGAGAGAATAATCCTGAATTTTGGTATGATTTTTCAAAGATTTGTCTTCCTCTCATATCGTGTACTCCTACTTTAATTTCATTGCTTGAATCTGAATCAAACTGAATATTGAAAGTACCATTGTTTGGATTTGGATAAATTTTGAAATCTTTTAATCCGAAATTTGGAGTATTTAAGACCGCTGTTTGTCTACATACTTCTATAGACCATAGGTTTAGATTTCCTGTATCTCCTTGGAAATAATCATTTATTAGCAATTGCCAATCGCCTGCCATAGCTTTTCCATTCAATGTAGAAAGTGCTCCGGTTGGTCTGAATGTTCCTGAAGTAATAGGCGCTGCACAAACAATATTTGGTGATCCATCATTGAAAAGGATGTTGTACCCATCTTGATCGTTACATATTCTGCTTCCAAGAGCTACTTGAGTACCATCAGGGTGTCTTACAGTAGAAATCAAATCTCTGATCCATTGGTGAGTTACATTTACCCTTACATTTACATCTGTAATATTTCCTGTATCAGGAATATTAATTGTTGAAGTTAAAGTAGGTCCAGGCGTTGAAACATTTGGATTTGGTCCATCAGGAATTGCCACTACAGTACTGTTTGTATATGTTGTACAAACGTTTTCTATTGTATATCCAATAGCAAAAGGTCTCGCATTTAGCGCATAATAAATATTACCTACAGCTTCAACCATAATTCTACAGAAAGGAGCTGCAGTATTAGGAACTGTAATAGCCTCACTTCCATCGTTAGGAGTATTAGCTAACAATGTAGAGTATGTCTGTCCGCCATCGGTAGAAAGCAAGATATTTACATTTGCTGTATTAAATGGAGCAGCAGTAGTTGCTCCTACATTCCAAGTAATCGTTTGTGTTTGACCTTGCGTCCAAGAAACTCCATCTACATTTTGTGATGTTACAGTAAAAGGAGCAGATGCCGTACTCGTTGTAACGGTCATGTTACGTCTTGCTGTCTGTCCTCCATTTGGAGTTCTGTTATCTCTAACAGTTAATGCAAAACTCATTGTTTTAGCAACTGTCGGAAGTACTTCCCAAGTTCCGTAAGTATTCAACAAAGAAGGGAAATACCTGTTTGGCGATGTGGTCGGCGATAATGACCTAAAGTTTGGATTCGCAGTTGAAGTCGCATTAGGCACATCTGTAGTTGATCCAGCATTTGTTTGTTCCCAGCAGTAAGTAAGCGCGTCACCATCAGCATCTGTTGCCGATCCTCTCAAAACGAAAGGAGTTCCGGCAGGAATCGTATAGTTTGTCAAAACTGGAATTACAGGAGCCGCGTTATTATTTGGCACATTTACTGAACATGTTCCTCCTGTAGTCACAAAAGAAAACATCTGAGTCAAACTTACTGTATGAAAATAAGCATCAGAGTTATTTTGAACATCAGGAGCACAAATTCCTGCATACCCCATGATCGTACTAGCACTACCTGGTTCAACCGCAGTAGTTGCTGTTCTATTACAATCGTTATTTTGAGTATGTGTAGCTCCAAATTGGTGACCCATTTCATGGATTACATAATCAATATCAAATTGATCGCCCACTGGATTTGGTTGTCCTGTTACACCTCTTGCTTTATTAGCACCACAAACAGAACCTAATTGAGCAATTCCGTTATCAGAAGTACAAACTCCATGACCGATATCGTAATTAGCTGCTCCAATATTTGCATCTACTATCGCCTGCATTTCATTAATCATTACAGGAGGATTGTTAGTAAAACTATCAGCATCAACAAAAATCACATTTTCATTAGTTGCCACTAGGACTAATTTTAAAGACATATCACGCTCAAAAACAGAATTAACTCTTGTTACCGTAATTGCCATTGCTGCTAAAACCGCAGCTTTCTTTTGGGCTAATGTTGCTGTTGGACTTAAAGTTCCTGCTGCTACTGCTGCATTGACATGGAAAGCGGCATACTCGATTGTACACGCCATAGCAAGTCTATACGTTCTAAATGTTCCGTCGTTTGCAAATGCTGCATTCGAAAATTCATGTCCTCTGCCTTCTAAAGCATCTTCTGTAGTTCCGCACTCAAAGCTTCTAGTTGAGCTAACGCTAGATCTGTTGTAAACAATATAGTTATTCAAATCCTTTGTATAGGGATCAATATATTTTGTTCCTTTATCAGACATAATCATAGCATGCACTCCAAAAATTGTCGTACTGAAATGAATGGTAGCATTAGGATTATCAATTCCTTGTCCAACATACGATTGGATTTCAGAATGTCTTGCTGCTAATTCTTTTTCCATTACAGAAGATTGATAAATTCTGTAATTTTCGAATTTACCTTCAGCATTTGGAAAAGCAATTACCACATCGGATGTTCCCATGTTCTCTCTAGATGGAGCAGCTTGAAGCTGTGTTTTCAATCTGGACACATCCAACTTATAGATCTGATATTCTTTTGGCATGGTGCTTCTGTCAGCTTTTTCTAAAGCATTTAAGCTCCCTGCAGAGGCTTTTGTCCAAAGCGGTGACTGTGCATAGCCCACAGAAAACGCAAAGACAAAAATGAGTAAGAGTAGATTTTTTTTCATAATATATTATTGGTTATCAAACAAAAATAATGATTTATATGTATAATCTAATTATTTAACAATAAAAAAAGGAGACACTTAACAGCGTCTCCTTTTTATCTAACAGTTTAGAGTTCTACTCTATAACTATTTTTTTCACTTCTTTTTTGTCACCATCTATTACATTGACAAGATAAACGCCAGACTGAACATTATTCAACTGAAGGTTTTCAGAAAACAATCCAGTGTTTTGGTAGGATTTATTGAAAATCTGTCTACCGCTTATGTCATAAATCGCAATCTTGATCTCATTGTTTGATTCAGAATTAAACTGAACATTAAAGTTTCCTTTATTTGGATTCGGATAAATCTTGAAATCAGCAAGGCCAAAGTTTTGAGTACTCAAAACCATAGTCTGCGAACAAACTTGAATCGACCATGAGTTTATTGTTCCTGTTTTGGTTGCAAAACCATCACCTACAAGCAGTCTCCAGTTTCCGTTAGCAGTCTTACCGATAAATGGAGCCAAAGGCTGTAAAGGCTTATAGGTTCCAACCGTTGGATTAGTACAAGCTAATGCTGGAGCACCATCTTTAAATGTAACATTCATAGCGCCAACAAAATTTGTCGGAACATAGCAGTTATATCCCCATACGATTGACTGTGTTGCATCAGGGTGGTTCAATGCAATAATCCAATCTGAAACGTCTGGATGAGTTCCGTTTACAGTTACTGTTACTTCAGAAATCGTTACCGCACTTGGAACGTTAATTATAGAAGATGAAATAGGGCCATTACCCGCATCGGTAGTTCCGCTTCCATCAGCAACATTAAAAGGAGTATTATTTGTATATGTATTACATGTAGTAGTTACTGTATAACCAATAGCAAAAGTTTTGGCGTTAACTGCATAATAGATATTGTTTGCAGCCTCAACCATAATTCTACAGAAAGGAGCTGCAACATTAGGAACTGTAATAGGCTCGCTTCCATCGTTTGGAGTATTGGCTAATAATGTAGAGAACGTAAGACCTCCGTCAGTAGACAATAAGATATTTACGTTAGATGTATTAATCGGAGCTCCTGTAGTTCCAGCAACATCCCACGTAATCGTTTCTGTTTGACCTTGAGTCCAAGAAATTCCATCTGTGTTTTGAGATGTAACTTTGAAAGGACCTGTTGCGTCGTTAAACGTAACCGTCATGTTTTGTCTTGCTGTCTGTCCTCCATTTGGAGTCCTGTTATCTCTAACTGTCAATGCAAAGCTCATTACTCTCGCTACAGAAGGAATCACTTCCCATGTAGGAGTCAAATTTCCGCTAAGCACGCTTGGCAATGCAGGCATGTATCTGTTAGGAGAAGTAGATGGAGATACCGATCTAAAGTTAGGGTTTGAATCTGTTGAAGTAGCACTAGGATTTACAGCAGTAGCTCCTACAGTAGTCTGTTCCCAGCAATACGTCAATGCATCACCATTAACATCAGTTCCGTTCCCTTTTAATACGAAAGCAGTCCCTTTTGGAATTGTATAACTTGTCAACGGGCTAATTACCGGCGGATTATTTCCATTATTTACACCCGCAACACAATTTCCAGTTCCTGCTATATGAGCCACCATTTGACTTATGCTCACGGCATGGAAATAATCATCAGAATGATCTTGAACATTTACCGCGTCGCAAATTCCTGCATATGCCATTACAGTAGTTCCACTACCTGGTTCAACAGCAGTAGCCGCATTACGAGTACCTGGATCGCCAATACTTGGATTTGGAAGCGTACAGTTTCCTCCTTCGCCGTTAAATGTGTGGGCAGCTCCAAATTGGTGACCCATTTCGTGCGCCACAAAATCAATATCATATGCATCAGCTACTGGTTCAGGCGAACCTGTGATTCCTCTTGCTTTTTGACCTGTAACACAAACAACTCCTAATCCTGCAAGACCTCCACCGCCTGTACTTACGGTATGTCCGATATCATAATTCGCATTGCCAATAGCTGCATTGATAACCGTCTGGCTTTGAGTTATTAAAGTTGATGCGCTATTATTGTTGAAAGAATCTGAATCTACGAAAATAATACTTTCATTGTTTGCAACTAGTTGCATTCTCAAAGACATATCTCTTTCATAAACACTATTTACACGAGCAACTGTCACGTTCATAGCCGCCAAAACAGCCGCTTTCTTTTGAGCAAGTGTTGCTGTTGGGCTTAAAGTTCCTGCTGTAACCGCGGCATTGATATGAAAAGCGGCATATTCAATCGTACAAGCCATTGCCAAACGATAGGTTCTAAATTTTCCATCGCTAGCCGCTGTAGAAGGAGGAGGCACCATTGCATCATTATCCTCTACATGACATTCAAAAGCTTGTCTTTTAGGCAAACTAGACTTATTGTAAACGATATAATTTTTAGAATCGCTGGTGTAAGGATCTATAAAAGAAGTTCCTTTTCCTGACAAAGTCATCGTATGCAGACCAAAAAGCGTGGTCGTAAAATGAATTTTGGCAGTCGGGTCATCAATTCCTTGTCCAATATAAGATTGGATTTCAGGATGTTTTGCCGCCAATTCTGGCTCCATTACAGAAGATTCATAAATCCTGTAGTTTTCCAATTTTCCTTCAGCATTTGGAAAAGCAATCACCACACCAGAAGACTGTGTATTTTCCCTAGAAGGGGCAGACTCAAGTTGTGTTTTCAATTTAGAATAATCAAGCTGATAAAGCTGATATTCTTTCGGCATAGAGGTTCTAGTCGCTTTTCTCATAGCGTCTAGGCTCTGTGCAGATGTTTTTGTCCAAAGCGGCGATGACTGCGAATAGCCCGCAGAAAATGCAAAGACAAAAACGATTAAGAGTAAAATTCGTTTCATAATATATTTAGTTTATAATCCAAAATTAATCATTTATGCGCATATTCTAATTATTTAACAATAAAAAAAGGAGATACTCAAAAGCACCTCCTTCTTATCTAGTTGAATTTAGATTTTTATTCTATGACAATTTTTTTCACTTCTTTTCTGTCGCCATCAATTACATTGACAAGATAAACTCCAGATTGGACGTTATTCAATTGAAGCTTTTCAGAAAACAATCCTGTATTTTGGTAAGATTTATTAAAAATCTGTCTGCCGCTTATATCATGAACACTAATCTTGATCTCATTACCTGATTCAGAATTAAACTGAACGTTAAAGTTTCCTTTGTTTGGATTTGGATAAATCTTGAAATCAGCAAGACCGAAATGATCAGTTCCCAACATCATGGTTTGCGTACATATAGTAACTGAAAACGAATTCATGGTACCTGTATCTTGAGCGCCTAAATCAACAACTCCTAATATCCAGTTTCCTTGCGGGTTTTGCCCATTGAAAGAAGACAAAACATCTTCTGGCAATACATTTCCAAGAATGGTAGTCGAGCAAACAGCGTTGGCTCCATCTTCGTCAAATACAGCATTGAGGTTGTCTGTAACTCCGTTATTGGAACAGCCTTGGTTGAACAAAGTAACGACAGTTCCTGCTGGGCTCACTACGGCTATATTTAAATCTGAAAGCCAAGTATGCGTAGCATTCACTGCAACTTTAACGTCTGCTATTTCTCCCGTAACAGGTACATTTAACTGTCTTGTCGTATAGCTGTTCCCGTTATCTGGAATCGCAAAAGGAGTCGTAAAACTATACGTCTGGCATGAAGTCGTTACATCATATCCTATTGCAAACGGCTTCGAATTAACCGCATAAAATTTATTATTTGTAGGCTCGATTAGCAACCTGCATTTTGGCGCAGAAGTCCACGGAGCTGTAACAGTTGCCGTACCGTTATTAGAAACATTTGATGCCAAAATAACCGGAAAGGTCAATCCTCCGTCGGTAGAAAGTTTTATGTTCACATTTTGGGCTCCGGGCAATGTATTCGTATTGTTTACTGCCCAAGTAATAGTTTGTGAAGAACCTAATGTCCAAGATTGGCCAACCGTGTTTTGTGATGTAAATTTAAAGGGACCTATGGAATCGTCAAAAGAAACAACCATATCATCGCTCTTATTTGCCGCTCCACCAATCTCGTTATCTCTAACCGTAAACCTGAAGGTTAAATCACGAGAAACTTCCGGAACCTTTTGCCATTTATCGCGCTGGATTCCTTTTTGAACAACAGACTCAAGACTCGGAAAATAGGTAGTCGGAGATGCTGATGGAGAAAAGGACCTAAACATTGGTCCTTCTACACTTGTAGCTTCTGGAAACATCTGGCTTTCATCAGTTGCAGAATCCATCTGTTCCCAAACATATGTCAGTCCATCAGAATCCGTATCTGTACCAGCTCCTGTCAAATAAAATGCCGTTCCTATCGGAAGAGGAATATCCGCACCTGCATTTGCTGTCGGTACAGCATTGTTGATTATTGTCGTCGTCGGACACGTTTTTGTCTTTATATTGGCTGTCACTTGCTGAATGCTTGCCGCATGAAAATACGGATCGCTATGTGGCTGAACATCTGTAGCAGGACCTGTAATTCCTGCATAGCCCATTATAGTCGTTCCGCTTCCAGGCTCCACATTTACATTTGTTCCTTCTATAGCAATAGAATACGTATGATTGGCCCCAAATTGGTGCCCCATCTCATGCACGACAAAATCAATATCGAAATTATCTCCTGTTGGAGTAACGCTGGTAGTAAAACCAGTTCCTTTATTGCTATTGCAAACACAGCCGATACATCCTGCATTTCCGTTATTTCCAATGGCACTCATCAAATGTCCAATATCATAATTAGCAAGACCTATGTTGGCATTTAACGTATTTCTCAATGCAGTTGCCCAAGTATTCTGTGCATTGTATGGATCTGTAGCTGCGTTTAAAAAAATAACCGAATCATTGTTGGCAACCAATACCATATTAAGCTTGAAATCATTTTCAAACACGCCATTGACTCTTGTCAGCGTTGCATTCATGGCAGCATTTACCATTGCTAGTGTTCCTCCGTGAAAAGTAGAATACTCGCCACTAACAGAAAGTGCCAATCTGAATGTTCTTAACATATTATCATCAGCGTCCAACAACTGGTTTTCTTCAGAAAAACTTCTTCCCAAATCCATAGCCTCATCTTCGGTAAGGCATGTAAATGCTTCGCCGCCTCGTATCGATTTGGATTTATTAAAAACCAGATAAAAATTGTTGTCAGAAGTATACGGATCAATGATAGTTACTCCATTACTGCCTGAACGGATCATGGCGCTCAATCCTTTTTCAGGCGAAACACTAAATCGAATAATGTTTGTAGGATTCTTAATGCCTTTGGCGACATACGAACGGATTTCAGGATACATGGCCTGAAGTTCTTTTTCCATTACTGGAGCTTCTAGAACTCTATAGTCTTCCATCTTTCCTTCATGATCCGGAAACGAGATTATAGTAGCAGAAACACCATTAAACTCGCTTCGCAAAGGAGCATCTTGCAATTTAGCTCTAAGTCCTTCTACATCTAATTTATAAATTTTGAATTCTGAAGGAAGCGAAGATCGCTGCACTTTTTTAAATATCGCCGTGCTGGCGTCGTTTGAAATTGCCCATAAATCTTTGGACTGGGCAAAACTGCCTAAGCTTGTCAGCAAGGTCAGTGCTAAGAGTAGTATTCTTTTCATGGTTGTGTTGGGTAAATTTTCCCAAATTTACTATATAAAGTTTTAGGACGGAAGTTTTTCTACTTAAATCACAGATACTCTAAATTTTACCATAAAAACAATCTATCCAAGAAGTTTTTTTTATTGCCCATATACCTTAATTTTGCAGAAAAGATAATCCCACCATTTTGAATATTTTCCACAACATACAGGATTTCAACCCTGACAAACATACCATCGCGACCTTAGGCACTTTTGACGGCGTTCATTTAGGGCACAAAAAAATAATTGAACGACTGACTCAAGATGCCAAAAAAAGCAATAATGAAAGTCTCGTACTGACTTTCTTTCCGCATCCGCGAATGGTACTCCAAGGCAATTCCGAAATACAGCTTTTAAACACCATCAAAGAAAAAGCAGAGTTATTGGAATGCATCGGCTTAGAAAACCTCATCATCCATCCTTTCGACCAAAGCTTTTCACAATTAAGCGCAGAAGAATTTGTCAAGACCATCTTAGTAGACCGATTCAACATCAAGAAAATAGTCATCGGGCATGACCATCGCTTTGGAAAAAATCGTTCTGCCGACATCCATGATCTCATTGCTTACGGAAAAAAATATGGCTTTGAAGTAGAACAGATTTCTGCAGAAGAAATTGACGAAGTTTCGATAAGTTCTACAAAAATCAGAAAGGCCTTAGCGAGCGGAGACATTCAATTGGCAAATGATTATCTGGGCTATAATTATTTTCTTTCTGGAATTGTTGTTAAGGGAAGGCAGTTAGGACGTACGATCGGCTTTCCTACTGCGAATCTGAAAATTGAAGAAAACTACAAGCTTATTCCTCTAGATGGCGTCTATATCGTAAAAAGCGATCTTGACGGGAAAGAAGTTTTTGGGATGATGAACATCGGCACAAATCCAACGGTCGACGGAAAAGAAAGAACTATAGAAACCTACTTTTTAGATTTTGAAGGCGATTTATACGATAAGGAAATCCGAATCCATTTTCTGCATAGAATTCGTCCTGAAGAAAAGTTCGACTCGCTCGATGCTTTAAAAGAGGAAATCAAAAATGACGAAATCATCACCCGAAATTTTATAAAAGATTTGAAATGAAAAAGCTTTTCCTGCCAATAGACAATTCTCCGTTGATTATTTTTCGGATTTTTTTCGGATTTCTTCTGGCAGCAGAAACTTTTGGAGCAATTCTTACCGGCTGGGTAAAAGAAAATTTCATCAAGCCACAATTTACTTTCAGCCATATCGGAATGGAATGGCTGCAGCCGCTTCCGGGTTATGGAATGTATTTTTATTTTGCCACTATGGGAGTTCTTGGCATCCTCGTGATGCTCGGCTGGAAATACCGATGGAGCCTTTCTGCCTTTACGTTATTGTGGACGATCACTTATTGGATGCAAAAAACATCCTACAACAATCATTATTACATGCTTATTTTGGTCTGCTTGATAATGATTTTCCTTCCTGCTAACAGATATGCTTCGATTGATGCAAAGCAGCATCCTGAAATAAAGACTTTGAGTATGCCTTGGTGGTGTTCGGGAGTGATGATCCTTCAGATTGCGATTGTCTATTTGTTTGCTACCCTATCTAAGTTTTATCCTGACTGGCTAGACGGGACTTTCACCAAAAATCTTTTGACCAACAAATCGCCTTATCCTTTTATCCAGGAAATTTTCAACCAAAAATGGTTTTATCTTTTTATTGCCTATTCTGGAATCGCATTCGACATGCTTATCGTTCCGATGCTGTTGTGGAAAAAAACAAGAACCATCGCATTTATTGCTTCCTTGATTTTTCACCTTTTTAATGCCGTAACCTTACAGATAGGCATTTTTCCGTTCTTTGCCCTGAGTTTTGCCGTATTCTTTTATCCTCCTGAAAAAATAAGAGCGTTGTTTTTCAAAAAGAAGCCCGTACTCGAAGAAAATGAGCCGATTTACCAAAACAGATCCGTCCTATTCTATTTTTTTATTCCTTATTTCCTAATCCAGATTCTCTTGCCAATCCGTCACTGGTTCATCAAAGGCGATGTGCTTTGGACGGAAGAAGGCCATCGCTTGAGCTGGAGGATGATGCTTCGTTCGAGATCGGGCTATTCTAATTTCAAGATTATTGACAAAAAAACAAATCAGCCTATTCCTTATAATATTAATTCAAA
Source organism: Flavobacterium sp. N2550 (assembly GCF_025947265.1). Lineage (NCBI taxonomy): Bacteria > Pseudomonadati > Bacteroidota > Flavobacteriia > Flavobacteriales > Flavobacteriaceae > Flavobacterium > Flavobacterium sp. N2550. The sequence continues at coordinate 1,113,869 of NZ_CP110007.1, read as the reverse complement.
ATTGACGGATAAGCAATTTAAAATGGTTGCTGACAAGCCGGATGCTATTTGGCAATTGTCACAAAGAATCAAAAAAGAATTTGCCGCGCAAGGCAAAGATGTCAGTGTTTTTGTGAACTGCCATGTATCGATCAACCAAAAACCGTATAAGCAACTTATCAATCCAGATGTGGATATCGCATCTGCAGAATGGAATTACTTCTCACATAACAACTGGATCCTGCTCTATGACAATGAAGGCCATCTCATCAAATAATCACCTTCTCCATTAATCAGAAAAAACTTAATTTATTAAAATTTTACTAAAAATTCAATTATAAAATAAATAGCCTGCGAAAACTCAGATAATATTTGTAATTTTAATATATAAATCGAATTGAGGCATTCCAATCAAATCGTTTTATAGCATTCAAAACAGTATAAACTACAAAACCGAATATTATGAAATTTTCCAGATTATTCATCAACGGACTGATTATTTTTATAGGGCTAGGATTATACTTCTTGCTCATCGAAGCACTAGACCTAAAAGACCATATTTATCTAAGACTCGTCAATTTTGTCTTTGTGATTTATGGCGTAAACAAAACCATAAAGTCCAATTATCATGATGGCATAAACGGCTATCTGACCAATCTCCTTTCTGGTTTCCTGACCGCTATGGTCGGACTCATTTTAGGACTGGTCGCATTTATGGTCTATGTCGAATACAAAGGTGGCAATGCCTATCTGGAAACTTTTGCAGACAGTTACATCTTCGGCGGTGGCGATCCATCACTCTATCAATTCTGTTTCGGATTATTCATAGAAGGATCGGCAGCATCCATGATTGTTTCTTTTGCCATGATGCAGTATTGGAAAGACAAAGTAGAAAAAATCAACCATGTAGATTAACCTTACAATATAACTTTTAAGAAAAAGGGATTGGCAAATTGCCAGTCCCTTTTTGATTTAATCAACAATCATATGTTTCTAACTTTAGAGAAAAGATTTTTCAACTTATAACGGAATTACCTACTTTTGAAGCAAAACAAATAAGACTAACCATTATGAGTACAATAAGACACGATTGGACCAAAGAAGAAATCATTGCGGTATACAACAAGCCGATGATGGACTTGTTATTTGAAGCCGCATCGGTTCACAGAAAAAACCACGATCCAAATGTGGTCCAAGTATCTACTCTCCTTTCTATAAAAACAGGCGGATGTCCGGAAGATTGCGGTTATTGTCCGCAAGCCGCACGCTATCATACCGGAGTCGAAGGCAATGACCTGATGACCGTTCAACAAGTAAAAGCCCAAGCTTTAAGAGCCAAATCTAGCGGTTCTTCTAGAGTTTGTATGGGTGCTGCTTGGAGAAACGTCAAAGACGGACCTGAATTCGACCAAGTTTTAGAAATGGTACGAACCATCAACAAGCTAGACATGGAAGTATGCTGTACGTTAGGGATGATTACCGAAAACCAAGCACATCGTCTAGCAGAAGCGGGATTGTATGCCTACAATCACAATCTAGACACTTCTGAAGAATATTATAAAGAAGTAATCTCAACGCGCGGCTACGAAGACCGTCTTCAGACAATCGAAAACGTCCGCAAGACCAACGTAACCGTATGCAGCGGCGGAATCATCGGAATGGGCGAAAGTGTTGAAGACAGAGCCGGAATGCTTGTGGCTTTGGCTTCCTTAAGTCCACAGCCAGAATCAGTGCCCATCAATGCCCTTGTTGCTGTTGAAGGTACACCGCTAGAAGAAGAAAAGCCAGTTGAAATCTGGGAAATGATACGAATGGTTGCTACGACAAGAATCGTAATGCCAAATACACAAGTGCGACTTTCTGCAGGAAGAACCAATATGAGCCGCGAAGGACAGGCGATGTGCTTTTTTGCAGGCGCTAATTCTATCTTTGCAGGCGATAAATTGCTGACTACTCCAAATCCAGACGTAAACGAAGACATGAAAATGTTCGAAATGCTCGGCTTGAATCCGCAAAAGCCATTCACAAAAGTTTCGCAACCTAAAACTGTTGAAGCGGCAGATTCTCAATACCAAGCTTTAGGAGAAAAACCGAAATGGACGCGTCCATCGCATAAAATTGAAAGAAACCTTGAAGCTTCAGGCAAAAAGGCGTAATCAAAAAGACAAAACAAGACCAAAAGCTTTTCCCTAACCGGAAAAGCTTTTTTTATTCCTTTTTCTCTATCCCGCCACGCAACCATTTGTGCAATACTTATTCTTATATTTGAATAAAAAATCTTCCCCGATGCCTAAAAAAGTCTGCCGAATCAAGTCCGCTTATCTCACGTTCTTGCTATGCCTTCTTTTTATGCCTAAAATTCAGGCCAATACGCAGGCTCATTGCGATTCTCTTATCGTTTCCGGAATTAATTACATGTGGAAAAAAGACCACGTCAAGTCTCTTGAATTGCTTACCCAGGCTAAAAATCTTGCCGACAAAAACAGATGGTACAAGCAGCTATTTCTCGCGACAAATAATATCGGCGCCAACTATTATACCATGCTCGATTATGGCGAAGCCTTAAATCATTATCTCGAAAGCTATACGATTGCCGTAAAACATCTGGAGCCTAAATATGAAATGGTCGTCTTGAACAACATTGCCATCTTATATTCTAAAGAAAAAAATTACGAGAAAGCGAATGAATACTTCAAGAAGGCTTATGATATAGCCCAAGAAAACAACGACAAGCTTAAGGTCGGCCTCTACGCCATGAATCTCGGGAATGTCGCCAACGAAACAAACAATTTAAAGCAAGCCCGAGCCTATTTTAACGAAGCGCTGCCTTTATTAGAATCACAGCCGCAGCTTCATATCTTGGCCAGGATAGCGATTGCAGAAAATGAAAACCTGCAAGGAAATTCAAAACAGGCGCGAACCGTAGCTGAAGAACTCTACAAAACAACCAAAGACTTAGAATATAACGACATCGGCATTTCCCTGCTGATGATTATTTCCAAAAGCTATCTGAACGAAAACAACCTCGATCTGGCGAGCCATTATGCCAATAAAATTTTTGAAAGAAAGCCCAACCTCGAAACAAAAATCAATATTTTCAGGCTTTTGTCTGATATCAATTTCAAGAAAGAAAAATACGGACTCGCTTTAAATTATAGAGATTCCATCATAAAAACTGAAGGAGAACTCAACGAAATCAAAAACGGAAAAGTTTTCGAAAACAGCAGAGTCAAGTTTGAGATTGAAAATTACAAGAAAAAAATAGCCGAAAACGAATCGAAGATAGCCGACGAGCGCAAGCTCTTTTATTCGATAATTGCCGTCATCTTTATAATCGTGGCATTTATAGTTTGGGCATTGAGAAATCTATCCATCAAATACAAACAGAGAAAACTGATTGCCGAAAGAAACGAACAAATCGTGCTTTTGGAACTTGAAAAAGAAAAAAGCGACAATCTTTTGCTCGAAAAAATGTTCAAGGAAAAAGAAACCAGCGCCCTGCTCGAGCAAGAACGCCTAAAGAACGAAATCGAGCTAAAGAACCGGAAGCTTTCGGCAAAAGCACTTTATCTTTCTGGACGGAATGAACTTATAGAAGAAACGCTACAGTCCTTATCAAAACTTCCTGAAATTTCCAAAGACCCCGCTTTGGTAAATCATATAAAAACCTTGAAAGAACATCTCAAGACAGATGATGAATGGGACAGCTTTATCACGCATTTCGAAGAAGTCAACCAAACTTTCCTAAACAACCTAAAAGAAAAGCATCCGAAGCTGAATTCAAACGATATCCGCTTTATAACTTACATCTACATGAACCTCAGCACCAAAGAAATTTCTTCGATGCTGAACATCACCGCCGATGCCTGCAGGAAAAGAAAGGAGCGAATTGCTGCCCGAATGGAACTACCGCACGATATTCATCTATACGATTATTTATCAACGCTTTAGGACACTAAATCACACTTTGTCCCAAAGAGTGTCACACTATGTCCGCGTGATTTTTTTGATTTAGCATTTGTTTTTTTGAAAATTTAGAAAAACAAAAAATGTCTATTATGAAAAAAATTACCATTGCTTTACTGCTTCTTTGGAGCTTTGCAGGCCAAGCCCAAATCAGTTATGAAGCTTCTACGAATTTCGGAAAACTAGAAGACCTGACGTATGATGCCACCGTCGAAAATAGAATCTATGCCCTTACGCAAGGAAACCATATCGTAACTTCTATAGATAACGGATTGACTTGGAGCGTAAAATATGCTTTCCCTGACCCAAGCGCTACAATAACAGATATGAAACTATTTGGCCAATCGGCATTGAGTTTTGTAATCATAAATGGCGGCACGCAAGACGGCGTTTATCTTTTTGATATTGCTACAAATGCCATTACCCGTTTTTATCCTATCCCGAATCCGATGGATAATGCGCAAATCATGTCGTATTCTTTCTATGATACGACAGGTACTGATTTGATCGTACATACTTCCTATTCCGAAGGATTTACGGCAAGAACAAAAGTTTTTCACACGAACAATGTAGGATCGACATGGAATATGATTTATTTCAGCGCAGATCACGACGATGTGCATATCAACAATGTTGCCTTCAGCCCTATCTCAAAATCTAAATTTTATATGGGAAGATCGCTTGGGCCGAACGGAATTAACGGAGGCTTGTATATTACAGAAGATTTCGGCGCCACTTGGACCGAAAGACTGCCTGGCTTTACCTTCAGCGAAATCACTTTCAATCCACAAAACGGCAATGACATCCTAATCGGAACAAGTATCGGCTTCGGAATTCATGCCGAACGTGTCTATCGTTCAACGGACGGCGGAACTACTTGGACAAATCTTCCTATTACTTGGACTGACCAGACGTTGAATAACATTACCAAAATCGCATTCCATCCGACAAATCCAAACTACATCATCTTGCTGGAAGAAAACGAAATCGTGAAATCTACCGATGGCGGATTGACATGGACGAATACTTTTTATCCCGAAGGCTCTACATCTTATTATTACGGACTGAATGCTTCGTACAATCCATTCAACCTAAACCAAGTGGCTATTACTACCGATTTGTTTCCGCAATTCTCTAATGACGGCGGTACTACCTTGACTCAAATCAGAGCGCCATATTATAATGTAATAAGCGTTACGCATGCTAAATATGCTGCCGAGAAGCATTTGTTTTATGGTTCCCAAGGCGGAAGGCTGCACAAAAACTTAGGAACAGGAGTGACTTCTATTTATGATATCGAGCCGCCAACTTCTTTTAATCCAAAAAGAAATTATATGATAGCCGATCCTGTAGTAGCCGGTCGTGTTTTCACCTATGCCTCAATGGGCTTTTTCGGAAGCACTCTAAATGTAAGCACCGATTATGGCGCGACAACGACTTCTTTGATGAGCGCTTTTGCAGACGACATGCAAGACTTGATTGTTGATCCTAGCAACACGAATATTATCTACGTTTCATTGAGATCGGGAGAAGGCGGCAATCTTACCAAAATCAACTTCACCGATTTAGAAAATATTGTTACGGAAGAAATCACAACTCCGGAAGTAAGCGAATTCGGCTACGGAGTCGTTACAGGAATCTCTGTTTCTGCAGCCAATTCAAACGAAATGTACATCGCAAAAGGATCTAAGTTCTTTAAATCTACAGACGGCGGAGTTACGTGGGTTGAAAAGATAAACGGACTTACCATCACCCAAGGCAACGATTTGATTTGGGATATGGCTAGAAATCCGCTTGATCCAAATCATTTTACAGTAACAACCAACTTAGGCGTGTTTACGACACCCGATGCCGGCGAAAACTGGACACAAGTCTTAAGCGGTGTTGATGCTAAAAGAATCAAATATTCTCCTCTAAATAACGGCGTGATGGTGGCAGCTGTACATAGCGCTCAATTTTCTGATGCTTCTATTTATTATACGGTAGACAATGGCACGACTTGGACGCCTGTAACATCACAGCAATTAAACTATGTCCAGTCGTATTCTATGGATTTTGACTTTGATGGTACCACAATCAACGCTTATCTGGCCACAACCGATTTAGGTGTTATCAAATATCCGATACTGAATCTATCATTAGGAACGCATACGCCAGAAATCACTCAGAATCCAATTTTTATTTATCCGAATCCGGCAAAAGATATCCTGAACATAGGCGTTTCTGGAAATGAATTCGAAATAAAAAGCACTTCTATCTATTCTATCACAGGGCAAAAAGTTTTAGAAAGCACGAGCACTGCCATAGACATATCAAAACTAAGCAACGGCGTTTATGTCGTAAACGTAGCTGTACAAAACGGAACAGTATTTTCTCATAAATTGATTAAGAGGTAATTTTTTCAACGTTCCTATTTTAAGATGCTGCAGGTCGCTTTTAGGCCTGCGGCATTTTTTTATGTCAAAAATTTAAGACATTGCCCTTTACAGTTTCATAATCCTTTAGTAACTTTGTTATAAACCATTATCTCAAACCATCTATTGTATGCCGTTGCATTTGACAGAAATTGAGCGAGTAAAAACGATCTCAAAAGAAGATTTTTATACTAATTATGTAAAGAAACAAAAACCTTTGGTCATTGAAAGGCTAACGGAAGATTGGCCAGCATACGAAAAATGGAGGCTCAATTATATTAAGGATATTGCCGGAGAAAAAACGGTACCGCTGTATGATGACCGTCCGGTAAATCACGAAGACGGCTTCAATGAGGCACATGCCAAGATGAAAATGGCAGATTATATTGACTTATTGCAGTCTAAGCCGACCAACTACAGGATCTTTCTTTATAACCTGATGAAAGAAGTGCCTTCTCTAAAATCAGACTTCAAATGGCCTGATATCGGGCTTAAACTAGTGAAACAGCTTCCGATGCTCTTTTTCGGCGGAGAAAACTCCAAAGTATTTATCCATTACGACATTGACTATTCCAATATTCTGCATTTCCATTTCCACGGAAAAAAGCAATGCATTCTTTTTGCGCCCGACCAGACTCCTTATCTGTATAAAGTACCTCATGCTCTAATCTCTAGAGAAGATATCGACTTCGATAATCCGGATCTAGAAAAATGGCCAGCGTTAAAAAAAGCAAAAGGATTGATCTGCAATCTAGAACATGGCGAAATGCTCTATATGCCCGAAGGCTATTGGCATTATATGAAATATATGACTCCAGGATTCTCGATGAGCCTGCGCGCCTTTCCAAGAAAAATAACCAATCTGGGGAAAGCGGCGTATAACATCTTTATCATGAGGAATTTTGACAACCTGATGCGTAAGTGGAAAGGACAAGCCTGGATTGATTATAAAAACGAACAGGCTATTGTTAGAACACATAAAAACCTGAATATTTCAAGCTAAACCAGCAGAGAGCTGGTTTTTTTATGCTTTTTGACGCTTATACTAGCTAGGAGTAATTTTACGAATGCTTATTATTAAGATCATAGCCATTTGAAAACGGAAATTTCTATTTATTCAAATACTCCAAAATTTGAATTATCTCCACCACATAATTTATTTCTAAATTCAGGCTGCTATTGCCATTGCATTTAATTTCTACGGCGTCTTCCGTTTCGTTATAGTGTAATAGAAGCCGTGAAGTCTCAATTTCCCAGTAATATTCGTTTCCGATTTTTTTATAAAGCGGATTGGTATAGGGTTTTCTTTTATAATCAGGGTCTTCCCAAATCTGTTTTGAAATATTGGTTAACAATTCAATTATTTCGTCTGTATCAGAAGGCGTTAGTAGACAATAGTCTTCCTTCTCGTAGTCCAATTGCAGCGCAATACAATCTCCGTTTCTTTGAATACGAATAGTTCCTTTTTTCACCAACCAATTATAAACCTGATTTTCCATTTTTTAGCTATTTTGAGGTGTCCACATTTTTAGGTATTTAAATTTTTTGGGATATTCCTCTCTCGGGCAAAAAGCTAAGCAGACTTCCTTGTTGTCAAGTGAAGATTCCGTCAATAAAACAGAACCGGCCTCGTTTTTATAATTGTCAAAACTAATTTCATCGACAACACAAACTACTTTTTTAAATACTCCATTGATCCATTTTATCATATCCTCATTGTTTTCAAATCTTTTATAACATGCCAATGAAGCGTGCGCGCATATTACCGGAACTAATTTATCTGGAATAGTGTCTTTTATGATAATGTACATTTTCATACGATGTTATCAATATTGCATTTAACATTCCTGCACAAGCATCTGCTTGTACCTATATATAGTTGCCTTAGCACGGACTGTACATCCTCACCATCTAGATTAATGAAAATATTTAAGTCCAATTAGGTTCAAGATATTGTTTATTATTTGTTTTGTCAATAAATATAAAATTGCAATAATAATAACTCGAATAATTAATTTGTATTTTTTTAAACCAAAAACAGAAAAGTACTGATAATAGAAAATCAGTACATACAAAAAGGTTAGTACAGCAGCAAGATAGTTTACAGAAATTAGAAAATCTTTGTTATCAGTAAGAATCAAACTAGTTGTTAGTAAAAGACTTATTGTTAATGTCCCGCATAACAAATACATATTGAGGACTAGGTTTTCTGTATAATTCTGCTTGCTTTTTCTAAAAAACAAGTAACTCACAATAGAAATAATGGGTACGGTCAGAAAAACTGTAATTTTTGAATAATCCTTTAGTACTTTTAAAAGTCCCTCTACTGTTTTTTTATCGTCATATAAAACAGTAGCATCAACTTTTGCCCATTTTTTCATAAAATAACCTATGGTTATCAGAATAATTATGGTTGAAAAATAATTAAAGTGCTTTACTCTTTTTCCTTGTACATATTCTCTGATACTGTGTCCGGGTCTGGTAAATAATTCTTTTATTGTATAGAAAAAGCCTTTGTCAAAGTGAAATATTCCGTGAATAAAATCGTGTTGAAAAACGTGAGTTAACGAAAATCTATGAGTAGATGCTGATTGGCTACAGTTGTCACAAAATTTTCCTGTTATTACTTTATTACAATTTAAACAATTATGGGTCATTAGTCAGTTAAAATAGAGAGTCGTTTATATACTTTGTTATCGTCTGTTGGTAGTGCTCATTTTGCACGAGCATTATGCTCGCCAGCGGGGACTAAATTACCAAAATTCCTTTTCAATTTTGAATTCGAACTCAATATTATCCGAAGTTTATTATTAAAATAAGCCTTTTGCAAACGGCTTATTTCTATTTAGCCATAAGCTTTTAGATTTCCATTATTTATTCTACCATAATCTTTTTAGTCACCTCTCCTTTATCTGTCTTTACTTGAAGGAAATAAACGCCTTTAGAAAGTCCAGAAACTGAAATTGAATTTTCTTTTGTAGTGCGTAAAAGCTGTCCAAGCAAGTCGTAAAGTGATACTTCCGATAGGTGGGCAGCTGCACCGGTACGCACAAAAACACGTTCTGAAGCGGGATTAGGATAAACACTCACACTTTTAGATAAAAAATCGTCTGTACCCAAAGGATTTGCGAGTTTAACTACCCAATAATCAAAACCGCCGTGATTTCCGGAAACATCGCCATCATTCGATTTTGAATATCCCGCAAATATATATCCCAAATCTGTTGTTTGCTGGATTGAATGCGCGCCATCTACTGCATCGGGAATAGCGTTAAATCCTTCTTGACCACTGCCTCCTAATGCTTTTTGCCACTCGATACTTCCCTGACTGTTGAGTTTTACGATCCAATAATTCATATATCCGTTATTTCCAGAAACATTGCCATCATTACTTGTTACAAATCCAAATACTATGTAGCCTCCATCTGCTGTCTGCTGGACCGATTGGGCAAGATCGTTGCCAAAGCCTCCTAAGGCTTTCTTCCACTGTATTGCTCCTGTGCTGGATAGCTTCACTACCCAATAATCATCAAAAAGAGGCCCATGGAAACCGGAACCTGCAATATCTCCGTCTTGCGAATATACATGTCCTGCTATAATATAGCCTCCATCTGTGGTTTGAACCATAGAAGTAAGTATATCCGAACCAGTTCCTCCTAATGTTTTTTTCCATTGGACTTCTTCTATATTATCCAGTTTCACTACCCAATAATCATAACTGCCGTGATTTCCGGAAACATCGCCGTCAACAGACATAGTATAGCCGCCCATGACATAACCTCCATCCGCCGTTTGTTGCACAGTGCGGGCAAATTCCTCGCTTCGCCCTCCTAAACACAGGCTCCAGGCTATGCTGCCCGTTGAAGTCAGCTTTACGATCCAGCAATCGGTCCCTCCGTTGTTTCCGATAATATCGCCTGTATTTTCAGATATCGTATAGCATCCTACAATATACCCTCCATCGGGCATTTCCTGCACAGAAGTGGCGGCATCAATATGACCTCCGCCAAATGTTTTCTGCCATTGGACAGTACCTGCATTATCAAGCTTTATTACCCAGGCATCGCTATTGCCTTGGTTTCTTGTAACATCTCCGTCATTAGAATAGGTAGTTCCTGCAATAACATATCCTAAATCTGCTGTTTGCACAACATAAGAAGCCACCTCGTTGCGAGAGCCGCCAAACGTTTTGCTCCATTCTTTGTTACCTGCTGCAGTGAGTTTTACCACCCAGATATCATCGCCTCCGTGATTGCCCGAAACATCGCCGTCATTAGAAGAAGTGTATCCCGCAACAATATAACCTCCGTCTGCCGTTTGGTAGACAGAGTTGGCATAATCATTACCGGAGCCGCCCAATGATTTTTGCCACTCAATAACTGGCGCTTGCGCCATTCCAAAAAAAGGAAATAATAGAAAAAAATAGAAGTGTTTCATAAGCCTGCTGTTTTAAAAGGTTCTATTGTTTTGTCCAATAAATTGCATTAGGTTCTTGAGGCTGCGAGTGTTTTATTTAGTCTGCTATTATGATTTTATGATTTGAAATTAGTTTCCCGTTTTGCGTTAGTTGAGCAAAATATATCCCACTGGTTAAGTTGTCTCTTTTAATAATTATATTTTCTCCATATAAATTATTTACTTCTTTTGCCAACTGTCCGATTGAATTAAATAGTTTTAACGTTGCATTTTCAAAATTAGATTTTGTGGCTATTAGAAGTTCTGTTTTGAAAGGATTAGGATAAAAGTTAATTTCTTGAGTGAAATGGTTTATGTCCTCTGTACTTAACATAGAACAATCGGTGGGTGTTGATTGCCCATTAGCTATTCCGTGGTTATATATATTTATGCCATTTTGTGCGCTGCAAGTCAAATAAATATAAGGATCACTCATAAACATTTCATATTTCGGTTTTAAAGGATGTCCGTTACTACCAACACCTTCAATCCAAGTTTCGCTATTTCCAGGAAAAGTTCCAATATAATGGATCAAATAAAACATTCTTCTTGTTCCGCCATTTACATTTATGTTTGTAATAGACTGAACCGTATAATTCTTGCCATCACTTAAAATTATATTATCAGAAACTTGCAGGCTAAAGTCATAAAGCAATTGATCTACACCTCCAACATTTCTGTATACTCTTTTGGCAGCAACATCTTCTCTTATGTAATTATCAGAGCTATAAACACTTGGATCCGTAAATTTTTTATAAGTATAAGGACCTATAACAACATCTGTTCCTGAACCAATAACTAAATTTTGGCTGCCTCCAAAACTAGCACTAGCAATATTCCAAGAAGAATTGTTTAACAATGGAATATACGCTTGAGAAAAAGAGTTTTCAACTAAAAAGATTAAAAAGACAAATGCAAAAAGTAATTTTGTTTTCATAGTTAGTTTATTAAACTTTCTGTTTTCTTTTGGTGGCAATTCTGCCAGCTCTTAAATATGCGAAAGGCTATTATTATTTTCCTTCAATCAACTTCTCCAACCGCGCCATCATCTCATCTTTTTCCTTTAACATATGCTTATACAAAGCAATCTTTTCTTCGTGATTGTAAATCCGCGTCATCTGGTTTGTATGCAGTTACAGTTATTTAATTCTTTCTGCGGTAAATTCTTCTGCTATTATAAATGGTTGATTCAGATTAAAATCATTTGGACTTACATCTTCATTTCCAAACATTAAAATTTTTGACTTTGGTTTGTCAGCGCAACCTTTTTTATCACCGATAATTTCATTATTTAATTGAAAATTTAATTTATGTTTTTCACATATTACTCTAAAAGGTTTTTCCAAAGATTTTGGAATATTGATTGTTCTCTTTGAGTATTTCTTGTAATATTCTTCATTATTCAAAAAATACTCTTTTAAAGTAATCCAATTTCCAGTTTCTTTTTCCAGAACGTTATTAATGTCGCCAATAAATTCACTGACGTTTTCTGGTTTTCCTATAATTTCACATTCAAGTTCATTTTCATGAAAAATTAGTAATAATGGATGCTTGTCCAAGATTTTCATTTTAACGTATGGTAAAGTCAGGCTCCAAAAAAATCCATCAAATTTTTCAGTATTGCTACAAGTCAATTTCCACTCTTCATATTCGACCGGAATATCATAACTATTCTGATTAATTGAAAGTATCATTTCAAAAGTACTATCTGAAGTTCGAAAGCTATATGATTCGAGTTTCAAATCACAATCATTATAAAACTCTTTGTCGTTGGTTTTTTTTATAAGTTCTTCTATCATAACGGGTTGTTTTTCTTTTTAAGCAAACGTCTATTTCCTCTCTAACAACTTCTCCAACCGCGCCATCATCTCATCCTTCTCCTTCAACATACGCTCATACAAAGCAATCTTTTCTTCATGAAGTTTTTTTATTTCATCAATTGGGTTGATATTGAAAGTTGGATTTGAGTTTCCAATATAAGCGTCCTTATCAATATTAAATGTATTCGCAATAATATTCACAGCCTGTTCCTCATCAAAATTCTCAAAAGCTTCTACAGGCACTTTTAATATTTTAGCCACCTGCGCGAGTATGTTGGCTTCTACCGTTTCTTTCTGTTCTAGCAAAGATATTTTCTTTTGGTTCCAGTCGTCACCAAGCTCAAAAGCCAAAGCTTCTTGCTTGATGCCCAACATTTCGCGAAAGCGCTTGATGTTTCTTCCTTGGTGTATTTTTTTGTGTGGCATGTCGTTGTGTATCATAATCGTAAGTATAAAATTTTTGTTAAATATAGAAAAATTAGTTGATAGTGGATAGTGGGTAGTTTATAGTTGGAAGTGGATAGTTTATAGTTTTTGTACTGCTATCAAGGTTTGCTTTATCTAGTGTAGTGAGTGCTTAAATTATATAGGCTTATCTTAAAATCTCGATGTTTCATTCTTGTAAAACAGCGATTCGTTATGCGCCGAAAGTTGAAAACAAAACTCACTTGCTGCATATAGGATCGCCATTAATGAAAGTAGTTATTAAAGAATAGAATTTATAAACGATGATTAAGATCTGCATATGTTACAACTCCCAAAAAAACAATTGTTGCCGTATTTAGTATAAACACGATAAGGTATTTTTTTACCTCTATCTCTTTTATAATTTTATATAAACTAAAAATAAAATTGAATACTGTAACCAAAAGCAAGGGTATTGTAATTAATTCTCCTATAAATTGAATTGCATGAATTACATATCCATCTGTGGGAGGATAATAGAATATATAGACTAAATATATAAAATAGGCTAATGAAAATAAGCTTACGTACAACAGCAATCTATATAATGTTAAGGTTTTCATGGCACTAAGTTTATTTAATAGATATTAGAGATGTTCTTTGATTATCTGGTTTTTGAATTTATTTTATTTGCTGTTTCCATCTTTCGGCAGACAAAGACTTCTACTTAAATTTTTTAATGAGTATCGTTCTTCTTCTTATCTGCAAGATATCCAAAATAAGAAAACATATACGCAATAGCCAACATGACTATATTCACAATTAGCAATTTAAGTATTGACTCATCTTCAGGATTATATATTAATTTATATAAGCTTCCTGTTAATGCCGCACCAACAAAGTAGTACATAAATATGCTTCTTACTATAGATTTCATTATATAAAATTTAGCCTTATCAAAAAATTCCTTTAACTATCGAATTATAACGTTTACATCTTATCAATGCTTTCCCACAAACACTTAACCCCAAAAAGCGCACTCTTTTCTTCACTGTTACATAGTGAATAGTTGGAAATGAATAATTGATAATGGATAGTTTATAGTTGAAAGTTGAAAGTTATAAAGTTGAAAAGTCATAAAGGAGTGAACTAGAAGCTGCAAAACAGAATAAGCAACCTACAAAACCAAAAACATCTTCAAAGCAACAACCCACTATAAACTATCCACTATCCACTCTAAACTATAAAATATAACTGCTCAGCACCTCGCTATATGTCTTTTCGGTCGAACTGCCTACGGGAGCAACCCTAAATTCATACTGCTGCCCGCTTTGTAGATCAGTAAGCACGAGTGTGGTTTTGGTATACACCATAATCTCCCACACTTCTTCGCCCTTTTTGCGGTATTCATACAAGTAGCTTTTTGCGCCGCGAACAGGCTTTAGGCTTAGCTTTATCTTGCCTACGTTTTCTGCATGCAGCGCAAAGTTTTGCGGTTTCGGCAAAGCGCCTACTATATTCCGAATCTTACTGAGCGAGAAACCAGAGCTGGCCAAGGCAGCATCGTTTCCGTCACCTTTCATCTGCACATACAGCGCCAGCTTGTCTAAGATGCCAATCAGTTCTTCTCTTTTGAGTTCTCGGATCAGCTTTTCTGTCTTGCCGCCCTCTTTGGCTTTAATAATAGCCGTATCAAAAGCGGTAGTGGCGGCCTGCAAGACAGAAATTGCAGGCTCCGGGCTTTCGAAATTGGCATTGTTGGTCATGCTGTCTGCAATCAGCTCAGCTTTTTGCTCCAAGTCAGCATCACTATATCTGCTGAACGAGGTAATGATTTTAATTTTAGACATACTTTTCAAGTTTTAAATTAATTAATATTGAGATGGGTATAAAAGCCTGAAATTCCACAAAGTATTGATATAGTGTTATACAACAATAGGCTGTTGCTCATAACATCAGACCTATGTTGCATAACATGGGTGTGGTGTTGCATACCATAGACTTCCTGTTATACAACATCAAACCTCTGTTATAGTACACCAGCTGGATGTTGTATGACATCAAACCGGTGTTATCGAGCTGCAGCTTCTTGTTGTATAACACCAGCCTGATGTTATTTTGAAAGAACGTTGTGTTATAATACATCCGCTCCATGCAGAGCTCAACCAGCGTGGTGCCGTTTTCATTCTTCTGTATACTAGAGTTAATAGCTTTACACATAGTTTCTTTAATGATGAAGCAAACCAAAGTCGGATTACTTCTGTTTTCTTGATACAATACTAAAAGTTCGATGCTAAAAACGCAACCGAAAAGTAATAAGTGGTCAAATACAGGCGTAAGTGGTCAGTTTTTGGGTGTAACTGTTTTTTTGACTTGGGTAAAATTTGGTGAAATTTGGACAGGATTTGTTAGAATGCCTAAAAACCAAAACAGCACATAAGAGCTGCTGCTTGGTTTTTTATGCTTTTCTAAAGCGCCTTTTTTATACTTTTATAGCCAGCTAAACTTATTTCGTAATGCGCCAAAAACCAGAACAGAAAAGCTTCTCTCTAGAAGAAATCACCAAAAAGGCAGAAATTTATTGTGCCTATCAGGAGCGCTGTCACGAAGAAGTTATCCAAAAGCTAAAAACGTTTACTACCTCACAAACCGTAATCGACTCCGTTATTGTACACCTGATCGAGAACAATTTCTTGAACGAAGAGCGTTTTGCCTGCAGTTTTGCCCGCGGAAAACACCGTATCAAACATTGGGGAAAAATCAGAATCGTTAATGAGTTGAAATCAAGACACATATCTAAATACAATATCGATACTGCACTTAAAGAAATACAAGACGAATATTTCGACACTTTTGATTTGGCTGCTGAAAAATTCTGGGATACGATTTCTGAAAAAAATACCTTAAAAAAACGCAAAAAGTTCTGCGATTTTTTCCTTCGAAAAGGTTATGAAAGCAATCTGATTTATGAAAAAGCCATCGAATTAGAAAAATTGGGCTAGAGCTTAGCACACCATTTCTATACCTTTTTTTTAAAAAAAACACTTTTTTCCTACAATTTTTACGAAAACGTTTTCGTTGATTTCTGCATTTCGCCGATGAAAAAATACACGTCATCGAAAACCTGAAAAATAGGCACTTAAAAGCTTCTTTTGATGCATAGGCTGGACATACATTTGCCTCACCCTATCAGAATAAAGACACTTGACCTATGAAAAATTTGTTATCATTTTTAGTTTTCTTACTGCCTATTTTTGCAATTTCACAAACGACATTAGTGCGTTGGGATGGAGCTAATCAACAAGCTAATCCGTATGTGATAGCTTCTAATATTTCTGCAGGCAATATTACAGGATCTAATGTAGGTTTCTCAGTTGATAACTGGGGAAACAACGGAAATGCCTTCCTTACTTCTACATGGCCATATTCTAATACGCCAAACTATTCAAAATACGTTCAAGTATCGATTACTGCGAATAGCGGAAATAAGATCGATTTGAGCCAATTCAATTTTGAATACCAAAATTATGATACAAATAGTGGTATGACTAGAATGCAAGTATACTATTCTAAAGATGCTAGCTTTCCATCTAATGGAACTGTGCTTTATACAAACACTAACCTAAATACATCTAACAGAAACTTCACTGCTGTTTCTGTTCCTTTGACAGGAATTACGGTACAATCTAACGAAACAGTTTACATAAGAATAACTGCATACGGAAGACTTGATCAATATTGGGATGGACCAAGAATCAGAATCAGACACGGTTACAACGATAGTGCGCCAGCATCTCACAATAATTCAGGCCCAACAATTACAGGAACGGTTACTCCAACTTGTACACCACAAGGAAACCCTGCGCTTTCGCCAACTGATTTCTGGAGAGGTTATGTGTATTCTTATTCTGGAACGCCAGCAGCTACAACTTATTTAGGGTATGTTACAGAAAATGCAACATTCAACAGAAATGTAGGTAGCGGTGCTGTATCTGGACTAACAACTGTTCTTTGCCAACAGCCAACAGACAATTTCTATACTTCTTATAAAATGACCAAAAGCTTCCCAGCAGGTACATATACTTTTACAGTGGGTGGTGACGACGGTTATAGATTAAAAATTAACGGCGAATCTGGATATTCAATCAGCGACTGGTCAGATCACGGATATACAACAGGATCAACAACAAAAACGTTTGCTTCTACTACGAATGTTACTTTTGTTTTGGAATATTATGAAAGAGGTGCAGATTCTCAAGTGTCTTTTGATTACACTTGTGCGAACTCTCCAACAGCTCCAACAACGTTAACTTCAAACGCAACAAACAATACAATCTGTTCTGGCAATTCTGTTACTTTAACAGCAGGAGGGGGTTCAGCTAATACTAGTACCTACGAGTGGGGAACTGGAACTGTTGTAGGTTCAAACGTAATCTCTGGAACTACGGCTTCAATTACTGTTTCTCCAACAGCTACAACAACGTACTGGGTAAGAAGAGTAGGTGCTGCTCCATGTAACTTTACAACAACAGGAATCACATTACAAATTACGGTAGCTACTGCAACAGCAACAGCTCCAACATCAATCAGCGGAGCTACAACATTATGTGGCGGAGGTTCGGTAACATTAACAGCTACTGGCGGTACAGGATCAACGTACCAATGGGGAACTGGAACTGTAGGTTCTAACATACTTTCTGGAACTGGTGCTTCAATCACTGTTTCTCCAACGGCTACAACAACCTACTGGGTAAGAAGAATCAATGCAACGCCATGTTCGACTCCAACTGCAGCTGCTACGACAACGGTAACAATAACTACGCCTTCTGGAGATCCGACAGCTTTCGGGAACAACACATGGAACGTATACGGTTATAACACAGGCAGCATGACTCCCGCTTTATCTTACTATGCTGGATACTATGTACAAAACACTTTAGGCGTAAACACACAAGATACGGCAAACAATGGATGGAATAAAGAAACGTCTCCATCATATTCTGCAGGATGGGTAGGATGTGCTGTTCAAGTTGACGATTTCACAATGGTTCACAAAAGAAAAGGTTTCCCTTGCGGAAAATACCAAATCAACATGGACAATTGGGATGATGAAACTAGAGTATACATCAACGGAACATCTGTTTTCTACAACGCAGGATGGAGCGGTGAAAACCCTACTCCAACATCTGTAGGAATCTTTGCTCTTGACAGCAATTCGACTATCGAGGTAGTAACAAGAGAAGTAGGCGGTTATGCTAACGTAAAAGTATCTTTAACTGCTGTCAATGCAACCTATAACGGAACTTCTTGGAGTACTTCTCCTGAAGGTGCTGCAATTGTAATCAACGGCGATTTGCAATTAAGCGAAAGCGTAACGGTTTGTTCTTGCACAGTTAGCGCAAACAAAAACTTGAAAATAAACTCAGGCGTAAACCTGATCATTAAAAATGAATTAGTAGTAGCTCCTACTGCTAATGTAGTAGTAGAAAATAACGCAAGCATCGTTCAAGTTAATGACAACGCTGCTAACAGCGGAAAGATAATCGTAAAAAGAAACACGACTCCTGTGACTCGTTATGACTTTACGTACTGGTCTTCTCCTGTTGCTGCTGCAGACTGGACATTGCATGATCTTTCTCCAAACACATTAGCTGATAAATACCTAAGCTATAATGCTGCCGGAAACGGATGGGTTACAGAAATGAACGGAGCGGCTCAAATGCAGACTGGAAAAGGTTATATCGTTAGAGCGCCTCAGCAATATTCAACTACAGCTCCTGCTGTTTTCCAAACGCAATTTGCTGGTGCGCCAAACAACGGACAAAAAACACTTGATATCAAGATCGGTGCGACATTAAAATCAAACTTGATCGGAAATCCATATCCATCGGCTATCAGCGCTGATAAGTTTTATGAAGCAAACAAAGGCATAATTAAAGGAACATTCTATTTCTGGACACATAATATTGCGGTAAGCTCTACTCCAGATGCAAACGGAGTGTACAACTACAATCCTGCAAGCTACATTTCGTATAATGCGACTGGAGCAACAGGAATTGGAGAAACAAACAACTGTACGACTTGTGGAAACAATTCTGGAAACAAACACAAAGGAAACATTGCTTCTGGCCAAGGATTCTTTGTGGAAGGAAAAGTAAACGGTACTATCGTTTTCAATAACGCAATGAGAGTAGCTCAAAATGGAACTAACGATCAATTCTTAAGAACGAGCAACCCAACTCGTCCTGTGACACAAAGCAGCGAAGAAGAAGCTGGCGAAGAGCAACCAACAGCAATCGAAAAACACAGATTGTGGTTGAACATTACGAATGCAGCTGGTGCTTATAATGAGATTTTGGTAGGCTATATCGACGGAGCTACAAACAACCTTGATGATGCTTACGACGGAATGACGTATGCTTCTGGAACTGCACTATACTCTATGCTTGATGCAAACAAATTGGTTATCCAAGGTAGAGCATTGCCTTTCAGCAATACAGATGTAGTGCCATTAGGATTCATGGCCGCTGCGGCAGGTGATTACAGCATCGGTATCGAAAGTGTTGACGGTTTGTTTGAAGACCAAAAAGTATTCTTAGTAGACAGACTTACAGGAACGGTACACAACATCAAGAATGACAGATATACATTCACGACAGCAGCAGGAACATTCAACTCAAGATTTGAAATCCGCTATGTTAATGAGTCTCTAGGTGTAGATACTCCGGTTGTAGATGCAAATGATATCGTAGTATACAAAAACGGCGGTCAGATTGCTATCAAAGCAGACCACTTTACAATCGACAACGTTCAAGTATTTGACTTGACTGGAAAAGAAATCTTTACTAAAAAAGGAATCAACAGCAACGAATTCACAACTACAGGAATTAATGTAGGAACTCAAGTTGTGGTAGCAAAAATAACTTTAGATAACAACGTAACGGTATCTAAAAAAGTAATCATGAATTAAGACTAGTTAATTCACTTCAAATCCCATAAGCAATAATCTTGTTTATGGGATTTTTTTTATGTCTACGGTTTTGCCAGTACTATGCTGACTGCATTGCCGCCAAAACCGACAGCATTGATCAATACCTTGCGGATGGATTTTCGTTCTTGTTGCGCTTCCGCGAAAGGAACTTTGATAAATTTCTGATGCTGCATCATCAAGATGGCCAGCTCTACATTTAACATGCCCGAAGCGCCAAACGTGTGCCCTATCTTCCATTTGTTGGTAGTCAGCATCGGAAGGTTGTCACCGAACAGCAATTCGATTGCTTTCAGTTCCGACGAATCCCCTTTTATAGTTCCCGGCGCATGCATCACGATAGCATCAATCTCACTGGGATCTATTTCACCCAAAGCCATTTTCATGGACTTCTGGAAGCATTGCGCTTCTGCAGAAATAGAAATGCTGTGTTCTAAAATTTCGGTTGCAAAACCAATTCCTTCAATATACGCCAAAGCATTTTGGCTTTCGCCTACTTCCAAACAAGCCACAGATGCTCCTTCGCCCAATACCATTGAGTTTTGAGTTTTCTGCCTGTCAAACGCGCGGCACGGAAACGGAGCTGTGCTTTTGGAATAGATCTTTAAAGCATTCATCTGTGCAATTGTAAAAGGAGTCAGCGGCGCTTCGCTGCCGCCTACTAAAAACTTAGCTGCCATTCCGGAACGCAGCCAAGCAATGCCGTTCAGCAACGCATGCAAAGCAGTCGAGCAAGTGATGGAATGTGAAATTTCTGGTCCCTGGCTATTTAAGTCGTGGGCGACCCATGATGAGATATTGCCCAACGTAGTCGTCGGAGAAGCCAGCGTATGCGTCTTTCCTGTTTCTAAAAATTCTTGAAAATGCTTTTCGAATAACTGGGTAGCCCCTCTGGAAGAACCGATATTGATTCCGAAATCATCTCCCTCTTTCCATCCGGCATTTTCTATCGCCTTTCGGGAAGCAAGAATAGCATATAAGACAGAATCGTCTAGGTTCTTGTATTTGCTTTCGGAATTCCGCAAGGCTTCTACCTGATCTTTCAGATCGTCGGGCAATCGAGAAGCTAAAGCAGTTGTTTCTCCTATAGTAGTATTAGAAATCAAAGTGTCCTCTTTTAGATACTGCTTCCAAATACGTTCTGGAGCACTCCCTAAGGGCGAAATGGAGGATATAGATGTTATGGCAATTTTTTGAAGCAAAATAGAAGCATTAAAACCTTGTAAAAGTTGAGTCCTTACAAGATTGTTTTCGAAACAAATTTAAACTATTTCCAAGGCTTGTTCGACAACAGCATATACTTTTTCCAGCTGCTTGTCTGAAATGATATACGGAGGCAAAATATAGACGATGTTTCCAACCGGGCGGAGGATGATTCCGTTTTCAATAAAAAAATCATAGAGCTTGTTTCGGAAATCTCCGTAGTAGCTTTCTGCCGTATCTCTTTGTATCTCTAAGGCAAAGATTACTCCTAGTGTTCGGGTTTCCTTCACTCTTGGATGGCTGTTGATCTTTTCCTGAAATCGAAGATGGTTTTGATGTATTCTTTGGATGTTCTTTTGCATTTCAACAGTCTGAAGCAGTTCTAGGCTGGCAAGCGCTGCGGCACATCCGGTTGGGTTTGCAGTAAAAGTATGTCCGTGGAACAATGCTTTGTTGACATCATCATCATAAAAACCTTCAAACAATTCTTGAGTAAATGTCGTGATTGCCATAGGAATCGTTCCTCCTGTCAAGGCTTTCGACAGGCACATCATATCGGGTTCGTTTTCAAGATAATCACAAGCAAAATGCTGTCCGGTCTTTCCAAATCCGGTCATGACTTCGTCTGCAATTGTAAAGACAGCATTTTCTTTGCAGATTGCCATAAGCTTGTCTAGCGCAAAGGTTTCATACATGACCATACCCGCCGCGCCTTGCACCAATGGTTCAAAAATAAAAGCGGCAAACTCATTCGTCTTGGTCAATTGTGCTAAAGCTTCAAAAGATTCCTTCTCCTTTCCTTTTGTCGGAACCGGAATACGCACCACTTCAATCAGCGAGCCTCGGAAAGCTTCAGTAAAGAAAGAAATTCCGCTGGCCGCCATTGCCGCAAACGTATCGCCGTGAAAGGCATTTTCGAAAGCAATGATTTTGGTACGTTTCTCTCCTTTATTGTAGTAATATTGCAAGGCTACTTTCAAAGCAATCTCTACAGCTGTCGACCCGTTGTCTGAATAAAACAGCTTCTTTTGGTTGCTTGGCAGGATTTCCATTAGTTTTTCTGAAAGCAATACAGCAGGTTCGTGCGTAAAGCCGCCAAACAAAACGTGTTCTAGGGAAGTGAGCTGCGCATAAATGGCATCTGCAATAAATTTATTGCTATGCCCGTACGGATTTACCCACCACGAAGCGATCGCATCAATATATTCTTTTCCGTTTTCATCCCATAACAGAGCGCCTTCGCCTTTTGAGATCGCAATAGCGGGTTTCGCCAGTTTATGTTGCGTATAGGGATGCCAGTTGTGTTTTTGGTCTCTTTCAGAAAGGGTCATGTTGTTGTTTCTTAGTTCTTAAAGGCTTTTCAGATTCTCGGCAAACAGGTCGGCATATTCGCGGATCACGTTTTTATCAAAATACGGTTCGTCGTCTATTCTTCCTATATATTTTAATCCGGTCTTGCTCAATATGATTTCTTCGGTCGCTTTATTTTCGTTGCCGTTAAAGACAATTCCTGCAATATCCAATTTCTTGCTTTGCAGGGCAGCAATCGTCAGCAATGTATGATTGATACTTCCCAAATAATGTCTGGAAACTACAATCACTTTATAGTCGTCTTGAATCAAGTCGATGATAGTGTCTTTATCATTGAGAGGCACGAAAATACCGCCAGCGCCTTCAATTACAAGATGGTTTTTGGTCTTGGGTTCTTTTATTTTCTTATTATCTATCGTAATTCCATCAAGTGAAGCTGCCAGATGCGGGCTTGCAGGCGTTTGCAACAAGTAACTGTTCGGATGGATTTTAGTCTTTGGATTAGAAAGCAGCGATGCTATTTTATGGCTGTCAGAATTGTCGGCATCACCAGCTTGGATGGGTTTCCAATAATCAGCCTCAAGGCTTTCGGTGATAATCGCTGAAGCAATTGTTTTTCCTACATCAGTTCCTATTCCTGTAATGAAAATTTTCATGTTTGTATACTCTGCAGATTGAATATTTCAAAGGTACGATTTGGAATTGATACTGCAGGAGCCACTGAATTATAATTTTTATGGAAGTCTCATGGATACTGCCCTAACGCTTAAAAACATGTGAATTTCGTAAGATTTTATTGTAGTCTTTGAACGTAACCGTTGTTTTAATTGCTAAATTTGATAGAACCATCCCTTTAATTTAACACTCTAGACCAAATGACAATAGCAAAAGTACCATCTTACATGAAGGCCGTTTATATCTCATTGCTTATTATCATTATCATCTTTTTTATGATCATGGCTAAGGCAATATTAGTTCCTCTGCTTGTTTCGGGTTATATCGCTATGCTGATGACTTCTTTCTGCAATCGCTTAGAACAATGGAAAATCCCAAGATCGTTGAGTGCTTTTATCGCGCTTCTTATTATTATTTTGCTGACGCTGGGGCTCATATACTTTATTGTCACGCAGCTGCAGACCTTTACAAACGATGTGGAGATGAACATGGAAGAAAGCCTGAACAAGTTTGCCATAAAAATAAATACGAGCATCGAGCAATTCATAGGGCTTGATATGGGTATGGGAAATGGTTTTGAAATAAAGAAAATAATGGCGCTCGTTCAATCAGGAAATACGAATATCTCTGAAATGCTTTTTACGACAATCGGAACGTTATCTAACATTATCCTTCTGCCTGTTTTTATCTTTTTCTTATTGATTTATAGAGATCATCTGGCTGTTTTTGTCACGAAAGTATTCGAAAAACAACGAAATAAAGTGCTTATAGAACATATGGTTTCGATCCGAAGGATTGTTCATGCTTATATTATCGGTGCTGGAAAAGTAATGATTATTTTAGGAATCGTGAATACAGCCGTATTGTTTGCTTTAGGAATCAAGCATGCTATCTTTTTTGGCATGATTGCCGGACTTTTGAACATCATCCCGTATGTAGGTCCTTTTGTAGGCGCCCTGATGCCTTTTACTTTTGCTTTGCTAACCAAAGACAGTCTGTTCTATCCTCTTGCGGTAGTCGTCGCCTTTACGTTAATCCAGTTTATGGAAAGCAGTTTTCTGACACCAAAAATTACGGGAGCGAATGTAAACCTGAATGCCTTTGTTACCTTTTTAGGATTATTGATTGGAGGTGCCATTTGGGGAGTAGTAGGAATGATCTTAATCATCCCGACAATTGCGATCTTGAAAAAGCTATTTGAATTGAGTCCCGATACGGAGCCCTACGCTTATTTGTTCGGTGAAGAGGATACGCATTGGTTCAAGCCTCGAAGGCCTAGAATAAAAACCTAGCAAGCATTTCTAAAACATTGGTAATTTCTTCTTTGGAATTAAAACTATGCAGGCAGAAACGCAGTCGTTCTTGATTTTCTGGAACTGTCGGCGAAAGAATAGCCTTTACGTCAAATCCGTTTTCCTGCAGTTTTTTAGCAATTGCTTTTACTTTTTCATTGCCGGGCAATATGGCAGATTGAATCGCTGATTTATTTCGGACAAAGATTTGTTTTAATCCTATCCGCTGCTTTTCTTGATTGAAATAAAGGATGTTTTCTTTCAGATTTTGGATTTCTGATTTCTGGGCTTCTAGATTTTTATAGGCGGTTAAAATTCCTGCTACAGAATGTGGCGATAAGGCTGTCGTATAGATAAAGCTTCTTGCAAAGTTGACAAGATAGTCTTTCAAATCCGGCGTCCCTAAAATGGCGGCGCCATGGCAGCCCAATCCTTTTCCGAAAGTCATAAGTCTGGCAAAAACTTTGTCTTGTAGGTTGAGATCCTGAATGAGTCCTTGTCCTTTTTCTCCGAAAACGCCTAACGCATGAGCTTCATCAATAACCAAATAACAGCCATTATTTTCTGATAGTGCAGCGAGCTTTTCGAGATCAGGCGAATCGCCGTCCATAGAAAAAACAGATTCCGTCACAATATAAATTTCGGATTTGTCGGACTTGTATTTAAAAACCAAAGCTTCTAAATCTTCTAGATCGTTATGCTGAAATTTAAAGGATTTCGCATTAGAAAGCCGAATGCCGTCTCGAATGGAAGCATGGCTGTATTCGTCATACAAGATAATATCGTTGCGTTGCGGCACAGCACTAAAAAAACCGACATTGGCATCGTATCCAGAATTAAACAGGAGCGCTGTTTCTGCTTCATGGAATTGAGCAATATATTCTTCCGATTCTTTGTAAACGATGTGATTTCCGGATAAGAGACGAGAACCCGTAGCGCCATTTTTGATTATCCGATGATTCAAAAGGTATTGATGCGTTTGATTAAAGATGGCCTCAGATTTTGAGAATCCTAAATAATCATTCGAGGCAAAATCGACTAAATCGTTTGGTTCTGGCAATATTCTAAACGAATTGCTTTGTACTCGCTGCTCGATTTTGTGTGATAAAGAGAGTGGAAATCGTTTCATATGGGGCAAATGTAAGCAACTTTTGTTTTTGTTTGGAAGAAGGCTTTTCTAATACAAAATAAAAAAGCCCAGCATTACTGCCAGGCTTTTTTATTGGAATAAAATCAGACTACTCTACTAGAATGTTGATTTTATTGTCGTTCATTTCTAAAGTTCCCGATTCGATAGGCAAATGGTATTTTTTGTCATCTCCTAAAAAGAACTTGCCTTCTGCTTCTTTTGGAAAAGTAAAGCTGTCAGCAGCAATCTTGATATCCCCTTTTGCCAAGATGGAAATAATTGCGGCGTGATGGTTCAGCATTTGGAATTCTCCGTCAATTCCTGGAACAGTAACCGAAGTTACAGGTCCTGAAAATAATTTTGCTTCTGGCGATATAATTTCTAAATACATTTTTTTTTGCTTTAGGCTTTAAGCTTTAGGCTTTAAGCTATTAAATATTAAGCTTCAGCTAACATTTTTTGTCCAGCTTCGATAGCATCTTCGATAGTTCCTTTCAAGTTGAAAGCCGCTTCTGGAAGGTGGTCTAATTCTCCATCAATGATCATGTTGAATCCTTTGATAGTATCTTTAATATCAACCAAAACTCCAGGGATACCTGTAAACTGCTCTGCTACGTGGAATGGCTGAGACAAGAAACGTTGTACACGACGAGCTCTAGAAACTGATAGTTTATCTTCTTCAGAAAGCTCTTCCATACCAAGAATCGCTATGATATCTTGTAATTGTTTGTATTTTTGAAGAATTTCTTTTACTCTTTGTGCACAGTTGTAGTGCTCATCACCTAAGATATGTGGTGTCAAGATTCTTGAAGTAGAATCCAATGGATCTACTGCAGGATAGATACCTAACTCAGCAATTTTACGAGACAATACTGTTGTTGCATCTAAGTGGGCAAATGTTGTTGCCGGTGCTGGATCCGTTAAGTCATCCGCAGGAACGTAAACCGCCTGTACCGATGTAATAGATCCTTTATTTGTTGATGTGATACGCTCTTGCATCGCACCCATTTCTGTTGCTAATGTTGGTTGGTAACCTACCGCAGATGGCATACGTCCTAAAAGTGCAGACACCTCAGAACCAGCTTGTGTAAAACGGAAGATGTTATCAACGAAGAAAAGAACGTCTTTTCCTTGATCAGAACCCGCTCCATCACGGAAGTATTCAGCGATAGAAAGTCCAGAAAGTGCTACACGAGCACGAGCTCCTGGTGGCTCATTCATCTGACCGAAAACGAAAGTAGCTTTAGACTCTCTCATTCCTAATTTATCAACTTTAGACAAATCCCATCCTCCATTTTCCATAGAGTGCATGAATTCTTCTCCGTATTTGATAATTCCTGACTCTAACATCTCACGAAGCAAGTCATTTCCTTCACGTGTTCTTTCACCTACTCCTGCGAATACAGAAAGACCACCGTGACCTTTTGCAATATTGTTAATCAACTCCTGAATCAATACTGTTTTACCAACACCAGCACCACCGAATAATCCAATTTTTCCTCCTTTTGCATAAGGCTCGATCAAATCGATTACTTTGATACCTGTGAATAAAACTTCAGAAGATGTAGATAAATCTTCGAATTTTGGTGCTTGACGGTGAATAGACAATCCGTTTTCACCAGTTTTTGGCAAATCTCCCAAACCATCGATAGCATCTCCGATTACGTTGAATAAACGACCGTAAACATCTGGACCGATTGGCATTTTGATTGGGTTTCCTGTACCAACAACTTCATAGCCTCTGCTTAAACCATCTGTAGAGTCCATTGAGATTGTACGAACAGTGTTTTCTCCAATGTGAGATTGTACTTCAAGTACTAATAATGTACCGTCTTTTTTAGTGATTTCTAATGAATCATAAATTTTTGGAAGTTCAACATCCTTACCGTTGAAAACTACGTCAACTACTGGACCAATGATTTGAGCAACTTTTCCTATTACTTTTGACATTACTTATGTATTTATTAAATAGCTATTTAGGTTTATGAAAAACACCTCTTTTTTCAGAGCGCAAAGATAGTTTTAAAAATGAAAATTTAATAATGTTTTTATAAAAAAATACGAAAAAAATATAGGATTGTCTGTTTAATGAGCAGCAAGACAATAAGTATGCAGAATTATTAAAAACAAAAAAAGCCATTATGCTTTCACATAATGGCTTTTTTTATGAGTATAACCTTAATTTAAAGATTGTGGATATTGGATCGGGTAGTTTCCTATATTAATAGCCGGCATAGAAGAACCATAGGTCGCGCTTATTGATTTTAGGAATTCATTTGCTATAAAAGCATAACCTCTTGCTGAAGGATGGATACCATCTAGAGAGAAAGCACCACCGGTCACATAAGTAGCCGTTAAATGGTGGTTGCCGAAACGGATTCCTCCGTTCAACAACTGGCTCATTATTGCTTTTGTATCTACCAATGCCAAGCCTTTTGCATTTGCTGCGTTTTGAATTGTGATATTGTAAGCATCAGTAGCTACTCTTACTTCTCCTACTTCAGCATTCGTCAACACAGAACCATCTTGCAACGGATAGGTAACTCCAATTGTATTAAAAGGAGCTGGAACTCCTGCTTGTGGCGTTCCGATAATTGTACGCGTTGGCAATAGAATGTAATCCACAAAGCTTCCGTTGGCTAGTTTTTTGGCATGTCGTGCTTGTCCGTATAAGCTGCCCATTAAGCCTGCCTGTGGAGCCGGAACACCAGCACCAATTAAAGCGCCCGTGATTTGAGCAGAATAGTCTACTAAAGATTCATCTTTAATCAGCAACGGATTTGAAGTTCCTGCTGTTAACGTTGTCAAACGATCTCCCTGCCCAAGAGCAGTCAGTATTTGTTTTACTGGACCTAACAATTGTGTATTCAATTGGTTAGCCGTAGCTGCATCTAGCGGAACCGGATTGTAAGGAACTGTCGTGAAATATGGAAGTGTATTGATATAAGGAAGATTAGCAACAACTCCTTTAGCGCCATTCGCCGTCAAAGCTGTAACAAGACCATTATATACATTATCAAAAACAGTAGGGTCTGTGATATCATTAGAACCATACGTAGAAGGATCCAAGTTTCCTGTGCGATTAACACCAACACCTCCAGAAATAGCATAGCTTAAGACATCATTTCCTCCAATCCATAAGGAGAAAAATGTCGGATTCTGAGCAACCGCATCGCCTATAACAGAAGCTGCTGCTGAAGAGTCAAATCTTCCAAAATAAGGATTTGCCGCACCGTATCCAGCTATAGTCAGGTGGAAGCTTTTCGATCCCGGAACCCCCATATTGTTATACGTTCCTGTTAACTGATCTGTTATTGCCGTGCCCGAAACACCTGAAACATTTACAGGTCCTACACCGTTAAAATACAACCTTGTAGGGAATTGAGGCACCTGGTTTCCGCCTAATGAAAATCCTCCAACATTATCAACCATGTAAGGCACGGTGAAATCTCCACCTCCTACTAATGCGAATTGCTGTGCTAAAAAGCTAGGATATGAATTTTCTTGACCTCTTTTGAAAAGAGCGTTATCACTATAACCCGCCGCAAACGAATCTCCTAAGGCAACATATTTTGAAAAATCAGCAGATCCTGGCGATACCGGAATTTCTGTAGACTCCGAATCATCATCTGAACAGGCAATACTCAAGCTTAAAGAAGCAAAGAGCAACCATTTGAAATTTTTTATCATAATATTATTTTTATAACGTTAGTCTTAATTTAAGGATTGATAATCCAAGAAACTAGATATTGCTGTCCAATTCTTCCTGCTCCGATAACTTGAAGGTAATCGTTTCCGAAAAGATTCGATGCGCTTATTTTGAATACTGATTTCATAGACGGAACTGCATAATTCATCTGAGCATCAAAAACAGTTACTGCTGGAATCATACCGTCGGCAAAAGAAGACTGCCATAGATATTCGTCGCTCCATCTTGCATTAAAGTTGAATCCAAAATTCTTGAACAAATTTTGATTACCAAGAGACGCTTTCACTCTATGTTTAGGCGTATTGAAACCTGCTATGAAAGAAGGATCTTTTGCTTGGTCAAAATCAAATTGTGCATGGTTGTAGTTGATTCCGAATTCAAAATCTTTGTAGATTTTTTTAGACAATCCTACACCGAATCCGAAAGAAGTTACATCTTCAGTCGTGTTCGTGTAAACTTGGTATACTCTACGGTCTCCGTTTGACAAAGCTTGCAATCCTAAAAGAACATTTGGATTTGCCAAATCAGCTCCAACTTCTCCATAATAAGGTCTGATTACACGAGAAGTGCTCATGAAATCATTATAAATGTTGTAATACGCATTCAAATCGACTGCAATTCCATTTTCAGTAACTGATTTATATCCTACCTCGAAAGCCTTAACTTGTTCCGGTTTTACTAGCTTGATGTTCACGATTTCTAAATCGGCAGGATTTTGAGATAATGAGAACGCTTGAACTGAAGGTACAGAATATACAGCAGAATTGTATGCATCTCTTCCTGATAAAGTAACAGTAGCTGGAGCTCCTAAAGCTTGTCCCGCCGCACTTACGTTCATCGTCTCTACGTAACGGTCAAGGTTGTCTTCAGCAGAACCTACTAAAGCAAATGGCCCTAAATCCAAACCAATGTATTGATCTTGAGTGGTTGGGTTTCTGAAACCTGTTTGGAATGACACTCTGAAATTGTGATTTTTTCTTTCGCCAGCAGAATACACAAATGATATTCTTGGAGAATACTGTCCGTCGAAGTTTTGTGATTTATCATAACGGATAGATCCTGTAAATTTCAACCTGTCTTCCATGAATTTCTTTTGAACTTGGGTATAAATACCATACTCGTCATATTTGATAGGCCCGTCAAAATCTGTAAAGATTGTTCCTTGAGAATCTAACTTATATTTTCTGAAAGATCCACCTACTTGGATTTCTGCAATGTCAATAAGTTCTTTAAAGTTATAGTTTGCATCCGCATGGTACAATTGTGACTGGTCTATAAATCTTGCTCCTTTAGTCAGGTCAGGATTTTGAATAACTGTTGCTAAAGCATTGTTGAATTCAGGCGAACCCGGCATAAATCGTGGACCTCCTGTTGGCTGAACTGCAAATTGTGGCAAGCCAGCAAGCGCAGCAGGCAATTGATTATAGTCTGCAAATTGTCTTGCAATTCCAGCAGCCTGGGTTGTATTTGCCCCCATAACAGCACTTGAAAGTTGGTAAGCTGTTGCATAGTTTGTAAACCATTCTTGGTCGGTCTTCCATGCTCTGTTGACATTCCACGCTGCAAAACGCATATCATAAGAATTACCAGCATCTTCAGTTGTCATATAAGCACGTACAAAGAAGTTTCTGTTTTTAATTTCTATTTTGCTTTGTTGCATGATAAAGTCTTCCAATCTGTATCTGTTTGCTCCTTGATAGATAGTGCTTCCGATACCTACTTTATGTTGCAGGATTACTTCGAAATCATCTTTCATTGGCTTGAAATGCAAAGAAAAATCTGCTTTTACGCTTTCGATAGAGTTATCGTTGATATCTTCTTCATAATAACCTGTTCTGCTCACTTGTCCTACGTTTGGAATAAACGTAGTCACCTCATCACCATAAATATTCAAACCGTCATAGTTCTGGTTGATTCCATGGCCAAGTCCGCCATTAGTCATACTTCTTTCATCACCAGCAATCCATTCGGTCGCTTTTAAATATGTAAAATTCGCTTTGGCTGCAAAAACATCAGAGAATTTGTGGGCCACGCGAATACCAAAATCATAATAATCATTTGTTCCGGCCAGCTTTTGGTTGGTCTTACCATATCTTGCATAGAAACTGATGCCTTCATGGTCAAAAGGACTTCTACTGTTCATAAATAAGATTCCGTTGAAGGCATTGGCACCATACAAAGCTGAAGAAGCTCCTGGAAGCAACTCAACACTCTGAACATCCAGCTCAGAAAGTCCGATCAAGTTTCCTAAAACAAAATTCAATGCTGGCGAAGAGTTGTCCATTCCATCAACCAGCTGCATGAAACGCGTGTTAGCCACCGTAGCAAATCCTCTAGTATTGATGGATTTGAACGACAAGCTGCTGGTGTTGAAGTGAACCTCTTTAAGGTTTTCCAAACCATCATAGAAAGTTGCCGAAGAAGTGTTCTTTACATCCTTAATTCCCATTCTTTCAATGGTTACGGGAGATTCAAGAATTCTTTCCGGTGTTCTAGAAGCCGACACTACGATTTCGTCAAGATTAATATCTTGGCTTAAAAGCTGTACTTCTAATTTTTGTCCTGATGTTTTGACTTCAATCGATTGCGTAGCATAACCAACGCTTGAAATCTCAACATTGTACGGGGGTTGCTTTGTTGGCTTCAGAAGGAACTTTCCTTCAACATCTGTCACTGTAGATGTCGACTCTCCAACTACCTTAATGCTTACTCCAGGAAGGGGCTGATTCGTTTCATCAGTAACGACTCCTGAAATTGAATTCTGGGCAAAGGTGACTCCACAGAATAGCAATGACAAAATAATAAAATACACTCTCATGGTTTGAATTTGTTAGTTTATATAGCCAAAGTACAAATAAATTTGATATCAATAAAAAAAGCGAGAAAATTTCTCGCTTTTAATAATATTTTTTATAAAATACTGTCTATTCTACAGTCACAGATTTTGCTAAGTTCCTAGGCTGGTCGACATTACATCCTCTCATGACAGCAATGTGGTAAGATAATAGTTGCAACGGAATTGTAGTCAATAACGGAGTCAGCGCTTCTGCAGTATCTGGAATTTCGATTACATGATCAGCTAATTCTCTTACTTGCGTATCGCCTTTTGTAACCACAGCGATAATTTTACCGCTTCTAGATTTAATTTCCTGAATATTGCTGACAACTTTATCATAGTGTCCTTGTTTTGGAGCAATTACAATAACTGGCATTTTTTCGTCAATCAAGGCAATCGGACCGTGTTTCATTTCTGCCGCAGGATAGCCTTCAGCATGGATATACGATATCTCTTTTAGCTTTAAGGCGCCTTCTAATGCCACTGGGAAATTATAACCTCTTCCTAGATAAAGACAGTTTGGAGCGTCTTTATAAATAGAAGCAATAGTTTTTGCAATATCATTTGTAGCAAGCGCTTCGGCTACTTTTTCAGGAATAACCTCTAATTCTTGAAGGTATCTGTGGAAATCTGAATTAGATAAAGTTCCTTTTGCTTTAGCCAAACGAAGCGATATCAATGTCAGAATTGTAATTTGAGTCGTAAATGCTTTTGTTGAAGCTACTCCGATTTCTGGACCAGCGTGCGTATAAGCACCTGCGTGTGTCTCGCGCGAAATAGACGAACCCACTACGTTACATACTCCAAAGACAAAAGCTCCTCTTTCTTTCGCCAACTTAATCGCTGCAAGCGTATCTGCCGTTTCACCTGATTGCGAAATAGCGATAACTACATCTTTTGGGTTGATGATTGGGTTTCTGTATCTAAATTCTGAGGCATATTCTACTTCAACCGGGATTCTTGCAAATTCTTCAAAAATATACTCTGCAACCAATCCGGCATGCCATGAAGTTCCACAAGCTACAATGATAATTCTTTCTGCATTGAGGAATTTTTCAAGATTATCTTCAATACCGGCCATTTGGATGATTCCTTTGTTGGCCAGAAGTCTTCCTCTATAGGTATCCTTGATTACGCTTGGCTGCTCATAGATTTCTTTCAACATAAAATGCTCGTAGCCTCCTTTTTCAATCTGCTCAAGATTCATCTGAAGCTCTTGAACATAAGGATCTACCAAAGAATCATCTTTGATTTTTCTTACTTTGATGGATTTGTTCTTTCTAACAATAGCCATCTCTTCATCTTCCAAGTAAATAGCATTGGAAGTATATTCGATAAATGGAGAAGCATCAGAAGCGATGAAGAATTCATCTTCACCTATTCCGATAGCCAAAGGGCTTCCCAAACGGGCCACAACGATTTCGTCTGGTTTTTTTACATCAAAAACAGCTATCGCATAGGCTCCTACTACCTGGTTCAAGGCAATCTGAACTGCTTTTCCTAATTTTAGTTTGTCTTTTTTCTGAACGTCTTCGATAAGATTTACCAAGACTTCGGTATCGGTATCCGATTTGAAAACATAGCCTCTCTTGATCAGCTCTTTTTTTAACGGCTCATAATTTTCGATGATTCCGTTATGGATGATTGCCAAATCTCCTGAATTGGAAAGATGCGGATGTGAATTCACATCATTCGGGACACCATGTGTCGCCCAACGCGTATGGCCGATTCCGATATTTCCGTTTGTGGAAATTTCTTTTGCTTTTTCTTCAAGGTCAGACACTTTTCCTTTTGTCTTCGATACTTTCATGGACTCGCCATCATATAGCATAATCCCTGCACTATCGTAACCTCTGTATTCTAATCTTTTTAGTCCTTTTATGATAATAGGATATGCATCTCTATGACCAATATATCCAACGATTCCACACATAATTTTATCGTATTAGTTAGGCTTAGTGTAATAAATTTCAAGCTTTAATCTCTTGTTTTCATTAGATGGTACCGGAGCACTTCCAAAAAGAACTGTTCCAAGCGGACTCATTACTGAAGAGAAAGGCACTTTTTTGAAAGCCGGTGAAGGCGTTCGCAATGCCACGCTAGTTGATTTAACAATATCTTCGGTTACAGAAACACCCAATCTTACGTTGGTAGAGTCTTTAAGCAATACTCTTTTAATGTGTTCTGTAATCCTGACCTTATATTGAATTCCTTTTCTATTTGTATCGTCAGCATTTCCTGTCAGCTTGACAATTCCGCCAAAAGTTACTTTCGAATATTTAGTTTTTCCTCCACCATTTGACGTATCAAAAAGATAATCTACCAATGGAATGTTATCTTTTGCGTTATACACATAAATCCTATTCGGATCCGTATTATTCGTCATTGTAGGCTGATCGACATAAAAAACCAAGTTGGCTTCATTGATAAGCCAGTTATTCGAAATTGCTTCAGTTCTCAGCGCTTCTAATTCAGCAGATTCGCCACCTCCGAACAAATCAATCATCGCTACAGAACCATTTCCGCCTTTCAAATATAATTTTTGATCTCCTGTTACCGGATTACCTACTATATTATCATACGTTTGGCTGGCGCTTGTAGAGGCATTATCCAACAAGCTTACCGTGTTTCCTTTTAAGTTAAGAACAAGTGTTTTTTCTTCAACACCATCATCAACTTCTTCACCGTTTACGATTTTTATTTTCTTATCTTCATACGTCATGGTGATGGTTCCTTTTGAAAAATCCAACAAAGCCAAAGCGCTGCCTGAAATTTCTTCTACTTGGAAATACAATCCTTTAAAATGATTTTTAAAAACGTTATTGTTTACCAAGTTGCCGCTAGACGCGATCAATTTATTATAGAAAAAATCTTTGTTTAAGTTCAGCTTCATGCTCGGAAGTTCTCTTACTATATCACCGCCTTCTTCTTCTGGCTGGATCACATGTTCTAACGGACTGAACGCAAATTGATCGTTCTGGCTTAAATCTGAAGAATCGTTTAATCTTGCTCCTTTGACACTGTTAAAAACAGCATTTTGGTCAGAATAGAATTTCTGCGCATCAACAAAACCGCCGTTTGGATCAAAATCTCTTAAATAATAGCCGTTTTCATAAACGCCCAGTTTTATTTTATTGGCGATATTCCCGTAAACAGAATCAAGCTCATACTTGTTGCTACCATCAGTTTCTGTCTTAAGGAAAGTAGTATAATAAGGTATGTTCAAGACTACTGATTTTATCTTTGCTGAGGAAGGTACATCCCTAAATTTAGGATTTTCGCTTTTTAGCTCTACTTGCGTAACAAAATTTGCTGTAGTTTTTCCGAAAATACCACTATCAAATACGCCTAATGGATTTACAGAAAGATTATTTGTTTGGACAGCGCCTGTTTTTTGATTGAATGCAACAATTGAAGAAGCGTCATTTTTTATGAATCCAAAATGATCATTATCATCCACAATGTCCGCACCTATGGAATTGTATTCGCTGTCGCAAGAAAGCAGAAATCCAAGGCCCATGACAAGAAAAAGAACCTTCTTAAAGATTGAATTATTAAGCATATTTTTAGTAATGTTTTTTATAAAACTTGATTTCTATAGAAATTAGTATAAGCTTCTGCAAACTTATCTTTCGGGGCGAAAGGTAAAAAAGGTTTTCCCGATGATTCTATAAATTTTGTTAAACTTGGAGACAGGTCATCCGAAGCAATAATGACAGCGTCTGAGTGCATAACAGAAGCCTTGATTATGTTCTCATAATTTGGCTCCGCCAAGTGCTCGATCGATTCATTTGGAATACCGTCAAAAGCTACTTTTTTCATCATTTCCATGTCCAAGTTTCCTTCAAAACCTTGGCTGTAAACCGATGTGACTATTTTTGTTTCAGAAAACAAAGCCTCATCTTTATAATAGTGCTTCATATAAATCGGAAGCATTCCAGCCAGCCAGCCATGAACGTGGATAATATCTGGAACCCAGTTTAGTTTTTTTACCGTCTCAACCACTCCTTTTGCAAAAAAGATCGCTCTTTCGTCGTTATCCGGATACAAAACTCCTTCTTCGTCCGTAAAAGTAGCTTTGCGCTTGAAATACTCGTCATTATCGATAAAATAAACCTGGATTCTTTCTTTCGGTATAGAAGCTACCTTAATAATCAGCGGCATGTCCAAATCATTTACCACCAGATTCATTCCAGAAAGACGTATAACTTCATGCAGCTGATGCCTTCTTTCATTTATGTTTCCATATCGTGGCATAAAAATCCTAATCTGCCCCCCTTGATCATTGATCATTTTCGGAACGTCATATGACATTATAGATACTTCATTTTCAGCCAAGTAAGGTACTACCTCAGATGATACATACAATATCCTCTTATCCTCCATATTGTTTTGAACTTTATTTATTGCATATAAAAACATGCAAAATTACAAAAATTTATGCAGTTATTAACAAAAATGGTAAGTTTGCACTCAATTTAATCTTAAGCTGATGCTCATTTTCAACAGACAAGAAGATCTCAAAAACCATTTAAAGTCGGTTGCCAAAGAAAATACGACAATCGGGTTTGTTCCAACAATGGGCGCACTGCACCAAGGACACTTGTCACTGATTGAAAAATCACTTGGCGAAAACCAAGTAACGGTGGTCAGTATTTTTGTAAATCCTACCCAATTCAATAATGCTGAAGATTTAGAAAAATATCCAAGGACTTTAGAAAAAGACACTCAAAAAATCGAAAACGTTAGCAAAGAGGTTTTGGTTTTTGCTCCTAGCGTTGAGGATATCTACAACGGGAATACCGTATCTGCCTCTTTCAATTTCGACGGATTAGAAAACCAGATGGAAGGCGAGCACCGACCAGGACATTTTGACGGTGTCGGCACAATTGTCAAGCGCCTTTTTGAAATCGTACATCCTACCAATGCCTATTTTGGAGAAAAAGATTTTCAGCAACTGCAGATCGTAAAAAAAATGGTCGAAAAGCATCAAATGCCCGTGAATGTTATAGGCTGCCCTATATTCAGAGAACAAAACGGACTAGCCATGAGCTCTCGAAATGAAAGACTTTCTGCACAACAAAGAGAAGATGCTTCCCTGATATACAAGACCTTAAAAACTGCCAAAGAAAAGTTTGGCACGGAAAGTGCAAAAGAAGTTACCAACTGGGTTGAAAGCGTTTTTAAAAAAAATCCAGAGTTCAAGCTGGAGTATTTTCAGATTGCAGACGAAGACCAATTACTGCCGATACAAGAAAAAGATAACAGTAAAAAATACCGCGCTTTCATTGCTGTTTTTATTAACAGTATCCGCTTGATAGATAATATTTCATTAAATTAAAAAATAATTACCTTTGCACCATGCAAATTCAAGTTGTTAAGTCCAAGATTCACCGTGTTACGGTAACTGGAGCAGATTTAAACTACATTGGAAGTATCACGATCGACGAAGCGTTGATGGAAGCCTCCAATATTGTTGAAGGAGAAAAAGTTTCTATTGTAAACATCAATAATGGCGCGCGACTAGAAACTTACGCGATCAAAGGAAACAGAAACAGCGGCGAGATTACCCTAAATGGCCCTGCGGCGAGAATGGTACAAAAAGGCGACATCATCATCATCATTTCCTACGGAATTTTAGATTTTGAAGAAGCCAAGACTTTCAAACCGACGCTCGTTTTCCCTAATGAAAAGGATAACTCCTTAACCTAAAAGTCTTTTGAAGAAAAAAATCAGCAAAATACTATCCATCCTGCTCCCAATTCTATTGGGAGTTTTTTTGACTATATACACCTATAATTCATTTACCCCCGAACAATTGGAGGAAATGAAGAGCTACTTCCGAAATGCCGATTACACTTATATTTTTATCGCCCTGATTTTCGGATTCATCAGCCATGCTGCCAGAGCCTATCGCTGGAGATTTATGCTAGAACACATGGGATACCATTCTCCGTTCAAAAATAATTTCATGGCCGTTTGGATTGCTTACTTTATGAACATGACGATACCAAGATCGGGAGAAGTTTCCAGAGCTTTGGTATTAAAAAAATACGAAGACATTCCTTTTGACAAGGCTTTCGGAAGCATTATTGCCGAAAGAGTCGTCGATTTCATTATCCTTTTGTTATTCATCGCGACTGCCGTCTTATTGCAGTTTGAAGTCTTAAAAACCTTCCTTTTAAATACGATTCCTGTAGAAAAATTATTGATTTACGGAATTGTGGCTTTTGTGATTTTCCTTTCCGCCATTCTTCTTTTTGTCTACTCAAAATCCAAATGGATCCTGATGATCAAAGGAAAAATTTCTGGATTGACAGAAGGTCTCTTGAGCGTTTGGAGAATGGAAAAAAAATGGTCCTTTCTGTTTTATACCGCTATCATCTGGATTGGGTATGTATTGACTTTCTATACCGCTATTTTTGCTTTACAAGAAACAAGCGACATCAGTTTTGGCGTTGTGGTAACCGCTTTCGTAATCGGAAGCTTGGCTATTTCTTTCTCAAACGGAGGCTTTGGCGTTTTTCCTGTGCTAATTGCCGGAATTTTAGCGTTGTACGGAATCCCAAAAGAAGTGGGAACTGCTTTCGGCTGGATTATCTGGACGTCACAAACCGTGCAAATAATTATTTTAGGCGGACTTTCGTTTTTGCTTTTGCCGATCCTCAATAGGAAAAAATAAATTATTATCTTGCTTTCCTATTTAGAGACCTCTTGTCTCTATGCTAACTAACCAAAAACCCTCGCAATGAAAAACTTCATAACTGCTGCTTTTTGCATTTTTTCTTTTAGCCTATTCGCCCAAAAAAGTGTTGAAGAAGTAAAATCTGAAAAACTAAACGGTACGCGCCAGATCATGATTTCCCTTCCGCCTGCTTATGAAAAAGAACCTGATAGAAAATTTCCGCTCCTAATACTCCTCGATGGAGAATATCTTTTTGATGCCTTCTCAGGCGCTTTGTCCTATGCTAATTATTGGGACGATCTGCCGCCGGTAATCATCGTTGGAATCAGCCAAAACAAAAACGGCGAACGTTTCAACGACAGCCAATTCGATAAAGAAACTGGATTGCCAGAAGAAGGCGGTTCTCGTTTCTACGAATTTATTGGCTCTGAATTGATTCCTGCATTAGAAAAAAAATATAGGATCGCTCCTTTCAGGGTTATTGCCGGACATGACACCACCGCTGGATTTTTGAACTTTTATCTTTACAAAGACCAGCCTGTTTTTAATGCCTATATTTCCTTAAGCCCTGAATTTGCTCCAGAAATGGAAACCCGAATTGCGGAACGCCTTGCTACATTCAAACAGCCGATTTTCTATTACCAAGCAACAGCCGATGGCGATTTGAAAAAAATGCAGAAAAAAATCAAGGAGCTTGATGAAAACATCAGAAAGATGAGCAACCCGAATGTTAATTATCGTTTTGACGAATTCAAAAATGCTACGCATTATTCTTTAGTGCTTCCTGCAGTTCCAAATGCGCTGTACCAGATATTCTCTGCCTACCAACCTATTTCTACTGTAGAATTCCAAGAAAAAATTGCAACGCTTCCAAGCGGTTATGCTGATTATTTGGCTAATAAATATGAAATTATCGAAAAATCTTTAGGAATAAAGATGCCGATTCGTGTTAATGACTTTAAGGCAATTGAAGCGGCTATTCTAAAAAACAAAGCCTATGCTGAATTTGAAAAATTATCTGCCATGGCTAGAAAAAGCTACCCTAAAGCAATGCTTGCCGATTATGAGATGGGCATGATGTATGAGCACACTGGAGATTTCAAACGTGCTTTCAAATCGTACCAAAACGCTTACACAAAAAATGAAATTGGCGACCTGACAAAAGACATGATGCTTGAAAAAGCAGATGAAATGAAGAGCAAATAAATATATGTCAAAAATAAAAACGACTTTTTTCTGCCAAAACTGCGGCGCCCAATATTCGAAGTGGCAAGGCCAATGCAATTCCTGCAAGGAATGGAATACGATTGCCGAAGAAATAATCCAAAAAGAAGACAAGAAAGATTGGAAAAGCACGCCTTCGCCTGATTCAAAAAGAGTTACGAAGCCGTTAAAAATCCATGAAATCGACAGCACCGAAGAAGTCCGCATGGACACTAGAGACGGAGAATTAAACCGTGTTCTAGGCGGCGGTATTGTTCCTGGCTCTTTAATTCTTTTAGGAGGCGAACCTGGTATTGGAAAAAGTACGTTGCTTTTGCAAATTTCTCTAAAATTACCTTATCGAACGTTGTACGTTTCCGGCGAAGAAAGCCAGAAGCAGATAAAAATGCGTGCCGAAAGAATCAATCCGTTAAGCGACAACTGCTATATCCTTACCGAAACAAAAACGCAAAATATTTTCAAGCAGATTGAAGCCATCGAGCCAGAAATCGTCATTATCGATTCCATACAAACGCTTCATACCGATTATATTGAGTCTTCTGCTGGAAGCATTTCACAGATTCGGGAAACCACTGCCGAACTGATCAAATTTGCCAAAGAAACCAATATTCCGGTCATCTTGATCGGACATATTACGAAAGACGGAAACATCGCTGGACCGAAAATCCTAGAACATATGGTTGATACTGTCTTGCAGTTTGAAGGCGACAGAAATCATATCTACAGAATCTTGCGTTCGCTTAAAAACCGTTTCGGTTCTACGGCAGAATTAGGAATCTACGAAATGCAAGGCTCCGGCTTAAGGGAGGTCTCAAATCCTTCTGAAATCTTGATTTCTCATAAAGAAGAAGAACTTTCGGGAACTGCAATTGCAACAACGCTTGAAGGCATGCGCCCATTGATGATTGAAATCCAAGCACTGGTCAGCACTGCTGTTTATGGAACGCCACAACGAAGTACTACAGGCTATAACGCCAAGCGACTAAACATGATTTTGGCCGTATTGGAAAAAAGAGCTGGCTTCCGCTTAGGCGCCAAAGATGTTTTCTTGAACGTTACCGGAGGTATTTCTGTTGATGATCCTGCCATTGACTTGGCTGTCGTGGCCGCGATTCTTTCTTCTAACGAAGATATTCCCGTTGGAAAAGATTTCTGCTTTGCTGGCGAAGTAGGACTTTCAGGAGAAATTCGTCCCGTCAATCGCGTTGACCAAAGAATCCAAGAAGCAGAAAAATTAGGCTTTTCTACCATTTTCGTTTCAAAATACAATAAGATTACGCTCAAAAATACGTTTATAAAAATCCGTCTAGTTTCAAAAATCGAAGATGTAGTAAGCGAATTATTTGGCTAGCTTAGTAGTGAGGAATGCTGTTAATTACCGCTATTTAACTATTGGTTTTCCATTAATCGTTATATTTGTTTTTTAAACCAACCACAAATCCTCAATGAGATCCAGAAAACAAAAAGCAATCCTCGCTGCAAAAATCATAGGCGTGCTTTTTGTGCTTTCCATAGGCACATTTTTTATTTTTAGAAATTCCATACTGCAAAAAGCTGTC
Organism: Flavobacterium sp. N2550; assembly: GCF_025947265.1. Lineage (NCBI taxonomy): Bacteria > Pseudomonadati > Bacteroidota > Flavobacteriia > Flavobacteriales > Flavobacteriaceae > Flavobacterium > Flavobacterium sp. N2550. Next base: position 1,072,219 of record NZ_CP110007.1, on the reverse strand, counting down.
GCAAAAGTTTCTGACAAGATGGAACGAGATTACGACAGCAATTTTTCCATTAAAAAAGCATCGTTCGAAGGTTTTTCGGGAGTTGCTCTAGAGAATGTACTTCTGATTCCGAAAAACGCGGACACTTTGCTGAATGTCGAAAGCATCAAGACCAATATCAACTTTTGGCGCTTGCTGACTGGTGATGTGCAATTAGGAACGCTTCATGTCAAAAATGGTTTTGTTCAGTTGGTCAAAAACGAAAAAGGCCGCAATTTCGACGCTTTCTTGAAACGGAAATCCAACGAAGACACTACGAATGTAGAGACAAATTATGCCGAAAAAGCCTACCGACTTCTAAACCAAGCCTTGAATCTGATTCCTACCGACATGAATCTGGAAAACATTTCGCTCCGCATGGACGATATGGGGAGAAAGGTAAAACTAGATTTGAAAAAGCTACATCTAGAAGACAAAGAACTAGAAACGACCATTGGCGTCACGGCAGATAATTTTAAGCAGAACTGGAAAATCAAGGGCTTTGCCGATCCAAGGAATAAAAAGACTGACTTGCGATTTTTTAATGTAGACACGGGCAAAATTCGAATTCCTTATGTTGATGAACGTTTCAACATGAAAGCGGGCTTCGATTCGATTCGCCTTAATGTTTCTAATATCGAAATGGACGGTGGCGAATTGCATATTGACGGCTTTACTTCTATCGCAAACTTTACCGTAAATCATCCAAAAATTGCCAATAAGGATGTTGTCATTAAAAAGGCAAATTTCAATTACAACCTGCTTTTTGGAGAAGATTTTATTGCGATTGACAGCACTTCTTCGGTTACGCTGAACAAGATGAAATTCAAGCCATATGTTTTTTATCAGAAAGTAAAAGAAGACAAAAATCAGATTTATGCCCTGAAAGTGAAAATTCCGAAAATGAAAGCGCAGGATTTTATCGTTTCGCTTCCCGAAGGACTTTTTACTAATTTTGAAGGCATGGAAGCCGAAGGAAACTTCAGTTACAACCTAGAATTCCTGTACAACAAAAAGAAGCCGAGCGAATTGGTTTTTGACAGCATGCTGAAAAAAGAAGACCTAAAAATCACCAAATACGGCGAAGCCAACCTCAACAAGTTGAATAGCGATTTTGCGTATCGCGCCATCATAAATGGAGTTCGTCAGCGGCAGATTGAAGTCGGAATGTCAAATCCAAACTACACACCTTTGGACCAGATTTCGCCTTATATCCGAAAAGCAGTACTCACTTCAGAAGATCCGTCCTTTTTCTCGCATCGCGGTTTTATCAATGAAGCGTTCAAACAGTCGATTATCAAAAACATCAAGACCAAACGTTTTTCGCGCGGGGCAAGTACCATCAGCATGCAGTTAATCAAGAACGTTTTCTTGACAAGAGAAAAAACGCTTTCGCGCAAGCTGGAAGAAATTCTCTTGGTGTATATCTTAGAAAACAACCGAATTGCCAGCAAAGAAAGAATGTTGGAAGTTTATTTCAATATTATCGAATGGGGACCGAATGTATATGGAATCGGAGAAGCAGCTTATTTTTATTTTGGAAAACATCCGTCACAATTGAACTTGAACGAATCCTTATTTTTGGCAAGCATCGTTCCAAGGCCACGAGGATTTATGTGGCAATTTGACAACCAAGGAAAACTGAAATCTTTTGCCGAAAAGCGAAACGAATACATGACCAACCTGATGATTCGCCGCGGACTGCTGACGCAAGACGATACGCTACAAAAACATTTCCCTGTAGAAATTACCGGTCCGGCCCGTTCCTTTTTGAGAATAAAAGCGCCAGATTCTACCGCTGTAGATTCTATGGCTATTGATGAGGAATTTGATTTTTAGCTATTTAAAAGCTTTTAGAAATTCTTCTTTATAACTAGGAGAGATTTCGATTTCGGAGCCGTCTTCCAACGTCACATAACCGCCTGTCCCTTTATGATAGGATTTCACAGCGTTGATGTTGATGATGTGCGACTTATGGACACGTACAAACGGAAAAGGAAGAATTTCGGTAAAATGCTTTAAAAAGCGACAGACCATTTTTTTCTGTCCGTTTGCCAGATACAAATCGGTAAAATTTCCGTTGCCGCGAAGCCTCACGATTTCTTCCATTTTCACGACTTCAAAACCTTCTAAAGTAGGGAGAATCACTTGCTGTTTTTCGGGTTTGGTTTCTTTGAAATTTTCAACGATAATCTTATTTCGGTTAAAAATCTCATGGTTTACGATATGTTGCTGTACTTTGTTTACCGCGGTAATCAATTCTTCAATGCTGATGGGCTTTAACAGATAATAAGCTGCACTTTGGTTCAAAGCTTTTAGGGAATATTCTGAAAAAGCGGTCACAAAAATGGTTTCAAACCGTAAGTCTTTACAGGCTTCTAAAACATCAAACGCATTTCCAAACGGCATTTCCACATCGAGAAAAACCAATTGCGGCTGCACTTCATGAAGCAATGGAACGGCTTCCTTAAAATTTTGAGCTTCGCCAACAACCTCAATCTGCGGGCAATATTTCTGCAGGTAGTTTTTCAAGACTTCCCGCGCTGCGGTTTCATCTTCTACGATGACGCTTTTTATTTTTTGCAATACCATCAGATTCTGTCTATTAATGGAAAATTAATTTCGACTCGTGTTCCTGTCTCTGGGCTTTCTTTCTCTGAAATTTCGAAAGTTATGTTCTTTTTATACAGCTCGTTCAAAAGGCTGATTCGTTCTCGCGTATTGGTCACGCCACGGGATTCATGCACTTTTTGATTCGTAGTTTTTAGTTCCTGGCTTTTCTTGAGTCCGATTCCGTTATCGTCAATCGTTACTTTGATCAAATTGTTCGTGAGCTTGAAATCTAGTTTTAAAAATCCTTTTCCTTCCTTATAGCGGAGGCCATGCCAAATTGCATTTTCCAGATGTGGCTGCAACAGCATGTTGGGAACAAAAACCGCATCGCCATCTAACGCTTCATCAATGGTAATCTCATAATCAAATTTTTCATTGAAGCGCAAATGTTCTAAGTCTAAATATTTTTTTAGTTGCTCTACCTCGTTATTCAGCGAAACAAAATCTTTGTTGGAATTCTCCATCATATTTCGCATCAGATTGGAATAAGACGTCAGGTATTTATTGGCTTCGAGCTCGTTATTTTCAGAAATAAATTGGTTTACAGAATTAAGGCTATTAAAAATAAAATGCGGATTCATTTCTCTTCGTAATGACTGCAAGGCAATTTTCTTGTTTTTGGTCTTGATGGAATACAGCGCTTTTACGATAAAAACAAAAAGCAAGATCATCAGCAAAACAGAACCCAAGAGAAAATAATTAAACGTATTTTTCTTGCTGATTAATTCATCTTTTAAAGCCCGTTCTTTTTCCAAGTGCTTGATCCGGTCTTCTGTTACCTGAAAAACTTTAGAATCAACTAAGGAATTATCTGATTTGATGAGGGTTTCAAAGTTCTCAAAGAAATTCTCATACAATTCGATGCTTTTATCGCCGTTCCCTTTGGCATTGTATTCTTTTATCAACTGCTCCAGACTGTTTTTAGCCAAGAGCGTCTTGCCATTTTGGATCGCAAGTTCATATGCATTTTTTAATACCGAAATTCCTTTTTCGGCATCCTGCTGCTTAAAATAGACTGTCGCCAGTTCTTGCATCTGAACAATCTGTGTTTCGGAATCATTCTTCTCTTTGGCTTCGTTGATAAGCTTTTTGTTGATTTCTATGGCTTTGTCAAATTCATTTTCCGAAGCATATACCTTGGCAATTTCACTCTTGATCTTGATGGCTTCTTCAGGCTTGTGCTTTACGTTTTCTAATGCTTTCTTATAATTTTCAACCGCTCCTTTGGCATCATTTCGATCAATACTATTTTTGGCCATTTGCTGATAGGCCTCGGCCGTTTCTTCTTTTTTGCCTTCTTTTTCTAACAAATCAATATTAGATAAAATATAATCGGACTTTTGTTCTGGCGTGCTATTTTTTAACCGTTCCGCATCATTATAATTTATCCTTTCAGCTACCTTGTCTGTAGCAATCTGGCTGGCCGATTCATAACTGACGATAGCATCTTGGGTCTTGTTTTGCGATTCTTGAACTTTAGCGATGCCGCGATTAGCATTCGCTGTTTCTTTTTTCTTGTTGCGTTTGGCATAAATATCACGGGCTTTTTTCAGATATTCTTCAGCCTTTGCGTACTCGCCTTTTGCCGAAAGTTGTTTGGCTAACGCTTCATATTTTTGAGCAGTCTGCAAGTCGTTTTCATCTTCTGACAATGATTTTTTAACTTCGGCAGCCGCCTGATTGACATCATACATCTTCTTGTCCACCTTGCCTTTCTTTTTAATAGTATCCTGTGCCGTAACGGTTTGGATACCGAACAGCAAGACCAAAAAGAATAAGGCTTCTCTTATTTTCATCATTACATATTTTCTGCAATGTAAAGTAAAATAATTCTAACCTCTTATCCTATTCCTTTCACCAATTGAAAAGCCCGTTTCACCATTTGTGGAAAAACTGAATTGCCGTACGAGATAATTTTATCCTACAAATCAATAAAAACCTTTATTATGAAAACAAGAATTATTTCCGTTGCAGTCTTTCTCGCAGGATGTTATATCTCTGTGGGAATTATAAATAACCGTTCTATAGTAGAGAACGATAAAACTCCTGAAACAAAAAAACTGGCTTCGCTTCCAGAAGGAAAAGAAGAAGAAGAAAAACCGTGTGTCTTTATGACCGTTATGGGCGAACAGCCGTCAGACGGATTTGCAAAAGTAAAACGAGACGCAAAAATCGACGACAAGATTGTCCAAGGCGAATTGTGGCTCATCAAAGCCCAAAACAAAGACGGTGGCTGGGGTGCAGGTTCGCATGCAAGACAAAACGTAATGGATCCACATGCCGTGAGTTCTGATCCGGCTACAACAGCAATGACGGCTATGGCATTGTATCGTTGCGGCTACAACTTGGAATCTGGAAAATACAGCGAGACCTTAAGAAAGAGCCTAAATTATCTTCTTTCCGAAATCGAAAAGACAAAAAACAATCCCAATTTTATAACCGAAGTCCGCGGTACCCAAATACAAAGCAAGTTAGGAGAAAACATTGATGCTGTCCTGACGCTTCAATTTCTGAATCAGGTGTATCCTTTATTAAAAGAGAAAACTTTAAAAACCCAGGTAAAAGAGGCCATCCAAATCTGCGTCAATAAAATCGAGAAATCGTATGACGAGAACGGAAAAGTAAAAGGTGCCGGTTGGGCTGGCGTATTGCAATCTTCTTTTGCCAGTTCGAGTCTTGAAAATGCGGCAAAAAATAAAGATGTAAAAGTCGATTCTGAAAAGTTGAAAAAATCTCGCGAATACCAAAAAAGTAATTATAACGCAGAAAGCGAAAGCGTAAAAACAGAAGACGGAGCCGGAGTTATGTTATATGCCGTGAGCAGTTCTGTACGTGGCAGTGCCAAAGAATCACAAGAAGCCAAGGCCATTATCAATAAAGCCAAAAGCGAAGGAAAACTAGATCGTAATGCTGTATTGAATAAAGAAAACCTCAAAAAAGCAGGCGTTTCTGAAGAACAAGCTGAAGTATATGATGTTGCTGATAAGGTTTATAAATCCGCAAAAGTAAAAGCAATGGACAAAAACGTCATAAGTGGTTTCGGAAATAACGGAGGCGAAGAATTCTTGAGCTTCTTACAAACTGGAGAATCCATGATTGTCAATCAAGACGACGAATGGAAAAAATGGTATGATGACGTGAGCGGCAGAATCATCAGCATCCAAAACAGCGACGGAAGCTGGAACGGGCATCACTGCATCACCAGTCCTGTATTCTGCACGGCAGCCTGCCTGATGATTCTTACTATTGAAAACGACATCAAAAACTTACAATAATCTAAAAACAACAAATCATGAAAACGAAAATCCTTTTTGCATCGCTTCTTTTGGCTACCTCATTCTGTTTTGGAAGCTGTGATTTCTTTAAAAAAAATCCGAAAGAGCAAGACCCAGAAATCGGACCTGAACCTGGACCTGAATTGGCTATGGTCGCTCCAGAAGACGACGGCAATACAAAAATCCAAGTGGCTTTGCTGCTAGACACTTCCAACAGCATGGACGGTTTGATTGACCAAGCAAAATCAAGGCTTTGGAATATCGTCAATACTTTGACAACGCTAAAATATGAAGGCAAAAATCCAAAAATAGAAATTGCGCTTTATGAATACGGAAACGACGGATTGTCTTCATCTTCAAATTATATCCGCCAAGTAACACCGCTTTCTACCGATTTAGACCTCATCTCGGAAAAATTATTTTCATTGCGAACTAACGGAGGTTCTGAATATTGCGGCGCTGTAATCCAAGATGCTACCAAGCAGTTGGAATGGGGAAAAGAAAAAGTAAACATGAAATTGCTTTATATTGCCGGAAACGAACCTTTCAACCAAGGCGACATCAACTATAAGGAAGCCATCAGCGATGCTTTGAAAAACGATATTTATGTGAATACGATTTTCTGCGGCGGATCGATGGAAGGTATCAACACCATGTGGAAAGACGGTGCCGAACGAGGACAAGGAAAATACTTCAATATTGATTCTGACGAGAAAGTACGCTATATCGTGACTCCTTATGACGACAGGATTTACAAATGCAACGAACGCTTGAATTCGACATATGTCGGCTACGGAAAACAAGGCTATGAGAAAAAAGAAATGCAAGCGATGCAAGACAAAAATGCGGAATCAGTTTCTTCTTCTAACTATGCAGAACGCGCTGTCAGCAAATCGAAAGCCGTTTATAAAAACGAATCTTGGGATTTGGTCGATCGTGTGAAAGAAGACAAAACGGCTTTGCAGAAAATCAAAAAAGAGGAACTTCCGAAAGAATTGCAGAACAAATCGGCAGCAGAACTAAAAACAATCGTAGATCAAAAAACCAAAGAAAGAGAAGCGATACAGAAAGAAATGGCACAGTTGGCAAAACAACGCCAAGACTATATCGATACCGAAAATAAAAAAGGAAAAAAACAAGATGATTTAGGAAATGCTATTGCTTCATCGATTTTAGATTTTGCAAAAATAAAAGGCTATACATCTGAAAAATAAGCTTTAATCCAGATAAGCCTCATAGAAATTTCTCTGTGAGGCTTATTTATTTTTCATCCTTCCCAACCTTTTGCTTCTTTTCGCTCTCTTATAAAGAAAAGACTAATCTTTAAATTTTTATTATGAAAAAGTTTCTCATTTTGTTATTGATGTTCCAAGCATCATTATATGCCCAAAAGCCTGTGTTCACGACAGCAAAAGTAAAAGCGGCGACGGTTTACTTCAATGCGGCAGAAATCTCCCAAACGGCCAGCGTAAACCTTCCGGCTGGAACTCATGAAATCGTGGTGAAAAACGTGGCCAACTGGGTCAATGAAAATTCAATCCAGATTGGAACGTCGCCTACATTAACGGTGCTGTCTGTTCAATTCACAGACAATTATATCTCTGAATATGAAATCGACACCAATTCTCCTTCGGTAAAAAAAGTAAAAGACAGCATCCTTATCGTTAAAAAAGAAATTGTGAAAATTGTTAATGCTAAAGTCTCCGAAGGAAAAACCATCGACCTATTGGACAAAAACCAGCAGGTTTCCGGGCAAAATTCTGGACTAAATGTAACGGAATTGATGAAAATGGTAGACTACTACAAAGCAAAAAGAACAGAACTGAGCAACAGCATCAATCTCTTGTCAGAAAAAGAACAGAAACTTAACGAAACACTCCAGAAATTGAATGACAAACTGGAAATCAACAACAAAAATGAAGAAAAAATATCCTCTGGAAAATTAGTCTTGCAGGTCATGAACGAAGTCGCTGGGAATGTGCCTTTAGAAATTTCGTATCTGACCAACAGCGCAACTTGGTCTCCGTTTTATGACCTGAGAGCTAACAGCGTTGCATCGCCGATTGAAATGATGTACAAAGCACAAGTCGTACAAAATACAGGAATCGATTGGAAAAATGTAAAACTGACTTTGTCATCGGGAGTTCCGAATCAAAACAATCAAGCTCCGTTATTACAAGCCTGGTTCTTGAGATATGGATATCAAGAAGAATACAAACAAAAAGATGATGCAAGAAGCAATGAATTACAGGAAGTAGTCGTACAAGCTTATGATAGCAGAAGAAAAGATAAGGCGGCAGCAGTAGCGTCTATCTCAAACTTTACGACCATTTCAGAAAACCAATTGAATATTTCGTTTGATATTGACATCCCGTATGACATCTTATCCAACGGCAAAAAACACAGCGTCGCTTTAAAGGAAATAAAATTGCCAGCGACGTATAAATATTATGCGGCTCCAACAGTGGACAAAGAAGCTTTCTTACTGGCAGAAATCAGCGACTATTCAAAATACAACCTGCTGAAAGGCGAAGCCAATATTATTTTTGAAGGAATGTATGTCGGAAAAACTTTCGTAGATCCGAACCAGACTTCAGATACCTTGAACTTGAGCATGGGAAGAGACAAGAAGATTTCTATCAAACGTGAAAAGGTAGTAGACAAATCGGGAACAAAATTTCTGTCTTCAAACAAGATGCAGACCTTTACGTTTGAAACGACCGTAAGAAACAACAAAAAAGAAGCTGTCCAATTGATGCTCAAGGATCAATATCCGCTAAGCACCGACAAGGAAATCGAAATCGAATTAAAACAGAGCGACAATGCAAAAGTCAATGCCGAAACCGGAATTCTTACTTGGGATTTAAATCTGAAGCCAAACGAAACCAAGAAAATACGAATCAGCTATACCGTCAAATACCCTAAAAATAAAATCATCGATAATCTTTAAAAAAGGAAGCCTCATTACAATAATGAGGCTTTTTTATTAAAAAAATACTTATAATTAAAAAATGTAAACATTTCATTATGAGTATTTTCAAAAATTATTTTATAAATTTACTTCCTAACCTAATTGCTATAGAAATGAAAACAACTTTACAATTGCTAGTACTACTATTCTCAAGCCTTGCTTTCTCGCAGACTATAGGAATAGTTCCTTTTGCAACGGGATTCACTAATCCTATTGAAATTGCCCATGCTGGAGATTCCAGATTGTTTGTCGTAGAACAGGCCGGAATTATCAAAATCGTCAGTTCAACCGGAACCATAAACGCAACTCCTTTTCTTAATATTTCGAGCTTGGTGAGCTGTTGTGGAGAAAGAGGCCTTTTAGGCTTGGCCTTCCACCCGAATTATGCTACAAACGGCTTTTTTTATGTCAATTATACTAATACTGGCGGAAGTACCGTAATCGCCAGATATTCTGTAAGTGCTAATCCTGATGTCGCGAATACAACAGGCACTATCTTGATGACAATTGCTCAGCCTTTTTCCAATCATAACGGAGGTACCATAAAATTTGGTCCTGATGGCTATTTGTATATCGGTATGGGTGATGGCGGAAGCGGTGGCGATCCTGGAAATAGAGCGCAAAACATCAACGAACTTTTAGGAAAAATGTTGAGAATCGATGTGAATTCTGGTTCCCCTTACGGAATCCCTCCTACAAATCCTTATGCCGGAGCGACAGCTGGAGCAGATGAAATCTGGGCCATCGGACTTCGTAATCCTTGGAAATTTTCGTTCAACAGACTCAACGGCGATTTATGGATTGCCGATGTAGGACAGGATCAAGTTGAGGAAATAAACAAAGTAAGTCCTACAGCTGCTGGACTAAACTACGGCTGGAGATGCTATGAAGGCAACAGTCCGTACAATACAGCTGGCTGTGCTGCCATGTCAACAATGACTTTCCCTGTCGCTCAATATACGCATGCGTCAACAGGAGGCTGTTCGATTACTGGAGGTTATGTATATACGGGAAGCACCTATCCTGCCATGCAGAACAAATATTTCTTTGCTGATTATTGCGTCAACAGAATTGGAATGGTGAGTACCACAGGAACAATAACCTATTCTGCCAATTTTTCTGGATCGAACTCTTTTACTTCTTTCGGAGAAAATTCAAGCGGCGAATTGTTCGTGACCGGAACGTCTCAAGACATTGTGTATAGAGTTATAGATACGGCATTAGGCACTGATGATTTTGCACAAAATGGATTCTCAATGTATCCAAATCCAGCAGATTCAGAACTTTTCTTGTCTAGCACTAACGAAAATATCCTTCAGAAAATCTCGATTATCGATTTATCAGGAAAACTTCTTTTGGAACAGAAATTAGAAAATACGTCTATCAATTCGATCAATATCAGCTCGCTTCAGACAGGTATTTATGTTGTTACGGTAGAAGATGTTTCAGGCAACCGATTCACATCAAAATTGGGTAAAAAATAATCTGTAACTTGACCTATGATGACAGAATCTTGGCTTCTTATTCGTTAAGAAGCCAAGATTTTTATTTTTATCTAGGGTGCTGGATTCGGACGAATGGCTTGGATTTCATCAATGGCTTTTAGCATTTCTTCAGAAAGTACAGTCCCGACAGTATTGATGTTTTCTTCCAGCTGTTTTAAATTGGTAGCGCCTACAATGGTGGCTGTCACAAACTGTTGTTGACGGATAAAAGCCAAAGACATTTCGGTCAACGTCAGTCCAAATCGTGTAGCAGTTTCTTGATAGAGCTTTGTAGCTTCTTTTGTCTGTTGTGAATTGTATCGCGTAAAATTCGGAAACAAATTCAATCGGGCGTTTGGATGTTCTTCTCCTGTGAGGAATTTTCCAGACAAAGTACCAAAAGCCAATGGCGAATAGGCCAAAAGACCGACATTTTCACGGTAAGCGGTTTCTGAAAGTCCGACCTCAAAAGTACGATTCAGCAACGAATACGGATTTTGGATCGTCGAAATTCTCGGCAGATTATGCTTTTTGCTTTCTTCCAAAAAACGCATCACGCCCCAAGGCGTCTCATTAGAAACACCTATCGCTCGAATTTTTCCGTCTTGGATTAATTCTTGTAAAGCTTCTAAAACAGACTGTATGTTATCTTCCCACGCATCTTCTTGGATCTTGAATCCGCGCTGTCCGAACATATTTGATTTGCGTTCCGGCCAATGCAATTGGTATAAATCGATATAATCGGTATGCAACCGTTCCAAGCTTTTTTCTACGGAAAGTTTTAGGGTTTCGGCAGTAAACGCCATGTCTTCGCGCACATACGGCATTCCTCTATTTGGACCTGCAATTTTGGTAGCCAGAACAATGTCATTCCTTTTTCCTGATTTCTGCAACCAGCTTCCAATGATTCGTTCTGTGTCGCCAGTTGTTTTTTCTCTAGCAGGAACGGGATACATTTCGGCCGTATCAATAAAATTAATGCCTTTGTCAAGTGCAAAATCCAATTGGGAATGTCCGTCTGCTTCTGTATTTTGTTGTCCAAAAGTCATGGTTCCGAGACAGATTTCACTGACTTTTAGGTTGGTATTGGGAAGGGTATTGTAGTTCATTTAAGGTACTAAGTTGCTAAGTTTTTGAGGGGCAAAGGTACAAAGTTTTTGAGGTTTTGAGGTATTCAGGGTGTTGAGATACTGAGGCGCTAAGGTACTAAGTTTTTGAAGGATTGGGAAATGAGGTGCTAAGGTTTGGGCTGTCCGTTAAATTAAAAAAGACCCAAAACAAATGTCCTGAGTCTTTATATTATAAACAAAAAGCTTTATCACTTACATACTTAAAGCCTTAGCGCCTTAGTACCTCAGCAACTTAACCTCTTTTCCTACAATTCATTCAACATCTTAGAAATCTCATCCAATTTTGGAGTCAGGATAATCTCGATTCTTCTGTTTTTAGCTTTTCCTTCCGCCGTTTCGTTTGGAGCTAGCGGAGCAAATTCGCCACGTCCAGCTGCCGTAAGGTTCTTTTTGTCGATCGCTTTGTTTTCAGCCAAGATGTTCACGATAGCCGTAGCACGTTTTGTAGATAAATCCCAGTTGTCTGTAATTTGTCCGGTTCCACCATAAGGAACGTTATCAGTATGTCCTTCGATCAATACAGAAATGTCTGGATTTACGCCCAAAACTTTACCTACTTCTACGACTGCTCTTCTACCTTCTGTTCCAACAGACCAGCTTCCTGAACCAAAAAGTAGTTTGTTTTCCATAGAAACATATACTTTTCCATTTTTTTGTTCTACAGTCAAGCCTTTTCCTTCAAAGCTGTTCAATGCTTTTGAAAGCGTTTCTTTCAGCTTTCTCATGCTCTCTTCTTTGGCAGCAATCATTCCTTCCAATTCATCTACTCTTGAAGAACGTTCTTTTAATTCTGCTTGCAATTTGTTTAGCCTTTCTTGTTCTGCTGCCAATGCTTTTTCTTTAGCTTCCAACTGTGCTAAAAGCTCACGGTTTTTCTTCATGTTGGTATCTAAGGCATCACCGCTGTTTTTTTCAAGAGCAGCGTATGATGATTTCAACGTATTCAAGTTTGCGCTGGCTGCCGCATAATCTGCTGCAAGTTTGTCTCTTTCTGCTTTCAGCTTTTCTAATTGCGACTTCAAGTCTTTGCTTTCGATGTCTAGCTTGTTTTTCGCTTTCGTAAGATCTTGGTTCTCGTCAGAAAGATTTCGGTTTTCTTTTTTCAGGTTGGCGTATTTGTCTTCCAGTTCTTTGTAAACTTTCGACGAAACACACGAAGTGGTTAATGCCAGGGCTAATACTCCTAACGTTACTTTTTTAATCATGATTTTGAATTGGTTTTTATTTATTTCTAGTTTTTAGGGAATCTACTCTATTTCTACTAAAACAGGACAGTGGTCCGAATGTTTGGCATCGGGCAAGATTACAGATCGCTTTAGCCTGTTTTCTATAGGACGGCTGGCAAGAATATAATCGATTCTCCAACCTTTGTTATTGTTTCTGGCATTGGCCCTGTAGCTCCACCACGTGTAATGATGCGGATCTTTATTGAAGTGGCGGAACGAATCGATGAATCCGTTTTTCATAAAAAGATCCAACCAAGAACGTTCTTCTGGAAGAAATCCTGACACTTTTGCATTTCGAATCGGATCATGGATATCAATGGCTTCGTGGCAGATATTATAATCGCCGCAGATCAAAAGATTGGGAACTTCTTTTTTGAGCTCGTTGATATAATTCTGGAAATCATCCATGTACATAAACTTATGATCGAGCCTCAAAATATTCGTACCCGAAGGAAGATACAGGCTCATCACCGAAAAATCATCGTAGTCAACGCGAAGGTTCCTGCCTTCAAAATCCATGTGCCCGATTCCTGTGCCAAATACTACATTGTTCGGCTTTGTCTTGCATAAAACGGCTACGCCGCTATAGCCTTTCTTTTGTGCCGGAAACCAATAATTATAAGGATAGCCTGCTTTTTCAAATTCGTCTAACGGAATCTGGTCTGGCGTTGCTTTAATTTCTTGAAGACAAATAATGTCCGGACTCGCATGTTCCAGCCATTCTAGGAAGCCTTTTGCAATGGCTGCCCTTATTCCATTGACATTGTAGGAGATAATTCTCATGGTTGCTTTGTGTTTTGACTTTTTCAAAAGTAAGTAAAAAAAGATTATATCCGCGGGCAAAATCTCTGCGATAGTATGGCGAAAAAAATGAACGTGTTAAAGCAATTTTGCTATCTTTGTTTTTTTACGCACAAAAACAAACAATAAATGGGTTTAGTTACCGCTAAAGAAGTTGCAAAAGCAATAAACACTGATAAATATGGGGTTTTGGGAACTTTTTCAGGCTGGCTGCTAATGAAAATACTCAAGATTTCCACTTTAAATAAAATTTACGACAGGAACAAGCATTTAAGAGATGTAGAGTTCCTGAATGCTATATTGGACGAGTTTCAGATTAAGTTTGAGATTCCTGAAGAAGATTTGAAACGCCTTCCGAAAGACGGCGCTTACATTACGATTTCAAACCATCCGCTTGGCGGCATTGACGGCATCCTGCTTTTAAAACTGATGCTCGAAAGAGAACCCAACTTCAAGATTATTGCCAATTTCCTTTTGCACAGGATCGATCCGATGAAACCGTATATCATGCCCGTAAATCCTTTTGAAACCCATAAGGATGCCAAATCGAGCGTAATCGGAATCAAAGAAACCTTGCGCCATCTAAGTGACGGAAAACCGTTGGGAATGTTTCCTGCCGGAGAAGTTTCCACATACAAAGACGGAAAATTAGTCGTAGACAAACCTTGGGAAGAAGGCGCTATCAAGCTGATCAAAAAAGCGAAAGTTCCGGTAATCCCGATTTATTTTCATGCCAAAAACAGCAAGCTTTTTTACTTCCTGTCCAAGCTTGATGATACGTTGCGAACGGCAAAGCTTCCCTCCGAATTGCTTACGCAGAAAGACCGCGTAATCAAGGTTAGAATCGGAAAGCCAATTTCGGTTACCGAGCAGAATGAATATGAAAAGATAGAAGAATACTCAGAGTTCTTGAGAAAAAAGACCTATATGCTGGCCAATCCTTTTGAAAAGGAAACCAAGTTGCTGGATACGTCAAACTTAAAGATTCCGAGAAGCCCGAAACAGATTGCGATGCCTGCCAACCATGAGCAGATTGTCAATGAAGTAAATGCTTTAAGAAAGACTGACTGCCGATTGCTACAAAGCAAAAACTATGAAGTATTTTTTACCGAAGCCAATAACATCCCAAACATTCTGCATGAATTAGGCCGTTTGAGAGAAATTACGTTTAGGGAAGTCGGAGAAGGAACCAACCAGTCCTTAGACTTAGACCAATTCGACAAATACTACCACCACATGTTTTTGTGGGATGATGAAACCAAGCAGATTGCTGGTGCCTATCGAATGGGACTGGGTGCTGAAATCTTTCCGAAGTACGGCATTGACGGTTTCTACCTTCAGGAGCTTTTTAGATTTGAACCAGAATTGTACGACATGATGAGCAAGTCCATAGAAATGGGCCGTGCTTTCATCACCAAAGAGTACCAGCAAAAACCAATGCCTTTATTCCTATTGTGGAAAGGGATTGTTCATACGACATTGCGTTATCCGGAACATAAATTCTTGATTGGAGGCGTGAGCATCAGCAACCAGTTTTCTGATTTCTCAAAATCGCTGATGATCGAATTTATGAAATCGCATTATTACGATCCGTATATTGCGCAATACGTACATCCTAAAAAAGAATTTAAGGTAAAACTGAAAGATGCCGACAAAGATTTTATCTTCGACGAAGCCGAAGCCGACCTAATCAAATTCGATAAGATAATTGACGAATTAGAACCAGGCAGCCTTCGCTTGCCGGTATTGATCAAAAAATACATCAAGCAGAATGCGCGAGTGGTCGCTTTTAATGTCGATCCGCTGTTTAATAATGCTGTCGACGGATTAATGTACATCCGAATTGCCGATATACCGGAAAGCACCATGAAGCCTGTTATGGAAGAATTTCAAGCAGAACTCGAAAGGAAACTCGCTGAAAAAGGAGAAAACATATAAAAACAAAAAACCAAGACAATGTCTTGGTTTTTTTATCTTGTAAAAACTGGAATTATCTTAAAACCAAGGTCTTCTTCCTACTTGGTATGTATTGTAAAAATCAGCATCTGATTTTGTCAAGTAGATGATTCCTTCGATAAAAGGAATAATACCTGCAATACCACAAGTTACGATTGAGATTACGATTTGGATGATTCCCTCTTTGGTGTATCCTAAGATAAATTTATGGATTCCTAAAGAGCCTATAAGCAAAGCCAAAATGCCCGCAACGATTTTTTTATTATCTTGTCCTAAAGCGTCTTGAGCTCCTTGAGAAAATTCTCTAGCAGTTTCTTTAAATTCATTTTCAATTTCTGACATGTTTTTTTGGTATTTGTTGGTTTATGTAGTAAAATTAACAAAATAATTGAAATAGAAGTACAAATTTTTAAAATTTACAAAACCGTCTCGTCCATAGGCTCCCACAACTCAATCTTGTTTCCTTCTAGATCCAAAATCCAGCCAAAATTTCCATAATCATAGCTTTCCATCTCGCCAATTACTTGAACGCCTTCTTCTCTTAATTTTGCCAATAATTCTTCTAGCTTCTCTACCCTGAAATTCTGCATAAACTGCTTTTCAGAAGGGCTAAAATAGTTGGTATCGCTTTTAAACGGCGACCATTGGGTCGAACAATCTTCTCCTTTCTCGTTTTTCCATCGGAAGGTACAGCCATAATCGTTCGTGTCTAATCCCAAGTATTTTCTATACCAATCTCTTAGTGCTTTCGGGTCTTCTGATTTAAAGAAAAAACCTCCAATTCCCGTAACGCGCTTCTGCTCTTTTACTTCTGGAGTTTCGCCAAAATACAGCTGCTTTATCTTGTCTACAATAGTCTGCGCCAGCTTTTCATGGCTTTCAAAAGTCCATCCGGCAATATGAGGCGACAAGATAACTTTATCCGATTCCAAAAGATACTGGAACGCATATGGAACTTTGTCTTCTTCAAACAGCGTCTCAAAAGACAGCTTTTCATATTCCAAGACATCGAGTCCGGCGCCTAATATTTTGTCAGATTTTAAAGCTTCGACTAAATCGGCTGTGACAACATTTTTCCCTCTTGAGGTATTAATCAGCCAAAATGGTTTTGCAAAAGCGGTGATAAAGGCTGCATTGACCAACTTGTCCGTTTCTGGAGTCCACGGAATGTGCAGGCTCAAGACATCTGCTTTTTCTTGGAGTTCTTGCAGAGAAACTTGTTTTGCATTGGCATCGCCTACATTTTCCAAGATATCATAACATAACACTTCAACATCAAAGCCGCGTAGCTTTTTGGCGAAGGATTTGCCCATGTTTCCGTAACCGATGATTCCTACCGTTTTTCCGTCTAGCTCGTGTCCGCGATTTTTCTCGCGGTTCCAATGTCCGGAACGAATTTCTTGGTCGGCTTGGTTCAGCTTGTTAAAAAGCGACAATAGCATCCCTAAAGAATGTTCTGCTACGGCATTGCGGTTTCCTTCGGGAGCAGCGATTAGGCGTATGTTTTTTGTTGCGGCATAATCGCAGTCGATGCTTTCGAGTCCGGCCCCGACTCTGGCAATAAATTGCAGGTTGGCCGCTTTGTCTAAAAAGTTCTTGTCGATCTTAAATCGGCTTCGGATTACAATGCCATGGTAGTCTTGAATCTTGGCTTCGATTTCTTCTTTTGAGGATTTGAAATCTTCGTGGTTGGTGAAACCTGCTTCTTGAAGCTGGTTCATGAGCAATGGATTATTGCTATCGATATGCAGTATTTTTATGTCTTTCGGTATCATGCTTTGATGGAATTTCTTTCAAAGTTAAAAAATAATTCGCGACCCGACGCTCGCATTAGCGATTGAAGCGGCATCCTTTTCAAACTCTTTGAGTTTGGAAAGATAGAGCGGAAAGCGAGACCCTTGGGGAATGCCCAAATCTAAAATCCGAGGATAAGTTTTGCTATGGAGAAATAAATCAATATTCCGCAAATATCGTTGCTGGTGGTAATAAAAGGGCCTGTTGCCAAAGCGGGATCGATTCCGAATTTGTTCAGCAATAAAGGGATAAATGTCCCGATAAGCGAAGCGATAATGATTACGGAAATCAACGCAATCGTTACGATAATGCCGATGATGAATTCTACATTTAAGAGGAAATGGCTTCCGATGAATAATATCGAAGCGAGAATAACACCGTTCAAAAGACTCAAGGAAATTTCTTTGATAAGTCGGTTGAAAAGCGAACCGCTCAAGGTGTTATTGGCAAGACCCTGTACGATAATCGCAGAAGATTGCACGCCTACGTTTCCTGCCATCGCGGCAATCAGTGGCGTAAAGAAAAAGAGGTTGCCGTGTTCCAACATCGCGCCTTCAAAAAGACCGAGCACCCTTACGGTTATAAAACCACCCAAAAGTGCAAGAACAAGCCACGGAAGTCGGGCTTTGGTCAGTTCTATGATGCTGTCATCCGCTTCAACGTCTTGTGAGATACCGGCCGCTAACTGGTAATCCTTGTCGGCTTCGTCCTTGATGACGTCAACGATATCATCGATGGTAATTCTTCCGACCAAACGTCCCAGCTCATCGACTACAGGAATGGCTTCCAAGTCATATTTTTGCATGATACGGGCCACCTCAACGTCTTCGGTATCGACACGGACGTAATCTACCTTAGGGATGTATACTTCGCTGATCGGTGTTTTGGTAGACGTCGTCAAAAGGTCTTTGAGCGACAGTCTTCCTTTCAGTCGGTTTTCGTCGTCAACCACATAAATAGAGTGTACTCTGGAGATATTTTCTGCCTGGATGCGCATTTCTTTGACGCAGGTGAGTACGTTCCAGTTTTCGTTTACTTTTACGAGCTCTTTTCCCATCAGACCTCCGGCGGTATCTTCATCATAGCGCAAAAGATCAACGATGTCTTTGGCATGTTCGACATCGATAAGCTCCGAGATTACCTCGTTTTTGATGTCGGTAGAAAGCTCCGCGATGATGTCTGCCGCGTCATCGGTATCCAGCTCATCGAGCTCTTCGGCGATTTCTTTAGGCGAAAGCCTGCTTAGGATATTTTCTCGCAGGTCGTCTTCCAGTTCCAGAAGAATCTCTGCGGTTTTTTCACTATCAAGAATCTTGAAGATATAGGTAGCCTCATCAAAATCCAATTCGTCAAGGATTTCGGCAATATCAGCGTGGTGCATATCGTTGAGCAGGGTTTCCAGTTGCTGGTCGTTTTTGCTCAAGATTAATTCTTCAATCTGAAGAATAAGCTCCTTACTGATTTTAAACTGCATCGGCTTCTATTTTTTGGGTTATTGCTATGAATTGCTGTACATCCAGCTGTTCCGGACGGAGGTCAAAGATAGTATCTTCTCTCAAATTATCCGAAAGATTTAGAGATTTTAAGCTGTTTCGCAATGTTTTTCTTCGCTGCTGGAAACCTGTTTTTACTACATTAAAAAAGAGCTTTTCGCTGCACGGCAAGGTGAAGTTTTCTTTTCTTTTTAATCGCAGCACGCCTGATTTGACTTTCGGCGGCGGATTGAATACGTTTTCATGTACCGTAAAAAGGTATTCGGCATCATAAAACGCTTGTACCAAAACAGACAGTATGCCGTAGGTTTTCGAGCCTTTTTTCTCGCAGATTCTTTCGGCTACTTCTTTTTGGAACATGCCTGAAAACTCGGGAATCTGGTTGCGCAGCTCCAAAGTCCTAAACACAATCTGCGACGAGATATTATACGGAAAGTTCCCAATTATCGCGAACTGCTTTCCTTCAAAAACCTCATTGATGTTGTATTTCAGGAAGTCTTTAGAAATGATATGGTTGTGAAGCTTCGGGTAATTCGCATTAAGATAGTCTACCGATTCGGTATCTATTTCAATTACGTACGTATTTATTGGTTTTTCGAGCAGGTATTTGGTCAGCACGCCCATTCCCGGACCGATTTCCAAAACATCTTCATAGCCTTCAAAATGGAGGGTGTCTGCAATTTTCTTTGCTATATTTTCATCCGTAAGGAAATGCTGTCCAAGATGTTTCTTGGCTTTTACTTTATCCATTTTGATTTGTGATTTTGGATTTATGATTTAGGCCGACTAAACGGTCTTGTGCTCGCTGATGAATTCCAGTTCGGTTCTGAAAGAAAGCATCTTGTCGCCGAATAGTTTTTGGCTTTCTTGGCGCAGTATGGGCGCATCTTCCAGATAGTATTTTTCTAGTTTTTCTCGTGAGTCTGTCCAAAACTGAACCGAATAGGTCTTCCCGCCCATTTCTTCTTCCACCAAGACTTTCACAAGATGAGCCGACACAAATTTGCCTGTCGCCAAAACGGCCGGAATATGAGTGCGCTGCATCCAGTTCAGCCATTCGTCATGAACTGATTCATGAATATTTGTAGTTACGTTGTATATGATCATTTCTTTGGAGTATTAGATTTTAGACTTCTTATTCGACGAATAGACTAGAAAATTTGTAATTTGTAATTCAACAATTACAAATTAGCATCACCGCGCAATTGCCTGAATTTTTTCCTTGCTTCTACAAAATAAATGCTGTCTTCATGATTAAAGAGCACCTGCTCATAAAGTGCTTTGGCTTTTTCTATGTCTTTTAGTTGCTTGTTATAGATTTCAGCCGAGAAATAAAGCGCCTCGTCAATATAGATTCCGTCCTTATAATTGTCGATTATAATCTGGTATTGGCTTAGGGCGGCATTAAAGTCTCCTAGCTTTTCATACGTCTGGCCGATACGTAGCAAGGTTTCATCCTCAATATCTTGACCTTTGTATTCTTTTAAGATGGATTGGAATTGCTCCAATGCTTCTTTGTTTTTGTTTTGGTACAACAGATAATCGCCTCTCGCAAATTTCTTTAATCCTACTTGGGTCGAATCGGCTACGGTATTATCATTAATCAAAAGAAATAGTTCTAAAGCATCGTTAGCAATCAATTGTGTCGAAGCTGATTTGAGCTCTCGAAACTGTTTTAAGGCCCATTCAAAATCGGTCTTGAAATAGCTGGTCTTGGCAGCTTTTAAGCTGGCTTCGTGTCCGACCGCATCGTTTTTCAAGTCTTCTTCGATTTGCGAATAATAGATCAGCGCTTGGTTGAATTTTTCTTCATACAATAAAATATCCGCCAGTTCCATCTTTACGTCGGCCGTCTGGTATTTGCTCAAGGGCAGTTCTAACGTACGTTTCAATATGGCTTTTCCTTCTTCTGGATTTTTCAGATTGAAAGTAGCAAAATGCGCCTGCAGCAATTGCAGCGACAGCGTATAAGGACTCACGCCGTATTTTTTTACGAGCAAATCCAATTCGCTTTTCAAGGCAGGATAGTCTTTTTCGGGCGCCTTTTTTATCTTCGCTTCCATCAGGTAATAGTGCGCCGTAATCTGCAAATCCAGATCCTGCGTGTTTTCCAAAACAAAGGCAAAAATCTCCCTTGCGGTTTCTTCTTCGTTTTCTTCCATCGCCAATTCGGCAAGGTTTACGATGTTCGAAAAAGATTCCGGATCGCGCCTGTAGATTGCTTTTTCTTGTATAAAGGCTTTAGAATAGTCTTTTTGCTGTACAAAAAACCAGCTCAAGAACTGGTTCCAAAAAATATCTTGGTTTTTCTGTGCTCGTACTAAAAGCGCTTTGCGCAATGAGGTGTTGAATGATTCTTCGGCCTCTTCTGTCATAAAACGCGACAGCTGGTTTTGGATCATGATCGTGCTGTTGGGGTTGGCAAAGGCTTCATCCAAAAACATTTCGATCATCTGGTCGGTATTGCCCTGCTGTCCGTAAAGCACGGCCATCTGGTAGTTGAAATTGAATTTCGGCTCGAGCTTTATTCCTAGCTTATAGGCTTCAAGCGCATAATCCAGCAAGACCTTTTTCTCAAAAGTATTGGCTATCGTATACACATTCGACGGATTCTCATTGATCTTGTCAATCGCCTGCTCGTAATATTTTTTAGCTTTTGCTGCATCCTTCCGCAATTGATAGTTGTAGCCAAGCTCGACCAAAAGCGACGGCTGCTTGAACTTTTCAAAACGTTCTTGGATGCGCTTTTCAGCATTGTCATATTGCTGCAGCTGCTGGTAGGACTCGACTATCTTTTGAAAATAGAAGCTATTACCGGGCTGGTTTTTCAGCAAGTCGTCAAAGCTGATGATGGCTTTCTCAAATTCTCCCTTGTCAAAATAATTCATAGCCAGCTGCTCGTTTTGTCCAAAAACAAACAGCGACAGGAATAAATTCAATACGAGGAAAATCTTTTTCATCTTAGTGTAATGCAAAAGGATATAACAATGTACTAATATAACAATTTTAGAACTGAATTAGTACATTGCTACAGTAAACTATTGGTTAATTGTTCCTTAATTTATAATATCAAATCCAGTATACGGACGCAATACTTCTGGAATCACGATACCTTCTGGAGTCTGATAGTTCTCAAGGATGCCTGCCAAGACGCGCGGCAATGCCAGCGAGCTTCCGTTCAAGGTATGCGCCAGATGGTTTTTGCCGTCCCTGTCTTTGAAACGCAATTTCAATCGGTTGGACTGGAAGGTCTCGAAGTTAGAAACAGAGCTGATTTCCAACCAGCGGTCCTGTGCCGTAGAGAACACTTCAAAATCATAGGTCATCGCAGAAGCAAAGCCCATATCGCCGCCGCAAAGGCGAAGGATTCGGTACGGAAGCTTTAATTCGTTCAAGATGGTCCTTACATGCTCAACCATGCCTTCTAAAGCTTCATACGATTTGTCTGGGTGTTCTACTCTCACGATTTCTACCTTGTCGAATTGGTGGAGACGGTTCAAGCCGCGCACGTGTGCTCCGTAAGAACCGGCTTCTCTCCTAAAGCAAGGCGTATACGCTGTTGCCAGGATCGGAAGTTCGTTTTCCTGCAAAAGCACATCACGGAATAAGTTCGTTACCGGAACCTCAGCCGTCGGGATCATATACAGGTTGTCTGTCGCATCATGGTACATCTGTCCTTCTTTGTCAGGCAGCTGTCCTGTTCCGTAAGCCGAAGCTTCGTTCACGAAATGCGGCACTTGGAATTCTTGGTAGCCTGCTTCGGTATTTTTATCTAAGAAATAAGTAATCAAGGCGCGCTGCAATTTGGCTCCTTTTCCTTTGTAGACAGGAAAGCCGGCACCGGTAATCTTATTTCCTAATTCAAAATCAATAATATCATATTTTTTTACCAACTCCCAATGCGGCAAGGCCTCGCCGTGCAAGTCTGGAATGTCTCCTTCTTGCAGGGTCGTTACGTTGTCTTCGGGAGTCTTTCCTTCTGGCACAAGATCGGCAGGAAGATTCGGCAACAGATACAGCTGCTCCGTAAGCTCTTCGGTATATACATCCAGCTTATCAGACAGTTCTTTGCTTTTTTCTTTTAATGAAACGGTTTTGGCTTTCAGTATTTCAGCTTTGGCTTTTTCGCCGCTTTTCATTAATTCGCCGATATCTTTGGATAGCTTGTTCGATTCCGACAAAACATTGTCCATTTCAGCCTGTGTCGCTCTTCTTTTTTCATCGAGCTGCACGGCTAGTTCAACAATACTCTTGGCATCCATGTTTCTTTTTGCCAAAGCTTTGAGGACTTTCTCCTGGTTTTCTCTAATAAACGCTATCTGTAACATTATCTTGGTTTTTATAAGGTAGCAAATTTAATGAAAAAAGGTTGACAGTTGCAATGTTGGCAATTAACAAAGCATAAAGTTTCAAAAAGAGGCTAGACCCTAATAAATTAACATTTCGTGTGTTATTTTATTAATTACATTTGGAAAATTTTTCTTGATTATGAAAAAAATCTACTTGCTATTCGCACTATTTTTGTCCGCTTTTGGCTTTGCCCAAAACACTTCCTCTCCCAACAGCCATATTGCTGAAGCTGAGCGCAAAGCCGCCGCTAAGAAAATAAACTTCAGGACCAATCCGAATACGGAAAATTATGACGTGACCTATCACAGGCTCAAGTTTGAAGTGTATCCTGATGCCTATTATGTTATTGGCGACGTGACGACTTATTTTAGAGCAAAACAAAATATGAGCACGGTAACTTTTGACCTGTCAGACGAACTGGTCGTAAGTTCTGTAAAGCAACGTAATGTTCCGTTGACTTTTACGCAAAGCGGAACCAATGAATTGGTCATCAACCTTCCTGCCGTACAAAACACGAACGTCTTGGATTCGCTAACAATTGTTTATGAAGGTGCTCCTCCTGCCGACAGCGATGGTTTCAACACCTATACGCATGCCGGAAATCCTGGGCTTTACACATTATCTGAGCCATTCGGTGCCAGAGACTGGTGGCCTTGCAAGCAGGACTTAAACGACAAGGTCGAAAGCCTTGATGTCTATATAAAATCAGCCACACAATACACAAGCGTTTCAAACGGACTACAGGTCAGTGCGGTAAATAACGGCGACGGTTCAAAAACGACGCACTTCCACCACAGCTACCCGATTCCGGCTTATCTTATTGCTATTGCAGTGACGAACTATACGATTTTTACGCAACAGGCAGGAACCGCACCGCACACCTTCCCTATCGTAAACTATATCTATCCCGAAGGCCAGACGGCAACGCAGAACGACTTGGCCGTAACAGTTCCCATCATGAACTTGTTTGAGCAACTGTTCGAGACCTATCCTTTTGCCAATGAAAAATACGGGCATGCCCAATGCGCTCTTGGCGGCGGAATGGAACACACGACCGTTTCCTTCATGGGAGGCTTTGACCGAGGACTGATTGCCCATGAATTAGGCCACCAATGGTTCGGAGACAAGATTACCTGCGGTAGCTGGAAAGACATCTGGCTGAATGAAGGATTCGCAACCTATCTGGCAGGGCTTGTCATCCAAAACATGGATGGTGCTGGCGCTTTCAGATCATGGAAAAGCGGCTTGGTCAACAATATTACTTCGGCGCCAGGAGGTGCCGTATATCTTACGGATGACGAAGCCGAAGACGGCGACCGAATTTTCAGCAGCCGATTGTCGTATGACAAAGGAGGCATGGTCGTTCACATGCTTCGCTTTAAACTAGGCGATGCTGCCTTTTTCCAAGGCGTAAAAAATTACTTGGCCGACCCTAACTTGGCGTATGGCTATGCGACCACCAACGATTTAAAGGCCCATCTGGCCGCCGCTTCTGGAATGAATCTGGACGAGTTCTTTAATGACTGGGTTTACGGACAAGGCTATCCTACCTATACGATTACTGCCAGAAACTTTTCTCCTGGCGTAGCGCGTTTTGTAGTCAACCAGACACAATCGCATCCTTCTGTTTCCTTCTTTGAAATGCCGGTTCCGGTAAGAGTAACAGGCGCTGGAGGACAGTCGTTAGATTTGGTATTAGACAATACTGCCAACAACCAGACGATCGACAAATTAGTACCGTTTGCCATTACAGGCGTTTCCTTTAATCCAAATGTGGATATCATTGCCAGAAACAGCACGATGACATTAGGCAATGGAGAATTTGCTTTGGCGGAAGGCGTAAAATTATACCCGAACCCGACCTCTCATACCTTGCAATTGCAGCTTCCGGATAATGTAGTTCTTGAAAAAGCCATTTTCTACAATGCCTTAGGTCAGATTGTAAAAGAAGGCGCTTCTGAAATGTCTTGGGATGTTTCTAGCCTGCCAACAGGCGTCAATTTTATCAAGATAGTGACAGATGCCGGCACAAAACAGATGAAGTTCATCAAGGCGTAATCCGCCAATCATAGATATAAAAAAGCAGAAGTCGTCAAAACGCTTCTGCTTTTTTTATTGTAGAAAATGCCTTAGGCAATGGCTTTGATGCGGCTGACCATAAAGGCAATCAATACACCAAAGATTCCGATAAACGCAAACGAAAACTGCAGTCCGTAGGCTTCGGCAATATAACCGATGACGGGCGGCCCCAT
The DNA here is from genome assembly GCF_025947265.1 of Flavobacterium sp. N2550. Classification (NCBI taxonomy): domain Bacteria; kingdom Pseudomonadati; phylum Bacteroidota; class Flavobacteriia; order Flavobacteriales; family Flavobacteriaceae; genus Flavobacterium; species Flavobacterium sp. N2550. Next base: position 1,046,856 of record NZ_CP110007.1, on the reverse strand, counting down.
CAAAAAGCCTAAAAAGCTGACGCTCGAAACAATCGTAAGCGCCTCACCCGGAGCCACCGTCGTGTTTTTTCCGGCAATGCTGTAGACGGTCGGCACGATGGTCGAAACGCCAAGTCCCACGAGCATAAAAGCCAGCGTCGACGGAACCAAGTACGGCAAGAAGACGGAAGTAAACAGCCCGATCGAAATCAGCAAGCCGCTCACTTGCAATACTCTTTTTCTTCCGTACTTAAAAATCAGCCTGTCGCCTAAGAATCGGCCGGAAGCCATCATGATCATAAAAGACGTATAGCCCAAAATCACCAGCGGACCAGGCGCTTTCACGACTTCTTTAAAATAGACGCCGCTCCAGTCAAACATTACGCCCTCGCTTGCCATACAGCAGAAGCCGATGACGCCCAGCCAGATCAGCACGCTGTCGGGCTTGGCAAAAAGCTTTTTCTTCTCCTTATTTTTCTTCTCTTTTGCCTTGATGAGAAATTTATAATTGGCGCCCATCAGCACAAAAACGATGACGGCCGTGATTGCAAAATGCTGCAACGGCGTCAGCTTCAAGGCCAGTATGGCAATACCAATCAAGGCACCCGTAAAGCCTGCCGTGCTCCATGCGCCATGAAAAGACGACATGATCGTTCTTTTGAAAAGCTCTTCCGTATAAACGCCCTGCGTATTCACGGCAATATTGCTCAGGTTTCCGAAGATGCCGAACAGAAAAAGCCCGGCCGAAAGATGCCACGGCTTTGTCGCCAGTCCTAGGTTGGTAAGCGCAAGCGCATAAAAGGCCAGCGAAAAGAGCAATATCCTATGGCTGCCGTATTTGGTGACGAGCTTGCCCGAAAAAGGCATGATAACAAGCTGACCGAAAGGCAGGGCAAACAGAATAGAGCCCAAGTCGCTTTCGCTCAAGTGCAGCGAAGCCTTGATGTCTGGGATGCGGCTGGCCCAAGTGGCAAAGCACAGTCCCATCGCAAAATAAAAAAGCGAGACCGCCCAGCGTATCCGTTTCAGGTACGACTCCTTGGCGTGTTTGTAGCCCTTGAGCTTCGGGCGGGTATTGAATCTGTTGATAAATCTGAATTCCATAAAAGGCAATAATTAGCGCGGCATGCAATAAAGCAGCAAATGTCCGATATTTCTATTAGGCAAGAAACTGTTCTAGCTTTTTTTGCTTTCGTATACTTCCGGATTCACCACTTTCGGCAAGCGTTCGTTGCAGATTCCTGCAATCGCGTTTTTCGCTGCCAAGATGGCCATGTTGTTGCGGGTTTCTTCGGTAGACGAGCCGATGTGCGGCAGCACCGCCACGTTCGGCAGGCTCAACAGCACATTGTCCTTGTCCATCGGCTCCGGATTGGTCACGTCGAGTCCGGCTCCCCAGATGGTCTTTTGCTGCAGGGCTTCGAGCAAATCTTCTTCGTTGTGGATGGCGCCTCGGGCCGTATTCACGAAAATAGCATTGGGCTTCATCTTGCCAAAAGTCTCCTTATTAAAAAGCCCTTTGGTTTCATCGGTAAGATTGGCGTGTACCGAAATCACGTCGCTCTGCGCCAGCAACTCGTCAAACGATACCTTTTTGGCCTGCAGCTTTTCTTCGGCTTCGACATTCTGGCTGCGGTTGTGATAGAGGATGTCCATCTCAAAAGCGCCCTTGCACGACTTGGCCATCTCAAAGCCGATCTTGCCGAGCCCGAAAACGCCCAAGGTCTTTCCTTGCAGGTCGAGCCCGATGTTGGCCATAGGCTCGAAAAAATCCCAGTCGCCGTTCAGGATTCTCTTGTGGTGGAAAAAGGCCTTGCGCGCTGTGTTCTGCATCAGCAGGAAAGCAATATCGGCAGTCGCCTTGCTCAATACGTCTGGCGTGTGCCCAATCGGAATGCCAAGCCGCGTGGCTTCGGGAACGTCTACATTGTCATAGCCTACGGCAAATAGCGAAACGGCTTTCAGGTGGCTGCATTCCTTCAAGAAGGCGGCGTTGATGGTAGAGCGGCCCGCCGTGAGCAGCGCATCGGCCTGTTTGCAATGGTCGATAAGTTCTTGCTGGGTCAGCTCGCGCTTTTCTTCCCATTGGGTAATCTCGATTCCCGCCTCGCGGAAAAGGCGCAGTCCGGCCTCGGGAATTATTCTGGTGATAAAGACTTTCATTTCTTATGGTTTTGGGTATGGTTCTGTGTTCTCGGCTTCGGCAGCCTTACGATTAACAAATTTGTTTATCGAGATCTTTCGTTTAGGTCTTATCCTAAATCTAAAATCCCAAATCAACAATCCTAAATCCTAAATTACCAACTGCTCGCATCATCCAACAGCTGCATCGCTTCCGCATCGAGCCTAAGGTTCGGCGCCAAGATAATGCTCTCCAACTGGCTCGTGCTCGTCGCGCTCACGATAGGCGCGGTAACCGAAGGCTTGTGAAGCAGCCAAGCGAGGGCTACTGCGGCAGGCGTGGCTTTGTGGTGTTTGGACACTTCGTCGAGGGCGGCTAGTATTTTCAGGCCGCGTTCGTCAAAATACTTGTCCATATCGCCGCCTCTCGGGCTTTTGGCCAGATCGGCCTTGGTTCTGTATTTTCCGGTCAGGAAACCGCTTTCGAGCGAGAAATAGGTAATCACGCCGAGGTTGTTTTCTAAAGCAAGGGCTTCGTAATTGGTTTCGTATTTTTCTCTGGCATAAAGGTTATAATGGGGCTGCAGGGTCTGATAGCGCGGCAGTCCTTTGGCGGCGCTGGCTTCGAGCGAGGCCTTGATGCGTTCTGGCGCCATGTTGGAAGTTCCGATCCAGCGGATCTTTCCGTCTTTTTCTAATTGGGCATAGGCTTCGAGCGTTTCTTCAACGGGCGTTTCCACATCGTCGAAGTGCGTCTGGTACAAGTCGAGATAGTCGGTGTTGAGCCGTTGCAGCGAATCTTCAATGGCTTTAAGGATATAGGCTTTTTTGAGTCCTTTTTTGCCGTCGCCCATATCGGAACCTACTTTGGTGGTCAGGACAATGTCGTGGCGGTTTTTCTTTTCCTTGAGCCATTTGCCGATAATGCGTTCGGATTCGCCGCCTGTATTTCCGGGAGCCCAGCGCGAATAGACATCGGCCGTATCTATAAAATTAAATCCGGCTTCGGTAAAGCCGTTCAATATCTCGAATGATTTTTTCTCATCCAGCGTCCATCCAAAAACGTTTCCTCCAAACGCAATCGGGTAGATATAGAGATCTGTGTTTCCTAGTTGTTGTTTTTTCATGGTTATAGTTGATAGTTGATAATTGATAGTTGATAGTTCTTAGTTGATAGTTCTTAATTCAAAATGCTACTAGCTTCTTCGCTCCATCACTCTCCACCGCTGCTTCAATAATCCGCATTACGTTTACGCCGTCTTGGGCGGTAACGGGTTCTTCGGCACCGTTGGCAATGGCTTCGTACAATCCGTCAAAGAATTCAAAGTAGTTGCCGTGCAGCGTCGGTACGATCTCGCGGATGACTACGCTGTTGACTTCGGTATGCAGCAGTCCGGCCTTATAGTCGGGCTCGATACCCCATTGCTCGCGGTTGGGCTTTTTGCCTAGCTTCAGCTCGTCTTCCTGCACGTCGCCGCGGCTTTTTAAGAAAGAGCCTTTCTTGCCATGGATGATATAGGACGGCAGGGCCTCGCGCACAAAAAAGCCGGCTTTCAACCGTACGCGGAAGCGCGGGTAATAGAGCAGCAGGTCAAAATAATCGTCTACAATGGAATGGTCTCTTGTCACGCGGATATCGGCATAGAGCGCTTCGGGAAAGCCGAACAGGGTCAGCGCCTGGTCGATGATGTGCGAGCCCAAGTCTTTTAGTATTCCGGCTCCGGCATTGGCGGTTTCTTTATGGATCTTAGGGCTCAGGTTCGGATTGTAGCGGTCAAAATGGATTTCTGCTTCTACGATCTCTCCCAAGATGTCGCGGTCCAAGACCTGCTTGACGGTCTTGAAGTCGCTGTCCCATCGGCGGTTCTGGAAAACGGCGAGCTTTAGGCCGTGTTCTTTGGCAAGGGCCTTGAGTTCTTCGGCTTCGGCTACCGTGGTCGTAAAGGCTTTTTCGACCAGCACGTTCTTTCCGGCCAGCAGGGCCTGCTTGGCATAGTCGAAGTGGGTTTCTACAGGGGTGTTTACGATCACGAGGTCGAGGGTAGCATCTTGCAGCAGGGCTTCGAGCGAATCGTAGCTTCGGGCCTCGGGATAGTCTTCGTGCAGCAGCTTTTTGCTGCGCTCCCACGAGCCGGCCAATTCAAAGCCCGGGTGCAGCGCGAGGAAGGGCGCATGGAATACTTTGCCTGACATTCCGTAGGAAAGCAGGGCGGTTTTTATCTTTTTCATCCGTAGTGGTTTTGGTGCGAAGGGCGCCGCGGCGCTGTTTTTGGTTTCGGCCGTCGGCAGGGTGCCTCGGGATTCGAAAAAGTAAAGTTACGGACATCTTATAAAGTAAGAATCGGGATTGGAAAGATTAACAAACATTTAAAATATTGAAAAGTGAATAATCCCGCCGTAAGTAAATAGAAAACACTATTTTTGTTCGCAATTATTGAATCTAAAACTACAAAATGGAAATAGTTATTAAGCTCTCGCAGTTTTTGTTGAGTTTATCCTTGCTGATCGTGCTTCATGAAATGGGGCATTTTATCCCGGCCAAATTATTCAAGACAAGGGTAGAGAAATTCTATCTTTTCTTTGACGTCAAATTTTCGCTCCTGAAGAAAAAAATCGGCGAAACGGAATACGGCATCGGCTGGCTGCCGCTGGGCGGCTACGTAAAGATCTCGGGGATGATCGACGAAAGCATGGACAAGGAGCAGATGGCCCTCCCACCGCAGCCGTGGGAATTCCGTTCTAAGCCGGCTTGGCAGCGTTTGATTATCATGCTGGGCGGCGTTACCGTAAATTTTGTCTTGGCTATCATCATCTACATCGGCATGGCCTATGTTTATGGCAATACCTATATCGCGAATTCTGAAGTAAAAGACGGTATCTGGGTAACCAGCCCGGTCGGAGAAAAAATCGGATTCAAGACAGGCGACAAGATTCTGGCGATTGACGGAAAGAAGGTCGAGAAATTTGACGACGTACAGTACAACGTGAATTTTGCGAAGACAGCGACGATCAATAGAGATGGCGTGACGCAAGAAATCAAGCTTCCGGTAGACTTATTGGCTACGGTGATGAAAGAGGAAAAGAGCTATCTGAAATTGCGTGTACCTTTAACCGTAGGTGAGGTTCCAGAAAATTCTCAAAATACAAATAACCTTCAAAAGGGTGATGTTATTTTGAGCGTCGATGGAAAGAAAATGTATACTGACGAATTACTTGCTTTCAACAAAGCAAATCCAGAAAAGACCTTTGATGCAGTTGTTTTTAGAAAGGAAAAAGAAGAAAATATCAAGCTGTCAATAAACAAAAACGGAGAACTGGGTATTATTCAAGGTCGCCTTAAGCCGGAAAACTTAGAAAAATTAGGCTACTATAAAATCAGCCGCGAGACGTTTTCTTTTGCAGAATCGTTTCCGGCCGGAATCCAAAGAAGCAAAGACGAGCTGGGACGCTACTTTACGCAGCTAAAGGCGATCGTCAATCCAGATACGGGCGCTTATAAGGGCGTAGGGGGCTTCTATGCCATCTTTAATGTTTTTCCGAGCGTATGGAGCTGGGAGTATTTCTGGACCATCACGGCGTTCTTATCGATCATGCTGGGCGTAATGAACTTGCTGCCGATTCCGGCACTGGATGGCGGCCACGTGATGTTTTTATTGTTTGAAATGATTACCAGAAGAAAACCGAGCGAAAAATTCCTAGAGCGCGCTCAAGTCGTTGGCTTCTTTATACTTATAGCACTGGTACTGTTTGCCAATGGCAACGACATTTATAAGGCTATTGTGAAATAGAAAAAAAATTGAAAAATTTCTTCATTTTTATTTGCAAGAAATAAATTTCGCCTTATATTTGCACCGCTTTAAAAGGCAATACGCCTTCCTCCTTAGCTCAGTTGGTTAGAGCATCTGACTGTTAATCAGAGGGTCCTTGGTTCGAGCCCAAGAGGGGGAGCAAAATCCTGATCAGAAATGGTCAGGATTTTTTGTTATTACAGGGCTTCGTAATAAACCCAATACTTCAAAGGTTTATTAAACATAAGGAAATAGAAAGAAGCTAGTACATAGTTTTAGATATCAATCCAAAAACAAGGTAGCCAAAAAGGCATCTAAAAAAAACTGAAGACACCCACTTTTAAATCAGTTAGAATACATCAAGAAAAAATTTCCATTTTATTTGTTATAACCACAAATTAAGACAAAGAAAAAATCTACGAAGCATGCGTACTTCTAGATATTGATTTATTAGACAATCTGATTATTTCAAGGATGGTTATTATAGCTTTGCTGAGGTGGTCAATTATGGCAAATATTTGAGCTTCATAAAGATAAGAAGAAGTATTTACACTATTTTCATTTAAAAAATTTTAGAATAAAAAATAGTTTTTATTGCAATATTCGATAAAATATATTAAAATTTGTAATACAAAGCTTATTAACAAATGAATATTACAGAAAAAATTAAACCAATCCATCCTTTTGCCGCTAGAATGGCTCCAGAAATCGCTTTACAAGCATTAGACGGACTACCTAAAGGAAGCTTAATACTTGACCCAATGACGGGCTCTGGCACAGTTTTAAGAACAATTTCTGAAATGGGTTATAATGGATTAGGTTTAGACATTGACCCACTTTCTGTGTTAATGTCTAAAGCATGGACGACTAAAATATGTGAAGAAACTTTTTTAAAAGAAGCTCATAATATACTTAATAAATCAATCGGGATTCAATTGGAAAATATTTCTTTACCATGGATAGATGAGGATTTGAACACACAAAAATTTATAAATTTTTGGTTTGCATCAGAGCAAATTAAGGCATTGAGAGGTTTGAGTTTTTTTATTAATCAGAATAAAACACTTTATTCATCATTATTTAAAATTGCATTAAGTAAATTGATAATTACAAAAAGTAAAGGAGCATCATTAGCAGCGGATGTATCACATAGTAGACCACACAGAGTAAGAGTAACAAATGATTTTGATGTTTTTAGGGAGTTTGAAAGAGTTTGTCTAAATTTATCTAAAACAATTTTTGCACAAAAATTAACTGGTGAAGTAAATATCAGATTAGGTGATGCTAGAAGATTATCAAGTGTAAAAAAAGCTTCCATTGATTGTATAATAACTTCACCTCCATATTTAAATGCTCTCGACTATATGAGAGGGCATAAATTATCTCTTGTTTGGCTCGGACATTCAATTAATGACCTCGCACTTATTAGAGGCAATAGTGTTGGAGCTGAAAAAGCACCTAACACATCAAATATTGTTATTGCTAAAGACGTGACAAAAAAAATGGAAGAAATACAAAATCTTCCACAAAACAAAATCAATATGATTTATCGTTATGCACTAGATATGAATAACATACTAAAAGAAACATCTAGAGTATTAAAAGACAACGGTAAAGCTACATTTGTTATTGGAAATTCTAGTCTAAAAGGAATTTATATTAAAAACACATTAATTGCAGAAGAATCTGCGAAAAGACATGGTCTACAGTTAATTGAAAAGCAGGAAAGGGAAATCCCGCAAAACAAACGTTATTTACCCCCGCCAAGCAACTTAAACAATTCCGCTTTCAATCTTAGGATGAGGACAGAAAGTGTTATCACTTTTAAAAAGGTTTTATAATGGCAAAAGCAAATAATAAAGAAATTGAACTTCATAACTTGATAAAAAATAAGGATGATTTAGCATTAGCAAAATTATACGACCTGTATAGTGAATCATTAGTAGCAATTATAAAAAGTAAATATCAGCAAGCTTCTAAGAGAGATTATTTATTTGCAGAAGAAGCTGTAACTGAAGCATTATTTGGATATTACAGAAACCCTGACACATTTAACCCAGAATTAAATACTCTAAAAGGTTTTTTAGAGATGGCTGCAAAGAGAGATATGCAGAATATTTTAGACAGGGAGAAAAATCATTTAGCAAAAGAACATTCTCCAGAAGATGTCGAACTTGATGAAACATATTGGAATAGGATTACAAGGAACAATAATATCCCTGATAGCGATTTAATAAACTCTGAATTACTTGGCAAAATTGAATTAGAATTAGAAAAGCATTTTGACAACCAAAAAGACATTCAAATTGCAAAAATGATTCTCTCAGGAGAGCGTGAGACAAGAGCATTTTCCGAAATTCTTAAAATCAACACTCTAACTATTGAAGAACAGAGGACGGAAGTGAAAAAAGTTAAAGATCGAATTAAAAAAGTGTTAGAAAGAAATAAAGTTGAATTGCAATTGAAAAAAATATTAAAATGAGTGATAAAATAAAATTGTTGGAATTAGCAAACAAGGAAGTTGCCGATGATAAAAATTTTATCGCTTTCTTTCTTGTTAAATATTCTGAGATTGAGAATATTTCAAAAGAAGATATTATTAATAATTTTAAATGTAACCTAGAAACGTATTATAAACTAAGTCTTTGTAGGGTTCCTGATCAAAGTGCAATTGACTATATAACACGTTTAAATAAGATTTCAGAATATGTAAACATTAATAGCTTAGAAATTAATAAAATAATTAAACGAGTCAATTCTGTCCTTATTTTTTTAAACAGTAATCATAATAATTATTTATCCGCAGCAAGAGATAAAAAAAATAAAAACGATTCTAATGATTAGAAAATGAGTTTGATGAAACAGAATATTGTCAGTTTAGCAAAAGACTTTAGACATATGGCGGCTATAAAAAATGATATTCCTTATGACATTATGGGTGCAGTAAGTTTAGTAATGCCAATTGACATAATCTGTCTAAGTGACTTAAGTATATCCAAAATTAAAAAATGGCTAAACAATAGAAATATTTTATTCAATACGGAAACTAATGACAGATACTTACATGGTTTTATAATTACGTTTAAAGGAACAGGATTCATATTTGTTAATGGAACTGATTCAGAAGATGAAAGGAGATTTACAATAGCTCATGAAACTAGTCATTTCATTCTCGATTATAAATTAAAAAGAGACAAAGCATTAAAAAAATTTGGCTTAGGAATATTAGATGTTTTAGATGGATATAGAGAGCCTACCATAACTGAAAAAATTGATGGAATATTATTCTCAGTAGATGTTAAGCCATTTACTCATTTGATAGAAAAAAGTGCCGATGGTTCTTTTGAAAGTTTAGAGATCTTTAATTCTGAAAATGATGCAGATAGATTAGCTTTAGAGTTACTGGCTCCAAGCCTTCAGGTTATAAAAAAAGTAAAAGCTATAAAATCATCATTATCTTTTAACGAGTTTAATAAGCATTGTTTTGAAATCTTAATTAATGAGTATAGATTACCCGATAATATCGCAAAGAATTATTCCCTGCAATTATCATATAAAGAAACTGGTGGGCCGTCAATAATGAGTAAACTTGGGTTTTAATTTGTCGAGCTTTTAAAGTAGCTTCGGAATAGAATCTTGAAAATACATATATCATGGAAAATAATGATAATTTACCTCAAGACTCATCAAAAATCAAAATTGATAATAATTCATCTATAAGTGATTTTAAAAAATCTTATGGTGAAGATTTTTCAAATACTATTGATATTGATACTTGGCGAATGGGGGAAAATCTTGCGGATTTATATCCTTTGATAGAACAAGAACTCATAAAAGCAAAACAAGATGAAGCCCAAACTCATCAAACATTCAGAGAACAAGTCTTTCCCCGTATAAAAGAACTACAAAATGTACCTCATGCTGGATTGCATGATGATGTTAACAGTACTCAATTAATTGAGAAAATACAACGTGGTTTTTTATTTAATAAAGCGGTAACTGCCTGTGGAAGTGTAAGTGCTGTTTATAATTCCGTACCTATTTCTATTACACAAATAGGTGTTTGCCTAGTTAATTATCAAGAACAACACGGAAGTTATTCCCATAGATTATTTAGAAGAGATTTAAGATTTAAGAATGAAGACCCAATTAAAGAAGCAATAGCCCTTATTGAAAAAAGAAAAGGAGATGAATCTGCAAATGATAATAGAAAAGGACTTAGTGAAATAGCAATTAGAGGAATTAAAGCTTATGCTGAACGTTCAATATTATTAGAAAAATCTGATTCGAATTGGCTTATGGGAAAAGGGTCCCCAGTACCTAATGATTTAATGAGAGGGTTTTGGTCAAGTCAAACAGATATGAAAAACAAGTCGATTGCTCTAATGAGAGAAATGATTACTAATCATAAAAAATTTGTCTATGTACAAGATAGTAGTAGAAATCCAGAACTATGGACTTTTGGAAATGCTTTACGCCCATATGAGTATTTGATAATTGATAATATTAAAGATAATTTAACCCATAGGTTGGCAACAGGTGGAATGAGAGGCGAGTTTTTAAATGATTATACAAAATTTGTGGAAGAAGTGGGGCCGCAAGTCGCAATAGGAGTTTATCGGGTTTCTACATATTCTCCACCGCAGATATTCTATGGACATATTGACCATATTCAAACAGCAGCTTTAATTGCAATGGCAGATAGCACTTTTCAAATTCATACAGGAACCCCTATGTTATTAGATTTAGCTGATAATTTATGTAAAACAGCATTTGGTAAGAGTGACTTTATAGCTTCAATAGAACAAGCATCTGCAAAAGCAGATATATTATTAAAAAAATAATTTAACAATGGATACAGAAAAAAATGAGCAAACTGAATTGTTTCAAAATATTGAAAACGAAATTGCATTAAATGGAGGAGAGTCCAAAGGTGATGTCAATAGTGAAAATGCAGATGGCATGACAATGTTTGATTTACCAGGAAGTCAAGATAATTTAATTACTGTTTTATTACCTAAAAGTAATATAAGAAATATTGGAGCCCATTCTATGGTTGAGATTCGTAGTCGTTCAACTGAAAACGGTGGTGATGGTAGAATATATAGGGGAATTGTTGTTGCTGGTCCATTTCATGAACCTGACGGAATTAGAGCTGATGCACATATGCTTGTCACTACAACAATTCATGGATCAATCTTTATGCCCAATTATCATGGTAAAGTTCAAGTAGAATTAATCGGCGAAATATCACATGGTATGATAATGCCTCCAAGATTTAGGCCTTTACCAAATAGTCCGGTTTTTGTGTTAAGTAAGGAAGAAACAGCAGAAGCATTAAGAGTAAATGCAAATCCGGGAATCACTCTGGGTCTGGCCATAGGACATGATGATATTGAAGTTAAAATTCCTGCAAAGGAAAAAACTGTTATTCCTCGACATATTGGAATATTAGGTACAACAGGAGGAGGTAAATCTACAACTATCTCTGGATTAATGTCCCAATTTCAGAAAGAAGGTATTGCAACAATTGTCATAGACACAGAAGGTGAATATACTCATGTCGATAAACCTACAGAAAGTTCAAACATGCAAAAGCTACTGAAAGTAAGAGGAATTTCATCAAATGGGATTCAAAACATAAACGTAATGCACTTAATTGGAAAAAAAACTAGAGCAAAAAGCCCAACTACAATTTCTGCATTTCGTTTAGATTTCTCCTCACTATCTCCATACGCTGCTTCAGATATACTTGGATTAACTGAAGCACAATTTGGTAGATTTTTTAAAGCATATGATGCTGCTAAATTAATATTAAAAGATATTGGCTCATATCCAAATAGAGATCAACAAAATGAGGCAATGGAACTTGATGAGTTTGAAACAGGTTGGCCAACCCTAACCTTATCCATTATTATTGATGTATCTGGAATGATTTTAGACAAATTAAATGGGAAACCTTTAAATCCTTTTAACCCCAGTCTTAAGAATAATTTACAAAAAGTGACAGATAGAATAAATGCTGTTGATACTAATAATGAAATTAGTTGGGCAGCTTTGCTTGGAAAACTTTGGCAATTATCTCGAACTAAAGTTTTTGATAATCAATCAGCTGCTGCTATTCCTTTTTCAGAATTAATAGAGCCGGGGAAATTAACAATAATAGATTTGAGTGATTCTGACTCTCCAATGATAAATAATATTGTAATTGCTAATTTGCTGAGAGGAGTACAATTAGCTCAAGAAGAAGCTTATGAAAAAGCTGTCGCTCAAAATCTGTCACCAACCCCAGTGTCTATAATAATTGAAGAAGCTCATGAATTTCTATCCAAGGAGAGAATTGGAAAGATGTCTAATCTATTCCAACAAGTAGCTAGAATAGCTAGAAGAGGTCGAAAAAGATGGCTAGGATTAGTTTTCGTTACGCAGTTGCCTCAACATTTGCCTGATGAAGTATTAGGCTTAGTTAATAGTTTTATTCTACATAAAATTGGAGATTCAAATGTTGTGAGCCAATTAAAACGTTCAATAGGAGGTGTAGACCAAAGCTTATGGAATAGATTACCAAATCTAGCTCCTGGTCAAGCAATTGTAACAACTCCAAGTTTATCTCGTTCTTTACTTGTTGCAATCGATCCATCTCCATGTAAATTATTGATGGTAGATTAAAAAATAAATATTCTTTTGTCGAACTATTGACAAATCTTTGGAATAGTAAATTAGAAGGTGAAACTCCTTTTAATGTTAGAGTTTCAGAGAGATTATTCACACTCTCTTTTTTGTGAATAACTAAAAACATAAAATTATGTCAGTAGGTAGAACAGCTAAAACTGGAGAAGTATGTCCTGAAAGCGGAGTTTGGAAAGTTGTTGGAACACCAAGCACAACAGCTCCTATAGCTAAAGGTAACCGTATGCCACCATATGGTGGAAAAGCAGTAACTTGGCAATTAATTCAATTAGCTTAAACAAAAAAAGCTGTCTTTTCAGGCAGCTTTTTTTAATTTAAATATTATATTTTGCATTACTTTAATGCACTTAGAAATTTCAAATCGGCATACATCCGACAGCATAAAAACGCACAGTTTGTGAGGTGGCTTTTGTTGCTTTCAGTTCTTGGTCTTCGAGCCCAACAGGGGGAGCAGAAAAGAAAAAGACGATCAGAAATGGTCGTCTTTTTTGTTTTCTATATTTTCTATAAAATTGTTCTTAGCTAAAACTAGATATCCAAAGAACATATATTTTCGATACTTTTGATTCATATCGTTACATGAAAACTTTTATAGAAAATATGAAGAAAAACAATCTAAAGATTCTAAAAAAATTTCTTTTTTACATCTTGTTATTAGCGAATGCCAATTCTTTTTCACAAAACTTATTGTTAAATCCAAGTTTTGATGGCACATATGGCATTAATGGGGAATATGCTGGCTGTGCTCCCAATTATTTTTACAATCCTAACTGGAATGGCAACCCTTCTTCGGTTATCAATTTTTCTAAAAGCACATCCATTTCCAGAACCTCTCCAAGCAGTCAAAAAGTAGTAATCCAAAGTATTTCTGGATATTCTTATTTTGCTCAAGAATTTATGGTAAAAGGCGAGAGAACATTAAAAGCAAGTATTTGGATAAAACCAGAAATAGTGCCCATAGGATCTCCAAAACAAAAAGTAGATTTAATTATACGATCTGATGTACCTAGTTTCCAGCATATCGTTTCTAAAGAATTTGTGCTGGAAAACAACAATCAATGGCAAAAGATAGAAGTAGTTGGCAATACAAATTGTTTAATCAATGGAAATAACGAAAATAAATTTTATTTCTTCTTAAACTTTAAAACATCTGGCACCCTATATTTAGATGACGCCAGTGTTACTGACGAAACCAATTTAATAGACAGCACAACAAATCTAATCTCAAATCCAAATTTTGAAGGAAACTATGGTACCTCTGGTGAATTTCTTGGTTGTGCTTCTCCTTATTTTTTCAATCCTAATTGGGGCGTTAACCCAGCATCAGATATAGTTTTCTCAAAAGACACTGATAATTCGATATCAGGACGAGCTTGTCAAAAGGTCGTCATAAACTCCATAAATGAATACTGTTACTTTGCTCAAGGATTATATGTTCAACCCAACAGGAAGCTGAAAGCAAGTATCTGGATTAAGCCCACAAGCAATAACTTTGAGGTAGAATTTGCTTTAAGATCAAGAAGCCTATATAATCCATTTATCGCGAATAAAATCTTTAATGTCGTTCCTAACGAATGGCAAAAAATTGAAATTTTTGGAGACACAAAAAATTTGGTTTCCTTAAGTCATTCACACAACCTTGATTTTTTTATAAATTTTAAATCTACCGGCACCGTTTATTTAGAAAATGCGAGTGTTACAGACATTACAGACTTAACATTAGAAAATATTGAAAATGGATTAGAAAATATTTTAAAAAATGGTGATTTTGAATACGATTATAATAATATAGGCATTTCTCAAAACTACGACTATACTGTAAATTGGGGTGGTTCAACTTCTGTAATCTTTTCAGAAGATAATTGCAGTCCGTATAACGGCTTAAGTTGTCAAAAGATTACTCTCAGTTCTAAACCTTCCATTTTTCATTATTTTCAGAGATTTGAAGCAAAAGGAAGCAAGATATACAAAGCTTCAATTTGGGTAAAATCTCCAGATAATGTCGAAATTGATTTTACGTTAAGATCAACATTACTTCATACTCCACGAATTTCTTCAGCAAAAACTTTAAGAGTTTCCGATCAATGGCAAAAAATTGAAATAATTGGAGGCCTAGGAAGCAATGTTGATGAAGATCAAGTGTATTCTGTAGATTTTTTTGTGGACTTCAGAAACACGGGCACCTTATATGTTGATAACGCTAGCGTAGTAGATGTCACTGACATTATTAAACAAAAAAATGTTTCCGCTTCTACATTAGGCCATGCTATCCCTCGATCATTTTTCGGCATGCACATTAATAAATTAGGTTCAGATGAAGATGTGATACATAATCCAAACGCGCATCAAGTATGGCCTCCAGTGAATTTTGGCATGCTAAGAATGTGGGATACCGGTACAAAATGGTCTGACCTTGAGCCTTCCGATAATCAATTAAATTGGGACAGACTTGATTTATATGTTAACAAGAGAAACGACAATGATCCTGGCTGTGAAATTATTTATACTCTTGGAATGTCTCCTAATTGGGCTTCAAATAGTACCATTCCTTTTGCTGATTATATTCCTTCAGCGTATCAATCGGTATCGGGAAATATGCTTTCTCAATGGGAGGACTACGTCCAGGAAATTGGGGAAAGGTATAATAACAAAATTAAGTACTGGGAAATTTGGAATGAGGTTGAAGTGTTTTTTAATCAAGGTAATGGTAATGACAATAGCGGAATAACATTAAACAAACTTGCTGAATCGGCATATACTATTTTAAAAGAAATAAACCCAAACAATATCATATTATCACCTAATTTCACTACATCTACCGGAGCTAGCGATTTTCTTTTTAAATGTAACGGCAATTATTATTTTGATGTGTTTTCATTTCATAAATATACAGGGGCTAATCCCGAAAGCGATATCGGAATATTTTTTGGCTATAGAAATTTATTAGATAATTACGGACTCAACAACATCCCTATCTGGAATACAGAAGGTTCAAATACCGAAGGCTTTGACGGTCCTTGCGCGAGCGGCGATGTAGCTTGCCAAAAAAGAAGAATTGGCGCCGTTTCAAGAGCCTATATTGTTCAATGGCTTTATGATGTCAAAAATTTCAACTGGTATTTTTGGGAACCGTATATATCTTCTACTGAAAACTGGGTCAATTCCGGCACTACACTAAGCGTATCAAATTCCGGCACAAATTCTGTCTTAACAATTGCAGGAACTGCTTATGGCCATCTTACCGATTGGCTTGTTGGAAAAAGCATACAGGATAAATCAATAGATCATCTCGGAAACTGGGTAGTGAAAATTTTTAATCCTTCCACCAACAGTTCCGAATACATTTTATGGAATGAAAAAAACCAAGCAAATTCATATAGTATAAATCAGGATTGGGGAATTGGCTTCAAAAAAGATTTATATGGAAATACAGAAGTAGTTTCTACAAATACGATCATGATTGATTCTGCACCCATTTTATTGCTTTCAGAACTTGATCAAGAAAGAAATAACTCAAAGGTTACAAAAGAAACTCCAAAAGAAACCATTACTGTATTCCCAAATCCAGCCGATAATTTTCTAAATGTCTATTCTTCACAAGAAAACAGTATTCTGGAAGGAAACTTATTCGATTTAACTGGAAAACTAATCATAAAAAACATTCAATTAAACGAAGGAATCACCACTATAGACATAAAGGGGATTCAAAAGGGTGTTTATATATTAAAAGCAGTAAATTCACAAAACGTAGTTTTTACGAAGAAAGTCATTATTAAATAATATAGATTCTCGAGCCCAAGAGGGAGTAAAAAGGAAAGACGAGCATTTCTGCTCGTCTTTCCTTTTTTGTCTAATACATCTCCATCATAATTTATAGTTTTTAGTTATAATTGAAAATGCACTCTTCTATAATGACTACAGGGGATAATCTATATTTAGGCCCTGTCCTTATAAGGGAAGCAGCCATACATCCTCTATCAGTATCAATATATGCGTAATCAAAATAATTATTTTCCACTTTAGCTATTCGGCAATAATGTTGTTTTATTAGCTCTAAAACTTGGACTCTAAAGGTAGCTTCATCATTATTGATTACTTCATTTTCAATCCATATTTCACTGATCATCCCTTTTGTGTTTTGAACATATTTAAACAAAGATCTAAAAACTTCATCTTGCAATAAATCTTGCGAATACCAATCATGTATAATTATTCTTAATCTCATGTTTTTATTTATTTTATAATCCACCATTTTTTATTTTTAATCAACTTATGTTTATAGTAAGGATAAATCAGAAGCAAAGAATCTATTTGTGTTGATGAATAATCTCAAAAAATCAACTCTTCTTTGACAACCCAAAAGTCAATCTTAGTTCAATCTATCCACGACACTTAATAACCCTTTGCAACTTGAACAGCCCTTTAACTTTATTGGCACATCAAAAAACATATATAAAGCAATATCTTATAAAACTTAAAGAATCATTTTATTAATTCTTTCAATTTCTCAACACTTATATTTTTAATGTCCCTATGCAACATTCTATGACAATTAGAGCAAACCAATGCTAAATCTTTTACAGTAATCTTAGTTTCGACTTTAAGACTGCTCAAAGGTACTTTGTGATGGCATTCAATAAATCCCTTTCCAATCTCTCCATATTTTTCTTCAAAGTTAAGATTGCAAACTTCGCATGAAAGTTTGTTATTGATTTTTAATACCGATTTTTTCTTTTCTGCTATTATTTTTCTATCACGTTCCCGAAGCTTATGAAGTTTATAAATAATTTTCCCTTCCAAAGCTACCCTTGACTCATCGAAACCTTCATCTGAAGGAATAGAGCTGATTTTTGAAACCAATTCAGTATTTTTTGAGATACTCTTAATAGCATTCGCTATTTCTCCTAAACGCTGTCTATTTTCTACAAATTCATTCCATATCATTTCATCAAGTTTTGCTCCTCTTTTAAGGCCTATACCAAAATATTCTTTATCAAACCTCTTAAAATTATTCAGTTTCATGTTTACTCCATTTGGATTACGAAAACTTTCATTTAACGTATTATCATGAATCGGTAATGAATTTAAAATTTTTGACATCTCAATAATTTTAGAATTCATGGCAGTTATCTCTCTAGGTTGTAATTCAAAATATAAGTTCAAAGCAAGAATCAGCTCATCTCTAGTCCAATCGGGATTTTTCATTTAATATATTAATTTTAACTTTTGAAATTTAGTAAAACTATTTTAATATATTAATTATTGAATAATTTTATATTTTATATTTACATATTATATTAATTTAAAACATAATTCTAAATTCATAGATTTTTATTTCCAGATTTAGAGTCGTTGAAGTGATTTATATATGTAATTGATTTAGTATCAATAAGGAGAGAAATACTTCTTTAAAACAACTCGGGCTCTTGAATAAAGACGCCCAAAATTCTTGAAGACATCAATAATGAATTACAAACACTACTCTTTTAGGCATGCGGGAGTTATTTTTCATGAACCTGAATTTATAGAACAGTTTTATGAAATGACCGGGATTATTGACGGAATATCTGAAGCAGATTTGATTGACAAACATAATTCTTATGGAGCTATAAACGTAGAATATACCCCGATGAGTTTGTCAAGAGCAATAAATCATTTATTGAGAGAAAAATTTATTGCTTCTGGCTGGCATCAAGAATCAGCCATTTTTCAAGACAGTCAATACCAAGGAGATACATGGAGACTGGATTTTGCTAAACGTGACATTTCAATTGAAGTGGCATTTAACCACTCTTCAGTTATTGCTTGGAATCTTTTAAAGCCTGTCTTAGCCAGCGAATTGAATCATGTCAATAAAGCAATACAAACAAAAATTGGCGTAGTAATTACTGCTACTGAAGCCTTAAAAAGATTAGGCGGTTTTGATGGCGCAGTAGGAACTTATGAGAAATACTTAGAATATTTACCTCCATTAAATAATGTCCTTACTATACCTCTTTTTATAATAGGATTAGACGCTCCTGACTCTTTTCGAGTTCAGCATCACCAATACGCCCCACGAAAAAAGATTGGTCAGATTATCATGAATGACACTCAACAATCTAAAGCCAATCCTAATGAAATCCAATTTTGATCAAGATCTTACAAAAGAATATTTACTAGGAAAATATTTGGATCAGCTTTATCCAGATATGTTTGAAGGTTTCGAAATAGAAAGAGTTTCTGATTCTAAACAACAACATAAAGGAATCGATATTATACTCTCGAAAGACGGTAAACAATTCTTTATTGATGAAAAAGCACAATTAGATTATTTAGAGGAAGACCTCCCAACCTTTGCTTTTGAAATTACGTATTTAAAAGATAGAGAACAAAAATTAGGGTGGTTATATGATAATAGCAAACTAACAGATTTCTATTTTACTATAACAGCTATCACTTGCAATACTTACGAAACACCAGAAAGCGGCTTTAAGAGTTGCAAGATATTCTCAATCAACCGAAAAAAACTCATTAATTTATTGACTTCAAAAGGACTCACTTATGATAAAATCTCAGAGATAAATCAATCTATTCGTGGAGGAAGCCAAGACGAAAGAATACTAGTTCCTGAATTAGAGACTCGTTCAGAAGGCAATTTCTACTTTTCAAAAGGTAAGGCGGAACAACCAATAAATATTGTTCTTAAATTAGATTTCCTGATAGAATCAGGTGTAGCTAAAAAACTTCATTAAAATTCTTCTGCAGCCATTACTTCTCCAATACGCTCAACTATTCCAACCACTAATGCGTTCCCCATCAAAAATGCTCTTTTAGTATCTGAAACACCGTCCATTTCAGTATGGTTATCTGGAAACATATTTAATCTTTCAAGCTCAACCGGAAGAAGTCTTCTTAAGCCTTTGCTTGTTGAAATGACATGTTTAAATCTTGATGGTGATTTTCCTCCTTCTCCAGTAATAATTGTTCGAGAAGGTTCATCAATCGAATCAGGAAAAATCATTCCTCCTTCAGCATAATTATATTCAAAACCACTATTGCTCTTACGTATTTCTTTTTTAGCTCCTTTTAAATATTTCCATTTATCCAGTTCATTTTCGCTAATAAAGTATTCTTGTGGTACTTCGTCTACTTTTAGCATAATATCCTTTATTGCTGTTTTCTTCCCATCAAAATTAGGAACTGTTTTAGCCGTATAGATATGCCCTTCTAGAAGCACCCCAGAATTAAGGAAGGGAGATATTTTTGTTCCAGAACCAAAAGTATCGCTTACTTCTTTTAAATCCCCATGTATATCAAAATAACTTTCGGAAATTACTTCTTGAGAAATAGGGAAAGACTTGGCCATTATACCATCATGTAAAACCCAAGAATCTAGAGAGTCACTCTTTATTTTTTTATATGTGTCTGTTGATTTATGATAACCAATAAAAAAAACTCTTCTGCGTCTTTGCGGAAAGCCATAATCAGAAGCATTTATAACCCTCCATTCTACAGCATAACCGAGTTCATCTAAGCCTTTTAACATTACAGCAAAATCTCTCCCTCTCTGATTGCTTGGAGATTTAAGAAGACGGTCTACATTCTCCAAGATGAGATATTTCGGCTTTTTCTTTTTCTCAGTTAGAATTCTGTGAATAGACCACCACAACACACCTTTCTTACCCAATAAACCTTTTGAATTTTTTAAAGTAGTAGCTACGGAATAATCCTGACAAGGAAACCCTCCTACTAATAAATCATGGTCTGGAATGTCCTTAACCTCAACATCTTCGATACTTACATTAACGTGGTTTTCATTTCCCCATCTTTCTTCATAGATTAATGAAGCATGTTGAGTTTTTGTAGATGGTTCCCATTGATTGCTCCAAACAATTTCATAAGGTTTTTTTTTGTTTTTTTTATTTGCTCTTTCTAAGCCAATTCTAAAACCGCCTACGCCTGCAAATAGCTCAATTGTCTTTATCATGGTAACTTTATAGTAGTCGTTTTTGGCAAATATAAACAATATTGCTATCATTTTTGCTTGCAAAATCCTCCTAAAAAAAGAATTTCTAGAATACTATCTTTGAAAAAAAATAATTAAAAAACCCCAACAAAAAAAGCCCAATACTTTCATATCAGGCTTTTCATTAACCAATCTATATTTACCCCTTAACCACTTCAAGGTATTTACGGCGCTATGCGTCGTAATCTTAAATTTCAGTCCAAACATACATCAAAACAAAATGGAAATTTTGGACAATGTATATCCGTCAGCTTCTGCCCTATATCCGTTCTGATACACTACAGAATCGTTTTAAGAAAATTTCAATTCCAAGACTCAACGCGATGACCCCCTAAAAACAAATTTACTATAGCTGTCAACTGTGTTAGACACCTTAAAACGACCTCACTTTAGCCTGTCAACTCTATTAGACGGCTTCTCCCGAGTTGAAAGAAGCTGTCAACTGTGTTAGACACCTCAAAATGACCTCACTTTAGCCTGTCAACTGTGTTAGACGGCTTCTCCCGAGTTGAAAGAAGCTGTCAACTGTGTTAGACACCTCAAAATGACCTTACTTTAGCCTGTCAACTGTGTTAGACGGCTTCTTTTAAGCCAAAAGAAGCGATTAACCATCATTTTTAATATAAAACCGTATTATTTGTTATATTTTATTATAAAGAATAACATTAAAATAAAATATTTTGTTTTTATATACGTTATAGCGGTATTATTAACAATTTAAACATAATAGCCATGAAACTTCACAAATTAAACACAAGTCATTTACAGTATGTAGAATCCGGACAATTTATCATCCGATTCCTGACTGACTTTAAGAACTCTACTCTGGTACCGACAGAAGATGCCGAATTCAACGCCCTCTACCAGAGCCTCCTCCAACAATCCCCTATTTATGACCGTGCGCTGATGCAGATCCAAAGCTGGGCCGAATCTAAAAAACTGATGGATCTGGATTACATCCGAGACAGAAAGATGACGACGGTACGCACTGTGGTCAGCACGTTCCGACACACCGATGATGAAGACGAAAAGAAAGCCTACGACCTCCTCATGACCTTGCTCAGGACCTATAAACGTGTAGAACACATGAATTTTGAAGCCGAAAGCCTGGCACTAGACAACTTTATCGCCGAAATACGAAGCCCGCGGTTTTCGGCCGCTGCTACAAAGTTGGGACTCGAAAAACACCTGATGAATCTGGAAATGGCGA
The DNA here is from genome assembly GCF_025947265.1 of Flavobacterium sp. N2550. NCBI lineage: Bacteria > Pseudomonadati > Bacteroidota > Flavobacteriia > Flavobacteriales > Flavobacteriaceae > Flavobacterium > Flavobacterium sp. N2550. Next base: position 1,025,060 of record NZ_CP110007.1, on the reverse strand, counting down.
ATACCAACTTCAAGACGCTGTTCAGCAACCGTTCGACCAACATCAACACCACCGAGGTTTTTGATACCAAGGCGCTCCGCAAAAAGATATTGGAAACCTATAAAGACCTGGCCGAATATGTGCTGGTAATGGCAAAAAGAAAAAACACGCCGTTTTATGCAGAACTGCTTACGATCTTGAACACCGGAAGAAGCTACTTTTCTGACCTGATCGCCCGCCGAAAAGGCACGGCTGCGGGTACCGATCCGAGAATATAACGAACTATAAATCAAAAAACAATCCCGACACTAGTATTGGGATTGTGCCGAATCCAGACAGCAATGTCTGGATTTTTTGTTTGTATGAATTTTCTGTTTTTTAGCTCAATACTTCTTCTAAATCTGCTGCCTTTTTACATATCTTTATCACAACCAACTTTAATAAATTAACTTATTATGAAAAAAACTACGCTCTTTTTTGCTGTATGGCTTATCCCTTTTTTGGGGTTTGCACGAAACACATTTCCAACCGCAACGAATACGGCTGTCGGAATAGGAAACACGAACATTCCTATTGTGGCTACCTCTTTGGCAACAGAATTAACTGTAATTTATTTAAGCGACTATACGACATTGGAAAGCGCTATTGATTTTTTAAATGCCTCCACGACTTTTCATACCTTGGTTATAGACAAAGATATTACCCTTATCAATGATAAGACTGTTAGCGCAACAAAAGCACTCAAATTCTTGAATGGAAATATAATAACGATTCCTAATTCAAAAACACTGACGATCAACGGTCCAATTGATGCCGGAATTTACCAACTATTCAATTGTTCGGGCACCGGTAAAACAGACGGTTATCCTCAAATTGACCAAACGTATCCGCAATGGTGGCAGACGTATGACGAGAACCCTATGGCCGATTGGTCGGATTCCATTCAAAGAGCCGTAAATTTTTATCCTAAGGTTTATTTTCCGGCACGAGTTCAGAATAGCACTACATATGGCATCGGTTATCCCGTTTACAAAACAATTTATATTGACTTAAATAAAAGAAATCTAAATCATGACAGGACAAGCTACCACCTTTATAGTTCTGGCGGAGTTTATTTTGAAACGGGTGGCGCAACGCCCGCATTTACAGGCTTTGTATTTAAATGCATTAATATTCCTATTTATGGATTTGATAAAGGCCTGATATTTGAAAACCTCATTTTCTATTGCTCAAACGGCATTCAGGTTGTTGGAGGTTCTATTAACAATACGCCGCCTTATAATGCAGTCGATAATTTTGCCAATGAAGAATATCCGATAGCAAAAGTCAAGATAATAAACTGCAATTTTATTGGTAAGTCAGACAGTGCTGGTAATGATGATACTGGAATCGCATTGTCATTTAAGAAAGCTTTTGACTGCGAAATTGCAAATAACAAGATCGAAAATTTTAATATCGGGATTAAATTGGAAGGGTCTGATCTAAATAACATTAGCAACAACCGATTTATAGGCTTTTGGAAATATGCGATCTTGGATTTAAGTAGGATACATGACCCGCAGGGTGTGAACTACCAATTTGGCTCTCAAAACTCAATTATCCATAATGACATTTTAGATTATAAAGGACCTGCAGGGACTGGTGCTTTTATAAAAAGTAATTCACTCCATGTTATCATAAGAGATAATTTTCTTGAAAACAATCCTTTTAATGGGCCTGATAACATCCGATCCTTTATTGATTGCACAAATGTAGGCTTGACCAACTTAAATGTGCCTTTGGTAATGGATATTACTGGTAATCGCTTGAGCCTAGGAGGACAATACTCCTATCTGATAAATGAAGATTTTAAAAGTTTAAACCTAAGCGAAGCGCCTCTTGCATTACCTGTAAGCGAAGTCCCAAAATCAAGTTTTGCTGCCAATTCCAATTCATTCACGCCAACCCGTGATATACCTATAACATTTGGCGGCAGGCCCAAAAACATCACTATTACTAACGTGTCTTCTTTTAGAGAATGGAAATCCTTCCAGTCCTCTAATCTAATTGAAAATGCATTTGATGGTTCTATGATTATCAATCCGTCCAATATTTCTGACTTGGGAGTAACTTTCAGCAACGTAACTAGGTTTAATCCGAAAAGCATCAAATTAAAAGCAGGAACGCCTAATTACAGCAAGATACAAATAAGCCAGAAAATTACAGGAGAATCCAATGATACCAATACATTGCCAAAAAATCTAAAAATCAAGATTGTGACACGCAATGCACATGCATCAGATTCTGAAGACTTTTATTTTGCAATCTCAAAAGGCCTGTATGCAGAAACAAATGACTGGCAAGGAAGAGGCAGGTATTTGAGTACGAATACTTCAGACGCGAACTACAACAATTTCAATATTTACGAAATAATTCCGACCATTTCGTTTGATTCAAATTCTGATTATTACCTGTCAATAGACGCAAAATATGATACCGAGATAAAATCAATTATTATCGAGCCTTTAATTGATGCTATTCAAATTCATGATGCTTCTGTTGCAGAAGGCGGCATATTAGCTTTCCCGATTATCCTTACCAACCCGATGCCAAATGATGTGACGGTCACATTCTCCTACACTAATATTTCAGCGGCTGCAAACGACTATACTGTACTAACAAGCAAGACAATAACTGCTGGTACGACATCAGAAGTGATTACAATCCAAACTACTGATGATGCAGCTATTGAATCAAATGAAACCTTTACTTTAGGCATTGCATCAGCAACTAATTTTACCGGAAACATCATGGATACAGCAACTGGAACCATCGTAAATAATGATTTGTCCTTGCCTAAAAAGATGGAAAATGATACTGTAAAGGACACAACTAAAAACGAAGAGTTGTACAAAATCAATATTGATAATGAGATGAAGATGTATCCAAATCCGGTTAAGGATCTGCTTCATTTCGATATCAAAGAAACAGATTCATTGACAAACGTTGAGATTTATGATGAAACTGGTAAATTTATAGACGATTTGACTAAAAAGATAAATGATAATTCTGTTGATATCTCTTCTCTTCCCAATGGAAGCTACATTGTAAAAATTATAACTATCAATAATAAATCCCAGATAATCATTAAGAAATAAACCTTAAAAATCAAAATTTTAAATACCAATCCAGACAGCAATGTCTGGATTTTTTGTTGTATAAGATTTATCCAAAAAAGTATAAGATACTATCTAAAAAAATGACAGACATTTATACGTAGAAAAACATACTTATGAAAAAATTCATACGGAACAACAGCCTCTCCTTAGTGTTCCTGCTCCTCTTTATAGGATCGCTTGTCGGACAGACGCTAACTGGATATCGAGAACACAACAAAGAACTTCACGAAGATGGTGTCGCACCAATACCGCTCTCAGAATACCTCCATACAGGCCATTTTATCCAAGCGACTTTCGAAAACTGGGAAAGCGAATTCCTGCAGATGGCGCTATTTGTAGTCTTGGCCATCTTTCTGCAGCAGAAAGGTTCCTCAGAATCCAAAGATTTTGACAAGGCCGAAGAAGTAGACCGCGAACCCTCAAAAAGAAGAAAAGACGCACCCTGGCCTGTCAAGGCAGGCGGATGGATCTTGGGACTCTACAAAAACTCGCTGACGATTGCCCTGTTCCTGCTCTTTTTGGCCTCATTCGTCCTGCATTTTTACGGGAGCCTGAAAGACGAAAACGAACAGCTGGCCTTACAAGGGCTGCCACAAGAAACCCCGCTTACCTATCTTGGCGATTCGAGATTCTGGTTTGAATCCTTCCAGAACTGGCAGAGCGAATTTCTTTCGGTATTGGCAATTATCGTCCTCTCCATCTTCCTGCGCCAGAAAGGATCGCCACAGTCTAAGCCTGTAGATGCTCCGAATAGCGAAACAGGAGGATAGTAAAAAATACAAGGCCTTTTCCGTCTAAATCCGGAAAAGAAAAGTACCCTTGTCCAGTCCCGAAGTATGGAACTGCCAGTTGATCTTGAGCACCTCGCGCAGCGATTGTTTTAGCACCTCGAAATCGTTGGGCTTTTTAATATAGATATTAGCACCCCCAACAAAAGTAGCGTGCACGTCGGTTTCGGAACTCGAAGTCGAATAAATGGCGATAGACAAGTCTTTGAAACGACTATGGCGACGTATTTCCGTCAGGCAGTCGTCATACTTTGTACATAACATGTTCAGGTCGAGGAACAAGATATGAGGCAACTTTTCGTTTCCTGGTTCGTGGAGGTAATCCAGGAGTTCATCCCCATTTTTGAAAAGAGTTAATTCCACATCCAGATTTAGTTCCTCAATAGCCTCCCTAAAAAGCTCGCGGTCATCTTGGTCATCGTCCGCAAGCACGATATGCATTTTCCCTTCTTTTGCCATAGATAATAGTTAATTAAGTTAGTTTGTATGTGCGATTTTTTTTCGTTCACTGATAATTTTCTTGAATGCGGAAGGCGAAAGCCCCGTCATTTTTTTAAACTGTCCCGACAGGTGGGCAACGCTGCTGTAGCTGAGCAGGTGCGATATTTCCGTCAGTGACAAATCGTGCAGCAGCAGCTTTTTGGCCCGTTCTATTTTTTGGAGTATGATATAATTCTCGATCGACGTATGCGTATGCTCCGAAAACACAGCAGATATATAATTGTAGTTCATCTGCAGCCGTTCTGCCAGATAATGCGAGATCTTGGAGCTCGGCAGCTTGTCTCGCCCTACCATATCGATAATCGTATTCTTGATCCGCTGGATCAGCTGGCTCTTTTGGTCATCGAGAATATCGATGCCGTAGCGCTTCAAGTTAGCCTGCAATGTCATGAAAATGGCAGGAGGTACCTTTTTCTTGATTACGATTTCGCCCAGTTCTTCCAGCTCATAATCAATCCCCAGGCCTGTCAGCTGTTCTTGCATAATCGCACGGCAGGCCGCATTAATATCATATTTAATGTAGGTCTTCTTCATAAATAAGTGCTTGGTTTAATGGTCGTATAAATATAATAATAAAAAGGTTTCGAACTACAATTTTGGGAAACCCTTAGCATGTGAGTCCATTCCGTTAAAAACCGAAAAGCAAAAAAACAACCACAAAAGCACGAAGACCTTTTAATAAACCGCTAATTGTTTTATTTTTGCACCATGGCCTCGTAGTTCAATGGATAGAATGGGAGTTTCCTAAACTTTTGATGCAGGTTCGATCCCCGCCGAGGCTACAAACGATAATTCCTAAATAAAAAAAGGCTTCTCTATTTTGAGAAGCCTTTTTTCCTTCCACAAAAGTTAAACTTCTCAGAAACAGCTTTCAAAATCATCTTCACGATTGTAACTTTATAAGACAAGGCTTCCATTAGCTATTGTCCCTTTTGCTATGAAACAAAAGTTGCTCCTATTTAACGACAAGGGCATCTATTGCCCGCAGGCCGATGTATATCTTGACCCATGGCGGCCCGTAAAAAATGCCATCATCACCCACGGACATGCCGACCACTCGCGATGGGGACACCAGCACTATATTACCCACCACATGAACGTGCCCATCATCAAGCACCGTTTGGGCAGTATCGTGGTGACAGGCAAAGAATGGGGAGAAACCTTTACGATAAACGGCGTCAAATTCTCGCTGCATCCAGCAGGCCATATCATCGGCAGTTCGCAGGTCCGAGTAGAATATAAAGGAGAAGTATGGGTATTCACGGGAGATTATAAGACCGAAGACGACGGCATTTCTACACCCTATGAAGCCATCAAATGCCATACGCTGATTACCGAAAACACTTTTGGACTCCCTGCCTTTAGATGGCTCCCGCAAGCCGAAGTTATGGACGATATCAACAAATGGTGGGCACAAAACAAGGCAGAAGGCAAGACCTCTGTGCTTTTTGGATACACCTTGGGCAAGGCACAGCGCCTGCTGAAACATCTTGATCCGCACATAGGCCCGATCTATACCCACGGAGCCGTCGAAAACATGACCGAAGTATTGCGAACTATGGTCGATTTTCCTGCTACGATACGCATTACTCCAGAAACCAAAAAAGAAGCCTTCCCCGGAAGCATGGTGTTGGCACCGCCCAGTGCGCATGGTACCGTCTGGATCCGGAAGATGGCACCCTATGTTACCGCTTCCGCAAGCGGATGGATGGCCTTTCGCGGTGCCCGAAGACGCAGGGCGATTGATAAAGGTTTTGCGCTCAGCGATCACTGCGACTGGCAGGGATTGCTGGAAAGCGTACAGGCAACCGGAGCCGAAAGAATAATTTGCACGCATGGCTATAGCGAGATATTCAGTGCCTACCTCCGCGAGATCGGCTATGATGCTGTTACGGAAAACACCCAATACCAAGGTGATGAAGAAGAGCCAAGCGATGCCAAAGAAAACGAAGCTGAAAACACAGAAGCACTATGAGAAATTTTGCAGCACTCATAAAAGCACTGGACAGCTCCAACAAGACATCGGTCAAGGTAGATGCCCTGACGGAATACTTCCGCAATGCCAGCGATCCCGACAAGGTATGGACCATCGCACTGCTCTCGCATCGGCGTCCGCCGAGACCGGTCAATACGACCCTGCTCAGGCTGTGGGCTTCTGAACTTGCTCATATTCCCCTATGGCTCTTTGAAGAATCCTATCATATCGTAGGCGATCTCGCCGAAACCATAGCCCTCATCATACCCGATGCTAAAGAACACTCCGAAAAAAGCCTGAGCGAATACGTAGGCGAAATGATTGCCCTAAAAACAAAAAGCGATACAGAAAAACGGGAGTACCTCCACGAAAACTGGCTTATGCTCAACTATTACGAACGCTTTGTCTTTACGAAATTAATTACCGGCAGCTTCCGTATCGGCGTAAGCCAGAAACTGATGACGCGCGCGCTTTCCAAAGCCGTAGCCATTGATGAAGACATATTGGCCTATAAACTAATGGGCGACTGGAATCCCAAAAAGATTACTTTCCAAAAACTGATACTCGAAGAAAAAAGCCAAGACTATCTCTCCAAGCCCTACCCGTTCTATCTCGCCTATGCGCTAGAGTCGGAACCCGAAAACTTGGGCGATTGCAGCGACTGGAGCATTGAACACAAATGGGACGGCATACGGTCACAGACAATTGTCCGAAATGGAGAGCTCTACCTCTGGAGTCGAGGCGAAGAATTGATTACCGACAAATATCCGGAGTTCCAGAGCTTCCTCGGCAGCATTCCCGACGGTACCGTTATCGACGGTGAAATCCTGCCGTATAAAGAAGGCAAGATAGGCTCCTTTAGCGAGCTTCAGACACGGATTGGGCGCAAGGCACTATCCAAGGCGCTGCTTCTCAAAACGCCAGTTATCATCAAAGCATACGACCTTTTGGAATGGCAGGGCGAAGACCTACGGGAACGCCCGTTTGAAGAAAGAAGACACCTGCTCGAACAGCTGTATGACACTGTAAAAGACTATGGACTCCCTTTGCAGCTTTCGGAACGCATCGAACTGGACAATTGGGAGGCTGTTGCCGAAGAAAGAGCGCGAGCCCGCGAACTGAACAGCGAAGGCCTGATGCTGAAGCGCAAGACATCGCCTTATCTCGTAGGCCGCAAAAAAGGCGACTGGTGGAAATGGAAGCTCGAGCCCTTTTCCATCGATGCGGTACTCACCTACGCCATGCGAGGCAGCGGCCGCAGGGCTACCCTGTTTACCGATTATACCTTTGCGCTTTGGCAAGATAAGGAAGACGGAACCCGAGAGCTCGTTACTTTTGCAAAGGCCTATTCTGGCCTGACCGACGCCGAGTTCAGGATGGTAGACGATTTTATAAAGAAAAACACGTTGGAACGTTTTGGTCCCGTGCGGAGCGTGACACCCAAGCTGGTTTTTGAAATCGGTTTTGAAGGCATCGCGCTTTCTTCTCGACATAAAAGCGGCATAGCCACGCGCTTTCCGCGTATATTGAGATGGCGTACCGATAAAAAAATAGAAGACGCCAACACCATTGAAGACTTAAAAAGCATGATCCCGAAATAAACGTCAGAAACACCATGAACAGGCACGAACTTTTTGACATAGCCAAAGGCTGGTTTGCTAGCAAAGGTTGGAAACCCTATGCCTTCCAGCTGCAGGCCTGGGAAGCTTTCCTCCAAGGAAAGAACGGCCTGCTCAATGCCCCAACAGGCAGCGGCAAGACCTATGCCCTGTGGATGCCGATCATGCTCGACTATATCAAGAAGAACCCTCAGTACAAGACAAAACACGCGCCAGGCCTAAAAGCGGTATGGGTGACGCCGCTCCGAGCCTTGTCTGTCGAAATAAAACAGGCCGCCGAAAGAGCTGCCTACGATTTAGAAACCGGCCTGACAGTAGGCGTCCGTACCGGCGATACCTCATCGTCTGAAAAAAGCAAACAGAAAACCAAGATGCCCGACCTGCTCGTTACCACGCCCGAAAGCCTGCAGCTCATGTTGGCTTCCAAAGGCTATGATACTATTTTTAAAGGCTGTGCTGCCATCATCATAGACGAATGGCATGAGCTCTTAGGTACCAAGCGCGGCGTACAGACCGAATTGGCGCTGTCGAGGCTAAAGACCATAGCGCCTAATCTACGCATTTGGGGAATATCGGCAACCATCGGCAATCTTGATCAGGCGCGGGAAGTATTGCTCGGACCGGAATCTGAAGCGTTCCAAAATTCGACACTTGTCAAGGCGCATATCCATAAAAAGATAAAAGTCCAGTCGATCATCCCTGAAAAAATGGACACGTATCCGTGGAGAGGCCACATGGGACTCCATCTTATCGATGAAGTGGCCAAAATCATCAAGGCCAGCAAGACAACCCTTGTGTTTACCAACGTAAGGGCCCAATGCGAAATCTGGTTTCAGGCCCTGTTAGAAAAATATCCCGAGTTTGCAGGCGATATGGCCATGCACCACGGAAGCATCAGCCGCGAAACAAGGCAGTGGGTAGAACAGGCGGTACGCGATGAACAGCTCAAGGCCGTCATCTGCACCTCCAGCCTTGACCTCGGAGTAGATTTTGCGCCTGTCGAAACCGTCATACAGATTGGCGGGCCCAAAAGCGTGGCGCGGTTCCTGCAGCGTGCCGGACGCAGCGGTCACCGTCCCGGCCAGCAGAGCGTCATTTATTTTCTGGCAACCCATGCCATAGAGCTCGTAGAAGCATCGGCCTTGAAACGCGCCGTTAAAGAAACTGTAGTAGAAGACCGCATTCCCTATCTGAACAGCTGGGATGTCTTGGTACAATACCTCGTGACCTTAGCGGTATCGGACGGATTTTATCCTTCTGAAATCTATAAAGAGGTAAAAAGCACCTTCTGTTACCAAGCCATGACAGAAGAAAATTGGACGTGGGTACTTAATTTTATTACCAAAGGAAGCCAGAGCCTCGAAGCCTATGACGAATACAAAAAAGTAGATATAGAACCCGATGGACTCTTTAAGGTAAATAGCCGAAGTGTCGCGCTTCGTCATCGCATGCAGATGGGCACTATTGTAGGCGATGCGGTCATGAATGTCAAATTTCTCGGCGGCGGTTATATCGGCAGCATCGAAGAATCGTTTGCTTCCAAACTGTATCCCGGAGACGTTTTTATTTTTGCCGGACGCAAGCTAGAACTGTACCGCACAAAAAACATGGAAGTCTTGGTACGCAGGGCCAATCCGTCTGCAAAAGCACAGCACGCGAGTTGGATGGGAAGTAGGATGACACTTTCGTCCCAGATGAGCGAGCTCTTGCGGCAGGAACTTTATGCGGCCAATGCGCATGCCAGGTCGCCAGAACTGCATGCGCTTGCACCTCTCTTTGCCCGCCAGCGCAAGGAATCTATTGTGCCCGATGCAGACGAATTCCTCATAGAAACATTCAAGACCCGCGAAGGCTATCATGCCTTGTTTTATCCTTTTGAAGGCCGTTTTGTGCATGAGGCATTGGCAAGCCTGATGGCGTATCGGATAAGCCTGCTTTCGCCGATTACCTTTTCGCTTGCGTATAATGATTACGGCTTTGAGCTCTTGAGCGATACTGAAATCGACATACAGCAGGTGCTGGACAATAACCTTTTCACGCCCGAGCACCTGCATCACGATCTTCAGAAAAGCTTGAATGCTACTGAGATTGCCAGAAGAAAATTCAGGGACATATCCGTCATAGCAGGACTGGTTTTTAGTGGATATCCCGGCAGAATCATAAAAACCAAACACCTGCAGAGCGGGTCCCAGCTGATTTTTGAAGTATTCAGGGATTATGAACCGGATAATTTATTATTGCAACAAGCTTATCGGGAAACATTTGAGCACCAGCTGGAAGAAGGCCGTCTCATTGAAGCCTTGGAGCGCATACAAAACCAGCAGATTGTATGGAAGCCATGCGAGAAGCCGACGCCTTTTAGCTTTCCGATAATCACAGACAGGCTGAGGGAACGATTGTCTACCGAAACGCTCGCAGAACGCATAAAAAAGATGACCGCCAGCTATATGAAATAGCCAGCTACCACTAAAAAAATTCTTGCATGACATTAGAAATAGAAATTAACGGACAAACCTTTGTGCTCCACAACAGCGGGGCGCTCTATTGGGTTGGCAAGAAAATGCTCCTCATCTCGGATGCGCATCTCGGAAAGATTTCGCATTTCAGGAAACACGGATCGGCATTGCCTGCCAAGGCAATCTTTATGAATTTTAGCAGGCTCGACGAACTTGTAGCGTATTTTGTTCCTGAAAAAATCTGCTTCTTGGGCGACCTGTTTCACAGTGCTTTAAACAAGGAATGGCATTTCTTTGAAGAATGGGTAGCCCGTACAGCGCTGCCTATTATCCTGATAGCCGGCAACCACGATATTGTGAGTCCGCAGAAATATGAAGAATTGCATATTCCTATAGTAAGCGAATGGCTGCTTGATGGTTTCCTGCTGACTCATTTCCCAGAAGAACGCGAAGGTGCTTTTACCTTTTCGGGACACATCCATCCCTCGGTTATGCTAACAGGACAAGGACGTCAGTTTTTAAAACTGCCCTGCTTTTTCCGATCGGGAGAACAGATAATCTTGCCTGCTTTTGGCGAATTTACGGGAACTTCTGTCATGGAACTCAAGCCTGGCGATGTGGCGTATGTCATCACGAAAGAAGAAGTAATAAAAATCTCAAAGGCACTTTAAATACGTATCCCTAGTTGCTGAGATTTAGGCCAACAGTTAATTTTTAGACGGAACGGCATAAGAGAAAAGACTGCCTCCAGCTTCCCTGTTTTCGGCCCATATCCTGCCGCCTAATTTGACGATAAAGTCCTTGCTGAAGGATAAGGCAATGCCTGCACCATCGTGCATCGTTCCACCTTTGCTGCTGATAGAAAAAAGCTTCTCCAATTGGGCATTAGAAAGACCCGTACCTTCATCCTCTACAGAAATGACGATTTCAGAATCCTGCTTCGCCGCGTCCAAGATAATGGTCTTGTTTTCGGGAGAGAATTTTAAGGCATTCGACAGCAGATTTCGATTGACAAATTGGAGCATTTCTTTGTCCGATTCCGCCAAGATGGCTTCTGGAGCATTATTGATTACGGTAATGTTTTTTTCCTTGAACTGCATGCTATAGCCGCTGATGGCCTCATCAAGAAGCTCACGCATATTGACTGGTTCCGGATTGATCTTGAATTCGCCGAGCTGGCGCTTGATCCACTGAAGCGTAGCATCAAAATTTTCGAGGATGCCGTTGATGTCGTCACTTATTGTGCGATAGAAAGTATCTTTATCCGCTTGGGTAAGTTCGGTATCGCGCTCAAGCAGTCGCACCATGTAAAGGGTAGAGATAAGTGGCGAACGGAAATCGTGCGCCAAGATCGAGACCAGGTTTGATTTCATGCTGTCTGCTTCTTCAAGGGAAGCATTCTTTTTATCGATAATATCGTACAGTGCGGCCTTCTTTTTAGAATCGCGCCTGATTTTCCTAAAAGCACGCCATAAAAGCAGCGACAGGGCGGCACACAAAAGAGAAAAACCGCCGAGAATTGCAATAGTCTGTCGGGATATTTTCTGTGATCGTTCCAGATTTCTGTTATTTTCCTGTATTTGGTTGTAGTGGACGTAATCGCCGACAAACTTTTCCAAGCTGACCATGCGCTGCATCTGGGCCGCAATGATTTTCTCGGTGATTTCTTTTTCTTTTTCAGAATTCCCGAGCATCTTGGCAAAACGGAGTACCGACATCAGTACAGGAGCTTTCAATTCATCATAACCATTCGCTTCTGCCAGCTTTAGTTGCTCTTCCATATAGTGCAGGGCAAGTGTTGGATTGCCATTGCCAGCATAGTATTCACCCAAAAAATTAAGGCTTACCAACTGCAGTCTTTCCAATTTGACAGTCCTGGCTTCTGCAAGAGAGCTTTCAAGTAACGGAAGCGCTATAGTGCCCAATCCTCTTCGAAGATAAAAGAGCGCGAGAATTTGCTTATTTCCGATAAGTACTTGCTCGTCTTTTAATCTTTCTGCTATCTTATTGGATCTTCCTAGATAATATTGCACGCTGTCTTCAAAAAGCTCCGGATTGGCGATGCAGTAATTGGCATAGACTTTTGACATGATACTATCGTTCGGGATTTCCCTACCGATCTCCAAAGCTTTCCTGCTGTACTCGATAGCACGCTTTGGATTTCCGAGCTGCATCTGGATGCTGGCGAAATTCATGTACAATTGGGCCGTATTGGGCCTGTCGCCCATCGCCTCGTAAGAAGCAAGCACTTCACCAAAAATCTTGTTAGCTTCTCTGTTCAGTCCTTTTAGGGCTAGCGCAATACCGATTACGTTTTCGGCATCAACGGCTCCTTTTTTATAGCCGATTCTTCCGGCAACGGCACGCGCATTCATGGCATACACCAAACTGCTGTCGGGACTCTTGAGATGCATCAGCATTCCGATACGGTTGATACTGTTGACATAGGAAATACTGTCCTTTACATGAGGTAGTTTTTTTTGTATCGATCTGATTTCTTGAGTCTGTGAATAAGAAGAAAGAGAAAATAAAACGAATGAAGTAGCAAGCAAAACGTATTTTAGGGGTACTAATCTGGGCATCTTTTTGTGGTAGTTTATTTGACGTAAAAATAGCAATTAAAAGCATGCAAAAGCAAAACCATTATTTCAGGAATCAGAGTTTCTAAAAACCAAAATGACGACGTAATTACATGATTTTTACTTTAAGAGCCAAATCTTTAAAAATCTTCTTCTTTTTATTTCGCCTTTCCTAAGATTAAAATTTCAATAAAAAAAATTTAATCGATTAAGTGTAATTTTTATCGATTAAATACATTTTTTTACTATTTTTGAGACCTCTTAAAACAAGAGATGAATTGTAGGAATTCATATTTGATAAAATTTAAGCTATTTAAATTTTTTAATGAAGAAGTGATTATAAGACAAAAGGGAAACATTAATAGTTATTAGTATACAATTTGGGGGAACTGTATATTTAATAGCATTGCCAGAGTATTGATAACTTAAGGTTTGCCATGAAAACATATAATCAGCGGAAAAAACTGTGTTTGCTTTACTGCTTCCTTGTTGGGCTGGGCTTTGCAGGCTTTAGTTATTCGCAGATAACTATCTCGACGCCTTCTATCGCTTTCACGCAGGCCTGTGCTTCGGCAAGTTTCAATACTTATAATTTTTCATTCTCTTTCTTTCCGGTACAGAATCTGGGCGCCTCTAACCAGTTTATCGTTGAGCTTTCCGACAGAAACGGAAGTTTTGCAAGTCCCGTAATCGTAAAGACACTCACCAATACCACTTCACCCGTAACCAGCAATTTCAGCCTGCCGCCAGATACGTATGGAGAAGGCTACCGCATCCGCGTCAGAAGTACAAATCCTGTAAAAGTCAGCCCAAACAGCAATGCCTTTGCGGCCTACTACGCTGTGCACAACCAGCCTTTCTCGATTAATGGAAACAATGGTACCGTGACTTTGTGCGGAGCCGAAGATTATCTTTTGCAGATTGACAATAACGGAACTCCGGCCTCTCCTCTGTATTATCCAGCACTGAATTACATATGGTATAAAAATTTTATCGAAATACCGGGAGAAGACGGGCCGTCGCTTAGAGTCACCCAGCCAGGATCATACTATGTTGTTGTGGATTACGGGACCTGCGTGATGAATTCGTATTCTAATATCGTACAGGTACAAGCCCAGAGCGCGCTGTCGCCAACCATCCAAGCCGAAGACAACTCGACCGCTATCTGCCCTAACGATACGCGGACTTTGACAAGCGTTCTTCAAAATGCCAGCTATTCTTATAAGTGGTACAAGAACAATATCCTTATCCCCGGAGCCAATGCCTCTACCTATGAAGCATCAGAAGGAGGCGTCTACCATCTTGAAATCACGGTCGGCGGCTGTACTTTTGAATCGAACCCAATTACGTTAGAAATAATCGATTTCAATCTGTCGCTCAGCACTCCGTCTGAGATAGTATTGATTCCCGGAGAAACCATAACCGTTAATGCTGTAACCGATGCGCAGAATCCGCAATTCCAGTGGCATAAAAATGGGCCTGCTATTCCAGGCGCTATCCAATCTTCTTTAAACATTACGCAGGCAGGAACTTACAAAGTGGTCGTGACCGAAGCCGTGCCTTGCAACATCGTTAAAGAAAGCACCGTATCGGTAGTTTATCCTCTTGGCTTTGATGTAGAAATTCAGGCAGCTGCCGGATACAGTTCTTGCGCAAGTTCCTCAACAACGCTGTCTATTGCACAGTTTGACGCCATTACCGAAGATGACCCTATAAATCTTATCGGACGCACCAACAATTATACGTATCAATGGTACAAAAATAACATCGCCGTAGCAGGCGCAGTAACGCCATCGCTGCTTATTAACAGTCCTGCACAAAACGGAAGCTATGTGCTTAAAATTACCATTCCTGATTTTGGCGTGATCACTTCTAATGCTTTGGATGTAAATCTGGCGATTGAAAATGCTGTCATAAGCAGCGGAGGCAGCCTTTGTGAAAACGGCACGGTCCTGCTTTCATCGAACATAACAAATCCAGCTTACACTTACCAATGGTTTAAAAACGATATTGCGATTGCAGGCGCAGTTTCGAATACTTATACTGCTTCCGCAGAAGGCAACTATCATCTTGTCATCACGAGCGGCGCATGTACCCGACAGTCCAATACGCTTGCTTTGCAGATAGCTACTTTCAATATAACCACGACAACGCCAAGTCTTGACATATTGATTCCGGGCGAGCAGAAAACGCTTTCTATTTCTACGGATGCTGTAACTCCGCAATTTGCTTGGTACAGAAATGATATCCTGATTGCTGGAGCCAACCAAAACAGCTATAATGCTGTGCAGAATGGGACATACAAGGTAGTCGTGACTCAAAACCAAGGCTGTCTTGTCCAGAAAGAAAAAATATTCGTACTGGAATATCCTACGAGTTTCGAAGTAACTATCGCTCCAGATGCCGCTTATGCCGCTTGTGGCAGCGCGCCTGCAATTCTTTCCATAACCAGTTTCATTGCTCACACCTCTCAAGGAATTATTGACCTGACCAACAGATCAAACACTTATTCTTACCAATGGCATAAGAATGATATTCCTGTGGCAGGAGCTGTAGGCAGAAATCATACGGTAAGCAGCGCGACACAGAACGGAAGCTACAAAATCAGCATTACGCTACCTGACTTTGCTCCTGTATTTTCGAACAGTATAGACATAAAGCTGGCACCGCAGAATGTAACCATCAGCAGTTCGGGAGTGCTATGCGAAGGCTCGACCGTCTTACTTTCTTCCAGCATAACCGATCCAGCTTATTCGTATCAATGGCATAAAAACAGCCTGCCGATTCCCGGAGCGGTATCCAGTACATATACCGCAAATGCGGAAGGCAGCTACTATCTTGTAATTAGCAATAGCAACTGTACAAGACAGTCTGACCCGATTTCTCTTGTCATAGCTCAGATCAGCATCAGCAGTACTTCTCCAGCTACAGACATTATCTTGCCTGGAGAAACCAAATTGCTTTCTGTCACGACAGATGCTGTACAGCCTCAATTTGTATGGTATCGAAATGATATCTTGATTGTCGGAGCCAACCAGAGCAGTTATGGCGCTACTCAGAATGGAACTTACAAAGTGGTCGTAACCCAAACCCAAGGATGTAATGCTGTAGCCGAAAAAATATTTGTACTGGAATATCCTACGAGCTTCCAGATAACCATCGCTCCGGATGCCTCTTACACGCCTTGCAGTAACGATCCTGTGACGCTTGCAATAACCAGCTTTACTGCAAATACTTCACAAGGAGTTATCGACTTGACCAATACTTCCAACAGTGCTTATGCTTACCAATGGCACAAGGACAATAGTCCAGTAGCAGGAGCCGTAAGCAATAGTCACATTATAAGCAGCGCGACACAGAACGGGGACTACAAGATAAGCATTACCCTTCCTGATTTTGCTCCTGTGTTTTCTAATACTGTGGCTATAAAATTGGCGCCAGAAAGCCCGATAATTAGCAGTTCTGGAGTGCTTTGCGAAGGCTCGACTGTTTTGCTTTCTTCTAGCATAACCGACGCTGTTTATTCTTATCAATGGTATAAAAATACCTTGCCCATTTCGGGAGCAACCGCCAGTACGTATACTGCCGATGCTGAAGGCAGCTACTACTTGATCATCAGCCATAGCGGTTGTACGAGACAATCGGATGCCATCACTCTTGAAATCGGACAAATCAATATAACAAGTACTTCCCCTTTGACAGATATTATCCTTCCAGGAGAAACTAAAATAATAACTGTCACTACTGATGCTGTTCAGCCTCAATTTCAATGGTACCGAAACGACATTCTTATTGCAGGGGCTAACCAAAGCAGCTATGCCGCCACTCAGAATGGCACATATAAGGTAGTCGTGACCCAGACGCAAGGATGTAATGCTATAGCAGAAAAAATATTTGTCTTGGAATATCCGACGGGCTTCGAAAGCACTATCGCCGCCAACTCAGATTATCAGCAATGCTCTAGTACTTCGATTACTTTAAGCCTTTCAACTCTGACAGCAATTACGTCGGCAGGAAACATCGCCGTTACCAATACTTCGAGCTATTCTTACCAATGGCTCAAGAATGGGAATCCAGTGTCTGGAGCCGTTTCATCTACCATAACACTTAGCAGTCCGACAGAAAACGGCACCTATAAGCTGAGAACTACATTGCCTGATTTTGCGCCGGTATTCTCGAATGAAATAATCGTAAATTTAATTTCCGGACAGCCATTGGCCATAACTGCAGTCGGACAGCTGTGTCCTGAAAACCCGCAGGTAGTCATCAGCAGTAGTATTTCAGACAGTTCATACACCTATACTTGGCTAAAGAACGGTATCGAAATCAGCAGTGGAAACAACCCCAATTATACTGCGACAGAAACAGGAACTTATACGCTGACTGTAGCTACTGGAACATGTACTTTCAACTCAAACGCGCTCGAAATCAGAGAAAGCGATTTTATGCTTACGCCCAACAGTCCGCTGATTGACACTATTATCCCAGGGGAAATAAAGACGCTTTCTGTCACTACCGATGCGCTGCAGCCTACGATTGACTGGTTCAGAAACGATATACTAATCAGCAACTCCAACAGCAGTTCTTTTGCCGTAAATCTAGACGGATTGTACAAGGCCGTCGTAAGGCAAACCCAAGCATGTGTCATCACAAAAGAAGTTGCCTTTCGCATAAATTATCCGAGCGAGATGACCGTTACTATTGCGGCAAACGGCGATTTTCAGCAATGCGGTAGCACGACAGCCCAACTGAGCATAAGCGCATTCAACGCAGTAGTGCCATCAGGTCCTGTAAATCTTTTAAACAATGCGTTCAATTATCAATACCAATGGCTTAAAAACGGACAGCCAATTGCGGGAGCTACTTCTACAACTCTGGCTATAAGCAATCCTAATGACAGCGGCACTTATAGCTTGCAGGTTACAATTCCTGGTTATGCTATTATACTGTCTAACACCGTTGCCATCAACTTAAGTTTTGCTAATGAAGTGGTAATTTCTACGAACGATATCCTTTGTTCTTCTGAGAGCAACGTTACGATAAGAAGCAATATCAACAATCCGGAATACACTTACAAATGGTACAAGCAAGGAAGCTCGACCATCATCGGGATAGAAAGTACTCTGACGGTAAACAATGCAGGAAGTTATTTCTTAGTAGTAAGCTACGAAAACTGTACCGTTACATCCAATTCGCTTGAAATCATACCGTTTGACATGGCTCAGATAACGGTAGATTCTCCGAGAGAAATCACATTGATCATCGGAACATCCATAACGCTGACAGCAAGCGGTGCCCAATCGTATGAATGGTATTTCAACGGAGAGCTGGTTTCCAACAGTCCGTCTATAGAAATAGAAGAACCTGGAACCTATACGCTGATAGCCAAAGTCGGAGAATGCCGAGTGACCAAAGAATTTATCGTGACCGGAATGGAAAACAACATGATGGCCATACCTAATGTAGTAACGCCAAATAACGACGGGGTAAACGACACTTGGAACCTACCGACCAAATTCGTCAATAACGAGAATGTGGAAGTAGTAATTTATGGTCCCGATGGAGCAATCGTTTTCAGGTCCAACAGATACCTGAACAACTGGCCGGAAAGCTCATTTACCTATTCCCTAAAAAATCCCGTGTACTATTATACCATCATGGAAGGCAATAAGATTACCAAACGCGGCTCAATAACAATCGTAAAATAACTAGATGATAAAAAACTACCTTGTCTTATCGTTTTTTATTTTTAGTGCTTCTTTTATGAAAGTAAGCGCGCAGGACGCCCCTGTGCTCACGTTTAACCTGCCGTCGCAGAACAATCTCAAGTTTAACCGCTTTTTGCAGAATCCTGCGTTTTCTTTTGTACGCGAAGACAATACCTATATCTCCTTATACCACAGGAACCAATGGATACAGTTTGACGATTCTCCAAAAGTATATATGCTGGCCTATACAGGAAAATTCTCCGACAGATCAGGACTCGGTTTCGGTTTATACCAACAGAATCTAGGCGTTATCGTAAGTTTTGGAGGAATTGCCAACTATTCATACAACGTCAAGCTAAGCGAAAAAATGGACCTGACTTTTGGGTTTAACCTCGCCTACTACAACAGCGGCGTTGACCGCAATAGGACCGTTACCGAAGAGCCCGATCCTATATTGCTAGCCATGAGAAACAATTCGCTGTTAAGCATCAAACCCGGATTCAACCTCAGCTACGGCAATATCGATTTTGGAATTTATGCAGAAAATTTTATCGATTACGATTTCAAATCGAGCAAGCTGGCAAAAGATTATTCCGATAAGACTTTTTCGGCCCATATCATGTATTCGCATGAGATGAGTTCTTTGACAGACCTGTTCGAAGGCAGCAGTTTCAGGCTTGCGGCCCGAGGCAAAGTCAACCAAGAAAGCGATTTGGGATTGAGCGGTTCCATACTCGTCGATTTTCCAAAATTCGGATGGATACAGACTGGCATTGATGATTTTTTTGGCGTAGGCGTAGGCATCGGATTTCATTTTACAAGAAGACTTTCTTTAGGCTATACGTACGAAAGAACCATTAAAGAAGGCCTCGTTAATCTAGGTCCTACGCATGAAATCACCATGGCCTTTTCGTTCCAAGATAGGCTATTGGCAAAAAAGAAAGTCGTTACCGTGAAAGACACTTTAGACCAAATTGAAGCCATAGACAAAAAACTGGCGTCTAAAAAAGCTTCCAAAAAAGGAAAACCAGATTTCGATAAAGATCTTGAATTAGAAAAGCTAAAACTACAGATGGACGACAGTAACATGCACCTGTTGGATATGCTGATGCAGGAAGACTCTATCGAAACTATCCGCAAAGCAGAATTCGAGCAGAAGGTAAAAAACCTGATGGACTATGTAAAAAGAGAGAACAGCGCCAAGGAAGCCAATGCCAAGCCGATTGTGCTTCGCAAGTCGAAACCTGGAAAGAAAATAGTCCCAAAAACGATGGAAGACTTGAAAGATGCCGAAAACGGATACTATATCGTTTCCAAATCAGAAGACGGTTCGCCTATCATAGAACGATACGAATCACTTCCTGAAGCCTTGAAATCCTACGAAAAGAAAAAAGCATCAGGCAAAGAAAAAGACATCTACATCATCCATGTAGACAATCCCGACGAGCTCGGGCTGGACGAGAACCACAAGAACGCAGATAGTAATTCCAAAAACAAAAACGATGAACCACAAAAAAGCACGGAAGGCTCCGTAGAGGACATGCTGAAAGACGAAAAAGCGCAACGAGAAATAAGCGCCAAGACAGAAGAAGAAATCAAGGAATTCTATTCCAAGAAAACCGCCAAGATCAGAGAATCCCCTAAAAAAGGAAACAAGCTCTCGGTTGCAGGACTTGAAACAGGCTATTATATCATTGCCAATGTCTTTGCCGAGCAGGAAAACACCGAAAAATTCATGCGAAAAATGAAGAGCCGGGGAGTCGAAACAAGCTATTTTATAAACCCTAAAAACAATTTCAGATATGTCTACTTGAGAAAGCATTCATCATGGAAAGAAGCCCTCGTATCTTATTATTCAAATGCGGACAACACCTACTTTGACCCCATCTGGATCATGAGCATTAACACCAATTAAAAAACAAAACAACAAATACCACTAAAAACAAACACAATGCACCAGCTCCCAAATCATGTTCATAAGACAATCGTCCTGCTCGGATGTCTTATCCTTGCCTGTTTTAGCGCTCAGGCACAAGTACCCGTCCCTTTCTCACCCAGACTCCAGAACGGAAGCTTAAAAGTAAAAGGGGATATCCTTTTTGTCGGAAACAATATCCTTAACAGGGCCGCTGCAAACAATGTAGCGGAAGCAAACACGCCTTACAATGGCACGAGCGACAACAACTCCTTCAATATGGAATATATCGATATTGACGGCGACCCATCTACATTCAGCTCCAGTTCGGCAGATCTGTCCTTGGGAAGCAGCTGTTCCAAAGTAATCTATGCCGGATTGTATTGGGCTTCTACCTATCCGTATGAACGAAGCACGAACCAAAACTCGCAATGGCAAGGAACGCCGAGGTTTAACGACTGGAATCAAGTCAAATTCAAGCTCCCTGGAGGCGCCTATCTAAACCTGTCGGCAGACAACAATGCCGATCCAGCAGGCGATGAAGATGCCATAATTTTTGACGGATACAACGCCGCAAACATTTCTGCCTCTTTCAAGGATTCACCGATTGTGTGCTACAAAAACGTGACCAGCCTCGTAAGAGGACTGGCAAATCCAAACGGAACCTATACGCTGGCCAACCTCCGTGCTGCCAAAGGTCGAAGAGACGGGGCGAGTTCTGCAGGCTGGGTAATGGTCATCATTTATGAAAACCCGACCATGCCTGGAAAATTCATCTCTACTTTTGACGGATATGCCGGTGTACAAGGAAACGTTACGGCAGACATCAATATCAACGGCTTTGTGACGCTTCCTGCTCCTTTCCCAGTTCGTGCAAAACTAGGAGTAGGTGCTTTAGAAGGCGACGTAGGAATCACGAATGATAGGCTTAGAATCAAAGCAAATACGGTAGCTACTTTTACAGATGTTTCCAATACGCTGAATCCAGCTAACAACTTTTTCAACTCTTCCATTACCAATAACAATGCGCAAGTCCCGAACAGGAGTCCTTATGGAACCAATACCCTGGGTCTTGATTTGGACATGCTCAACTTGTCCAATCCATTGAATGGAATTATACCCAATAATGAAACAGGGGCAACCCTAAGACTGCTGACATCAGGAGACGGATATGGTGCATTCCTTACCTCCTTTGCAGTAGAAGTAATCGAGCCAGAAATCAAGCTGGTCAAGACTGTTAGAGACATCAGCGGTAATGATATTGGCGGTGCAGATGTCAATCTCGGGCAGGTTTTAGACTATGTGATTACGTTTCAAAATATTGGAAATGATAATACGAGAGCCCTAAGCATCCGAGATATCCTTCCAGAAAACACCATCTTTACTAATGGTCCAGGCTCTGTAGATTTAAGCGGTGCTCCTGGAACAACCTATACCTATAATGCCGGAACAGGACAATTGGTGTTTACTGTGCCAAACAATTTGGTTGAAATTGGCGATCCTGTATATACGATAAAAATTCGCGTCCAAGTAGTCAACACTTGTAGCGAATTGACAAACGCTTGTTCTAATATTATCCAGAATTTAGCTTATACTACGTATCGAGGAGAATTGAACAGCAATACAATTTCAGACGATCCAAGTTATGCAGGATTGGATTCTTGCGGATTAGGAATTCCTGGACCGGCAAATTTCCTTGTCGATATTGACGAATGTGCTTTCACCAGAAGCGAGATTCTTTGTGGTGCTTCCGTAGTCCTGACTGCCGGTTCTGGTTATGCTTCTTATGAATGGCATAATGCCAACGGTGCTATTATTGGAAATACGCAGAGCATCACGGTAACTTCACCAGGAAGCTATTATGTAATTAATACACCGACTCCTCCGTGTATCGGAATTACGGAATACATCAATGTAACCTTATTCGGAACTAACCAGACCAATCCGGTACTGCCATTCGCAGACGAGATTGTAATCTGTCCGAATGACGGGGAACAGCTGCCGAACATCTTCTTATGCGGATTGAACGACAGCCGTTTTATACAGACCAATATTACAGATGCCGTGAGCATCATCTGGGAAAAACTAGATGAAGCCAGCTGTCCAGCGGTTGGTATTGATGATTGTCCAAATAAAAATCTTGCCTGTACTTGGAATCAATTCGGAACCGGAACTAATTTCAATGTGACGCTCGCAGGACAGTACCGTGTGGTCATCAACTACCAGAACGGCTGTTTCAACAGATATTATTTCAATGTCTACACCAACCTTTTGGATGCGCAGTATATTGTACAAAATATTACTTGTAACACAGCAGGACAGATTACGGTCACCAACGTGCCTTCGACTTATGAGTTCCAATTGGTCAATCAAAACACAGGTGCTGTTTTGGTAGGGTACCAGAGCAGTCCTATCTTTCCGATAAGCCAAGCCGGTTCTTATCTGGTACAGATCAGGCAGCAAGGTGTTACAGACGGTTGCGTTTTCACGATTCCAGATATTGGAGTTTCTGATTTGGACTTCCAAGTAAACGTCATTACTAAAAATACTTCCTGCAATGGATTCGGAAGCATCAGGCTGCAAGCTTCAAATGTAAGACCGCAGTACTATTATTCTATTTCCGGGCCAAGCACTATAAACGTAGGACCGCTGACAGATAACGATTATATCTTTCAAAATCTAAATCCAGGAACGTACACCGTTACGGTGAGGACAGATGACGGATGTACGTACACAAGCACTACAACCATTTTAGACAATAGTAATTTAAGCTTAAATGCTACGATTGTCCAAAACATTTCCTGTACGCCAGGCAGCATCCGATTGACTCCGTCAGGTGGCGAAGCGCCATATGTATTCGCTATCTACAGCTTTAACGGAACGCTACTCAATCCGACGGCTGGCGATTATACAGACATCGATACCTTCGAAATCCCGATAGGCCAGCAAGGAACTTATGTGTTTATTATGGTAGACAACAATAACTGTACGGTATTGTCAAATCCGGTAACCATCCAGAATCTTCCAGATGTGGTATTCACGACCAGTTTTCAAAACATAAGCTGCAACGGTGCCAACAACGGAAGCATAACCTATACGGTGACCAACGCCAATGGCTTTTCGTACTCTTTTGAATTGCTGGATGCAACAGGCACTGTAATTCGCACGAACACTTCTGGTATCTTCAACGGATTGGCTCCAGGTAATTATACCGTCAACTTCATACAAAATAATACGACCGGAAGCTGTTCTTTTCCGACTACATTCACGCTAACGCAGCCAGCACCGCTAACAGGAGCAGTAACCCAGACACAGCCTTATAACTGTACCACTGGAGGAGCAACCATAAGCGTGACGGCAGGAAGCGTAACAGGGGGAACGCCTCCATACCAATACAGTATCGACGGCATCAATTTTGGCGGTGCCACTTCTTTTAGCGGTCTGACAGCTGGAACGTATACGGTAACAGTAAGAGATGCTGAAGGCTGTACGTTCACCACCAATGCCATCACGATCAATCCATTGTCTCCGCCAACCAACATTCAGTTTGCGGCAACAGCTCCGAGCTGTCCAGCGCTGACATCAAATGTTACCTTGACAGTGACTGGCGGAACAGGTCCGTTTGTCTATGAGATAACAGCTCCTGCGGCTGCCATAGCAAACAACGGAAGCAATCCTGTATTTTCTGGATTGGCGCCAGGAACATATACTTTTGAAATAACCGATGCCAATGGATGTTCTTTCACTAAAAATTACACGATCAATCTCGTGACTCCGATTACCGTTACGGGACAGCCTGTAAGCAATATAATTTGTTTCGGCCAGGCAAACGGCTCGGCAAATTATACCGTGAGCGGTTTTGGAACAACATACAGCTATACTGTCGTAAACGGTTCTGGAACAACAGTAGCTTCTGGAACAAACACGACAGCAACTGCAATCCCAGTCAATAATCTTCCTGTTGGAAATTATACGATTACGGTAACTGATTCGGCAACAAATTGTACGGCGACAGCTGTAGTCGCAATCAATGGCCCGACAGCAGCGTTAGATTTGACACCAACAGTAAATCCGATTACGTGTGTTGGATCCGGAAGCGTCACTGCTCCAGCCGTAGGCGGATGGGGAAGCTATCAATACCAATTGCAATTGCCAAACGGAACGATTGTCGGACCTCAATCCAGCTCCGTTTTTAACAACCTGACACTGCCTGGAACGTATACGATTTCGGTAAAAGACGCAAACAATTGTACCGTTAGCGAAACATTCTCGCTAAGTACCGTCACAAGCCCTGCGCTTTCGATAGCAGCTACTTCGGATATCTGCTATGATACCACAAACAGTGCTTCTATAACCGTAAGCGTAACTGGCGGACTGGCTCCTTTTTCTTATACCTTAAACGGAGCAGGAAGTCAAGCCTCTAATACGTTTGCCAATCTGACACCCGGCACGTATACTATTGAAGTAACCGATTCAAATGGCTGTACCGACACTATCACTCAAGTCATTGGGCAGCAGCTTGTGGCTATCTCTGTATTGAATAAAGATTTGGATTGTACGGCGAGTCCAAATGCCGTGATTGATATTGCAATTAGTGGCGGACAGGCTCCTTATTCTTACCAAACTTCTGTAAACGGAGGAACGTACGGCACGGCTACAGCAGTAACTGGATCAACCATAAACTATTCAACAGCAGCGCCAGGAACATACCAATTCCAGATTACAGATAACATCGGCTGTAGTATTGAGACGAACATAGTGACCATATCGCCAATAACCAATCCTGTAATAACTTCTGTAACACAAACACAGAATATCTTGTGTAACGGCGACAATAGCGGTGCGATTGCAGTTGTGATCGACACTACTGTCGGTACGGCTCCTATAGCCATTTCTGTGGTAAATACAACAACGGGGACTAATTACGGTTCTCAGACTTCAGGCTTACCGGCAGGAAATTATACGATTACTATAACCGACAGCAATTCGTGTTCGGATACAGCAACCATTACTTTGGCACAGCCAGCTGCCATTACCTACAACGTTTCAACTGTAGATATTACGTGTAATAATCCTGGTGGCACATCGTACGGTGAAATTATCGTAGAGAATGTCACAGGAGGAACCGGACAATATACGTATCATGTAAGCAACAACTTCGGCTATTCTGACACTTATGTGACTACCGCAGGAGAAGACCATTCTTTCCAGATTTTGGCCTTCGGTATTTATCAGGTTGATGTGATTGATGCTAACGGATGTTCTGTAGTGAGAAATCATATCATTATCGCTTCGCCTCCAGACGATTTAGTCATAGACGTTTCTGCTGTTACGGCTGACTGTTTAAACGGAGGAACTGCACAAATTACAGTGACTTCGGCAGTGAGCAGCGGTAACTTCCAGTTTGCAATTTTAGAATACAATACGATTCCGTATTCCAACAATTACCAACCTGCCAACCCGGGAACTCCAGAAACTTCAACCTTCACAGGATTGACTCCAGGCGTGACTTATACTTTTGTGGTTTATGACGTAGTGACGCAATGCTACTATTTCAAATCCGCAGACCTTCCGATCGATTCGCCTTCCAACCTAACGGCTGCGCTTAATGTCGTAAGCAACGTTTCTTGTACAGGAAGCGGAAACGGAAGTGTTTCATTTACCTTTAGCAACTACGATACTGGAGCATCGCAGGTAAATTATGAAATTTTCAATGCACAGTCTAATACGAGCACAGGAATAACAGGCAGTACCTCGCCATTACCAGCATCTGGCAATCCCGTAACGGTAAATAATTTTGGCACGCTTGCTCCTGGAAATTATTACATACTGTTTACAGAAGTAGGCGGTGCGTTTTCAGGATGTACGAACGCCTCTCCTTCTTTTGCCATAAGCCAATCGACTAATCTGTTGCAAGTCACAGCTACCGTGACTAAAAATGACAATTGTACTGCAAATGCAGGGCAGATTACAGCAACAGGGCAATACGGAACCGCTCCTTACCAATACCAATTAGTGGCTGGAGGAAACCCAGCACCTACAGTAGCCACTTGGGCAGGAACAGCTGCCAATGTTTTCAATGTTGAAGGAGGAAATTACACCGTGTATATCAAAGATGCTAACAACTGTATCCAAGCAGCGCCGATTACATTGCCAACAGACACAGCTCCTATCATCACTGCAAGTGTAGCCAATCAATGTAACACAGCAGAAGGAAGTTTCACCATCCAAGTAGACAGAACGGTTGACGGAATTGCACCGTATTCCTATAGCCTAAACGGAGGAGCCTTCCAAAGCCAAGCTGCGGCATCGTTTACTTATGGCAATTTAGCTTCAGGAAGCTATACAGTACAAATAAAAGATGCCAATGGCTGCGGAAACACAGTAACGCTACAGATTTTTGCGCCGCTCAATCTTACTCCTGTTGCAGCTGTACAGCCAAGCTGTGCTAACAACGACGGAGAAATTACCGTAACGCCTTTTGGAGGTTCTGGAACTTATGAATACGAACTGCAGGATGGTACGGGCACGACGATTGTCGCTTCCCAAACAGCAAACAATTTTACAGGTTTGGCAGCAGGAAGCTACATAGTAGTAATCCATGACACCGTTTCAACGTGTACCGAACAAGCAACAATTTCGCTAGAAGTTCCAACTCCAGTAACCTTTACGACAGCTTCAGAAAACGTAAGCTGTAACGCAGGTTCAGATGGAGTCATTACCATAACATTGCCTGTATCAAACGACAATCCACCGTATACTTATACTGTCGATAACGGAACCGATCCTGCCATAACGCAGAACAATCCGCTATTTGCAGGACTGTCGGCAGGAACTTATACTGTGACGGTAACATCTGGCAAAAATTGTTCGGATACTCAAACCGTAATCATTACAGAACCATCACTTTTAGACATCAGCGCTACGGCAACAGCCTTTGCTTGTAATGCTTCTAATACGGTAACCACTTCAACACTTACGGTAACGGTTGAGAATGACGGAACAGGAAATCCTTCAGGAACAGCTCCGTATTCGTATAGCATTGACGGCACGAATTTCTTCCCTACAAATACCTTCGACATTGTAGACAACGGAAGTATTCAGAACATAACCGTGACTGTAAAAGACAGCAATAATTGCTCTCAGACGACAACAGTAACCATCAATCCGCTACCAGAAATAACGGTAGTTGCAGCTGTTCAAGGAACCGCAATTACTTGTACAAACGATGAAGCTGTACAGATAACCGTAACCGGAGGATCGGGAGATTTTACTTTCGATGTCTTGCCATTAGGATCACAGGCTTCCATAACTCCAGGAGCAGGAACCTATACAGCAACATTACCGCTTACGCAGCCTGGTAGTTATACGTTCCAAGTAACCGATAATGTCACAGGATGCTATATGCTTTCTGTACCTTATGAAATTCTTCCTTTTGATACTATAGAAGTAATCGCGTCAAGCCCTACTCCTGTAACGTGTTTCGGAGATTTTGACGGAAGCTTGATCATAAACGTAACAGGATATACGGGAGCGTATTCGTATACAGTCCTTAATGCAGCTGGAACGACAGTAGCCACAGGAACTGGCAATACGACTGTAAATCCATTTACGATAACAGGATTATCGGCAGGAAATCTTCATGTAGTTGTTACGGCAACCGATACGCCTTTCTGTACCGAAGATTCTAATTCAGTAACCGTGACTTCGCCTGACAGTCCTTTGGCCTTGTCAGCAAATCCAACTGCTAACGTTACTTGCGATAACAACCAAGGAGAAATCACAGCCTCTGCCACTGGCGGCTGGGGAACGTATTTGTATGAATTGGTAAATACCACTACGAGTACAACCCTACAAGCTTATGCGGCAAACAGTACTTTCACGGGATTGTCTGCAGGAAATTATACTGTTTCAGTAAGAGACTCGGGAGGATGTATCGTAAGCCAAACGGTTGTATTAGTGCAGCCTGCACTTATCACGGCAAACATCAACGCTTCAACTACGCAAGTGCTTTGCTTTGGCGACAACACGGCCACAGTCGAAGTTCTAAATGTAATAGGCGGACAAGGAAGTTATCAATATATCCTGAACCACTATGATGCCGCTGGAACAACTATAGTATTAAGTTCTGGTCCTCAGACAAATCCTCAATTCACAGGACTTGGAGCAGGAATTTACAGCATTACGATAACAGACGGTTGGAATTGCGACCTGACAACGCCAACAATAACCATAACAGAACCGACACCAGTACAAGGATTCTTGTCTATAACCAGTAACATAACCTGCTTGACACAGGCAGAGATTACCGTTTCAGGTTCTGGCGGAACGCCACCTTACCAATTTAGTACAAACGGAACAGCCTACTCGAATACAGCCGTATTTAATGTAGGGCCTGGTACGTATCAATACTATGTCAGAGATGCCAATGGCTGCCAAGCCGTATTGACCAACCAAGTAACCATTTTGCCTGTTCCGGCTTTACAGCTGAATTTAGAACTTAGCAGTGCCAATATCAATTGTTCAGGCGAATCCACTGCGGCTATCACGGCCAATACAACCGGAGGATTGGGCAATTATATGTATGAACTGTTAGACGGAGCAAGCAATGTCTTAACCGGACCTCAGGCAGGAAATAGCTTTACTGGCCTTCCGGCAGGAAACTACTATGTCCGTGTGGTAAGCGGTGATTGTACGGCAACGTCTTCAGTCATTACTATTACCGATCCAGCGCAGCTGACGGTAACCTATACCAAAAGAGACGTACTATGCTTTGGTGATGCCAACGGAAGCATTGAAATCCATACTACAGGAGGAACCGGAATCATTCAATATGCGATCTCCCCTAACCTCAACCAATTTGTAACAGACAATCTATTCGACGGATTGCCTCCGGGAAGCTACGAAGTTGTCGTACAAGACCAAAAAGGCTGTTTTGAATTGTTAGAGATTGATATTTTAGAACCTGCTCCGCTCGTAGCAACAATAGATGTAGTAAGCCAAGAACTCTGCCTTCACGATGCAGACGGTTCGATTTCGATAAGCATCACGGGAGGAACTGGAGACTATTTGGTAAGTCTTGACAATGTAACATTCGTGCCTGTAATCGGCAACCAGCATACGTTTACCAATTTAGTAGGCGATACCTTATATCTGATTTATGTAAGAGATTCTAACGGTTGTAACGTAAACCCTCCGTTGGAGCAATATATGGATCCTGCTGTAGAAGTAATCCCTGCCGTTACAGTACAAGCGAATTGTACGAATAACCTTCCTGGAACTGTGGCAACGGTAACCGTAAATGCAGAAGTCGTAAGCGATGTCCAATATTCGTTGGACGGAATAACTTATGTTACTTCAAATACATTTACAAACCTCGCGCCTGGCAACTATACCGCTTACGTCCAACATCAAAACGGATGTACCAAAACGGCTACTTTCACGATTGATAATTTGCTGCCAATCACAGCGACACCTACTGTAACAGCAAACGTATTATGCTTCGGCCAATCGACTGGAAGCATCGAAGTAACTGCTACCGGGGGAACTGGAACTATAGAATATGCCATCTCGCCAGCCTTCGTTTATGGAACGGCAAACACTTTCAGCAATCTTCCAGCAGGAATCTATTCTGTACGGGTAAAAGATGCGATTGGATGTGAAGTCGAGCTTACAAACATCACCGTAACACAGCCTGCTACGGCTCTTTCTGCAACGGTAAACGGAACGCCGGAAACCTGCCTTGGAAATAATGACGGAACGATAACCATTACGCCTTCTGGAGGAACGGCTCCGTATTTTACGAGCCTCGATTCCAACAACGCTGCAGATTTTGTGCAGGACCTTTTTGTCTACCAGAACCTGAACGGAGGACAGACCTATACCATCTATGTAAAAGATGCCAACGGATGTTCTATAACGCCGCTTACTTTCACGATAAATCCTGGCGTAGACATCCAGCCTACTGCGACGGTGGTACCGAACTGTACCAACAACATTCCAGGAAACACGGTAACAATCAATGTAGACCCGTCTGTTGTAGGCCAAGTCCAATACTCTTTGGACGGAATAACCTATGTGGCTTCGAATACCTTTACCAACCTGGCGCCTGGAAACTATACCGCCTACGTGCAGCACCAAAATACCTGTACCAAAACGGCTCCGTTTACCATAAACAACCTGCTGCCAATCACAGCTACGCCTACTGTAACAGCAAACGTATTGTGCTTCGGCCAATCGACCGGAAGCATCGAAGTAACAGCTACAGGAGGAACCGGAACGATAGAATATGCGATATCGCCAGCCTTTGTTTATGGAACTTCGGATACTTTCAGCAATCTTGCGGCCGGAACTTATACCATAAATGTAAGAGACGCGATAGGATGCGAAATCGTATTATCGAACATCACCGTAACACAGCCAGCTTCAGCGCTTTCTGCAACCGTAAACGGAACGCCGGAAACCTGCCTTGGAAATAATGACGGAACGATTACCATTACGCCTGCAGGAGGAACGGCTCCGTATTTTACGAGCCTGGATTCCAACAACGCTGCAGATTTTGTGCAGGATCTTTTCGTCTACCAGAACCTGAACGGAGGACAGACCTACACCATCTACGTAAAAGATGCCAACGGATGTTCTATAACACCGCTGACCTTTACGATAAATCCTGGCGTAGACATCCAGCCTACTGCGACGGTGGTGCCGAACTGTACCAATAATGTTCCTGGAAACACGGTAACCATAAATGTAGACCCATCTGTTATAGGACAAGTCCAGTACTCTTTGGACGGAATAACCTATGTGGCTTCGAATACATTTACCAACCTGGCGCCTGGAAACTATACCGCCTACGTACAGCACCAAAATACCTGTACGAAAACGGCTCCGTTTACCATCAACAACCTGCAGCCTATAGCAGCAACCGCAAATGTGACTGCAAACGTATTGTGCTTCGGACAATCGACTGGAAGCATCGAAGTGACCGCTACAGGAGGAACCGGAACGATAGAATATGCGATATCGCCAGCCTTTGTTTATGGAACTTCGGACACTTTCAGCAACCTTGCGGCCGGAACTTATACCATAAATGTAAGGGACGCGATAGGATGTGAAATCGTATTGTCGAACATTACCGTAACACAGCCTGCTGCATCGCTTTCGGCAACCGTAAACGGAACGCCAGAAACCTGTCTTGGAAACAATGACGGAACGATTACGATAACGCCTGCAGGAGGAACGGCTCCGTATTTTACTAGCCTGGATTCCAACAACGCTGCAGATTTTGTGCAGGACCTTTTTGTCTACCAGAACCTGAACGGCGGACAGACCTATACTATCTACGTGAAAGATGCCAACGGCTGCGAAATCACGCCGCTGACTTTCACGATAAATCCTGGCGTAGACATCCAGCCTACTGCGACGGTGGTACCGAACTGTACCAATAATGTCCCTGGAAACACGGTAACCATAAACGTGAATCCAACGGTAGCAGGACAGGTACAGTATTCACTAGACGGAATAACCTATGGCACTTCAAATACCTTTACCAACCTGGCGCCTGGAAACTATACCGCCTACGTGCAGCACCAGAATACCTGTACCAAAACGGCTCCGTTTACCATCAACAACCTGCAGCCGATCGCAGCAACTGCAAATGTGACTGCAAACGTATTGTGCTTCGGACAATCGACTGGAAGCATCCAAGTAACTGCCACAGGAGGAACCGGAACGATAGAATATGCCATCTCGCCAGCCTTTGTGTATGGAACTTCGGATACTTTCAGCAATCTTGCGGCCGGAACTTATACGATAAATGTAAGAGACGCGATTGGATGCGAAATCGTATTATCGAACATCACCGTAACACAGCCTACTGCATCGCTTTCGGCAACCGTAAGCGGAACGCCAGAAACCTGCCTTGGAAATAATGACGGAACGATTACCATTACGCCTGCAGGAGGAACGGCTCCGTATTTTACTAGCCTCGATTCCAACAACGCCGCAGATTTTGTGCAGGATCTTTTCGTCTACCAGAACCTGAACGGAGGACAGACCTATACCATCTACGTAAAAGATGCCAACGGATGTTCTATAACACCGCTGACTTTTACCATAAATCGAGGCGTAGACATTCGACCTACAGCAACCGTAGTAACGAACTGTACCAATAATGTCCCTGGAAACACGGTAACCATAAACGTAAATCCAGCGGTCGTAGGACAGGTACAATATTCACTAGACGGAATAACCTATGGCACTTCAAATACCTTTACCAACCTGGCGCCTGGAAACTATACCGCTTACGTTCAGCATCAGAATACCTGTACGAAAACGGCTCCTTTCACGATCAATACGATAGTACCTGTTACAGCAACTGCTAATACGACGGCTAACGTTCTATGCTTCGGACAATCGACAGGAAGTATTCAAGTTACAGCATCAGGAGGAACAGGAATATTCCAATATGCAATTTCCCCGGCTTATACCTATATTTCATCAAGCACTTTCAACAATCTTGCTGCTGGAACTTATTCGATAAAAGTAAAAGACCAAAACGGTTGTGAAGTTACACTTACGAATATTACGGTAACACAGCCTGCCGCTGCACTTACGGCTATCGTAAACGGAACGCCAGAAACCTGTGACGGATTGGATGATGGAACAATAACGATAATCCCTTCTGGAGGAACGGCTCCGTATTTCACGAGTCTTAATTCAAACAATCCTGCCAACTTCACACCGACGTTGACCTATACCGGATTGATTGGAGGAAGACAGTATACTGTGTATATAAAAGATGCCAACGGATGTCTAATGGCTCCTGCAGTATTCCACATAAACGAAGGCTTAAACTTACAGCCGACTGTAGCTGTAACGACGAATTGTGACAACAATATACCTGGAAATACCGTAACTGTTTCAGTAAATCCGGCGGTTGTAAACGACGTACAATATTCATTAGACGGAATTACGTATGTGACATCAAACACCTTCAGCAATTTGGCACCTGGAAACCATACTGTTTATGTCAAGCATACCAACGGATGTACCAAAACTGCCTCTTTCAGAATCAACCCAGTGGTAGCAATTACGGCAACGGCAACAGCAGTTAATGCAACCTGCAACGGACTTGCGAACGGAAGAATTACCATAACAGCTTCTGGTGGAACAGGACCTTTACAATATGGAATTTCTCCTGACTTTGTCCTTTCTTCTAGCAACGTATTCCAGAATATTGCTGCAGGAAATTATTTTGTAAGAGCTGTTGATTCTAAAGGATGTTACAGAGAAGTCGCTATTGCAGTAACCGAGCCAAATGCTTTGCAGGCAACAGCAATAGATGTACTTCAAGAAATCTGCGTAGATGACAATAATGGCGCTATTGAAATTTCGGTAACCGGAGGAACAGCGCCTTATTCTACGAGCCTTACAGAAAACGGTACCTACGTACGAGGTGAATTTTTATATGAAAACTTAGACGGAGGGCAGACCTATACCATCTATGTAAAAGATGCAAAAGGCTGTACTACTTCTGTTCAAGTGACCTTAGATGCTCCAGTTGACATTGATGCTGACGAAACTATCGTTTACAACTGCGGCGAAAACACAGTTACAATCCTAGTCAACCCAAGTGTGGCCAATGCAGTAACTTATTCGTTGGATGGAGGAACACCTCAGACTGGAAACATCTTTACAAATCTTCCTAATGGAAGCCATACCGTGGAGGTAGTTCATGCTTCTGCGTGTACAGATACCGTTTCTTTTAGCATCAACAATGGAATACCGCTGACAGTAACATTAGCCGAAACAGGGCTTAACCAAATTACCGCGACAGCTTCTGGAGGAACAGGGAATTATACCTATACTTTCAACGGCTATGACAACGGAAGGAATAATGTATATGTATTCTTCCAATCGGGTACTTATGAAGTTGTAGTGACCGACAGTAGCGGCTGTGAAGCCAGAGCTGTTATCAATGTAATATTCACGGATATTACGATTCCAAATGTAACCACTCCGAATGACGACGGCGATAACGATACTTGGTCGCCAGGTAATACTCAAAACTATCCGAATATTACGACCGATATCTTTGACCGATACGGAAGGAAACTCGCATCGTTACGACAAGGTCAATCGTGGGACGGAAGATACAACGGAACCGAAATGCCTTCTGGAGATTACTGGTACCTCATCAAGCTCGGAAATCCGAATGATAACAGAGAATTTGTCGGAAACTTCACTATTTACAGATAAAAAAAGAAAAGTCGTTTCTGCTACTATTCAGCAGAAACGGCTTCAATTAAAGTGCCCCAAAAACAAACACAAAATGAAAAAAATATACCATCTTCTGCTGATTTTCCTGTCTATGCACAGCCTGCATTCTCAAGAATTGTCGATACCTACCTTCACTCAATATTTGGCAGATAATCCATTTGTGATCTCTCCTGCCTATGCCGGAATCGGAGATAATGTGAAGATTAGGATGAACGGACTGACCCAATGGGTCGGAATCAAGGATGCGCCAGACATGCAGTCTTTGGCAGGCGACATGAGAATCTCGGACAATTCAGGAATCGGAGTATTTCTTTATAATGACAAAAACGGAAACACAAGGCAATATGGAGGCAAATTTTCTTTTGCCCATCACCTTATCTTGGACAAATATTACGACCAGTTCTTATCCTTCGGTATTTCGTACAACTTGAACCAATTCCGACTTGAAATCGAAAATTTTAATGTCCCAGATATGGCTGTCCGTGATGATCGTTCTGTTGTCAACCATAACTTTGATGTGGCTGTATTGTACCGATTCCAAGATTTTTACTTCAGTTTTAATGCCAGCAATATCTTGGATAAAAATCTGGATAAATTCAACATCAATGAACCTGGAAAACTTCGAAACTACCAATTTTATACCGGTTACATTTTTAGAGAAAACAGAAACAGCGACTTCGAAGTAGAACCTTCTGCCTATGTTCAATATTTCGAAAGCGACGGACGTTCTTCCACAGACTTGAACGTAAAACTGCGCTGGAAAGACAGCGAAGACTACTATTGGGCAGGGATAAGCTACCGTTTCCTAAACGACCAGATGTTAGAGCCTGTCAACATAGGACCTATGGCAGGATTGAAAAAATCTAATTTTTATTTTGCCTATTCTTATCAGCTTACCACAAACGAGCTGTTGGCCTACAACAGCGGTACTCACATGATTACTTTGGGACTTGATATTTTCCAAGGTGTCAGCAATTGTGCTTGTACTTTCTAAAAATCTTATAACTTTTTACAGAACGCGGGCAATTGACCCGCGTTTCTTTTTTGATTATCTTAGCTAATCATAGTAATCGCCAGTTCTTCAATTTAGTATCCGCCTTCAAAAACTAACGCCACTAATAGTTTTTAGAAATGGATGTTTTCTCAAAAGAAAAACGAAGCAAGATAATGCGGGCCATAAAAGGCAAAGACACCAAAGAAGAAAGACTTTTGGCGAAAGCACTTTGGCACCGCGGGCACCGATATAGGAAACACGACAAAACTATTTTTGGAACTCCTGACCTTTCCTTCAAAAAGTATAAGATCGCAATATTTGTCGATGGAGAATTCTTTCATGGCAAAGACTGGGAAACCGTAAAACATCGGCTCGACACCAACAAAGAATATTGGCTGGCAAAAATTGAAAAAAATAGAGCCCGTGATAAAATTGTTAATGAATACCTAACTTCTAAAGGCTGGCTTGTGCTTCGGTTTTGGAGCAAAGACGTAAAAAGAAAACTTTATACAACTGTCCGGATCATAGAAAAAGAAATAGAAAGTGTCCACAAAAAAATCCATTACCGCGATTTTTAAATTATTTAAAAATTTATAATTATAACGTTTTCGTATATTATACCTGTATTTTTATAGGGTATGTTATTTATTTTTAATATAATTTTATATTTTTACCTATATAAAAACAGGGTATAACTATAAAATAATCAAAATGAAAATAGAAAAACGTTGGATTGCTTCTTTTATCATTATCACCGTTGTTGCCCTCATCGGATTAGTCTATGAACCCAAAACTGACTTTCCTGCTTCCGATTTCGGAAATACAGACGCTATAATCCCTGCTGATGTAGCATGGCTTCTGACAGCTTCCTGTCTTGTCCTTCTGATGACTCCAGGGCTTTCCTTTTTCTATGGAGGAATGGTAGGCAAGAAAAACGTAATCTCAACAATGCTAAAAAGCTTTATCTGCCTAGGAGTCATTAGCCTATTATGGGTAGTCGTTGGATTTAGCCTTTCTTTCGGAGATTCTCTTGGCTTTGTAATTGATGGAAAACACTATGGGATTATAGGAAATCCTGCTACTTTTTCTTTTTTCGACAATGTCGGAGAACATCCCCATCTCAAAATGGCCTCCACCATTCCCTTTATACTGTTTGCCCTTTTCCAAATGAAATTTGCAGTAATCACGCCCGCTATAATTACAGGATCTCTTGCGGAACGAATCCGTTTTATCTCCTTTCTCATGTTTATTTGTTTGTTTACTTTGTTTATCTACACGCCGCTCTGCCACATGGTCTGGCATCCGAACGGCCTGCTAGGAAGTTATTTCGGAGTTAAGGATTTCGCAGGAGGCACTGTAGTTCATATGAGCGCTGGTTTTGCTGCCATAGCAGGAGTACTTGTTTTAGGGAAACGCAAGAACAGCGAACACATTCCCGCCAATATTCCGTTTGTCCTTTTAGGAACAGGAATGTTATGGTTCGGATGGTTCGGCTTCAACGCAGGGTCGGCCCTTGCCGCAAATGCAACCGCGGCCATGGCCTTCGCAACAACAACAATTGCCTCAGCCTCAGCCATGCTTACTTGGGTGTTTTTCGACAGAATCAATGGAAGAAAAGTTTCAGCCATGGGAGCCTGCATCGGAGCCGTAGTCGGACTGGTCGCTATTACGCCAGCAGCGGGGTACATCTCTATTCCGAAAAGTATCTTCTTCGGATTCTTGGCCGCAATTATATCCAACAAAATGCTTTATTGGAAAAAGCTAAAACAGATTGACGATACCCTCGATGTTTTCGCCTGTCATGGAGTTGGCGGCATAACCGGAATGGTGCTCACGGCTATATTTGCACAGGGAGAAAATGCAAGCCTGCTTCACGGCGGATGGAATGTCTTTGCCCACCACATCATGGCATTGGTATTGGTTTCTAGCTTTACCTTTTTTGGGTCTTATTTCCTGTTTCGATTCACAAATTTGTTTATCCCGCTTCGCGTATCCGAAGAATCGGAAATTATAGGATTGGATCTTTCCCAACATGATGAACAGCTAAGACACTCGTGACCTATTAGTAATTTTGTTATCTTTAAAGAAAAAATTACAGATGAAAAAAATTACGCTTATCATTATCCTGACGCTAACTGTAGCAACTTACGGCCAAAAGAAAGCTGATGCTGAAAAAGAAAAAATAACAAAAATGCTAGACAACTGGCATGCCGCAGCAGCCAATGCAGACTACAAAAACTATTTTGACCAACTGACTGAAAATTCGATTTTTATCGGGACAGACGCTACAGAAAACTGGAACAAAAAAGAATTCGAAGCGTTCTCCAAGCCTTATTTTGACAAAGGTCAGGCATGGAATTTCAAAGCCTTAGAAAGAAACATTTATTTCAGCGACGATAAAAAACTGGCTTGGTTTGACGAACTTTTGGACACCGAGATGAAAATCTGTCGTGGTTCTGGAGTTGTGGTAAAAGTCAATGGCGAGTGGAAAATCAGGCATTATGTACTCTCCATGACCATTCCAAATGACATTTCAAATGAAGTAATCAAAATTAAAGAACCGATAGAAAATCCGCTTATCGATAAATTAAAAAAGCAATAAGCCTTTTTTCATTAAACTTAAAAAAGAAACCCGAGAACACTAAGTCCTCGGGTTTTTTTTATTCTGATAAATGCTCTAGCATATCTTTGGTCATACTTTCTAAATCGAATTCATGCTTCCAGCCCCAATCTTTTCTGGCATACGAATCATCGATGCTTGATGGCCAGCTGTCGGCAATCTTCTGCCTGAAATCAGGCGCATACGAAATCGAAAATTCTGGAATATGTTTTTTGATCTCGGCAGCAATCTCTTCTGGAGTAAAGCTGATTCCTGCTAAATTATACGAAGAACGGATCTTGATACTTTCTTTCGGAGCTTCCATAATGCTTATCGTGGCACGGATTGCATCGTCCATATACATCATCGGAAGTTTGGTTTCTTCAGACAAAAAGCATTCGTATTTTCCGTCGCTCAAAGCTTTGTGATAGATATCCACAGCATAATCGGTAGTACCGCCGCCTGGAGGAGTCGACCAGCTGATCAAGCCTGGATAACGGATGCTTCGGATGTCCACGCCAAAAATGTTGTGATAGTATTCGCACCATCTTTCACCTGACTGCTTGCTGATGCCATATACTGTTGAAGGTTCCATAATCGTATATTGAGGCGTATCTTCTTTTGGCGTCGTCGGTCCGAAAACGGCAATACTCGATGGCCAGAATATTTTTTTGATCTTTCCGGCTTTAGCCAGATTCAATACGTGGAAAAGCGAATTCATATTCAAGTCCCACGCAAAAGCAGGATTTTTTTCAGCTGTAGCAGAAAGCAATGCTGCCATCAAATACACATCTTCAATTTCATATTTCTCAATTATAGTCTCAATTTGGTTGAAATCTAAAGCATTTACAACTTCAAACGGACCAGAGTTTACAAATTCAGGACTTCCTTTTCGAACGTCCGAAGCGATTACTGCATCCTTGCCATATTGGCTTCGAAGTTTTTTTGTCAATTCAGTTCCTATTTGGCCACAAGCCCCTATAATTAAGATTTTTGCATGCATTCTTCCAGATTTTTGTTGGACAAAGATAACGATTTCGAAAAACAAAATTTACTTTGGCTCGTTGGATTTAGGAAGAGAATCTGAAAGATTTGTGATTTTTCCGTTGGATAAATTCAGATTTCATAATTTATTCTTTATAATCGCCTCATTCACTAACAATTATTCAGTTGCCAATAAGGGCAAATTTTAATGAACTTTTATGAATATCAGCCTTATTGCCTTCGTTTTCTTATGCAATTGTTTGCTAACTTTGCATTTCAAAAATATTTCGATGAAGATTTATTCCTATATCATGTTGGTGGTTTTTTGCTTTCTTGTTTCCTGCAAAGATGACGAGGCCGCTAGACTTGAAGCCAATGCAAAAGACTCCAAAAAAAATGAGCAGATTTTTGCTTCTGTAGACAAATCGTGGAATTTCAATACTCCGTCGATGAATCCTTCTGTTGCCAACATCATCCAGAATTGGGATGAATGGCGTCTTTTCATGACCGAGCTGAACCAAAAGCCAAAAAGCTCTATCGGCGCGTTCCAACAAAAGGCAAAAACATTATCGAAAAGAGTCATAGACCTCAACAACCATATTCCTGCTGTCTTTGACAAACCCGAAGTAAGAAGCCGTATCATGACGCTGGCTACAAAAGTAAGATCGTTAGATTTATACATAAACCTGAGCCATATTCAAGAACAAAAAGTAATAAAGCTCATTCCTGAAATCAATGAAGAACTGGCCTCGCTTACATCACAGATGGATGAAATCGTAAAGAAAAGCCAGATCCGTCTTGAAGAAGGAGAAGCAGAAATGCTTCAGTCGCTAGGAAAAGATTCATTAAAAACACCCCAGCCGCCTTCCGAACAGCCAAAGCCAAGCAACACCACACAACAAGGAGGAATTATCCCGCACCATAATCCAAAACAAAAAAGTCAATAGCACATTTGAAACCGCACATTCTAAAAACATACGCTAGCACTCCAAAAATCAAGCAGATTTCTGAAAGTCTTGCTGTTCGAGATACTAAAATACAGTTAAAGGGCCTTATCGGTTCTTCGCTGTCTTTTGTCGTGGCCTCATTGTTTGAAAAAAGCGACCAGCCTTACCTTGTTATTCTTCAAGACAAGGAAGAAGCCGCGTATTACTTGAATGATTTGGAACAATTGGTAGGCGAAGAAGACGTGCTCTTTTACCCAGGTTCTTACCGACGTCCGTATCAAATTGAAGAAACCGACAATGCCAGTGTTCTTCTTCGTGCCGAAGTTTTAAACAGAATCAATTCGCGAAAAAAACCGGCCGTCATCGTAACGTATCCCGAGGCGCTTTTTGAAAAAGTTGTCACTCGAAAAGAACTCGATAAAAACACTTTAAAAGTTGCTGTAGGCGACCAAATCTCAATAGATTTTATCAACGAAGTATTGTTTGAATACGAATTCAAGCGTGTTGATTTTATAACCGAACCGGGAGAATTTTCGGTACGAGGCGGTATTCTCGACGTATTTTCGTTTTCAAATGAGAATCCTTTCCGTATTGAATTCTTTGGAAACGAAGTCGACAGCATTCGAACTTTTGATGTAGAAACGCAGCTTTCTATCGAAAAGCAGAAAAAAATCACGATCATCCCCAACGTAGAAAATAAATTCTTCCAAGAAAACCGTGAAAGCTTTTTAAATTATATCAATGAAAGGACAGTTCTTTTTATCCAAAATACAGAATTGCTTTTTTCAAAATTGGACCAGCTTTTTGGAAAAGCAAAAGAGATTTTCGGTTCTATGCAGTCGACCGTCAATCATATCGCTCCCGAAGAATTATTCCTGAATCAAGAGGCATTCATCAAAAAAGCATTGGATTTTACGATTGCAGAAGTCAGTTCCAAGCCTATTTTTAAGACACAGAAGACTTTCGAGTTTCATATTCTGCCGCAGCCTTCTTTCAATAAACAATTTGATTTGTTGCTGAACAACCTCAACGACAATCATTTCAACGGATATAAAAATTTTATTTTCTGCTCTAACGAGCAGCAAGCCAAACGCTTTCACGATATTTTTGAATCATTGGACGAAGCCAATAGCGAAAATATCAGAAAGCAATACCATACGATCGTCTTCCCTTTATATCAAGGATTTATCGACGAAGAAAACCAGATTGCCTGTTATACGGACCATCAGATTTTTGAACGTTACCACAAATTCAGCATCAAAAACGGTTATTCTAAAAAACAGACCATCACGCTAAAAGAGCTGAATACGCTTTCTGTAGGCGATTATGTGACGCATATCGACCACGGAATTGGAAGGTTTGGCGGTTTGCAGAAAATTCAAGTCGAAGGAAAAACGCAGGAAGCCATCAAGCTGGTGTATGCGGATAATGACATTGTGTATGTAAGCATTCACTCTTTGCACAAAATTTCCAAATTCAACGGAAAAGACGGCACTCCGCCAAAAATATACAAGCTCGGTTCGAACGCATGGAAAGTCCTTAAGCAGAAGACCAAAGCAAGAGTCAAGCACATCGCTTTCAACCTGATTCAATTGTATGCCAAGCGAAGATTGGAAAAAGGATTCAAATACGATCCGGACAGTTATCTTCAGGCCGAATTGGAATCTTCTTTTATATATGAAGACACGCCAGATCAGTTCAAGGCAACCCAAGAGGTAAAAGCCGACATGGAGAACGAACGCCCAATGGACCGTTTGGTTTGCGGCGATGTAGGCTTCGGAAAAACAGAAGTCGCTATTCGTGCGGCATTCAAGGCGGTAGACAACGGAAAGCAAGTTGCTGTTTTGGTCCCGACAACTATTTTGGCCTTTCAACATCATAAGACTTTTTCGGAAAGGCTAAAAGACATGCCTGTTTCTGTGGGCTATCTGAATCGTTTCCGAACTGCAAAACAGAAAACAGAAACCCTAAAACAGTTGGCCGAAGGAAAATTGGACATTATCATCGGAACGCACCAATTAGTCAATAAAAATGTGGTTTTCAAAGACCTTGGATTGCTGATTGTTGATGAAGAGCAAAAATTCGGCGTTAACGTAAAAGATAAGCTAAAGACGATTGCCCACAATATTGATACCTTGACATTGACCGCAACGCCAATACCGAGAACGTTACAGTTTTCGTTGATGGCCGCACGAGATTTGTCGGTTATTACGACGCCTCCGCCAAATCGTTATCCGATCGAAACGCAGGTAGTAGGCTTTAATGAAGAATTGATTCGTGATGCGGTTTCTTATGAAATACAACGAAACGGACAGGTTTTCTTTATCAACAACCGAATTGAAAACATAAAAGAAATTGCCGGAATGATCCAGCGTCTTGTTCCAGGAGCAAGAGTCGGAATCGGCCACGGTCAGATGGACGGCAAAAAGCTAGAAGAACTGATGCTGGCCTTTATGAGCGGCGAATTTGACGTATTGGTAGCGACTACTATTATTGAAAGCGGACTTGATGTACCAAATGCCAATACGATTTTCATCAACAATGCCAACAATTTCGGACTGTCGGATCTTCACCAGATGCGCGGTCGCGTAGGACGAAGCAATAAAAAAGCATTCTGTTATTTTATCACGCCTCCGTATTCTGCCATGACAGATGATGCCAGAAAAAGAATCCAAGCTTTGGAACAATTCAGTGAACTGGGAAGCGGTTTCAATATCGCCATGAAAGATTTGGAGATCAGGGGTGCTGGAGATTTATTAGGTGGAGAGCAAAGCGGCTTCATTAACGAGATTGGTTTTGAGACCTACCAAAAAATCATGAACGAAGCCATCGAAGAGCTGAAAGAAAACGAGTTTAAAGATTTATACGAAGATGAAGACAAAGGCGGCGAGAAAGAATATGTAAAAGAAATACAGATTGATTCTGATTTCGAATTATTGTTCCCAGACGAATATATCAATAATGTTTCCGAAAGGCTAAATCTCTATAATGAATTGAGCAATGTGAAGAACGAAGAGGAACTCATCGCTTATGAAAAGAAACTCATCGACCGATTTGGTGCATTACCAAAACAAGCTATCGCTTTGCTAAACAGCATCAGAATCAAATGGATTGCTACCCGTTTAGGAATTGAAAAATTAGTCTTAAAGCAAGGCAAGATGGTCGCCTATTTTGTTTCGGACCAGCAGTCGGAATATTACACATCTAACCAATTCCACAAAGTATTGCAGTTTGTGCAAAAGAATGGCAACTTGTGCAAGA
Organism: Flavobacterium sp. N2550; assembly: GCF_025947265.1. Lineage (NCBI taxonomy): Bacteria > Pseudomonadati > Bacteroidota > Flavobacteriia > Flavobacteriales > Flavobacteriaceae > Flavobacterium > Flavobacterium sp. N2550. The sequence continues at coordinate 981,317 of NZ_CP110007.1, read as the reverse complement.
TGAAAGAAAAGGAAACAAAAAACGGCCTCCGACTTCTCTTGACTTTCGAGAATGTAAAGTCGGTCAAAAAAGCATTGGAGCTTATCGAAATGATGTAAGAATAAAAAAGCCGTTTAAATTAAACGGCTTTTTTATTTATAGACTTTTCAAGTCTTTGATTACTTTGAAAGCGACATCTACTTCTTCTTCGCTGACAAGAATCGTGAATTCATAGGAAGTTGAAATTACTTCGTTTACGATAATTCCTTCCCAAGCCAGTCGTTGGAAAATAAAGTAATATACTCCAGGAGTCGAAACGTTGTCTTTTGGAAGTTTTACCGTAATAGAAGCCAAATTTTCCCATTTGTGGAGCAATTTCTCGCCCACAAAATGTTTGTCAACTAAATGGCTTACGCTTTCGCTGACCACAATATTGGTTTCGCTGACACCTCTCGAGGAAGTATAGAAAATATCAGAATAAGTATTGATTTCAGAAATCAAGCTGGCTTGCTTGTCTAAAATCTTATCTGATACTGCGAATGTAAAATCGGTAAGCGATGAACGCACTGTAATCTCTCCAATACTTTTCAGTACTTTTAAAATTTTGTGATTCAATCTAAAATCAAGGTCTTCAGAAAGGCGTTTTAAGGCCATGACGACAGCTCCTTGTTTAACCTCTTTTCCTAACTCTTGTTTTAAATCAGGAAGCATATTTCTGGACAGCGAGGTCAGATTGATGATTCCTTGCGACAAAGCACTCAAGAGGAAAGGCTTTGTTTTGATGTAGTGCTCTACAACAGAAGAAATTGTTTTCATAATGGTTATGTTGGTGGTAATAGTTTTACAAACATACAATTTAAAAACAATTTGTTAAAAGCATAACCACTTAAAAATGTAAAAAAGCATCAATCAGATGGTTAATTGTGAAATTTTTGCCGTTTTTATGAATTGATATTATATCGAAGCGCACATCGACATCTAAATTTTTAACAATTACATATTCATTTACAGCTTTTACTAAAAGTTGTATTTTTTTAGACTTTACAAATTCTTGCGGCAGTCCGAACTCAATGCTCGATCTCGTCTTAACTTCAATGATAGCAAGGGTTTCCGCTTTCCTCGCAATAATATCGACTTCTGCTTTTTGAAAAATCCAATTGGTTTCCAGAATTTCATACCCTTCCTTCTGAAGATAGTCTACAGCTAGTTCTTCTCCTAACTTTCCAAGCTCATTGTGGACGGCCATAGTTATTCAAACTTCAAGATTGTTTCTTTGTCGTTGACTTCAAACGTCACATTTTTTCCTAAAATCAAGGCACGATTGTCTTTGATATGCCCAGCTGGAAAATTATAAGCAACTGGTATTTTAAGGTCTTTTACGATATCTTGGATGATTTCCAAAGCATCTTTGCCCCAAGGAATATCGTTGTCATTCATGGAAGTCATTCCGCCAATAATAATTCCCTTAACACCTTCCAGCGAACCGTTTCTTTTGAGGTTCATCATCATCCTGTCGATGTGATAGAGATATTCGTCCAAATCTTCTAGAAAAAGAATCTTGCCTTTCATATCTACTGCTGATATAGAACCTTGGATGCTATACAACACCGAAAGATTTCCTCCAACCAGTTCGCCCTGCGCCTTTCCGTTTTTGTTAAACGGATGAGCCGGAATATGATATTCTAATTTTTCGCCAAATAATGCTTTCCTAAAAGATTCGATGGCTTCTGGCGTCGCCGTTTTTGCACTGATGGCCATGATAGCATGAAGCGTACCGATATCCATGTTGTTGATATGACTGTGCAAGACCGTGACATCGCTAAAACCTACAATCCATTTCGGTTTCTTCTTGAAATTAGTAAAATCAATCCTGTCTACGATTCTCACGGTTCCATAACCGCCTTTTGCAGCCCAGATCGCCTTGATATTCGGATTGTCCAACATTTCTTGAAAGTCGGTAGCACGCTGCCAATCAGCACCAGCCAATTGGTTTTGTTCTTTGCCGATAGTTTTTCCTATGACAACTTTTAGCCCCCAGCTTTCCAGCAATTTAATCCCTGGTTCTAAAGTAGCTAAATCAATTTTTCTGGCTGTGGCTAAAATGCCTACGGTATCTCCTTTTTTTAAATATTCTGGCATGATGACTTTGTTTTGCGCATGAAAGGTTACGAAATTCAATAATGATATTATTATGAAGAATAATTTTAATCGGTTTGGCCTTTGCATAATGTCTATTTTCTGTTAAACAAATAAACGAATAAACGGCTTACTATGCAAGTTGGGCATTGCTTCAAGGCTTGAAGAAATCATGTTTTCTTAATCCTTAGAATTATAGGACGGTTTTAGGTATTTCAGCGCTAATAGATTATTTTTGCATACTTATTATAGAAAATCCATGATACAAGATCCAAAAAGATATACGATTACAGCGGCTTTGCCATATACTAACGGACCGATACACATCGGGCATTTGGCAGGAGTGTATGTTCCTTCCGATATTTATGCGCGTTTCTTGCGTTTGCAGAATCGCGATGTGGCTTTTATTTGCGGAAGCGACGAACATGGCGTGGCCATTTCTATGAAAGCAAAAAAAGAAGGAATCACCCCGCAGGAAGTCATCGATAAATACCATGCGATAATCAAAAAATCATTTGAGGATTTCGGAATTTCTTTTGACAATTATTCAAGGACCTCTGCAAAAATACATCACGATACTGCTTCTGAATTCTTCAGGACTTTATATGAAAAAGGCGATTTTATCGAAGAAGTAACAGAGCAATTATATGATGCGAAAGCCAATCAGTTTTTAGCTGACCGTTTTGTGATTGGAACTTGTCCAAAATGTGGCAATGACGAAGCATATGGCGACCAATGCGAAAGATGTGGTTCGTCGTTAAATGCAACGGATTTGATCAATCCAAAATCAACTATTACAGGAGAAACTCCTATTTTGAAATCAACAAAACATTGGTTTTTACCTTTGGACAGATATGATGCTTTTTTGAGAGAGTGGATTTTAGTCGGACATAAAAACGACTGGAAGCCTAACGTATTCGGACAAGTAAAATCTTGGCTAGACGACGGCCTAAAGCCTCGCGCCGTAACAAGAGATTTAGATTGGGGAATCCCAGTTCCTGTGGAAGGTGCAGAAGGAAAAGTGTTGTATGTATGGTTTGACGCACCTATTGGCTACATTTCTTCTACAAAAGAATGGGCGCAACGCGAAGGAAAAGACTGGGAACCGTATTGGAAATCAGACGACACCAAACTGGTACATTTTATTGGAAAAGACAATATCGTTTTCCATTGTGTCATTTTTCCAGCGATGCTAAAAGCCGAAGGAAGCTATATTCTTCCGGACAATGTTCCTGCAAACGAGTTCTTGAATTTAGAAGGTAACAAACTTTCTACTTCTAAAAACTGGGCGGTATGGCTGCATGAATATTTAGAAGATTTCCCAGACAAGCAAGATGTATTGCGTTATGCCTTGACATCAAATGCGCCTGAGACAAAAGATAATGATTTTACATGGAAAGATTTCCAAGCAAGAAATAATAATGAATTAGTAGCAATTTTTGGGAATTTCATTAACCGTGTGGTTGTCCTGACCAACAAATATTATGACGGAATCGTGCCGCAGCCAAATGATTTTTCTGAAATCGACGAAGCGACCTTAGCTGAATTAAAAGCCTATCCAGCTGTAATCGCAAGCTCGGTAGAGCGTTATAGATTTAGAGAAGCCTTAGGAGAATTGATGAATGTAGCCCGTTTAGGAAATAAATATTTGGCAGACGAAGAACCTTGGAAGGTTATTAAAGACAATCCGGAAAGAGTTCATACGCAGATGTATGTGGCATTACAGATTGCTGGAGCTTTGAGCGTTTTAGCGGAACCATTTTTGCCTTTTACAGCACAAAAATTAGCACGTATTCTGAAAACAGAAAACAATTTTTCTTGGGATACAATTTCCGAAGATTCAGACCTGATTCCAGCCGGACATAAAATTGGAGAGGCTGAATTGCTTTTCGCTAAAATAGAAGACGAAGAAATTCAAAAACAAATCGATAAGTTGGAAGCTACAAAAACAGCCAATAAGGCCGAAAATAAAAAAGCAGAACCGCAAAAAGACTTAATCCAGTATGAAGATTTTGCAAAAATGGATTTGCGTGTCGGAACTATTTTGGAAGCTGAAAAAATGCCAAAAGCAAACAAGCTTTTAGTATTAAAAATCGATACGGGAATTGACGTAAGAACCATCGTTTCTGGAATTGCAGAAAGCTTTTCTCCTGAAGAAATTATCGGAAAAAAAGTTACTGTTTTGGCCAACTTAGCGCCAAGAAATCTTCGAGGCGTAGAAAGCCAAGGAATGATTCTGATGACTACAAACGCAGAAGGAAAATTAGTTTTCGTCAACCCTGATGCAGAAGCCGGAAACGGAGAAACTATAAATTAATATAATTCAACCAACCCTGTCAGCGTTTAAACGCTGACAGGGTTATACGATATAAAATGAATATAAAAGTAATTGCTTTCGACGCAGACGACACTTTATTCGTAAACGAGCCGTATTTTCAAGAAACAGAAGAAAAATTCTGTGCCTTGATGCAGGATTATCTGTCACATCAAGGACTGTCGCAAGAGTTGTTCCGGGTAGAAATACAAAATCTTCCCTTATACGGTTATGGCATCAAGGGATATATCCTTTCGATGATCGAAGCCGCGATGAAGATTTCCAACAAGACCATCAGCGTTGATGTCATCGAAAAAATAATCCAATACGGAAAAGAATTGCTCCAAAGACCAATCGAATTATTAGATGGTGTAGAAGAAACTTTGGAAGCCTTGCACGGAAAATATAAATTAGTCGTTGCTACAAAAGGTGACTTGCTAGACCAACGCCGTAAACTGCATAATTCAGGATTAGGACATTTTTTCCACCATATCGAAGTAATGTCTGACAAACAGGAAAAAGATTATCATGATCTGTTAAGCCGACTGGAAATCAAACCAGAAGAATTTTTCATGATCGGAAATTCTTTAAAATCAGATGTCTTGCCAGTCTTGGGAATCGGAGGCCATGCTGTACATATTCCTTTTCATACGACTTGGGCTCACGAAAAAATAGACCATAAAGTAGAACACAAAAACTTTAAAGCATTAGAAAAGATTACTGATGTTTTGCCAATTTTAGCATAAGTGAAAACTAAACTGGATTTAAATAACTGGCCGAGAAAAGAACACTTTGAATTTTTCAGTAAATTCGAAGAACCATTTTTTGGATTAACCGCCACAATAGATTGTACAAAAGCATATGAAACTTCTAAGAAAAAAGGTGTTTCGTTTTTTTTGTATTACCTGCACAAGACATTAGCTGCCGTAAATGCTGTTGAAAATTTTCATTACAGGATTTCCGAAGGAGAAGTGTATCGCTATGACAAAGTCAATGCCTCGCCTACATTAACTCGAGAAGACAATACTTTTGGGTTTTCGTTGGTCGAATTTTTTCCTGATTTTGAAACTTTTGAGGCAAAAGCTTTAGAAGAAATCGAAAGAGTCAGAAATACGCCTGGCCTTTTCACGAGAAGCTTCGAAGTTGATAATCTGATTCACTTTTCAGCAATTCCTTGGGTGGATTTTACGTCTTTGTCCCATGCGAGAAGTTTTACTTTTCCCGACAGCTGTCCGAAAATTTCTATAGGAAAGATGGTCCTTCATGAAAATGGAAAAAGAACCTTGGCCGTTTCTGTCCATGTGCATCACGGTCTTATGGATGGCTTCCATGTCGGAGAGTTTATAAATAAGTTTCAAGAATTTATGGATTCCTAAAAAACTACTGGTATTGTTTTTGAGCAGGAAGAAATAAAAAATAAACAGGCTATGAAAAAATTACTTTTTACGCTTCTTGCTTTTTACGGTTTTGCGACTTCTTCTTTTGGGCAGACACTGCTTGCCTCGCAACCTTTAGAATTGAAAAAAACGGCCAGCAGCCACCAGATTCTAAACGCCGTAAATAACCAAAATCAAGTTTTTGCATTTGCAGCCGACAAAGAAAGCTTGAGAGCGCTGAAATATAATAACGCCTTGTTTTTTAAAGATAGTATTTCTGCTGCTCGTCCGGATAAGAGTTATGAATTTATGGCTGGCTACAGTTTTGAAGATAATGGAAACCCTTATCTATATTGGGCTTCTGGCGATTATTTCAAAATTCAATCGATTTACTTTGATTTTGAAAATAAAACGGCAACCACTACCGAATTCCGAATTCCTTATAAGGATGAAGCAATTATTTCTGTCTTCAGCGAAAACAATTCCTTCTATATTCTTACCCAATTCAAAAAAGAAGACAAGCTGAAATTTTATTGTTTCAATAAAGGAAAACTAGAAGAAAAAATAATTGACTTTTCTTCTTATAAATTTATAGACGAGAACGGAAAATCTTCTACGTTTAATAAATTGATGGCAGAGAATTCTATTGAAAAAATAGACACGAGATCTCTCAATCCTTTATTTCAAAGTATTTCAAAAGTAAAGTTTTATATTTTGAAAAATCGCATGATTCTGACTTTTGATTCTTTGAGCAGAACACAGTTATTTGATATTGACTTGAATACTTTTAGTATAGCAGAGAAAACAATTCCGTCTCTAACATTGGCGACAAATATTGGCAAGTCAAATTCCTATTTTCACCAAGACAAACTCTACCAAATCAAAGCAAATGATGAAGAATTGATGATTGCCGCTGTTGACATTGCTTCTGGAGAGACGTTAAAAAGTTATGCTGTTGGTCAAAAAGATACTATCTCATTTAAAAATTCACCGCTTTATTCGCAGACAGGTAATCAAAGAGGCCAGGAATTAAAAAACACCAAAAAGTTTATCCAGAAATTAAGAAATTGCGAAGTCGGAATTTCTGTCTATAAAACACCTAATGCAATTATGGTTACGGCTGGAGGTATCAGGGATGTAAGTTCAACAGGAGGGCTTCTTTTAGGAATTTCAGCCAGCTTTGCTATGATTACAGCGGGAAGTTATTATCCTATTGACGGCTTACTTGACACTCAAAACCTGCAATCTATCTATTTTGAAGGATTATTTGATGAAAAATTCCAACACAAAAATATCCAACAACAAGGACTTGCGGTAGATTATATTTCCCAGTTTCAGTATGAAAATAATGTCTCGCTAGTATCCGTTTTTCCTTATAGCGATTATTTTATTATGGGCTATTACAACTCGAAAAAGAAAGAATATGCATTGCGAAAATTTGAAGATTCTAATGACTAATCTCCAAGTTTAATGCTTCCGATTGCTTTTCATCCAATTTACAAACATCCGTTACCCGAGGGCCATCGTTTTCCGATGCTGAAATACGAATTGCTTCCACAGCAATTGCTTCATGAAGGGATTGTCACAGAAAATGATTTTTTTACGCCTGATATTCCAGACCTAAAGCACATCTTGGCAGTTCATGATAAAGATTATGTTGAAGAACTGCTTACTCTGACATTGGATGCGAGAGCAGCACGAAAAATAGGTTTCCCGCTTTCAGCCGAATTAGTCGAACGCGAATTACGAATAGCGCAAGGCACAATTGTAGGCTGTGAAAAAGCATTACAGGCAGGAATAGCATTTAATATTGCCGGCGGTACGCATCATGCTTATAGCAATCGAGGAGAAGCTTTTTGTTTATTGAATGACCAAGCCATTGGTGCTCAATATCTTTTAGACAAAAAGTTAGCTTCAAAAATCCTAATCATCGATTTGGACGTCCATCAAGGAAATGGAACTGCTGAAATCTTCCAGAATAATCCCGATGTTTTTACTTTTTCAATACACGGGAAATCGAATTATCCTTTCAAGAAAGAAACTTCCGATTTAGATATTGCGTTGCCTGACAAAACAAGCGATGAAGAATATCTTCGTATCGTAAATGAAATTGTCCCGAAATTGATTGCACAAGAAAAGCCTGATTTTATATTTTATCTAAGTGGTGTAGACATCTTAGATTCTGATAAATTGGGAAAACTGGGTTGCTCTATTCAAGGTTGCAAAAAGAGGGATGAAATTATCTTATCGTTTTGCAAGAAACTCGAAATTCCTGTCCAATGTAGCATGGGCGGCGGTTATTCCCCAGAAATAAAAACAATTATCGAAGCTCATGCCAATACGTATCGCATAGCAAAAAGTCTTTTTACATAAAAGACCATCCCAAATAGGGATGGTCAAAATAATAACAGTTTCTGAAGTGGCGTTTAACATAATTTATCTTCCTATATCAAATTCAAACAACTGTTACTAATCTTTGGAATCGAGTCTACTTATTTCCCAATAGCATAATTTCAGCAATCACGATTTCAGTGACATACCGTTTTTCTCCGTTCTTATCGTCATAGCTTCTGTGTGTCAGTTTGCCTTCAATCGCAATCTGGTCGCCCTTTGTGACATACTTTTCTATGATCTCGGCCGTCTTTCCCCAAGCCACAAGAGAATGCCACTGAGTATCGGTAACTTTCTCACCTTTGTCATTAGTAAAAGACTCGTTTGTCGCGATAGTCAGGGTTGCTAATTTTTTACCTCCATCAAAATTCTTGATTTCAGGATCTTTGCCTGTATTCCCAATCAGCTGTACTCTGTTTCTTAATGCATTCATGGCGTTTAAATTTAAGTTATTATATTTATATCAAATCGCATAATACAATGCCTCGTTTTAACCAACATTGCAAAGATGTGATAGTTAAGTGAAATTATTCGGTAGTAATCCGTTTACTTTCGATTATAAGTGTTTATAATCGTTTGCAAACGGAAAATATTATGTTTAACTTTCGGAAAATGAATTTTTTATGCAGGCGGAAATTAATAAAGTAGAATTACGAAACTTACAGATAGAAGATTATAAGCAGCTCAAAACTTCAATGCTTCATGCTTATGATGAATTTGATGAACCTTATTGGGAAGAAGAAGAAATAGAACGATTGCTTTCTTTGTTTCCAGAAGGTCAGCTGGTCATTCTTGTAGATGACAAAGTTGTCGGCTCTGCACTTTCTATTCTCGTAAATTATAAAAAAGCCAGCTCAAATCATACGTATCAAAAGATTACTGGTAATTCTTCCTTCTCGACACATGATCCCGAGGGTGAAGTCTTATATGGAATTGATGTCTTTATTGACCCGGAATATCGCGGACTCCGCTTAGGACGAAGATTATACGATGCCCGTAAAGAGCTCTGCGAAACATTAAATCTGAAATCGATAATTTTTGCAGGAAGGATTCCAAAGTATTCTAAGTATTCGGAAGAAATGACGCCTAAGGAATATATCGACAAGGTGCGCTTGAAGGAATTCTACGATCCAGTTCTCTCTTTTCAGCTGAGCAATGATTTCCATGTTATGAAAATCATGAAAAATTACCTTGAAGGCGATGTCAGCTCACAAGAATATGCCGTCTTGCTGGAATGGAACAACATATATTACGAAAAAAGTCCAAAGCTGATCAATGCCAGAAAAAGTGTCATCCGTCTTGGGTTAGTACAATGGCAGATGCGTCCACTTGCTAATCTAGAAGCACTTTTTGAACAGTCAGAATTTTTTATCGATGTCGTTTCTGGTTATAGCAGCGATTTTGTGCTTTTCCCAGAATTGTTTATCGCTCCATTAATGGCCGATTACAACCATCTTTCTGAAGCCGATGCTATCCGGGAGATTTCGCATTTCTGCGAGCCCATTCGCAAAAAATTCCAAGAATTTGCGATTGCTTACAATATCAACATCATTACCGGAAGTATGCCGTATACAGAGGATGGAAACTTATACAACGTAGGATTCCTCTGCAAACGAGATGGTACTTCTGAAATGTATACGAAAATCCACATCACGCCTAACGAGGTGCAATATTGGGGGATGAAAGGCGGTTCTGAAATCAAGACTTTTGATACAGATTGTGGCAAAATTGGAATCATGATCTGCTACGATGTAGAATTTCCAGAATTGTCAAGGCTAATGGCCGATGAAGGGATGGAAATCCTATTTGTGCCTTTTCTTACCGATACGCAAAATGCCTATACGCGCGTAAAGCTTTGCGCTCAAGCCCGAGCCATTGAAAACGAATGTTATGTTGCAATTGCGGGTTGTGTTGGAAATCTTCCAAAAGTGAATAACATGGACATTCAATATGCCCAAGCAGCAGTCTTCACTCCTTCAGATTTTGCCTTTCCGTCTAATGGAATCAAGGCTGAAGCGACTCCGAATACCGAAATGACCCTCATTGCAGATGTAGATCTTGATATGTTGAAAAAACTGCATGAACAGGGAAGTGTCAGGATATTAAAAGATAGACGTGATGATTTATATAAAATTAAAAAGCTGAAATAGAAAAAAATTTCTGATGTTTGTGTAAGAAAAAAGAACAATGATTTGTTTTTATTTTTATTTTAGCCAAAACACCCTCCAAGTTCACATGAAGTTTGTTAAATATTTACACCAAAAAAAGAAAGATTATGCCAAAAACATGTTTAGAGTGCGGAGCGGTCATAATAGGCCGCGAGGACAAAAAGTTTTGCAATGACGGATGCAGAAATGCATATAATAACAAAATTAATAAAGATTTGAATAATTTAATGCGGGACATTAACAACAAGTTACGCAAAAATTATAGAATTTTATCCGAAATGAATGTCGAGGGTAAGACGAAGGTCACCAAGTCAAAACTTTTAAGCAAAGGCTTTGACTTTGAATTCTTTACGAACATCCTGCATACACAAGCTGGAAGTACCTACTACTTCCTTTATAATCAAGGTTATTTGCTGTTGGATAATGATTTTTACGTGCTCGTCAAAAAAAATTAACACCACCTAAATACTCACGAACTGAATGAAAAAAAGATATAGTTCCCTTATTTCTGCTTTGCTTGTTGCAGGAATTATTTATGGAATTTTCTTTGCAATGATGCCCCAAACCGTTGCCAAAGAGGAAGTTACATTGACGGAATTTTCTACAAAAAGAGCTCTTGAACAAGTAGCCTCGATATCCAAGCTGCCCCATTATGTTGGTTCTGAAAATCACAAGACCGTAGCCTCTCTTCTTGAAAAAGAACTTCAAAAACTAGGATTAGAAACGACTACTCAAGAAGGCTATACCTTGACCGAATGGGGAAATCTCGCTAAATCAAAAAATATTCTTGCTCGAATCAAAGGGTCGAACAGTTCCAAAGCACTTATGCTTTTGTCCCATTACGATAGCGCTCCGCACTCTTCTTCTTTAGGTGCTGGTGATGATGCTTCGGGGATTGCTACAATTTTGGAAAGTGTACGTGCTTTTTTGGCCAATAAGACGGCCAATAAAAATGATATCATCATCTTATTTTCAGACGCAGAAGAATTGGGCCTTAATGGCGCTGCGCTTTTTGTGACCGAACATCCTTGGGCAAAAGAGGTAGGATTGGTACTCAATCTAGAAGCAAGAGGAAGTGCCGGACCTTCTTATATGCTGATGGAAACTAATGAAGGCAACGCTTCCATGGTTAGAGAATTTACAAAAGCAAATCCTGGCTACCCTGTCTCAAACTCATTAATGTACAGTATCTACAAAATGCTGCCTAATGATACGGATCTGACCGTTTTTAGGGAAGAAGGAAAAATCCAAGGATTCAATTTTGCCTTCATCGATGATCATTTCAACTATCATACGCAACAAGACGACATTCAGCATTTGAGTCAGACAACGCTAGCGCACCAAGGCACTTACATCATGCCATTGCTGAACTATTTTGCCAATGCCGACTTGAAGACACTCAGTAGCACAGAAGATTACGTCTATTTCAATACTCCTTTTTACTTTGTAAGCTATCCTTTTTCATGGAATTTTATCTTGGTAATTATTGCAGGAGCGCTCTTTGTCTTTCTCGTGTTCATCGGTATCGGAAAGAGAACATTGTCCATTAAAGAAATCGGACGGGGTTTTGTTCCGTTTTTTGCTTCTCTCTTAGTATCAGGAGCAGCGGCTTTTTTAGGATGGAAAATCATAAACGAATTTTATCCTCAATACAAAGACATCTTACACGGATTTACATACAACGGCCATTATTATATAGGATTCTTCGTCTTCATCAGCTTGGCCATAAGCTTTGGTTTCTATAAAAAATACTACTTCGAGAATCAGGCCATGAATTTTTCCATCGCGCCTTTATTTATTTGGATTCTCATCAATATAGCTTTAGCTGTTTATCTTCCTGGAGCCGGATTTTTTATCATCCCTGTTTTTTGCTCCTTGATCATGTTGGCTTATTTTGTGATTACGCAGAAGAAAAGCTGGATTTTAAATCTTATCCTGAGCATTCCTGCTTTTATAATTTTTGTTCCTTTTATTACCACTTTCCCGATTGGCTTAGGACTAAAACTTTTAGGAGCGAGCGCCGCACTAACTGTTTTAGTTTTCACCTTGCTTATGCCTGTTTTTGGCTATTATCCAAAGAAAGGAATTTGGGCAATGGCAATGGTCACAATAGCGATAGGCTTTTTTATAAAAGCACATCTGGAATCTGGTTATGAACCCGGAAAAGCAAAACAAAATAGTCTTTTATATGTCTACGACAGCGACACAAATAAGGCGCTATGGGTCACGTATGACCAAAATCTTGATTCTTGGACAAAAGGTTATCTTGGTGAAAAACCTTCGGATGCCAAACAATTAGAACCTTATAACTTGTTCAGCAAATACAATTCAAAATTCACCTATTCTCATACTGCTCCTGCCAAAGATCTGGACGGCCCTACGATTCGTTTCTTGAGAGATACCGTAATAGGAACACAAAGGTATTTGAAGATTCAGATCAGCCCTAATAGAAAAGTTAATCGCTATGATATTTTTGCTCATGAAAATCTGACTTTTCATAACCTGAGAACAAATGGCGTGAAACATATCAACCAAGAAGGCTCTGCTTTCAAGAGAAAAGGAAGAAAAATATTGAGCTATTATGTAACCGACAATGAGCCATTAGAATTGCAATTCAGCGTCGCTTCTAAAGCCGTTCTTGACATGGAATTGATGGAATCTTCTTTCGATTTGCTGTCCAACAAGATGTTTAGCATTGCAAAACGTGAAGATTGGATGATGCCGACGCCTTTTGTATTAAACGATGCCGTTGTTATAAAACAAAAAATCAAGCCGAACTTTAAACAAGAAATTGTTCCTGCTCAAATCTTGGACAGCATACAGCAACAGCCTGCAACTCTAGAAATCAATGCCGGAAATTAGTATTTTAGGCTGCGGCTGGCTCGGACTTCCCTTGGCAAAAGTTTTGATCGGAAAAGGATTTTCGGTGAAAGGCTCGACGACTTCAGAAGGCAAGCTTTCCATTCTAGAAAATGCGGAAATAAAGCCCTTTTTGATTTCTGTTGGCACTCAAGAAATCTCGGGAGACATCAATAGCTTTTTAGGAAATTCCGAAATCATTATCATTGATATTCCGCCTAAACTGAAAAGCGATCCATCCGAAAATTTTGCTTTAAAAATCCAAAAACTGATTATTGAAATTGAAAAATCCTCAATCAAAAAAGTAGTATTTATTAGCTCTACGTCTGTGTATAACGACACAGAAAGTATTTCTATTATTACAGAGAAAGATATTCCAAATCCAGATACCGAAAGCGGAAAGCAGCTTTTCGAAGCAGAAAATCTCTTATTAAGCAATTCTAAATTCGATACTACAATTTTACGATTTGGAGGATTGATTGGCGAAGACCGACATCCTATAAAATTTCTCTCGGGACGTAAAAATATTGAGGATCCAGATGGTCCGATAAACCTCATCCATCAAAAAGATTGTATTGGAATCATTTCAACAATTCTTGAAAAAGGGATTTGGAATGAAACTTTTAATGCTGCTGCGCCATCTCATCCTACAAGAAAAGACTATTATACTAAAAAAGCCAAAAGCTTAAACTTAGATTTGCCAAGTTTCAACTCTGAAAAAAAATCGGTTGGAAAAATTATTGACAGTAAAAAATTAGAAGCTATTTTGGGCTATAAATTTTGTGAAATATGAAACGTTTCTTTGCTTGTCTTGGACTGACATTCTTCATCAGTTGTAATGATAAATTACCTCTTGAGCAAAAAGAAAAAGAACTATATATTATCTCAAAAAAGGACAGTATTCAAAACTTGTCCTTTAAAATTGAGCATGATTATTATTCAAGAAATAATTTTGTTCTTGTAGACACCAATAAAATTTTCTTTTACAGAAATGGTCCATTATGGAATTGCACACCTACAGAAGATAAACGTCCTGTTTTTATTGATTTAGACACTGATGATATAATAGAATTACCTTTAAGTAGTATTGGAGAATTTATAGATTTAAATTTTGGTGGCGAAAAAAAGTTTAACAATTCGATTTCCGTAGTATCTTATACAGACACAATAAATTCAAAAGCATTTGATGAGCTAATGAAGGCATTTTCAAAAAATAGATTGCCAAAATTTTTAATACGTAGAACGACTTTAGAAGAAGAAATTGTTCTTCAACATAAAATTCAAGATTTACCTTATCTTCCTGATGAAGTTGAATGGGATACTACACGTATAAATTTCGAATCCGAAGAAGATGTAAAAAATATATTGAAGATAAGTCAGGCAAAATTTAAAAAATAAAAAATCCCAAGCTCACACTTGGGATTTTTTATATAACTCTATTATTACCAGATCTTAACTCTCTTTTCTGGCTCTACGTACATTCCGTCACCTTTTTTGATTCCAAAAGCTTGGTAGAAGGCATCCACATTTTGTAATGGTACATACGCTCTATACATTCCTGGCGAATGCGGATCAGTTTTTACCTGATTCTTGATTGCTTCATCACGAGCTTTTGTTCTCCAGATAGTAGCCCAAGAAATAAAGAAACGCTGTTCTGGAGTATAACCATCGATTAATCCTGGATTTCCATTTTCTTTTAAGTACAATTGCAATCCATCGTAAGCTGCATTTACGCCGCCTAAGTCTCCGATATTTTCACCTAAAGTAAATTTTCCGTCCACATAAATTCCTGGCAATGGCTGTAAAGCACTGTATTGATCTGCCAATGAGCCTCCCAAACCTGTAAATTGTTTCAAATCTTCGTCTGACCACCAGTTTACCAAGTTTCCGTCAGCATTGTATCGAGAACCAGAATCATCAAATCCGTGAGAAATCTCATGGCCGATTACGGCTCCAATTCCACCATAATTTACCGCTTCGTCCGCTTTGTAATCATAAAACGGCGGTTGCAAGATTGCTGCTGGGAAAACGATTTCATTATACGAAGGATTGTAATAGGCATTCACAGTCTGAGGCGACATGAACCATTCGTCTTTATCAACTGGCTTGTTTAATTTTTCGATATCTTCTTTATAGCTCCATCTGGCGAGATTTTTCATGTTATCAAAATAAGTACCTCCTTTTTCAGGACCTACAATTGTCAATGCAGAATAATCTTTCCACTTGTCAGGATAACCGATCTTGATTCTTGATTTGTGCAATTTCTCGATAGCGCTTGCCTTAGTCGCTTTGGTCATCCAAGGAAGTTTGTTGATTCTGTTCTCAAAAGCTAAAAATACGTTTTTGATCATTTTTTCAGCTTTTGCCTTAGCTTCTGGCGGGAATTTTTTAGCCACATACAGCTTCCCTAAAGCTTCTCCAACGCTACCATTTATAGTCTGCAAAGCTCTTTCGTTGCGAGGTCTTTGTTTTATGGCTCCAGTCAAGGTTTTTCCGTAGAATTCCCAGTTAGCCGTTTCGATTTCTGTTGAAAGCGTTCCCGAAGATTTGTTCAGCAACGTCCACTTCATATATTCTTTCCAGTCCTCTACTTTATTTTGCTTGAAGATATCTTCGATAGCTGTCATGTATTTTGGCTGAGAAACAATAACAGAGTCCAATTTTGGAAGTCCGATACCTGTCAGATACGTATTCCAGTTAATAGAAGGCGTTAATTTTTGCAGATCTGTAATCGTCATCGGATTGTAGGTCTTTCTTCTGTCTCTTCTTTCAACTCTGTCCAATCTAGGCTTCGCCATTGCGATTTCTAAGGCTAGAATTTTAGCTGCATTCTTCTTCGCATCAGCTGGTTTTTCACCAAGATACTGTAGCATTTTTGCAACGTGCAGTTCATATTTTTCACGTTTTTCTTTAGAATCTGCTTCATCAGAAACATAATAGTCTCTGTCTGGAAGACCAAGACTTCCTAAACCGACAGTCACGACGTTTCTGTTGCTGTTTTTAGCATCGGTTCCAACACCAGCTCCTAAAAATCCTACACCACCGATAGGTTCCATTTCAATCATCAAAGCCTGAAGGTCTTTCACATTCTTTACTGCATTGATTTTTGTCAAATACG
Source organism: Flavobacterium sp. N2550 (assembly GCF_025947265.1). NCBI lineage: Bacteria > Pseudomonadati > Bacteroidota > Flavobacteriia > Flavobacteriales > Flavobacteriaceae > Flavobacterium > Flavobacterium sp. N2550. The sequence continues at coordinate 964,976 of NZ_CP110007.1, read as the reverse complement.
GTTTCAGAGGCGCAATTCCTTGCTTGTTTCTTGTTACCGTATCCATGATTGTTTTATACAGATTTACGGCTTTTGCTTGGTCTGATTTTGGATCTAGTTTTTTATCCGCCACAGCCTCATTAAGGATAGCCAACGCGTCTTCATCTGTTCTTTGGCGAAGCTCGTCGAAGCTTCCCCAACGGGTTCTGTCTGCTGGAATTTCTGTCTCATCAACCCATTTTCCGTTTACAAATTTAAAGAAGTTGTCATTTGGCTTTACCGACAAATCCATATATTGGAGTTCAATTCCAGGATGCTTTGGTTTTTCCTGGGCATTTGCCGAAATTGCCGCCAAAACCATTGCGGTGATGGACAGCATACCCTTATTCAAAATTATTTTCATATAGAAGTGTTTAGTATTACTACAAATTTAAAAAGTAAAATATTTGTTTGGCTTATATAACTGTTAAAATAAAATCTGCGTGAGGCTTTCTTTTGTAATTTCGCAAAAATTTCTTTCGAATGCTTACCTTTTTTAAAAAATATAGAATTTTCTTTCTTGTACTTTTCTTACTATCGGCGCTTATAATTACTCTTTTTTACTTCGCATTAAAACCTAAAAAGACTCTGAAGATTTATAATCCGGCAGATGTCAATCCGGAAATGGTCGATACGACCGTGCAATACGTCAAAAAATACCATACGATTGATAATTTTTCGTTTATCAACCAAAACGGAAAAACGATTACGCAGAAAGATTACGAAGGGAAAATTTATGTAGCTGATTTTTTCTTCACCACCTGCCCGTCAATCTGCGTGCCGATGGGAGAGAATATGGCTTGGTTGCAAGAGCAGATTAAAGACAATCCAAAAGTCATGTTATTGTCGCATACAGTCATGCCTGATATTGATACTCCAGAAGTCTTGAAAGCCTATGCTGTTAAAAAAGGAGTAATCGACAGCAAATGGAATCTTGTTACAGGCGACAAAAAAGACATTTATTATATTGCCCGAAAATCATATCTAGCCGTAAAAACAACAAGTTCCACAGAATTATACGATATGGTCCATACCGAAAATTTTGTTTTGGTCGATACAAAAAGAAGAATTCGAGGGTTTTATGATGGAACCAAGCTAGAAGATGTAAAAAGGCTTTTAGACGATATAAATTACCTGAGTGCAGAAAAATAACTGTTAGATAAAAAAAGAGGCGATGTAAATTTACATTGCCTCTTTTCTTTTGTAATAAAGCATTATTCTTTTTCCTTTTTCTTTTTCCCATCAATAATAGCTCCAGTACCTGCTCCGACAGCGGCTCCTGCCAGTCCGCCGATAATAGCACCTTCGCCTTTTTTCTTAGAAATGGCTGCACCGGTAATCGCTCCTGCACCAGCACCGATTACAGCTCCTTTAGCAGTAGAGCTCCATCCCTTTTTTTTCTGTTCTGCAGTTACGGGCGCGGCTTTGTTGGCAGCAGCAGCTTGTGCAGCACGAGCTTGAGTTTCCGCTACAATAGCATTCATAGAATCGATTGTTCTTTGTTTGGCTAATGCTTCTTCTTGCTGTTTCATAGCAACTTTCATAGAATCTATTTCGCGTTGTTGCTTTATCGCAGCGCTATCTGCCGCGGTATCTTTACAGGCTGTAAAAACAACAGCTATAAGGGCAACATAAAGTAACTTTTTCATGACATTTCTATTTTTCGATTATGCTATAAAAGTAAGCCGAGATCTCCTATCCAACTTTACACGATTGCACTATAATCTTATACGACTTAAACCTATTCTGTTTTATAGCCTACTTCAATAATAATTCCTATTTTTGCAATCTAAATTGAATCTAAATAAGGCTTGAAAACTTTAGCACAGCTCAAAATCGGTCAAAAAGCACTAATACTTGATTTTAATATTGATAGTATTCCACTAAAGTTGCTAGAAATGGGATGTCTCCCAGGCAATTATGTAGAACTCTTGCAGATTGCGCCGCTGGGTGATCCGCTCTATATCAATGTAAATGACAGCCATGTTGCCATTCGCAAGGAAACTGCCCATGCTATTACTGTTGAAGTCGTGAATGAAACCCTATGAGCCACCAAAATCTTAAAGTAGCCTTAATCGGCAATCCCAATACAGGAAAGACTTCTGTTTTTAATCAGCTTACCGGATTGAAACAGCAGGTCGGTAATTATCCTGGAATAACCGTTGAAAAGAAAATCGGCTACAGCAAGCTGACCGACAACTTAAAAGCCACAATTCTTGACTTGCCTGGAACCTACAGCCTGAATGCCAGTTCGATTGACGAAAACGTCGTGATTGAACTGCTGCTCAATAAAAACGACTCCAATTATCCTGATGTTGCCGTTGTTGTTACGGAAGTCGAAAACTTAAAGCGCAACCTTTTGCTTTTCACTCAAATCAAGGATTTGGAAATTCCGACAATCTTAGCCATAAACATGTCGGATAGGATGGATTATAAAGGAATTGAACTTGATATTCCCTATCTCGAAGAACAGCTAAAGACCAAAATTGCGCTGATTAGCTCCAGAAAAAATATCGGAATAGACAGCTTGAAAAAATTGATAGCCGATTATAAGAATATTTCTACCGAACCTTGCTTGAACGCTTCGAGCATAGACATCGATTATTTCGACAAGCTTCGTCGTGCGTTCCCAAAGGAATTGCTTTATAAATTGTGGCTTGTAATTACACAGGATGTAAATTTTGGACATCTGCAGCGAAACGAGATTGCTGAAAAATCGTTCGCAAAATCCAATTCCGAGCTCAAAAAAATGCAACAAAAGGAAACCATCAAAAGATATCAGTTTATCAATGATGTCCTTAAAATCGGATACAAGATTGATACCACTAAGGCAAAAGGCATACGCGCCAAACTAGATAAGATTTTAGTCCACAAGGTTTTCGGATATGTGATATTTTTTGCCATACTGATGCTTATCTTCCAATCTGTTTTTTCTTGGTCGAGCATCCCAATGGATTTTATCGATGAAAGCTTTGCCAAATTAGGCACTTTTGCAAAGACAAATCTTCCGGCGGGCGTCCTGACTGACTTGATTTCCGAAGGTATTATTCCTGGAGTTGGAGGCGTCGTGATTTTCATTCCTCAAATTGCCTTCCTCTTCTTATTTATTTCTGTACTAGAAGAAAGCGGTTATATGAGCCGCGTAGTCTTTCTGATGGATAAAATCATGAGACGGTTCGGACTCAGCGGAAAAAGCGTCGTACCACTAATTTCAGGAACAGCCTGTGCCATCCCAGCAATCATGGCTGCAAGAAATATCGAAAATTGGAAAGAGAGATTGATAACAATTCTTATAACTCCTTTTACGACCTGCTCTGCGAGGTTGCCAGTATATGCTATCTTAATTTCGCTGATTATTCCAGAAAAGAGAATCTTAGGTTTTTTGAACCTGCAAGGACTGACGTTAATGGCCTTATATCTTTTAGGTTTTGGAATGGCTATATTTTCGGCTTATATTTTGAATAAAATCCTGAAAATAAAATCGAAATCCTATTTTGTAATTGAAATGCCCAACTACAGGCTGCCTTTATTCAAAAACGTGGTCATCAATGTTCTTGAAAAGACAAAAGCATTTGTTTTTGGGGCCGGAAAAATCATCTTGGCGATATCGATCATTCTTTGGTTCCTTGGCTCTAACGGTTCGTCTGATGAATTTGCAAATGCAGAAACCATAGTCAAAAAAAGAATTGAACAGCAAGGATTGACGAGATTCAACCAGCATTATATTGACAATAAGTTATCAGAACATTACGTAGCACTTAATGACAGCGTAACAAAAAACATTTATAAAATAAGCACTCAAGATATAGCCGATTCGCTTACTCATAAGAAACAAGAACTTTTCTTAAAACTGGAAAATCAAGAAATATCAAGCTATAAGCTAGAAAAATCCTATATCGGAGTTTTAGGAAAAACAATTGAACCGGTGATACGACCTTTAGGTTATGATTGGAAAATCGGGATTGCCGTTATTACTTCTTTTGCAGCAAGAGAAGTGTTTATTGGCACTTTAGCTTCTATTTATAGCGTAGACAGCGAAGAAGAAGTCACGATAAAAAACAGAATGGAAGCAGAAATAAATCCTGTCAATGGCAAGAAAGTTTTCAATTTTGCTACTGGAATATCGCTTTTGCTATTCTATGCTTTTGCAATGCAATGTATCAGTACGTTAGCTATTACAAAAAAGGAAACCAATTCTTGGAAATGGCCTATCATACAATTGATATTCATGAGTGCTTTGGCGTATAGTGTTTCGCTAGTTGTTTACCAGATCCTAAAATAGTCACTAGAGTTTATAGTTTTATTAGCAATAGTCAAGGAGTTTAATTTTTACCTTTGCAAGATGAATATTCAAGAAATCATAGTGTACCTCTTAGTCGCAGGATCCATGGCTTTTCTTATCAAAAAATTCTTTTGGAAGAAGAAAAAGAAAGCAGGAAACTGTGGCGGTGATGATTGTGGCTGTCACTAAAGCAGTTTCACGAAAAGATTACTTGCGATTTTATTCGAAATTGTCAATTCTTTTTTATCAACTCGGATTCTTAAAGACAAATCGAAGCTTTCTCTAGAAAGAAATTCGATTTTTGAGCCTAAGGCAATTTCCTGCTTGTCAAGGTATTTCAAAAATTCAGAAGACGTATCTTTCACTCCAACGCAGACGCCCACTTGGTTTTCTGACAATTCAGAAAGCAGTTGTTTTTCTATTTTTACGATTCTTCCTTCTCGGTCTGGGATTGGATCGCCGTGCGGATCTTCGGTAGGATTGTCTAAAAAATCATCCAGCTTGTTAATCAGTTTTTCTGATTTTATATGCTCCAGTTGTTCTGCGATGTCATGCACCTCATCCCAAGAAAAATCAAGCTTTTCTACCAAAAACACTTCCCAAAGACGGTGCTTTCTCACAATCATTTTTGCCGCAGATTTTCCGGCATCCGTCAAAGAAACGCCTTGGTATTTTTTATAATTTACTAAGTCTTTTTCAGCAAGTTTTTTCAGCATATCTGTAACCGATGATGCTTTGGTTTCCATCCTTTCTGCAATAGCATTCGTGCTGACTTCAGAGTCTGAAGCTGTTGTAAGGTGATAAATCGTCTTTAGGTAATTTTCTTCTGAAAAAGTCATTATAAACTATTTAATTCGGGTATAAATTTACTTCTTTACAATAAATAAAGGAATGGATATTTCATGGCGTAATTTATCCACCGTTGTTCCAAAAAGCAAATCTTTGAAACCGGTATGTCCGTGAGTTCCCATTACCAAAATATCAAAATTGCCTTGATTTACAATCGCTGGAATTACTTTATTCGGCTTACCAAATCCCAATTGCGTTTCAATCTTGAAGCCTTTTTCGGTTAGGATTTCTTTGTATTCTTCCAACAATTTCTCATCAATCGTCGTTTCATGGTCCTTGATGTTTTCTCCATACATCATTGCTCCTACGGTTTCAACCACATGAATCAGCGTGTATTTTGCATCAATACCGCCCAATTCAAAAGCATTGTTTATCGCAGCCTCGTCGGCACTTGAGAAATCGACTGAAATAGCAATGTTCTTTTTATTGTAAGTGGCCGTTTTGGAGAATTTCAGTACAAAATTATGCGGCGAATGGTTGTAATTTTTGGCTTTGGCTTTGGCAAAAAACGGCTTGAATACGATGTATAAAAGCAATGTAAGGAATCCAAAAGCTAAAGGAACAACCGTAAACCAAAGCACCAAAGGATGTTCAGAATTTTCAAGCCAGCCCGTAATTTCATCATAAACCAGTTTTGCATTCAGTGAAACAATAATCGAGGCAATAATCCAAGAAGCAATTTTTGTCCATCTTCCGATATGAAAACCGTTCATCTTAGTCTTGTCGCTCACAAAATGAATCAGCGGAATAATCGCGAATCCCAGTTGCAAGCTCAAGATTACCTGGCTCAGAATCAAAAGCTTTCCAGTAACCTGTTCTCCGTAAATCAAAATGACAATAACGGCTGGTACAATAGCAATCAGACGAGTAATGATGCGACGAACCCAAGGCTGAATTCTCAAATTCAAATAACCTTCCATTACGATTTGTCCCGCCAAAGTTCCTGTAATCGTTGAACTTTGTCCAGCAGCGATTAAAGCAACTGCAAAAAGTATTGGAGCCCATTTTGTTCCCAAAAGCGGCTGTAAAAATTGATGTGCGTCTTGGATTTCGGCAACATGAAACATACCATTTCGATAGAAAGTAGCTGCTGCCAAAATCAATATGGCCGCGTTAACAAAAAAAGCTAAATTCAAGGCTATCGTAGAATCAATAAGATTGTATTTCAAAGCTTGCTTAATTCCTGCTTTGCTTCGGTCAAACTTTCTAGTCTGGACTAAGGAAGAATGCAGGTATAGATTGTGCGGCATTACAGTCGCACCAATAATTCCAATCGCAATATACAAAGCCGCTTCGTTGGGTATTGAAGGAATCAATCCTAACACAACTTTGTCAAGTTCTGGTTCCGCAAATATCATTTCAAACACAAACGAAAAGCCTATTATTGCTACCAATGCGATGATAAAAGCTTCCATTTTCCGAATGCCTTTATTGATCAGAAAGAGCAGAAGGAAAGTGTCCAGTACCGTAATCAAGACGCCTTCGATGAGAGGAATATCAAACAAAAGATTAATTCCGATTGCCATTCCCAACACTTCCGCCAAATCACAAGCCGCAATAGCAATTTCTGCCAAAAAATAAAGTATGTAATTTATAAAAGGAGAATACGTTTCTCTTGATGCCTGCGCCAAATCACGCTGGGTCACGATACCTAATCTCGCGCTCAAACTTTGCAAAAGCAACGCCATGATATTACTCATTAGCAATACCCAAAGCAACGTATAACCGAATTGGCTACCTCCAGCAATATCAGTTGCCCAATTTCCCGGATCCATATAACCAACGCTTATTAAGTAAGCAGGACCGAAAAAAGCTAATATTCTCCGAAATACCGACTTCTTGTTTTGAGTGGATACCGACTCATGTACCTCTTCTAATGATTTGCCCATACAATTAAGTTACTGATACAAATATAATTATTTTATTTGTTTAGTAAAATATAATTTTTAGTTTTGTCTAAAAATTAATTAACCTATATGAAAAATATAATTTTACTATTTCTAATAACTTGTTTTCAAAATAGTATTGCTCAAGAAAAAGGAAGTATTTCGGGAACGATAACTTCTGACGGAATTGCCATAACCAATGCCGATATAAAAATTCTAGGAACAAACTTTGGCACTTCTTCAGACAGTCTTGGCAATTATAAAATCGGAAATATTCCTGTTGGAAATCATAAAATCCAAGTTTCTTACGTTGGAAGTAAAACATTAAGAAAGAGCATACCTATCAAAAAAAATGAAAATACAATTGCAGATTTAGAACTCGAAAATGATAAAAATTCCCTTGACGAAGTCGTAATCAGCGGTACGCTTAAACCTGTAAGCCGTTTAGAAAGTCCTGTCCCCGTCGAAGTCTACAAGCCTTCTTATTTCAAGAAAAACCCGACCGCTAATATTTTTGAGGCGCTGCAAAATGTCAATGGTGTCCGCCCCCAATTGAACTGTAACATCTGCAATACGGGCGACATTCATATCAATGGGCTTGAAGGCCCTTACACACTTGTATTAATCGACGGAATGCCGATTGTAAGCGGATTATCAACCGTTTACGGATTATCTGGAATTCCTAATTCATTATTAGAACGAATTGAAATCGTAAAAGGTCCTGCATCCTCTTTATATGGAAGCGAGGCTGTTGGAGGATTAATTAATATCATCACCAAAAATCCATATAGCGCTCCGAGATTTTCAGTTGACGGCTTCAGCAATTCTTGGGGAGAGGCGAATTTAGATTTGGGATTCAAAGGAAATATCGGGGAAAATTCATCTGTTTTGCTTGGCGTAAACTATTTCAATTACAATAATCCAACCGATAATAACCATGATAATTTTACCGATGTGACACTGCAGCATCGTATTTCTGTTTTCCAAAAGTGGAATTTCGCAAGAAAAAGCAACAAATTGTTTTCACTTGCCGGACGCTATTTTTATGAAGATCGCTGGGGCGGTGAAATGCAGTGGGAGAAAAAATACCGCGGCGGAAGCGAGGTATATGGCGAAAGCATTTATACCGAAAGATATGAAATATTAGGAGCCTACGAACTCCCTATTGAAGAGAAAATGTTGTTATCTTTTTCTTATACGGATCACGATCAAAATTCGGTTTATGGAAATACGCCTTATATGGCCCAGCAGCGAATAGGTTTCGGGCAACTGACATGGGATAAAAAAATTTCCAATCATGATTTGCTTTTCGGAACAGCTGTCCGCTACCAATTTTATAACGACAATACTCCGGCAACTTCTACCGCAGACAAGACATGGATTCCAAGTATTTTTGCACAAGACGAAATACGCTTTAATGAAAAACATAGCGTTTTGCTCGGTGCCAGATACGATTACAACAGCGAGCACGGATCGATTTTCACGCCTCGTTTTGCTTATAAATTTAAAGCAACAGACAACGACATTATCCGCCTAAATGCTGGAACAGGTTTCCGTGTTGTAAATCTATTTACCGAAGAACACGCTGCCTTGACCGGTTCGAGAGAGGTGATTGTGGAAGAAGAGTTAAAACCCGAAAGGTCTTATAACGCCAACTTAAATTACCTGAAAAAGATTTATACAAGCAACGGAACGTATATCGGCATTGAAACTGCGGCTTGGTATACCTATTTCACCAACTCGATTATTCCCGATTATGATACCGATCCGAACAAGATTATCTATAAAAACTTAGATGGCTTTGCAGTAACCACGGGAATCAGTACCAATATCGACGTTGTTTTTCAAAACGGACTGAAATTAATCCTAGGTGCAACCTATATGGATGTGTCAAAAACCGAAAATGACATCAAGACACGACAGATGTTGACAGAAAAATTCTCAGGAACTTGGGCTATTTCTTATCGAATTCCAAAGTTTTTCCTCGACATCGATTATACAGGAAACATTTACGGTCCGATGCGACTACCGCTTCTTGGCGAATTAGACCCGAGAAAAGAATATTCGCCAACATGGAGCATACAAAACATACAATTTACTTATAATAAGATAAAAAATGTCGAAATTTATATGGGCATCAAGAACTTGCTGAACTGGACACCGAACAAAGGCAACCCGTTTATTATTGCCAGAGCCAACGATCCTTTTGATGAAAATGTGCAATATGGACCGCAAGGAAATGTGCTGCCTACGCCTGACAATCCGTACGCCTTAACTTTTGATCCGAGTTATGTGTATGGCCCAAATCAAGGAATCCGAAGCTTTTTTGGAGTACGATATACGTTAAAGTAAAAATTTCCAATCCAAACTATGAAAAAACTGCTCTTAATTGTATTGGTACTGATGGCAAACGAAAGTTTTGCCCAGCTAAAAACGCATACTTTCGAGCAAGCCGAAAAATTGTCGCAAATAGAACCAAAACCTTTCGTAATTTTTATTCATACCGATTGGTGCAAATTCTGCAAAACGATGGAAAACGCTACTTTTAAGAACAAAGCCATAATCAACAAACTGAATCAAGACTTCTATTTTATTTCCTTCAATGCAGAAGAAAAAAGAGACATCATTTTCAAGGAAAATACATTTCAATTCAAACCAAAAGGAAATAACTCCGGAATTCACGAACTCGCCGCTATTTTAGGAGATAAAAACGGAAATGTGGTTTATCCGACAATCACTATTCTCAATCCCGATTATTCAATAGTAGCACAACTGCAGTCTTATATCGGCCCGAAAGAACTGTTGCAAATTCTAAGCAAAATCCAGTAAAATATTCTCTATTTTTGAATTATGAAAAAGTACGATTACATTTTTGCGGGAGCAGGACTATCAGCCTTGATGACAGTCTATCAAATAGTACTTTCTAGAAAATTAAAAGACAAGAAAATCTTACTTTTAGATTCCGATTCCAAGAAAAACAACGACCGGACTTGGTGTTTTTGGGAAACTCCAGACGGAGACTACGAAAACCTCGTCACCAAAAAATGGAACACTGCTGTTTTTTCAGATCAAAATTATGCTCGAGATTTAGACTTGAGTCCCTATCAATACAAAATGATTCACGGATTGGATTTCTACAATTTTGTTTTTGATCGTATTTCTGAAGAAGAAAACATTGAGTTTTCCAATCAAAAAGTCATCAATTTTAAAGAAAAGAACAACGAAGTTATTGTAACGACCGAAATCGAAACCTTCCATTGCGACAAGCTTTTCAATAGTATTTTAAATGCTCAAGAGATTTTGTCACAACAAAAACACCCCTACTTGCAACAGCATTTTATTGGTTGGAAAATAAAAACCCAAGAACCCGTTTTTAATCCCGAAAAAGCCACTTTTATGGATTTCTCTGTTGCCCAGAAAGGAAACACAAGGTTTATGTATGTCCTGCCTTTTTCTGAAACGGAAGCTTTGGTTGAATATACATTATTTTCGAAAGACCTTCTCCCTGAAAAAGAATATGAAGACGAAATCAAAAAGTATCTTGAAAAATTACGGATTACGAATTATGAATTGATTGAAAAAGAGCGAGGCGCTATTCCAATGACAAGCTATCCTTTTTGGAAAAACAATACGCAAAACATCCTTAACATCGGATCGGCAGGCGGGTGGACAAAAGCAAGCACGGGCTATACGTTCAAAAATGCGTCAAAAAAATCCAGAGCTCTAGTTTCTTTTTTATTGAAAGAAAACGACTTTAGAAAATTCCATAGAAAAGACAAATTTTGGTTTTATGATTTGTTGCTTTTGGATATACTGAACACAAAAAACCATCTCGGAAGTTCCATCTTTTCCTCTTTGTTCAAAAAAGGAAATCCGACTCTTATTTTTAAATTCCTAGACGAAGAAACTTCACTTTATGAAGATATAAAAGTCATTTTAAAATGTCCGACAAAGCCCTTCCTTCAAGCTTTGTGCAACAGGATTTGGAATATGAAATAAGACTATGAAACTATAACAAATCTTTATGCCCGAATTTTTTACTGCATATCAAAACTTCGTAACTTTGTAGCTTAAAACTTTAAACTAAAAAGTCATGTATCCAGAAGAAATGGTAAAACCTATGCGCGCTGAATTGTCAGACGCAGGTTTTGAAGAATTATATAGTGCCGGTGCCGTTGAAAATGCAATTGGAAAACCAGGTACCACATTAGTAGTCGTAAACTCAGTTTGTGGATGTGCAGCAAGAAACGCACGTCCGGGAGCAAAAATGAGCTTGGACGGAAGCAAAAAACCAGACCACCTAGTGACTGTTTTTGCTGGAGTAGATAAAGAAGCAGTTGACGCAGCACGCGGATTTATGTTCCCTTTTCCTCCATCCTCTCCAAGCATGGCACTTTTCAAAGATGGCGAATTGGTTCACATGTTAGAACGTCACCATATTGAAGGCCGTCCGGCTGAAATGATTGCTGAAAACTTAAAAGACGCTTATACAGAATTCTGCTAAAAATCTTTAAAATCTTTTATTGCAACCCTTTCAGAGTTTAAACTCTGAAAGGGTTCGTTTTTTTAAGCAATTCTCCAAACATGACAAATGTCATTTTCGATTCTTGAATAAAAGCTTTATTTTTGCCGCAGATTCAACAAGAATCAACATAATTTCTCACTTAAACCGTTTATAGCATGCAACTGTACAACACTTTAAGCGCAGAAGAAAGAGCGGCTCTCATTGACGAAGCCGGCAAACAGCGACTCACGCTGTCATTCTATGCGTATGCCAAAATTGAAGATCCAAAAAAATTTCGTGACGATTTATTTATAGCTTGGAACCAGCTTGATGCCCTTGGCCGAACTTATGTCGCCAAAGAAGGAATCAATGCCCAGATGTCTGTTCCTGCCGAAAATTTTGAAGCTTTCAGAGAAACATTAGAACAATATGATTTCATGAAAGACATACGCCTGAATGTAGCCGTGGAACATGACGACCATTCTTTCTTGAAATTGACCGTTAAAGTTCGCGATAAGATTGTAGCAGACGGCTTGAATGATGCTACTTTTGACGTGACCAACATTGGCGTACACCTAAAAGCAAAAGAGTTCAATCAGATTTTAGAAGACCCAAATACGATTGTTGTCGATTTCAGAAATCACTACGAAAGCGAAATCGGTCATTTTAAAGGAGCCATTACTCCTGATGTAGAAACATTTCGCGAATCCTTGCCTATTATCAACGAACAATTAAAAGACTTTAAGGAAGATAAAAATCTAGTCATGTATTGTACTGGAGGAATTCGTTGTGAAAAAGCTTCTGCCTATTTCAAGCACCAAGGATTTAAAAATGTATTTCAGCTCGAAGGTGGTATTATTAATTATGCTAAGCAAATCAAGGAAGAAAATTTAGAAAGCAAATTTGTCGGGAAAAATTTCGTTTTCGACCATAGATTGGGCGAACGCATTACAGATGACATTATTTCACAATGCCACCAATGCGGAAAACCATGCGACAATCACACCAATTGCGAAAACGAAGGCTGTCATTTACTATTCATCCAATGTGATGAATGTAAAGCTGTCATGGAAAACTGCTGTTCTACAGAATGCCAAGAAATCATCCACATGTCACTAGCAGAGCAAGTAAAATTGCGTCGTGGCGTGAAAAATGGAAATATGATTTTTAGAAAAGGAAAATCTGAAAAATTAAAATTCAAACACTCTGGAGAGTTATCCGATATTGCTTTAGCAAAAGCTGACAATGGCGCCACCGAAGTAGTTAAGCCAAAAGATATCCGACAAAAAATTAAAATAAAGAAAGTTTTGATTGGAAAGGCAGAGCATTATTTTGTAAAATCCGAAATCGGACAATTCTTGATTGAAAGCAACGAGTTAAAAATCAACGACAGAATTATTATTTCTGGACCGTCGACAGGAAATCAAGAATTACAGATAACTAAAATGTTTGTCAATGGTACGGAAGGGACAATTGCAAAGCCTGGAGACAAAATAACCTTAACGCTCCCTTTTAGAATTCGCCTTTCGGATAAGCTGTATAAAATTCTAGACTAAAAATATTTTTACTTTATTTACGTTAAAACCTATTCCATAGTCATGGAATAGGTTTTGTTTTTTCATTGACTGGCAACAAGTTACACGCTTTGCATCATTAAAAGTAAAAATGCTATCTTTACGCACAAAACATTTTACGAATTTTAAGTTGCATTAATCGCAACATCTATATAAAATTATGGCCTGTACAAGTTGTTCAACGTCTGATGGCAGTGCGCCAAAGGGCTGTCAAAATAAAGGGACTTGCGGCACCGACAGCTGCAACAAGTTAACCGTATTCGACTGGCTGTCTAACATGAGCCTTCCTAACGGAGAAGCTCCTTTTGATTGTGTCGAAGTACGTTTCAAAAACGGAAGGAAAGAATTTTACCGAAATGCCGAAAAACTTACACTAAGCATCGGAGATATTGTCGCTACTGAAGCTTCTCCTGGACACGATGTGGGAATTGTGACATTGACCGGAGAATTGGTAAAAATCCAAATGAAGAAAAAAGCGGTAAACCATACCAGCAATGAAATACCGAAAATTTACCGAAAAGCATCACAAAAAGATATTGATATCTGGTCTGAAGCCCGCGCAAAAGAAGAGCCTATGAAAGTTCGCGCACGCGAATTGGCAATCGCTCAAAAACTGGAAATGAAAATTTCGGATATCGAATTTCAAGGTGACGGTTCAAAAGCAACTTTTTATTATACAGCAAATGACCGTGTCGATTTCAGGCTATTGATCAAAGATTTTGCTAGAGAATTTAGCACTAGAATCGAAATGAAACAAGTCGGTTTCCGTCAAGAAGCAGCCCGTTTGGGAGGAATTGGATCGTGCGGAAGAGAACTTTGCTGTTCCACTTGGCTGACTGATTTCAGAAGCGTAAATACATCAGCAGCAAGATACCAGCAACTATCATTGAATCCTCAAAAACTAGCTGGTCAGTGCGGGAAATTGAAATGTTGCTTGAATTACGAGCTCGATACTTACATGGATGCCTTGCAACATTTTCCTGATTTCGACACCAAATTGGTGACCGAAAAAGGAGATGCCATCTGCCAGAAACAAGACATTTTCAAAGGGCTGATGTGGTTCGCCTATACCAATAATTTTGCCAATTGGCATGTACTGAAAGTAGACCAGGTAAATGAAATTATTGCTGAAAATAAACAGAAAAAGCGCGTTTCTTCGTTAGAAGACTATGCTCTTGAAGTAACTCAAGAACCAGAAAAAGATTTCAATAATGCGATGGGTCAAGAAAGCTTGACGCGTTTTGACCAGCCAAAGAAAAAGAAAAGGCCAAACAAAAAACGCAAACCAGCGGCGGCAGGCGAAAACACAGCAACTGAAAAACCGGCTGGAGAAAATAAAAATCCAAACGCAAATCAGAATAGAAATAACAACCCGAACAGAAACAATCAAAAAAACAGGCCTCCTAGACCTGCAAACGAAAAAAAACCGGATAACAAAATAACACCTGTCAAAAAAAATGAGCCTAAAAAATAGCCTTCTTTTTGTTTTCACAGTACTGCTTTTGGTTTCCTGCGATAAAAAAAGAGTCTTTGACCAATACAAATCGCTTGGAAAAACATGGCATAAAGACAGCATTGCTTACTTTATCTATAACAATCAAGACACTACTAAAGCCTATGATCTGTTTGTGAACCTGCGTTCTAATAACGATTATCCTTTCAACAATATCTTTTTGATTGTGGCTATGGAAGCTCCGGGCGGCTTGACAAAAGTAGACACTCTTGAATACCAGATGGCAAATCCAGATGGTACTTTGCTAGGCAGCGGCTTTTCTGATATTAAAGAAAGTAAGCTTTATTTTAAGGAAAAATATAAATTCCAATCCGTTGGAGATTATAAGATTGGAATTCAGCAAGCGGTACGCCAGACTGGAAAAGTAGCAGGAGTACAAGAGTTGGCAGGAGTAACAGAAGTCGGCTTTAGAGTAGAAAAATTAGATTAAAAAGTTATGGCAACTAAAAAAAATAACAGCACACAAGTTAAAGATATAGCATACTACAACAGAAAATTCTGGAAGATATTTCTGTATGGAACTGGAGGAGTAATTCTATTCTTTCTTTTAGCATCTTGGGGGCTTTTCGGTTCTATGCCTTCCTTTGAAGAACTTGAAAATCCAGAATCTAACTTGGCAACCGAAGTTATTTCTTCTGACGGAGAAACCATCGGTAAGTTTTACAACGAAAACAGAACTGCGATAAAATATTCTGATCTTCCAAAACACTTAGTAGATGCTTTGGTTGCTACAGAGGACGAACGATTCTATGACCACTCAGGAATCGATGCCAGAGGAACTCTAAGAGCTGTCACTAGCCTAGGTACAAGTGGCGGAGCCAGTACAATTTCTCAGCAGTTAGCAAAATTGCTTTTCCATGGTGAAGGATCAAGATTCTTGCCATTCAGGATGGTTCAAAAAGTAAAAGAATGGATTATCGCAACTCGCTTGGAAAGACAATATACCAAACAGGAAATCATTGCGATGTATTTCAATAAAGCCGATTTTGTCAATAATGCCGTAGGAATACGTTCTGCCGCAAAAGTATACTTCGGAAAAGAACCTCGCGATTTAAAAATTGAGGAAGGCGCTGTTTTGGTTGGAATGCTAAAAAATCCTTCCCTTTTCAATCCGATTAAAGAAAAAAGAAAAGAACTTGTTTTCAAAAGAAGAAACACAGTTCTAGGACAAATGGTTAAAAACGGCTTCCTAGAAGAAGCGGCAAAAGAATCTTTGTCTAAAAAGCCTTTGGTTCTTGACTATCACCCAGAAAGCCATAATGAAGGAATTGCGACTTATTTCAGAGAATACCTTCGTGATTTCATGAAAACTTGGGCAAAAGACAATCCAAAAAAGGACGGTACTGAATATGACATTTATCGCGACGGACTAAAAATCTACACGACTATCGATTCTAGAATGCAATTGTATGCTGAAGAAGCCGTAGATGCTCATTTGGCAAACCTTCAAAAAGAATTTTTCAAGCAAGCCAAAACAAACAAAAACGCACCATTCATCAAGCTGTCCGATGCCGAAACCGAAAAATTAATGGATCGTGCTAGAAAAGCTTCCGAAAGATGGAGACAGATGAGCAGCCAAGGAAAAAGCGAAAGTGAAATCATAAAATCGTTCAGCGTTAAGACCGACATGACTGTATTTACCTGGAAAGGTGAAAGAGATACAATCATGACGCCTAACGATTCTATCCGATACTACAAGCATTTTCTTCAGACTGGAGTTATGGCTATGGAGCCAAGAACTGGCCATGTAAAAGCTTGGGTTGGCGGTATCAACTACAAACATTTCCAATACGATCACGTTGGACAAGGCGCAAGACAAGTCGGATCTACATTTAAGCCTTTTGTATATGCCGCTGCAATTGAACAGCAAGGATATTCTCCATGCGATTCTATTATTGATGCTCCGTATACCATTCCAAAAGGAAGACACAATGTAACTGAAACATGGACACCTCGAAATTCCAACGGAACCTATAAAGGAATGGTGACCTTGAAATATGCATTGGCGCAATCCATCAATACCGTTTCTGCTAAATTGATAGACAAAGTCGGTCCTGATGCTGTAATCGATTTGGTGAAAAAATTAGGCGTGAAATCAAACATACCTTCACAACCTTCTATCGCTCTAGGAGCGGTCGAAATTACAGTAGAAGATATGGTAGCAGCCTATAGCACTTTTGCCAATCAAGGCGTTTACATAAAACCTCAAGTAATCACAAGAATAGAAGATAAGAATGGCGTAATCCTTTACGAAACTGTTCCAGAATCTCACGATGTACTGAACAAAGACATTGCTTATGCAGTAATCAAACTTCTAGAAGGTGTTACCGAATCCGGTTCTGGAGGACGTTTGAGAACAGACGGCGGTGGTTTCGGTTATGAAATGATGACCGGCTATCCGTATGTATTAAGAAACCCGATTGCAGGAAAAACAGGAACAACCCAAAACCAATCAGACGGTTGGTTTGTAGGAATGGTTCCGAATTTAGCGACAGGCGTATGGGTCGGAAATGAAGACCGTTCTGCCCACTTCAAAAGCATCACCTATGGACAAGGTGCCGTAATGGCTTTACCAATCTGGGGATTGTTCATGAAAAAATGCTACGCAGACAAAGAACTGAACGTTTCTAAAGAACCTTTTGAAAGGCCAGCGAACCTGTCAATCAAAGTAGATTGCTGGAAACCACCCGTAAAAGATACGACAGCTGTCGACCAAGAAGAACAAAATACAGACGAATTTGATTTTTAATAGAAACGCCTTTTTTAAGGCGTTTTTTTTATATATTTATCGTCCAAAACAAACATTCATTATATGATTAATAAAAAAGTCGCATCTGTTGCCGATGCACTGAAAGATATTCAAAATGGGCAGACTATTATGCTTGGCGGTTTCGGTCTGTGCGGCATCCCAGAAAATAGCATCGCAGAATTAGTAAAACTTGAAGTAACGGATCTGACTTGTATTTCAAATAATGCAGGAGTAGATGACTTTGGATTAGGATTATTGCTTCAAAAACGCCAGATAAAAAAGATGATTTCTTCTTATGTAGGAGAAAATGCTGAATTCGAACGCCAAATGCTTTCTGGAGAATTAGACGTAGAATTGACACCACAAGGAACTTTAGCTGAAAAATGCCGCGCTGCGCAAGCTGGAATTCCAGCCTTTTTTACGCCTGCTGGTTACGGAACCGAAGTAGCAGAAGGAAAAGAAGCGCGTGAATTCAACGGAAAAATGCACATCATGGAAGAAGCCTTCAAAGCCGATTTTTCAATCGTAAAAGCTTGGAAAGGCGATGAAGCTGGCAACCTCATCTTTAAAGGAACGGCAAGAAATTTTAATGCTTGCATGGCCGGAGCTGCAAAAATTACAATCGCCGAAGTAGAGGAATTAGTGCCAGCTGGCGTACTTGATCCGAACCAAATCCACATTCCGGGAATCATGGTGCAGCGCATCTTCCAAGGCGAAAAATTTGAGAAAAGAATTGAACAACGAACCGTAAGACAAAAAAACTAATTATGGCACTTAGTAAAGAAGATATTGCAAAACGAATCGCCAAAGAAGTAAAAGACAAATATTTCGTCAATCTTGGAATCGGTATCCCAACTTTGGTTGCCAATTATGTTAGAGAAGATATTTCCGTAGAATTCCAAAGCGAAAACGGAGTGCTTGGAATGGGCCCTTTCCCGTTTGAAGGCGAAGAAGATGCCGATGTTATCAACGCAGGAAAACAAACCATTACGACCCTTCCCGGTGCTAGTTTTTTCGATTCTGCTTTTAGTTTCGGAATGATCCGCAGCCAAAAAGTAGACTTGACAATTCTTGGAGCGATGGAAGTTGCCGAAAACGGTGATATCGCCAACTGGAAAATTCCAGGCAAAATGGTCAAAGGAATGGGTGGTGCTATGGATTTAGTAGCCTCTGCAGAAAACATTATCGTAGCGATGATGCACGTGAACAAAGCAGGAGAATCAAAACTTCTAAAAAGATGTTCTTTACCTTTGACAGGCGTTGGCTGCGTGAAAAAAGTAGTAACCGAATTGGCAGTTTTAGAAATCGTTCCTGAAGGTTTTAAGCTTTTAGAAAGAGCGCCTGGCGTTTCGGTTGAAGACATCAAAAGAGCAACAGAAGGAAATCTGATTATTGAAGGAACTATTCCGGAAATGATTATCGATTAAATTCTTCATAAATTTAAAAAAGCCGCAAATCAAACTGCGGCTTTTTCTATTATTGTTTATGATATTCGTCAAAAGTAAATTTCTCTGTCCGATACACCTTTCCTTTTTCAGATAACTGGTTTTTTTTCCACTTCCCGTTTTCAAAATTATAACAAGTAGAATCCGAATAAGAAACGACCAATCTGTCAATCGTGTCTTTGACGGTTTCGTCAGGAGAAACATCTACGGTTTTTACCACAAAAGACGTTATCGGATTAGTTTTAAAATCAGGCGTAAACTCGGAATCAACTCCATAACCGCTGTCCCACATGGAATCCCATTGCGAAACCAGCTGGATGCCATCTTCTCCTAAAAAGAACAGAAATTGCGTGTGAGTATAGCCGCAAGCCGCAATGCCATTATCGCAATGAACAAATCGCTTATCAGTACTCGCTTGCTTTGAATCGGTCATGAATTCTTGATTGATACTCCACTCGGCTCCTTCTTCTCTTCCAAAATCAATTCTGACAGGGTGTGAATAAACTTTCTTAGCATTCTTGAAAAAATCAATGGCAAAAAAAGCAGTACCGATACTGTCTTTATCATAAGTTCTTTTCAATTCTGTAATTACAACTTTGTCTGCGGAGATATTGCTTCCTATAGCATCTAACATCAACGAGTCTTTTTTCAAGGAAGTAATTTCAGTTATAGGAATAGTCTCCGGTTCTGTCTGGACAGCAATTTCTTCTGTTTCCGTTTTTTTATCAGAACAGGAAAGGCATGCGAAAAAAAGCAAGGTCAGGATGTATTTCATAGAATTCGTCTTTTAATTTCCTTTCGGTATGGCCGCAATTAATTTTTTCGTGTATTCTTTCTGTGGATTTTCATATAGGACATCTGCATCGGCCATTTCTTCAATCTTGCCTTTGCTCATGACCAAAACCTGATCTGACATGTATTTTACAACAGCCAAGTCATGTGAAATAAAGATATAAGTAAATCCGAAATTCTCTTTCAGCTCATTCAAAAGATTCAACACTTGCGCTTGAACCGAAATGTCTAAAGCAGAAACTGACTCATCACAGACAATTAATTTTGGCTGAAGGGCAATCGTTCTGGCAATTCCGATTCGCTGTCGTTGTCCTCCAGAAAATTCATGCGGATACCGATCAAAATACTCTTCGCCTAATCCTACTCTTTCTAAAATCTCGATGGTTTTTGCTTTGCGCTCTATATCATTTTTATACAACTTATGGACTTTCATCGGTTCCATAATGGCTTTACCAACAGGAATTCTAGGATTTAAAGACGAATACGGATCTTGAAAGATAATCTGGATTTCTTTTCTCAAAGTTCGGATATCTTTTTTGGGAAGTTTCATAATATCGACACCTCTATAAAAAATCTGGCCTGCCGTTGCTTTATCTAATTGCAGTATGGCATTTCCTAGAGTCGATTTTCCGCATCCCGATTCGCCAACAAGTCCCAGTGTCTCGCCTTCATAAATCTTAAAACTGACATCATTCACGGCTTTAAAACCAGTTCTTTTTCCAAACAATCCTGCCGTAGAAAAATATTCTTTTTCGACATTTTTTACTTCGAGAATCGGAATTTGGCTATATAATTTCTCATGTTCCTTTTTTCGCTTGTCGGCAGTAATAATTTCTGGGTTCACGGAATTTTCCAGATAATCTTTTATGGTTGGAAGCCTTTTCAAACGAACATTCAAAGAAGGTCTTGAGCTGACTAAAGCTTTTGTATAGATATGCTGCGGGTTATGAAAAACATCCGAAGCATCGCCTTGCTCAACGATTTCGCCTTTGTACATGACCAAAACCCGGTTGGCAATTTCAGAAACTAGCGCCAAATCGTGCGAAATAAACATAATGCTCATCCCTGTTTCTTGTTGGATATCTTTGAGCAATTGGATAATTTCTTTCTGTACGGTTACATCTAAAGCCGTTGTAGGCTCATCCGCAATAAGGATTTTTGGCTTGCAGGCAATCGCCATCGCTATCATAACGCGCTGTTTCTGTCCGCCAGAAATTTGGTGCGGATAGCTTTCATAAATTTTCTCCGGATTGGGAAGCTTTACCTTTTCGAACAGCGCGAGCGTTTCTTTTTTTATTTCCTTTTTAGAAAGTCGGGTATGCTGTAGCAACATTTCTTCTACTTGAAAGCCACATTTTAAGGAAGGATTCAACGAACTCATCGGTTCTTGAAAAATCATGGAAATCTCCTTTCCTCTCAAATTTCGCAGTTCCTCTTTTGAGAGCTGCGCTATGTTTTTGCCTTGAAAAAGTATCTCTCCATTAGAAATTTTAGAAATATTTTTAGGAAGCAGTCCCATAACGGCAAGAGAAGAAACTGATTTCCCAGAGCCCGATTCTCCGACAATTCCTAAAATTTCATTGCTTTCTAAAACGTAGCTTATAGAATTGATGATGGGCTTAAAGATTCCTTCTTTTTTAAAAGAAATTTCTAAGCTGTTAACTTCTAACAATGGCTGTTTTTTCATGTGCATAAAAATAGCAAAAACGATTGTACGTAAAAATAAAACCTTCGTTCCTTTTTGGACGTATATATTTTATGATTCTTTTATAAAACATTGGTATTTCTTACATATTTCGTTTAATATGTTTGTTTTCAGTGCTATTTGAAATAAAATTTTCAAAACATTATTGAATATGAGACAATTCGCTATATTTGAAAAAATTTTAAAAACCCTTAAAACGCACCCCAAGTGATAAAAAATTCCACTTCCTATTTTAAAATAGGTGCTCTGTTATTTTTATTTGCTATTTCCTCTATAGGTTTTGCACAAGATAAACATGACATTGAGCAGATTACAAAAAATTACGACTTAAAAAAGCTTAAGGAGCTTGAAGAAAAGTACCGCGAACAAGCGATAATTGAGAAAGAACATGCTTTAAAGGTTGCGAAATCAAAAAACTGGCCTGAGTTTTTTAAAAATGAAAACGGCACGGTCGACGAATTGATGAAAGTAACGCCTGATGGATTTCCTATTTATTATTCGCTAAACAATGTTGCCGCGGCAAGATCGACAAGAACTAACTTTTTAAATACTGGTGGTGCTCTTGGCCTTAATTTGGATGGACAAGGAATGACAGCCCGTGTTTGGGACGGAGGAAAAGTCAGAGCTTCGCACCGTGAATTTCAAGGTAGGATTACTGTTGAAGATGCTATGGCTGGCGCAACAGGAAATAATTTCCATGCTACCCATGTTACAGGTACGATTGCAGCAGCAGGAATTAGTGCGAATGCAAAAGGAATGGCTACTCAAGCACAAGTTAGGACTTTCAACTGGACTAATGACCAAAGCGAAGCGCTTGCAGAAATCCAATTAGGAATGCTTCTTTCTAACCATTCTTACGGGGTTCCGATTGTGAATCCGAATAGTGGAGAGTTCGCTCCGGATTGGTACATTGGAGGTTATACGGACGACACCAGAGCTTGGGATGAAATTGCTTACAATGCTCCGTACTACTTAATGGTTGCTTCGGCAGGAAATAACGGAAATGATGAAAATCCTTTTGCTTTAGCTTTTGGATATGACAAGCTAACGGGGAATAAAACAGCTAAAAACAATCTTGTCGTTGCAAATGCACAAGATGCTGTTATTGTTGCTGCAACCGGCAATCTGTCAAGCGTTGCGATTAATTCTAGCAGCAGCCAAGGTCCTACTGACGATTTTAGAATAAAACCAGATATTACTGGAAATGGTACCGGTTTATTTTCAACTTTTGAAACATCGGATTCGGCCTATGGAACTCTTTCTGGAACTTCAATGGCCTCTCCAAATGTTACTGGGACATTATTGCTTTTACAGCAATATTATAGAATAAAGAACAATCGTTTCATGAGAGCGGCTACCTTAAAAGCATTGGCTTGCCATACGGCAGATGACGCTGGTAATCCAGGTCCAGATGCTGTTTTTGGATGGGGATTGCTGAATGCTAAAAAAGCGGCTGAAACAATTACAGCAAACGGATTAGGCAGTGTAATTTCTGAAGAAAAACTACAACAAGGACAAACGTTTACAATGACCGTAAATTCAAACGGTGTAGATCCATTGCAGGCAACTATTGTTTGGACAGATGTTCCCGGAACGCCAAACAACAATGGAATTGCAAACGACCCAACACCAGCACTTGTAAATGACTTGGATATCCGAATTACAAAAGGAGCTTCAACGTATTTCCCATGGAAATTGCTAGCTGATCCTTCTGCAAATGCGGTAAACAATGGCGATAACAATGTTGATAACGTCGAAAAAGTAAATGTTTCTGGAGCTTCAGGAACTTATACTATAACTGTGACGCACAAAGGAACATTACAATTAGGTCCTCAAAATTTCTCTCTTGTTGTAACAGGAGTAACTTCAACATTTGCGTTGACTTCCCTTTCGGAAGACCAGACAATATGCAGTACT
The DNA here is from genome assembly GCF_025947265.1 of Flavobacterium sp. N2550. Lineage (NCBI taxonomy): Bacteria > Pseudomonadati > Bacteroidota > Flavobacteriia > Flavobacteriales > Flavobacteriaceae > Flavobacterium > Flavobacterium sp. N2550. The sequence continues at coordinate 941,742 of NZ_CP110007.1, read as the reverse complement.
AATACAGCAACCTATAATTTCAGATATACAACTACAACTGCCCAAAGCACTGCTTTTTCAGTAGTGGATCTTCCTGCTGGAGCTACTGCTAACTTAAGCACTTCTTCTTCTTCAGTAAATGGAGATGTTTCTATGGTAATTTCTAATCTTCAAAATGTTGCTCCTGGTGAGTATACTATTGGACTTAAAGGTACTCGTGGAGCTGAAACTGAAACTAAATATGTTGTCTTAAGAGTTTACAATACAAATTTCCAAAATACGGTGCTTTTAACGCCAACAAATAACAAAGCCGGTCTAGCTACTGCGTTTGAGTTAAAGTGGGAAGCATCTGTTAATGCTGAGTCTTATATCGTACAAGTCGCAACAGATAGCAACTTCGCTAATCTGATCCTAAATTTAGAAACTACAGATACATTCTATGCTCTAAGCGACCTTACTACAGAATCAGAGTATTTTTGGAGAGTAATGCAAAAAAACAGATGCGGCCAAGCTGCTACTAACACTGCATTCAATTTCAAGACTGGAGTCCTAACGTGCAATAATATTTTTACTGCTACTGATTTTTCGCAAGCTGCTATTGCAGATGTTGAAGATTCACAAGGTTCTGTACCAATTACCGTAACCGGCGGCATGACTGTTGGAAGCCTTACAGCCACTATCAATATTACGCATACGTATATCGAAGATATGACCATCTATCTGGAAGGACCGGAAGCAATCGGCTCTCCTATTATTAAATTATTCCAAGAGCCTTGCGGTGATAATGATAATATTTCGGCCACTTTAAGCGATGCTGGAAGTGCTTTTTCATGTCGTACTACTTCCCCTTCAATTATCGGGACAGTACAGCCTTTTGAAGCTTTGAGCAATTTCAACAACCTGCCTGCAGACGGAGTATGGACATTGTATGCGGTCGATCCTTATGAAGGCGATGGAGGTGCAATTACAGCATTTAGCCTTAACTTCTGTAATGTTGTCGTTTCTAACCTTAGCGTTGATACTAATGAATTGCTAAATGTTTCTGTGTATCCGAATCCTACAAAAGGTATCTTGAATGTAAGATTACCTCAAAATCCTGAGAAAACTACTTTATACTTGAACGACATCCAAGGAAGAAGAATTCTTACGAAAGAAACTGCCAATACGGATGAAGTTTTAAATATTGAAAACTTATCGGATGGAGTCTACATCCTTTCTATCCAAAATGGAAGTCTGAAAACGACTAAAAAAATTGTCTTGAACAGATAATTTATTTTCAAATGTAAATCACTGATAATTAGTCCCGATTGCAAAAAAAGCAATCGGGATTTTTATTTTAAACAGCCCAGCTTCTTTATTCTAAAAAAGTTTTGGCACGCAAATTGGATAAAGCTAAATAACCTTACTTTTTAAGGTTCGAAAAAGCTGAAAATCGCAAGAGTAGGCAGGAACTCAATTATCTTGATTATGAAAAGAATTACTCTCTTAGTGGCTAGTATTTTAGTACTTGGAAACACAGCGAATGCAGAAGTAACTCAACTTTTTGGCGAAAAAAGTTTTATTACAAATTTTAACGATGAGCCAATAACATTTATTGAAAGGGGAATTGCCTTTTATGTTTTTCCTGATGGCCAATTCGATTTTAATACAGAACCAACTGTTGGCGACGGTGACCTATATTATAAAAACGGCAAAAGAAGCTCAAGTGCCAATGTAAATAACACTTATGGTGCTCCAGGCGTAAGACGTCCAGCACAAGGCATCCGAATAGAACATGACAGCCAAGGCAGGATTAGACGTATCGGAAACGTGTTTATAAATTATGACGCTCAAGATCGAATTAAAAGAATCGGTTCTGTATATATGACTTATAATCGTTATGCTTTGTCTCAAGTCGGTGGCCTCCAACTTATCTACAGTCGTAATGGACAAATAATAGATACTGTCGGAAGCGTTAAAGGAAATGCTTACGCAGGAAACACAGGAAGTTCTTATTACTACGGAAGCAGCAATAATTATGGAAACAATAGCAATGACAACTATTATTATAAAACGAACGGAACAAATCCTTCTAAAAAATAAAATGCTTGAAAAAGAAAAATGCCTTGAAATTTCAAGGCATTTTTTATTTAGATATGTATTATTTCTTCTTCAATAAGCAAATCTTCCCGTCTCAATCGCAGTAAAATTTGTGCTACAGCAATGACATCTTTTTCGCAATACGTAATAATCCGATCAATGTCTTTTTCTACATAATATACATGTCCGACATCGCTTCCGCTGATATCATCTTTCGGCGAGGGAATATTTAAAACGTTAGTCAGCAACTTTAAAGAAGTATAATGCTTGAAATCGCCAAACTTCCACATTTCTAAAGTGTCCAGATGAGGAACTTCCCAAGGCTTTTTTCCGAAAAGATTCAGCTTGTTCGGAATCCTTATCTGATTGATAATCATTCTTCTTGCAATAAAAGGAAAGTCAAACTCTTTAGCATTATGCCCGCACATGATATGCTGCGGCTTGTCAAAGTGATTATCAAGCAGATTGCTGAAATCTCGAAGTATCTTCTTCTCTTCTCCAAAAAAAGAGGTAACTCTGAAATGACGGATATCACTTTTAAAAGTAAAATACCCGACCGAAATGCATACTATTTTACCAAATTCGGCCCAAATTCCAGCTCTATCATAAAATTCTTCCGCGGTAAATTGTTCTTTTCGCTGGTATTGCGTCTTTTGGTCAAATAATTCTTTTTTTTCCTCGTCTAAGGCATTAAAGGCTTCTTCTTCTGGAACAGTTTCAATATCCAGAAAAAGAATGTTTTCTAGGCTAATTTTGTCTATCATGGCGTATCATTTTATAAGTTTCGTCTATATATACATAAAAATCGTTTCTGTGGAAATTGCCGTCTGCTCTTTCATCGCGCTCGCGTCCCAGTCTCACAATAATTAAATCATCGTCTGGTATTACAATTACATATTGTCCCAAATGTCCTTGCATGTAGTAAAGCGGCTTATTGAGATGATCGCTGATCCACCAACCATAACCGTACATCGGTGCATCTGAGAATCTAGGAGTTACGCATTGCTGCACAAAAGCCGAATCTAAAATTTGTTTTCCGTTCCATTTGCCGTGCTGTTTGTATAATTTCCCGAAGCGAGCAAAATCTCTAGCATTACTTGCGATACAGCAATAAGCTTTCTCAATTCCGTTTGGATTATCGAGCTGCCAAAGCGCTTCATTCTCAGCTCCAAGCGGCTTCCAAAAGTGTTCTGAAACATAATCAGCCAAATACTCGCCTGTTGCTTTTTCAATTATCATGGAAAGCAATTGTGTATTGCCACTCAAATATTTAAATTCTTTACCCGGTTCTTCGACCACTTTTAGGCCGAGAATAACATCCGTGAGGTTATCATCAAAATAGGCTCTGGTAGTAATTGAAAAAGGACTGTAATAGGATTCGTCCCAATCCAATCCAGAAGACATTGACGACAAATCACCAACCGTCATCTTATCGCCAAATTTTCCTGAAAATTCTGGAAAAAAATCCGTCACTTTTTGATCTAAGCTTTTAATTTTCCCTTGCATGATAGCTTTTCCCAACGCAGCCGTTACGATACTTTTAGCCATCGAGAAGGAATTTGATTTTGTGTCTTTATCATATCCGTCGTAATAGCTTTCGTACCAAATACTGTCGTTTTTGATAATCATGAATGCTACCGTCTTGAATTTCTTGTTTGTTTCTTCAAGTTCATCCGTTGGTTTTGCCTTATTATATTCTTTGCTGATGGCCCAAGGCTGACCGATTCCTTTCTGTATTTCACGGTTTGGAAATTCTACATAATCTTCAAGAAAGGCTGTCTTTTCTCCGTTCAGATACGTAATTCTTACGGCACGGATCAGATAACTGAGATCAAAAATATACAGCAGAAGAATCAGCAGGGCAAAAACAACCAGAAACCACAAAAGGAATTTTTTCAGAAATCTCATACGTATCTTATTTAGAATAAACTTTGCTGTTTGACAGGATTTTCATGATCCAGAAGCCATTTTTTTCGCCACAATCCTCCGGCATATCCTGTGAGCGAACCATCTGAACCGATGACACGATGGCAAGGAACTACAATCCAAAGCGGATTTCTTCCATTAGCAGAAGCTACGGCACGAATGGCCTTGACATCGCCAAGGCGGATGGAAAATTCTTGATAAGATAATGTCTTCCCGTATGGAATTTCAAGAAGTCCTTTCCATACTTTTTTCTGGAAATCAGTTCCTGATGGATTTAGTTGGAATGTAAAATCGTTTCTTTTGCCGTCAAAGTAATCTTGTAGCTGCATTACGGCTTCTTGGAGTTCGTGAGGAATATCGTCAGACAGCGGCTTTCCTTCATCAAATGCCGTAATACTGGAAATTCCGTTTTCATCGCCGCAAATTTCAGCAATTCCGAGTGGTGTTTTGATATAGGCTTGTAACATGGAAAAGTGTTTAAAATCTAAAGTTATGAAAAAAAACTTTCCGATTTAAAATAGGCCGCGAAAGCTTCTTAATTTTCCATGACCAATTTGAAACCGATCCTAGGAATATTTTCAATATTGACCTTGTCTTCGTCTTTAAAAATCTTTCTAAGACGCGAGATAAAGACATCTAGGCTTCTGCCCATAAAATAATCGTCATCGCCCCATAGCGAAGTGAGGATTTTTTCACGTTTCAAGATTTCATTCTTGTTATCTAAAAATAATTTCAGCAAAGCAGATTCGCGTTCGGTCAGATTTATTTTGTCCGTATTTCTTGTCAGGCAATAATCATTTGGATGAAACCGAAAGCTTCCTATCTCATAGCTTTTTTGTACTTGTAAAGGCGCTTTAGAGCTTCTTTTTAGAAAAACTTCAATCTTTAGGCTCAATTCTTCCAAGCTAAATGGCTTGACTAAAAAATCATCGGCTCCTAATTTTAATCCTCTAATTCGGTCTTCTTTTAACGATTTTGCAGAAAGAAATAGAATCGGAATTTCAGCATTTGAGTTTCTTATTTCTTGCGCAATTTCAAAGCCGTCTTTTTTTGGAAGCATGACATCCAAAATACATAAATCGTAGTTTTTTTTATGGAAATTTTTTATGGCTTCAGCACCATCTGAAAAATGCGTAATGTCGTAAAACTGCTCTAAATAATCTATAGTCAAAAACGCCAAGGTAGCGTCATCTTCGACATAAAAAATTTTGCTTTTTTCCATAGTGATTGCTATTTCGGAATACTGATGGTTACAGTAATACCGGTACTTTCTTGATTGTTTTTAATCGTTATTTTCCACTGGTGCAAAATACAGATTTTCTTTACATAGAACAATCCGAGTCCGAAACCGCCTACTTCATTGCGTTTTGCGCTTGAGATTCGGTAGAATTTATCAAAAATAGCATTTAATTCGGGAGTTTCAATACCAATTCCGTTATCGACAAACTCCAGCTTGATTTCTTTTGGACTCTCTGTAATTTTTATCTGGATTTTTGGCGACGCGTCATTGTATTTTATAGCATTGTCTAAGATATTGTATACGACATTTGAGAAATGAAATTCATCTGCAACAATTTGATAGTCTGATTTTTCGCTTAGTATTTCAATGGAAATTTGCTTGTCGTATTTTAAAAGTATGGTTTCTTTGGCCAAGCCAACGATATCCAATAAATTGAATTGTGTCTTTTCAAGCTGCATCATATGCGAATCGCTTTTGGCAATATGCAGGATTTTTTCGATATGCTGGTTCAGCTTATTGCTCTGTTCGATAATAATCTGAACGTATTTTGAGAGTTTTGGGTTTTTAACGATTTCCTCCTGATTACTGGCATAATTGGATGCGATAAGGATTGATGAAATAGGAGTCTTAAACTCATGTGTCATATTATTGATAAAGTCTGTCTGAAGCTCGGTGTATTTTTTTTGCTTGATTAAGAGCAATACCGAATAGACATAAATTACCAAAACTAAAATAAGCACTCCCGTATAGACCCAATATTGCTGGAGCGACGTGATGTAATTGTATTTGAGTTGCGGAAAGCGGATTGCGAAATAATACACCAAGCCTTCTTTTTTAGTAAAGCATTTTTCACATCGCGGTGCTTTTCTATCGGATGAAGACACGTACTTTCCATACATCATTTCGTCTGAACCGCAGTTGTAGATGGCGTATTCGTAATCGATATTCAATTTTACTTTTTGGAATTCGGTCTTGAGGTAATATTCTAACACCGTCGCATCAAAAACATCATCGACGTTTACAATATAATAATCATCTGTAATTTTTTTTATCTGGCTGGTTATCGGAATTTCAGTCTTGTTGTCTTTATGGATTTTTGTGACCACGTCCTGCAATGCAAAATGTATCTTTTCGCTGAATTCCTTTTTTTCAAAAGCATACGCTTGCGAAAGAGTCAGCAATTGCATAAAAAGGACGCCAACGATAGCAAACAATCCAATGAAAATAATAATATTTAATTTGTTGAATTTCAATATGTGAAGTATGAATTAGAGTACGATATTACTATAAATTAGGGTGCAAAGCAACCCGTTAACAAGTCATTAACAAGAGTTGCAAAATGCTTAACATCTTTATTAAAAAAACTAAATACATTTGTATTGTCCATTTGGAACACCAATCACTAAATCTAAAATTAATTTAAAATTTCTGATCTATGAAAACATTAAAATTATCATTTTTCGCTTTAGCTGGAGCCTTATTATTAAGTGCTTCTTCATTTGCACAAACAGCAGCACCTGCAAAAACACAAGCTGCAGCGCCTGCAAAACCAGCATCAAAACCATCTCTAGTAACTTGGACATCTGACGTTCATGATTTTGGAGATATTGCAAAAGGAAAACCAGCTTCTTTTGATTTTACTTTCAAAAACACAACAAAACAAACTATTTTGATTACAAACGTAAAAGCATCTTGCGGTTGTACAGCAACAAATTATACAAAAACTCCTATCAAACCAGGAGAAACAGCTAGCGTAACTGCAACTTATAATGCAGCAAGCCCTGGTCCATTCTCAAAATCAGTTACTGTAACAACTAACGATACTGAGACTCCAAAAATCTTGACTATCAAAGGAAAAGTTATCGAGCCACAATCATAATCTCGATTTATAGAATAAAAAAAAAAGCCATCTCAAAAAGATGGCTTTTTTTTATTATTTATCTTTTAAGTGACTATAGAAATAAGCTTCTAATGCTTTTAATTCTTCTTCAGAAAAAGTCTTAGTAATCGTGAAATTTGTTTTCATAACAGAGTATTGACTCGGATCTACAATTGGCTTGCTTTTCTCTTTCAGGAACAATTTAATGTCGCCATTTTTCTCTTTGTAAATTTTTGCAATTTGTATAATACTTGGCCCAATAACTTTCTGGTCGGGTTTATGGCAGGAATAGCACATTCCTTTTCCGTCAAATATTTCTTGTCCCAGCTGTAGTTGTTTTTCTTCAGCAGATAATGTTGTTTCTGGATACAATGATTCTTTTTTTTCTTCTTTTTGGCAAGAAGCAAGAAATAAGATTGAGAGGATAATAAATAGATTTTTCATAGTATAAAAAACCTGAAAGGGTTTGAAACCCTTTCAGGGTTGGTGATAATTAAATTATTTGTTTAAAATGATAGCCGCTTCTTTCGCGAAATAAGTAGAAATAATATCCGCTCCTGCTCTTTTGATACAGTGTAGTTGTTCAATCATAATCTTGTCATGATCGAGCCAGCCTCTTTCTGCTGCGGCTTTAACCATCGCATATTCTCCTGAAACCTGATATACAGAAACTGGTACATTTACGGCATTTTTTACTTCTCGAACAATATCCAAATAGGCGATCCCTGGTTTTACCATAACAATATCGGCTCCTTCTTCAACGTCATGAAGCGCTTCTTTAATGGCTTCAATCCTATTAGCATAATCCATCTGATATGTTTTTTTATCTTTTGGAACTTCGTTCACATCAACTGGAGCACTGTCTAAAGCTTCTCTAAACGGACCATAAAAAGAGGAAGCATATTTAGCGCTATAGCTCATGATTCCCACGTTATGATGTCCATTTTCTTCCAATGCTTTTCGGATTGCTAAAACTCTTCCATCCATCATATCACTTGGCGCTACAAAATCGGCACCAGCTTCTGCATGACTCAGACTCATCAAAGTTAAAGCATCTACCGTGGCATCGTTAACAACCTGTCCTTTTTCGATAATTCCGTCATGGCCATAAATTGAATACGGGTCCAAAGCAACATCAGGCATTACTATCATTCCAGGAACGGCATCTTTAATCGCACGAATCGTTTGTTGCATCAATCCGTTTTTATTCCAAGCTTCTTTTCCGGTATTGTCTTTTAATTTGTCATCCACTTTTACATAGATATTGACCGCCTTGATTCCCAAATCCCAAAGCGCTTTGACTTCTTTTACGGTCAGATCTAAAGAACGACGGTAGATTCCCGGCATTGATGGAATTTCAACTTGATAGTCTTTTCCTTCTGCCACAAACATCGGAAACATAAAATCGTTTGGTGATAAATGAGTTTCACGAACCAAGCTTCTGATGGATTCATTGGTTCTTAAACGGCGATTTCTTTGTAATGGAAACATAATTATTTCTGATTTTAGATTTTAGATTTGGGTTGAAACCGAAATTTAAAATCGATGTTTACTTATAACCAATCTATTGGATTTTCTAATATTTTGATCAACTTTTCTTCTTCGCTTCCTGCTTCTGGATGATGGTCGTAAACCCATTGCACGTGCGGCGGCAAGCTCATCAGAATGCTTTCGATTCTTCCGTTGGTTTTTAATCCGAAGAGCGTTCCTTTGTCGTGAACCAGATTAAATTCTACATAACGTCCTCGGCGAATTTCCTGCCAGTTTCTGTTTTCTTGTGAATATTCTAGGTTTTTTCTTTTTTCAACAATCGGCACATACGCTTCAAGAAAGCTATTCCCAACTTCTGTTACGAAATCGTACCAGTTCTCTAACGTAAATTCTTCCGAAGCTTTGCAATGATCAAAAAACAAGCCACCTATTCCTCGAGCTTCATTTCTGTGTGTATTCCAAAAATAGTCATCGCATTGTTTTTTAAACTTCGGATAAAATTCTGGATTATGCTTATCACAGGCTGACTTGCAAATCTGATGAAAGTGCTTAGCATCTTCTTCAAACAAATAATAAGGCGTCAGATCTTGACCTCCGCCAAACCATTGGTTGACCGTATTTCCTTGCTTGTCATACATTTCAAAATAACGCCAATTGGCATGAACTGTAGGTACTTTTGGATTTTTAGGGTGGATGACCAAACTCAATCCGCAAGCGAAAAAATCAACATCGCCCACATTAAAATAGGCCTGCATCGCTTTTGGCAGCGGACCATGTACAGCAGAAATATTAACGCCTCCTTTTTCGAAAACAGCTCCGTTTTCAATAACACGAGTCCTGCCTCCTCCGCCTTCTGTACGTTCCCAAATATCTTCTTTGAATTTGGCTTGGCCGTCCACTTTTTCAAGTCCAGCAGTTATTGTATCTTGAAGATTTTGTATGTAAGCGTAAAATTTGTTTTTCATTATAATTTATGCTTTTGCGGCAGTAATCTTATTGAAAATATCAAAAGAAAACGTCTTGCTTTCTTTTTGAATGTATTCGTAAACAGCAACTGCTTTTTCTTTTAATCCTATTTTTGATTCTTCTGCTCTTGCCGAAAGCAGTACCAAAAAATCTGCAAATTGTTCTGCATTTGTCCAATCAAAGTGAAATTTTTCCAAATGCTGAATCAACTCATCAGAAGAAAAACTTGAAAGACTTTCAAAAGTCAGTGCTAAGTGCTTTAATTGATTATCCAATTCATCTAAATTCCAATTTTCGGGAATGTAGGTCAAGGAAATCAACTGTTTTAGAATCGTGTTGATTCTTTCATTTTCTTCGTCTCGTAATCCTTTGGTCAGCATTTTATCTTGATTTTGAGATTTTTAATTTTTGATTTCGGCCTGAAATCTGCAACTTGAAATCTATTTATATTCTTTCACGGCATCTACAAATGCTTTGGCATGGTCGACAGGAATATTTGGTAAAATTCCATGTCCAAGATTGGCAATAAATTTGTCCTTCCCAAATTCATTGATCATTTCTGTAACCATTTTTTTGATGGTCGGAATCGGTGAAAGCAGTCTTGACGGATCAAAGTTTCCTTGCAACGTAATGTCTCCTCCTGACAAATATCTGGCGTTTCTTGGCGAACACGTCCAATCTACACCTAAAGCCGATGCCTTGCTTTTTCCCATTTCATTTAGGGCAAACCAGCAACCTTTACCGAACACGATAACATGCGTTTCTGGAGCCAGTGCTTCTACAATCTGATTGATGTATTTCCATGAGAATTCTTGATAATCGACTGGCGAGAGCATTCCTCCCCAACTATCAAAAACCTGTACCGCATTCACACCTGCTTTTACTTTTTCTTTCAGATAAGCAATGGTCGTATCGGTAATTTTCTGCAATAAAACATGAGCTGCTTCTGGATGCGTGAAGCAAAATCCTTTGGCAGTATCAAAACTTTTGGATCCTTTTCCTTCCACGGCATAGCAAAAAATGGTCCATGGAGAACCCGCGAATCCAATCAACGGAACCTCATCATTCAGCATTTCTTTCGTCAGCTTAATAGCATCCATCACATAACCTAAGGTTTCATGAATGTTCGGGACAATTACTTTTTCTACATCTTGAGGCGTTCTAATCGGATTCGGTAAAAACGGACCGACACTTTCTTTCATCAAGACTTCGATTCCCATTGCCTGCGGCACTACCAAAATATCAGAAAACAAAATCGCTGCATCAGGTGCAATTCTTCGAATGGGCTGTACTGTGATTTCTGCTGCTAATTCTGGTGTCTGGCAACGCGTAAAGAAATCATATTTATCACGCAATGCGATAAATTCTGGCAGATATCTTCCGGCTTGGCGCATCATCCAAACTGGTGGACGTTCTACAGTTTCTTTATTTAGGGCTCTTAGGAAAAGGTCGTTTTTTATCATTTTTATTTACTTTAGGCTATAAGCTCTAGGCTTTAAGCTTTCATTTATGACTTAAATTTTGCTTACGGCGTAATGCCTAAAGCTTTTTGTTATAATAATTTATGGCTTGAATAATCACATTTTCAACAGTCTGCTGTTTTGCGATTATTACGTTATTGGTTATTTTTTCTAAAGCTTCTGCCGTTGTCGTTCCGATACAGAAGCAGTTTTGGTTTTCAATTTTATTGCCTTTTAAATAGCTTTGGACTCCTGACGGACTGAAAAAAAGTAATGCGTCGGCTGGTGAATTTATTTTTTGTGGCGTTAATAGTGTTTCATATACTTCAATTTCTCGAAGAGCTACATTTGATTTCTTCAAGGTTTCTGGCAATGTTTCTCGTCGTAGATTTCCACAGAAAAAAACAAAACTTTCTTTTTGAAAATCATGTACGATGACTTCTGATAATTCCGAAGCATATTCTCTTGAAACGACCACTTTATAACCGTTTTCTTCTAATAAAGCTTTGGTTTTGCTTCCTACGCAGAATATTTTTTTGGCTTTGAGCTCTTTGGCTTTTTCATTCTCCAGAAAACTTTTTACAGCATTTTGACTCGTAAAAATCATGTTTTCAAAAGAACCTTCCAGTTCAAAATCTTTCCTTACAATTTCAATAAAATCGGCTTCGATGACAGAGAAATTGGCATTCAGCAAAAACTGCTTCTGATTGGGAAGTAATTTTTTAGTGGATAAAATTCTAATGGGTTTAGACATGTTACTGGCGTTTTAAAGAGAAGACTATTTCTTTAGACCTCTCTTGATTATTTCCATCAGTTCTTGCCCGCCATTGGCTAGAATTTCAAGTGCTGCTTCTTGTCCAAAATTCTTATAATGTGTTATTTCTACTGTTTTTTCTATCTCAATTTTTTCTTTTCCGTCTATTGAAAAAAGTACGCCTTCAAAACGGATTTTGTTGTCAAGTACTTCTGCATAAGCTCCAATTGGCGCCGTACAGCCGCCTTCTAGAGTTCTTAAAAATTGGCGTTCGATATGCGTACAGATTTCGCTTTCGAAATGGTTCAATTTTGCTGTTGCCTCTTTACAGAAATCATCATTGTCCATCGCCACGATAACCATCGCACCTTGTGCTGGAGCAGGAATCATCCAATCAAGGACAGTATGATTTTCTGGCAAAAGCTCGATTCTTTCTAAACCGGCTTTGGCAAAAACAGCTCCATTCCAGTCATTATCTTTTAACTTCTGCAATCTCGTATTGACATTACCACGCAAATCGACCACCTGATGGTTCGGGTAGCGGTGCAGCCATTGTGCCTGGCGACGCAAGCTTCCTGTAGCAACAGTTCCGCTTGAATGCAGGAAATCTAAATTGCCTTTGTGTACTAAAATATCTTGATGATTGGCTCTTTTTAAGACTGCGGTCTGAACGATACCTTTTGGCAAAGCCGTCGGCACATCTTTTAAGGAATGCACAGCGATATCCACTTCGCCTTTAATCATGGCCATATCAAGGGTTTTCGTAAAAATTCCTGTGATTCCGAATTCGTAAAGTGGGATGTCAAGAATAACATCGCCTGTAGATTTCACGGCAACAATTTCTGTTTTATACCCTAAATCGTTAAGTTTTTTTTCAACTGTATGAGCTTGCCAAAGTGCTAATTGGCTGTCGCGGGTTCCTATTCGGATCGTTTTATTCATTTTTTGAAGCTTCAATCTGAAAAACTTTTTCAATCCACTCGATGCTTTCATCTACCATAGTATCATTGTCTTTTAGATGATTGGCAAAATGCGTCGTGATTTTTTGGATGATTCTTTTGCTGATGATTTCAGCTTGTTCTTCATCAAAATTACTGATTTTTTTTCGCTGGAAGCTCAATTCTGTATCTTTAATAGAATTCAGTTTTTCTTTTAGCGCATGAATCGTAGGCGCAAATTTTCTGCCATTTACCCATGTCGTAAATTCTTCCATCATTTCTTCAATAATCGCTTCGGCCTGAGGGATGTGTTTTTTCCTGTTTTCTAACGTAACATCCGTAATCTTAGACAAGTCATCTAAATGAACAACTGTTACGCCTGGAATGCTTTTGACATTGTCATGGACATTTTTTGGGATGGACAAATCCAAAATCAAAAGTGGCTTATTTATATCTAAAATGGCTTCATCAATCGTAGGATTGCTTGCTCCTGTTGCTACCACTAACACATCTGCTTTTGGAATTTCCAACGGCAGCAAATCATAGTCTTTTACAATCAGGTTGAATTTTCCTGCAATTTTTTCTGCCTTATCTTTTGTCCTGTTTATAAGGGTGATGTGGTCATTTTTAGTATGTTTTACTAAATTTTCACAGGTATTTCTTCCTATTTTCCCTGTTCCGAAAAGCAAGATATTTTTTGTGCTGACATCAGCAACATTATTCATTATATATTGGACAGAAGCAAAGGAAACAGAAGTTGCTCCAGAACTTAATTCGGTTTCATTTTTGATTTTTTTGCTAGTCTGGATGACCGAATTCACCAATCTTTCCATAAAAGCATTAGCCAAGCCTTGTGACTTTGCTTCAGAAAAACTTGTCTTTATCTGGCTGATGATTTCAAAATCACCCAAAATTTGGCTGTCCAATCCGGTTCCTACTCTGAAAATATGATTTATCGCTTCCTGATTTTTATATATGAAGCCTACATTTTGGAATTCTTCTACCGTTCCTTGGCTATTATTGCAAAGCAATTTGATCAATTGAAACGGGTGTTCTGCAAAACCATAGATTTCGGTTCTGTTACATGTGGAAGTAACAATCAAACTGCTGATCCCATCTTCTTTTGCCTGTTGCAAAACTGCGGATTTAGCTTGATTTCCTAAACTGAATTTCCCTCTAATCTCTGCATCCGCCTTCTTGTAACTCAATCCAACCGCATAGAAGTAGTGATGCTTTGACAAGTTATTTTTATTCATAGTGTTACCTTAAAGTATCTTTTTGAAACGAAGCAAAAATCACAAAATGGATTTTCATTCGAACACCACAAAATTATACTTATACATTTTATAAAAGTAACGCTGAAAGTACTATTTATGTCGCTGTGAGATATTTTGATAATTTTAGCCATTATAAATTAGAAAAACTTTAAATTTGCAGTGAAATCAGCATTTGACAGCTTTTTTGTTTAGAACCATTCTAAATAAAAATCTTTCTAATTTTCAAATTCACGAGAAAAAAAATACCGCTATGAGTTCACCCGAAGAAATCAAGATTGAAGACGATTTTATCATCATCCGATTTCAAAATGACAGCGATGAAACTTCCCATTTTGAGCGCGAAGTCAACGTGGATCTGATTCAGTTTCACTTTGGCATAAAAGGCCGAGCGAAGTTTATTTTCAACCAAGGACGCTATGCCCTCGACCTAAAAGAAGACCTTTCTCTTTTTCTGTATAACCCGCAAAAAGAGCTTCCGGTACATTTGGAAATAGCGCCACATTCTTGGGTAATTTCTGTATTGATTTCGATTAAAAAATTCCACGGATTGTTTTCTTCAGAAGCAGATTATATTCCGTTTTTAAGTGAAGAAAACAAAGACAAAAAATATTATAAAGACGAACCGATCAGTCCGTCAATGTCGATTGTGTTGAACCAACTTTTCAATTTTAACCTTCATCCGTCGATTAAAAATCTTTATTTTAAAGGAAAAGCATATGAATTGTTGAGCCTTTATTTCAATCGAAGTGAAGATCCAAATGCAGAACAATGTCCGTTTCTGGTAGATGAAGACAATGTACTCAAAATCAGAAAGGCTAAAGATATTGTTATTGCGAACATGGCCGAGCCTCCAGGATTGCAGGAACTTGCCGACCAAGTGGGCATCAATCTGAAAAAACTAAAAATGGGCTTCAAGCAGATTTATGGCGACAGTGTTTATAGTTTTCTTTTTGATTACAAGATGGAATTTGCTAGAAAATTATTAGACAGCGGTTCTTATAATGTCAATGAAGTCGGACTCAAAATAGGCTACAGCACAGCCAGTCACTTTATCGCAGCATTCAAGAAAAAATTTGGCACAACACCGAAAAAATACCTGATGTCGATTGCAATAACCAGCTAATCAATTTTGCACATTAAACAATCAATAAAAAATAGTTAATCCAGTCTGATTAATTTACGACGGAGATTACTTTTACAAATAAAATTTTAAATAATAATCCTGACAGAGTTGAAACTCTGACAGGATTAGGAAAAAACAAATTAAATGAAAGGCGTATTATTAGTAAACCTTGGCTCTCCCAAAAGTCCTGAGCCCAAAGACGTAAAACCATATCTTGATGAATTTTTAATGGACAAATACGTTATCGACGTACCATTTCTTTTAAGAGCCTTATTAGTTCGAGGCATTATCTTGAGGAAACGTCCTGAAGAATCGGCTCATGCTTATAAAAAAATCTGGTGGAAGGAAGGTTCTCCTTTAATGGTTCTTTCTGAAAGAATGCACAAAAAAGTACAGGCCAAAACCGAAATTCCTGTCGCTTTGGCGATGCGTTATGGCGAAATGACAATTGAAAAAGGACTTCAAGAATTGCATGAACAAGGTGTTACCGAAGTATTGCTTTTCCCTTTGTATCCGCAATATGCGATGGCTTCAACATTGACAATTCTAGTTTTGGCAGAAGAAATCAGGAAAAAGAAATTTCCTCACATGAAATTTACTGATGTGCCTGCATTTTACAATAAGCCGGACTATATCAAAAATCTAGCAGACTTAATGAAAAAACATTTGGAAGGCTTTGATTATGATCAGCTCGTTTTCTCCTACCATGGAATACCAGAGCGTCACATCAGAAAAACAGATGTAACAAAATCACACTGTAAAATAGACGGTTCTTGCTGTTCGACTCCATCGGCAGCACATGCGTTTTGCTACCGCCACCAATGTTATGAAACTACAAGACTTGTGGTAGAACAACTAAACATTCCAAAAGAAAAATACTGCCAGACGTTCCAATCTAGGCTTGCTGGTGACAAATGGCTGGAACCTTATACCGATATCGAAATCAACAATATGCCGGCAAAAGGAATTAAAAAAATTGCCGTAGTAACACCTGCTTTTGTAACCGATTGCCTTGAGACTTTAGAAGAAATCGCCATGCGCGCTAAAGAAGATTTCGTAGAAAACGGAGGCCAAGATTTTTTGGCAATCCCGTGCTTAAACGATGACGATAACTGGGTCGAAACTGTGACCAATTGGATTAAAGAATGGGCGTTTGCCGAAAAACTAGCCGTCTGATATGGCAGTTACTTCGGAAGAATTAGGAACGCAGGATATCAAAAAACTGCTGATCAAGCAAGCCATTCCCTCTTCGGTCGGAATTTTGTTTATGTCAGTCAATATTTTGGTGGATACCATTTTTGTAGGCCAATGGGTCGGTTCTTTGGCGATTGCTGCTGTGACAGTTGTTCTTCCGATAACCTTTTTGATTTCTTCTTTAGGAATGGCAATAGGTGTAGGCGGCGGTTCGGTGCTTTCGCGAGCATTGGGTTCTGGCAATAAAGAAAAAGCCATTACCGTTTTTGCGAATCAGGTCATGATGACTTTCTGCCTTTCTTCTATTTTCGTACTTCTCGGATTGCTTTTCAGTGAAGAAATGCTGTTGCTTTTCGGAGCCAACGGAAACATCATGGAACCAGCAAAAGAGTTCTTTTTTCCTGTTTTAATTGGAGTCCCTTTTTTAGCGCTCTGCATGATGGGAAATAATGTCATTCGAGCCGAAGGAAAACCAAAATTTGCCATGGTATCGATGATTATTCCTGCCTTTGTAAACATACTTCTCGATATTCTTTTTATTAAATTTTTAGATATGGGGATCTTTGGTGCCGCCATGGCAACTCTTATTTCCTATACCAGCTGTTTTTTGTTTGTGCTATGGTTTTTTGTTTCCAAAAGTGAAATGAAACTGCACTTTCATCATTTTAGATTTGACAAAAAAATCATCCGAGAAATTACTTCCTTGAGTTTTGTGACCTTTTCAAGACAAGGAGTCGTCAGTATTTTGGCTATCATCTTAAATCATACTTTATATACGTATGGTGGCGAACATTCTGTAACCGTTTATGGAATCATCAGCCGTATGCTGATGTTTGCCTTATTTCCTGTTTTGGGAATCACGCAAGCTTTTTTGCCTATCGCAGGATATAATTACGGTGCTGAAAATTACAATCGCGTCAAAGAAACCATTTTGACTTCTATAAAATATGCTGGATTTTTGGCCATCTTGATTTTTGTGTTCATCCTATTCTTTGCAAAATCAATTGTTGCCGTATTTACGACAGACTTAGCCGTAATTGCAGAAACTCCAAATGCATTGCGCTGGGTTTTTGCGGCTTCGCCAATCATTGCCGTACAATTAATCGGCGCTGCCTATTTCCAAGCCGCCGGAAAAGCCAAGAAAGCATTATTTCTGACTTTAACCAAACAAGGCTTTTTCTTAATTCCACTGGTGCTTATCTTGCCGACATTTTTCGGTATTTTTGGCGTATGGGTTGCTTTTCCAATTGCTGATATCCTTTCCACAATCATAACAGGACTTTTCCTGAAGAAAGAAATGAACGAGAATTTAATCGAAACTACAGATGGAAAATTATTATGAGTATTTAAAATCCCTTCATTTGATCTTCGTAATCACTTGGTTTGCAGGATTATTCTATATTGTCCGCTTGTTTGTCTACCAAATTGAAGCTTCGCAAAAAGCATCTCCAGAGAAAGAAATTCTTCAAAAGCAGTATAAGATTATGACCTATCGTTTATGGTACATTATCACATGGCCATCGGCAGTCTTGGCTAGTATTTTTGCTTTTTGGATGTTGTTTTTTACGCCACAGGGAAATTTTTGGTTGCAGCAATCTTGGATGCACGTAAAGCTTGGCTTTGTTTTTGCTTTGTATTTGTATCATTTAAAATGCCATCAGATATTCAAGCAACTGCAAAACGACGAGGTAAAACATACGTCTAATTTTATGCGCCTTTGGAATGAAGGTGCGACAATTATACTTTTCGCAGTAGTTTTTTTTGGTAATTTTGAAAAATGCCGTCAACTGGATTTTTGGAGTAATCGGAATCATGCTGTTCTCCATAATCATCATGTTGGGCTTTAAATTTTATAAAAGAATTCGGGAAAGAAACCAGTCTTAATGCTGAAACCAATCAAAATAAAACGCCTATCGCTTCGTGTCAGAATCTTCCTCTCGATGATTTTCCTGACCTTGATTTCGTCAATTCTGATGGCTTCTCTTTCGGTTTATCAGTTTAAGACCGCGGCAAAAGAATACCACGAAGAACGTCTCGAACGCCGTGAAACTGCTGTCAAGGAACACATCAATTACATTCTGAGCACGACAACTTATCCGCTGACTTCAGAAAACCTGCCTCTTATTTTCAAGGATGAAATTTATAAACTAGCCGACATCCATAGCTTGGCTATTAATATTTACAGTTTGGATGGTAAACTGCTAAAATCATCTAAGGCTTCTTTTACCGTTGATACGATCTTGCCACCGATTCCCAATTATATTTTGAAATTGGTGCAATCTTCTATGGACAAAAGGTATGTCGACGTACAGAGCATCGATGGCATGAAATTTCGCTCTTCGTATACGCAGATCAAGGATACAAAGTTTAAGCCTTTGGGCATCTTGAATCTTCCGTACATTCCAGATGACGGATTTTATGAGCGAGAATTGCGAAACTTTTTGATCAGCTTGGGCCAAGTATATTCTATCATGTTGATTGTGGCTTTTGTCTTGGCGTATTTCTTATCGAGTTACATCACGAAGTTCCTGAAATCGATTACCGACAAGATTACGGAAACCCGATTCAACCAAAAAAACGAAAAGATTGAGCTCGAAGAAAGCAGTAAGGAAATTGCCTTGCTCGTTCATGCCTACAATTCGATGGTGGAAGAATTGGATGAAAGTGCCACAAAATTAGCTCAAAGTGAAAGGGAACAGGCTTGGCGCGAAATGGCTAAGCAAGTTGCTCATGAAATCAAAAATCCGTTGACACCAATGCGATTGACGGTTCAGAGTTTTCAAAGAAAATTTGACCCGAACGACCCTGATGTCAAGCAAAAAATGACGGACTATTCTAATACGTTGATTCAGCAGATTGATACGATGAGCTCGGTAGCCTCAGCCTTTTCAAACTTTGCTTCGATGCCTGCCCAGCAGAATGAGACATTAAATGTCGTAGATGTCGTACAACTTACTTTGGACATTTTCAATGAAGATTATATCGAATTTCGAAGTGAAGAAAAAGAAATCATCACGATTATGGACCGTACGCAATTGATTCGTGTCGTAACCAATCTTGTGAAAAATGCAATCCAAGCTATTCCAGAAAATCAGGCAGAAAAATCAGTAGTTGTTTCTGTCAAAAAAGAAGAAAATCAAGTGCTGATCAGCGTCCAAGACAACGGGACAGGCATTGAAACAGATAATCTCAACCGAATTTTCGAGCCCAAGTTTACGACCAAAAACAGCGGCATGGGCTTAGGATTGGGAATCATCAAAAATATCATTGAAAATTATAATGGAACGATTACTTTTGAAACAGCTTCTGGAAAGGGAACTGTTTTTTGTGTTTTCCTTCCCATAATCAAAATGTAATGTTGCGAAACGAACAATAAAACAACCTTTAGATATGAATTACGAAAATATTTTAGCGACTTCTGAAAACGGAATCGCCACGATAACAATCAACAGGCCTACAAAATTAAATGCTTTAAACAAGGCAACTATTGAAGAACTGCATACCGCTTTTGACACCTTAGACAAAGATTATAGTGTAAGTGTAATTATATTGACAGGGAGTGGCGATAAGGCTTTTGTTGCTGGAGCTGATATTTCTGAATTTGCCAACTTTTCGGTTTCGGAAGGAGCAGAATTAGCGGCAAAAGGACAATCGTCTTTATTTGATTTTGTAGAAAATTTAAAAACTCCAGTCATTGCTGCTGTTAATGGTTTTGCTTTAGGCGGTGGTCTAGAATTGGCTATGGCCTGTCATTTTAGGATTGCTTCTGATAATGCAAAAATGGGCTTGCCAGAAGTTTCTCTTGGCGTCATTCCAGGGTATGGCGGAACACAACGACTGCCTCAATTAGTCGGAAAAGGAAAAGCAATGGAATTAATCATGACTGCCGGAATGCTAACTGCCGAAGAAGCTAAAGCATCAGGATTAGTGAATCATGTAGTTCCACAGTCTGAATTAGTAGAACTAGCAACTACTTTAGCGCAGAAAATCATGAAAAATTCTCCGGTTGCTATCGGAATGGCAATCGAGGCGATCAATGCCAATTTCAAAGACGGTGTTGACGGCTATGCTGTCGAAATCAAAAACTTTGGTGATGCTTTTGGAACTGAAGATTTTAAAGAAGGAACAGGTGCTTTCTTAGAAAAAAGAAAGCCGGTCTTTACTGGAAAATAATAAAACAAAAAAGCCAGAATATAAATTCTGGCTTTTTATTATCTCTTTCCTTCGCATTCTGCAAAAAACTGTTCTAGGAATTTCTCCATATAGGCATGTCTTTCCTCTGCTATCGATTTTCCTGTTTTGGTATTCATCTTGTCTTTCAGCAACAGCAATTTCTCATAAAAATGATTGATTGTTGGTGAAACGGAATTTTTATATTCCTCTTTGCTCATGTTCAGGTTAGGAGCAATTTCCGGATTGTAAAGCGGCCTGTTTTTAAATCCACCATAATTAAAAGTCCTGGCAATACCAATCGCTCCAATCGCATCCAAACGATCGGCATCTTGCACGACATCGAGTTCAATGGAAGAAAACTTGCGTTCAAAATTTCCTCCCTTAAAAGAAATATTTTCGATGATGTTTACTACGTGGATGATTGTATCTTCAGAAACGTTTTGCTTTTCAAGAAACTCCCAAGCCAATTTCGGGCCAACGGTTTCATCTCCATCGTGAAATTTACTATCGGCAATATCGTGCAGCAAAGCGCCTAAGGCAACAATAGTATTATCGCAATTTTCATACTGAGCAATATTCAACGCATTGTTATAGACTCTTTCGATGTGAAACCAGTCGTGTCCGCCTTCGGCATCTTTAAGTTTTTCTTTTACGAAAGCAATCGTCTTTTCTATTAGTATCTTGTCCATAATTTATTTGAGAAAAAAAATCCTCTCTGTGAAGAAAGGATTTGATTATTATTTTAATGTTGCAGGTTCTACCCATTTAAAAATGTGGGATTCTGCAGGAATTACTAATCGTTCTGAAATCTTGGCCATCCTTGCAGGAAGTTTCATCAAGAAATCTCTGGCTTTTTCGGCTTCATCAGTCAATCCTGAAATTTTACCGATTTCCCATTTGTCCATCAATTTCTGCATGATTTCAATATAATCGGTAGCTGTATACACTCCGATTCTTTGTGCTGAATCTGAAAATTGTTCAAAAGCAGTACTTATCTTTTCACCCGATTCTCTCAAGAAATGAGCCGGCATCACGATTTTCTGCTTCATCATATATTGGAAAGCCAGCATCATTTCACTCGGGTCTACTTGAAAAATTCTGTTTACAAATTCAGAATAAGCATGATGGTGACGCATTTCGTCACCCGCAATCAGCTTGCACATTTTTGATAATTTGTTATCTCCAAATTTCTTTGCAATTTGAGAAACCCTGTTGTGGGAAACATACGTCGCTAATTCCTGGAAACTCGTATACACAAAGTTCTTATACGGATCTCTTCCTGTTCCGATATCAAATCCGTCGTTAATCAGATGCTGGGTAGTCATTTCAATCTCGCGCATATTCACACGCCCTGAAAGATAAAGGTATTTGTTCAAAAGGTCTCCATGGCGATTTTCTTCTCCGGTCCAATTTCTGACCCATTTAGACCAGCCATTGCCTCCTTCATCAACTTGGTTAACACCTTCCACATCCATAAGCCAAGACTCATACGTTGGAAGCGCTTCTTCTGTAATTGTATCGCCGACTAAAACTACCCAGAAATCATAAGGCAATTCTTTTGCAATCTCTCTTAATTCTTTTACGTCTTCAAAAAAGGTTTCTTTTTGAGAATCTGGCAAAAGGTCAGAGGGCTGCCATATCTTCTCCACAGGAATCAGATATTGATCAACGAACGTATCAATATTTTTCTCTAGAAACTGCATTACTTCTAGACGAATGTTTTTTATAGACATAATTTTAATTTTTTATTCCTTCAACTACAGCTTTTTCTGTCTCTTTCATCAATTCATCAAAAGGAACTTGTGCCACTGAAATTGGCTTATGAGCGGTAAAGGTAAGGCGATTTCCTAAACCTACAGGAAAAAAGCCATATTTAACAATTTTCCAAGAATTGTTTATGGTTATCGGAACTACAACTGCCGATGGTGCATTTTTGCATAAAATTTTCAATCCCGTCTGGGCGAATTCTTTAGGATTTCCGTCTTTGCTTCGGGTTCCTTCCGGAAAAATGACTGCTGCACGGTTGTGTTTTTCAATATATTCCGCCAAGCCTTTGATTGTTGGAACAGCTTGTTTTGGATCTTTTCTATCTATTAAAACGGAGCCTCCATGCCTTAAATTGTAAGAAACGCTTGGAATTCCTTTGCCTAATTCTTTTTTGCTAACAAATTTCGGGTGTGATTTCCTGAAGAACCAAATTATGGCAACTATGTCGTACATACTTTGGTGGTTGGCGACAAAAATTACGGGAACTCCTTTAGGAACCAATTCTCTTCCTTCAACTTTATAGGTTGTTCCCAAAAGATGCGTTGTCCTTAATAAGCATAAATTTAGGTAATCGACACTTTTTTTATGCGCCTGATACCCAAACACATTAAAACAAATCCACTGGATGGGATGAAAAATCACTAAAAACAATCCAAAAAACAGATAGTATACTGCCGAAATTGGGTATGAAATAAGTTTCTCCATAGTTATTATAATTCACCGCAAAAGTACTAATTATATTTTTGTTTATTTTAATTGACAAATAGCAAAATTGTATCAAAAAATAACGCTTGCTACGTAGAAAAAAAGAACTATTTTTACGAAAAATAAGTGCCAATTATAAATGAAAGAAAAAATGAGTTCAGAGAAAGAAGCCAAATTGAAAGCGTTGCAACTAACGCTTGATAAATTAGATAAGACCTACGGTAAAGGTACCGTAATGAAGCTGGGTGACCGCGCTGTTGAAGAAGTAGAAACAATTTCATCCGGATCTTTAGGATTGGATTTAGCTCTTGGAGTGAATGGATATCCAAAAGGAAGAATTATTGAAATTTACGGACCTGAATCTTCGGGTAAGACCACATTAACTTTGCATGCGATTGCTGAAGCTCAAAAGGCTGGCGGCATTGCTGCTTTTATTGATGCGGAACATGCTTTTGACAGAAGTTATGCAGAAAAATTAGGCGTAGATGTAGAAAATCTTATCATTTCACAACCAGACAACGGAGAGCAAGCTTTAGAAATTGCAGAAAACCTAATCCGTTCTGGCGCAATTGATATTGTTGTAATTGACTCTGTTGCCGCCTTGACGCCGAAAAGCGAGATTGAAGGCGAAATGGGAGATTCAAAGATGGGACTTCACGCTAGATTGATGTCGCAAGCCTTGAGAAAATTAACCGGAACAATCAGCAAAACGCATTGTACCGTTTTCTTCATCAACCAGCTTCGTGAAAAAATCGGTGTAATGTTCGGAAATCCAGAAACGACAACAGGTGGTAATGCCTTGAAATTTTATGCTTCGGTTCGTTTAGACATCAGAAGATCTTCGCAGATTAAAGATGGAGAAAACGTAATCGGAAACAGAACAAAAGTAAAAGTCGTAAAAAACAAAGTGGCTCCGCCATTCAAGACAGCAGAATTCGACATTATGTATGGTGAAGGAGTTTCTAAAACTGGAGAAATTTTAGATCTGGCAGTAGAATTTGAAGTCGTGAAAAAATCAGGCTCTTGGTTCAGCTACGGCGACACGAAACTCGGCCAAGGTCGAGATGCAGTAAAAGCCTTAATCAAAGACAATCCAGAATTGGCTGAAGAATTAGAGCTGAAAATCAAATCGCTGATTAAAGAAAATAATAGTTAAAAATAAAAACCCGAAAATTTCGGGTTTTTTTATATCCAAACGCAACCTTTAGCATAAATCTTCATCTACACAATAAAGCATAAATAGTAATACAAAAAAATGAAAAAGTTAATTTCAATTTTATTTCTGGCAATTATCGCTGTCACTGCCTTTAGTTCCTGCGAATTAGGCGACGATGACAACGTTAATTACCACTTTGAACTGATTCCTACAGAAAGCGCAGTATTTCCTGAAAGTTTTATCTTGGGACAGACGTATACCATAAAAGTGTATTATAAAAGACCTACAAGCTGTCATTTTTTTGAAGGCTTTTATTATGAAAGAGATTCAAATGTTAGAACAATAGCGGTACAGACAAGCGTTATGCACAGTGATTCTTGTACTGAATTAGATGAAGAGCCTGTTGAGGCTTCATTTGATTTCTTGCCAACAAGCACCGGTTCTTACGTTTTCAAATTTTATCAAGGAAAAGATCAATATGGAAATAACCGTTTCTTGGAGTATGAAGTACCAGTAGTTCAACAATAATTTTTAATTTATACAGGAAAAACTTTGGGTTTAGAACAACTCATATACGATTGCAGAGATAATGATACAAAAGCTCAAGAACAATTATATAAGTTGCTCTCTCCTAAATTGTTCAGTGTCTGCTTGAAGTATTCGCGAAATTATGTGGAAGCCGAAGATAATCTCCAGGATGGATTCCTGATTATCTTCAGCAAGATAGGACAATTTAATTTCAAGGGTTCTTTTGAAGGCTGGGCAAAAAGAGTAATGGTGAACAATATTCTGCAAAAATATCGAGGCAGTTCTGTTTTTGAAATCGTAAATGATACTATTCCTGATGAAGCAGAAGTTGAGATTGATGATGAAAGTGTGACGCTTGAATTTTTAATGAAAATTATTCAAGAATTACCAGACCGATATCGATTGGTTTTTAACTTGTATGTAATGGACGGTTATTCGCATAAAGAAATTGCCGATATGCTTGACATAACAACAGGAACAACAAAATCAAATCTTGCACGTGCAAAAATGATTTTAAAAGAAAAAATAGAAGCTCAGGCCGGAAACGGAAATTATACAGCAGCAAAATGAGTGAGAAAAAAAATTTAGAACGGCTTTTTCAAGAAAAGTTCAAGGACTTTGAAGCGACACCTTCGCCTGCAGTCTGGGACAATATAGAAGCCGAACTTAGGAAGAAAAAGAAGAGAAGAGTCATTCCGTTATGGTTTAGACTTTCAGGTGTTGCCGCAATATTGCTTATCGGATTTGTAATCGGAGATGGATTAATCAACAATTCTTCGGAAACTGATAACGGAGTTGTAAATCAAGAAAAAAACAATTCAAATAACGACGGGACAAACGAATTAGTTCCTATGAAAAGCCCTGTAAAAAGCAACGCAGTTGTTACTGAGGCTGAAAATACGGATTTAGAAAAAAATACATCATCAAAAAACGAATCAGAAGGTACAAATGCAACACAAAACAGACCTGACAAGTCTAATGCATTAGAAAGAAACTATGTAAAGAACAAAGCAGTTGCTAGCCAAGATAATACCGACAGCAACAATGCTAAAAAGGGCACTATTATAAAAAACAGCACTAATAAAAGCCTAAATAAGTTTAAAAATCAGACCTTAAAAGACAACAATACAGGCCTTGCCAATCAAGAAGCTGTTAATAAAAAGAATACTCAAGGCAATACTAGCGCTATCGCAAATTCTGGAAATAAAGAAAATAGTTCTGAAAAACTGTTTAATGATAATACCAGTAATAAAAACAAAGCTTTAGCCAATCAAGAAAATCTGAACGGAAACGAAAAGCAGCTTGCTTCAGTTGAAAAAAAACAAAATGACAACGTTCAGAAAAATGACAAGACCATACAAAACAAAAATCTGATCGATAAAAATCAAAATAACACTTCTCGAATTGCTTTTAATACTGATGCTTTCGAGAAACAAAAAAAAGATTCGGCAGCTGTTGCTACTGTTGAACCTAATCCGCTGGAAGAATTGCTAAAAGAAAAAGAAAAAAAACAACAAGCGGTTACAGAAACTAAAGTAAATAGGTGGCAAATTACGTCCAACGTAGCCCCTATTTATTTTAGCTCTGCTTCCAACGGTTCCCCTATCGCCCAGCAATTTGCAGATAATAATAAAAGCTACGACAAGAACCTTAGTTTTGGCGTAGGCGTTAATTATGCATTAAACAAAAAATGGTCTGTCCGTGGCGGAATCAACAAATTAACTTTGGGCTATAATACAAATGATATTGTGTATTATGCAGGCTTGTCGGATGTTAATTCTAGAGGTATTATGGCTTCTAGCAACATCCAAGAAAGTTCTTCTGCCATAGTTATAATTGTAGAAGACAATACGGCCACGAACTTGGTATCATTTGATGATGTTCCTGGGAAAAAAGCCGGGCATCTAAACCAAACTATGGGCTATGTGGAAGTTCCTGTAGAACTTTCGTATAAACTTATAGATAACAAATTTGGAATAGAGTTAATCGGGGGAATGAGTACGCTGTTCTTAAACGAAAACAGCCTGTCTGTAGTATCTCCGGGCATGACAACTAGTATAGGAAAAGCATCGAATTTGAACGATGTTTCTTTTACCTCTAATATCGGAATTGGATTTAAATATAAATTTTGGAAATCATTTGAAGCGAATGTTGAGCCAAAGTTGAAATACCAAATCAATACATTCAGCGAAAATGCAGGAGGATTTAAGCCTTATTTTATAGGCTTGTATTCTGGAATAAGTTTTAACTTTTAGATTAGTTGGTTTTATAGTTTAGTTAGGTTCGTCATTACTTAATACGTTAATGACAGAAAAAGGCGTCGTGGTTAGGCGCTTTTTTTGTGGCCAAATTTCAAGAGTTGCTGATAAATAATCTCTCTCACTATTTCTCGCAGTTCTTTGATTTCTTTTTTATCGCCCACATCTTTCCCTTTTGTTTTTATAAAATGATGGATTTTTGCTCTCATCAAACCTGGGCTTCCGCTCAAAAAAGTATATGAAAATCTTTTTTTGTTATCTGCGAATGTCATAGGAACAATCGGAATCTGGTGTTCTAGCGCTAATCTAAACGCACCGTCTTTGAATTCATCCAAGAGCACCGATTCGTCATCAGGAACACCGCCTTCTGGAAAAATGCAGATGCTCAATCCTTGCTCCAATCTTTTTTGGGCACGGTTAAATACTTCCATTCGGCTTTTAGAACTACTTCTATCTACCAAGATACAGGTCCTTTTATAAAAAAATCCAAATAGCGGAATCTTGGCCAGTTCTTTCTTTCCCACAAAAACAAAGGGGTTTCGTACGAGTGCAAGCATCAGCATGATATCCGTCATCGATGTATGATTCGATACAAGCATATAACTTTTGCCTTCTTCCAGTTCTTGCTCACGCTCTACTTTATAATAAAAGCCCATTCCGAAAAGAATGATTTTAGCCCAAATCCTAGCCAAGACAAAGAAATAAGGATACCATTTTTCTTTTAAGATAGAAACTAGCAAAAAAGGAAGCATAATGATAATGGGAAGTCCCATCAAAAAATAGAACCAAATTCTCCAAAGGACCCAAAAAAATATTTTAAAAAGACGCATGCAGAATGTTTATCATAAGATTGCTTTAGAGGACAGAAGTTGATTCTTAAATTTTGTTTTCCAAATGTAAGAATTCAAACCTTACATTTTGCTAAAACATTTACCTTTGCAGAAATTAAGTTATCATGTCAAAAATACTCACAGGAATTCAAAGCACGGGAACGCCTCATCTAGGAAATTTGCTAGGAGCGATTATTCCGGCTATTGAATTATCAAACAAGCCAGAAAACGAAACTTTTCTTTTTATTGCCGACCTGCATTCTGTTACGCAGATCAAAAATGGAGAAACATTACGCCAAAATACGTACAGTACAGCTGCAACGTGGCTTGCCTGTGGAGTCGATATAAACAAAGTAATCTTTTACCGCCAATCGGATGTTCCTCAAACAGCAGAGCTGTCTTGGTATTTGAGCTGTTTTTTCCCGTTTCAGAGACTGACTTTAGCGCATTCGTTTAAAGACAAAGCCGATAGATTAGATGATGTAAACGCAGGTTTGTTTACCTACCCGATGCTTATGGCCGCAGATATTCTTTTGTATGATGCAGAATTCGTTCCTGTCGGGAAAGACCAATTGCAGCATATCGAAATAACGCGTGATGTGGCTTCCCGTTTTAACCATCAGATGGGAGAAACTTTTGTCTTGCCAGAATCGTATCTCCAAGAAGACACAAAATATGTTCCTGGAACCAATGGCGGCAAAATGAGCAAATCGGCTAACAATATCATCAATATATTTTTGGATGATAAGGCCCTTCGCAAACAAGTAATGTCTATCGAAACCGACAGCACGCCTTTGGAAGAACCAAAAAATCCAGATACCTGCAAGATTTTTGCTATTTATAAGTTGCTTGCTAATGAAAGCCAGTTAGCAGAAATGACCGAAAAATATAAAAATATAAATCGTGATTTCGGTTGGGGCCACGCCAAGCAGGCTTTGTTCGAATTGATTCTTGAAAGATTCAAAGTCGAAAGAGAAAAATACAATTACTACATGAATAATCTGGAAGAAGTTGACAAAGCACTATTTCAAGGCGCTGAAAAAGCAAAGGCCGTAGCCAATGTAGTTTTGGAAAGAGTACGAAAAAAATTAGGATATTAGTTAAGAGCCCCGCAATAGCGGGGTTTTTATTTTTAAACAGCTTCAAATAATTTTCCTGGCAAAGGACGAATAACTCCCTTTAATTCCATATTTAATAACAGAGACGATATTTTATAAATTGGGAAATTGCACTCCAAAGCAATGATGTCCATCAATTCTTTACCTCTTGCCTGCAGATAATTATAGATTATTTGCTCTTCATAATCCAATTCCACAAATAATTTCTTTTGGACAGTATTTGTCTTTTCAGGGTCTAAATCCCAGTTTAATATATAAATCAGGTCTGCGGCGGAGGTAAGCAAATGGGCTTTTTGGGTCTTGATCAAGTTATTACAGCCTTGGCTGTATTTGTCTGTCGCTCTTCCGGAAAAAGCAAAAACATCCCGATTATAATCATTCGCCATATTTGCAGTTATCAAAGAACCTCCTTTTTCTGCCGACTCAATAACGATGGTCGCTTCAGACATGCCGGCTACAATTCGATTACGGCGCACAAAATTTTCTTTGTCAGGATTAGAAGTACTCCAAAAATCAGTCATGAAACCGCCATTTTCTTGCATCTTGGCTACATATTTTTTATGGACTTTAGGATAAATCTGGTTTAATCCATGAGCAACAATTCCTATAGTCTGCAGATTATGTTCCATTGCTGCTTGATGTGCAACAATATCAACTCCATAGGCAAAACCGCTTACGATCACAGGATCTAACGGAGCTAAATCTGAAATTAGTTTCCTACAAGATTCAATTCCATAAGAAGTAATTTGGCGTGTTCCGACTATGCTGATTACCTTTCTATTTTTTAGATTGAAATTCCCCGAAGCGAACAACAAGACTGGACTATCAATGCAATGTTTTAGCTTTTCGGGATAATCTTCATCTTGAAAGTAAAGGACTTCGATTGTATTGGCTTTAAGAAATCGCAGTTCGTCTTCTGCTTTTTTAAAAATAGATTTATCTTTAAGATTTTTGATCAGTACGCTTCCAATACCGTCAATACGTTCTAATTTTGACGCCTTCGATTGGAAGACTTCTTTGGCGTTTCCAAAGTGAGTGAGCAGTTTTTTGGCAACAACATCGCCAACCAATTCTACTTTTTGTAGGGCTAATAGATAAAATAATTCTTCTTCGTGCATGGCAAATAATTGAATTTCAAAGAAAAGACTTTTTGTTGAGATTGTTAATAAAATTTGTTGATAAAATTTTGACCTGACTAATGAATAAGTAACTTTGTTTCTATGAAGATTGAATTTTACATCTCCCAACTTTTGTATCGATACCAATGTGTCGCTGTTCCTGGTTTTGGTGCTTTTCTTACCGAAATCCAATCGGCGAGGCTTAATGAAAGCGCTATGGCATTTTATCCGCCAAGGAAATTGGTTTCTTTTAATTTTCATTTGAAAAACAATGACGGATTGCTTGCGAATCACATCTCGCAATATGAAAAAATCTCTTACGAAGAGGCTATAAAAAACATCGAAGCAGCAGTTACTGGTTGGAAATTTGCCTTGCAGCAAGGCCAAGCTATCCTCTTAAAAAACATTGGACAACTGTCGTTAAATTCAGAACAAAATCTTGTTTTCGAGCCTTCAGATAATTTGAACTACTTGACAGATTCTTTTGGATTAAGCACGTTTGTTTCTCCAAAAATCCAAAGAGAAATTTATAAGGAAGAAGTAGAAGCTCTAGAAGAAAAAGCTCCTATACTTTTCACTCCTGAAATAAGAAGTAATACTTCCTATCTTAAATATGCTGCTATTTTTGTCCTTGGACTTGGAGCAGCTGGATTTTTTGGAAACAACTATTACCAAGAAAAGATTAATTCTGAAAACCTGATCGTGCAGCAAGCCGTTCAGAAAAAAGTACAAGATAAAATACAAGAAGCTACTTTCTTTATCGAAAGTCCGCTACCAGCTGTAAAACTTACTATCAAAGAAGAAAAACTGGCTTACCATATTGTTGCAGGTGCTTTTAGAAATGAAGAAAATGCACAAAAAATATTCGAAAAGCTAAGCGCAAAAGGCTACAAAGCACGAAGAATTGCGCAGAATAAACATGGTCTTCATCCTGTGCTTTACGGAAGTTTTTCAAACTATGCAGAAGCTCAAAAAGCAATGTCAAAAATCCAAAAAACAGAGAATCCTGAAGCTTGGCTTCTGATTCAAGAATTATAAAAAATCAATCCCGGCTCGTTCGGGATTTTTTTTGCTTTGAAAGGAAAATTTTATTGCTCCAGAAGCTATATGATTTACCAGCATATCTGTTACCTTTGCAAAAAAAACGATGCAAGCGAAAACTCCTTCTGAATCTATAGCGGTTTTAACCGATTTGGTTTTGCCAGGCGAAACAAATCCTTTGAATAATCTTTTTGGTGGCGAATTGCTGGCTCGAATGGACAGAGCGGCAAGCATCGCGGCTCGAAGACATTCCAGACGTATTACTGTTACGGCTTCGGTCAACCATGTGGCTTTTAATCGTGCGATTCCTTTAGGGAGTGTCGTGACTATTGAAGCGAAAGTTTCCAGAACGTTCAAAACGTCGATGGAAATTTATATTGATGTATGGATTGAAGATCGCGAATCAGGCATAAAAAATAAGGCCAATGAGGCTATCTATACTTTTGTTGCTGTTGATGAGACTGGACGTCCGGTAGAAGTTCCTGCCATCCTTCCTGAAACGGAATTGGAAAAGCAACGCTTTGATGCGGCTTTGAGAAGAAAGCAGCTCAGCCTTGTCTTAGCAGGAAAAATGAAGCCGAATGAGGCGACTGAATTAAAAGCTTTATTTACGGAATAAATAAAAAAGGGAACCAAATTGGTTCCCTTTTTCTATTACATATTAGCCAGCCAGGTCTGCGGATTCAATGTCGTTGAATTTTGCATGATGACAAATTTCAAGGCTGTCTTTCCTGCGGCATTAGTTGTTATCTTTCCGATGTTTTGTAAGGCTGTAACCTTATTCCCTTTAGCAACGCTTACTGAACTCAGGTTTTGATATACTGTATAGAAATCTCCATGTTGGACAAAAACCACCATGTTATTCGGCGATATCAGCTGTACTCTTGTAACTTCTCCCGCAAATACGGATCGTACAGAAGATCCAGAATCCGTGCTGATTTCAACACCGCTGCTGTGGACCGTGATTGATTTTTGCAGTGGATGAGGCTGATCACCGTATCGTAATGAAACAAATCCTTTTGCAACCGGCCATGGCAATCTTCCTTTATTAGCTTTAAAATTATCTGAAATTATTTTTCCTTCTGGAGTCAAGACAATTTTAGTAGAGTTTTCAATCGCTTTTGTTTCAGCAACTGTAGCTTTTGGATTGGCCTTTTTATTCGCTGCCGCTGTTTTTCTGTTGGCTTCTGCGATAGCTTCTCGAATTAGTTTATCGATCTTACGATCAATCTCTTTGGTTTCTTGTTGTTTTTTCTTGATTTCAGCAGTATATTTTTTGACGTCTTTTTTAATAGACTTCATTATTTTTTCTTGCTCCTGCTTTTCTTTTTCTAATTCCTGCTTTTCTTTTTCGTTTTCAACAATCAGTTTCTGCTTTTCCTTTTTTTGGACTCCTAACTTTTCATTATAAGCTGTCAGCTCATTAGACTTTACCTTAATTTCTTCTCCTTGGTTTTTTCTATAATTGGAATATTGCTTCATGTATTGCGCCCTTTTATACGCTTGAAGGAAATTCTCCGAAGACAGCAAAAACATCGCTCTGCTCTGCTCTGAACGGCTCTTGTACGACTTTACGATCATTGCCACATAATCTTTCTTGAGCTCTTCCAGTTCTTTTTTAAGGGAATTTATTTTTAGCTGATTTGTATAAATGTCATCGCTCAAAAGCTTCGCTTGTTTTTCAGTCGTAGCGATTAATTTTTCTTGTAGCTTAATTTTTACCGTTTGCTGGCTAATCTGGGTTACGACAGATTTTTCTTTTTTCTTCTCCGATTTCAAGGCATTTTCTGCCGCCCTGATTTCTTTTTGGAGCTGTGCTTTACGTTCTTCCAATTTTCGCTGCGTATCATTCTGGCTCCAAACGAGGGAAGCTGTCAGCAGAAGAAGGAAGGTAAGTATGGTTTTTGGCATAATTGGATATGTTTGTGCAAATCTAATCAATATATATTCTTTCGTACCCATCAGGAACGCTGTATGGGAAAGTTAAGTTTTCATTGAACGAAACTGAATTATAATCGATGTTGATATTTGTTTTCTTTCCACCTTGCATGGCATCGATTATAAGCTGTGCTGGCAAAACGGTTTCCGGATATTCTTTATGGCTCGGATAGCTAATCTGCAATCTTCTATCTTCTTTTGCCTGGACAACTTCTTGCTTTTTTATCAGATAATTTGCGGCTTCAAAATAAAACGATTTTGCCGTATTTTTATTTGAGTTATCTTCTAGTTTATAAAGATTTTCATCAATCGTCGTTGTATATTTTCCTTTGGTTAAGTCATCCATCGCTTCGCCAATTAGCATGTTCTGTACTTTTTGGAAATCAAGTTCGGTGCCAAGCCATTTGCTCAGGGTAGAATAATCGCCTTCGAAAAATTTGTTGCCTATCTTTTCATAATATTTCACCTCCTTAGGCGTAATTAGTGCCTTAGCCATTGTAATCCCTAAAAATCTAATACTTACCAGAATCTGCTCGTCTTTCTTGATTCGAATTTCGGCAGAAACACTTTGAGACATCTTGTCGTCTTTATATTTAGCGCTGGACTTGATATAGACTGTAGAAAAGTTTCTCTTGAGCTTATAATGGTTTTCTATGACTTTTGCAGAAGCGACTACTTCGCTGGCGTTGCCTTCTGCTATGACTGCTTTTTTGGAATTACAGGAAAAAAAGAAAATGCCTAATGCTATAATTATATATTTTTTCATTATTTTTTTTGTTTTAATAATTGGTCGGCTTTTAAGAAATACTGTTCTTTTTTCTTGGCATCTCCCAATCCATTGTAGGCTTCTCCTAGTTGGATATTAAAATTAATTTCCAAGTTCTTATTATCCACTAAATAATCCATCCCCATTTCTAAAAACTCTTTTGCTTTTTTATAATTTTTCAGTTGGTTGTTCGCCAATCCTGAATAATAATAAAAGTCCGGTTGTAATGGAAAAAAGTCAATCAGGTTTGAAGCTTTTTTGGCCAGCACATCAAATTGCGAGCTTTCTGCATAGGCCTGAAGTAAAAAGATATTTGATTCTATTTCTTGCGGATTGTTTTTCGAATAGATTTCAAGATAATGGATTGCGCGTTCCCAGTTTTTCCTTGCATAAAAAATCTTGCCGATTTCTTTGGTCAGTGCTACTTGATTTTCGTTGTCAAAATAGCCAATTGCCTTATCCAAATCGGTATTGAATTGCGGATTATTTTTTACGAAAACTAGAAATTCTTTGAGGATTTTAAATTTTACTGTAGAATCTATTTTCTTGCTTTCGAGTACCTTATTCATGGCAAGAACTGCTTTTTCTCCATCATTATTATTAAGATGAAATTTGAACAGCCCTACTTGCGCAAATTCAGAATCAGGGATTTCTTTTTCTAGCTTTTTTGCCACTTCATAGGCTTTTTCTTCTTGATTGCTTTCTGAATAGAGATAAATCAAAGCAATATATTTTGACTCATCTTTCGGATTTTTCTTAATAGCTTCCAAAAGCTGGTCTTTTTCTCCAACCCTGTATTTCGAATCTTTTAGAATTTCTTGCTTGTACGCATTTCTTTGAGGCGTTTCTCCAAGAGTTTCGTCAAGGTCTTTTATCAGTGCTAAAGCTTTGTCATATTGGTCTGTGTACATATAAAGCGACGTCAAGTCTTCTTTATATTTTACATCGAATTCGATTAATTTGTTTACGACTAGTATGGCTTGCGAATAATCTTTTGTTTGATAGCAAACATCGTACATTCCGACATAAAACCATTTGTTTTTTGGATCTAAAACCGAAGCTTGCACAAAGAAATCATAGGCTTTTTTATAATCCTTAAGATTGAGATAATTCTTTCCTAATTCGTAATAGATTGTGGCATTCTGCGGTTGGGTTTTAAGGCATTTTTCTAAGGCTGTAATTGCCTTGTCATAATTTTCAATACCTTTTTGCTTGAGCGATTCATAAAAATTATCTTGAAAAGCATCTTCTGCTAGGGCAATATCATCGGGTTCGGCTTGAGCCAAAACTTGCGCCGGAAAGCTGAGCATTCCAAAGAAAAAAAGAAACGATAAAAGATAATTCTTAATTTTCATAATGGTTTTTTATCAAATTTTATTCCAAAACTGAATAATCGCCGATGCTTATGCTTGTAAAGTTTCCATCAAAGCTCGCATGGTTTCCAATCATTGCATTATCTAATTTGGCATTTTTTATATGCGAATGGTTTTGGATCAAGCTGTTTTTTATAGTACTATCTACAACATGGCTGCCTTTTCCTAAAGATACATTTGGACCTACAGTCGCATTGATCAAGATAACATCTTTGCCGATATAACATGGCGGGATAATCGTTGAATTTTCCAACTTCACATCATAATCCACCAAATGCTCGCCATCGTTGTGCAAAAATCCTAGCATTCTAGAATTAGTCTCGACCGTAACATTTTTATTACCGCAGTCCATCCATTCGTCTACCTTTCCAGGAACAAACTTTAATCCTTTTTCTTTCATGTTTTCGAGACCATCTGTCAACTGGTATTCTCCTCCTTTTACAACATTATTATCTAATAAATATTGCAATTCGCTTCTTAAAGTTTCGCCTGACTTGAAATAATAAATTCCGATAATTGCCAAATCGGAAACAAATTCTTTTGGTTTTTCTACAAAATCAACAATTTGGTTTTTATCATTTAATTGAACAACGCCAAAAGCGCTAGGATCTTCAACTTGCTTTACCCAGATAACGCTGTCAGCTTCGGTATCCAAAGTAAAATCGGCACGGAAAAGTGTATCAGCATAAGCCACCACAATTGGTCCTGACATTGATTCTTTGGCGCTCATGATTGCATGTGCGGTTCCTAAAGGTTGTTCTTGGTAATAAATTACGCCTCTGGCTCCGAGTTTTTCTGCAATCTCAATCAACTCAACTTCTACCTGCTTGCCGAAATCCTTGTGAATGATAAAGGCTATTTCTTCTATTTCTTGATTGATTACGCCAGCGATATCCTCAACCAGCCTATGAACGATTGGCTTGCCTGCTATTGGAATCAAAGGTTTTGGAACGGTTAATGTGTGTGGTCTTAAACGGGAGCCGCGTCCGGCCATTGGGACTATTATTTTCATGTATTTTTCGTGTTTTATTTTACTCCTGTACTGCCAAATCCGCCTTCTCCTCTAGAAGTTTCAGATAATTCTTCCACTTCCAGCCAGACGGCTCTTTCATGTTTTGCAATAATTAATTGTGCGATTCTTTCGCCATTTTCAACAACAAAAGCTTCGTTTGATAAATTTACTAAAATCACTCCAATTTCACCTCTATAATCGGCATCAACTGTTCCGGGAGAATTTAGGACTGTTATTCCTTTTTTAGCCGCAAGACCGCTGCGTGGACGAACTTGTGCTTCGTAACCGATAGGCAATTCAATAAAAAGTCCGGTTTTTACGATAGCTCTTCCTAACGGCGCTAATGTAATCGATTCTGAAAGGTTTGCTCTCAAGTCCATTCCTGCCGAAGCTAACGTTTCATAATTCGGCAGTGAATGTTGGGATTTGTTTATTATTTTAATGGTCATCTGTATAAAGGTAAAAGGTTTTGGATAAATTTAATGCTTACGCTTTTCTTTTTATAATCCTGAGTATGGTTTCTTTTTCATTGAAATAGATAAAGTACATGAATAGGATTAGCATTGGTATTCCTACCCAGTAATTTTCTCTGAATCCATAAAAATAGATAAATGAAAAGAGAATTGAAATACCGAGATAGGCTCCTATTTTTTTCTTGTCATACGGAATCGGGTAGTATTTGTTTCCTAACGTATAGGAAATAAGCATCATGCTTCCGTAGGCCGCGATTGTGGCAATTGCAGAGCCATAGTAGCCGATAGAAGGAATCAATAAGTAGTTTAAGGCTAATGTTATGATGGCTCCAACAATTGAAATATAAGCGCCAATGTGCGTCTGGTTCGTAAGCTTGTACCAAACGGAAAGATTGGTATAAATCCCTAGAAAAAAGTTGGCCAATATAATCAGCGGCACGACACCCATAGCATCCCAGAAAGAGGAATCGCGGATCATGACTAGCTTTAGGACATCTGCAAAAACAATAACGCCCAAAGTCATCAAGGAACCGAATATTACAAAGTATTTTGTAATCGTCGCATAGGTCTCCGAGGCGTTTTCATTAGAAGCATGGCTGAAAAAGAAAGGCTCAATTCCTAAAGTATACGCCGTCCTAAACAAAACCATAAAAAGCCCGAGCTTATAACAAGCGGAATAAATTCCGACCTGTTCTTCTGCTGTAGCGGGTGGAAGTAAATATTTTAGTAATATCTTATCAAACTGATCGTTGATGGCAAAGGCAATTCCGGCAATCATGATAGGAAAGCCATAACGCATCATCTTTTTCCAAAGCTGAAAATCAAAGTGCCATTTTACGTGGAGATAGTTTGGTAAGAGAACCAACAATGTAAGCAGACTGGCAACGATGTTGGAGACAAATATGTATCCAACCTGAAAATCTTCAAAATATAAAGAACTGATAAAACTGTCTGGATTTTCCTTGGCTATTTCAGGAAGATAAATCAAGAAAAAGAGATTGAGTCCCAAGTTTACAGCTACATTTCCAATCTTGATTGTGGCATAAAACATCGGCTTTTGTCTTGCTCTTAACTTTGAAAACGGTATAATCACTAATGCATCGAGTGCCAATATCCAGATAACATACGTGATATATTGCACATCGATATCTAAGAATTCTGACACTGAAGTTCTGAACAGGAGCGCCACGGCTAAAAAGAGCAGCGTCGTCCAAAAAATAGAAACTGTCGAGGTTTCGACAACCGTTTTTTTGTCATCTTCTGTATTGTAAAACCTAAAGAAAGAAGTCTCCATTCCGTAGGCTAAAATGACATTGAAAAAAATCAGGTAAGCAAAAATAATATTGACCTGCCCATATTCGGCTTTTGGCAACAACTCGGTATACAGCGGCACTAAGAAAAAGCTGAACATTCTTGGAACAACCGTTGCAAGTCCATAAATCGCTGTCTGCTTGAAAAGATTTTTATATAAGCTCAAAATAGGTTTGTCAAATTTATTTAACAAAAATAGCTAATTCTTTGGTTTTTGATACATCAGAAATTCAATAATAAAAAAAGCCAGCAAAAAGCCGGCTTTTCTTTTAGAAAAAATATTCTTTATGATTTCAAAGCTTCTGCTCCACCAACAATCTCTAGGATTTCATTGGTAATTGCTGCCTGACGTGCTTTGTTGTAAGTCAATTTCAATTGGTTTCTCAATTCTGTCGCGTTATCAGTTGCTTTGTGCATTGCCGTCATACGAGCTCCGTGCTCTGAAGCGAAAGAGTCTCTGATAGCTTTGTACAATTGCGTTTTTAATGAACGAGGAATCAACTCTTCAATGATTTGTTCTTTTGAAGGTTCAAAAAGGTAATCTACTTGATTTTTGCTTTCTGATTTCACTGGAACGATTGGCAAAAATTGCTCAGTAATGATAATTTGCGTAGCAGCATTCTTGAACTGATTGTAAACTAATTCAATCTTGTCATAGCTTCCGTCTGCATACAGCTTCATTAATTGTTCTGCAATTTCGGCAACATTGTGGAAAGTCAAATCGTCAAATACACCGTTATTATTAATAATTACGTTATTTGTCTTTTTGATAATGTCATTACCTTTTTTACCGATGGTAATAAAATCAACCTTTTTTCCTGCATAATTTTGCACAAGATTCTTAGTTTCTTTCACTACGTTAGAGTTGAAAGCACCGCTCAAACCTCTGTTAGAAGTAATTGCAACGATAAGAATTTTGTTTACAGGTCTTTGGTCAGAATATTTACCGCCACTTTCTCCGTCAAGAGAAGCACTGACGTTTTGCAACAATTCAGTTAGTTTTTCGGCATAAGGACGCATGGCCGTGATGGCATCTTGCGCTTTCTTAAGCTTTGCAGCAGAAACCATTTTCATCGCCGATGTAATCTGCATCGTTGATGAAACGGAAGTAATTCTATTACGGATTTCCTTTAAGTTTGCCATTTTATTTTAGTCTAAAGTCATAAGTCATAAAGACAAAAGTGTATTAAAAGTACTGAACCTTTAGACTTTTGTCTTTAAGACGTTTGACTAATTTAGTTATATTTCGCTGAAACTTCTTTAGCTACGTTCTCGATAACATCAGTGATTTTGTCATCTAGTTTACCAGCTTTCAAAGCATCAAGAGTATCTCTATGTTTGTTGTTCAAGAACTCCAAGAAATCTTTCTCAAATTCTTTTACTTTGTTTACAGGAACGTTTCTCAATAAGTTTTTAGAACCTGCGTAGATAATCGCAACTTGATCTTCAACAGTATACGGATCGTTCAAACCTTGTTTCAAGATTTCCACGTTTCTTCTACCTTTTTCAATTACGTTTAAGGTAACAGCATCCAAGTCAGAACCAAATTTAGCGAACGCTTCCAATTCACGGAATTGTGCTTGATCTAGTTTCAAAGTACCTGCTACTTTTTTCATTGATTTGATCTGAGCATTACCTCCAACACGAGATACAGAGATACCTACGTTGATCGCAGGACGAACTCCAGAGTTGAACAAGTCAGACTCCAAGAAAATTTGTCCGTCAGTAATCGAGATTACGTTTGTTGGGATATATGCAGAAACGTCACCCGCTTGAGTTTCGATGATTGGCAATGCAGTCAACGATCCACCACCTTTTACGATTGGTTTCAACGAATCTGGCAAGTCGTTCATGTTCTTAGCAATGTCATCATTAGCGATCACTTTACAAGCTCTTTCTAACAATCTTGAGTGAAGGTAGAAAACGTCTCCAGGGTAAGCCTCACGACCTGGTGGTCTTCTCAAAAGAAGAGAAACCTCACGGTAAGCTACCGCTTGTTTAGATAAATCATCATAAACAATTAATGCTGGACGTCCAGAGTCTCTGAAGTATTCTCCAATTGCAGCACCTGCGAAAGGAGCATACACTTGCATCGGAGCTGGATCAGAAGCGTTAGCTGCAACAATGACCGTATACGCCATTGCACCTTTTTCTTCTAATGTTTTAGCAATTCCTGCTACAGTTGAAGCTTTTTGCCCAATTGCAACATATATACAGAATACAGGCTGACCTGCATCATAAAATTCTTTTTGGTTTAGGATAGTATCCAAACAAACTGTTGATTTACCAGTTTGACGGTCACCAATCACAAGCTCTCTTTGTCCACGACCAACTGGGATCATCGCATCAACAGCTTTTACACCTGTCTGTAATGGTTCAGTTACTGGCTGACGGAAGATAACTCCTGGAGCTTTTCTTTCCAATGGCATCTCATATAGTGTTCCACCGATAGGACCTTTACCATCGATTGGTTGTCCTAGCGTGTTTACTACACGGCCTACCATTTCTTCACCAACTTTAAGCGAAGCAATACGCTGTGTTCTTTTTGCTGTAGAACCTTCTTTGATTCCTGTTGATGGTCCTAAAAGAACGACACCCACATTATCTTCTTCCAAGTTCAAAACGATACCTTCCATACCGTTATCAAATTCTACTAGCTCACCGTATTGAACATTTGAAAGCCCGTAAACACGAGCAATACCATCTCCAACTTGAAGTACTGTTCCAACTTCTTCCAGCGTAGCACCAGATTCAAAACCTGATAATTGCTTTTTTAATATTGCTGAAATTTCAGCAGGTTTAATTTCCGCCATTTTGTTTTATAATTTATACACTTTATCGTGTGGTAAAACTAATTACTAAACTCTCTTTTTAAAACTTGTAATCTGTTGGCAATTGAAGCATTGTATTGCTTGTCGCCTATTCTTAAGATAAATCCTCCGATGATGGAAGGATCTACGATATTTTCGATGGTAATCTTCTTATCTGAAAATTCTTTGATTTTCTCTGAAACTTTAGCCTCTAAGCTAGAATCCATTGGAATTGCCGTAGTTACTTTTGCTACTTCAAGGCCATTCATTTCATCAAACTGAATTTTGTACTGTGACGCAATAGCAGCAAGAATTTCAAATCTTTTGTTTTCGAAAAGCAAGTGGAAAAGACCTTTAGTCACTCCATTTACTCCTGCAAAAACTTCTGTCAGGGCTGCTTCTTTTACACCAACTCCGATAGTAGGGTTTTGAATGAACGTATTCAATTCTTCATTACCAGCTACTGTTGATGCAATCGAAGTCATATCATTATAGACCTCTTGCGCTGCTCCATTGGTTAGCGCTAAATCTAAAATTGCTTTTGCGTATCGAATCGCTGCTCTAGTTCCTGACATATTAGTTTAATTTTACGTCACCTAACATTTTCTCAACCAATTTGGTTTGAGCTTCTTTGTTAGACAATTCGTCTTTCAATAATTTTTCAGCAATTTCAAGAGACAACGATGAAACTTGAGATTTCAATTCAGCCATAGCTGCATTTTTCTCAGCTTCGATAGCAGTTTTTGCCTGCTCGATCATTCTTTCTCCTTGAATTTGTGCTTCATGTTTAGAATCTGCAATCATTTTCTCTTTCATTTCGCGAGCTTCTTTTAATAAAGCATCACGCTCCATGCGAGCTTCTTGCAAGATGCGCTCGTTGTCTGCAGTAAGATTTTGCATTTCTTTGCGCGCTGCTTCAGCAGATGCCAATGCATTGTTGATTGATTCCTCACGTCCTTTTACAGCTCCTAAAATAGGCTTCCAAGCAAATTTTCTTAAAAGAATAAAGAAAACTATGAAGATAATTGTTGTCCAAAAAACTAAACTCTCTGGTGCAGTAAAATTCATAAACTTATATATTTAATTTGTTTGTCTTTTTTAAAAAACTTCCTGTAACCAACCGTTTCAGGAAGTTTTATTTACTTTAAATTACTTTGCAATTAATGCAACAACTACTGCGAAAAGAGCAACACCTTCAATAA
Source organism: Flavobacterium sp. N2550 (assembly GCF_025947265.1). Taxonomy (NCBI): domain Bacteria; kingdom Pseudomonadati; phylum Bacteroidota; class Flavobacteriia; order Flavobacteriales; family Flavobacteriaceae; genus Flavobacterium; species Flavobacterium sp. N2550. The sequence continues at coordinate 899,857 of NZ_CP110007.1, read as the reverse complement.
GTGCAGCTGCGATAATCATAGCAGTTTGAATTTTTGAAGTAGCTTCTGGCTGACGAGCAATAGCATCCATTGCAGATCCACCAATTTTTCCAATACCAATTCCTGCACCAATTGCAGCTAATCCAGCACCGATTCCAGCTAATACCATAATAATAAATTTATATAGTTAATAATTAATAAAACTCAATTAATGATGATCGTGCTCTTCTACAGCTTGACCGATAAACAACGCTGTCAACAATGTAAACACATAGGCTTGCAATGCTGCAACTAACATTTCCAAGACACTCATGAACAATACGAAAGCACCAGATACTGGAGAAATCGCTACTGTCTTAAAGATGAATATCAAAGAAACTAAACTTAAAATGATAATGTGGCCTGCAGTAATATTCGCAAATAAACGAATCATCAATGCGAAAGGCTTGGTGATCATACCGATAATTTCAATCGGAACCATTATCGGATATAATGCTTTTGGAACTGGAGGAAGCAAGATGTGTTTCCAGTAGTATTTGTTTCCGCTTAGAGTTGTTACTATAAAAGTAATCAACGCCATTACGAAAGTAAAGAATATATTTCCTGTCAAGTTAGAGCTGAATGGGAAGAACGGAATCAAACCGATAAGGTTGTTAATCCAGATGAAGAAGAATATCGTCAAAAGGTATGGCATGTATTTCGCATATTTCTTATGACCGATATTTGGAATCGCAATGTCGTCTCTAACGAAAGTAACTAACGGCTCCAAGAAACCAGCTAATCCTTTAGGCGCCAATTTGTTTTTCTTGTACGAACGTGCAACAGCAGAGAACAACAAGAAAAGTACGATTGCCGACATCAGCATTGAAAAGACATTTTTAGTGATTGAGAAATCCAAAGGTCTTGCTTCAAAGTTGAAAGCTCCTTTTTCATCTTGCGTCAATGTCTCAAATTTATCTGCGTAAAAAATTACTTCATTGTAACGAACAAAATTTTGACCGTTTACAGAAACTACGTGGTGACCTGTATTGTCGTGGTGGAATTCTTTTGAAGAAAAAATCGTCAATCCGTTATCCGTCCATAAGATTACCGGAAGGCTGAACGATATCGGATGGCCATTCCAATCTGCAATGTGGAAATCATGAGAATCTCCAATGTGCGAATTAATCAATTCGCTTGCATTAAACTCTTCCTCTTCGTGGGCATTTAATTCTTTGTGGCTTCCGTGTACAGGATTTGCCGCTTCAGTTTTAACATAAATACTGTCAACCGTTGTATTACCGAAGCTCGCCAAGGGAACACACGCTAAAAAAGCAGCTAAAATGAATTGGAGTGGTTTATTTGAAATTACCATTATTAAATTGTGTATCTAATTTTACGTTTCAAAAATTTTTGCAAAGGTACATATTTAATTCATACTTGAAAATATATCAATATAATTTTTAGTAAATTGGCATTTGAATAATAATTCTTTAATATTCACGACAATTAGCGATTGTTTATTAAACGAATTGCAAAAATTGTTTCGAAAAAAAGGAATAAAAAATAAGGAATAAAAAAGGCCGCGACATCAATTATAGGGTCATTTACGTCAGACTGAATCAGCGGAACCAGAAAAACTACAGACGCCATCATCTTGAGAACGCTTCCTGCCAGGAAGGCAAAACCCGTCTTGTCAAAGAAATTTTTATTTACAAAAAGGAGGAAAAGATAAATCAGAAGCGTTGCGATGATATGAAACGCATAAATACTCCATGTCTGATAGAAAAAAACGGTGCCTACAAATAGCTTTTCTGTGATAAAAAATTGCGCAACAAAAAGGATTACTGAAAAAGGGATAAAGTATTTTAGAAAAGCGAATAACTTGTGCATTATTTTTTGTTTAGATTTTTTACCTGCCGGATTACATTATAAAGTGCTATAAAAACCGAAAACAGAGACAATACAATCGTCCAAATAGAAGAACCGTTTGAATATTTTTCGTCAAGCCACATTCCCAAATAGGTAAATGCGAAAATGATGATTCCCATCTGAAAAGGGATATTCATCAATGCAGCCCATTTGCTAAGCGATTTTTTCTTCTGGTCGTTGTTTTCCATCATTTGGGTTTAGGTTTTTCACATTGGCTTTCATTGTGCAGGACGCACTGAATTCTGCTCCAGGTTCAACCGACAGTTTCCCAACAATGACTTCGCCGTAGATTTTTGCTTTGGATTTTACATTGAGGATTTCCATCACTTCTATCTTGCCGTCGAATTTCCCTTCTATGTCGGCATTTCTGCAGATGATATCTCCGATGACTTTTCCGGCTGGACCTATTACAATTTTGCCTTTGGACTGAAAGTTGCCGATGAGCTCTCCGTCAAGCCTAAAATCAGCTTGAGAGATAATATCGCCTTTTATGATCGTTCCTTCAACAATCCTGTTGGTTTTCCCTAAAAGGTCTGTGTAGGATTTGGGATTCTTATCAAACATTTTATGGCTTTTTGATTGTTAAGTAATCAACAAGATTTTTCTTGATCTGAACGACTTTATAGTTTTCGTTTGAAATAATTATGGCGCTGTCAGCAATCTTGTAATCTTTATAATCTTTTAATATTGAAGCAATGTCTTTGGCGTTTTCTTCAGTCTTGATTCCGTGAATCGCTACAAAACTTTCGTTCACAGTATACACATCAAAAGAGGTGGAAAGCTTGTCGATTGTCCTTTCCGAAACAAATTTCTTGATCTTATCTTGAAGGATTTTTGTGTTTTTATCGTCTGGATTTGACCCAACTTTGTACAGTATTTTCCAGCTAACCGGAATTTCTTTGTCAAAAGCAATCGTTTCCAATTGTGGAATATTGGTTGCCAAAAGACTCTCAGCTTCTTTCCCTTCTTTGCTGTTTGGATAGTTCAGAGCTACATAATTTAAGGCGCCTTTGTATTCTTCCAGACCTTTCAGTTTACCAATCGTATTAGCCTTAAGTAATTCAATTTTTGGTATAATATCTTCGCCAGCATACAGCTCGATCAACGCATCGCTTTCTGTTATGACGGCTTGGTATCGCCCCGATTCATATATCTTAAACAGTTTATTATAAGCTGCGTCGGGCGTATCGTTGGCTTTGATCAAATCTGCCGGTGAGCTTTTTAATATGGTAGCATAGCGCGATTCTGGATATTGCGAAATGATCCTTTGTTTCATCGCTTCGGCCTTCTCTCTGTTTGTCACCTCATATATCTTATACAGATTGTACATCGATGGCAAGATCAGTCTTTCTTCTGGATTGTTCTCCAATAGTTTTTCAAGCCTTCCTGTGGCCAGTTCGTATCTCTTGAATTTATCTTTGTATATAAGTCCTAATTGATAATAGGCAAAGTTTCTTTCTTTTGCTAAGCTATCGATTGCTTTTTGTTCCGTAGGAAGCTGTTTCAAATAATAATCTACAGTATAACGTACATCAATTTTTTCTTCTTTGGTATCGGTTTCCTCACTTGAAGCAACCTCTTCGCTACCGGTATCATCATTGCCAAAACCAATTTTGCTTTTCCCTTGAGAAAGTCTCCAATTGTCTTTCAGCGTCCTGTTGCCCCAATTTTTTCTAAACTCATTTTTTCCGTAAGCTACCGTGGTCGGATTGTAGAAATAGAAGTTCGATGCGGTAGAACCACCAACAGCCGGAGGAGCCATGCTCATTTCTTCAGCTAGTGCCGCCTGCTTGCTTTTGTTTGACATGGCTTTTGAAGCGCTTTTAAGGACTTCTTCATCAGTTGCGTCAGAATTTTGTACACCTGCCGGTTGGGATTGGCTAACTAATAATGCTTTTTTTGCCTTTTCTTCATCTTCTTTTTTCAAGCGTGCAATGACTTCATCAAAGAAGCTTTTTTTACCATCATCTGATAAAGCAACAATGTGCAATATGCTGTCATTTGTTTTAGCAATTGCTTCGTATTTGATTACATCAACAAGATTTTCTCTTTTCTTTTTGATTGCCTTATATTCACGGGTTCTTTGGTCCATACGCACAAGCGTACTATCATAATATTGTCCGGCTACAGAATATTTCGCATCATTGAAATTGATTTCTGCCAAGTTTCTATAGTTTGACGCAATCTGGTAGTTGTCTTGAGAATTTGCTCTTAAGGACTTATTGTAGTATTTTTTCGCTTCTTCATCTTTTTCAAGAGCGTCATAAAACAATCCCATCTGGTGATTGATGACATCAAGGTAAGGCCTGTTTTCTCTATCTTCTAAAAGGTCTTTGTATTTTTCGACAAAGGCTAAAGTATCGCCTGATTTATAGTCAAAATATTGTGCTTGTTTTGCATGAGCCTGAATAACATAACGACGTGGCGATTTTCTTTTCATGTCAATTACTGACTGATAGGCTGCAATAGCGCTGTCTTTTTTATGCTGTGAATCGTAAAGCTGTCCTAGAATAAAATAATATCTTGCTCTTTCTTCGCTTTCTTTAGTATATTCTACTGCCAGCTTTAATTTTGAAATGGCACTGTCTTTTTCTTCAATATTAAGGAACGCTTGTGCTAGAGTTGCATTTGCATCTGCAAAAATCTGGTCTTTAAATTTTATTTCTTCCAAAAGCTTACGAAGATTTTTTACCGCCAAGGCATCATTCTCCATTCGCATATTAGTCTTTTCTCTCCAGATTTTTGCTTCGTAAATCTTATCGCTATTTGGATATTTGTATAGGATGTAGTTGAAGGCCTCCAACGCTGGCACAAATCTTTGGTCATAATAACGTGCTTTTCCAAGCAAAAGATGCGCTTCGTCCATTTGAGGGTTTTTTTCGCCTCCTTCAATATACATCGAATGTTTTTGAATCGCCTTGATGGCTTTTGTTTCCGCACGCTCAAAATTCGGGTTCTTTTTGTCGCCCGGAAGCATGGTTTCTTGATTTACCTGCATCCTCTCTACTGGAAGAATTTCCCAGAAATTATCTTTATACTGTGTTTTCAGCTCGGTAATTCCTGCCTGCAGCGCAATTTCGCCATTATACAAAATATTGTATTCTGTGCTCAGAGCATGCATGTTTCTGTTAATGAAGGTGTCTTTTTTTGTAGAACAAGCTATCAAAAAAGCAAAAAATCCAAGCAGAAGGGCGTATTTAAGTATGTTGGTTTTCAATGTCAAACGTTTTTATTCTTTAACTTTTAAAAGTCAGTTTTAGTATAATGACTGGTAAAAATACGTTTCTTTTTGATATGGGGAAAAAAATAGGCGATTTTTTGCGCTTCGTAATGTTTTCTTATCCTTGACAAGGCTGTTTAGTGCAAAAAAAAGCCTCGGTAATCGAGGCCTTTGGTAATTTCAATTAGACAGCAAAGAATCGCTCTAATTCTTCTAGCGTTTCTGCTGATGTCTGGATGTCTTTTACGATCTCGCCTTTTTGAAGGGCAACAATTCTATTGGATACCTCAACGGTATGGAGAAGGTCGTGGCTTGAGACCAATACCGTAATTTCTGGATTGTCAGCCAGTTCTTTAATTATTTTTTTAAGCCTAAACTGTGTAGTCGGGTCCAGGTTAGCGAAAGGTTCGTCAAGGATAATAACTTCCGGATTGCCTATCAATGTGGCAATGATTCCGATTTTCTTTTGGTTTCCTTTTGAGAAATCGCGGATGTATTTTTTGCTGTTCAGGATTTCGCCGTTGAAAAACTCTTCATGTTTTTTCAACAAAGCATCTACATCGGCTTTATTTTGCCCGCGCAAATCGCCTATGAAATAGAAATATTCTTCTGGAGTCAGATAACCGATCAAGAAGCTTTCGTCTAGGAAAGAAGCAGTCACGGTTTTCCAGTTTTCGCTTTGGTCGACTCTGAAACCGCTATTGATGATTTCTCCTGTCGTTGGCTGAATCAAATCGAGCAACAGGCTGAAAAATGTAGTTTTCCCAGCGCCATTATTTCCGACCAATCCGAAGCTTTCGCCTTTTTGGATTTCAAGATGGTCTATTTTTAATACGGTTGTTCCGTTATATGCTTTTGAAAGATTTTTTGCTTGTATCATTTTTTCGATGTTTTATATCGTTAGATTTTTAGTGTTCGAATTTATCCTTTTTGCTTGTAAGCATCTATTGTTTTATATTTTTCGGTTTTATACACTTTTTCAATCATTGTAAAAACCTTATTTCTTAGGGCAAATCCTAAAACTCCTGTCAAGGCCACCAATACCAGTCCCATTGTAGGATTAATCAAATAGTAGCCTAAGGCATAGATAATCATCGGGAGCAATAATTTTGGCAAAGAGATGAGCATTGTTTTTGCATTGAACGCTTTTTTATCTCCAAAAGCTCCTTTGCCAGAATTTAAGTCAACCGGAGTTTTAGTGAATGCGCCGCCGAGCAATACTAAATGAGAGTTTACGCCAATATTGTAAACCGCTCCAACAATAATAATCAGATAGATTTCTAATCCGAAATAGAGATAAAAAGAAGCGATCACTGTCGAAACTGCCGTTGCTATAACAATCAGCCACCATTTTGAATTCAGATATCCTTTATAGGGAATATTCTGGGTCATCATCAGCGGATAATAGGCGCTATCCCAGCTTGGTACGAATTGGCCAAAAGTGAATAAAAAGCCGCCCGTTACAAAAATCCCTGCAAACATGTGCATCATCGGATTATTGTAGGATTCAATTCCTCCAGAAAAGAAAAGCAATCCATAAAAAAGAAACAGGACGCTCATAAAAATCGTGGTTTTAGAACGCTTGTTTCGCTTGATCAATCGGATATCATTTTTAAGAAATGTACCAATCGTTCCAAATTGGTTTAGCCAAGTATATTGTTCGGTTTTGGCTACGCTGTGTTTTGAAGAAAGTCCCGTATCTAAATGAAGGTTTTTCTTGAAGTAAGTATACGTAATAAGGTATAAAGAAATCAATAAAATAATCGGTATAAAGAAAAGGTATTTCGTATCAAACAATCCTTGAAAGAAAACCGACGTATAGCTCGTAATATCAAACAGGCCGTAGTATTGCAAAGTTCCCAAAGCCAACACGGCTCCAATAAAGATAAGGAAAAGATAGTCTTTATTGTTTAATAGGATGTTGAAGAAGTTATTCGCATAGACTAAAGCCATCAAAGCTATATGCCAAAGAATGATGCTGACAATATCATATCCTTCTATGACCAATACTATTGAAAACGGCACGAAGAAAAAGCAATGCACGAAGTTAAAAAACGACAATATCGTTTTTCCTAAAGCAAAGTTTACGATGGTTGATTTTTTGATCGGCAATGTCAATAGCGGACGAATATTCATCACTGGAATCTTCTGAAGAAAAAGCCGTATCATCAGATCCAAAAGGATATAATAGATCAGATATCGGTTCACAACAAGAATAGGATCCAGGTTGAGTTCTTCTTTAATCAGATAGAACACGCCGATTCCCATAAAAAGGAAAATCAAGGTGAAATAAATCGCTCCAAAAACCATCAGTATTTTTAAAGCGAGGTTGGTCCTGAAGGAAGCTGAACGGAAAAAAGACTTCCATTCTAGCATGAGGAATTTTTTGAACATCTTGTTTGGTTTGGTTTGTGGATTAGTAGAATAAAAAATGTAAACGTTACACTTTATTTTGAGATTTCATATTCAGGATAGATTCGGCCCATTTCTTCTGACATTTTTTTATGTACGACTTTCCACTGTACATATAGCAAAAGTGCAAATAACACTAGAATTACAGCGCCAAAAATTGCAGTTCCTCTATTCCAATTCGCATCGCCAAAAGCGCCTGATAAATTGACTATCTGTACCGGCAAGAACGTAATCGGATAAATATCAAAAATACTGGCCGTTTGTTCAAAAAGCCATTTTTTTCCTGTTGCTTTCTCTCGTAATCTTTGGGCTTTGGTGACTTTATAAATTTCGAAGCTAGACACAACCCCAATAATCCCCAAAACACAGAGATATAAAATTTGGGTATCCTGCAAGGCTTCAGAAAGAATATATAAAGCATACATGGCTCCCAAAGTCAGGAGAATTTTGGGCAATCGGAAAAACTCCTTATAATATTTCCAAATTATCCTTGCGTATTTTTTTCCTAAGAATTTCTGGCGTTCTTCGACAACATCCATAAATCCGAAAATTCCGAATTTCTTGAATTCTAACTGTAATGCTTCTTCAAAAGTCAATTTCGGATTTTCTTTCCACCTATCCTCGATTGAATTGGCCAAATGGTCTACCAATTCCGATTGCAGGTCATACCACTCTACAAAATGCTGCCGCGTGAATTGGTATAATCGGTCGATTTGCTGTTCGTTTAATTTCATCAATAGCTTAGTTTTGGATTTACTATACTTTGCATGTTTTTTATAAATTCTTCTAGTTCTGCCAGGCGATTTACCGTTTCGGTTTGGCCGCTTTCTGTCAGCTTATAATATTTCCGAAGACGATTATCCACTTTTTCAACCTCAACATCTAGCAATCCTTCGGCTTCTAATTTGTGCAATGCCGGATAAAGAGCGCCTTCAGTGATATTCAATTCCCCTTTGGTTATTTCTTTCACTTTCTGCGTGATTTCATAACCATACATTCGCCCGTTTTCCCCTAATAATTTCATTATTATGGTATTAAGGCTTCCTTTATACAATTGAGAGTTTTTCATTTTTCAGCATTAGAAAGCAAATATACATAAGTTTCTTATACATAAAATAGTTAGGTATTATTTTTTAAGGTTTTCTTATTTAAAAAAGTTTTGGGAATGCTTACTTTTGCATAAAATATACAGAATGTCTACATTTTATAAACTAACAATAAAAGAAGTCAGGAGAGAAACAAAAGATGCTGTTTCTGTGTTGTTCAACGTACCAGAAGAATTAAGATCGCATTATAGTTTCGTCGCCGGGCAATATATAAATCTAAAGTTGACGCTTGACGGAAACGAAATTCGTCGTGCCTATTCTATTTGCTCTTCGCCTGACAGCGGTGAGTTACGAATTGCAATCAAGGCTGTTTCAAACGGAGCCTTTTCTCAATTTTCAAACAAGCAGCTAAAAGCTGGAGATACGATTGAAGTAGGTTCGCCAGAAGGAAAATTCATTTTTGAGCCAGACTCCAACAGGATAAAAAATTATGCTGCTTTTGTTGCCGGAAGCGGAATAACGCCAGTAATGTCGATACTTAAAAGCGTTTTAGAAAAAGAACCGCAAAGCACTTTTGTTTTGATTTATGGCAATAAAACTCCAGACGAAACTATTTTTCATCAAGAATTGCACAGCTTGCAACTCCAATATACCGGAAGACTGTTCGTACATTACGTATTCAGCCAGGCAAGAGCCGAAAATGCCTTATTTGGAAGAATCGAAAAATCCGCAGTGAATTTTGTATTGAAAAACAAACATGCTTCCGTAGAATTTGACAAGTTTTATTTGTGCGGTCCGGAAGAAATGATCAATGTCGTAAATAATGTCTTGAGGGAAAACAACATCAAAGAAAAGGACATTAAATTTGAATTGTTTTCTGCTTCGACTAAAGAAAATAAGATTGAAGAATCATTAGAAGGTCATACCAAAGTGACCGTTTTGGTAGACGATGAAGAAACTACTTTCGACATGTCGCAAAAAATGACACTTCTCGATGCCGCCTTAAAGCAAGGAATCGATGCTCCTTACTCTTGTCAAGGAGGTATCTGCAGCAGCTGTATCGCCAGAATTGTTTCCGGTACTGCCGAAATGAAAAAGAATTCTATCTTGACCGACCGCGAAATTGCCGAAGGACTGACCTTAACTTGCCAGGCACATCCAACTTCAGCAGAAATCTATATTGATTTTGATGATGTTTAATCGAAAAATATAAAATGAAAAGAGGCTCGAAAGGCCTCTTTTTTATTTTAATTGATCTATGACAACAGAAATGACTTTATCAACTGGAATGCTTCGCATCGCGTCTTCATAGCCCTCTACTTTTTTATTGCCATAAATTGAAGTCGGAAGCAGCGGATATTTTCCCCTATCGGAAACTATCGCAGTATCCATCGTCTGGTTAAAAGACAGGAATCCGGCATACGGGTGTGTTGCGCCCCAAAGCGTAATTACCTTTATGCCCAGCATTGCCGCGATATGCGAATTGCCCGAATCCATTGAAAGCATTGCGTCAAGGTTGGAAATAAGCTTTAGTTCTTCCTCGAATTTTAATTTACCGGCAACAGTAATCGCATTTTCTTTTCCAGCGGCTAGCTTATCTAATATTTCAATTTCTTTAGTCCCTCCGCCAAACAGAAATATTTTATAATCTTGATTTTTGGCAAGCTTGTCGATGACTTGCTGCATCAAGTCTTGCGGATAAACCTTAGAATCGTATTGGGCAAAAGGAGCGATTCCGATCCACTTTTTGTGCTTTTTTCCAGTAAGATTTAGAATTTCTTCTGTCAGATCAGCTTTTTCTGGAAAAATCGGATTTTCAAGACGTAGTTCAAAGCCAAGTTCTTTAAAAACTTGCTTATGTCTTTCAAACATCGATTTTACCGGCTTGAAAATTTTATTTTCCGCTCTTGTCAGCGCTTTCTTTTCTGCGCGTCCTTTGTCAACAAAAGCTGTTTTTTTGCCGCTCCATGCAAAAAGACTCCTCACTATTTTAGAACGAAGAACATTATGTAAGTCCGCAACAGCGTCAACCCCTAATTTTTTCAAATCTTTATACAATCGTATCAGTCCGAAAAAACCTTTATGTCTTTCTTTCAGATCGATTGCAAAAAAATCTAGGTTAGGAATTCCGTCAAAAAAAGGCTTAAAAAAAGGACGAGAAACTACGGTAAGCTTCACATCAGGATACTGTGCGGCAAAAGCTCTCAATACAGGAACTGTCATGGCAACATCTCCCATGGCAGAAAGTCTAAAAACTACTATATGCTTGATTTTTCGCATCTTTTAGAAATAAAAAAGACTTTTAAGAAACAGCTTGTCTCAAAAAAGTCTCTTGTCTTATTTGTTTTGCTTCATTCCGCTTAAGCCTTTCCTGATAAAGAAAACGCCAAATAATGCGAGAACGATTAATTTTAAAGGTTGGGATTGGTGCTGGCTTTCTAAAAAAAGCATTTCATATAGTACATATATAAATGCAAGGAAGGTCACGCCGTAGACAATCTTGAAAAACAGTGGCTCGGAACTAATAAAATTCTTTTCTGCCATCCGTCTTTATTTTTTATTCTGATACAAAATCGGATTCAGATCATCGTCATTGTACATCTTCATCTGCTTGTAGACTTTCATGAACTTGTCTCCATTTTCAATATCTGTAAGCAGATCGTCGATTGCTGTTGACAAATCCGAGCGCTGTTCCAAAAGAACGTTTAGTTTAGTCTGGCATGCATTTCTGTGTTCTGGAGTAGCATCAGCTCGTGTTGCTTCTTCATGCATGTGGTAGATTTTCAAAGCCAGGATAGACAGTCTATCAAATGCCCACGCAGGGCTTTCTGAATTAATCTTGGCATTGTCTTTTACTTTAACGCCGCTATATTTTTTCAAGAAAAAGCTATCGATAAATTCAACCATGTCTGTTCTCTCTTGGTTTGAAGCATCGATTCTGCGTTTTAATTTCAAAGCTTCAACAGGATCAATATTTGGATCGCGGATTATATCTTCAAAATGCCATTGCACAGTATCAATCCAGTTTTTCAGATATAATAGATGTTCAAATGTATCATTTGAATAAGGGTTGCTGATAGGCTGGTCCACGTTGTCATATTTATGATAATCCTGGATGCTCTGCTCAAATACTGAATACGCTAATTTTGAAAACATATATTTACAATTAAAATACAAATATACTTTTTATACCTTTATGGCTGGTAAAAATTTCAGATTTCAGAACCTTGAATTCCAAACCTTACACTTATAAAACTATGCAAGTACATTATTTATCAGAAGCCAACAGCGTACTGAATCATTTCTTGGGCCAAATCAGAAATGTCAATGTCCAAAAAGACAGCATGCGTTTCCGCAGGAATATTGAGCGGATTGGCGAAATAATGTCGTATGAATTGAGCAAGAACCTTCATTATAAAGATGTAGAAATCCAGACGCCGCTTGGCATCAAAAAGACGACCGAAATTCAGGATGACTTAGTATTATGTTCTATTTTAAGAGCTGGATTGCCTCTGCACCTTGGTTTTCTGAATTATTTTGACAGCGCGGAAAACGGATTTGTATCGGCTTACCGCCATCATTATAATAACGACGATGCATTTGACATAAAAGTAGAATACCAGGCTGTTCCGAGCATCGAAAACAAAAATCTTTTATTGATCGATCCAATGCTGGCGACAGGCCAGTCTATGGTTGCTGTTTTTAATAAACTGATGGAAAAAGGAACTCCAAAAGAAGTGCATATTGCTGTCGTGATCGCTGTTCCGGAAGGAATTTCTTATCTCCAAAAACATCTTCCTGATTATTGCCACCTATGGGTTGCGACTTTGGACGAAAAGCTGAACGAAAAAAACTATATCGTGCCAGGCTTAGGAGATGCAGGCGATTTGGCGTATGGCAATAAGTTATAATTGTGAGAAAAAAGTCAGTACGCTACAGCCGACAATTACATAAACAAAAGTTTCTTTCAGCCAATTGACCTGCATGGACTCAATATGGTTGGTCGCCATGATGGCCACTGGAGCAAACGTATAAATCAAAAGACTATTATTCTTGTCCGAAGAAATCAGGAAAACAACCGCACCGATAATAAATGCGACAATAATTTTCTTGTAGGACGATTGCATATTCAACGGTTTATTAGGCAATGTCAAGGCTTGCGTAATAAAAAAGAAGGTTGCGGTAACTAAGTATAATGAAAGGGCAAAGTTTTGGTAATTATTCGTAAAATAATTAAAATTGAAATCAATCAAAGCGCTGTCAACTATCGTTTCTATCAAGCTTTGGTCAAAAATTAAAGCATACATCAATGCTATGACTCCGACAGCAAAAAAAGAAATAAAAGGCAGTACCCAGTTTCTATAATCTCTCGAGACATGAAAAAGGATGGAGACAAAAACAATCAAAATGAACAAAATGCTCCAAAAGTGAAAGATTGCCGCTAGAAAAATCCAAAGCGAAGCATCGAATATTTTTTCTTTAGGCGTGAGCAGCGATTGCAAAGAAATCAATCTCCGCAACGCCAAGAGTATAAAAAAATTAGAAATAATCAGGTTAGTGTTTACTAATGTTGTCGGGAATAAAATCAGGAATGAAAAGAAAAAAAGGAAGGTATAGCTATTGTCTTTGCTCAATCCATTCTTTTTGGTCACGAAGTTTATGATAAAAAGCGAACCTATCAAAAGCAGTAGAAGTCCAGTCCTGGTCATAATCCCATTGACAGAATCAACCAATTCTGGAGCTTTTTGGAGGTATAAAAAATAGCATATAAACAGAAGCGCTGAAATAATTATATAATTTAACGGTCGAGATTTGCTAAAAACGCTTGTTATCATAAGGATATTTTATACTTTTGCAGTGTAAAGATACTACTTGTTCTAAAATGAACTATTATAAAGTTGGTCTGTACAAAAATTTTAGAAGATTCATAAAATAACAACATAAAGAAACGATATGAAATCATTTTTTGAAGGAATACAATATTTATTCGTAGACATTTTGTTCAAACCGCTTGACTTTTTCAGAGCTTTAGAACTAAAAAACTGGTGGGCTGCCAACACATTGAACTGGATTTTTATGATTATTTGCGCAGTAGCAATTGTTTACTGGATCAAACAGCTGCAATTACACAAAGCTAATAACGACGAATTTCAAGATACTACGGCTCATTCTTTCTTAAAATAAGCCAAACTTATTATAATTAAAATCCGAGAAGCGATAACTATTGCTTCTCGGATTTTTTATTGGATTATAAATCAAACCCGATATCTTTTCGGAAATACATCTTCTCAAATTTCAGCTTGTCGATATTTTGATAGGATTTTTGTATTGCTTCTTTAAAGTTATCGCCGTAAGATGTTACTGCCAAAACCCTGCCACCATTGGTTACTACTTGTCCATCAACGGTTTTAGTTCCCGCATGGAAAACAATAGAATCGGTAACATTTTCGATTCCAGAAATTGCTTTTCCTTTTTCATACTCTTCTGGATAACCACCAGAAACGACCATGATAGTCGTAGCGCTCCTTGGATCGACTTCTAAAGAAACTTGATCCAGCTTTTCGTCGGCCACAGCCAAAAATAGTTCCACTAAGTCAGATGTAAGCCTCGGAATTACAACTTCTGTTTCTGGATCGCCCATTCTGACGTTATACTCAATTACCATCGGCTCATTCTTCACATTGATCAAACCGATAAATACAAAACCTTTGTATTCGATTCCATCTTTTTGCAAACCGTCAATTGTCGGTTTTACGATTCTATTTTCGATTTTTTTCAGCAAAACAGCATCAGCAAACGGAACTGGGGAAACTGCTCCCATACCGCCTGTATTCAAGCCGGTATCGCCTTCACCAATTCTTTTGTAATCTTTTGCCGTAGGCAGAATCTTGTAGCTTTTACCGTCAGTCAAAACAAAACAGCTAAGTTCTATTCCGTCTAAAAATTCTTCGATAACCACTTTTGAACTTGCGTGTCCGAATTTTTCATCGACAAGCATATTTTTCAATTCTGCTTTTGCTTCTTCTAAATCTTGGATAATTAGGACTCCTTTCCCTGCCGCCAATCCATCTGCTTTCAAAACATAAGGAGGACTCAACGTTTCTAAAAATTTTTGTCCTTTTTCTAAAGTTTCTTTGGTAAAACTGCCATAAGCTGCCGTAGGAATATTATGTTTTACTAGAAATTCTTTTGCGAATTCTTTGCTTCCTTCTAATTGAGCGCCCTTTTTTGACGGACCTATAACGGGAATATTCTGTAGTGCCTCATCATTTTTGAAAAAATCATAAATCCCAGCCACTAAAGGATCTTCAGGACCCACAACAACCATTTCTACTTTTTCTTGGAGTGCGAAATTTTTTATCGCTTCAAAGTCAGTTGGACTAATATTGATATTTTTTGCAATTGCTTCTGTACCAGCATTTCCTGGTGCTACAAAAAGTTTTGAGCATTTATCGCTCTGCAGCATTTTCCAAGCCAAAGCATGCTCTCTTCCGCCAGAACCTAATAATAAAATTGTCATTGTTGTGTAGTTTGTTTAATATGTGCCAAAATTAATTGCTTTTGAACATAAAAAATAATTAATTTACTAAAAACTATCAACTTTCGACTGTGTTTAAACTATTTGACTTTTCCTTGAAAATTAGTGGCTTTCCGATAAAAGAGGCTCAGCTGGAATTTGAGAATATTCTTAATATTCCTGAAGCCAGCTATGAGCATTATATTCTTGGGAAAAGAAAAGAAATTGTCGATTTTCACTTGAAGAACAATCATTTTTATAAGCAACTGGCTTCTGGAAAAACTTCTGATAATTGGAATAGTTTGCCTGTAATTACTAAAAAAGATTTGCAACAACCATTGCAACAAAGGCTCTCCAAAGGTTTTGATACTAAAAAATTATTTATCAATAAGACTTCGGGGTCCAGCGGAGATCCGTTTATTTTTGCTAAAGACAAATACTCCCATGCGATGACTTGGGCTTCAAACATGTATCGTTTTGGATGGCACGGTATTGACTTTAACTCTTCTTTCCAAGCACGGTTTTATGGAATTCCTTTGGATTTTATCGGAAATAAAAAAGAACGTTTGAAGGACTTTCTGGGACATCGGTTTCGCTTTCCGATTTTTGATTTATCGGATGCTGTTTTGGAAAAGTTTTTAAATCATTTTCGCAATAAGAAATTCGATTACATCAATGGATATACGAGTTCGATCGTATTATTTGCCAAATATTTGGAACGAAAAAATATCTTACTAAAGGAGATATGTCCGACACTAAAGGTATGTATCGTGACCTCTGAAATGCTTTTTGAGAAAGATAAAATCTTAATGGAAAAGCAATTTGGAATTCCTATTGTCAATGAATATGGCGCTTCAGAACTAGATCTGATTGCTTTTGAAAATTCCAAAGGAGAATGGCGGGTCAATGCCGAAACCTTGTTTGTTGAAATTTTGGACGATGCCAATCAGCCGGTTCCTAATGGAAAAGAAGGTCGTATTGTAATCACCTCATTGTATAATAAGGCCCATCCGTTCATCCGATATGATATTGGAGATATTGGAATTTTAGCTATAGAAAGTACTTTTAAAAAGCCAATTCTCAAGCAATTGATTGGTCGAACAAACGATATCGCCATCCTTCCAAGCGGAAAAAAATCACCCGGACTGACTTTTTATTATGTAACCAAAAGCATCATAGAAGACGATGGAAATGTAAAAGAATTTATCGTAAAGCAGACAAAAATTGATTCGTTCGAGATAGAATATGTAAGCGAAAAAGAATTGCCTTTGGAACAGATTTCTAAAATTGAGGACGCAATTTCCTTATACTTGGAACCAAATCTGAGATTCGTATTTGTGCAAAAGACTTCTTTGGCACGTACGAATCGAGGAAAGCTAAAACAATTTCAGTCCTTACTTTAGCTTAAGTTTTTTCACATATTTCTGCTTGATAAAAAAATGCACGAACAGGAAGCAGATCATGCAGCCTATTGAAGCGATAACATTTAATTTATGGAAGTTTCTATATACATTATAATTATGTCTCAATAGCGCTGTTTTTGAAGCCGAAATAGAATTTTCTCTGATTCTATAAATTGCCAAGCTTTCAGGAACTGGTTTTACGGTTTTTATTTTTTTCAAAATCGTGAGCCACATCATCCAGTCTTGGCGCTTTCTGGTAGAAGAAATTGTTATTTTTCCAAAAAAGGCCGAATCGTAAATACCTGTCAGATTTCCAATCAGATTACTCCAGAACAATTGGCTATAAGTAAGCATTTTTGGTGCTTCGATTATTCTCTCCAAAGCGTTCCCATTTTCATCAATACATTCATAAAATGAAAAAGTGAAAGGCTGGTTTTCCGAAATCATGAATTTTATCTGCTTCTGAAGCTTTTCGGGCTTCCACAAATCATCTGAATCAAGAAAGGCTATGTATCTTCCTTTGGCTAAAGAAACCGCTTTATTTCGAGCAATTCCGGTTCCGTAATTTTGCTTTTGTTGATGTAGCTGGATTCTTTTATCATGAAGGAAACTTTCTACTATGGAAATAGTCTTATCAACAGATCCGTCATCGACTATAATCATTTCCCAATTTTGGTAGGTCTGATTTTGAACCGATTTGATAGTCTCTGAAATAAATTTTTCTGAATTGAAAGAAGGAGTAATAATGGAAACGAGATGTTCTTCCATTGCTAATAGGCTTTTTCTTCTCCTTTTATTGCGTTGACTACCGTAAGGAAGATAATTTTTATGTCTAAAAGCAAAGACCAGTTTTCAAGATAAAAAATATCAAATTTTACGCGATAAATAATATCCTTATCGCTCTCTACCTCTCCACGGAAGCCTTTAGTCTGGGCAAGTCCCGTAATACCTGGCTTGATAAAATGGCGCACCATAAATTTGTCGATTCTCCTGGCATACATTTCCGTGTGGCTTACCATGTGCGGTCTTGGTCCAACAACCGACATATCTCCCAATAAGACATTGAAGAATTGCGGTAATTCGTCAATACTAGTTTTTCTGATGAATTTACCTACTCTTGTTATTCTCGGGTCATTTTTAGAAACTTGATACAAATCTGCTATCTCATTTAGTCTCATCGAACGGAATTTATAGCAATAGAATTCTTTGTAATTCAATCCGTTTCTTTTTTGCTTAAAGAAAACACTGCCTTTTGATTCGATTCTTATCAATATGGCTAAAATCGGTATTAGCCATGATAAAATACCGATAATGACAACTAAAGAGAAGATAATATCAAATGCCCTTTTAATAACTTTATTTGCCGTTTCGTCTAACGGTATATTTCTGATAGATATAATTGGAATATAATCATAATAATCAAAAATTAAATTTCTCGCCAAGACTTCTTTATTGTCCGGAAGAAATTTTAGTATTTTTAAATTATTGTCTGTAAAATCAATAAATTTATTTACCTCAGCATTTGATAATTCTGCAAGAGAGCAGTAGATTTCATCAATTTTATTTTCCATGACAAAATTGAAGCATTCTTCCACTTGTTCCTTTTTATTTGAGATAAGAGTAAACGTTTTTTCCAGTTTGTAACCATAATCTGGATTTTCATTAAAGAATTCTTCTAGCTGAGTTACACTTTTTCCATTACCTACAATAACAACTCTTCGAAAGTTTCCTCCAAAAACAACCCTGAACCTTCTTAATGAAAAATAGATGAAAAACTTTGCAAGGCCTACAAGGATAAGCGAAAATGAAACAAATTGAATCATTTTTGAAGGCTCTGAGAATTTTAGATAAAATCCTATAAAGGCAAAATTTATAAGCAAGAAGAAGAAATATTGCTTTAGTATACTGCTAAAGATTTCAATAACCTTTGTATAACGATATACCTCATAAAATCCAATATTCCAAGCAATTACAAGCCACGAGATTGATATAAAAAAGTGATATCCTAATAGGTTTAATGTTTGCGGCAATAGAAAGTTTGCTAGGATATTGATAATAATCAAATCTAGTATATATGAAAATGGCCTGATGTAGCCAGAATATCTTCCCGTTTTTTTACGCACTTAAAAAATATATTTTGAAAAATCTTTATGTTCTTCCTTCAACAATTCTTCTGATGATAAAGATTTAAAATATTCATAGGTAATTCTCATTCCCTCGGATCTTGACACTTTGGCTTCCCAGCCTAGCAGCTCTTTGGCTTTTGTTATATCAGGCTGTCTTTGCAGCGGATCATTTATTGGCAACGGATGGTATACCACTTTTTGGTTGGTACCTGTCAACTTGATAATTTCTTCTGCGAAATCTTTAATCGTTATTTCATCTGGGTTTCCAATATTAACTGGAAGCACATAATCAGAATGTAACAGCCTATAAATTCCTTCCACCTGATCATCTACATAACAGAAAGATCGAGTCTGCATACCGTCGCCAAATATAGTCAAATCTTCTCCTCTTAAAGCCTGTCCGATAAATGCTGGAATCACTCTACCATCATTTAATCGCATTCTTGGTCCATAAGTGTTAAAAATCCTGACTATTCTGGTTTCAACGCCATGAAAAGTGTGATATGCCATTGTAATGGACTCTTGGAAACGTTTTGCTTCATCATAAACGCCTCTAGGCCCTATCGTATTTACGTTTCCGTAATATTCTTCTGTCTGTGGATGAACCAGTGGGTCTCCATAGACTTCAGATGTAGAGGCAATCAAAATCCTTGCTTTTTTTACTCTTGCCAATCCTAAAAGATTATGAGTACCTAAAGACCCTACTTTTAATGTCTGTATAGGAATTTTAAGGTAATCTATAGGACTTGCTGGTGAAGCAAAATGTAATATATAATCTAATTTGCCAGGAATGTGGATAAATTTGGTAATATCGTGATGGTAGAATTCAAAATTTGCAAGCTTGAATAAGTGTTCGATATTTTTTAAATCACCCGTAATAAGATTGTCCATTCCAATTACAAAATAACCTTCTTTTAGAAAACGATCGCACAAATGGGACCCTAAGAACCCTGCCGCTCCGGTTATTAATACTCTTTTCATATCAGATTAATCTTTTAACGTGAAACATTCCATGGAAAAAAACACGTAATTTAACCACAAAAATAATGTTCCCAAAAATAGGATTATCATTTACAACAAAAAACTATAATCGTTAATATTTGAAAAAAAATAATTTATATGGTGAGAAAAACTTGGACAATAGCTTTTTAAGCTATCTTTTATATTTAATTTATCGTAAGATATTCGATTTGTAGATGTTCTCAAGTTTTTTAATATTATCAAGAATATTGAAATTTTCAATAAAATATTTTTTAGCATTCTGAGAGAATTTCAAATACAGTTGCTCATCATTTAAAATTTCAATAATTTTTGTTGAAAAACTTTCTGCATTATTGTCTTTGATGACAAATCCATTAAAATTATTTACGATTAAATCTCTGTTTCCATCACAATCACTAACTACGCAAGGCTTCGATAAAGCAAGGCTTTCAATAATGGAATAAGGCAAACCTTCGTAGCGTGCTGTAGAAATATATAATTTTGAATCATTTATTATTCGGAAAATGTCTTCGCGGCCTGTCCAATCTAACAAGGTAATATTGGATTTCAAGTCTAGTTTAATTATTAAATTTTTTATCAAATCCAATTGAGGCGAATGATACCCGACTCCCATTAAAACCAAATGAATATTTTTTTGATGCTTTTTAATCTCAAAAATAACTTGAATCATCAATTCTATATTTTTTTGAAATGAAGGCCTTCCAACAGTACATATATATTCATCTGGCCAAGTTTTTTCAATCGAAAGCTCTGATAATTGATTTATTGGCTGAATAGAATTATTAAATAAAATTGTGTGTGTGTCTTTATATCCGATTTCTTTGGTAGCTCTATCTTTTTCAGAGTTTGAAGATGCTAATAATATTGAATTACCGTTTGCAAATAGTTTCTCTATAGTTATATAAATTTTTCTTTTTAAGAAGTTCTCAGTACTCAAATATGAATAGGCTTGGGGTGTATGTAAGACTTTAATACCTAATAATCTACCCACAATTCTGCCTACGATGCCTCCTTTTGCACTATGAGAATGTATAAGATCTGGCTTTTCTTTTTTTATAATTTTATATGTTTGTATAATTGATTTTAGGTCGTTTTTGACAGAAATATCTCTATTGATTGGTATTCTATAGCTCTTTACTTTTTGATTACTCTTATCAAGAAATATATTTTCAGTATCTTTTTGTCCATGAATAATCACATTTTCAAATTTTGTATTATCAATATTTGATAAGATGAGACGTAATGAGACATCAACTCCTCCAACTGAATGTAATATATGAACTATTTTATTCCTTTTCATTAGTATTATTTTTTAATAAAAAAAGAGCGGTAAAGATGGCAAAGATGTAGCATCCAAATTGTCTAGAGAGAACATTTTCAAAGAGAAAGAAAAAAAAGAAACTTGCTAATATTGCTACAGCAAAAAAGTTATGTTTGTGCAGAAATATAGATAAAAAGTAAAATGATATTAGTATTAAAAAACCAATTATTCCAGAACTAAGAAAAAAGCCTAAAAACTGATTATGTGTATTAAATTTTCTTTCTAAAAACCATCCTCTTCTTGATTCATTACTTATTTTTTCAGAATAGCAATTAATTAATTTAGTGCTGATTTCTTTTTCGCTTTTAAAACCTACTGTATAATTAAATTCCTCTTGTTTCGTCAAATCATAAGCGCAAGGCCAAATTACATATCTCGGCTCGAAAATAGCAATTTTTGAAAGTGTTCCCTCTATGTCTTTGTTTATATGAAATCGCTCTAAAATGTTTTTATTGAGAGATACAATTGTCAATATTATTAAAAAACAAAAACCTACAAATGCGACTTTGTAAAGTTTTGAAATTTTCAAATAGAAAAAAATATACAAAAAAAATAAAAACAATAAGGAGATAAACGAGTTCCTAGCTGCTATAAGTACTATAAAAAAAATTGACAATGCGCTAAAAAATATAAATATATTTTTGTTTTTATCTTTATTTTTTATCTTTTCTAGTGAGAGTATTAATCCCATCAAAGCCATAAAACCAGCATAAGGCCTTTCTAAGACAAGAAGTTCATTCACTAATAATCCATCTCCAAGCGGAAAATTATTATAAATCAAATAGTGTTTCGTTATTTTGAAAATTGATACTGCTATCATTAGTTGTATACTAATTATAAGGGCAGTTTTAATTTTCTCTAAATCCTTAAGCTTTAAAAAAAGTATGGGAATTATCAGAATGAATAAATACCTACTAAGCAGCTTCTGATCTACTATTAAGCTATTGTTTAATAGAGCCTTAATATAAATAAAAATGAATAAAAAGTAAAGAATATAAAAAGGGCCTGTTTTTAACCTATCGAAATTGATTTTTTTTATATCTATGATAAAAGAAAATAACAGTAATCCGAGAACAATGCTCGGGAAAGCTAATGAAAAAGGCAAAAGAAGTAACATGCCTATAAATAAATAATCATAGTAATTTTCAATAATCTTCTTCATCCCTTGTAATTATAAGTTTATCTACTATTTGTAAAATTACTTTTTCCTAAGAACAAAAACATTATTAAAATAAACGCTTTTGTCTCCAGGAAGTAAAAATCCAAAAATAGAGCC
The DNA here is from genome assembly GCF_025947265.1 of Flavobacterium sp. N2550. NCBI lineage: Bacteria > Pseudomonadati > Bacteroidota > Flavobacteriia > Flavobacteriales > Flavobacteriaceae > Flavobacterium > Flavobacterium sp. N2550. The sequence goes on along the minus strand of NZ_CP110007.1, from coordinate 877,644 downwards.
TACGAAATTGAAGTAAATTATGAAAGGAACCAATAATATTTGCTTTAAAATTTTATTAGCGGGTAACAATGATTTTACATAATTAATACTAAACTGTGCTATAACTTTTATGTTATTTCCTGTTTTATGATGAGAAACTATTTCAAAACCATATTTTTCATATAAATATATTAAGGCTGGTGTTGTATAGCGACCGAAATCATGCGGCATTTCGTGTTCTTCCCACATAAAAGGAGTGGTAATTAGTGCTGTGCCATTTGGTTTTAGAACTCTTTGAAACTCCGATAATAGTTCTTCAATATTAAAAACATGTTCCAGAACCTCTGTACAGAGCATCGTATCGAAGTAATTATCTTCAAAAGGAATCGTTTTCCCGTCATAAAAAAAATCTACCGTATCTTGACGGTGTTCCCACCCTTCGATCTTTAAATCTATTCCTATGTATCTTGAAACATTAGTAAAATATTTCTGGTAAGGTTTCGTTCCACACCCAAAATCTAATAATATTCCTGTAGCATTGAGAGCATTTTTCTTTATCTGGCTATTTAATTCTCTTCTTATTAAATAGTTATTGTTTATACAAAAGCCTAAAATTTTAGGTTCAAATTTCGCCTTTTGTATACTTTTTTTAAGGAAGTCTATCATTTTGTCTTTTTCACTTTTTTCATTGCTGCAATCCATTTATTAGGGGCTATACAAATAATGATATTTCTGATAAGCCCGTAAATAGGATAGTAACCAAAATAAAAATTATCTTTTATTACATTTAATCTGCTTCTAATTTGTTGATTCCTTTTCGATAATGAAATACCATTGGGATTAATCTCGACATTTACAAAACACTCTTCAAGGTTTTCTGTCATAAAGTGCTTAACCACTTTCATTGCAAACGCAAAATCTTCGGCTGATTTATAATTTGTGGGATAATATCCTACTGTTTTTATGATTTCATTATCAAACATAAATGTTGGATGAACAAATACAGCATTCAAATATATGCGTTTTTTTATCTCGGAATGTTTTAATGGGAAATTATATCTGAAGATAAAATTCCCTTCCATATCAAAAGCATTGGCATTTGTTCCTATAAATTTTATGTGTTTATTATCGATTAGGAATTTATGCTGGATTGCAAATCTTTTTCCTACACAAACATCACCAACATCTAGCCTTGCCGTATATTGATAGTTATTTTTTAGAATATATTCTAAACCATGGTTTAAAGCATACTCAATTCCTTTATTTTTTTCTAGGTAGAGAAACTTTATCTTCCCATTTGCTTTAAATGCTTTGTTTAAAACATCTTCATCTATTTTTTCTACAGTACTTCCATCGTCAACAATAACAATATCTATAAATTCCGAAGAATCAATGGAGTTTATGGAAGTTATTAATCCTCTAAAATTATTATAATGAGGAATTAATAGTGCAACTTTATTCATATGCATTTTGCTGCTTATTTGTCAAAACTATTAAGATTGCCAAATATAACCAAAGTCCATACAATCTGAAAGTGTCAATTTGAAGTAAATTTATAAATAAACCGGATAATCCAACTAATAGAATTATTGCTAATACCTTTTTTTCATCGCTTTTGTTTTTTATGAGAAATCTAATTCTTTTAATACTGAAATAAATCAGAAAAATAAAAATTGAGATTCCTATTAATCCAGTTTCAGACAAGATCCTCGTGTACATATTGTAACTAGGAGGAAAGGCTCTTACAGCAGGATTTTTATATGCCTCCTCAAATTCATAATTATTCCTCATAGCCCAAGCAGGATAATGGAAACGACTATAATAAGTTTGTTGCCCGTAACCAACACCTATAATCGGATTTTCTAAGAAAACTTGAATCGCCGCATATTGCATTCCAAAACGGGATTGGTTTGATATATTTTTTGTCAAGTTACTTTTAAAATCAAGAGAATCTATTTTTTCTTCGAAAGCATTGATTATTTTTTCACCATTAAAGATAAAAATACATAGTGTTAAAAAAGAAAAAGCAACAGCTGTCCTGATTGCATTTCTTATTATTTTCTCTTTTGATACCGTTGTTAACAAGAAAATAATAACTTGGACGAATATTACAATCAATGCAGTTCTTGAACCAGAATAAAAAGTAAGAACAAGTATAAGTAGTGTTGGGAGGTATTTCAAAATACCTTTATTGGTTATTATATAGCTAAACATCCATCCTGATATTGTTATCAAATAAACGGCAAAAAAGGGAGGCTCGTCTGCAATTGAAGAAATTCTATCTCCTATATATTTTTTTTCGAAAAAAGGAAAATAATCCAAGATATAAAAAGCATATCGTGCTAATGAAATTCCATAATAGCCAGCTAATATTTCAAAAAAACCAACTATCGAAGCCATAAATAGGGAGTATAAAAAAACGGTCCTTATTTTATAAAGTATTTCTTTTAATTCCATTCTTATTAAAACATTGTAATAAAAAAGAAAAAAAACAATACTTGATAATAATAACGATACATATTGGCGTATAAATCTATTAATTCCTGTGGTATGCTTAAAATAGCTGTTTTCAACATTTTCTAAATTGAGCAATGTTGACAGAAAACACCAACCTAAAAACACCAAAATTATTTTAAAGACAGAGTTATATAAGGGTATCGAGATTTTTTTTTGAAAAAAAAGCAACAGAAAACCTAACAGAAAAAAATAAGCGCCTGACTCGTTTTTGAATTCGCCTAATGCTTTAACTCCGTCAAAAGAATTAAAGGGGAAAAAAAATAGGCCGAGAAAAAAAAGGAAATGGTACGGTTTATTTAATGAAAACATTTACTTTTTGATTTAAAGATCTGAATATTTCAGAGAGTTTAGGAGTATATATCTTATTTAGCGAGAAACCTAAAATATAACTTGTAGTAATTAATTTATTTCTTATTATAAACATCATTATGATTTCCAATAGTCCTTTATTTTTTAAAAGCTCATGTTTATATTGTTGAGAAGAAACAATCACATTATCATTTAATATGATTCTTTTATATAAAATATTTCTCTCTTTATTTGTAATTTGTTTGTCTGTTGCACTTTTAAATAAATAATATAGGGAGATATTTACAAGTTTTATAGCTTGAAATTTCTTTATTTCTTGATGAGGAATTGTAATATTTACAAAGCTTTTAATGTCGAGATTGTAATTTTCTATTATTCTCTCAAAAAAAGAACTTTCTGTTATCTTCCTAGAAGCGCTGCCGATAGTTTCTCTATAAAAATAACCACAATAATCAACAAAAAAAAGAGATTTCGCGTGATTGATTACTTGAATGTTAAACAATATATCTTCCTCTAAGGAAAATTTCTTCAAAAAAAGAAAATTATTTTCTTGTAGAAATTCTCTTTTATAAATTTTATTCCAAACTGCAGGCAAGACTATGTCTTCATTCGCGACGAGGCTGGGGATAATTTTTTTGTTAATTAGTAAATTATCATACAAGTAATCATACTCAAAAATAGTTCTTTTCTTTACATATTTGCCATCTCTGCCTAAATAATAATTAGCAACAATAACATCAGCCTTATTGTTTTCTGCTTTATTATATAGAACTTCAAACATATCAATTGCCACAAAATCGTCTGAATCAACAAAACCAATATATTTTCCTTTGGCGGCATCAATTCCTGTATTTCTAGCAACACTAACACCGCTGTTTTTTTGATTAATAAGGATAATTCTTGGATCTTCTTTTTGCTGTTTTTGAATTAATTCGACACTTTTATCATAAGATCCGTCATTTACAAAAATAAACTCGCATTCATTAAGAGTTTGATTCATCAGCGACTTTATACATTCTTCTAAATGCTTTTCGCCATTATATACTGGAATTATAATACTTAACTTTACTTCCATAATTATTTTGTCCTAATAATTTTTATAGAATAATAAAACATTCCTGCGGCAACTAAAATTTGTGCAAATGTCGAAGCTATTGCTGTTCCAATAAAGTCAAAGTAAAACGTCAAAATACATGTTAATAATAAACTAATACAGCCAGAATAGAAAAATACTTTAAGAAATTCTTTGTCTTTTCCATTATTTAATAAGACTAATTTTCCGAAAACTTGATCTAAAAAGGATAATAGTGGGAATAATATCATTATTCTAAAAATTAATACTGCATTTTCATTAAAATTTTCAGCGTAAATTAGGTTAATAATATAATCGGAAAAAAGAAAACATAAAAAAACTAGAAATAAGATGACACTACCTCCTATTTTGGCAACCTTATTAACTATTTTTATGGCATTCCCTTTATCATTAACCATTTCCTTAGAGATAAAAGGGTATAACGCATTGATAATTGGCGCATTTAAATTACTAATAGCTCTGATTACTTTTTCAACTGAAGAATAATATCCAACAGAACTATTTCCTGCAATAAATCCAATAATCAATAGGTTTGTATTAGATAACAATGTCATTTGCAGCTCCGACAAGAAGATATGCTTTCCATTTTTCAATTGATGAACTATGCTATCAAAACTTTGCAATATAAATCTTATCTGGAATTTTTTTGCTACTATTATTAGAGTTAGAATGCCTGAAAAAATAAATCCGCTTGAAGTAAATACTGGTACTAACCAATATTGGTTTTCATTTTTTACAAAAACAAAAATTGCTAAAGTAAAAAGTGTCTTAAATATGACATTAATATAAGTTATATACTTCATTTGTTGCATACCTTGAAATAGCCAAACTGGAGAAATGGCCATGCCAACAACTACACCAAAACTATAAAAATATAACTCAAAATGTTTTCGTAAAATGGGAAAGGAAAAAACGAGTACACTCAATATAATAATCCCTATTAAGAGAAGGAACAGCTTTGCCGATAGTACCTCATTAAATAGTTTTTCAACCTTTTTTTTATCGGATGAAAAAACAGAAATATCGCGAGTTGCTGTCGAATTAAAGCCATATTCTATAACAATTTGAAAGTATAACACAATAGCATTTACAAAGGCCAGAATCCCGTATTTTTCTACTCCAATGACAGCTAATAAATACGGAATAGTTAATAATGGTAAAATTAAATTAAGTCCCTGTAAAACAGATAATGATATGAAATTAGAAAAAAGAGTTTTTACTTTTTGGGATTTAAACATCATTTAATTTAATTTAACATTTTTAAAACTTTTATCCCTATAAACATAAAAAGGCTATCCACTCGAATAACCTTTTTTATGTTTACAATAAAAAATAATGTGCTATTGAGCCACCTTTATTAATTCAGCTAACAAAGGCTCCTTAGATTGAAAATAAGGATCGTATTCCCCTTTGTCATTTTTCTTAAATGAATATTGTTTTGTTGCTGGGTCATAAACGATAAATTCGTTAGTTGAGAAATAATCATTTACTTTATCTTGGTTAATTTCAAACCTTTTCCCTTTGTAAGAAATCGTTATTTTCTTTATTTCTATCGGTTCTAAGCCTTTAAAATCATTACGCCCAATATCAAACCTTAAGTCTGTTCCAATAACTCCTTCTGGTAAATTGAATGTAGCAGTTTGTACAGAGTTACTGCCCTTAACACCTAACCAAACAGCGTGATCTTCGTCAAACCACTGATTAGTACCATCTTTATAAAGCAAAATCATTTCATCATCTGCTTTAATAATTAAGTCAATAGCAACGTCAAATGTCTCAACTTTTGGTTCTTCAACTACAACAGGTTTCTTTTCTTCATTTTTACATGAAGTAAATAACGCTAAAAATAAACTAGCGATAATGATTTTTGTTTTCATTTGTATATTATTTTTAAAGCGCAAAAATATATATATATTTATTAATTTAAATAGTTTAAATAAATTATTTTCAGATGTTTTTATTATTATTTAATCAAACATATTAAAAATACTTTTTTTTGGTAAGACTACTACCCTTTTATGTGGTCCTTTTTTTAATAATCTGAAAATCTGATAGTTCTTCAAGTTGAATGGTCAATAACAACTAATGTATCCCAAAATTAAATAGTGTCTTTCATTTTTGACATTTGCGATTTATAGAATTCTCTTATTAGGACGATGACAAAGAAAATACATAAAAATACAATCGGGAAAATAAATTTCAATTTACCATTAAGAGACTGATTATTTTTAATGTTCAGTACTTCGCTATTTTCTTTTACAATTTTATCAGAAAACACCAATTCTAGCATTCTGCTTCCTTGGTCAAGAACAAGATCATTCTTAGTTTTTAAAACATCATTTAATTGAGTGTTTTCATTGTAGTAAACTAAATTGCCGCTTTTAGTATTTCCTTTAGAAGCTGCCGAAAAATCAGCTAACAGGCTATCTATTTGGTTTATTGTTGTTTTATTTGATTCTATTTTTAACTTGATATTTTCCAAAATTGTGCTTTGAATTTTGGAATAAAATTCACTTTTATTTAAATAATCAAGTATAGGTTCTACAATCTCGTTCCTGTTTATTTCTTTATTTGTGGTTAATATAATTTTATGGTTTGTGTAGTTCTTACTTGTTGTCTCCTCCTTCATGATTTTATTTAAATCACTACTTTCAGCCATAAGTTTTACCAATTCAAAATTTTGTTCTCTTGAGTTAACAAATTCATAAATATCGGATATCGGTTCGATTTCAATTTTTGATATTAATGTTGGTTTTTTAATACCAATCGCTTTTAAAAATTCGAAATCTCTTTCTTTTATTTTCGAATTAATTAAATTTACTTTTGCATAGGCATATTCAGTACTACCAAAATTCGGCTTGACAATCACTTCATGATTATATACTGTTGTTTTTCTATCTTGATAAAATCCTAACCCGGCTCCTAAAATAAAGAGAACAACCAAGATAATTATATTTCTTTTTACAAATAAGAGTCCCTTAAATATCAAAAAAAGGAAATTTTGATACATATTGCCTATTTTTTTTGAAACTTGTGCCAAATCAATTTCTTGATTGTCAGGATTGGTCTGCGAGTTTGAACTCATAAGTTAGTTAGTTTTTATGTTAAAGATTTGTTCTAATATTTTAATCGTAATAAGATAAGTTGGCTTCACTCCTGTTGTTCCTAAACCTCCAGAAGCTAGGGTACTTCCTGTTTCTAAAGGATTATCCGAAGCATAGTAGGCATATCTCACTTTTACGTCAGGGTTGATGCTTTTTCTGATTTTTGAAGCCGACTGGATGGCTTTTTGGTAGTAGGCACCTTCCATTTCAAGACCGATAACACCCCATGTCGATTCGTGGAAGAATTTCAATAGGTCTTTATTTTGGAGAGATGTTCCTAAAACAGAAACCATAGGTCCTGCATACACTGGAATTCCGTTTCCTTCAAACATTTCAGCTGTTAATTGGTTTTCAAAAGGATAGTTATCACCTGTTCCTTCATTTATATGCGCTGACGGAATCATGATATCTCCTTTTCCTCCTTCAAGAATACCAGCTTTTCCCATTATAGAAACCGATTCCACATTTAAGAAATATTTATTCTTGCCGTCCTTATAAGGCTTTAAAAGCTCATCTATGGTTTCATACGCTTGCTCTCCGAAAGCGTAATCCATTACAATAATTACTGGTGGATGTGCTCCTATTTTTGCTGCTGGAAAGGCCGATTTAGACCAGTCGATCTTGGCCGTGTCAAAAATCTGGACGTCGATGTTGGTTCCGGATGTGTCTGGTAAAGAAATCATTCCATATTTAAACGCAAATTCTTCTACTTTGCTTCTTACATCGTTAGCGCCAGGTTTGCTCAGTTCTTCAAAGATAAAAAAGTCGGACTTGTCTTTGAATTTTGTCTTCAGCGTATGCGTAGCGAAAATCGAATTCATAACACTGTGCATGTTAGCGCTGATGATATGAATCGGACGGTCCAGCAATTCATTCTGTTTTAGTACTTCCTTGATGTTATTAGCCCAGATTTCTCCATGGATATGGTGTCCTAATCGTTCTCTCAGGATCGGGCTAAAAGTAATCGTTCTTTTGTTATTGAAGATTACCTCTTCAATAGCCAATTTTCCAAGCCAATAGATTACATGTAGGAAACGGTCTGGCTTTTCAGCTGTTCCGAAAGCTTCATAGATATCAAGAATTTCTTCAAAAGAACGTCCTAAAATAATGGATGCATGCGAAATTGCAATTTCTTTTTCAATCAGCGTAAGCTTTTTATTTTGGACAACGATTTGTTCTAATTTTTCCCAATCGCGGGTGAATTCTTTTGTGTTTTCATCCAGCAAGACTCTGTTTTTGATCTTATGTGATTCGATAAATATAAACGTAAGATGCGTCAGGATATCGTAAATATCCGAACGTCCTCGTGTGATTTCAACATTCATTTGTTCGCTATCGATTCTATAGCAGTTTCTCTTTCTTTTTGGAGGAACTATTGCTGTAAAATGCGATTTTGAATAGCCTTCATCTGAAGTCAGATTAATAAAACGGCATTCTTCTATTCCGACAGGAAGCCTTTCAATGACATATAATAAACCGCTTAATTCTACTTTTTCTTCTGCAATTGTACCATAGATTTCTGGTCTTAACTGCAATAATGCTTCTCTTAATGTATCACCAGACACACCCATAGGCTTATAGAATCCTCTATTAAACAAATGGCGCATAGTGATGTATAGTTTTTCAATTGCCGCCGATGATTCTTGGGCTCTTGATCGTGATATATTTTTTGTTTCTTTCATTTCTTTTTATTTACTAACCTGCAAATGTAGGTTTTTTATTTTTTAGTTGGTAAGCGTAATGCTCATTGCTAGTTCTAAATAGTGGTCATGGTACTTCTTCATCAGCAGATTTTCATAGCTTTTGGGATTTTTCATTTTATGCAAACCACCTTGCATCCAATTTCCGGAAAAATACCAGCAGGTATTTTCTTTGGAAGGTAAATATCCAAAAAAAGGCTCATATGTAAAGGTGTCCATCCTTTTTATGTTGCCTGTTATGTCTTTGTATTTTGGTCCTTTTTTATAAAATTTATTTTCATTAATTTTTAAAACTTCTATCGCTACAAATATTCCCTCGGCAGGGATTTCAATATGGAACTCTTGCATATCTACTGTTGTATTCTTACCGCCATTTTTAACCAGAATTATATAATTTTCTTCCAAAATATCTTCTCCTGGAGAGCCATCCTGATTTGCTTTTAATACCCGCAGATTGATTTTAGCGTTATCAATTTTACTCTTTGTATATATCGTGATTTCCTTTAAAAAAGGATGGTTTTTTGCTTCCTCTGTATAGGCAAAATGTTTTGCCGTTGTTTGTTGACTATAGTAACGTATTTCTCCTCTGCCGTAATCATCGCCTATCTTGACAGTTTTTTGTTTTTCTGCCGGACTGATGACAACTTCTCCTAGTTCAAATACTTTTTTTGGCAACTGTACATTTTTTGCTTCTGTAACTTTTACTGTTTTGGTTTCATATCCTACTGCTGAAAAAACTAAGTTTTTAGATGCATCGACAGCAATAGAAAAACTTCCGTCTTCTTCTGAAGAAACACCTATGGTTTCATTTTCTACTAGAATACTTACAAAGGGAATTGGATTTCCGGCCTCGTCTTTCACGACACCTTTAGTCTGCGAAAAGCTACAAAAACTGAGTAAAAAGAAAAATAATATTACTTTCATTAATTGGTTAGTGAAATTTTTAATCCTATTTCTAAATTCGTTTTTAAGTCACTTTCATTTCGAATGCTTCCGTCCTTATTCAAGAAAATTACTTTATTTTTTCCTAAAAAACATTTAATTCCTGGTTCATAACTGAAATTTTTTTGCCTCTGTTCTTCTGTTTGACCAACGACATTATTAAAATATTTATTTTGTTCCAGCTTTAAATATTCAAAACCAATCACGATACCTTCTTCTGGTATTTTTATCTGGTATTCTGATAAATCAACCGTATTATTTTTATTTCCTTTTTTTACATAAACCAAAACATCCTCATTTACTACATCTTTTGTGGGAATACCTCTTTGGTCCACATTAAAAATCCTTACTCTTAAAATAGCATTATTAACATGTGAAAATGTAGTGAATTCTATAGTACTGATAAAAGGATGCTGTCTTATTTCTTCGCTATATCTAATAAACTTAGCCGAAATATGAGTATTATCTCTTCCTGTATTTCCAAGTGTATACTCTAGTTTTTGACCGGAGTATTTTCCGATAGTTGTTTTCTTATTTTTTTTACTGTTTTCAATCAAAATTTCCTCAAGTTCGAAAAGCTTTTTTACTAATATGACTTCCTGTACTTCATTGGATTTTAAAATTTTATCTTCAAAACCCAAAGCTGAAAAAATCAGATTTTCACCTTCCTTGGCTTTAATGGAAAAAGTTCCGTTCTCTTCCGAAGTTGTTCCGATATTTTGATTTTCAACTGAAATACTCGCATACGAAATTGGATTTCCAGATTCATCTTTTACTATACCTTTAACTTGCGACAAAACAGGAACACTGATAAAAAGTAAAAAGGCGATAATTGATTTCATTAATTAGTAAGAATTAAAGTTACCGATGGCTCATAAACCGTTTTGGAAGCTGAAAATGGATTCAGCTCTTCTTTTGTTTTTTTAAGCCATCTTCCGCCAGAAAAACTAAATAAAAAGTCTCTTTCTACTGCATTATAAAGAACTAATGGGGAATAAGTCGTTTGGATTTTAGTAATATTTGTATTAAAATCGGTTATAGTTTTTTCTACTTTATTTTTCTTGATCAATAATTTCTCAAAAACCACAAAGATTCCTGTCTTTGGCATTTCCAGATTAAAATCAGCTACGTCAATTTCACTCCTAGTAACGCCTTTTTTTATTGTAACTATATAATCTTTAGACAATAATTCTTCGCCAGGAAAACCATTTTCGTCAACTGCATACAAATGAAGCTTTATAGTCGCGTCGTCTATTCTGCTATCCGTCAAAATGATTGCTTTTTTAATCCAACGTGTTTTTTTATAGTCTGGAGAATAGGGAAAATACTTAGCGTCCATCCTAGGTCCGTTGTCAAAAGCTTCGGCAATGGCATTCTTGGTCTTTCCGATTTCGAGCTGTCTTTTTTCTTTTCTGTTATTGATTACGATTTCATCCAATTCATACGCAGCTGGCGATAGGCTTACGGATTGCGATTCAGAAACTTTGCAGATTTTTTTCCGATAGCCCAAAGCTGAAAAAATCAGGTTCTTGTTCTTCTCCGACGTAGCAATAGTAAATTCTCCGTTTTCTTCAGAAGTCGTACCGATATTTTCGTTCTCGACCCAGATACTTACATAAGCAATTGGATTTCCAGTCAGGCTATCTTTTACGATTCCCTTAGTCTGGGCAACAACATTTACTGCAAAAAACAAAAAGCATATTGCTAATTTCTTCATTTGAATTATCTTAATTTATCTGCAATTTCTCGATCATTGCTTAGTCTTGGTATTTTATTCTGGCCACCTAATTTCCCTATCGATTTCATATAATCCTGAAAACCATTTTTGGAAACTTTCGTAATGATCAGCTTTCTCAATACATTGCCTACAATCAGATCATCATAATAGACATTCTGTTTTCTCATGGCATCATCTATCTTAAGCGAAAAAGCTTCAAGGTTTTCCGGTTCGTTTTCAAATTCAATCAGCCATTCGTGGTAAGGTAGTCCTTCTTTTGGGGTAATTTGCGGTGCTACCGTAAATTCGTTTACACGGATGTCGGTGCCTTCCATTGCTTCTTTTAATGCTTCTTCTACTTCTTTCCCTATTACATGTTCTCCAAAGGCAGAAATATAATGCTTGATTCTTCCTGAAACGATTACACGATAGGGTTTTAAGGAAGTAAACTGCACCGTATCGCCAATATTATAGCCCCAAAGACCCGCATTAGTCGAGATAATCAGTACATAGTTGATACCGAGCTCTACTTCTCCAATCGTATATCGTTTCGGATTTTCCGTGAAAAATTCATCTGCTTTTATAAATTCATAGAAGATTCCTGCATTCAAAAGCAGCAACATTCCTTTTTCTGTCTGGGAATCTTGATAGGCGAAAAATCCTTCCGATGCCGGAAATAACTCAATACTGTCGACTTTTCTTCCGATAAGATTTTCAAATTTTGCCCGATAGGGCTCAAAATTTACGCCTCCGTAAATAAACAGGTTGAAATTCTTGAAGATTTCTCCCACCGGCTTCCCTCCTTTCTGCTTCAGCTTTTCGAAATACATTTGAACCCAGGACGGAATTCCAGAGATAACGGTCATGTCTTTGCTGAATGTTTCTTCAACGATTGCATCGACTTTGGTCTCCCAATCTTCAATACAGTTGGTTTCCCAGCTCGGCATTCTATTTTTTTGAAGGTATTTGGGAACAAAATGGGCAACAATTCCAGATAGTCGCCCTAGCTTGATACCGTTTTTTTCTTCTAAAATTGGACTTCCCTGCAGAAAAATCATCTTTCCGGAAACAAAGGAAGAATTTCCGGTTTCATGAATGTAATGAAGAATTGCATTTCGCGCTGCTTGGATGTGGAAAGGCATCGATTCTTTAGTCAGCGGAATGTATTTCGCGCCAGAAGTCGTTCCCGAAGTTTTAGCAAAATAAATAGGCTTGCCTTTCCATAAAACATCGGGCTCGCCTTTTTTTATTTTTTCAACGTAGGATTTTAAGCCTTCATAATCACGAATCGGGACGTTTTTTGCAAAATCAGAAAATGATTTTATGTTATTAAAATTATGATCTTTTCCGAATTGCGTGTCTTTGGCTTGCCGAATCAAATCTTTAAAAACATGTTCTTGCGTTTCAATGGGATTATTGGCCCATTTCTGGGTCTTCTCGTAAATTTTTTTGGCAAATTGTTTAGCAAAAAAAGCTTTTATTGACATTTTTAAAGGTTTCTGATTACATAAAAAACAGCTTGGAATGGAGATTTTAGTCCTTTCCTAGCTATTCGAATTCTATAAAGTTGGTCGGATCGATTGCAAAACCGTCTTTCCACAGTTCGAAATGCAAATGGACTCCGGTTGATTCTTGGCCCGTTGAACCAGCCATAGCTATTACTTCCCCCGTCCTTACTATATCTCCTTGCGTTTTGGTTAGCGATGCGGCATGTTTATACACTGACATTATTCCTTCCCCATGCCTGATGATGATCACATAGCCCGTTGATGGCGTCCAATCGGCAAAAATAACGGTTCCATTCGCGACTGATTTTATAGGCGTGTTTTTCGGCAACGCGATATCAACCGCAAAATGTTTTGTTTTTGGGTCATATTTATCTGTAATATGTCCGGTGACTGGTGGAAAAAGCACCAAATTTACTTTCGCCTGTGCTTTGTCGAAAAGGTTGTATTTGTCTTCTTGGGCGACTTTTTCCCTCAAAGCAGCATCTTCTTTCGATGGCTTGAAATCTATTTCCGAAATATCAGTCTGTTCTGCCGCCATGATCGAATCCTTGCTTAATTTTGCGACTTCCACATCACCAGCCAATACTTTCTTGATCGATTCGATATAGGCATTATTCATCTTGATGGCTTTTTCCAAAGAATCTGATTTTAATGCCAATTCGGTGGCTTCACGTTTTAATTTGGTAGAAGCATAGCCTGGAATGTATTCTCGTAATGGGGTAAAAGCGATAATGTAAGTTGTAATCGCAATCAGGAAAATGGCACCGCTTGTCAGCACAACAAAGACATTCATAAGATTGAGCTTAAGAGAGAAAATTTCTTCAAAAGTTTCTTCATTCAAAATAACCAACCGGTTTTTTGTCAAAAGCTTTTTCTTTAAAATCTGTCTTTTTAGCCTCTTTTCTGACATTTCGTTTTTGTATTTTACAAATATAATAATTTGGAAGTCTTGCCGACGTTTTTCTGCAATTACTAAGCTGTTAAATCAATTGCAGCCTTTTTAAAACCGATATGTTTCTTTTATCGTAAGTAGTTATAGTAAACTGAAAAAATCATTTTAACGTATAATTATTTGTTATATAAAGAAGTGATACGATTTTTCTTTTTACATTTGCAGAATATTTATAATGCTTGAAAAAGCGGTAATTTTTTTAATCATGGGAAAATTAGGTTTAACGGAAATACTTGTAATCGTTGCGATTATCTTATTACTTTTTGGAGGTAAAAAAATTCCAGAATTGATGAAAGGATTGGGTTCGGGTATAAAAGAATTCAAGAATGCTGCTAAGGATGATCAGCCTGCCGCGTCTAAAAAAGAAGAAGATACAAAAATTTAAGACTGCTTTTTAAAACAAGCGGTTCATTGAAGCCTCAAGGATTTTAAAATCCTTGAGGCTTTTATTTTGCCATAAATTGAAAGTTATAAGCAGAATTGTTGAAAACTACTCTTTCTATTTTCTACTTCTTTTTTATTATATTACAATACAAACACTTAATTTTTTAACTTAGCACTAACAAATAACTTAAATCTTAATTGAATATGAAAATAATCAAAACCATTCTTTGCGTTCTTTTCGGGCTGATGTTTGTTAATGCTGGCCTCGACAAATTTTTCCATTATATGCCTATGCCGGAAATGAAACCAGAAGACATGAAAATTTATGAAGCTATGGGAACGCTTTCGTGGCTCATTCCTTTAGTCGCTGTTATTGAATTAGCAGGTGGCTTGCTTTTTATCTTTCCAAAAACAAGAGCTTTGGGAGCGATTGTTATCCTTCCCATAACTGTTGGGATTTTACTTCACAATTTTGTGTTCACGACTGAAGGGCCGGGAATAGCAATAGCTGGAGTACTTTTCCTTATCAATATCTGGATGATTGGCGATAATTGGAATAAGTACAAGCCGATGTTTAGCTAAGATCAAGGTAAGAAAATTAGAAAAAGCTTCAAGAAACTAAATATCTTGAAGCTTTTTTTTATTCTTTTCCGCTCTTTAAAATTCCATACAGTTCCTGAATCTTTGAAACTGGTAGGTCATTTAATAATTTATGGATTTCTCCTATGGCTTCGCTTTTGGAAATTGTAAAAAGTGCATGATTCTCTGGAATCTGTTGGTCTTTGTCTGGTATAAAATCAAACAAATCGTTTGGCGTACAGTTGAAATCGATGCAGAGCATTTCTAATTTCCAAAAAGGAATCGATACGAGCTTATCATTCACGACTCCATTGGCATAGCTGCCGGAGTGCCCTTGATCAACAAGATATTTAACTGGTTTCGTAATTCCCTTGATCTTAAAAATTGGTTGTAAATTTAGTTTTATCATTTGGCATAAAATATAAGTTACATTTCTATGTCTAGGGGTAATTACTGTTTCAAATATAATAAAAATTGACTTTTTATAAAGAAATATTTTCCTGAAATGTCTTGTTATTTTTGCTCGAAATGTTTCTAATTTTACTTGAATTCAAAAACGTTTTAATTAAATATAAAATGATTTCAAATACATAGCAAATCATCTTATATACAATTGTTTATCTTGTACTTGGAATTCGTTTTCAGCTAAATAAAATATTCAGATTTTTATAATATCATCGTAAGCTGGATTCTCTTCCTGTTTTCGTCAATTTCAACTACTTTCACTTGTACTTGTTGGTGCATCTTCACGACTTCGTTTACATCCGAGATAAAGCCTTCTTTTAGTTGCGATATATGGACAAGACCGCTTTCTTTGATTCCGATATCAACAAAACATCCAAAATTCGTAATGTTATTTACAATGCCTGGCAGTACCATTCCGATTCTTAGATTAGCAATTGTTTTAACATTGGGATCGAATTCAAAAACTTTGGCTGCCTTTCGTGGATCTAGCCCTGGTTTTTCTAATTCCTTGACAATATCTTTCAGGCCAAGCAGTCCGATATCTTCTGTCACGTATTTTTCTACAGGAATCTGACTAATTTTTTCTTTGTTTGCAATCAGGTCGTTTAAGGAAATCTTCAAGTCTTTTGCCATCTTTTCAACTATTCCGTAGGCTTCTGGATGCACCGCTGAATTATCCAGCGGATTTTTTCCATTAGAAATTCTAATAAATGCCGCCGCCTGTTGATAGGCTTTTTCGCCTAATCTCGGTACTTTTTTCAGCTGTTTTCTTTCTTCGAAAGCACCATTTTCTGAACGGTAAGCGACTATATTTTCGGCCATCTTCTCTCCTATTCCGGAAACATAGCTCAGCAATGATTTGCTGGCCGTATTGATATTGATTCCGACAGAATTCACGCATCGCATTACGACTGTATCCAATTCATCTTTTAATTTGGACTGATCTACATCATGTTGATATTGCCCCACGCCTATTGATTTTGGCTCAATTTTTACCAGTTCGGCCAACGGATCTGACAATCTACGTCCAATCGAAACAGCACCACGAACGGTTACGTCATAACTTGGAAATTCATCCCTTGCAATTTTTGAAGCGGAATAAACAGAAGCTCCTGCTTCGCTCACTACAAATACTTGGATCGGCTTATCGAAAGCAATTTTTTTGATGAAAAATTCGGTTTCACGCGAAGCTGTTCCATTGCCAATTGAAATCGCATCGATTTTATAAGCGTTCACCATTGAGCGGATTTTTTTCATCGCAATTGCCGTTTCATTTTGTGGCGCATGCGGAAAAATTGTCTCGTTATAAAGGAGGTCGCCTTTTTCATCTAGGCAGACAATCTTGCAACCGCTTCTGAAACCCGGATCTATGGCAAGAATTCTTTTTTCGCCTAATGGCGGCGCTAAAAGCAATTGTCCTAGATTTCCAGCAAAAACTTGGATGGCTGTGGTATCTGCTTTTGTTTTTGCTTCTTGAAGCGCTTCATTTGAAATAGCCGGCGCCAGCAATCTTTTATAACTATCTTCAATTGCTTTTTTTAGATGGACGGCTGTTTCTCTTTTATTTTTTATGACTGCTTCTTCCATCATTTCGATGGCTTCATCGTTCTCGATCTCAATCTTCAGCTTGATAAATCCTTCGTTTTCTGCACGGAGCATTGCCAATAGTCTGTGAGAAGGTGCTTTCAAGAGGTTTTCCGACCAGTCAAAATACTGCTCAAATTTTTTGGCTTTTTGTCGTAGCTGCTCGCCTTCTGGCGTATCTTCAATCTTTAGCTTGACGGCTTTCGTCGTAATCGATGACTTTCTTTGGTAAAGTCGGCGAAGGTTTTTTCGGATGTATATATTTTCATTAATCCATTCGGCAATGATGTCTCTGGCGCCTTGAAGTGCTTCGTCTTCGTTCGGAACTTTATCGTTCAGGTATTTTGAAGCTACAAAATCGATATCGTCATTATTTTGAGCCATGATAATTTTTGCCAAGGGCTCCAATCCTTTTTCACGAGCAACATCGGCTTTTGTTTTTTTCTTTTTCTTATACGGCAGGTATAAATCCTCTAGGTCGTTCAAATCGTAGCTCAACTGGATTTTCTTTTCTAATTCTGGTGTCAATGAATCTTGCTCTTGTATCGATTTTAAAATGGCTTCTTTTCTTTTTACGATCGTTTCAAATTCTTTGCTCAGCTTGGCAATTTGTTCGATTACAACCTCATCCAAATTACCTGTCTTATCTTTTCTATATCTTGAAATAAACGGAATCGTACAATCTTCGTTTAAAAGCTGTAGCGTATTTTCAATGTTTTTCGTTGGTGCGGTAACTTGCTTGGAGATGAATTCTAGGTTGGTCATAATATAATTTTGATAGTATTTTTTTGCAGCTGCCAATTTAAAAAAAGCATCTCAAAAACTAGTAACGTTTTAAAGATGCCTTAAATATATTTTAGTTTAATTATGCTTATTGACAAGCGATTTTATCAATGCGATTTTGGTGTCTTCCGCCTTCAAAATCTGTACTTAAAAAAGCTTCCACCATTTCAACTGCTTGATGAATAGCCGTAAAACGTGCTGGTATGCTGATAATATTGGCATTATTATGTTGTCTCGCTAAAGTAGCTATTTCTTTTGTCCAGCATAGCGCGCTGCGTATTCCTTGGTGCTTGTTAACCGTCATGTTGATTCCATTGCCGCTGCCGCAGATTACGATTCCGAAATCAGCTTTGCCGTTTTCAACATCAAGAGCAACCGGATGTCCAAAATCTGGATAATCGACGCTGTCGCTGCTGTCTGTACCATAATTTGTTACTTCATGTCCTTTTGCTTTCAGCATTTCGACAATTGCCTTTTTGTATTCTGGTCCAGCGTGGTCATTCCCGATTGAAATTTTCATATGTATCTTAATTAGTTGTGTCCTGCAAATTTACCGCAACAGTTTCCATTTACCAAACTAAATAGTCATGAAGTTACATCTTTTGATTATCAAATGTTTAGGTTTTTAGCATTTTATAATAAGCTGATAATCATTACCTAAATTGTAACGTAAATGTTAAATTATTGCAATGTTAACAGTAATTTACAATGTACTGACTTTTAGTTAATTATAAATTAACATGGATTGTTCATAACTTCGGATAGAATTTTAGAAGTATTTCTTGTTTGTTCGATTAAAAACAGTAATCCAAAATTACATTTGAAAATGCAAATTTAGTTTGGTGAATTTTTGGAGAAGTTATCAGCATCAAAAGTTATTTTGTTAACAGTAATTAACAAGTAAAGTTATTTACATTTTCATCTCAAAAACGATTATCAACTGTTGTTAACAAAGTATTAAAAAACCTTTAGAATGAAATACTTAAAACTATTTAACTATGTTGATAAGTACGTATAACAAACCATAACTTAAAATCGTTGCCTTAAAAAATTAATTTATTGCAGCTATTAACACGCTATAATAACCACCAAAAAATTAATTTAAATTTCCTTTTTCTTTTTGTTGTTTTTAATAAATGTTGACAACTTCAAAAAGTCTAGACGATTTTCAAATTTTGATTTCTGTTGAATTCATCCAGAATTTCTTTTGCTTCTTCTGCATCTTCGGGATGCACTCTGAGTTTTATTCCGCCCAAAGCCTGCGAATACATTGGAACGATGTTCATCATGGTCTCATTCTCGAAAAAATATTGGATTTCCTCTAAATCGAGCCTGTGTTTTAAGATTGTGATTTCGTGAGGATAATTGAAGACTGCGATCGTGATAAAATTTTCCATTTGAATTTGGTTTTCATAAAGATAGCAAGAAATATATTCTTCATCTTTTATTTCAAAAGTTATATTTTGTTTAAAAAAATTAACATTTAAGAGGAAACTGTCAACAATTTCGTAATTTTCAGCATTATTAGAAAAGAATTATGAGTAAGAAACTACGAAAGCCTGTAAAAAAGGACAAAGACTTTACAGCAAGAATTTTAAAGATTTTATCACAAGATGCCAATAAGGCATTCAATTATAAGCAGATAGGAGCCAAGCTTGAATTAGATGATACAAAAAGCAGAAACGAAATTATCAGAGATTTAAAACTTCTGGCTTCTCAAAAGAAGATTGTTGAAATTGAGCCAGGAAAATATTTAGTCGTTGCGACAAGCCAAGATTATTATGAAGGAGTGATTGATATGACAAGCAGAAAGACTGCTTATTTTGTATCAGAAGAATTTGAAGATGATATTTTTATACCGACCAACAACCTAAACAAAGCGTTGGATGGAGACAAAGTGAAGATTTATGTGTACAACAGAAGACGAGGCAAAAAACCAGAAGGCGAAGTTATCGAGATAATCGAAAGAAAAAAGACCGATTTTGTTGGAGTTATCGACATACAAAAAAACTTTGCATTTGTATCGACAGCCAATCCGAAAATGTATACTGATATTTTTATCCCAAAAGAGAAAATTGGTGATGCAGAAAACGGCGATGTTGTGTTGGTTCATATTGAAGATTGGCCTAAAAAAGCAGATAGTCCGTTTGGAGCTGTAATCAAAGTCCTTGGAAAACCAGGCGAGCACAATACCGAAATCCATGCGATTTTAGCAGAATACGGACTTCCTTACGACTTTCCGATAGAAGTGGAAACCTATGCTCAAAAAATAGATACATCGATCCAGGAAAGCGAAATTGCCAAGCGTCGTGATATGCGCGATGTGCTGACTTTTACTATCGACCCGAAAGATGCTAAAGATTTTGATGATGCCTTATCTTTCCAAAGATTAGAAAATGGAAATTATGAAATCGGTGTCCATATTGCCGATGTTTCCTATTATCTCGAAGAAGGAACTATTTTAGATAATGAAGCGTATCAAAGAGCCACATCTGTATATTTGGTAGATAGAGTAGTGCCGATGCTTCCAGAAGTATTGTCCAATTTTGCCTGTTCGTTACGACCTCACGAAGAAAAATATACCTTTTCGGCTATTTTCGAACTGACAGAAAATGCCCAGGTTGTCAACCAATGGTTTGGAAGAACCGTAATTTATTCCGACCAGCGATTTGCTTATGAAGAAGCACAGCATATTATTGAAACAAAAGGAAATATAATTCCTGCAGAAATTTCCTTAACTGGAAACGAATACGAAGTTCCTGAAGCAATTCAGAATGCTACTTTAAAATTAGACGAGTTGGCCAAAACACTTCGTAAAAGAAGAATGCGTGATGGCGCTATTTCGTTTGATAAGGTTGAAGTGAAATTTAACTTAAACGAAGCTGCAGAACCGGTTGGAGTTTATTTTAAAGTTTCAAAAGATGCTAATCATTTGATTGAAGAATTCATGCTTTTGGCGAATAGAAAAGTGGCCGAATTCATAGGAAAACAAAGACCAAAGAAAACATTTGTGTATAGAATCCACGACGAACCAGATGAAAATAAACTAATTAGTTTACAGACTGTAATTTCAAAATTTGGATATTCGATCAATTTTAAGTCTAAAAAAGATATTTCGCAGTCGCTTAATAAATTGCTTGAAGATGTGAACGGAAAAAAAGAGCAAAATATGGTTGATACCTTGACGATCAGGACGATGAGCAAGGCAAAGTATTCGACTGAAAATATTGGGCATTACGGACTAGCATTTGACTACTATTCACACTTTACTTCGCCAATCAGGCGTTATCCGGATGTAATGGCACATCGTTTGTTACAGCATTATCTCGACGGAGGAAAATCAGCAGACGAAGAATCTTACGAAGAAAAATGCCAGCATTCTTCTAACATGGAAGTTTTAGCAACGAATGCAGAGCGTGATAGCATCAAATACATGCAGGTCAAGTATATGCAAGACCATCAAGATGAAGAGTTTTTAGGTGTAATTTCTGGCGTGACCGAATGGGGAATTTATGTAGAAATTGTTTCTAACAAATGTGAAGGTATGTGTAGGATCCGTGAAATTCGTGATGATTATTACACTTTCGATGAAAAACAATATGCATTAGTTGGGGAAATTTCAAAGAATATCCTGCAGCTGGGAGACGAAGTTTTTGTGAAAGTAAAAAGCGCTGACTTGGTTAAAAAACAGCTGGATTTTACTTTCCTGAGAAAGAATGAATAAAAATAGCAACCAATAAATACTAACACAATGAAAAAGATACTTTTAGTAGCATTTTTGATGCTGACGCAAATCAATTTTGCACAAGAAAAACTTACCAAAAATCTAGGAGATTTTGACGCAGTTCGCGTTTTTGATAGAATATCGGTCCAATTGGTTCCTGCAAATGAAAACAAGATTGAAATTACTGGAGACCGAAGAGACGATGTAGAAATTGTCAATAAAAATGGAGACCTGAAAATCAGGATGAAGCTTAAAAAACTTTTGAAAGGCGAAGACATTACAGCGATTCTTTATTTTAAAAATGAAATTGAAACTATCGAAGCCAGCGAAGGTTCTTACGTATCAAGCGAAGCTACCTTCAAAGCGATTGATTTTAGCGTAAATGCGAAAGAAGGTGCTGAAATAAAAATCAATCTTGATGCCCAAAAATTAGCAGTTAAGGCCACTTCTGGAGGTATAGTAAAATTAAAAGGAAGCGCTAATAATCAAGATATTGTTATTAACTCTGGCGGAATTGTTGATGCTAAAGATTTAGAAACATCACAAACAACTGTAGCCATAAATGCAGGAGGTGAAGCCGATGTAAAAGCTTCAGAACTTGTCGATGCAAAAACTAGGGCAGGAGGCGACATAACCATTTACGGAAGTCCTAAAAAAATAAACAAAAAGACTTTTGCTGGAGGAAACATTACGGAATCCAAACGATAAGTCTGTTAAGGATTGTAATTTTTGAATTATCTTTGTGTTACTATTTTTAATTTGCATAAATTGCTGATTGAATATTGATAGACAAACTTTCAAAAATTACAATCCTTTTTTAATGATTCAAGACATTTTAACAGGCATTCCTTTAGGTTTATTCCTATGCTTTATGATCGGGCCTGTTTTTTTTATATTACTTGAAACCGCTGCTGTCAAAGGTATTCGTGCTGCGTTGGTTTTTGATTTTGGAGTAATTATAGCGGATATCCTTTTTATCTGCATTGCTTATTTCAGTAGCTACCGACTTATAAACAGCTTAAAAGACGAACCCGCACTTTTTATTTTTGGAGGATTGATCATGCTTACGTATGGAATAATTTCGTATCTCCAGCTTAATAAAGCCAGCAAAAATATTTCTGACGATGCTGAAGTAGAGCTCATTAAAAAAAACTACGGAAGCCTATTCATAAAAGGATTCCTGCTTAATTTTATAAATGTCGGAGTTCTTGGATTCTGGCTATTGATTATCATCACCTTTGGACCTCAGCTCGATTTAAAAACATCCAGATTGATTGTTTTCTTTGCCTCGGTAATCGGAACTTATTTGATGGTTGATATCGCAAAAATGTTTCTGGCCAAAAGACTTAAAAGCAAGATGACTTCGTCTAATATTTTGAAGATAAAAAAAATAACAAGCATACTTTTAATAATCTTCGGATTTTCAATTATGCTCCAGGGATGGTTTCCAAGCGACCAGAAGCTTGTAAAATCAGCCTTAGAAAAAATAGAAAAAAGAAAATAAAGCCAGCTTCCCGCTGGTTTTTTTATTTCAAAAAAGGCCATAAAAAAAGAGACACTTTTCAGTATCTCTTTTGAAGAGGCATCGAGCGGATTCGAACCGCTGTAGGAGCTTTTGCAGAGCCCAGCCTAGCCACTCGGCCACGACGCCATAATTGATTGGATGGCAAATTTACATATTATTTGCAGTAACGCAAGAAAATCTTTAGTAAATATTAATTTTTAATTTTAATCATTTCTTAATATTAATTTTAATTTTGACAAAAATCAAAATCGTATAAACAATGGTAAAAAAGCTCAATTTCCTTAAACCAATATTTAATTTTATGATTATTGGTCTGATTATTATGACATTAAGTAGAATAGTGCTTTTTTTCCTGTATAGGGATAGGATAGATGAAACTGAAAATTATTGGCACATTTTTCCAATTGGATTAAGATTTGACTTGATTATCTTATGTTATATTTCTTTTCTTCCTGCAGTTTTGATATGTCTGCTGCGTGATAAATTCCTGCAAAAGATTAAAAAATTCCTGAATATTTATTTTCTGTTTTTTCTTTTCCTATTCCTTTTGATGGAGTTGTCTACGCCCGATTTTGTGGCACAATACGATACCAGACCGAACAGGCTTTTCCTAGATTATTTAATTTATCCAAAAGAAGTGATGGGTACTTTATTGAAAAGTTACCTGCCTTCTTTGATATTCACGACAATTTTTTTAGGTGTTGCTGTTTATTTTGGATACAAGAAAGGAAAAAAATTATTCTATCCTTCAGCGCAAGATTATAAAACCAAGCTGATTTTGTTTCCTCTAGTGGCTTTTTTATTGTTTTTCGGAGCTCGTTCCAGTTTGACTTCAAAACGTCCTATAAACGCAAGTAATGCTGTTTTTTCAACAGATCAGTTGACCAATTGTGTAGGACTAAATTCTTTTTATACGGTTGCCTTTGCCGCTTACTCCCTAAAAAATGAAGACAATGCGGCCAAAATGTATGGCAAGATGGATGCGAATGAAGCCTATGATAGAGTAAAAAAGTACATGACTGCTTCCTCGCAAGATTTTACAGATGCTGCTTTGCCTTTACTACACAACCAAAATCCGGATTCTTTACGCGAAAAACCATACAATCTCGTCATCTTTTTGCAAGAAAGCCTTGGCGCTGAATACGTAGGAAGCCTTGGAGGAAAACCATTAACTCCAAATTTTGACAAATTAGCAAATGAAGGCTTATTGTTTACAAATTTATATTGTACCGGAACTCGAAGCGTTCGTGGTATCGAAGCTGTCGTTACTGGATTTTTGCCTTCTCCTTCTGAAAGCGTAGTCAAATTAAGCAATTCTCAATCTGGCTTTTTTACACTTGCAGAATTACTGAAAGACAAAGGATATGACACAAGTTTTATCTACGGAGGAAGTGCCAATTTCGACAATATGGCTTCTTTTTTCAACGGTAATGGATTTGAAAATATCGTTGATGAACAAGATTTTGACAACGATGGAAAGAAATATGCCTTTAAAGGAACTTGGGGCTATTCTGACGAAGATTTAGCCACAAAGGCAAATGATTATTTCAAATCTCAAAAAAACAAGCCTTTCTTTTCATTGATGTTTTCAACATCGAACCATGAGCCTTTTGAATTTCCTGATGGAAGAATCAAGCTATTCGACAAAAAGAAAAATACAGTAAACAATGCGATGAAATATGCTGATTTTTCAATCGGAAAATTCTTTGAACTAGCTAAAAAAGAAGGCTATTTCAAGAATACAGTCTTTATTGTAATTGCCGATCACAATACCAGAACCTACGGAAAACATCTGGTTCCGATTAAAAAGTTTAGGATTCCGGCTTTGATTATTGGTCCTCAAGTTCCAAAAGGAGAAAAATATGCCAAATTAAGCAGCCAAATTGATATTCCGCCAACATTATTAAGCATGATTGGAATGAAAGTTCAGACGCCCATGCCAGGAAGAAACATCCATGATATCAAGCCAGAAACAAAAGGAAGAGCAATCATGCAGTTTCACGATATCAATGCGTTCCGTGTAGAAGACCAAGTCGTTATCATGCAGCCGAACAAAAAACCTTTACAATTTAAAATTGAAAATGATTCCGTTCTGACTCCAATGAAATTAGACGAAGAACTGGCAAAAGATGCCTTAGCTCATGTTACAGCAGCTTCAGATCTTTACAAAGAAAAGAAATACAAGGTTAAAAAATAAATTAGCTTCTATATTCCTCAATCTGGATGGTCACGGCTTCAACGTCGCCACCGATTGGGGGATTTATTTTTGAAACCGAAACGATTATTCTTGAAACTGAAGCAATTTCTCTAAAAATACGCTGTACGATTCTATGCGCTACATGCTCTAAAAGCTTAGAACGGACAGCCATTTCTTCCATTACTATTTTATTGAGATGCACATAATCAACAGTGTCTTCCAATTCATCAGTTTCCATCGGTTTTCGCATATCGGCTTTGATTTCCAAATCCACGGAATAATCGGATCCGATTTTGCTTTCTTCTACTAAGCAACCGTGAAAAGAATAAGTTCTGATGTTTTTGAGCTTGATGATTCCCATGATATAGTTATGATTTTTGATTTCAGAAGGTTAGCCTCAATCTGAAAGGATTTACTTTTTAGACAATTTCGTACTCCAAAATTAGGCATTAAAGAATAAAAATTAGGCTTTTTCACGCCAAAATGAATAACTTTGCGCTCTTAATTTATAAATATGGCATCAGAAGAAAAAACACTGAATTTTATTGAGCAAATCATTGAAGAAGACATTAAAAATGGCTTGTCTCAACAGAAATTACGTTTTCGTTTCCCGCCTGAACCAAATGGTTATTTGCACATCGGCCATGCAAGTTCGATTGCTCTGAATTTTGGATTGGGTATTGATTATCAAGCACCTGTAAACCTTCGTTTTGACGATACGAATCCTGCCAAAGAAGAGCAGGAATTTGTAGATGCAATCAAAAGAGACGTACAGTGGCTAGGATATCAATGGGCGCACGAATGTTATGCTTCTGATTATTTCCAGCAATTATACGATTGGGCAGTTGAATTTATCAAAAAAGGAAAAGCCTATGTAGATAGCCAGACCTCTGAAGAAATGGCCATCCAAAAAGGGACGCCTACGACTCCCGGAGTTGATAGTCCATACAGAAATCGTTCTGTGAAAGAAAACCTTGATCTGTTCGAAAGAATGAAAAACGGCGAATTTCCGGAAGGTTCGCATATTTTGAGAGCCAAAATCGACATGAAATCAACAAATATGTTGATGCGTGATCCGATCATGTACCGTATTTTACACAAGCATCACCATAGAACAGGCAACGATTGGAAAATCTATCCAATGTACGACTGGGCTCATGGAGAAAGCGATTATCTTGAAGAGATTTCACACTCCTTTTGTACGCTAGAATTTTTGCCTCACAGAGAATTATACGATTGGTTTTTAGACCAAATTTATGATGATAAAAAGGTTCGTCCGAAACAAAGAGAATTTGCCAGAAGAAACCTTTCGCATACCGTTGTAAGCAAAAGAAAACTTTTAAAATTAGTAGAAGATAAGCATGTTAACGGATGGGATGATCCGCGCATGTCAACCGTTTCCGGATTAAGAAGAAGAGGGTATACGCCAGCTTCTATCCGCAATTTTGCGAACACAATTGGTATTGCAAAGCGTGATAACTTGATTGATGTTTCTGTTTTAGAATTCTGCATACGTGAAGATTTGAATAAAACAGCGCCTCGCGTTATGGCCGTTTTAGATCCTATTAAACTGGTTATTACGAATTATCCTGAAGGAAAAGAAGAGTGGCTTGATGCAGAAAACAACCAAGAAGATGAAAGCGCAGGATTCAGAAAAGTCCCTTTTTCAAGAGAATTGTATATAGAAAGAGAAGACTTTTTAGAAGAAGCAACCAGTAAGTTTTTCCGTCTGACTTTAGGAAAAGAAGTACGTTTGAAAAATGCCTATATTATTAAAGGTGAAAGTGTTGTAAAAGATGTTGCTGGAAACATTACGGAAATTCACGTCACTTATGATACGGATAGTTTAAGCGGCAGCGGAACAGAAGCGAGCCAAAGAAAAGTTTCCGGAACTTTGCACTGGGTTTCAATTGCACATGCGATTGAAGCTGAAGTACGTTTGTATGACCGACTTTTTACTGACGAATCTCCTGATACTCATAAAGGGAAAGACTTCTTAGAATTTGTGAATCCGAATTCGCTTCAAGTAATTACTGGTTATTTGGAACCAAGCTTGAAAGATGCTAAAAATGAAGACAAATTCCAGTTCCAAAGATTGGGTTATTTTACTGTAGATAAGGATTCTACAGCAGAAAAATTAGTTTTTAATAGAACAGTTGCCTTAAAAGATACTTGGGAAGAAAAGGGCAAAAAAGAAGAAAATATTATCAATAATTCGCTGAAAGAAATCAACAAATATTTCAAAGTTGCGACAGATGAAGAGCGAAATTCAGTTGAAAAAGCGATAGGAGAGGAGCTAAAAAATGTTTCAAATTTCAGTTTATTGCAAAATACGTTGAAGAAGAACATCAACAATAATAAAAGCTCTTTGTTGTTTTCTAATTTTCTTTTGAAATATTCCAACCTGAAAACTTCAGATATCGAATTAGAGATCTTGCATAAATTATATTCAATGTCTTTAAAAAGCGAATCGCCATTTGTAAGATTGGAAGTGATTAAAAATTTAAAAAAGGATATAATAAATTTCAGTGAATTTTCTTCTCACCTTTTAGAGTTGAAAAATTCAGAAAAAAATGAGCAGGTTTTAAATTTGCTTTCTGAAAATTAGAAATTCTAAATAATAAGTTTTATAAATGAAAAGCTCCCAAATATGGAGCTTTTTCTATTATTGTAATATTCTATTGAAATTTTAAATTATATAGTTTTTAATAATCAAAATCGACCTTCATAAATTAATTATAAGCCATTATTTTTAAAAGTGAAGGAAAATATATGACCACGACTAAGAAACTTTATTATAATTGAGTTATTTAAGTTTTAGAAAACTTGAGGATACTTTAACTGGTTATTAACATCAAAATGTTAAAATTAAATGTAACTTTAAATTATTAACCTAAAAAATCAAAAAAGTTATGTCAAGATCAAACACAGTTATCGGAATATTAGCAGGAGCTGCAATTGGTGCAGCAGTAGGAATTTTATTTGCGCCAGACAAAGGTGAAAAAACAAGAAAAAAAATCAAAGACGGATTTGACAACCAAAAAGACGAATTGCAAAATAAATTCAACCAATTGTCTGATCAGGTAAAAAGCAAATTTTCAAAAGCCAAAGTTGATTTGGAATCTGGATTTGATGAATTAGTTGCAAACGCTCAAGACACCAAAGAAGATGTAATTGCTGCTTTAGAAAAAAAAACTATCTGATTTAAAAGCACAAGCTGCCGCAGCCAACAAAAAATAAAAAAATTGCTCTATGGCATTTGAAAAAATAAAAGAAAACACCGACGACCTGCAAGACCGCGCCAAAGAATTTTTAGATGCTAATATTGCTTACTATAAACTTTGGGGTTTCAAACTTGCAATGAAATCTACCACGTTAATGCTCAAATTATTCATGTTGAGCATTATGTTGGTGATTGTAACCCTATTTTTTTCAATTGCATTAGCACTAGCGATTGGATATAGTCTTGATAATTTTGCGTATGGATTCTTGATTGTTGGCGCCATCTATTTCGTTCTTGCTTTGTTGGTATATTACACACAAGATAAGATTGTTGAAGGCCCAATTCTAAGAACATTTTCGAAATTATTTTTCAAAAAATACTAAATGGAAAGCCTTATGCAAGTAAAAAATTATTCTTCTTACGAGGAAATAAATAGGGAATTACAGATTTTGAAAGTAGAAAAAGATTTGGCTTATGAAAAAATGAACAAAAGTTTTCATGAGACTAAAGATAGTTTTACGGCTAAAAACATTTTAGGAACTGTACCCGGTATAGCCTTGAATATAATTGGAAGCTTATCCGGACCGCTTAAAAATGTCGGGATAGCATATCTGACGAAAAAGATTTTTCGTTTATAATAAAAAAGAGGCCATTTGGGCCTCTTTTTTTATGTATTAATTTCTAAAATTATTCTGCAGGAGTAATCGTGTCATCTGGAGTATTATGCTCGTCCCTATGCGAATGGTCTTGAGGAGAAATAGAACTTCTTTTTACTTCATTGCTTTTTCTAGCACCACGTTTCATAGCTTCTCCAACTTGATTTGAAGCAGTAAATGAGGCAACCATATTATTCAACATATCGCTTCCCGCTTGAGGAGAATTGGGCAATAAGATCAAGTTTGAATTAGTATCAGCACCAATTGCCTGTAACGTATCATAATGCTGCGTAACAACAATCAAAGCAGAAGCTTCTTGGGAGTTGATTCCTACTTTGTTCAAAACATCGACACTTTCTACCAACCCACGAGCAATTTCGCGTCTTTGATCAGCAATACCTTGTCCTTGCAATCTTTTGCTTTCGGCTTCGGCTTTTGCTTTTGCCACGATTCTGATTCTTCCTGCTTCTGCTTCGTATTCTGCTGCAGATTTTTCTCTATCGGCCGCATTGATACGGTTCATTGCATTTTTAACTTGGATATCAGGGTCAATATCCGTAATCAATGTATTGATGATATCATAACCATACGTCGTCATGGCTTCGTTCAATTCACGTTTTACAGCGATGGCAATATCGTCTTTTCTTTCAAAAACATCGTCTAATTTCAATTTTGGGACTTCTGCACGTACTACGTCGAATACATAAGATGTAATCTGGTCGTGAGGATATTCGAGCTTGTAAAATGCTTCATATACCTTATCTTGGATTACTTTAAACTGTACCGAGACTTTCATTTTCACAAATACGTTTTCTTTCGTTTTTGTTTCGATGATAACGTCAAGTTGCTGGATTTTCAAATTGATCTTGCCTGCGATTTTATCTACTACTGGAATTTTTAACTGCAAACCAGAATGACGGATGCTTTGGTATTTTCCAAAACGTTCGATGATTGCCGCAGTCTGTTGTTTTACCGTAAAAAACGAAGAAAAGAAGATAAATAAGGCGAAGAATAAAAATACATACAAAGGAATGTTTAAGTCCATAATACAGTGTTTAAAAGTTAATTGGGTTAAGGTACAAAAAAAGCCTCTCATTTCTGGAAGGCTTAATTAATTTATTATTTCAAGCTTGCTATCGCTTTTTGGATTCGTCTTATTGTTTCTTCTTTTCCAATCAAGCTAATGATGTCGAATAGGTGAGGACCTTTTAAAGAACCCACTAAACTCAATCGAAGCGGTTGCATGATTTTGCCCATTCCGATTTCATTTTCAGTCATCCAGGCTTTAACTGTGTTTTCGACATTTTCTGTTGAAAAGTCTAAAGTATTTTCTAAAACAACAATCAATTTTTCCATCAATTCCGCTGTTTCTGGTTTCCAGTTTTTGGATGCTTTTTCATCATAAGACGTTGGTGCTTCGAAGAAAAATTCTGACAACTCCCAAAGTTCTGAAGCAAATGTTGCGCGTTCTTTTACCAAACGAACCACTTCTGTTACAAACTCAATCGGTTTGTTAATTCCTTTTTCGACCAATATATGGGAAAGCTGGTGTGCCAAGACTTTATTGTCTGCTCTTTGGAAATACTGATGGTTGAACCATTTGTTTTTCTCGGGATCGAATTTGGCTCCGGCTTTATGAACGCGTCCTAAGTCGAAAAGAGTTACTAATTCGTCAAGTGTAAACAATTCTTGGTCGGTTCCTGAACTCCAGCCTAATAATGCTAAAAAGTTGATAACAGCTTCTGGCAAGAATCCTTTTTCTCTATACCCTGAAGATATTTCGCCTGAGCTCGGATCTTTCCATTCCAAAGGAAATACAGGAAATCCAAGTTTGTCGCCATCTCTTTTTGATAATTTTCCGTTTCCGACAGGTTTTAATATCAATGGCAAATGTGCAAATTCTGGAGCTTCCCAATTGAATGCTCTGTATAACAAAACGTGCAACGGCATTGAAGGCAACCATTCTTCCCCACGAATTACGTGTGATGTTTCCATCAAATGATCATCTACTATGTTTGCTAAATGGTAGGTTGGCATTCCGTCACCCTTGAATAGCACTTTATCGTCTAAAAGATTGGTATCAAATTTAACTTCACCGCGAATCATATCGTTCAAGTGCAAAATTTCATTTACCGGAGTTTTAAAACGGATTACATATTCTTCACCATCTGCAATTCGCTGCGCTGTTTTTTCAGCAGAATTAGTCAACGAATTGTCTAGCTGTTCACGATTTCCGTGGTTGTATATAAAAGTCTTTCCTTGTTCTTCTTCATTTTTACGCAATTGGTCTAGATCTTCAGAACTATCAAAAGCATAATAAGCCCAACCCGATTTTACCAATTGGTCGGCATATTCTTTATACAAATGTTTTCTTTCGCTTTGGCGGTAAGGACCAAATTTTTCATTCTTTCCGACTGTTTCATCCGGAGCAATTCCAAGCCATTCTAAAGCTTCTAAAATATAAGCTTCAGCACCAGGAACAAAACGATTTTGGTCGGTATCTTCAATACGAAGATAAAAAACGCCACCATGTTTTTTAGCAAACAGATAATTGAAAAGGGCAGTTCTTACGCCACCAATATGCAAAGGTCCTGTTGGACTTGGGGCAAAACGAACACGAATAGGTCTAGACATTTTAATAAATTTTGCTGCAAAGATACGATTTTAGTTAAATGTTGTCGGTTAGTCAATATCAGTTTTGAGTAAAGTCTTTGCCATAAATTACCTATCTGTCAACTAAAATTGAAGGCCTAAATTTTAACCTTTCATATTAATATAAATTATTACTTTTATCGGTTATAAAGAAACCATTCAAGATTTTGGAAAATAAAGCATTGATATACGACAAATTAGAAGCTTTCATCAAAAAGTTTTACACGAACGAACTCCTCAAAGGATTAATTTTCTTTGTTGGATTAGGATTGCTGTATTTGCTATTCACATTATTTGTCGAGTATTTTCTTTGGCTGAAACCGCTTGGAAGAACCATTTTGTTTTGGACATTTATCCTCGTGGAACTTTTTCTTTTGTTCCGATTTATACTGTTTCCGCTTTTCAAATTATTCAAG
Source organism: Flavobacterium sp. N2550 (assembly GCF_025947265.1). Lineage (NCBI taxonomy): Bacteria > Pseudomonadati > Bacteroidota > Flavobacteriia > Flavobacteriales > Flavobacteriaceae > Flavobacterium > Flavobacterium sp. N2550. The sequence goes on along the minus strand of NZ_CP110007.1, from coordinate 845,635 downwards.
CTTCAAAAAGGAATCAACTATGAAGAAGCATCCAGTATCATTGGAAATCATTTTTCTGAAGTAGATGACAAGCTGAAAAATTTTCTCCAATTATCAAACGATAAAAACCAGTCGGAATTACTATTAGCTTCAATTGACCAAAAAGCAAAAACGTTACATCCGATTCCGTTTGGAAATGCCATAAATTTTAAAGGCAACATAAAATACCTTCCTTGGGCAATTATTCCAATTTTGTTTTTTGCTTTCTTTTTGATATCAGGGAACAGCGATATGATTACGCAAAGCTTCAATAGGGTAGTGCGATATAACGAACGTTTTTCACCGCCGGCTCCTTTTTCATTTCTGGTTACTAATCCATCTTTGCAGACAGAACAGGGAAATGATTTTGTATTGCAGGTTAAATCACAAGGCAAAGTCGTTCCAGAAAACGCCATGATTTTTATTGATGGAGAAAGTTATTTCATGGAAAGTACAAAGCCAGGCGTTTTTGAATACAAGTTTACAAAGCCGGCCAAAAACATCAGCTTTCATATCGAAGCCAATGAAGTAAGCTCTAAAGATTATGAATTGGCTGTTGTAGCGGTTCCGACCATTGCTAATTTTGAAATGGTCTTGAATTTTCCATCGTATTTGAATATGAAATCGGAAACAATTCAAGGTTCCGGTAATGCAATCGTCCCAGAAGGAACAAAAGTGACTTGGAAAGTAAGTACTTTGGCTACTAAATCAGTGGAATGGTCTGATTTAAAAACAATTACGCCATTTTTAGCTAATGAAAATACATTTCAGATCACAAAAAACATAAATCAGAACACCGAATATCAAATTTTGACTTCCAATGCTAAAGTAAAGCATTACGAAAAGCTGAATTATCAGATTTCTGTAATCAAAGATCAGTTCCCAACTATTGCTGTCAACAATGCTCCCGATAGTTTAAAACTGAACCAAAATGTAATCGTCGGACAAGTTTCGGATGATAACGGTCTGTCAAAACTACAGATTGTTTTTTATCCAAAAGGTAAAACGAATGAAGCTAAGAAAATGGAACTTCCTGTAAAAAAGGATGTCTTCGATCAATTTATCTTTTCGTTTCCAGGACAGATTCCAGTAGAAGAAGGAGTTTCGTATGAGTACTATTTTGAGGTCTTTGATAATGATGCTTTGCACAATTACAAGTCTACTAAATCTTCAGTTTTTTCTGATAGGTTGGCTACTGTTGAAGAGAAAGAAGAACAGAATCTGCAACAGCAAAATGACAACATCAACAGCCTTGAAAAATCAATTAAAAATCAAGATAAACAGCTTTCAGAACTAGACAAGCTTCAAAAATTAGGGAAAGAAAAAACGAATCTAGAATTCAAAGATCAGCAAAAAGTAAATGAATTTATTCAGCGTCAGAAGCAGCAAGAGCAAATGATGAAAGAGTTTTCTAAGAAGATGGAAGACAACTTGGATAAGTTTAAGACCGACAAGAAAGATGAATTCAAAGAAGAATTGAAAGAACGCTTAGAAAAGGCTGAGAAGGAAATAGAAAAGAATGAAAAGCTTTTGGATGAGTTGCAAAAACTATCCGAAAAATTAAAAGAAGAAGAGCTTTTCGAAAAGATTGATAAGTTCAAGCAGAGCTCTAAAAATCAAACTAAAAATTTAGAACAGTTGGTTGAACTGACAAAGAAGTTTTATGTTGAAAAGAAAGCAGAACAACTAGCAGATAAATTAGACAAGCTTTCAGAAAAACAAGAAGATTTGTCTAATAAAGACAAAGAGAATTCAGCTGAAAAACAAGAAGAAATTAATAAAGAATTTGATAAGATTCAGAAGGAATTAGAGCAGCTTGAAAAGGACAATCAAGAATTAAAAAAACCGATTGATCTTCCAAAAGACGAGCAGACTGAGAAAAGTATTGATGAAGATTTAAAAAAGGCCTCTGATGAATTGAAAAAAGATCAGAAAGCTAAGGCAAAGCCTAAACAAAAAAGCGCCGCCCAGAAGATGAAAAAGATGAGCGGTAATATGATGGAAAGTATGGCTGGTGGAGAAATGGAACAACTTGAAGAAGATGTTAAAATGCTGCGTCAGATTTTGGATAATCTTTTAGCCTATTCTTTCTCACAAGAAGACCTGATGAAGAATTTTAAAGGCCTTAAAAAAGGGTCATTGTCATTCAATAAAAACTTAAAAATACAGCAAGATTTAAAACAACAGTTCAAGCATGTTGATGATAGCCTTTTTGCCATGTCTTTGAGAAATCCAAAAATAGGTGAGAACATCACAACAGAAGTGGGTAATGTACACTATAACATCGATAAATCTTTGGAGAATTTATCTGAGGCACAAATTCCAAAAGGAGTTTCGCATCAACAATATGCCGTGGCTTCATCAAACAAATTAGCTGACTTTTTAAGTGAGATTCTGAACAATATGCAAATGCAGATGCAAATGTCTGGATCAGGTTCTGGCAAGCCAAAACAAGGACAAGGCGAGGGTATGCAACTTCCAGACATTATTCAGAAACAGCAAGGCTTGGGCGAGAAGATGAAAGAAGGAATGAAGAAAGGTGAGAAGCCTGGAGAAGGAAAAGAAGGTAAGGATGGAAAACCCGGTAAAGAAGGCAAAGGCAAAGACGGAAAGAAAGGTGCCAATGAAGGTGAAGGTGGTGAAGATGGAGAAGGCGATGCTGGTAAGGTACTAGAGATTTATAAAGAACAGCAGCGTCTTCGTGATGCATTGCAGAAAGCTTTAGAGAAAGAAGGCATGGGTGGTAACGGACAGAACGCTTTGAACCAGATGAAGCAGATTGAAAAAGATTTGCTGAATAAAGGTTTTAAAAATGAGACGCTCCAAAAGATGCTAAATCTGAAGCATGAATTGCTGAAATTAGATAATGCTATCCAGCAGCAAGGAGAAGAGAAAAAGCGCCAATCACAAACAAACAAAAAGGACTATAACAACCTGACAAATGCTGTATCTCCTGCTTTAAAGCAATATTTGAATAGTATTGAGATATTAAACAGACAAACACTACCTTTGCGGCCAAATTATAACCAGAAGGTTCAAGAATATTTTAGGAAAGATGATTAGTTTTAATTATGAAACCGATTTTGAATTATCAGATGAAACGGCTATTTCTGAATGGCTTTCTAATGTGATCATTTCGGAATCAAAGAAAGAAGGAGATATCAATTATATTTTCTGTGATGATGAATACCTCCATAAAATAAATGTTGAATATCTAGATCATGATACTTTAACAGACATTATCAGTTTCGATTATAGTGTAGGGAATGAGCTGCATGGCGATATTTTTGTTTCTGTTGAAAGAGTTGCTGACAATGCTAAGGACTTTAATGTAAGTTTTGATGAGGAATTAAAAAGAGTTCTTGTGCATGGTATATTGCACTATGCGGGCTACAAAGACAAATCGGAAGAAGACGAGCTCAAGATGCGTCAAAAAGAAGAAGAGAAAATAGCGATGTTCCACGTGAAACAATAGCTTAAACATCTTTTCAAATACACACAATTTAGAATAACGTTCCACGTGGAACAAAACAAGATTTCAGCTTTTTGAAATCGAAAAGGAGAAAATAAAATGTTTCAAGATACATACGATGTGATTGTTGTTGGAGCCGGGCATGCTGGTTCAGAAGCCGCCGCGGCAGCGGCGAATTTGGGCTCAAAAACCTTATTGGTTACCATGAGCCTGCAGAACATCGCACAGATGTCCTGCAACCCTGCGATGGGCGGTATTGCGAAAGGACAAATCGTGAGAGAAATTGACGCTTTGGGTGGTTATTCCGGAATTGTTTCCGACAAAACAGCCATTCAATTCAAAATGCTCAATAAATCAAAAGGACCTGCGATGTGGTCGCCAAGAGTTCAGAGCGACAGAATGCGTTTTGCTGAAGAGTGGCGATTGATGCTCGAAAGAACACCTAATCTTGATTTCTATCAAGAAATGGTTAAGGGATTGATTATCGAAGATGGAAAGATAAAAGGAATCAAGACATCGCTTGGGATTGAAATCAAAGCCAAATCCGTTGTCCTGACCAATGGTACATTTTTGAATGGATTGATTCATATTGGAGAAAAACAATTTGGTGGAGGAAGAGCAGGAGAAGGAGCTGCTTACGGAATTACAGAAGATTTAGTTCGTGCTGGATTTACATCAGGTAGAATGAAAACAGGAACGCCTCCACGTGTGGATGGGCGTTCGCTCGATTATTCTAAGATGGAAGAACAGCCTGGTGATGCAATTCCTGATAAGTTCTCGTATTCGGATGAAACCAAGCCGCTGACGCACCAAAAATCGTGTCATATGACGTATACGTCGTTGCAAGTACACGATTTATTGCGTGAAGGTTTTGACCGTTCTCCAATGTTTAATGGAAGGATTCAGAGTCTTGGCCCAAGATATTGTCCGTCGATTGAAGATAAAATCAACCGTTTTGCTGACAAAGACAGGCACCAATTGTTTGTCGAGCCCGAAGGATGGAATACGGTAGAAGTCTATGTAAATGGATTTTCTACATCGCTTCCTGAAGAAGTCCAATTTAAAGCGCTGCGATCCGTCGTTGGTTTTGAAAACGTGAAATTCTTCCGTCCAGGTTATGCAATCGAATATGATTATTTCCCGCCGACACAGCTAAAACATACGCTAGAAACAAAGCTTGTAGAAGGTTTGTATTTTGCCGGTCAGATTAATGGAACCACAGGCTATGAAGAAGCCGCTTCTCAAGGATTAATGGCAGGAATTAATGCGCATTTAAAAGTGCATGAAAAAGATCCTTTGATTTTACGAAGAGATGAAGCGTATATTGGCGTTTTAATCGATGACTTAATCACGAAAGGTACAGAAGAACCCTATCGAATGTTTACTTCGCGTGCAGAATACAGAACATTACTTCGCCAAGATAATGCAGATTTCAGATTAACTCCAATGTCTTATGAAATTGGATTGGCATCCGAAACACGTATGAGAAAAATGGAGAAAAAGCTAAAAGAATCAGAAGCGATTGTCAACTTCTTTAAAGAAACCAGCGTGACGGTAGCAGAAACAAATCCGATTCTTGAAGAAAAAGGTTCAGCGTTGATTTCGCAACCCGATAAAATGTTTAAAGTGTTTTCTCGTCCACAAATTGATTTAGATGATATTCTAAAATTTGAAAAAGTTGCAAAATACATCGAAGAAAAGAATCTGGATAAAGAAGTACTTGAACAAGCCGAAATCCAAGTGAAATATTCTGGCTATATCGAAAAAGAAAAAAATAACGCTGATAAGCTGACACGTTTGGAAGACGTAAAAATTCCGGAATCTTTCGATTATGATAAAATTAAATCATTGTCGCATGAAGCTCGTGAGAAGTTCAAAAAGATTCGTCCGGTGACTTTATCACAGGCTTCTCGAATCAGCGGTGTGTCGCCAAGCGATATTTCTGTATTATTAATTCACATGGGAAGATAATATGTTTCACGTGGAACGAATCACTCAAAACCGCATTATCAAAGGAATCACTTCGATTCTTTTGATAATTTTTATTTTACAGAGTTGCATAGGAGCAAAAGCGGGTTATCAAATAGACGACTATTATATTGCTGAAAACGGAAAAGAAATTCTTGGTACAAAACCACTGAATGCATTTATCTTTGAAAATAATGTGACGAATCTCCCGTTTGAACAATTCCTTGCTATCAAGTACAAGCTAGACAATTATCTGACTCGAGAATTTTGGATTACCATCGATGGTGCCAGATATAAGATGGTAGTTTATGAAAATTCAGAATTTGACAAATATTTCGGAATTTCTAATTTTGCAGCAAAGAACCAAGAGAATATTGCCAACATTGTTGGCGGACAGCCAAAATTTATTGCTATTTCAATGATTAGTGAATTTAACGAAGATTGTCTTTCGAATAAATCCATTTTACAAAACATGGCAACGACTTACCTCAAAAATCTCAAAGACGAATACATTCAAATTAAATAATGATTTCAACAAATCTCAAGCATTTCCAAACCGTAAAAGATAATTCTGTTTCAAAAGAAATTTTCGAATTGTTATATGATGAAAATTTAGATATGCTGGTGACTTCACCTCAGCCTGATGCAGCAAATCTATCGAGATATTACGAAAGCGAAGATTATATTTCGCATACAGATGGAAAACGCTCTCTTTTTGAAAAAGCATATCATTTTATAAAAAATATCGCTTTAAAAAATAAAGTATCACTGATTAATAATCTACAGGATAAAAAAGGAGCGCTTTTAGATATTGGTGCAGGCACAGGCGATTTTCTTTCGGTTGCAAAAAATAATGGTTGGAATGCTGTAGGAATTGAACCAAGTGAAAAAGCAAGATTTATTGCAAATCAAAAAGGAATAGAATTGAAACTAAATACCTCTGATTTCGAAAATAATTCATTTGATATCATAACCATGTGGCATGTGCTCGAACATGTACCAAATTTGGAAGATCAGATTAAAGAATTAAAAAGACTGCTCAAGCCGAATGGTTCGATTATTATAGCGGTTCCAAATTTCAAATCGTATGATGCGAATCATTATAAAGAATTTTGGGCAGCTTATGATGTTCCAAGACATCTTTGGCATTTTTCAAAAACAGCTATTCGAAAATTATTTCAAAAAGAAAATATTGAGCTGGTAAAAATCTTGCCGATGAAATTCGACTCTTTTTATGTCAGCCTTCTTTCCGAAAAATATAAAACTGGAAAAATGAATTTTGTAAAAGCATTTTTTGTCGGTTTGAAGTCAAATTGGAAAGCAAAGCGAAATTTTGAATATTCTTCACACATTTATGTGCTAAAAAGCGCTAAAAATTAAAATAAAAACACCTAATAGTTTATTTTCTTCCTAAACATCGAAATATATTGCCTGTTTTAGAAAGTGCCTCAAAACGCTTTATTTGAATCCAATTTCAATAGTAATAATTTATATGTATTTTTAAAGCAATAGGTTAATTTTATGGCTTGAAAAAACATCGAAAATTAACACTTTAAGCATTTATAACTTTTTTTTTCCTATTTTTGAGCCCAATTAAAAAAAGAACCTAATAGAATGAAAAAATCAATAGTAGCAATTGCAATTGCAATCTCATTATTTTCTTGCAACAAAGCTGAGGAAAAAGCAACATCTGAAAAAACAGCCTATATTGATACTGTAAAATTGATGGATGAATATACAGAGTCAAAAGATCTTCAGGCCAAATTCAAAGAAAAGTCTGAAGTGATGGGCAGAGAACTTCAAAATGAAGTAAAAAAATTCCAAGATGAAGCTGATAATTTCCGTAGAAATGCACAAGCAAACGGACAAGAATGGGCACAAAGAAAAGGAGCAGAATTGCAGAAAAAAGAACAGCAATTAACGTATGCTCAGCAAGCTATGAGCCAGCAATTGCAACAAGAAGCCGCAGTTGAAAGAGATTCTGTTGTAAGCAAAGTAAGAAAATACATCAAAGAGTATGGCAAGAAAAACGGCTATACGTATATCTATGGAACTGGCGATGCAGCGACAATCCTGTATGCAAAAGATCAGTTAGATCTTACAGATAAGATCGTTAAGGAATTGAACGACAATTATAAAGCTCCAGCAAAAACCGAAGAAAAGGACGAAGCGAAAGCCGAAGAGAAAAAATAAAAATCAATTAAATGCCTTCCGAAGTGAAGGCATTTTTTTTAGCATAATTATCCAAAATTGACTACTTTTCGATTTCGAAAAATATAAGCCAATGCACGAACTATCCGAAGAAGCAATCTACACGTTAAAATTCATCAACCAGACCCAGCGCTCTTTATTTCTGACAGGAAAAGCAGGTACCGGAAAAACGACGCTTTTGCGCGAAATCATCCGATCTACTCATAAGAATACTGTGGTTGTAGCTCCTACCGGAATAGCGGCTTTAAACGCTGGAGGCGTAACGATTCACTCGATGTTTCAGTTACCTTTTGCCGGATTTATACCAGAATATAACAAGGCTCCACACTTTTCCGACACTGTAAAATTCGAAACTAAAGATACGCTGAGGCGCCATTTTAGGATGGCTGGACCTAAAAAATCGGTTATCGTAAACATGGAATTACTGATAATCGATGAAGTCAGCATGCTTAGAGCCGATTTACTCGATGCTATTGACTTTACAATGAGGAGCATAAGAAGAAAAGACTTTCCTTTTGGCGGAGTGCAAGTTTTGTTTATTGGCGATCTGCTCCAGCTTCCGCCGGTAATCAGAAATGAAGAATGGGAAACGTTACGAAATTATTATAGAGGAAAATTCTTTTTCCATTCGCATGTTATACAGCAATATCCGCCTTTATATATCGAGCTTTCGAAAATTTTCCGTCAGACGGACGATAAATTTATCTCAATCTTAAACAATCTTCGCAATAATCAAATTGATTCTGAAGACATTAAGAACCTAAACCAATACGTAAAGCCCGATTTTGACCTAAAGGAAAACAAGGGCTATATTACACTGACGACCCATAATGCAAAAGCCGATGCCATGAATATTCAATCATTAGCGGATTTGCAAGGAAAGGAAATGAAGTACCTGCCTGAAATTGTGGGCGATTTTCCAGAAAAAATTTTCCCTGTCGAAGAAAAGCTAAACCTCAAAATAGGAGCACAGATCATGTTCGTCAAAAATGATCTCTCGCTAGAAAAAAACTATTTCAACGGAAAGATGGGCATCATAAAATCGTTATCGGAACAAGAGATTTTGGTTCATTTTCCAGATGAAAACAAGACGATTGAAGTAGAGCGTTATGAATGGAAGAACATCCGATATCTTGTTAATCCAGATACGAAAGAAATTGATGAGGAAATTTTAGGAACATTTACGCACTATCCGATTAAATTAGCCTGGGCGATAACCGTGCATAAAAGCCAAGGACTGACATTTGATAAAGCTGCGCTTGACGTATCGCAAGTTTTCCTTCCTGGACAGGCGTATGTGGCGCTTTCGAGACTTCGTTCGTTAGAGGGGCTTATTTTGCTTTCTCCGCTACAGATGAATGGCATTTCGAACGATCAAGATGTAGTGCAGTATTCGATGAATAAAGCTTCAGAAGATTTTCTTCAAGCTTCATTGCAAAAAGAAACCACAAGTTTTGTCCATAACTATCTGAAAAACAGTTTTGATTGGAAAGAATTGGCTCAAGAGTGGCGCAACCACCAATACAGCTATAACGATGATGCTGAAAAATCAGAAAAGTCAAAGCACATGCTATGGGCAAAGCGGCAGGCAGAAACCATTGGATCTATTGTAGAACCGGCAGCAAAATTCATGCGTCAGCTAGACAAATTATTCTATGGCGAAGCATTTGATATCCAATTTGTTTTAGAAAGAATAAATGCGGCTCATGATTATTTCATGAAGCCTATGGATGCACTTGAGCATGAAATCTTATGGAAATTGGAAGAAGTGAAACGCGTCAAGAAAGCTAAAGCATTTTTCCAAGAACTTTATGCGTTAGAAGAACTGCAGACCAAGGCAATCTTGCGGCTTTTGAAAGCCAAGTTGCTGATTGAAATTGTCGCTTCTGAACTTGAAATTTGCAAAGAAAATCTAGATTCGACTGAAATACGATTGTACAAATCGAAAAAATTAGAATCCATCAAAGAAGAATTCAAGAAAACTCATGCTACATTGGTGGAAGAAGATTATGAAGTAGAACGCTATGCACCTAAGAAAAAGGCTCAAAAAGAACCTAAAAAATCTACCGTCGAAGAAACGTACGAGTTGTGGCTTCAGAAAAATTCCTTGGCAGAAATTGCGGACATTCGCAAGCTTACGCAGCAGACAGTCAGCAACCATTTTGCCAAATTAATACAATCAGGAATGGTTTCCATATCAGACATTCTTCCAGAAGATAAAATTCGCGAGCTAGCCAAAGCTTTTGACGGCTACGACGAAGAGTCTCTCAACGGACTGAAAGAAAAATACGGAAATAAATTTACGTGGGACGAGCTGAAATTGTTTAAAGCTTCGCTGTAATTATTGCATGTAAAATACGCCTAAAATAGCAGGAACAAAATAAATAGCAATTGTCCTAGCACCGTCATAATCTTTTGCGATTCTTTGTCCGAAAAGCAAGAAAATCAAGGTAACAGCAGAAACAACAGAACCGTAAAAGCCAAACGTCGTTTCGCCGTTCACTAGCATCTCGACGATACCCGCAACACAAAGAATTCCTGCGATTATTTCTAGAACTAAAATAAGCATCAAGGATTGCGGCACGGTATTTTTGATGAATGTTTTTTCAAAATGACCTTTGAGCCAGCCTACGTTTCCTTGCCAGTCAATTACCTTATCATAGCCTGATTGTAAAAAGGTTACGGCTAAAAATACCAAAATTAAAATAGAAGCAGTGTTGTTCATAATGCTATTTTTTATGGATTAATCGTGTCAGTTTAATAGATAGATCGGTGAGGATAATCTTAGCATTTCCGTTGCGTTCAATGTGATAGACAGCATCGGAAAGCTCTTTAAATATGTCGTTAATATTGTTGCCGTTTACGAATGGCGCAAAATTTTCCAGCTTGAATTTCTCCACTTTGGGTTCCATGTAAACAAGGCTTGTCGTTTGATAATTCAGCAATAAGGCCTGGCGGAACATTTCGATACAAAAATGCAAAAATTTCTTTTGCGCTTCACGTCCCAAGCCGGCAATCTGTTCGCTCCAAGAAATCAAGTCATTGATCGCGGCAGCGTTTCCTTTTGCCCTAAAAGCAGCTCTAACCCACAACACAAACCATTGCTCAAAAGGCTGTTCTTCGCTGTCTTCATGGAGTAAATGCAATGCCTTGCTGAAATTTCCTTGTGCTTGGTGCGCGATTTTTTTTGCTTCACGCAAATCCATATTTTCACGTGAAACCAAAGCATTGGCAATTATATTTTCATGAATTCCATTGAAATGCAAAACCTGACAACGGGAACGGATCGTTTGGATGATAGATTCTTCGTCTTCAGAAATCAAGATAAACAGCGTTCTTTCGGGCGGTTCTTCCAGAATTTTCAGAAGTTTGTTGGAAGCCTCAATATTCATCTTATCGGCCATCCAGACAATCATGATCTTATAGCCACCTTCGTATGACTTCAACGACAGTGATTTCAATACTTCCTGGGCGTCTTCAACACGAATTAGTCCCTGTTTGTTTTGGACACCTAGGTATTTATACCAGTCGAACAATCCGCCGTATGGATTTTCGAGCAAAAATTGGCGCCAATCGGCTATGAAGTCTAGGCTTTTAGGTTTTGACTTCACATCGTCGGTTGAAACAGTAGGGTAGATGAAATGCAGATCAGGATGCGAAATATTATTGAATTTCACATTACAAGCTTCATTTTCGCCTTGATTTTCTCCTCCAGAATTTTTGCACAAGACATACTGAGCATACGCCAAAGCCATGGGCAAAGTACCGCAACCTTCTGGGCCAACAAACAATTGAGCGTGCGGAATCCTTCCGGCATCAGCGCTTTTCGTAAGATGACTTTTGATATGTTCTTGTCCTAGGATTTCTGAAAATAGCATGGAGCAAATATAGGGGAAAAATGATGAAGAGCGGGCAGACCTATAAAAATCTAAAAAGCCGCGATTTTATAAACTGTTCTTCAAATCTTTAAACAAAAATACCTCGTTGTGCATGTTTATGGAACCGCGTCTAGGCCTGTCCAAATCTAAAGTGATGTAGATTACGATAGAGGTTAAAAGGCAAAATCCCAAGATATAAAATTTGTCAATCTTCTTCTTAAAACCAGAGCTATAACCAATATAGAAAGAGATAATCACGGAAAAAATCAGCAATAGATATACGATCGATTCTGGAACATTAGAATTATAAGCAGCATTGGCAGTTGAAGCAGAGTCAAACATGCTATTTAGAGCCGGAAGCATCATGTTGGAGGGCAAAAACAATTCTTTGTCTTTGGAATAAGAGGCGGCTCTAGTCCATAATTTTTGGCTGATAGCGGCTGATGTTGCAAGAGCTTTATTAATTTTTGCATCATCTCTGTCGGATTCAAAATAAGCAACTCGAGAATCCAGATAGCTGCTAAAATCTATTTTAAATGCTTTTTTTAAACTATCCGGATAAGTATCTGCTCGCAAAATTGCTGTTCCGATACAATTGGATTCGTCAATAAGGCTGGCTTTTCGATTTTCATACCTTGAACCCGACATTCCGAAAGTGAAAGCCAAAATCAAAGCCAGCAAACCTAACAAAGAAGACAAGATGCCAGAATTATCAGAATCTGTTTTTGTTTTTTTAACTCCAAACCGATAACCAAGATTAATTGCGAGAAGCATTGCAAAAAATAAAAAGATGACAATATATTTTGCATCGAGATCAAATAAAAAGGAATGTTTCATAGGTTTGAAAGAATTGATTATTTTTTTGATAATGAGGAACAAAAGGTATAATGCTACTTTTAGAAGCGTAGGCAAATTTTAATAAGAAATAAATGTACAAAATTTTCAAATCCAAATTTGTTGAGCCGGATTTTAGCCAATTATAACGTTTTCGCTAATAATTTAGGCTTATTTTAAATGTTTTGATATTTTTTAGTTCGTTAAAAATCATATATTTGTGAATCCAATAAAAAAATCCACTAAAAGATACTACAATGAAAACTTTGAATGACTTCAATTTCAACCATAAAAAAGCATTAATCAGAGTCGATTTTAACGTTCCTCTAGATGACAATTTTAAAGTGACGGATGCGACTCGAATTGAAGCGGCAAAGCCAACAATAGATAAAATTCTTGCTGATGGCGGAAGCGTGATTTTAATGTCACACCTAGGCAGACCTAAAGGAAAAGAATCTAAATATTCTCTACAACATATTCTTGACAAGATTTCGGAAGTCCTTGGTAAAAAAGTAAAATTTGCTGAAGACTGTATTGGTCCTGTAGCTGAAGAAGCAGCGAAAAATTTACAGCCAGGAGAAATCTTGTTGCTGGAAAATCTTCGTTTTTATTCAGAAGAAGAAGCTGGAGATATTGATTTTTCAAAAAAACTCGCTTCGCTTGGAGATATTTATGTGAACGATGCCTTCGGAACTGCACACAGAGCGCATGCATCGACAACAATTATCGCACAGTTTTTTCCTAATGACAAATGTTTCGGAACGTTATTGGCTAAAGAAATTGAGAGCTTGAATAAAGTCTTGAAAAATTCCGAAAAGCCTGTGACTGCTGTTTTAGGGGGATCGAAAGTTTCTTCGAAAATCACGGTTATCGAAAACATCCTTGATAAAGTAGATCATATGATTATTGGCGGAGGGATGACTTTTACGTTTATCAAAGCGTTGGGCGGAAAAATAGGCGATTCGATTTGCGAAGACGATAAATTAGAACTGGCACTTGAGATTTTGGAGAAAGCAAAAGAAAAAAATGTAGAAATTCATCTTCCAGTGGATGTTATAGCAGCCAATGCTTTTTCTAATGATGCTGAAACACAAGTCGTAAATGTAAATGAAATTCCTGACGGCTGGCAAGGCCTTGATGCTGGACCTGAATCATTAGAGCGTTTCAAAAAAGTAATCCTTGAATCAAAAACAATTTTATGGAACGGACCGTTAGGCGTTTTTGAGATGGAAAAATTCGCAAATGGAACCATCTCTTTAGGAGAATTTATTGCCGAAGCTACTCAAAAAGGCGCTTTTTCTCTTGTTGGAGGAGGCGATTCTGTTGCGGCCGTAAAACAATTCGGATTAGAGCCTAAAATGAGCTATGTTTCTACTGGTGGCGGGGCAATGCTTGAAATGCTTGAAGGCAAATCATTGCCTGGAATTGATGCGATACTACGTTAAAAAACAATTTTTTTATACTAAACCTTTTAAAAATTAGTTATAAAAAGTTAAGTTTGCAATATGTATAATTATTTGAAATATAATAAGTTATAATTCCCTATTATGAATAAAACAAAAATAACACTACTTTTAGTACCCTTTTTCTCTTTAAATATTCTTGCGCAAGATGCCGTTTCGCAAGAGATCACACCACAAATTATTACTCCGAAATTATCTGTTTTAGACTCTATAAAAAGCACATTTGTCGATCATGAAGTTGCTTCTTGCGTCGATAAGGAATGGATGGATGAATTGACAAATCAAGACCTTTTCAAAGAAATGGAATTTGATATTGCCAATATCAACCCAGATGAAAAAGTGGATTACGATTTGTCTACCGATTTATTGAAAGCCCGTTTGAAAGAAATGGATGCTAAATCTCCTTTCAACATAGAATACAATCAGGGGTTGGAAAACATCATCAAGTCGTTCTTGAAAAACAGAAAGAGATCTTATGAAAGATTGATGGCAATTTCAGAATATTACTTCCCGATGTTTGAAGCCGCTCTTGCCAAATACGACGTTCCGTTAGAAATTAAATACCTCGCTGTTGTAGAATCTGCTTTGAATCCTCATGCAAAATCAAGAGTAGGAGCGACAGGACTTTGGCAGTTTATGTTTGCTACCGGAAAACAATACAACCTTGATGTTTCTTCTTATGTCGATGAAAGAAGCGATCCTTTGAAAGCGACGGAAGCGGCTTGCCAATACCTTTCCAACATGTATAAAATATTTGGTGATTGGGATTTGGTTTTGGCTTCGTATAACGCCGGTCCTGGAAACGTTTCTAAAGCAATCAGACGTTCTGGAGGTCAGCAAAATTACTGGAACATCAGAAAAAATCTTCCAAAAGAAACGCAAGGATACGTTCCGGCTTTCTTAGCGACCATGTATATTTACGAATACCATAAAGAGCACGGAATTGAGCCAAAAAGAGCCGCTATCAGCTATTTTGCTACCGATACGGTAATGGTGAAACGTGAAATGACGTTCAAGCAAATTTCTGATTTATTAGACATTCCGGAATCACAAATCAAGCTTTTGAATCCTGGGTATAAATTAGATGTCGTTCCAAGCATCAAAGGGAAAAACAGCTACTTGAGACTACCGCTTCCAAAAATTGCCGTTTTCACGTCTAATGAAGACAAGATTTATGCGTATGCGAAAATTGAAGACGATAAAAGAGAAAAACCTTTTTTCTCTAAAAAACAAAATGTTCCAGCAATCACTCAGACAGAAACAGCTATTGCTTCTACAGAAGCCAGAAGCCCATACGTAGATTATTCTGATGAGCCAGAAATCGTAAAAGGAAGCAAATTAGTTACCAAGACAAAATACCATAAGGTTAGGAAAGGCGATAATATTGGCGAGATTTCTCAAAAATATGGCGTTTCAGTTTCTGAAATCAAAAAATGGAACCGTCTTAAAAATAACAACGTAATGCTAGGCGCCAACCTTAAAATCGTGACTAGCGAAAGAGTGGCTACAACTTCAGTAAAGAAAACAGCTAAACCTGCTGTAAAAACTAAAGATACTACAGAAACAGCTATTGCTGCTGTTGAAAAACAAGAAGCAAAATCTAAAGAAGCTGTTCTTGAAGACAATGATAACAAAGAAGCAAACGAATCAGAATTTTATGTTGTTCAAAAAGGCGATAACCTAAATGCCATTGCTAAGAAATATGGCGTGACAGTTGCCGAAATTAAAGAATGGAACAATCTAGAAGACACCAATGTTCTTTCTGGTAGTAAGCTAAAATTAATCAAGAATGAAAATGCTCCGGTTATCGAAACAAAAGCCGAAAAAGCACAACAACAAATCGCATCTTCATCAAAAGTACACCAATATTTAGTTCAAAAAGGAGACTCTCTTTTCAGCATTGCTAAAAAATATCCAGGAGTTACCGTTGAAAATATCAAAAAATGGAATGATATTAGCAACGAAAACATCAAACCTGGAATGAAGCTTAAAATCCAAGGATAATCTTCCTTGGATTTTAGCTTTTCCATTGCAAAAAGCAACACAATGAAAAAGCTATTGCTCTTATTTTTAGTAACTCTTGCCTTTTCCTGCAATCAAAAAGAAGAAAAAATTTCTGATAAACAATCTATCGGAAACACAAATTCGCTTTCTGTTTTTATTGATGACAAGCTCTGGATAGGAGAAATAGGAGACACGATTCGTAAAAAATTTGCAGCTCCAGTTGACGGACTTCCGCAAGAAGAACCGCTTTTTACGATCAATCAATACCCACTTCACGCTTTCGAAGGCACTTTGGCCAAAAACAGGAATATCCTCTACATAAAAAAAGAGGCTAGGAATATATTTGAAATTTCCGAAAATCAATATGCCGTTCCTCAAAACCTTATCCATATTTCCGGAAATACTACGGCCATGATTATTGACCATCTCGAAAAAAATGCCTCTGCAATAATTGCACTGATGCAGCAGACCGAAATTGAAGTAAGTCAAAAGACCATCCAGAAGTCATTGATGGATGCTAAAAAGCTGAAAGAAAAATTCAATATTTCGCTGCAGGTACCTAAAGCATTTCGGGCAGTTCTTGAAAAAGATAAATTTTTGTGGCTGAAGAAAGAAATCCAAAGCGGCAATTCCAGCATCTTGATTTACCAGATACCGTTGCATTGCATCAAAAAGAATGACGAGGCAATCAACAATATCGTCAAGATTCGCGATTCGATTGGCGGTCTTTATATCCACGGCACGACGGAAAACTCACAAATGGTTACAGAAGATTCCTATTCACCCTATCTTTTAAACACCACTTTGGATGGCATGAAGGCCTATCAGACCAAAGGGAATTGGGAATTACGAAACGACACGATGTCGGGACCTTTTATCAATTACAGCATCATTGACGAAAAGAATAACAGGATTCTTATAATCGAAGGATTTTGCTACGCACCGTCTACGCCGCAAAGGGATCTTATGCATGAATTGGAGTCGATAATCAAAAGTATTAAAATCTTAAAATAAAGAAATGTCCCTAATTTGGAAAATAAAGCCTTTTAAGACGCTTTCTCTCGACGAACTATACAATGTGCTGGAATTGCGAAGCGAGGTCTTTGTGGTCGAGCAAAATTGCGTCTATCAAGACATCGATGGAAAAGACAGAAAGGCTATTCACATAATCGGCGAATATGAAGGCGAAACGGTTGCCTACTGTAGAATCTTTAAAGCAGGCGATTATTTTGAACAATCCTCTATTGGCAGGGTCATTGTCAAAGAAACCTATCGTGATAAAAAATGGGGACATGATTTGATCAGGGAAGCGATCGAGGCCGTCAAAAGTAATTTTGGAGAAAGCAAGATCACGATTTCAGCTCAGCTGTATCTTAAAAAATTCTATGAAAGCCATGGCTTTGCTCAAACCAGCGAAGAATATCTCGAAGATGGAATTCCTCATATCGAAATGAAAAGAGGCTAAATCTTCGTAATCACCAGCTCAACACGACGGTCTAAATCTGGTCCTTTTCCAAGGGGCTGTGTGTTTCCGTAACCTTTAAACGTCATGCGTGTTTTAGGCACTTTTTTAAAGGCCAAGTATTTGTAGACGGCTTCGGCGCGGTTTACAGAAAGCTTACGTTTTTTAGTATGCTTGTCGATAGCTTCTTTGTGGTAGGGAGGTGTACAGCAGACGTGTCCTTGGATTTCAAATTCAAGATTTTTATATTTTAAAAGCTGCCTAGCCATCCTGTCCAATTCGGTTTTTGATTTCATCGTGAGTTTGCTGCTTCCTTTTTCGAAAAGCAATTTCTCTAAATAGATCCTATCGCCAACCACATGGTTTTTGCGGATTTCGCTGTAAACGCCTGGCAATTCTAGTTTTTCAATCGGAATTTCCTTGAAATTCATCACGACATCGACGCGTCGATTTTTAGAACGAACTTCTGAAATGTTGTCGATATCGTCTTCAATGAGAATCCTTCCTCTTCCTTCGATAGTGACGATAATTTTGCTTTTGATTCCGTTTTCGACGAGTTTGTCTTTGATGGCATTGGCACGGTTGCTGGAAAGCTTGAAATTATATTCGTCTTTGCCTCGATCGTCGCAATAGCCGTAAATACTGATGGATTCAATCCGAACGGAATCGGTGGACTGTATAAATTTTGTAACTTCTTCAATCTGATGATCAGTCAGGTTGAATTTGTTGGTGTCAAAATAAACAGAATGCACTACTTCTTCTTGCGCCGCAACAATTCCAAAAATAAACAGGGGGATAATTTTAAGAAAACGAAGCATTATTTTACTAGTATTTTGTTGTATTCTGCCGGATTATTCAGCAGGGCAGTAGCCTTTTTAATTTCGGAATTATTTTTTGTGTAATATTGGTAAAGTCCTTCTTTGTACTGGTATCTTCTAATGATTTCGTCTAAAATAAGTTCTTTAATTTCTGCTTGGTGCTTGTTCAGCTGCGTCTCGTCGCTTTTCTGCAAAGCGGTAAGCAATTGCTGGAATTCTGCTTTGATGTCTTCGTCGATTTTTTCTTTTTTAGCCGATTCAAGCGTTTTTTTCAATGATTGCTCCGTTTCGGTATCGAACACAAATTTCTGGTCTTTTAGGAATTTTTTAAAATCAGCGTAATCTGCATCTGTAACCGTTGGGATTTTATCACCTATAGCTGGTTTTGTATAATAGTATTTGGTCACGTAATTAAAGATACCGTCATTTTTGACCAATGCTTCAGTGATAGCGCTCAATTTTGTTTCTGCAAGTTCTACGTCAGGTTGAATACCGCCACCGTCATACACAGTTCTTCCTTTTCTGGTTTTGAAGGCATTGTAGTTCTTCTCATCGGTGCGGATGGCTTTTCCATCCTTATCTTTATGCGCATAATCCAACGCCTGAATGCATCTGCCAGAAGGCGTATAATATCTTGAAATTGTTACTTTTACTTGAGTGCCATACGTTAAGTCGATTGGCCTTTGCACGAGTCCTTTTCCAAAACTTCTGGCACCGACAATAACCGCTCTGTCCAAATCCTGTAAGGCACCTGCCACGATTTCTGAAGCAGAAGCGCTTCTTCCATCGACTAAAATGACCAAAGGAATTTCAGTATCTACAGGAGCTTTTGAAGTCCTATAAGTGTTGTTGTGCTTTTCGATATGCGATTTTGTAGTCACGATCGTTTCGCCGCTTGGCACAAAAAGGTTACAGATATTTACAGCTTCGCCCAATAGTCCGCCCGGATTTCCTCTTAAGTCAAGGATTATTTTTTCGGCACCTTCGTTTTTTAGTTTTTCTAAAGCTTGTTTTGTTTCTAAGGATGCTTTCGCATTAAATTGAGAAAGAACGATATAGCCTGTCTTATCGTCTATTTTAGAAAAGAACGGAACAGCTTTCAGATCAACTTCTTCCAAAACTAAAGTCGTGTTGTTTGTCTTTCCTTGGCGAATGTATTTTATGTCGATTTTGGCATTCTTGCTTCCTTTAAGCAACTGCGAGGCATCGTCTTTAAAATCGGCAAGATTGACATCGCCAATCTGGATAATTTCGTCTCCGGCTTTTAAACCGGCTTTATCGGCAGGATAGTTTTTATACGGCTCCTTGATAATTAGCTTGCCATCTTTTCGAGTGATCATGGCTCCTATGCCAGTATATTCGCCTGTGTTGTTGATTTTGAATTTTACGACATCCTGTTCGTTGAAATAAACCGTATAAGGATCGAGCTCCAAAAGCATATTTTTGATTGCCTTGTCCATCAGGTCGCCCGGATTTGTTTCGTCTACATAATTCATATTCACGGTCTTGAACATCATCGTGAATATTTCTATTTGTTTTGCAATTTCAAAGAAATCATTTCTGAAACTCGCCCCAACATATAAAAGACCTCCCGCAACTACCGGAATGATATATCTCTTTTTTAAAAATGCATACATAATTTTAAGCTTTTTTTCTTTTGAACCTTCTGCGGATGATGAAAAACAAGACCACTAAAATAAGAATAAATGGCCAAACATTTAAAATCCATAAAAATAAACTTGAAACTTTAAGAAAACCAGTTTCTAGGGCATTTCCCATTTTGTTTCCATAGGATTGCGCCACACCACTTTCTGCGGGTTTGGTCTTATAAAATTCAAGATAGACAGAGCTCATCGCTACTTGGCTTTGCATGTATTTTAACTGTCCTTCTTTCGATTCTATTTCTTCTCTTATTGTTGAAAGTTCTTTTTCTATTTCTAGTATTTCCGAAACCTTTCCTGCCTTTTTGAGCAGTTCTAGGTATCGCGCTTCTAAAGTCTTTTTAGCCTTCAGCCTTGCTTCTGTATCAATGAATTCTGCGGTAACATCGTCTGAGGAGATTTCTTTTTCATCAAAATAGGAAACGCCTTTTCCAACGGCAGTTATAAATGCTTCAAAATTTTGGTTTGGAATCCGGACTGTAATTTTTCGGTAAATTGAATAGTTGTTCTTTCCTTCAACATCTTTTTCAATACTGGCTTTGTTGTCTTTTACAGCTTTTCGGACTTGTTCGGTTGTTTCCGCTAAATCGTCAGTTTCAAAAGTTAGTCTGGCCGTTTTTATGATTTTCTGCTCAATTTCTGTGGAAGATGATTCCGAGGGGGCATAGCTTACTTTATCAGCCATAGGCTCGCTCATTTCTGCCGCAGATACATACACAGCTTCCATGTTATCAACATCATTTTTACAAGAAAAAAGGAAAAACAGAATAAAAATTGGGAGGATGGTTTTCATATAAGTTTGTTTTATAATCTGTTAACGAAAAATTTTTCGTTTTTAGTGTGTTGCAGACTTATATGCACGGATTGTTATTCTTCTTTTGGTTTTAGTTGAAGATGGAATTTTTCAAAAAGCTGTATGGTTTTTTGATTTATTTCTTCATAAGACAGCTTGTCTTTTGTCTGGTATAAGAGCATAAATGCATAGGGTTCTTCCAAAGAATCGAGCAAAAGTTTTTTGTTGAGTCGGTAAGTTTCCCGCAGTACACGCTTGAAATAATTTCTGTCGACCGCTTTCTTGAAATACTTTTTAGAAACAGAAACCCCGATTTTCAGCTTTTGGTTTTCTTCAAGAAAAGCTTTCGTATATACCAGCCTTAACGGATATTTTGACACCGATTTGCCTTCGCGAAACATCAGGTCAATCGTAGTCTTGCTTTTTAGTTTTTCCGATTTGGGATAGGTAGTCATTCTCCTGGATTTACGGATAGATATTATATACGATTTTTAAATCAGGATAGTTGATGTAGAATTGGATACGGTTGCCTTGTTTTTTTCTGGTGATGATTTCGATGACACAGCGGTCGCCGCTATTGTCGATGCAATTAAAAGTTACCGTTTTGTCTGTTTCATTTTCTATCGTTTTTCCATACACTTCAATGTTGTACAATTGGGTCTGTGCTGAGTTTACGACAATTCGGTTCTTATCGCCGTCCAAAGTGATGATAAGGCTAGTGTCTTTGAAATCAGACCATTTTCCCCATCCGCCTTTTGCGTTTTTTTCCATAACGCTGTAGCTGGAAGTCTTGAATCTGTATTTCTGTGCAAAAGTTTGCTGCGTTCCAGCAACGAAGAAAAATAAGAAGGCTACTATTTTTAATGCTTTCATCTTAAAATTTATAAAGCGGTAAAGTTACAAATATATTTGGATTGTAAGATTTGAGTGCAAATCATTCCTCCATGCCATCCATTGCATAAAAACTATGCCAGTTTGAAATAAAAATAACGCTAGATTGCATTGTTTCCCCAAAAATTTAACATAAAATTT
Source organism: Flavobacterium sp. N2550 (assembly GCF_025947265.1). NCBI lineage: Bacteria > Pseudomonadati > Bacteroidota > Flavobacteriia > Flavobacteriales > Flavobacteriaceae > Flavobacterium > Flavobacterium sp. N2550. The sequence continues at coordinate 824,021 of NZ_CP110007.1, read as the reverse complement.
CTACACAATCCCCAAAAATCTACAGATTTCAAAATGATTCTGAAACAAATTATTATGGGAATCTTGATATTAATCCAATTAATAAATTTTATAAAAACGCTTTATTTACGTGGACTTTGTGTCAGTTTTATACAATTTGAACAGATGTCGATTTGATAAATTTTTGTCAATGGCATTGAAATTGCCTTATTCTTGGAAAATATACCAAACCACTATAAATCACACAAAAAATTCACTATGAAAAAATTAATTTTAAGCGCGATCATGCTTACCGGAGTTGTAGCATTTGCACAAGAAACGCCAAAGAAAACGACTAAAGAAGCCGTAAAAAATGCAGCAACTACTGCAACTGCCGAAAAGAAAACAGAAGTTTCTAAAACCACGGAAGTGAAACAAGAAGCCAACGGAGCCAAAAAAGTAGAAACTACTACCACCAAAACTGCTGAAATTGCACAACCAGCAGCTCCAGCGCAACCAGCTACAACAGCTAAAAAACAACAATAGTATAATCCTAACCGACCAACTATCTATTAAAACCTCTGGAAATTTCCAGAGGTTTTTTTGTTAGCTGTGTTTTATTAGTTTTTTTGCGATTTCATTCAATTCTTCACGATGCTGGTCGATGTAGGCCAAACCCGCCTGGATCAATTCATAGATGTTTTTTGAGGAAACATCATCCATCTCAGGAGATGCATTTTTTAAAGAAGGCATTAAGCGATGGTAGTTTTGCCTGTTTCGGGCACCAAGCGTTTCATACATTTTACGGAGATGATAGTCGGTGGTTTCTACGTTTGCCGAAAGCAGTATGTCGATCAGTGGCTGAATCCACTTTACTTTTCCGGCATTTTCAAACTGCCTAAAATTATAGGGCTTCAATACTTCTCCCGTGCCAATAGATACGATAATCATATCACTTATTTTAGGATAATCTTTTTTTGCAGGATGCTGTAATACTTTTGAAAATTCAATTTTTCTAGCTTCAGCGTAAGCGCACAAGGCAGGGTTGTTGGCATATACGCCGCCGTCTATGAGCGTAAATTCTTGTCCATACAGCGATTTTATTTTGGCAGGCTCAAAATAAGTGGGTGCTGCTGAGGTTGCCCTGCAGGCATCTTTGGCATAGAAATTTTCTAAATCGGAATTGGCTTCATGGCTGGTAAAAAATTTTGCTTTTCGGTGAAAGATGTCATAGGAAGTAATCAGGCAGGGTTTTATGAAATCTTTGATTTCGAGTTTTCCGAATACTTCCTGAAGCTGTCTTTCTAAAGCTCTCTGCGAAATTTTTTCATTGAAAAGCCCAAACGGATTGATGAGCTGCTGCCAAAATGAGACATTGAAAATAGTTTCGCCATGCTTGGCATATAAATCCAGCGCAGTTTCGACGGAATATTTCGCTTTTTTGTCGCTATCGGGAAAAAGAAGAATAGCCGCAAGGATTCCGCCCGTGCTGGTTCCGGCGATAAGGTCGAAATAATCGCCAATTTTTGCATTAGGATTATCCAGCTTTTGGAGCTGTTCTTCAATATATTTTAAAATGACGCAGGTAATAATCCCTCGGATTCCGCCTCCGTCCAGGCTTAAGATTCTGATTTTTTTTGACATGGCTTTTATGATTTAAGATTTGGGGTCTTGTCGTATTTTATAGCCTACAGGCACATAATGACTGTTTTGAAAACAGTTTGCAGTATCGTGTTTTTGATGTTATTAATCCTGATTTTTGATAATCCTGCTCCTTGCAATGCTTTAAGGGCGATTAAGTCTTGCTGACTTTTCAGCAACCATGAAAACTCTTCTTCTGTTAGCGATGCTGTGGCTAGTAACATCGACCAGAGTTCTAATTTTTCTCTTGATTTTTCCAAAAAATCATTGATGTCTTTTTGGATTTCTGGCTTAAATTCTTTGTACTTGTCGCCTAAGAGTTTGACAAGTTCCTGCTTAAGTTCTTTTAATAATTTGTCGATATCCATGATTTCTAGTTGTTACTGTTGATGAGGCTCAAAAGCCCTTCTTTTGAGACTTTGTCTTTTTTGATTTCATATTGAATGAGCAAGTCCAAGGCTTCCAATACCTGCTTTTTCGATTCTTGAAGAAAAACAGGCGACAAAGATTCTTTCTCTTTCCAGCGCTTGAAAAATCCTGAAAGGAGGTTTTTTTCTTCGTCGGTCAGCACTTTCCACATAGCGAAAGTAATTTCGTTATCGGTGCTTTGGATAGGGCGATGTCGCCTTGTCCATTAATTTTGAAGCTTCTACTTTTAGTTCTGTCGTTTTCTGATACGAATATTGATCAAAGATTGCCGTCCTTGTCGACTCGCAGGAAACTGATAGAGAGACTAAAAAGAAAAGCGCAACGATGTTTCTCATTGTTTTCATAGATGTTAATTTAGAATTACATATCCGTTTTTATCTTTCTTAAGCTTTGATAATTTTTTCCAGCTATTGAGGTTTCTTTTGTCAAAATGAGGCATGTCTTTGAATGTTTTCCAATTGCCGCCCCATTCCCAGCCATGCTTTGCAAAAATTTTCACGCATTCGTACCAATCAGCAATTTTATCGTTGTCCCAATCTTTTGCGGTATCCCAGGAAGCTGTTTTTCCATCAATAATTAAGCAAATATCTACTGCAAAACCATAATTGTGAATTGATTGTCCGCCTTTTGCATTGGTCACTTTTTTACCAGGGTTTGTTCTACCTTGAGCATATAAAATATCTTGTTCTTCAAAAGTTCGTAATCCTTGTGTGATTCTGACTTTAGCTCTGCCAGTTAGGGCGCTGTCGCATTCTTCAATAATTTTTGTGAGTTCTTCTCTTACCGAAGGATGAAGCTGGGCAATGCGTTGTTTTGTATATTTATCCATAAGTGTTTAAAATTAATTACATTACAAATTTATAAGAAAAAAATAAATCAAACAAATTAAATTAAGAATATTTTCTATTAAATTAAGTTATTTTAAATTTCTATTACACTGTTACACGTTTGATATAGTGTTAATTATAGTTTTGCTACCTAATTAGAGGACTATTAGTATAAAGTAAAAGAAAGCTTATTTATATAAAAGTACGATATATTTATGTAGGATTTATTTGTAATTTAGATGTGTTTAATCTTAATTATTTTCATAAACAGAAGATTATATTATTTTTTATAGATTTTTTTCATAGCTTTGTGCAATAAATAATACTTTAATCATATGGTTTCAGAAAGAGTAGGGCAGTATATGGCTAAAAAAGGCATAAGTTTTTATGCTTTTGAGAATAGCATTGGTGCCAGCAGAGGAAGTATTTCAAAAGCTGTAAAAGAAGGAAAGAGCATCGGATCGCAAGTTTTAGAAAATATTCTTTCCATTTATAAAGATTTGAATCCGGCATGGCTTCTTACAGGCCAAGGAAATATATTTTTGGATAATGAAGAAATTCTCAACAACAAGCAGATTGAGACGTATAAGTTAAAAACGGATAGCTATGTTGAAAACCAGCAGATTCCGCTTTATGATATTGAAGCAATAGCTGGTCTTGTTCCGTTATTTCAAGATAGTAAGTCACAAGATCCGATTGATCATATTTCTATTCCGCATCTGCCTAAATGCGACGGAGCGGTCTACGTGACGGGCGATAGTATGTATCCGCTTTTGAAAAGTGGCGATATTGTCTTGTATAAAGAAATACACGATGTGGCTAATGAGATATTCTGGGGAGAAATGTACCTTCTAGGAATCGATATGAGCGGCGAAGAATATGTTACCGTGAAGTATATCCAGAAATCTGAAAATCCGGGCTGTGTGAGGCTCGTAAGCCAAAATAAGCACCATCAGGATAAAGATGTGGAGCTTTCAAAAATAAAAGCGCTTGCTTTGGTAAAAGCAAGCATTAGGATTAATGCCATGAATTAAAAAAGGCGGACAATATTGTCCGCCTTTTTTATTAGTTTTTCAAGATCTTGCTGTTATCCGGAATTGGAGCAGGATATACGTTATTGTCTTTTTTGACATCTGCCATGAGGTTTTCGGGATCAATTTCAATCTTGCTGATTTGTCCCATTCCTTTGTCAATGGTAAATTTTAGAGATGGATACGCCCAATCCCAGCCTTTCAAGAAAGTTCTTTTTACGCCTGGATATGGATTTTCTTTTATGCCGCGCATCATCTGCAGTGGCGCATAGAATGTTTCTTTGCTTCCATCTACGTAAGTAACGACAATGTCTAAAGGCATTGGCATTCTTCCTATTCTTTGCAGGACAACTTCTGTCTTTCCGCCTGCATCTCGTACTTCTTTAATGGCATAATCGATGGTATTGGTTGTCTGTGTCCAATCTACCAAATACCAATCCAGATTCATTCCTGAAACCTTTTCAGCGGTTCTTTTGATGTCATTTGGTGTCGGGTGCTTGAATTTGAAGTCATTATAAAATTTATGAAGTGTTTTTTGAAGATTTGCCTGTCCGATAATGTATCCTAGCTGCGTAAGGAAAATTTCTCCCTTGCTGTAAGATGATATACCATACACCATATTTTCTTCAAATCGATCTGCATGGGTGGATTGTGGCTGTTCTTTTCCAGTCTTAACCATATAGAAATAGTTAGAATATGCCGACTCAAACGGATTCTTTTCGTCTTTATTCGGCAAAACTTTTGCCATTGCCAAATCAGAAATATAGGAAGTAAATCCTTCGTCCATCCAGCCGTGTTTGGATTCATTTGTTGCTAAAACATGTTGGAACCATGAGTGGGCCATTTCGTGAGCTGTAACTCCGACAAGGCTTCCATACGATCTTTCTCCAGTAATGAGAGTACACATGGCATATTCCATACCGCCATCGCCTCCTTGAATAACAGAGTATTGTTTGTACGGGTAAGGACCTACATTTTTATTATAGAAATCCATCAATTCAGCCGTTTTTGGTTGCATTTTTTTCCAGTTTTCTCTAAGTTTTGCTTTGTCTTTGTAGAAGAAATGCAACTCTACGTTGTTCGGGCCTTTATAAATATCGTGGACATAATCTTTGTCGGCAGCCCAGCTGAAGTCATGCACCATAGGTGCATTGAAATGCCAAGTCAGTGTTTTTATTTTTCTAGGAATTTTTACTTCGACGCCTGCATCTTCGTAGCCGTGTCCGATTTCGTTTTTATTTTGGAGATATCCTGTTCCTCCCAAAACGTATTTCTTATCGATAGTGATTTTTACGTCAAAATTTCCCCAAACGCCGTGAAATTCTCTTCCAATATACGGATCGGCATGCCATCCTTCAAAATCATATTCAGCCATTTTTGGATACCATTGCGTCATCGAAAGCGCAACACCTTCGGAACTGTTTCTTCCAGAGCGGCGGATTTGTTCAGGTACTTGTCCGTCAAAATCTAAAGTAAATTTGGTCTTGCTTTTTGGAGCCAAGGGTTTGACCAATTCAACTTCTAATACGGTTCCAACAGCAGTTGTTGTCGCCGAAACGCCATCTTGCATGAAATTGGTCACGTTAAGGTAGCCCATCTGATTGGGCTTCAAAAGGCTTATTCTGCTTTCGGTTTTTTCTACGCCGCCAGATTTTGACGTCTTGACCATTCTTTTGTCTGGATCAACAATTGTCTGAAGCCTTATGTCCATTTCGCTTCCAGGCTGGAAAGCATTGTTGTATAAATGGAAAAAGACTTTTTTCAAAGTGTCTGGTGAATTGTTCGTATAAACCAGCTCTTGTTTTCCTTTGTATTGGTATGTTTTTACATCCATGTTTACGTCCATTTTATAATCGACGTGTTGCTGCCAATAACCGTTCTGTGCCTTTGCATTTCCACAGAAAAATGAAAATACTGAAAGTAAAAATAGTTGTTTCATAGGTGTATAAAATAAAAAATGGAAGGGAAACTCCCTTCCATCTTGAAAGTTGTTGAATTTTATTTTTTTGTCTTAGCCATTTTTTCAGCCATAATCAAGGCGTTATAAGCATTGACCATTTTTCCGGATGTCGAAATTTTTGAAAACGAACGTTTGTTTGATTTTTCGCCGTTTAGAACTACATCAATATTAGTTGGAATACCAGAATCCATCAAAATGTGTTTCACTTGAGAAGCTGTAAGTGATGGGTAGTAAGAACGAATCAATGCAGCAACTCCTGCAACGTTTGGAGAAGCCATAGAGGTTCCTTGCTCGTATTTGTATTCGTTGTTTGGATAAGTAGCGTAAATCTTAACACCAGGAGCGAAAACATCTACATCTTTGCTTCCGTAGTTAGAGAAGCTTGCTACTAAGTTTGTTCCGTATGTTGTATCTAAAGCACCTACTTTTATTACGTTGTCAGCGATTTCTCCAGAAGCGATTCTGTCATTTGGGAAACGCTCTTCTACATCTAGGTCAGCACCTTCATTTCCTGCTGCTAAAACAATCAATACGTCTTTGCTTGCCGCATATTTGATCGCGTCGTAAACCCATTGTTTGTGTGGAGAAAATCCTTTTCCGAAACTTCCGTTAATTACTTTTGCTCCGTTATCTACCGCATAGCGGATACCCAAAGCGATGTCTTTATCGTATTCATCTCCGTCAGGCACAGCTCTAACAGCCATAATTGCTACATTGTTTGCAATACCGTCGCCGCCAAGTCCATTGTTTCTAACTTGAGCAATGATTCCAGAAACGTGAGTTCCGTGAGAAGCACCTTCTTTTTTAGGTCCGGTAACATTGTTGTTTCCATGTTTTGAATCGTTTAAGTCGTCGATATTATCGCCCATGATTTTTCTTCCATCATGCTCAAGATTCAAATTGTAGTTCAACTGGTTATAGATATGGTCTTGGTATTCTTTTAGCTCAGACTTGAACTCAGGTCCAGCTTGCGAAATAACCGAAAGCATTACTTTTTTGTATTGGTTTACAGTCGGATCTTTAGGCTCAAAAGCTTTTAAGTCTTCGAACGTATAATTTTCTTTTTTTAATTCTTTTTGGATGGTCTTATCCGCATTGTTGATGAAATCAAACTGTTGTTTTGATGCCAATGCTTCTTGGTACTCTTTTTCGTAAGCTGCTTTAGCTTTTTTGAAATTTTCTGAACCGTCGTCTCCTTTACGGACAATTCTTGTCATTTCTAGCGTTTCATTGCTTATATCGCCAAGGAAATTCCATCCGTGGATGTCATCGATATAACCGTTTTTGTCATCGTCGATTCCGTTTCCAGGAATTTCTTTTGGATTGGTCCAGATAATAGGTTTCAAGTCCGGATGTTCGATATCTACTCCTGAATCGACAACGCCCACTATCACTTTCGTGCCTTTTTTGTTTTTGATCAATTGAGAATAGGCTTTGTCAACGCTCATTCCCGGAACAGTATCTTTTATGATATCCAGATGGCTCCATCTTTTTAAATCATCTTCTTTGATTTTTGAAGTTTTCAAAGGAAGATTTTCGATACTCGTTACTGGAGCCATGCTTTTTGAAGCACCACATCCTGATAAAACCAACACTGATAGAAGTGAAAGGAAGGACAGTCTTATTATTTTCATTTTCAAAAAAAATTTGATTTCGATTATTTCGCCAAAAATACGCCTACTTTGTTACAAACTTATAAATAATTAACTTTATTTTAGAATGCTATTGATTTTAAATTCAATGAATTCGTTTTAAAACCGCTTTTTTTATCCGTTTGAAGAACCTGCTCTTTGCTTGATGTCTTCTGCACCGCCTGCTCTTCTTCTTTGCGGATTGCTGTTACTTCCAAAATTATAAGTATACGATACAGTGGCAACTCTGGTGTCTCGGGTTACCTTGAAATGCTCTTTATAATCGGTAAATTCGGTATCGGCGGTTGTCTTATTTGTGTAAAAAACATCGTTGACGGCTAATTTCAGCGTACTGTTCTTGAATTTTTTCTGAAAGCCGAGATTGATATACCAAATCGGATCAACATCCATAAAAGCATAGACTTCTCTTGCTCTGTAATTGCCTGTAAATTCTGCGGAATAGCCATTTCCGATCTTAAAATTGCTGACCGAATTGCAGTTAAAGGTAAAATTGCCTTGGTTTTCCAACGTCGTATTGGCAACAGTACCAGAATAGGAGCCATAATAAGCATTAACGCTATTGGTCGTGTTCCACCATTTGGTAATTTCAAAAGGAACGATCATAAACAGGCCATAAATGTCAGCTGTGTTTAGATTTTTGTTTGTCTGCACCGTCAGTTGGAGGTCTTCTTCAGAAGGAGCAATGACCTGTGTAATGTTATCGGTCGTTCTCGAAAAGGTAAGGGTCGTATAAATTTTCTGATTGAAAATATGTGTCACTTCGAAAGAATGGGTTGTCTGAGGTTTTAGATACGGATTTCCTTCTCTGTATGTCGTCGGATCCAAAAAGAATTTAAATGGATTCAATTGGTCATAACTCGGACGCGAAATCCTTCGACTGTAATTGAATTCCAAGCTATTTTTGTCATTGAAAGTATAACTCAAGAAACCGCTCGGAAAAAGCTGCGTATAATTATTCTTGAAGGAAGTATTATCAACAAGCTGCTCGCCTGTGATATTCGTGTTTTCGACCCTGAATCCTAGATAGGCGTTCCATTTTCCGAATTGTTTTGAAGCATTGATATAAGCAGCATTGATGTTTTCTTTGTAAATAAAATGATTGCTTTTTGTCGGATCAAAAACTGGAATTCCGGTACTGACATCATAAAATTTCAAGTTATTATCGGCCTTTACATAGCTTGTTTTTAGTCCAGTTTCGACTTTGATGTTGTTTAACGTTTTTACAAAATCCGTTTTAAGAGAATAAATGTCCAAATCGCCTGCAATATCACCATATAAAAAATAAGGGTCTTGAAACTCTGCATTGTTTAGGTCGAAATAACGCGTCTTAAAATTCTGCTCGGTTTCATTGCCATAATTCGCGTAGTCAAAATCGGTCGTCCATTCGGTTCCCAATGTATCGATTGCAAACTTGTGGTTGAGGTTTACGGAATGGTTGTGCCAATTGTCATACGAATTGTTGTTGGTTTGGAAACGTGATGCTTTCGAATTGGTTTCATCATAAACATCCGAAGCATTTTTACCTGTCGGATTGAATTTATTGCTCACTGCATTGGCAACGATCCCGAATGTATGTTTTTTGTTGGCATAAAAATCGGCCCCAATTTTTCCAATATGATTTCTGAAATTCATTTTTAGGAAATTATCCTGCACGTAGGCGCCGGTAAAATTGCTATTATCATAAAATCTTCTGTTCAAAGCCAAATCATTAAAGCCTTCTCGGTACGCAAAACTGTAATTTCCAAAAATATTTACATCCTTATTTCTGTGGTTCAAGCTCAAGCTGTTGTTGCTTTTTGGATATTTTCCTTGGCCATAAGCTGTGGAAATGCTGCCGTTTGTTCCTTTTCGCTTGTCTTTTTTCATCTTGATATTGATGATTGCAGAACCTGAAGCATCGTATTTTGAGCCGGGATTCGTAATAAATTCGATCTTTTCAATATTTCCGGAAGGCAAGCCACGCAGGTAATTTGCCAAGTTGGTGCCTGACATCTGGACTGCCTTTCCGTCAATTTGCACGAGCAAGCCGCCTTTTCCGCGGAGGCTGATGTTGTCGTTATTGTCGACATTCACGCCAGGAGCTTTTTCTAAAACTTCAAAAGCCGAAGAACCCGTAGCACCGATGCTGCTTTCTACGTTCAGGATCATTTTCCCATCCTGCCTTTCGATATACGGTTTTGTTTTGGTGATGACGACTTCGTCTAAGTTTTGTACTTCCGCACTTAAAACAACAGAAGGCAGTTCTAGATTTTGGTTAGCATCAAAAGGCTGTCCCGTGTATCGCGTCTTGCCATTTTCGCCAATTTTGATCAGATAACTTCCTTTGGAAACATTTTGAAAGATAAATTTTCCGGTTTCATCTGTGGTTTCTGTTTTTGCCAATTCTTGGTTGGAAGAATGGACCAGATAGACAATCGCATTGGAAACAGCTTCGTTTTTTTCGGACAAAATTTTTCCAGAAATGGTTATTTTTTCTGGCAATTCAGTGTTCTGGCCATACAATAAGCTTGTGAGGGTTGAAATTACGAGCATGATTAGGAAGAGAAGTAGCCGTATCATAATTATTCGTTTTTTGATTGATGATTGATGATGATTCGCCAGTTCGTTGGCACTCGTATGATGATTTTTAGTTGCAGTTAGAAATTATCTTCTTCAAAGTTTTGTTCAAGATTTCCAGTTCCTCGGGGAGAATTCCGGCTAAGGCTGTTTTTCTGTTTTCGAGTACCAAATCGTGGACTTTTTCAATAATTCGTTTGCCTTCAACGGTAACTTTTAGGTTGGATTTCCTCCTGTCGTTTTGATTTACTTCGCGCTCGAGGTATTCTGATTTTACCAAAAGCTCGATTATTCTAGTAACAGAAGCATTGTCTTTGAATACTTTTTCGCCAATTTCTTGTTGCGAAATACCCGGATTTTCCAAAATTGCTTTTATGATGAGCCATTGGTCGATAGTAATCTTATAGCCGTTATCCCGAAGTCTTTTTTGAGCAAAAATTCTATATGTTCGAATCGCTTTGTCCATAGTATAGAAGGTGATGTCTTTTAATTTTTCCATTTGGGTCTGATTTTGAGTCAAATATATATATGATTAATCAATAATTGATATATCAAATAAATATTTAACATTTTATTTGTGATTGTAAGTAGCTTATTTTTTGGCTGTTGGAGAAATGGCGCGCCTTAGAGGATTTCTTCGCAACTAAAAACTTCTTTCAAACGAACTCCTTTTTCTGTGTTTTCAACCGTGATGATTTGGTTGTGAGCATCGTGTTCTAAGAATAAATAATAGTTGTTTTCGGCAGCTTCCATTAAAAATTTGGCTTTTTCAGGCAATGTCAGTAGCGGGCGAGTGTCATAGCCCATTACATACGGCAGTGGAAGATGTCCTGCTGTTGGCAAAAGATCGGCCATAAAACAGATGGTCTTGTCTTTGTGTTGGACTTTTGGAATCATCATCTTTTCCGTATGTCCGTCGGCAAAGAAAATGTCAAACCCGAGTTCTGAATTTTTAAGCAGGTCGCCTTCCGGTCTTTTGATAAATTCCAGCTGTCCGCTTTCTTGCATCGGAATAATATTTTCAGTCAAAAAAGAGGCTTTTTCCCTCGGATTTGGCTTCGTTGCCCATTCCCAATGATTGTCGTTTGTCCAGAATTTAGCATTTTTAAAAGCCACTTCATATCCAGTTTTGTCCTTATTCCACTGAACGCTTCCGCCGCAATGGTCAAAATGTAGGTGCGTCATGAATACGTCAGTGATATCATCGCGATGAAAGCCATACTTGGCCAACGACTTGTCTATGGAATGATTGCCCCAAAGCGAATAATATCCGAAAAATTTTTCTGATTGTTTGTCGCCCATTCCGGTATCGATTAAAATTAGGCGGCTTCCCTCTTCAATTAAAAGACATCGTGCGGCGATATCGATCAAATTGTTTTCGTCTGCAGGATTAGTTTTGTTCCATATTGTCTTTGGTATTACGCCAAACATGGCACCGCCGTCCAATTTAAAATTACCTGCTTCGATCGGATATAATTTCATTTTTATTAGGGTATAAATAGTTAAAACTGCTTTTTGTTCGCAAATTACTAAAATTCATTTGCTTTTAATTCTCAGAAATAAACTTTTTCTATAGGAACATAGTTATAAAAGTGTTAGCGATTATGGAAAAAACTAAATATGACGTATCTTTGCAAATTAATTAGACTAAATTTAAATCACCATGATAAAGGTATCTGATACAGCAAGTAAAAAAATCGTCGATATGATGAATGATGACGGCTTTGATGCTGCCAAAGATTACGTTCGAGTGGGCGTAAAAAGCGGTGGATGTTCTGGCTTGTCATATGAATTAAAATTTGACAAAGAAATAGGAGAAAACGATAAGGTTTTTGAAGATAATAATGTGAAAATTGCCGTTGAAAAGAAATCATTCTTGTATCTAGCAGGAACAATTCTTGAGTTTTCAGGAGGCTTGAACGGAAAAGGATTTGTTTTCAATAATCCAAATGCAAGCAGGACTTGCGGTTGCGGAGAGAGTTTCTCTTTATAATACTAACCCTTTCAGGGTTTTAAACCCTGAAAGGGTTGAAACTTAAAAGAATTTATGAGCAAATACACAGAAGACGATTTAAAAATCGAGCTTGAAAATAAAGAGTATGAATACGGATTTTATACTGATATAGAATCCGATACATTTCCTGTCGGCCTAAACGAAGACATTGTCCGTGCGATTTCTAAGAAAAAAGAAGAGCCGGAATGGATGACCGATTGGAGAATCGAGGCATTCAGGGCTTGGGAACAAATGGTGGAACCAGAATGGGCTAATGTTCATTATGAAAAGCCAAAGTTCCAAGACATTTCGTATTATTCTGCACCTTTGAAAAAAGCAAAATACGAAAGCCTTGATGAGGTAGATCCGGAGCTTTTGGAAACATTCAAGAAGCTTGGAATTTCTATCGATGAGCAAAAAATGCTTTCGGGCGTTGCGGTCGATATCGTAATGGATTCCGTTTCTGTAGCTACGACTTTCAAGAAAACGCTGGCAGAAAAAGGAATTATTTTCTGTTCGATTTCAGAAGCGATTAAAGAACATTCAGAATTAGTCCGAAAATATATCGGTTCTGTAGTGCCGCAAAAAGATAACTTCTATGCAGCGCTGAATTCGGCTGTTTTTTCAGACGGTTCGTTCTGTTATATTCCAAAAGGCGTTCGCTGCCCAATGGAACTTTCTACCTATTTCCGAATCAATCAAGCAGGAACTGGCCAGTTCGAAAGAACGTTGGTCATTGCCGATGAAGGAAGTTATGTTTCGTATTTGGAAGGCTGTACAGCGCCATCTCGTGATGAAAACCAATTGCATGCTGCAGTTGTGGAACTAATTGCTTTGGATGATGCCGAAATTAAATATTCAACCGTTCAAAACTGGTTTCCTGGAAACAAAGAAGGAAAAGGCGGGGTGTATAACTTTGTGACCAAAAGAGGCTTGTGCGAGAAAAACGCGAAGATTTCTTGGACACAAGTAGAAACGGGTTCTGCAGTAACGTGGAAATATCCTTCTTGTATTTTGAAAGGCGATAATTCAGTAGGAGAATTCTATTCGATTGCTGTAACCAATAATTATCAGCAAGCGGATACCGGAACTAAGATGATTCACTTGGGTAAAAATACCAAATCAACAATTATTTCTAAAGGAATTTCTGCCGGAAAATCACAAAACAGCTACCGCGGATTGGTGCAAATCAGTTCAAGAGCAGACAATGCGAGGAACTTTTCGCAATGCGACTCGCTGTTGATGGGAAATAATTGCGGAGCACATACTTTTCCATATATCGAATCAAAAAATCCATCGGCAAAAATAGAACACGAAGCAACGACAAGTAAAATTGGCGAAGACCAAGTTTTCTATTGCAACCAAAGAGGAATTCCGACAGAAAAAGCCATTGCGTTGATCGTAAATGGTTTCAGCAAAGAAGTCTTGAATAAACTTCCTATGGAATTTGCTGTTGAAGCACAAAAATTATTAGAAATTTCTCTTGAAGGTTCCGTAGGCTAATCTTTAAAGACTTTATAAAAACACAAAAACAACAATGTTAAGTATAAAAAATTTACACGCTGGAATTGAAGACAAGGACATCCTGAAAGGAATCAACCTTGAAGTGAAAGCCGGCGAAGTTCATGCCATCATGGGACCTAACGGTTCTGGAAAAAGTACACTTTCTGCTGTAATTGCTGGAAACGAAAACTATGAAGTAACAGACGGTTCTGTCGAATTGGATGGGGAAGATCTAGCAGATCTAGCTCCAGAAGAAAGAGCTCATAAAGGTGTTTTCCTTTCGTTCCAATATCCGGTTGAGATTCCAGGAGTTTCGGTAACGAATTTTATGAAAACGGCGATCAACGAATCAAGGAAAGCAAAAGGTCAGGAAGAAATGCCGGCCAATGAAATGCTTAAGTTGATCCGTGAGAAATCAGAATTGTTAGAAATCGATCGTAAATTCTTATCGCGTTCGCTAAACGAAGGTTTTTCTGGTGGCGAGAAAAAAAGAAACGAAATCTTTCAAATGGCAATGCTGGAGCCGAAATTGGCAATTCTTGACGAAACCGATTCTGGTCTGGATATTGATGCCTTGAGAATTGTTGCCAATGGCGTGAATAAGCTGAAAAGTGAAAACAACGCAATCATTGTAATTACGCATTATCAAAGACTTTTGGATTATATCGTTCCTGATTTTGTACACGTTTTATACAACGGAAAAATCGTAAAATCAGGCGGAAAAGAACTGGCTTACGAACTAGAAGAAAAAGGATACGACTGGATTAAGGCAGAAAATTAATTCGTCGAAAGTTGTAAAGTCGCAAGTCATAAAGATTTTGCGCACATTAAATTATACGCCATACAGACATAGTGAAAAATGGGAAAATTTAATTCCTTTGAAGAGATTAATTCTTGGCAAAAGTCTAGAATTTTCAATAAGAAAGTTTATTTGATTACTGAAAATGAATCTTTTAAAAAAGATTTTGATTTAGCCAGACAAATTCGAAGAGCATCAGTTTCAATCTCATCAAATATTGCTGAAGGCTTCGAACGCAATACCGATAAGGAATTTATATATTTTCTTTATGTTGCTAAAGCATCTGCCGGAGAAGTTCGGTCTCAATTATATTTGGCACTCGATTTAAATTATATTACAAAACAAGATTTCGAAGAATTGCTTTTCGAAATAACTGAAATATCAAAACTCTTAAGCGGGTTTATTAAATATTTAAGTGGAAAGTTGTAAAGTTAAAAGTTGCAATTGAAGTAATAGACTGCTTTTTGACCTTTGACTTTTTGACTTTTGACTTTAAGACCAACAAACAATGGAATTAAAAGAAAAACTAATATCATCTTTTATGGCTTTTGAAGAACGCGTGGATGTCGATTCTGACTTGCACGATGTTCGTACAGAGGCGTTTAAGAATTTTGAAAATAAAGGTTTTCCAACCAAAAAGGAGGAAGCTTGGAAATATACGTCGTTGAACACTATTCTGAAAAATGATTTCAGCGTATTTCCTAAAAAGGAAAATGCGGTTGAATTTTCAGAAGTAAAAAAGTATTTCATTCATGAGATAGATACTTACAAAGTGGTTTTTGTGGATGGTGTGTTTAGTTCTTTCCTATCTTCTACGACCCATGACGGCTTGGATGTCTGCTTGATGTCATCGGCATTGACAAAGCCAAAATACAAGATGGTTATTGATGAATATTTCAACAAAGTAGCCAACAAAGAAGAGAGTCTGACTTCCTTGAATACTGCTTTTGCTTATGAAGGCGCGTATATCAACATTCCGAGAAGCAAAGTTGTAGAAAAGCCTATAGAAATTATTAATTTTTCTACAGGAACAGAAGCAGCGCTTTTGGTACAACCGAGAAACTTGATTATCGTAGGCGAGAATGCCCATGTTCAGATTATTGAAAGGCACCAAAGCTTGAATGACAATCCCGTTTTGACGAATTCGGTTACCGAAATTTTTGTCCAAAAAAGAGCCATTGTCGATTATTATAAGATCCAAAATGACAATCTTGAAGCTTCGTTGATTGACAATACTTACATAGCTCAGAAAGAGCAAAGCAACGCTTCTGTGCATACTTTTTCTTTTGGAGGTAATTTGACAAGAAACAACCTGAATTTTTACCACCAAGGCGAGCATATTGATTCTACGCTAAAAGGAATTACGATTATCGAAGGAAAACAGCATGTCGATCATTATACCTTGGTACAGCATGCGACTCCTAACTGCGAAAGCCATCAGAATTATAAAGGAATTTTCGATGACAAATCTACTGGAGTTTTCAATGGAAAGATTTATGTAGAGAAAGAAGCACAAAAAACGGATGCTTTCCAGCAGAATAACAATATCCTTTTGAGCGACAAAGCGTCGATCAATGCCAAGCCACAGTTGGAAATTTTTGCAGATGATGTGAAATGTTCTCACGGCTGCACGATCGGACAGCTAGACGAAAAGGCTATGTTTTATATGCAGTCTCGAGGGATTCCGCAAAAGGAAGCCAAGGCACTGTTGATGTATGCCTTCTCAAACGAGGTGATTGAAAGCATCAAGATTCCGGCTATGAAGGCAAGAATCACTAAGATCATTGCGATGAAATTAGGCGTAAATATGGGATTTGATTTATAAGATCAGTCAAAATATAAAAAAAGGTTCAAAGTATTTCTTTGAACCTTTTTTTATTTAGTTTAGGATGTAATCAATTATCGTCCTTTCACTGGTTTCGCCATTCGTGGACTGGTATTCTCGTATCGGTCCAACATCTTTGGCAAACCAATACTCCTGGTCAGCAACCGTCAGTTGATTGGCTATTGTGACTTCAATTTTAAGTTTGATTTTCAGGACATCTGTGTAGGTTTCGCCATTTAGAGTTACGGTTGGCGCTTTTTCTAACATGGTTCCTGTGTATTTGACTTTAGCCGTAAGAGAAGCCGTTTGTCCGTTTACATTATAGGTAACTTTTGGAGAAACCGTTCCGCTCCATGTTGCGTTAGGCTGTAGATCATCTTTAAACATCGGGACTTCATAGCCCTCCATACTAATTACTATTCCATCTTGATTGATGGTTGCATCAGCGACTTTTTGAAAATAGGTGGCGCCTTTTTTCGTAACCCAATTCTCGACACCAAATGTACTGTCTGAAGCGTCATAAAGTTTATAATAGGTCGTTCCGTTAAATACATCGGTACCTGTTATTTTTAGCTCAGAGCTAGTGCCGTTATCGTCAAAAACCCAAGTGTTGTTTACGGCCATCGGCCAGTAATTTCCTGTAGATACGCCGTTTGATTCTCCGCTGTCATCACTGCTGCAAGAAGCAAGCATCAGGGAGACAAACAAGATGGCTAGAACAATTTTCTTCATGTTTTTTACATTTAGTTTTTACGAAGTTATAATTTTTAAGGATAAATAGTAATGATGAAGATACAATCATTTTTTGAAACTGCCTAAGATTCCTTTTAGCATGGCATTAAAATCAAAGGCTTCGTCTTCGGTCAGGCCAAAACGCACGATGACCATATCCATCGACGGAATGATGAAAATCTTCTGTCCCTGGAAGCCGCTGGCATAATACATGTCTTTTGGCGCATCAGGATATCTGCCTCCGGCATTCAGCCAAAAATGACCGCCATAGCGTCCTTCGGAAGTTTTGGTAGGAATTGTAACATATGCCGCCCAGCTTTTATCAAATAGCTGTTCGCCGTTCCAGTTTCCGTTTCTGAGGTATAATAGTCCAAATTTTCCCCAATCTCGAGTAGTTGCCCATGCGTAGGAGGAGCCTACATAGTTGCCGGCCATGTCGGTTTCTACTAACATGGAGTGCATGCCTATCTTATCAATCAATGCCGAATACCAGAAGTCTAGATATTCTTGGTGGGTCTTGAATTGGCTTCTTAAAATTCCGGATAAGAGATTGGTAGTTCCTGACGAATAATTCCAACTTTGATTCGGTATTCCGACTAGCGGCTTTTCTCTTTGTATTTGGGCCATGTCTTCGGCTTCGAAAAGCATTTTGGTAGCATCACAAATCTTGTCGTATTTCTCTTCCCATTCTAAGCCAGAGTTCATGTGAAGCAGGTCGTTGATCGTAATCTTGGAACGTTCGTCGTTTTTCCATTCGGCAATAGGAGCCGGACTGTTGATGTTGATTTTTCCTTGCTTCTGGAGGATGCCGAAATAGGTCGCTGTCAGGCTCTTGGTCATAGACCATCCTAGAATCTTGGAGTTTTTATCAAATCCAGTATCATATTTTTCGGCAATCAATCGGTCTTTGTATAGGATCAAAAGCGAGCGGGTGCGTTTGCTTTTTTCGCCTTTTTTATCGAAAGCATTGGCTATTGCTTTTTCTAATTTAGTATAGTCGATGGATGTAAAGGCCGTATCTTTTGGCTCGTTATCGCCATAAGGATAGGGCAGATTGGATTTCGTCGTATTTCTTTTTGGGACGTCATAGGGCTTAGAATTATCAAAAGCATCATTAATCAGGGTCACTCCCAAGCCTTCCCGGTAAATGGCTTTTCGTTCTTTTAGGCCATAAACGGACGATGTGGCGTAGCCTTCTTTTTCAAATACTTTGTTTTTTGCCAGCCTGACCATATCGATATCGTTATCTCCAGCGGTGATCATTTCTTGGGAGCGATGGTCAATAAAAAATCCAGAGGCCATGCTTTTTGCAGAGAACCCCGAAATCAGATCCAGCTTTGGATAATTAGTGCAGGCGGCATATCCAATCAGTGCTAGTAATATACAGCCAATTATTTTTAATTTTTTTTTCATGTTAGCCTTAGATTTTGGTAAATTTAAAAGAATGTCATTAGTAAATCAATAAAAAATAATAAGACTTTACATTTTTATTTAGAATTAGTAAAAATAATTTGCATAAACCGGAAGAGGTTGCTAGATTTGCAATTTAGAATTAATCTAAAGATGAATAGTAATGCAAATTAATACAAAGGCTTATCTTTCCTTATCACTTTTTCTTTCTTTAACGGCTTTTTCTCAGGAAAAACTTCAAGATACTACAAAAACCAGCCAGCTGGAAGAAGTGGTCGTTACGGGTCAGTTTGAGCCTCAATCCCTAAAAAAATCGGTTCATAATGTTAGGGTCATCTCTAGAGAAGACATCAAGCGCCTTGCTGCTAACAATCTTGGCGATGTCTTGAACCAATATCTTAATATTTCTATCAGAACCAGCGGAAGCGACGGACGTTCTACGGTTTCGATGTTCGGTCTTGACTCTCAATATTTTAAAATATTGGTGGATAATGTTCCTTTGGTCAGCGATACTGGGCTTGGAACTAATATTGACTTGACACAGGTCAATCTTGACGATATTGAGCAGATCGAAATTATCGAAGGTTCTATGGGCGTTACGCACGGAGCAAATGCCGTGACGGGAATCTTGAACATCATCACGAAGAAGAATTCAAAATATAAATGGGAGATTACGGCTTCTGCGCAAGAAGAAACGGTATCGGACGAGTTTGCTTTTTTTGACAAAGGAAGGCATATCCAAAATGCCAAGATTTCGCATAGTTTTAATGAGAATTGGTTTGCTACAATAGGGGGAAGCCGCAATGATTTTGCTGGATTCTTTGACAAACAAGAAGGTAAAGATTATATGCAAAATGACGGAAAGCGCGGTTACAGCTGGCTTCCGAAAGAGCAATTGGTCGGTAATGGATTAATTGGTTATACCAAGAATGATTTCAGGATTTTCTACAAATTCGATTATTTCGGAGAGAATGTGGATTATTACAATCCGGTCGTGATTCCGATTGATAATTATCCTTTTCCGGATACTCATTTTTCTAACGATAGAAGGTATATCTCAAACCGATACTACCATCACTTGAATTCGTACGGAAAATTGTTTTCCCAGTTAAATTATAATGTTTCGGTGTCGCACCAGAAACAGTCCCGCGATATTGAGAAATTCAATTATCAATTAGAGAGCGAGAACGAAACAGACAATGCCAGAGAGACGTATCAATCCAAAGAGGTGATTTACTCGACTGGTGCGTTGAGTAATTTCTTTAAAGATAAAAGCGTTGACTTGCAGTTGGGCTACGAAGCGGTGAATGAAAGAGGTTTTTATGATGCGACTGCGGGGATTTTCAAAGACGACAACCAACAGGTTAAGGATATCCGAAAAAGACTGGAGAATTACGATATTTTCACGGCTGCAGAAATCCGCTTTACAGAAAAATTCTCTGTCCGTCCAGGATTGCGTTATTCGATTCAATCTAAGTTTGAAGACCAATATGCAAGTTCTTTGGGCTTGAGGTATCTTTTCTCCCATGGTATCGAGGCTAGGGGATCTTTAGGAAAATCCTACAGGACTCCGAACTTTGATGAGCTTTATACGTATTTTGTTGATTCAAATCATGATCTTCAAGGGAATGAGAACTTGATTCCGGAGACCAGTTCTTCGTATGAGGTGAGCGTCAAGAAAGCGACTTATTTTGATTCGGGTGCCCAGCTTTCTAACAATCTTGCGGTTACGTATATGGATGTTGATGACAGAATCAGCTTGATTCTTACTCAGGTTGTTCCTTTCCAGAGCTACAAATACATGAACATCGATAAATATAAGATGTGGAATATTTCTTCGACGCACCAGTTTGCTTATAAGAACTGGAATGCAAAAGTAGGATTGGCCTTGGTGGGTATTTCGCAAAAAATAGACTTGGCGGCTTTGAATCTTACTTCGGATGATAAATTCTTGTATTCTTTGCAAGTGAATTCTAACGTATCGTATAATGTTCCGAAATGGAATACTTTGTTTTCAATCTATTACAAATTCAACGGAAAGCAGCAGCAATACATCTCTTCGACCGATGTTAATAATAATGCTGAATTTATCTTGTCTGAGCTAGAGTCTTATGGCTGGATGGATGCTTCGATCCGCAAATCGTTCTTCAAAAACCAATTTGAAGTGACTGTCGGTGCCAGAAATCTTTTAGATATTACCAGCGTTCAGCTTACGCAGGGAACTACTGGTGTGCATGTGTCAGGGTCTGACCTTCTTTTGGGGTATGGAAGATCGTATTTCCTTAAACTTACGTATAATCTCAATTTTAATTAATCTATAAATAACATGAAAAAAAATCTAATTTTTATTCTTTCACTGGTAGTACTTGCTTTTTCAGCTTGTAACAGCGATGACGATAACGGTGGTTCATCTAGCACTTCGGTTGCTTTTGGCGTGCCTTCTTTAAATTTGACTGAGGCAACAACGCCTGTACAAATTGTTTTCTCTGCGCCTACTACAACTGCCGGTTCGTTGAACATTTCGTTCGCTACTACTGCTGTAACGTATGGTACAGATTTTACTACAGCTCCTGCTGCAACAGGAACTACCCTGACAATTCCTTACGCTGCTAACGTGAGCTCTGTTTCTTTCAACTTTAACAAATTGACGAATGCGGCTCCGACCGATGTGAAAAATGTAAAATTCACGATTACTGACGCGACTAATGCTTCTGTTTCTTCTAACAATAAAATCCAAGTTAACTTTAACGAGGCAGCTTCTTTAGGACAAGCTTTGGCTGCACAAGTTGGCGGTCCTAACCAGCCTAACCAAGTGTATATCGACTTGAGCAGCGGCGGTAACGCTACAGCGCTAAGAACTTCTTGGGATCTTGGTTTTTACGGAGGTTCTGATTTTAGAGTTGTAATCAACGGTTCGTTGAAAATGGCTGCTAAACAATTAGAAACAACTAATATTGATGAGGTTCAGGTTGCTGACGAGTCTATGATCATCTCTCAAGGACAAGGCGTGGCTTCGCAAATCGACCACCCAGCTGGACTTATCACTCAAACAGCTATCGCTGCAATTTCTGCTAATGATGCTGATAACAAAGTATATTTGATCAACATGGGAAGCAATCCGTCTGAAACAGCGCCTTCAATAGGTTCTGAAGGTTCAGCTTCTGGTACTTCAAGAGGATGGAAAAAAGTAAGAATCCTTAAAAGCGGCAACGACTACAAAATCCAATATGCTGATATCGATGCTACGACTCACGAAGAAAAAATCATCTCTAAAAATTCTGCTTTCAACTTTACCTTCTTTAGCTTGACTTCTAAAAATGTAGTAAATGTAGAGCCACAGAAAAACCAATGGGATCTTAACTTCACGACTTTTACCAACCTAGTTGGTCCTACGACTCCTTACTACTATCCAGATTTCGTTGTAACCAACTTAAAAGGCGGTGCAAGATCGTACCAAGTATTGAATACAGAAACATTGAACTACGATACGTTCACGCTTGCTAATGTAGTAAACGCAAGCTTTACAGAAGACCAAAGAAACATTGGTTCTAACTGGAGAAGCACAAGTACTACAGGTCCTGGTGGATTGCCAGTTTCGGCATTCGTTTTGAAAACAGACCGTTTCTTTGTTATCAAAGATCCAGCTGGAAATATCTATAAATTGAAATTTACTGGTGGTGCTAATGCAGGAGGAGAAAGAGGATATCCTACTTTCCAATATGCATTGCTGCAATAATCTCAGGTTTTATTGTTTATTCTTAAAACGGGCCCTACGGCCCGTTTTTTTTTGCTTTGCACTAAAATATGTATGCCGAGCAGAATTGAAATAAATAGAGGCCTGCTAAATGCGTTTAAGGTCATAAAAAAAGCCTGCCGGACCAATCGGACCGGCAGGCTTGCATCAAATATATTAAAACTAAGTACCTACAAAGCGGCAACCAGTTCTTTCCATTCTTTTAGTTCTGGAATGCCTGGTTTTCTTTTTCCGAAGAACTGAACGATGATTTCGCCCATTTCATTGAATACTTCGATAGCGGTAACTTCGCCATCTTCTGTCGGTTTTCTTACGATCCAAGTTTGTGCGATTTTCGACATGTCAAGGTGCATGTTGAAATCTGGGTCCATTACGTTGAACCAGTCGCCATGCCACATTGTTTTTCTTACTAATCCAGTGTGGATTTGGATGTTTCCTCTGTTTCCAGTGAATACCATGATCGGCAGCTTGCTTTCGGCAGCGCCTTCTAGCATTTTTACGATTACGTCTTTTTCTACTTTCTTGGCAAAGTTTTCGTTTGGAGCCAAACGAAGGGCTTGTGTTCTTGTCACTCCGAATTTGCGAAGCATTCCGAAGAATTCGTGAGTATCTTTTAGGGTTTCCCAAGCGGTTTGGAAACCAGCTACATCAATATCAGCATCTGCTTTTTCGTCAATGTTCAACGGCACTTCAATCGTTGTTTCTGCTGTTGACTGGTCTTCTGATTTGTATTTTTCAACCAAAGCATCGAAAGCGGCCTCGTTGCTGTCTTTTGTCAAGTAGATCTTGTGGATTGCCAAGCCGTCTTTTCCGAAGAACTGAAGGCTTTTTCTGTCTCCGTGCTCTGATTTCTCGGCTACGGCAAAAGCTTTTGCCCAGTGGCCTAAAAAGATACGCAAATCGATATCTTCGCCTACAAACAGTCCTGCATGCGGAGAGCTGAAGTCAGGATTTAGGTAGATTCCTTTTCTTTCGTGTACGCACTCTTCGTTGCGTGTCAAGGCCATTACTTTTCCTAGTGTTTCTACTTCGGTAAGGATAGCCGAAAATTCCGGACGAAGCCTAGTTACGGTTTCTCCTACTTGGGTAGCTACTAATTCTGCTTCGCTTACGCCTAGTTTTTCAGCGGCATTGCGGATTCTTAAATGTGGGTTTTCGGCTTTTAGCTTTTCCCATTGCGACTTCAGGTTGTTTGTTAGTGTATCCATCTGTGTAAATATTATGTTCCAAAAATTATTAAAGGGTTCTGATTTACCGGGTTCAGGCAAATCGTGCAAGGAAAGTTATAGACCTTGCTTATGATTTCTTTTGTAAAGACCTTTTCTGGCTTGTCGTGGCTCACGATCTTTCCTTTTTTGAGTAGGAGGACTTGGTCTGCAAATTGTGCTGCCAGGTTGAGGTCGTGGAGTACGACAATAGCCGTATTGCCTAATTCTGTAAAGTTTTTAAGGGTATGGAGTATCCTGTGCTGGTGCAGGATGTCTAAGTTGTTTAAGGGCTCGTCCATAAAAACGAGTTTGTGGGCGATGTCGTTTTCGAGCTGCGCCAATACTCTGGCCAGGTGCACGCGCTGTCTTTCGCCTCCCGAAAGGGTGTTGTAGTCTCTGTCTTTCATAGCAACGACATCGGTTTCTGCCATTGATTTCATCACGGCGTCGATGTCGGACTGCTGCGGCACGGAGTTAAAATAAGGGTAGCGTCCCATCATGACAACATCGTTTACGGTAAGCGGAATGTCGTTGCTGTTCTGCTGCGAGAATTTTGCCTTGTGCTGCGGCAGTATTTTCTGGTCCCATTCTTCAAATGTTTTCTTTTTGAAGTAAATAGGTTCTTCGCTTTGTCCCATTTCATTGGCCAACATGCTCAAGAGCGTTGATTTGCCGGCTCCGTTTGGCCCGACAATTACAAGCAATTCGCCGTAATTAACAGACACGTCGATGTTTTCCAGAATGGAGAATTTTTTGTGCGAATACGATATCTTGCAGGCTTCTAGCATATTACATCGATTTTTTGTTTCGAATTAAAATAGCAATAAAAATAGGCGCTCCCATAAACGCTGTCAGGATTCCGATCGGAATCTCTGATGGCGGTACAATGGTTCTGCTTATGGTGTCTGCCGTGAGCAACAGGATGCTTCCAAAGATTGCCGACATGGGCAGGATGATATGGTAATTCGATTTAAATAGTAATCTTAAAATATAAGGAACAATCAGGCCGATAAAGCCGATGTTTCCTGAAAAAGCGACACAGGTTCCGACCAGCAAAGCGGTCAAAACGACTATTTTCTTTTTTATTTTTTCTACCGGAACACCCAAATGCTGTGCGTCTCTTTCGCCAAGCATCATCGCATTCAGCGCTTTTCCTTTGGTAATCAGGAACGAAAAGGCGATGAGGATGATGGCCGCTAGAATAGCGTTTTTTGTCCAAGTCGCGCCTCCAAGGCTTCCTAAGTTCCAGAAGGTCAAGTCTCTCAATTGTTCTTCTTTAGAAAGGTAGATCAAGAATCCTGTGGTTGCAAAACTGATGGCTGTGATGGCTACTCCTGAAAGCAGCATTACGACCACATTGGTTTTTCCGTTAGAAGTCGAAATTCGGTATACGATTGTCATGGTCAGCAAGGCTCCTAGAAAGGCGGCAATACTCAGCATCGAAAAGTGAAAAACTTCTGGAATATAGGGCTTGAAATGGCTTCCTAAAACAATGGAAACGGCGGCAAAAAGCATCGCTCCTGAGGTAATACCGATCAGGTCGGGCGAGGCTAGAGGGTTTTTAAACATGCCTTGAAGGCAGGTTCCTGAAACCGCCAAGGCGCTTCCGACAAGAATTGACATCACGATTCGCGGCAACCTTAATTCCAGCAAGACGTATTTGTCGCTGTCCGGAATAGAGCTGTCATTGTTAAAAATAGCTTGAAAAATGGCAAAGAACGAGTGTTTTTCGAATTCGTAAACTCCCATATATAAAGCCCCGGCTGCTAAAACGAGTAACAACACTAGGCTTAAAAAAATATATAACGGTAACTTATTTTGCATTATGGTCATTTCATCCCTTCGGGATTTTAGGAATTTTTCTTGCTGATTGTCCGTGAGACAACCAGCAAGCTAAACCCTTTTGGGATTTGTTATTTTGTGGCTTTGATCAACTCGGCGTTTAATGCCGCGGCACCTTCGCCAACACGCGGGCCAAAACCTGAAATCAGGGCACCGTCTAAAGCAATAATTTTTTTGTTTTTTCCTGCGTTTGTCTTGTCAACGCCTTGGATTTTAAGCAATCCGTCAACACCGCCAAGGCTTTCTAATCCGGAAGTAAACAGCAAGATTACATCAGGATTTCCTTTGATTAGTGATTCTGGAGTCAATGGCTTGAAGTCTTCAAACTCAGTAACTGCATTTTGACCGCCCGCCAAAGCAATCGTTTTTTCTACTGGCGTGTTTTTTCCAGATACCATTAGGGTTCCGGCGCCACGTGCATAGATGAACAATACTTTTGGGGCTTTTGCGATTGGCTGTACGTTAGCCAAATCAGCATCAATTTTATCGGTCAACGCTTTGAAGTCGGTTGTTTTTAGAATTCCGGCTACTTCAGCGATTAGTTTTTTTGTTCCTTCTGGAGTGAATTCTTGTTTTAAGATATGGGCTTCAATACCAGCATTTTTGATTTTTTCTGCCAGTTCTGGACTCATGTCTTTTTCTGTACCGATGATTACTGTAGGTTTCAAGGCAATGATCGATTCAATCGTGATCGAGCGAACGTGGCCCAAATCGGCTGCAGTGGTTTTGATTGTTTCTGGATAGGTTGAAGTGACATCAACTCCTACTATTTCTTTTTCGTGACCTAAAGCGGCAACGATTTCGGTTACGGCGCCGTTTAACGAAACAATTTTGTGGGCTTTGGTTTTTTCAGCCGGAGCTTCTTCCTTTTTAGCTTCTTCTTTTTTACAAGAAACTACTGCTAATGAAACGATTGCAAGAACAAGAACGCTTATTTTTTTCATCTGTAACTGTGTTTGTTATTTTAAATAAATCTAAATAACCGCAAAACTATAACTATTTTTGTAGTCGTGAAAGTAAAAAATCTTAAAAGTTTCCTTAAATTAATGTAGCGCTTTATTTTGACGGTACTCGGAATGTCTTGTTTTTCTATTGCTGTAAAGAATAGGACGACGGCTTTCTAAATTACGTCTCCAACGATACTGTTTTTGATCTTGCCGAGATATGGGCTGACATGGACTCACCATGGACTATCTATGGAGTATCTATGGAGTAACCATGGAGTAACTATAGAGTAACTAAGGTAAAATAGGCCGGTTTTTTACTTGAACTGCGGCGAAGTTTTAATTCTATCTTAATTCTTACCGTATTACATAAACATACCGTAAATTTGCATCTATTTCCAAATATAACATGTTAGATATCCAATCCATTCGAGCCGAATTCCCGATACTTTCTCAGAAAGTGAACGGCAAGCCGTTGGTTTATTTCGATAATGCGGCGACTTCCCAAAAGCCTAAAGTAGTCTTAGAGGCGATTGCTTCTTATTATGAAGAAATCAATGCGAACATCCATCGCGGCGTGCACAAGCTGAGCCAATTGGCGACTGATGCGTATGAGGCTTCGCGCGGCAAAATCCAGCGCCATATCAATGCGGCTCATAGCCATGAGGTGCTTTTTACGTCGGGAACGACGCATGGCATCAATCTGGTTGCTAATGGGTTTGCTTCGCTCTTGAAACCAGGAGATGAGGTGATGGTTTCGGCTTTGGAGCATCATTCGAATATTGTTCCGTGGCAGATGCTGTGCGAAAGGACGGGCGCTCAACTGACGGTTATCCCGATGAACGAAAAGGGCGAACTGGTCATGGAAGGGTTTGACCGACTGCTTTCGGAAAAGACAAAAGTGATTGCGGTCAACCATATTTCGAATGCGTTGGGAACCATTAATCCGATAGAAGAAATTATAGCGAAAGCGCACCGTTTTGGAGCGGCAGTCTTGATCGACGGGGCACAGTCTGCGGCTCATATGAAGCCGGACGTGCAGGCACTGGATTGCGACTTTTATGTCTTTTCGGGCCATAAGATATGCGGGCCTACGGGCACGGGTATCTTGTACGGAAAAGAGGCGTGGCTCAACAAGCTGCCTCCGTATCAGGGCGGCGGCGAGATGATCAAGGAGGTGACTTTTGAAAAGACGACGTATGCGGAACTGCCACATAAATTTGAGGCGGGAACGCCCAATATTGCCGGCGGAATTGTCTTGGGTACGGCTATCGATTATCTGAACTCGATTGGTTTTGAAACGATTGCGGCCTATGAGAACGAGCTTTTGGAGTACGGCACGCGCAGGTTGCTGGAAATTGAAGGCGTGAAGATTTACGGGACTTCGGAGCATAAGACTTCGGTGATTTCGTTTAATGTGGAGGGCATCCATCCGTTTGATATCGGTACGATTGTTGACAAGCTAGGAATAGCGGTGCGTACAGGACATCACTGTGCACAGCCGATCATGCGCTTTTTTGATATTCCGGGAACGATTCGTGCTTCTTTTGCATTTTACAATACGAAGGAAGAAATCGATGCGCTGGTCGAGGCGGTCAAAAAGGCAAAAACAATGTTATCCTAAAATTATAAAGCTATGAAACTATTATCTGCATTTGTATTGGTTCTGGTTCTCGCAAAGGGCTGCAACAGCTCGGAATTGCGAAAGGAAAGCGAAAACATTTCTTTTGAATATGAGGCTACGACCCGAGGGAACTATGCTAAAATTATCGCCAAGCAGGACACGATCTTTACCATCAAGGGAAGGAAAGGGGAAGCTGTGGAGAAAAAGCTGTCGCGAAGCGATTGGAACGAGATGCTGGATTTATTGGCAAAGATTGACAAGAATAACATCCAAAACTTAAAAGCGCCTACTGAAAAAAGGTTTTATGACGGCGCCATGATTGCGAGCTTGACCGTGATCCACGGCAAGGATACGTATAAGAGCACTTCGTTTGACCATGGAACGCCTCCTAAAGAAATTGAAAAGCTGGTGGGGAAAATCATAGCGGCTTCGGATATGCAAAAAGAAGATTAAAATTATGACGATTCAAGAAATACAAGACGAAATAAAGGACGAATTCTCGATGTTTGACGACGAGAATTGGGACGAGCGTTACCAATACGTGATCGATCTGGGCAAGACGCTTCCGATGATCGATGACCAATACAAAACAGAAGACAATATCATCAAGGGCTGCCAGTCGAAAGTGTGGCTGCACGGCGAAAAGCAGGACGACAAGATCGTCTTTACGGCCGACAGCGATGCGATCTTGACAAAAGGCATTATCGCGATCTTGATCCGGACTTTTTCTAATCAGAAGGCTTCGGATATCTTGGAAGCGGATACGAAGTTTATTGATGAAATCGGACTAAAGGAGCATTTGTCGCCAACGCGGGCCAACGGGCTGGTGTCGATGATCAAGCAGATCAAGATGTATGCGCTGGCTTTTCAGTCGGGTTCCTAGCTAAAGGAATGACAGAATTGGGCAAAGCCATCAAATAAAAGGAGTTACATTCGAATAACAAAACAAGTACAACAATCATGGAACACGAAATAGATACGAACCAATTGGGCGAGGATATTGTAAAAATACTGAAGACGATTTATGATCCTGAAATTCCGGTAGACATTTATGAGCTGGGGCTTATTTATGATGTCATGGTGAATACGGATTATGAGGTAAAAATATTAATGACGCTAACGTCGCCTAACTGTCCTGTGGCCGAAAGCCTTCCGAGAGAGGTGGAAGAAAAAGTCAACAAGATCGAGAACGTGAAAGCTACTGAGGTAGAAATCACTTTTGATCCGCCTTGGAGCAAGGATTTGATGAGCGAAGAAGCGAAATTGGAATTGGGAATGCTTTAGTAGGTTATAGTTGATAGTGGGTAGTTGATAGTTTTTGTGATTGTATAGTATTGACTGTCTACTCTCAACTCTCAACTGTTCACTATCTACCGCCAACTACCCACTATTAACTATCAATTATCAACTATCTCAATGGACGGAGAAATTATAAATAAGGTTGCGAACAGCGCGCTGGAAGTGTTTGACCTAGAGGATTATTATCCGAAAGGGCAGCGGACAGAGCTGGATATTTCGCAATGGCTTTTAGAGGGCTTTCTGTTGCGGGAGAAGGATTTCCGCGAGTATTTGAAAAACCACGACTGGGCCCAGTATCAGGATCAGTATGTGGCGGTATTCTGCAGTACGGATGCGATCGTTCCGGCTTGGGCTACTATATTGGTGACGGTGTATCTTTCGCCGTTTGCAAAAAGGGTGGCTTACGGCCGACTGGAGGATCTGGAGACTTCACTGTATGAAGCAATTCTTCCCACTCTGGATTATTCAAAATACGAAGGGAAACCGGTCATCATCAAGGGCTGTTCCAGAAAGCCGGTACCGATGGGAGCTTATCTTTTGGCCGCCCAAAAGTTACAGCCTTTTGCGCGAAGCATTATGTATGGCGAGGCGTGTTCTGCCGTGCCTTTGTATAAGAAAAAGTAACTTTTTTAGTACTTTTTCGGGTTTAAAAAGGGGTATTTAATATCTTTGTGTAAAACCCAACACGATGATAAAGAAACTCACCTTACTGTTGCTTTGCTTGTTCGGAATGACTCAGGCAAAAGCGCAAGAGCCATCGGCTACACCTGCCGATACTGTAAAGACTTGGCAAACCAAAGGGAATGCGTCGCTTCTTTTTAACCAATCTACCTTCGACAACTGGCTTGCAGGAGGGGAGAACAACATCTCCGGAACCATAGGGGTCAATTATGACTTTAACTACAAGAAAGATGATATTACTTGGGATAACAAGGTCATTGCTTCGTATGGTATCGTGAAAACGCGTACGAGTTCTTTTGCGAAAAAGACCGACGACCGTCTGGAACTGAACTCTTTGCTTGGTAAAAAATTCAAGCCGGACAGCCGCTGGTATTATTCAGCTTTCTTGAACTTTAAGACGCAGTTTACCAAAGGGTATGAGTATGGCAAAGATGCCAATGGTGTCGAAATCAGGACAGAGTATACGAACTTCTTATCGCCAGCGTATCTGACTTTTGGTCCTGGTATTCTTTGGAAAAGGGATGATAACTTGAAATTCAACTTTGCTCCTGCTACTTCTAAAATTACGTTTGTAGACAAAAACTTTACGTTGCCTGATGAAGCGTATTTTGGCGTAAAAGAAGGCAAGTCGCTGCGCTATGAGCTGGGTGCTTATGCTTCGGCCTATTATAAGTTAGACATCATGGCCAACGTGACGTTCGAGAACATCTTGAGCTTGTATTCGAATTATCTGGAGGATCCTCAAAATGTGGATCTGGACTACCAGCTGAATATCGTGATGAAAATCAACAAATATCTTTCTACCAACTTGTCGTTCCAGACGATTTATGACGACAATGCCTTCCAAGGATTCCAGATCAGGCAGGTATTCGGGGTAGGAGCGAACTACGGATTCTAGATTACATACTATTATAAAAGAAAAAGCCTTCACTATTGAAGGCTTTTTTTATGTCTGGCTTATTCGCCGTCGGTATTTTTATCTTCCGGAGCTTCCTTATAGTCAGGATACAGGAATTTGTTGTACGGGAAGCGCGTGATGTGTATTTCGCGTACGGCTTCGTATACTTTTTCGCGGAATTCCTCGAAGTTTTCTTTGTTGACTGCCGCGATAAACAGCGCTTTGTCTTCTCCCATACGCGACATCCAAGTGGCTTTCCATTCTTCTAGGGTATAGTGTTTGGTCGTCTTTTCCGTAATCAGATCGTCTTCGTCGATGGTCAGGTGCTTGTAGGCATCGATCTTGTTAAAGACCATGATGGTCGGCTTGTCGGCACTCTTGATGTCGGCCAAGATCTGGTTTACGGAAGCAATATGTTCTTCAAAATCAGGGTGCGAGATGTCTACGACGTGCAGCAACAAATCAGCTTCGCGTACTTCGTCAAGCGTACTCTTGAACGATTCGACCAGCTGGGTCGGCAATTTTCGGATAAATCCAACGGTATCAGACAACAGGAACGGCAGGTTTTTGATGACTACCTTTCGTACCGTGGTATCCAATGTCGCAAACAGCTTGTTTTCTACAAAGACTTCGCTTTTGCTGATGACGTTCATCAGCGTTGACTTGCCTACGTTGGTATAGCCGACCAAAGCTACGCGCACCATGGCGCCGCGGTTGCTTCTTTGTACCGACATCTGCTTGTCG
Organism: Flavobacterium sp. N2550; assembly: GCF_025947265.1. NCBI lineage: Bacteria > Pseudomonadati > Bacteroidota > Flavobacteriia > Flavobacteriales > Flavobacteriaceae > Flavobacterium > Flavobacterium sp. N2550. The sequence goes on along the minus strand of NZ_CP110007.1, from coordinate 792,711 downwards.
ATGACCTTGATCTTGTCTTTTAGCAAGGCTATACGGTCACGGACGATACGCCTATCGGTCTCGATTTCTGTCTCTCCAGGACCGCGCATCCCGATACCTCCTTTTTGGCGTTCCAAGTGGGTCCACATTCCCGACAGCCTTGGCAATAGGTACTGGCATTGTGCCAATTCTACCTGCGTGCGGGCATAGGAAGTTTCGGCCCTTTGGGCAAAAATGTCCAAGATAAGGTTCGTACGGTCCAGAACCTTGCAGTCCAGTATCTTGGTGATGTTCTTTTGTTGCGATGGCGTAAGCTCGTCGTCAAAAATAACGGTATTGATGGCGTGTTCTTTGACATAATGGTGGATTTCGTCCATTTTTCCCGTCCCTAAAAAGGTCTTTGGGTTCGGACGTTCCATCTTTTGGGAAAATCGTTTTACGACTTCGCCTCCGGCGGTATAGGTCAGGAACTCGAGCTCATCGAGGTATTCGTTGAGCTTTTCTTCATTTTGTTGCTGCGTTATAATCCCTACGACTACCGTCTTTTCAAACTTTATGGTTTCTTTTTCTAGCATAAGTGCAAAGATAAAAACAGTTTGCCTAAATATACGTCAGGCATTGGCATTATTTTTTTAACAGTACTTTCTGTACGCTGCCGCTGCTGCCTGCCATTTTCGCATAATAATAACCGCTCGGCAGTGCAGATAGGTCGATCTCATTTACGGTTTCGGGTAGGGTATTTTTTTGATATACGGCCTGGCCTAATGCATTGTATACGGCAATTGTTGTGAACTGGCCTTTGGATTCGGTCAGGTCGATCGTAAAGATACCGCTGCTTGGGTTTGGGTAGATGCGGATTCCGTCTGCTAACACCAGGCTGTTTTCAATTTCTGGTTCGGTATTCCATAACTGTAGTGTACCTCTGGCTTGTCCACCCGGAATTTCAGGGGTTATCCTAGTGATGTTGGTGGCAGAGATACCGTTGTAATGGCTAAAGATTCCTGAAACGATTACTTTTCCGTCGACTTGGCGGTTTAGGTCCATGACACTCGGCATAGGTGCTGGAATAGAAGTGTGTGTCGGACCGCTGCCCGAACTGAAAGAAGCATCGCGCGTTCCATTAGCATTTAATCGTGCTAATTTGGCATGGGTAAAGCCCTGCAATGTTGTAAATTCGCCGGCGATAATGAACTTACCGTCTGGTTCTATCACCACATCATTGATAACTCTGTTTGCGAGTGGAGGGGCAAACTGAAGATCCATGGCTCCATTGCTTTGCAATCTGGCCATGTTTTTTCTTACGTATTTTAAATAGGAGTTAAAGGCTCCCACGACGAGAATCTTACCATCAGACTGTAATACTACGTTCTGTATTGGTGCAATACAAGATGAGCAGTAATTCGTATCTCTATAATACTGTTGCCCCACTGTTGCCTTGACAAAATTTTCATCAAGCGATCCGTCTGTATTAAGCTGGAAAAGATTGACCTGTCCTCCCGGCTCCGTGCTATAATTTCCGGAAACAATTAGCTTGTCGTCAGTAGTTACATTTATGGTATGTATGGATCCAAAATTACCTAGTTCATAGGTATAAGGGTATACAAAAGACGTATCCAGAGAGCCATCGACATTAAGACGAATCATGTTTCGCACCGGCACGCCATTATAAGAACGGATAAAGCCACCACCCAATAGAATCTTTCCATCACTTTGTATGGCACAGGCCAACACTCTGTCATTAACTCCGATACCGACACCGCCTACATTAAAACTGGAATCGACGGTTCCGTCGGCATTTAGCCTAGCGATACCTTTTCCTGTTGAGGTTCCGTTGACAGAAGTAAAGGTTCCAACCACAATAATTTTATCGTTGGAGAGCACTTTAAAGTCATATGGCGGATCGGGTAAGGTTCCTAAAGCAGGAAAAGAAGTATCCTGCGTAAGGTCGGTATTCAATCGCATCAGGTGTTTGGCACTGACGTTGTTGTATTTGTTAAATATCCCGCCGATGATAATTTTTCCAGTACTCTGGAGTTCTGACTGATCTACTGTCTTGTTCGCACGGATGGCAAAAACAATTTCTGGCGTCGTAATCACAGGGTCGGCTACCGAGACGGTTACCGTAGCAGTGTCGCAAATGGACGGGCTTGATACCAAGCAGATACTGTACTGCAGGGTATAGGTATTAATGAGTGTAGCTGCCGGAATCCAAATCGTACCATCTGGATTTATCGAGGCTCCTGCAATACCGCCATTATTAGTAAGTGTTATGATCACATCCGCAGGATTGGTGGCAGTGCCATTGACCGTATCGTTAGAGAGTACTGATGGTGTTGTGTCTCCTGTCAAGTAGTTTATAGGCGTTCCTACAAAATTATTGTTTACAGCATCAATGGTCTGCGGGTTTACGGTTATGGAAACTGTAGCCGTGTCGCAGTTAGAAATGCTTGCTGTTTCACAGATTTGATAGACTAAAGAGTAATTTCCTATAGGTACAGTTGGAGCAACATTGACAGCGCCTGTTGCCGTGTTTAACGTAATGCCACTATGTGTCGCACTCACAAAAGACAGTGTAACATTTGATAAATTGGCTGGACCGCCGTTAAAGGTGTCATTAGTGAGTACATTGGCAATAGGTGTGCTTGAAAGTCCGCTTAAAGCTGTTCCGATATCGTCGTTGGCAATTATAGGTACTATCGGAGGACAACTAGTAGTAACCGAGACAAATATATTAGAATCAGTAGAAGTGCCATTGCCTAAATGAGGCCATGGAGTATTTCTTCCAGTTGCTACAAGTGTGTTATCTTGTTTAAGCCCAACAGAAAAATAAAATTCGCTGGAAATATTTTTCCAAGTGGTTCCTGGATTAATTTGAACGGGTGTGGTTCTGTCTACGTTGGTTCCATCTCCTAAAGTGCCATATGTATTATCTCCCCACGCATAGAGCAGGCCATTATTTTTAATAGCAAAAGTTGATTGACCACTACCAATAACCAATTTCCAATCGTTATCTGTTCCAATTCTTACGGGAGTACTTCTATTGATTAACGTCCCGTCTCCTAGTTGGCCATTATCATTAATGCCCCAAGACCAAAGTGATCCATCAGATTTAATAGCATGTGAATGTCTATAACCAGCGGAAATAGCTATCCAGTCAGAGTCTGTGCCAACCTTAACAGGACTATAATACGTGCCTGCACTTGCAGGAAGATTGCCCAATGCTCCGTAACTGTCTTGACCCCAAGCCCATAATGTTCCATCAGTTTTAAGTGCCAAAGAATATAATGTCCCTACTGAAACAGAAGCCCAATTGGTTTCGGTTCCTATTTGAATTGGGATGTTGCTAGCATTTGTTGTCCCATATCCTAATTGACCATATTCGTTTCCTCCTACTGAATCCCAGCTCCATAGAGTTCCATCTATCTTTATTGCTAACTGATGACTTTTAGCACTGATGGTTTTCCAATTGTTAGAATTCCCTAATTGTGTTGGAACTTGTAGAGTTGGCTGATCGTACCCAGGACGTGCTCCCCAGGCCCATAATGTTCCATCTGTTTTTATAGCGTAAGAATGTTGCCTTGCTGCACATATAAAGCTCCAATCTGTATTAGTGCCAATTTGAACAGGAATATTACTTGTTAGGTTAGATGTAGCGCCGCCTAACCGATAAGCGTCATTTGAGCCCCATCCCCATAATGTTCCATCCCCTTTCAGTGCAATAGTATGTTGACTTCCTGTTGAAATTGATTTCCAACATTGTGCGTCCACCTTACTCCAGCATAAAGCTAAAAGTAAAAAAAGTACTGTTTTTTTCATAAAGTCTAAATTGTTTTAAATGGTTAATAAAAAATGTAAACTGTTCCTTTGTAATATATAAGGTATTCTAAATGGTATTATGTATTTCCCTCAAGTTCTTATTGATACTTTTTGCTTTTTTCTAAGGCTTGCCTTATTATTTCCTGTTTTACGTCTAGCCGTATCTGACCCCTAAAAATCCCATTTTGATTGCCAAAAGGCCAATTGGAGTGCCCTATAACCTGTTTTATGCCAATGGATTGCAGGAATTTTAGGGCAAATTACGATTTATTGTCACATCTTTCATAAAAAATGTTAAAAAATGTATTTTTTGATAAAAGCACCTGTTTTTGGGCGATGGGTAGCGAGAAAACAGCAAAAAAAACCTGAAAATAAGAAGAAATGATGCGAATAAAAGAGGCGAGAAGCCCAAAAATTACGGTTTATCACAAAACAATTTAGTTAAATGTCATTTTTTTGTTATGATATTCTTAAAAATAGTTAAATTTGAAGTTCTTAAATTTTTATCAAAATATATTAAACAACCTAAACTTTTCATTTTATGAAAAAAATTACCTTATTACTTCTTACCTTTTTCATGTCTCTCGTCACCTTTGGGCAAGGTTTGACAGAGAACTTTGATGGAGGTACGACTAGTGCGCTCCCTTCGGGTTGGACCGACTTTAACAATGCGCAGGGAACGCCGAGGAGATGGCTTGTCAATACACAGCCCAACTTTTCGGCTTCGGCTCCTAATTCTGCCTTTATCCAAAATTATCAGGCAGGACAAGGGAACACGTCGAGAGATTGGCTTGTAACGCCACCCATAACCCTTCCAGAAAATGCCCAATTGCAATTTTTAACCAGGGCGTTCCTGAACGACAACCAAGGGACCATCTATGAAATCCGGGTTTCAAGGAATGTAGCCAATCCAAATCCTAATGATGTAAGCAGTTATACGCTTGCTGAAGACTGGACCGAGCTCGAGTTGAATCCTACTGGGATTTATGAAGAGAACGGAACCACACCGCGTTGGGATGAAAAAACGGTGAACTTGAAAGCACTAGGTTATAATGCCGGAGAGGCAGTGCGTATCGCTTTTGTGCGTGTGCATGCACAGACAACCCCAGGAATTGGGGGAGACCGTTGGTATATAGATGATGTTCGCGTTTCTAGAAAATGTGATACACCTACGAACCTACAGGCTCCTACAATCAACATGACAAATGCCTTGCTGACTTGGACTACTCCAACTGGCGGCGCAACACAATGGGAAATTGTTATCGTTCCTGAAACGATGACTCTAGAGCAAGGGATTGCTGCAGGTCTGATTCATACTGTTAATGGACCAATGCCTCCTCCTTATAATACATCTCCAGATTTTACATTAAATCCAGATACCAACTATAAATATTATGTAAGAGCAGTCTGTTCGCCAACCAATAAGAGTGACTGGACAACGCCTTACTTTTTTACGACGGCTTCTTTAGGAGAAACGTGCGCGGATCCTATCGTGATGCCGGGCATACCGTATTCTACTACAAACAACACTACGAATTCTAACGACAGAACAGACGTAGCACAGGGAACTGGCTGCGGTGCGGTTCCTGCCGGAACCAACTATATGACGGGTAACGAAGTATTTTATTCTTTTGTTGCTCCGACTAGTGGCGATATCCGTGTAGAGATGACCCCTACAGCACCTAACTCTGGTGTATTTGTATACAGCAGCTGTGCGAACGTAGGAGTAAGCTGCGTTGCGGGTGCAGCAAATACTAACAGTACGACTAGAATTGTTACGCTTCTTTCTGTAACTGCAGGACAGACCTATATTGTGGTTGTTTCTTCTACAAGCGCCAACCAAACGATAGGCTATTACCTAGAATTACAATACATTACTTGTGATGAACCTACTGCCTTAGCAGCATCAAATATTACACAGACTCAAGCAACTCTATCGTGGGGCAATGTTCCTGGCTATACGGAGTGGCAAGTGGCTATTCAGCCAGCAGGATCTGCTATTCCTGCTGTAGGATCGCCTTCACAAACAGTGACTACTAATACAGGACATGTTTTTACTCAAATGGCTGATGGAACTGCTCTAACAGGTTCAACATCTTACCAATACTGGGTACGAGCTTTGTGTGTAGCAGGTGGTTCGACCTATAGCCCTTGGGCAGGTCCGTTTGAGTTCTTTACTCCTATATGTAATCCGGATCCGACTACGTCGAGTCCATGTAACCATAACTTCAGGCTGACCGGAACCAACGGATGGCAGGGAGCAGTGATGCATGTGAGACAAAACGGTATCACGGTAAAAGTCCTTGGGCCGCAATTTACATCAGGTACTTCTTTAGTAGTACCGGTTCCTTTATGTCATGGTATCCCATTCGAATTGGTATGGGTAACGGGCGGAACTGCTCCTGCAACCGTAGGAGTTGTTGTCCAAAATTCATTCGGACAATTATTGTATCAAAAAACAGCCGGTACAGGAGCCCCTGGCACTGCACCGTTACATACGGAAATGGTCGATTGTGAATTCCCAAAATGTCCAGTTCCGATTAACTTGGGCGCTACAGGAATTACTGCCAATGGCGCGACTTTAACTTGGACTCCGGCATCGCTTCCATCTGGACCAACTACGGACTGGGAAATCTATCTGTCGCCACAAGAATCGGCAGTAGTTCCATTGAATACAGATCCTATCAATTTAGCCAACGTTACCAGCACACGTCCTAATCCAAGAACTGGATTGATTTCGGATACTCCTTATGTATTCTATATCAGAACAGTCTGTGGTCCTAATAGGGCGAGTTTGTGGGTAGGTCCGTTTTCGTTTAGAACGGCGGTATCTTGCGGTATCCCGACTAACTTAAATGCTTCTGACATAAGAACAACTAGTGCTGTTTTAGGCTGGACACAGCCAGCTCTAGGGGCAGCTTCTTCTTGGCAGGTAGTGGTTCAGGCACCAGGTGGTGACGTTCCTACTTATAATGATCCTGCTGCTGTAACAATAGCGAATGGTGGAGCATATGGAACAGGAGTTCCAGGTGCAGTAGGTACTGCATTGCAAGCAGCAACTCAATATGAGTTTTATGTAAGAGCGGTTTGTTCTGGTACTGACGTTAGCCGTTGGGTGGGTCCATTCTTGTTCAATACAGCGTGTGATCCGTTAGCGGTTCCTTATTCTGAAGGATTCAACAGCACTTCACCAAGACAGCTTTGCTGGTCTACATTGAGTGTTAGCGGTACGAATACTTGGAACATGAACGATACTGCGACTCCTTTTGAAGGTAACGAAGTAGCTACGTTCACGCCAAATGCTGGAACAAACAATGATGACTGGTTGATTTCGCCAGTATTAGATTTGAGAACAGGCTATAGAATACGTTATAAATATAAAGTAGCGAGTGCTACAGCAGCCAATACGCTTGAAGTTGTCCTTTCAAATGGAGGTTCTATTGCTCCAGCCAACTTTAACACAACAACTCCTTTATGGAGAGGCACATTGACCAATACAGAATACAGAGAACGCATTATTAACTTAGTTGGAGAAGGCGGTCCTCCGGGAACTTTGGTAAACATTGCTTTCCATATTCCACAAGGAGCAAACAGCCAAACTAAGATCTTTATTGACGATGTTGTAATTGAGCCAATCCCAGCTTGTCCGGATCCAATGGATCTAGGTATAGTAGCGGGAAGCATCACTTCGACATCTGCACAATTATTCTGGACACCAGGATACCAAGAAACACAATGGCAGGTTGCGGTACAGCCGGTAGGAACAGGAGTTCCATCTGCTACTTTTGCAGGTGCTGTTACTACAAATAACATCAACTTCCTTGCCAATACGAATACTGTTACTGGAGCGCCTTTACAGCCAGGTAACCAATATGAGTACTATGTAAGAGCAGTATGCGCTGATCCGAACGTAAGCCAATGGGTTGGACCTATCGTATTTAGAACCTTACTTTGCGAAACAGCGGATCTGTGTGCTTATACTTTTAGGTTGACCGATACGGCATCTAACGGATGGGGCGCTGATGTTACGATGAGCGTTATGCAAAACGGATTGTTGGTTGCTACCTTGACAGGACCTCCAGCTGGAGTCACTTTTGTAGACCAGGTTGTGAATTTCTGTCCTGGCGTTCAATTTGAAGTGCTCTGGAACCCTAGTACAGCTGGTACGGCTAACTTAGGCCAAGTAGGATTAACGATTACTAACTTCTATAACGAGCAAATCTATACCAAACCTCCAGGAACTGGAAGACCAAATAGTAGATTGTACAGAGGTATGCCTTTCTGTTCTGCGATTACATGTCCTTATCCGACTAACTTGACGGTAGAGCAAACTTCGGCTAGTTCGGCTAACATCAGCTGGACACCAGGAGGCACGGAAACAGCATGGGAGTATGTTCACCAGGCAGCAGGCGGTCCTTACCCAGGATCAATACCAGGAACTCGTGTGACTGTGCCGAATGCTAACCTTACTGGAATACCACCTACAGTACCTCAAGAATATTATGTAAGAGCCATCTGTGGACCAGATAACGTGAGCTACTGGTCAGGACCTTATGAATTTACGCTTTATAACTCACCGGGCTGTATTGGTGTGGATATCGAAGGTATTACAATGTCTTTGGGGGAAGAAAAAATTCTTTGTCCAGATGATTTATGTATCGATCTATCGGCAACCTATTTCCAAACACAGGCTACTACAAGATACCGTGTAGAGCGTATCGATTATGCACCGCCATTCCCATTGGTAGGAGCTCCTGGAAGTATCGTGCTTCCTATTACTGTCGATGACGACTGGTCGCCGCTTGTTGACTTGACATTGCTAAGTGATTCTACTGGACAAAGCAGACCGTTTAACTTCTGTTTCTTTGGAGATGCTTATAGCAAATTATTAGTTACGGATAACGGTGCGATTACCTTCAGTATTTCTGGACCTACAGGAAACGGAGGGATGTATGAGCCAGGATCTCCTAATGCAGGGTACCAATTGTTCCCAGCTAGTACTATTCCGTTAATTCCGGCGATGGCAAATACTACTACGTTGCCTTATAGAAATTCTATTTCGGGCGTATTGCAAGATCTTTGGCCAGAGCGTTCTCCTGCTGATGCTTCTATCAACTATACCGTTTTAGGTACAGCACCTTGTAGAGCATTCGTATTGAACATTTATAAAATGGCTTCTTATTCTACAGCATGTACGAACTTATTACAAACAAGCCAAATCGTATTGTATGAAGGAAGCAACATGATTGATGTTTATGTAGAAAAGAGAACTCCTTGTCCGGGCTGGCAAGGTGGTCTTGGGGTCATAGGTATTCAAGGAGATACGAATACTGAGTTTGCTGTTCCTCCAGGAAGAAATACAGGAAACTGGACCGCTGAGAATGAAGCTTGGAGATTTATTCCAGACGGAGATTTGTCTAATGTGGTATTCAAATGGCTTAAAGACGGAGAATTCTATAGCAACGATCTAGATATCAATGTTTGTATCGAAGATGTTTCTTTAATGCAAGCTGTAGCGTTGTATGACAAATGTGACGGTACCAGCGTTGAAAGAAAAGCTGAGGTAAAACTTATTAAAGACGTATTCCCAGAAAACGAGCCAGAAGATCTAAAAGCGTGTACAGGAACTACAACACAGTTTGACGTAACTGTTAACACTGATGTGATTCTTGACGGTCTTGAAAATCCAGATGACTATGTGATTACGTACTATCTGACTCTTCCAGAGGCAGAAGACGGAACAACAGGTGCTGTTACTTCTGTTACTACTACTGTTGATGTTCCAGTGTATGTAAGAATTGACAAGCCTTCAACAGGATGTCATATCATTACAGATTTCAATATCAAACCAAACAACCCACTGCCAGCGTATACGGTAGATGGCGATATGATTATCTGTGAAGGAGATTCGACTACAGCTACTGTAGTACCGACAAACTTTAACTTGGCAGATGGAACGTATACGTGGACATTGCCTGACGGAACGGTTTCTGACCAAACTGGAAGTACTTTCAATATTACTCCAGCCAATACACAGGAAGGTACGTATAGCGTAAAAGTGAGCAATGGTTGTGAAGAGACGGTAGAATTTGTATTACAAGTGAATGAAATTGATACTGACTTTACATATGAAACGCCAGTGTGTCCAACAGGAACGATTACTCCAGAATTGACAGATGCTCTTGCATTTACAGTAGGAGGAGCGTATACTATTTCTCCAGCATTGCCAATTGATGCCACTACAGGAGAAGTTACTCTTGATGGCGCAGCTGCGGGTGACTATGTTGTTACTTATACGGTTACTCCTGCGATTACAAATTGTACGGATGACAAAACAGGTGCGTTTACGTTTACGGTTACTGGCGGAGTTACGCCTGGTACGGCCTTCACGTATCCACAAGATGAATACTGTATCACAGATCCTAGCCCAATTGCTGTCATTCCAGGTGTTGGATATACAGCAGGAGGTACATTTACGGCTACCCCATCTACAGGTCTTGGCCTAGATGCTACTACTGGTGCTATCGACTTTACGACAAGTACAGCAGGATTGTATAGAGTATTCTATACGATAGAAGAAGATGAGGCTCTTTGTAGAGCGTACTCTCAAAGTTTCTTTGATATCCGTATCAATCCTTCTGGAACGGCTACGACAGGATTTACGTATACGACTCCAGTTTGTATCAGCGGTACGAACCCAATGCCGATTCCTGTTTCAGGATTCGTAACTGGCGGTACTTATAGTTTAGTAGCTGGTACAGGTGTAGTATTTGACCCTACAACAGGAGAAATTGATCTTGCTACTTCTCAGCCAGGAACGTATACTATTAAATATACTGTAGCTGCTTCAGGATGTGGTCTAGGAGGAAACACTGATGCGACTATCGTTATCAATGCACTTACGCAGCCAGCGGTAGCCTTCAGTTATGCAACACCAGTTTGTAAAAATGCAACAGTTAACCCAATGCCAGTTCCAGGAGCAGGTTTCGTGACAGGAGGACAATATACTTCGACTGATCCGAATGTGTCTGTGAACTTGACTACAGGAGAAATCAACTTAGCAAACTCTCAAATAGGAACGTATACGATCACGTATTCAGTACCTCAAGATAATGGACTTTGTAGAGATGCAGGAAGTTTTGATACTACAATTACGATTACTACGGCAATCAACCCGGTAACGGATTTTGCTTATAGCGATGATAGTTTCTGTTCTTCAGGAACTCAAGGATCTATACCAACTGGCGGATTTACTCCAGGTGGACAGTTTACGGCCAACCCAAGCACAGGCTTAAGCTTGAACCCGAATACGGGTGAAATCATAGCTGGCACAAGTGCTCCAGGTACGTATGTAGTTACTTATCTAATTACAGCAGATCCGGCTACATGTAGAAATAGATCAGAGTCTTCATTTACTGTAACTATTGAGAATCAGCTTGACATTACTTTCGCTAATGAATGTCAAAATAATGAGTATGTTCTAATTGCTTCGCCTTCTGACCCAAGCTACACCTATGTGTGGAGAAACGCTCAGAATGAACAAGTAGGTACCAACAGCAGTACTTTCAATGTATCGCAATATGTTGCTACACTTTCTGGAGAGGTTCAATATCCGTTGAACTTTACAGTAACCATTATTACGGCTACTGGTTGTGAAAGTGTTAAACCAGTTGAGGTTTCAAGCACATTCTGTGATATCCAAAAAGGTATTTCGCCAAATAATGATGGTAATAACGAAACTTTTGACCTTACCGGTTTCAATGTGAAGAAATTAACTATCTTTAACCGCTACGGTACCGAAGTATATAGCTTTACAAACTATACGAACCAATGGAGAGGACAGTCTAGCGGAGGAAAAGAACTGCCTGATGGAACTTACTATTATGTAATAGAAAGAAGCGGTGTATCTTCTAAAACAGGATGGATTCAAATCAATAGAGAAAGAAACTAAATAGATATATTAAAAACACTGCCTGCTGTTAAGGCCGGCAGTGTTTTAATGATATAAAAAAAAGCAAACCAATGAAGAAAATATTTTTCACCGCACTGATAGCACTATCGGCTCTTGTTGATGTTGAAGCGCAGCAGGATCCGCATTATACGCAGTATATGTATAATATGAACGTGATCAATCCAGCTTATGCGGGTTCAAAAGAAAACCTGTCTTTTGGAGTATTATACAGGCAACAATGGGAAGGAATCGAGGATGCTCCAAGAACCTTAACTTTTTCAGGACATAGTCCTGCCGGAAAGAATGTAGGTTTGGGACTTTCTGTAATTTCTGACGAAATCGGACCTGTAAAAGAACAAAACGTTTATGGAGATTTCTCGTATACATTAAATCTTGGAGGAGAACATCGCCTTGCCCTAGGGATCAAGGCAGGTGCTACTTTCCAAAAAATAGGATTGTTTTCGGATATTAACGGCTCGCTGCCTGATCCAGATGATGAGGCATTCTCTGAAGACAGCAACAATACCTATTTTAATATAGGAACAGGTTTTTTCTATTATACCAATAATTATTATATCGCTTTATCGGTTCCGAACATGCTTAAATCAAAACATTTGAGCGTTAGGAGAGATGGGCAGGAAAGACACTATGGTGAAGAAACGCAGCATTATTTCTTGACGGGTGGTTATGTGTTCCAATTGACAGATAACATCAAGTTCAAGCCTTTTACGATGATTAAATCAGCGTTTGATGCTCCTGTATCTTTTGACGTTTCGACTAACTTCTTATTCAATGAGAAGTTTGAGATTGGAGCGACTTATAGATTGGATGACTCTTTTGGAGGTATGGTAAACTATGCTATTACTCCAAGCTTGAGAATCGGGTATGCTTATGACAGAATTATTTCTGACTTGAAAGTAACGACTCCGGCTTCTCACGAGGTAATCCTGTTATTTGACTTGAATTTCCCTAAAAAGGTATCACGTTCACCAAGATATTTCTAACCTAAAAGCGACCTAGACAATGAAGAATTTATATATTACATTAAGTTTTGTGATCGCTAGTATGACACTATCAGCACAAAATAAGGATACCGAGAAGGCCGACAAACTGTTTAACCGATTCGAATACGTAGATGCCTCTGCTGAATACCTAAAGCTTGTAGACAAAGGAAAGGCTGACAGCTATGTGTATAAGCAATTGGCTGACAGTTATTATAATGTCTTTAATACAAAAGAAGCTATCAAATGGTACGCGAAAGCAACGCAAGAAAAGCAAGATGCTGAAACGTACTACCGTTATGCTCAAATGCTAAAGGCGGAAGGAAAATATGAAGAGTCGAATGCACAAATGCAAAAATTTGCTGGTTTAGCGCCAAACGACCAAAGAGCCGTGACGTTCAAGCAAGACCCTAACTATCTTCCGAAGCTAAAAAGCCAGACAAAGCTTTTTGATGAAAAATCATTAGACATCAACAGCGACCAGTCTGATTTTGGAGCTGTATTGACAAACGACAACACGCTTTATTTTGCCAGCGCAAGAAACAAATCTAGAAAGACATACGGATGGAATGAAGAGCCATTTTTGGACCTTTACAAATCAACGTACAATGCTAACGGAACGTTCAGCGAGCCGGTAACTGTTTCGGAAATCAATACGAAATTCCACGACGGACCTGCTACGATTTCTGCTGATGGCAATACGATGTATTTTGCCAGCGAAAGTTTTAAAGAAGGTCAGTTTGAAAAAGACAAATCTAAAAAACTGAAATTCGGTCAGGTTTATTTGTTCAAAGCAACTAAAGAAGGGGATAAATGGACGAATGTGAAAGCATTGCCATTTACCAGCAAAGAGTATTCTACAAGTAACCCGAGCATCAGCAAAGACGGCAAGACACTTTACTTCTCATCGAACATGCAAGGTTCTATTGGCGGTAACGATATCTGGAAAGTGGCTGTAAACGCTGACGGTAGCTTTGGAACTCCAGAAAATTTGGGAACTAAAGTAAATACTGAAGGAAACGAAAGCTTCCCTTTTATTACAGACGACAACAAATTGTACTTTGCTTCTGACGGAAGAAAAGGTTTTGGAGCGTTGGATATTTTTGTAATCGACTTTAATAAAAAGACAGATGCTGTAAACGTTGGAGCGCCAGTTAATACGGCTAAAGACGATTTCGCATTTTCTTTTAATACGACTAAGAACATCGGTTTCTTTTCAAGCAACAGAACTGGAAATGACAATATCTACCAAGCGACGCCAGTTTGCGGTGTAGAAGTAGTTACTTTAGTTAGAGATGCTAAAACAGGCGCTATCTTGTCTGATGCAAGAGTGGCTATTCTTGATGATAAGAAAAACGTAATCGAAACTAGAACTACAGCAGCTGATGGCCAAGTAGTATATAGTGTTGATTGTAACAGAGCGTATACGCTTCAAGTTGCAAAAGACGGCTACGAAAGCAATGTATTCCCAGTTGCGAAAACAAATGGCGGTACTGTAAACATCAATGCTGACTTACAGCCTATCGACGTGATTGTGACTCCGACAGAAATTGTCTTGAAAGAGATTTTCTTCGAATTCAACAAGAGCAACATTACGCAAGAAGGTGCATTTGAGCTAGACAAACTTGTTCAAGTAATGAAAAATAACGACCAGCTAGTAATCATGGTAAAAAGTCATACGGATAACAGAGGTAGCGACGAGTACAACATGAACTTGTCTGACAGAAGAGCAAAATCGACTGTACAGTATGTTATTTCTAAAGGCATTGACAAGTCAAGAATCTCTGGTAAAGGTTATGGCGAAAGCGAGCCAAAAGTGGACTGCAAAGAAAACTGTACTGAAGAGCAACATGCTCAAAACAGAAGAAGTGAATTCTTGATCATCAAGAGATAATTTCTAATGTTATATAATTTAAGGGATGCCAATCGGCATCCCTTTTTTTATGCCATGAATGACTGGCCTGTATGCGTTATTATATGTCTTCGATAGGAAAGTAAATCCTTAGGTTGTCGTTTTATAACTTCTGGATTGTGAATGCAATTATAAACAGCGATGCTAATTGCTATAAATTAGGCCTTTTTTAGGGTGTTTAAGGCTGTTTTGTGTCAAGGTTGGTAATTTGTCTGTGCGCTTGCCTTTTCTGTTTTTATAGGCTAGAAAATGGCCTTCTGCTAATTTGAAAATTGAGATTAACTGAATAGTGTTAATGGATTGATAAGATAAGTTAGTAATGAAGAAGAAATAGCGTATATCGTCTACATTTAGGAAGTATGATTTATGATGTAAGCCGTTGCTGTTCTAAGAGAAGAATAGTTATAAAGAAAATCTCGCTTGATGTAAATTGTTTTAAAGAAACGAAATAGTAGTATAAATAAAAACCCCGTTGAATAATTTCAACGGGGTTTTTATATTAGGAATCTGATGTATTATCAGGCTTCGTCTTAGTTGATTAGGATATCGTCTATTCCGAAGTTAGTCGTCAATCTTGGGTTTGAAAGTCCAGAACCGGTATATTCGAAGATGAAGAATCCGTTTCCGGTTACTCCAGCAGGAATATTGAATGTTCCAGCGCTTACAAAGCTTTGGCTTGTTCCGATGTTGAAGCTTGAAGTAATATCAACGATAGCTGCAGTCCTGATGTCTTGTCCAGGAGTGTAGTTTGTCGTGTAGTATACTTTAAGTGGTGCGTGACCTGTTACTGGGAAAGAAACTTTGTATTTGAAAGTCATTGTGCTTGCCGCAGTCATATCGATTGGCACAAAGAACATCGTTCTGTTGTCTTCATTTGGTGTTCCAAAAGAAGTCATTTCAAGATATTTTGAAGCTGTAGTCTTCACACTCCAAACTTTAGTTCCGATGATAGGATCGTTAAAGTAGTTGATGA
Organism: Flavobacterium sp. N2550; assembly: GCF_025947265.1. Classification (NCBI taxonomy): domain Bacteria; kingdom Pseudomonadati; phylum Bacteroidota; class Flavobacteriia; order Flavobacteriales; family Flavobacteriaceae; genus Flavobacterium; species Flavobacterium sp. N2550. Next base: position 777,079 of record NZ_CP110007.1, on the reverse strand, counting down.
AGTTGCTTTGGTTTGCAGCATAGCTTTCGAAGTTCTCGTTAAGGCTTCCAGCAAAAGTGAAAGTTCTTGTACCGCTCAATTTGATATCGCTTTCGTATCTTACGATGAATTGGAAATCGGAGTTATATTTTGTCATAACACCTCTTACTTTTCCGCTTCCAGAAGGCACTCTGTTTCCTGAGAAAGGAGCAAAGCTGCTAAAACGGATGATGTTTGAAATACCGCCTGCGTTTGTCGTAAGGTAGTGGTTTGTTGCGCCACCTCCTGAATCGATATCATAATACGTTCTTCCCACAGAAGCATCAGCAAAACGTACATCATCGATCTCGATCAATGTATTCAAGTTTGCGTTTGTATAGGCTTGTGCAAGTGTTACTGTTCTTACCATATCGTTTTCATTCACTTTTGTGCAAGAAGGGAAGATAGACTCTCTCCAAACGTTCTCAGAGATTCTTCCGATTTCAGTACCTTGGTATAAGGCGCCAATTTGCAATGAGTTGAACACATTAGCATAGTACAAACCTTTTAGTTTGATATACACTTTAGTTCCTGGAGTAAATCCTTCAGTATAAGTTGAAGAAACGTTTAAAGCGATGCTGAATCCCACTGGCGCTCCTGTTTCAGGAAGCGTTTGTAAAGAGATCGTCTTGAAGAAAGTTCCTTTTTCGTCACTAGAAGTTACGTAGCCTTCGATAACATCATCATCTGCGTAAAGTTTAGGAGTCGTAGTTGCCATAGCAATGATTTGCTGAACCGTTTTTGTAGCTGTTAATCCTGGATCAACACAGTCTAGGTTCGGACTGCTATAGTTATCATCATTTGCGCAGCCAGAGAATAGACTAGCAGCGATAACAGCGATACATATAGATTTGAATATTGTAGATTTCATTTTTTTACTTTTAATAGAATTAATTATAAACTCTAATATTATCAACTTGATACGTACCGTCTAGCGTCGTACCATTACCTTTTACTTTGAATGCGATATGAGCCGTTCCGGTATATCTTGACAAATCAATTACTCCAGATTTGATAAACTCATAACGTACAGAGTTAACTGTAGGCAAAGTCGCGTTTAATGACTGCCATGTTGCAGCAGTAACATTGGTTCCGTCATAATCGGTTGAGATCAATACTTCGATAGTATTGGCAGCATTGTCAACGAAAGCTTGCGCTACTTGAAATACTAGCTTTTCGCCTTCCTGAGCATCAAGATTGATGCTTGGAGTAATCAACCAGCCGATATTTGAAGCTTGGCCTGATTGGAACGTAGTGAATTCAGCATAGCCATTGCCGCTAAAAACTTGGTTTGTCCAACGAACAGTACCCGCTTCAGCAAAGTTTGTCCATCCTTCTTTTTCGAATAATGTATTGTCTGCACCTTCTGAAAAGTTTTCGCCAAAAATTAATGGAGTGTATTCAGGAAGGCTAGTGTCGTCATCATTTACACAGCTTGACAGTATTCCCATCGAAAGAGATGCGAATAATAGTGTTGTTAGCTTATTTATTTTCATAATAGACATAGATTAGAAGTTGATGTAAAGGTTCACAAAATAGGTTCTTCCGTATCCGTAGAAATACCTTGGAGCAAATGCAGGAGTTCCGCTAGAAACATCTCTGTTTAATTCCTGATAGTTGGCATTTCTTGCTTGTTCAAATCCACCTGTTTTGTAAGTTTGATCAAACACGTTGTTGATACTTGCGAAGAATCCTACAGTCTTGCCATCGATTCTCCATGATTTTCCTCCAGTTAAATTTACTAAATAAAAATCATCAAATTTTTCTTGTTTCAATAATTTTCTTGCGTTCTCACGATCGATGTCAGAGAAAGGAAGGTCTAAACCATATGGATCAGCAGAGTTTTCGAAGAAATTGCTAGTTCTTAATAACGCAGATACATCTAAATAATTGCTTGCCAAGTAGTTTGCGTTAGCACCAATCCACCAGAAATGAGGATCTCTATATTCAAGACCAACAGAGTAAGCTTGTTGCGGCATACCAGGTAGACGATAGTTTTTCAATGAAGCTTGACCAAAGTTTACTTGTGTGTTTGGAGCTCCAACAGATGTTGCAGAACCTTCTTGTACCAATGCAGCAAGGGCATCATTGTTGATACTTACGTTTGGATTGTTGTCATAAGTATACTGTCCGTACGTACCGGTAGCAGTGAATTTTAATGTTGGTATGATTTGGTATTCGATACCCAATTCAACACCCATGTTTTTCTTGTTGATGTTTGTCACTGTTTCAGCCACAAATGCGTTAGCGTCAGATCCGTCACCTTCAAATACACCTTCTGCGAAGAAGAAAGAAGTTTCAGTTGCATTTTTGATTGTAGAGTAGAAACCAGTCAATCTTGCTTTTAATTTAGGAGCTCTGATGATATAACTTGCATCAACACTCATGATGTTTTCACTGTCGATATCGCCAACGATAAGATTGTTCAAACGTGCATTAGGGAATGTATTTCTCAATGATGGTGCTTTAGTCATATAGATTGCATTCACATCGAATAATTGTCTTCCTGTCATTTTATAAGTGAAACCTCCTTTGAATCCGAAGTTTTCAAAAATAATCTTGTCGCTTTTTCCAAAAGAGTTGTTCGCATACAATCCGTTTCTGTATAAACCTTCTCTTTGGTATTGAGAACGAGAGAATGATTGTGCCAAATAGAAATCAACTTTGCTGTAGTTGAATTTGAACTGCGTGAAAGCATCAGCAATATCAGCAAGCAAGTTATAGTTGTAACCATACGTATCACCTACACCAATTTGTCTGTTTGGATTGTTCAAGTCAGACTGTGCGAAGTCTCCTGTGTAGAAATTGTCATAATCGCTGAAATACTGTCCTCCAAGAAGGTCAAGCATATTCTGGAAGTTATGCGATTTCAATTTTCTGTAGGTTGCACCTGCATTAAGGATGATGTTGTCAGACAATTGCGTGTTCAAGATTGAATTAGCTGTCCAAGTTTTGTCATCTGTTCTGTCTTCATAAAGCGCGTAAACACTATTTCCAGCCTCTGTTCTTTGGTTTGCAGCATACATTGCATCCCAGTTGATTTGGCGGTTTGTTAAGAATCGAGCTCTAGAAGCTTCCAAAAGGTTTGCTTCTGTGTTCCCGATAAAAGTATTACCATCATACATAGAAGTATAATAGCTAGGAAGATTTCTGTAGTACGTAGGATCAGGATTGTTTACGTTTTGGAAATCAAGACGGCTGTTTCCGATTTCACCAAATTGGTAAGAAACGTTCGTGTTTAAGTTTGTCTTGTCCGTAATTTTCCAGTAGTGGCTTAGCATAAAGATAGGCTCTTCAACATCTTTGTCTCTAGAGTTTCTTTTTTCGCCATTTTGCCATCCCCAGTATGAGTTGTATTTTTCACCAGCAATTCTTGTAGTTTCATCCGTATTCGGAGAGTTTTTACCTCTGCTGTTTTGCGCATAGATTGCTGTAAAGTTCAAGCTATGGTTGTCATTAAATCTCTTTTCGATACTTGCAAATAAAGAGTTTGCGCTGTAGTCAGTTCCGTCGAAATAGCCTTCTTCCGCCCATCTTCTTGAAGCAGAAATTACGTAAGCAATTCCGTCTTTATTCATTCCTGAAGCATGAGTTCCCATCATTCTCCAGCTGTAGTTTGTATTGGTTCCTGAGAATGAAATTCTACTACCTGGTCTGTAAAAAGAAGCTCTTGTATTGATTTCTTGAGTTCCTAAGATACCTCCGAAAGTATAATCTGAAGGAGCAGAACCCATTGTAAATTCTTGATTTCTAGTAGCGTCGTTTAGACCTCCCCAGTTGCTCCATTGCGGTCTTCCATCATAAACTTTGTTCATTACGATACCGTTTATCATAGTTGTTCCGTACTCATTGTCAAGACCTCTGATTCTGAAACGAGCCTGGCCCCAGTTGAATGCCGCTGATTGCTGGAAAGCATCTCTTGTTGCCTGCAACAATCCTGATGTACTCTCAGAACCACTGTTGTCATCACCAAGGTCATTTTCGGTAATGGTAATCAAGCTTAATTGCTGCTCAGAAGTAATGTCTTCTTCTAATACAACAACTCCCAAATCTAAAGGCTGATCAGCCACATCGATAGATAAGATTTGACGAGAATAGCCAGTACTTGAAACCTCAAGGATGTGGCTGCCGTGTGGTGCATTTTCGAAAACGAAAACACCATCAGAATTTGTCAATGCTGTCAATGTCGTGTTTCGAAGCGTAGCTACTACATTTTGCAATGGTTTTTGAGTTTTTGAATCAACAACCTTACCTTTTACCAAAGAGCTTTGTTGAGCAAAAGCAAAAACGACTTGCAGTACAAATAAAATACTAAATACAAGTTTTTTCATAAATAAATTTAATGATTAATCCCTTTTTGTTAGAAAAACAATTTCTTAACGGGCGCAAAGTTACATTATTAATTAATATTATTTACTTTTGCTCCCAAGTTTATGTTAAACTTCATATTTAATTAATATTGGATTTATGAGAATTAAAAAATTTATTGCCCTTTTCATTGTATTATTTTCAATAACAGTAGCGAAAGCTCAGGATAAGAAATTTAAAGTGCAAACGATTGCATTCTACAATTTTGAGAACCTGTTTGACACGATCAATAATGCGAATGTGAATGATGAAGAGTATACACCAACGGGCACTCAAAGATGGACGGCGGAGAAGTATAAAAAGAAACTTGAAAACCTGAGCAGGGTATTAAATGAAATAGGAACCAGCGACCAGCAAAAAGAATCTCCTGTAATTATAGGAGGATCTGAAATCGAAAACCGCGGCGTTCTTGAGGATTTGGTAAAACAACCACTTTTAATCAACAAAGATTACGGAATCGTTCACTTTGATTCGCCTGACAAAAGAGGAATTGATGTTGCGTTGCTTTATCAGAAAAAACACTTTAAGCCGACAAGCTCTATAAACGTTCCGCTGATCATCTATGACCAGTCTGACAAGACACAACGAATCTATACACGTGACCAATTGCTAGTGACGGGATTGCTAGATGGCGAAGAAATGCATTTCATCGTAAACCACTGGCCATCGCGTTCTGGAGGCGAGCAAAAGTCTAGCCCGAACCGTGAAGCGGCAGGAAGACTTAACAGAAAAATAATCGATTCTTTATATTCTATAAACCCAAATGCAAAAATCATCACTATGGGCGATTTGAATGATGGTCCTTATAATAAGAGTGTGAAAATTGAATTGGGTGCGAAAGCTAAAAAAGAAGAGACTAAGGAAAGAGGCATGTACAATCCGATGGAAGAAATGTCTAATAAAGGAATTGGTACTTTGGCTTACCGTGATGCGTGGGACTTGTTCGACCAGATGATTCTTTCGGAACCATTCATCAGAAAAGACTATACTTCGTATCGTTTTTGGAAGGCAGGAGTTTACAACAAACCTTTCCTGACACAGACAACCGGACAATATAAAGGATATCCGCTCAGAAATTCGAACGGTCAGGTTGGATTCAGCGATCACTTTCCAGTGTATCTGTATCTGATAAAAGAAGTAAAATAATTTTTAAAGGCTAGTTTTCGCTAGCCTTTTTTATTTTTAGTAATTTAGTAGAAATATTAAAGCTATGGCAATTTCAAAACCATTCAATCTCAACCAATGGATTGAAGAAAACAGGCATCTTCTAAAACCGCCTGTCGGAAATAAAAACATCTATGCAGATTCTGGAGATTATATCGTAATGGTTGTCGCCGGACCTAATGCCCGAAAAGACTATCATTATAATGAGACCGAAGAACTTTTTTACCAGCTCGAAGGCTCTATAAAAGTAATCATCCAAGAAGATGGTGAGCGAAAGGAAATGGAGCTGAATGCTGGCGATATGTATCTGCATCCTGCAAAAACGCCACATTCTCCCGTACGTTCTGCCGGATCAATCGGTTTGGTAATCGAAAGAAAGCGTGCCGGAAAAGGCTATACCGACGGACTGCTTTGGTTCTGCGACAACTGCAATCATAAACTTTACGAAGTCTATTTTGAGCTTAAGGATATCGAAAAGGACTTCCTGCCTCATTTCCAGCATTTCTATAATTCCAAGACCTTAAGGACTTGTACTAAATGCGGCACTATCATGGAAGCTGATAAAAAATATACCTTAAAAAGGTAAGAACTGATTCCGATTTCTAAAAGCCTTTGGTTTGAATGCTGATTTAAACCAAAGGCTTTTTTGTGAATATTTCAGGCCGGAATCGGCTGTCCTAAAAAAAACATAATAAAGCAACAGCTTCACTTTTAAAGTTCTACCTTCGCGCCACAATTAAATTATCCGAAAAATGGACGATTATTATCAGAAGAACATTTCATTAATTTAAGGACAGCATGTCATTCTGCAAGCTGTTCTTAGAAATAGCGTTGCATTATGATCACATTCTACAAAAACAACAATGGGCTTATTCACGCCCAAAATCCAGAAAACAGCTGCTGGATAAATGCCGTTTCTCCAACAGCGGAAGAAACAAACTACCTTCTCAAAGAGTTAAAAATTCCCGAAGCGTTTTATAACGACATCGAAGACATTGACGAGCGTCCGCGTCTCGAAACTGAAAACGGCTGGAATCTTATTGTCTTGAGAATTCCTTTTAAAAGCGACGATGCAAAGCTGCCGTTCAATACGGCTCCTCTGGGACTGATATTTAACGAAGACGTTTTTGTTTCTCTTTGTTTCCATCCCAACGATATGCTCGACGATTTTGTACTTTATACCCAGCGCAAAAAAATAACAATCACTTCGCACTATGATTTAGTGTTGAAGCTGCTGCTGTCGTCAAGCGTATGGTACCAAAAATACTTAAAGCATATCAACCAGCGCATCAAACTAGCCGAGAACAATTTGGAAAAGTCAATCAAGAATGAAGAGCTTCAGGCGTTGCTGCAGATTGAAAAGTGCCTCGTATTTTTTATTACGTCGCTAAAAGGGAACGATATCTTGTTTCGCAGGATTAAAAATCTGAAAAACCAACAAGATGTTCTTGATCCAGATTTGCTTGAAGACGTAGAAATCGAATTGCGCCAGGCAGAAGAAACCACCAATGTCTACAGCAATATCTTGACAGGCATGATGGATGCTTATGCTTCGGTAATTTCCAACAACCTGAACATTATCATGAAACGACTTACCTCAATCTCGATCATCCTGATGATTCCGACGCTTGTGGCAAGTTTATACGGAATGAACGTACCGAACAATCTCCAAGACAGTCCTTTCGGATTTTGGATTATCTTGTTGATTTCGCTTTTGATATCTGTTTTCGGAGTATTCATGTTCAAGAAAAGAAATCTGTTTTAAGCAAACATTATATTATAAGGTAGGGAAGGCGGATTATTGCTAAAAAATCATTTTCATTCGCAAAATCCACCTATAAATCATAACTTCGCAAAAAATATTACAATTTACAATCAAAAAGTTATAAATGGCAACAACAGCAAATCAATTCGGAATGACTGAAGCCTTGCAGCAATTGGGCTTGGCAGCAATTAATGAAGGAACTTCAACAGGAAACAGCTGGTTTTCAAATGGTGAAATCTTAGAAAGCTATTCTCCAGTTGACGGTCAGTTAATCGGAAAAGTAAAAACAACTACTAAAGAAGATTATGAAAAAGTAATGAAAAGCGCGACAGAAGCTTTCAAGACTTTCAGATTAGTGCCAGCACCACAGCGTGGAGAAATCGTGCGCCAGTTTGGTCAAAAATTACGTGAGAAAAAAGAAGCTTTAGGCAAATTGGTTTCTTACGAAATGGGAAAATCTTTGCAAGAAGGTCTTGGAGAAGTTCAAGAAATGATTGATATCTGTGATTTCGCAGTAGGATTGTCTCGCCAATTGCATGGTTTGACGATGCATTCTGAGCGTCCTGGACACAGAATGTATGAGCAATACCATTCGTTGGGAGTTGTGGGAATCATTTCTGCGTTTAACTTCCCAGTTGCCGTTTGGTCTTGGAATACAGCTTTGGCTTGGATTGCCGGAGACGTTTGTGTTTGGAAGCCATCTGAAAAAACACCTTTATGCGGCGTTGCCTGCCAAAATATTATTGCCGAAGTTTTAAAAGAAAACAATCTTCCAGAAGGAATTTCGTGCTTGATCAATGGTGATTACAAAGTAGGAGAATGGATGACCTCTGACGTTCGTGTTCCTTTGGTTTCTGCTACAGGTTCGACACGAATGGGTAAAATCGTTGCTCAGACTGTTGCCGGACGTTTAGGTAAATCTTTATTGGAATTAGGAGGAAACAATGCAATTATCGTAACTCCGGATGCAGATATTAAAATGACGGTTATCGGTGCTGTTTTCGGTGCCGTAGGAACTGCAGGACAGAGATGTACTTCGACACGTCGTTTGATTATCCACGAAAGCATTTATGATAAAGTAAGAGATGCTATCGTTGCAGCTTACGGACAATTGAAAATTGGAAATCCATTAGACCAAAACAACCACGTTGGACCGCTTATCGATACACACGCTGTTGAAATGTACAACAAGGCTTTAGAAAAAGTAGTTGCCGAAGGCGGAAAAATTATTGTTGAAGGTGGTGTTCTTTCTGGCGAAGGTTACGAAAGCGGATGCTACGTGAAACCTGCAATTGCAGAAGCTGACAATTCATTCGCAATTGTACAGCATGAAACATTTGCGCCAGTTTTATATTTGTTGAAATATTCAGGAGAAGTTGAAAACGCGATCCATCTTCAAAACGGCGTGGCACAAGGCTTATCTTCTGCTATCATGACAAACAACTTGCGTGAAGCAGAAAGATTCCTTTCTGTTGCTGGTTCTGACTGTGGAATTGCTAACGTAAACATCGGAACTTCTGGTGCTGAAATTGGTGGTGCTTTTGGTGGCGAAAAAGAAACCGGAGGCGGCCGTGAGTCAGGTTCTGATGCTTGGAAAGTTTACATGAGAAGACAAACCAATACAATCAATTACACGACAAACTTGCCATTGGCGCAAGGAATCAAGTTTGATTTGTAAGAATTAAACATACATAATTAAGAGTCCCGCTGATGAGAATTGGCGGGACTTTTTGTTTTAGGACTTTTTGTTTTCCGCAATAAAACCTTTCGTCATAAAGGCTGAGCCATTCGTCAAATGAATTTTATGTTGTGCCGTTGAACCGCGTACTTCGTGCAAAAATAAATTTGACATGAAGAAACAGGTTTTTTATTTAGTACTATTTTTTACGCCGATTATTGGCGTAGCTCAAACGGGTATTTCAGGACAAGTCAAGGCAGATTATGTGCCTTTTTCTAATTATGTTCGTCCAATCGACAGTGTAAAGACAGACTCTAAAAGCAATTTTAAAAGAATACAAGGCACTTTGGAAATTCCGCTGTCACTTACGATGATTGAAGAGAATAAGCCCAAATTATGGTCGCTGTATCTTCAGGGAAGCTATGCGGCTATGGAAAACAAATATTATGACGAGAAATTATTTCCGACGAAGCTGATGAATGCTCAAGTTGGAGTGAAGCATATCCGTCCTATCGGTGGCAAATGGTCAATGATGGCAACTCTATCTGTTGGAGTATATACTGATATGGAACAAATTACTATCGACGATGTCCTTTTACAAGGAGGTGTACTGTTTATTAAAAATTTTAATCCTAATCTGGCTTTCGGATTTGGGCCGGTGCTGACTAATGCTTTTGGTGTTCCAATGCTATTGCCTGGCATTTACCTTAATTGGGAGACTCAAGGCGCATTGCATTTTAAGGTTGCATTTCCAGAAGGAGCCGAAATAGGTTATAGGTTTGTTCCTAATTTCGATCTGAAAGCCGTTGTTGAATTGGATGGCATGACGGCTGAAATTACGAAAGATGGAAAATCGAAATTGTTAGGGTATCAGCAAATAATAGCAGGGATACGGCCTCAGTTTACATTAGGAGAAAACTGGATTTTTGAATTGACCGCTGGCTCTACTTTGACGCGTTCTTTTCAGACAAACGATAGAAAGATAAGCGATATTTTTAAAGAAAAAGATATGGCTAATCCAAGATTTACGACTACGTTTTATGGTGCTGCAGCTTTGAAATGGAAGTTTTAGCGACTTAACGGCTCAGCAAATTTTTATAAACTACCTCTTTTAAGAGCGCTTCCCTGCGTGCTCTTGAAATAGGTAGTTGCTGATTATTAATAGAAAGGCGCCCGCCAGCAATAGAATCGATATGGTCGATATTGACTAAAAAAGATTTATGAATTCTAAAAAATTTTTCTTTCGGTAGTGTTTCTTCTAACGAAATCATGGTTTGGTGAATGATTAGAACTTGATTTTTAAAATGCAGCTTGGCATAGTTTTGCATTCCTTCAATATAAAGGATGTCAACCCATGATATTTTTTGAAAACCTTCTCCTTGGCGAATGTATAAGAATGGATCAGCCGGAACTTGCTGTTTTGCCGAAGCAGTCAACGAATATAATTGCTGTGCTTTTAAAGAAGCTTGATAAAACCGTTGAAACGTAATAGGCTTTAGCAGATAGTCTACAATTTGCAGACGATATCCTTCTAAAGCATGTTCAGAATAGGCTGTCGTGAAAATCGCCATCGGAGGCCGGTCTAAAGAATCTAAAAATTCCAATCCAGAAAGATAAGGCATGTTGATATCCAGAAACAGTAAGTCTACTTGTCCGTTTTGAATGTATTCTGATGCTTCGAGTGCAGAGGCACAAGAACCGACAACTTCTAGAAAATCTATTTTTTCAATAAAATCGATGATGCTATTGCGCGCCAAAGGTTCATCGTCAACAACGAGGCATTTAATTAGGGGTTTCGATGGCTGTTCTAGATTCAAGTTCATATCAGTTGAGCACTAAAGTAAGAATAATTGTGAATTTATCTTCTGTCTTTTCAATAGTCAGATCATGACGGTCTGGATATTGGATGTCGAGCCTTTTACGCACATTTTCTAATCCAAGTCCATGGTCATTCGACAATGCTCTATAGTGTTCGGTATAAGAATTTTCTATCTTTAGCATCAAATGCTCACCATCTTGTTTGCATAGTAAATTAACATAGCCGTTCTCATGAGGCAACCTAGAAACATGCTTGAAAGCATTTTCTACCAAAGGCATCAATAATAATGGCGTAATCTGGAGATTGCCATTTTGGATTTCCCATCTACAATCGACATCTAATTCATTCCCCCAACGCACTTGTTCAACACCCACAAGATCTTTTAGGTATTTGACTTCTGTTTCCAGCAGTACATATTCGCGATTGCACTCATACAATTGATAACGCAGAATATCCGAAAATTTTATAAGCAATTCCGAAGCAAGAGGTACATTCCGTTGCATAAGGATGTGGATATGATTAAGCACATTAAACATCAGATGTGGATTGATCTGGTCTTGCAATATCTTAATTTGTGCTTCTAAATGATTTTGCTTTAGCAAGGCATGCTTTTTCTCCATTATCCCATGTTCTTGGTAAAAACGAAGACCGCAAGCCGTGCCGTTTATTAAAAGAGCTGCTGGAATCGAAGTATAAAAACGAAACCAAAAATGCTCTAAAACTGGCAATTTGGATTGTGGAAAAGGTTCTCCTATTTCATGGCTCGCAAATACAATAGAAATCAGTGCCAGGCATCCGGCGAGAAGAAACGCCATAAAAATGAATTGTACTACAAAGAACCGCATCTTACCTCTATCCAGAGCTTTTGGCAGTAAAATGTCGCTAAGAGTGTGGGATATAGTAATAGAAAATAGTAAGAAAAGCATTGTCTGGTAGACGGCATACGAGAAGCTAAAATCTTGAATAATTTGTGCCCATATTGCAAAGCCTAATACGCACCAAAAGATGCTTATAAATAGCCAATGTCGGTATTGTGAATTTTTCTTCATGCGGAAAGGAGCGAAGATACTCTTGCTTCATTAAAGTTAGGAATACTATGCAAAGAAGGGAAGATTATTGCTCTTTAAAAAAAATATTTGACCAATGGCATGTGTGTTTTGACTAAAAGCAGAAGTTACTCATGGTATGAATGATTTTTGCTTATTTCTCCCATAAGCTATCCGTAAAATACTGCTTACTGTCTAGAAAATTTTTAAGTACTTTAAAATCCAATTGTTCGGACAATTCCTCTATCTCTATAAAACTATATTTTTTCGAAAGCTCCGTCCAGATGGTTTCATCTTTTTGGAACGTAAATGACTTGTTAAGCACGCGGCTGTAGAATCGTTGTTTCGCTAAGCTGTACAGATAGCTGTTGACTTCACCATTTTCGGGATTGTAATGGCAATAAAAATCAAATTGGCTCACATCAATATCTGCATCCAATTCGCGATTGATTCTGTGAAGCAGGTTCATATTAAAGGCTTTCGTAATACCATGCGGATCATCGTAGGCTTTTTGTATGATTCTTGGGCTTTTCTGCAAATCAATTCCTAATAATAGCTTGTCTCCTTTTTTCATGCCCGAAGCAAATTTCTGAAGCAGGTCAAAGGCATCTTCTTTTTTATAATTTCCGATATTGCCACCAAGAAAAAGGAATAAGTTTGGCGTGTTCTCTTTTGAAATGTCTTTTATGACCTCAAAATAATCGCCAATCTTGGATTGCATTTTGATTTCTGGAAGCGAGGTACGGATGTTTTCTTCTAAGATCAGAATAGCTTCTTCAGAAATATCAATCGGCATATAGGTGAAATCAGCATTTTTATTCAAAAACGCTTGAAGCAGCTGTTTTGTTTTTGTGCCATCGCCAGAGCCAAATTCCACGATATTGAATTTACCTTTAAATTCAAGCCGTTCCAATATCTTTTCTGACTGCTCCGACAAGATCTCGAATTCACAATTTGTCGGATAGTATTCCGGCATTTTCATGATCTGCTGGAAAATATGGCTTCCATTATCATCATAAAAATATTTAGAAGAAAGATGTTTCTTTTTTGCGGTCAGTCCTTCCAAGACATCTTCCGCAAAAGCGGTAGTATAAATTTGTGGCGTTGTGTTCATAAGCAGTTATTTTGCAAGTCGGATGCCGTTGAATTGCCAGCGTTCGTCTGCGTGAAAAAAGTTTCTGTAGGATTTTCGGCTATGATGTGGCGATGTAGCGCAAGAAGAACCGCGCAGGACCATCTGGTTGATCATGAATTTTCCGTTGTACTCGCCAATAGCGCCTTCTGGTTTTTTGAAATTAGGATACGGTAAATAGGCGCTGTTTGTCCATTCCCAACGTTTTCCCCAATCCAATTTATCGGCGGCGATTTCCCATTCGAATTCTGTGGGCAGTCGCATTTTTTTCCATGCAGCATAGGCAGAGGCTTCATAAAAACTGATGTGCGTTAAGATGGCATCAGCATCTATTTTTTCTAATCCTTTCAGCGTATAGCTGTGCCATTCTCCGTCAATTTTATGCCAATACAAGGGTGCTTCAATTTTGTTTTCAGTTACCCATGACCAGCCTTCATCCAGCCAATAACTAAAATCTTGATAGCCGCCGCTGTTGATAAATTCAAGATAGTCTGAATTGGTAACCAAGGACTTTGAAATTTCAAAATCATGCAGATATACTTTATGCCTGCCATGTTCATTGTCAAAAGAAAAGCCTTCTTCTTCAAAACCTATTTCATAGATGCCTTCTTCTATTTTGACAAATCCGCTTTCGGCATTTTTTTGGTTTTCCCACTCGATATTTTCGTCATAGATTGGAAAAATCGGATTGTTTCCGAGAATGTATTTTATATCAGTCAAAAGTAATTCTTGATGCTGCTGTTCGTGATTCAGTCCTAATTCTATCAATTCTTTTAGTTCTTCTGATTTAAGCTGCAGCAGTATGTGCATGTGCATGTCGACATACGTGCGGTATTCAAAAACTTCCTGTACTCCCGGACGTGTGATGTTTCCTCGGTCGGCCCTAAAAACACGCTTTCCGACAAAATTGTAATAGCTGTTGAAAAGAAAACTGAAGTCCTCATCAAAAGGAGTATAGTCTGGAAGATGTTCTTTCAAGATAAATTGCTCGAAAAACCATGTGGTGTGCGCCAGATGCCATTTCGGCGGACTCACAAAGTTGACGGGCTGGGGTACGAAATCTTCTGTTTTTAATGGACTACAGAGATGTTCGGTATGTTTTCTAACGGAATTATAACGGTCTGAAAGTGTCATTTTATTGATGGTTGAATATATCTAATTTACGAAGAATGTTCAGAGCCATTTTTAAAGCAACTGATTTTTAACCTATTTATAACAGTTGTTGAAATTTTTTTAAGCAGTTGAAGCAACCTCGACAGTTTTTTTGCATCTCTATAGAAATTGCTATGGAGAATGAAAAATATTTTGTTCTTTTTTATGGTTATCCTGCTTTCGTGCAATAGCGATGATGATAATGATAGTGTGAACTGCACTGAAGAAATTCGTGCAGGACTTGTTGTCAGAGTCAAAGATGCCGTTACTAATCTGGAGCTTCAGGAAGGAGTAGTTGTTACTGCTACGGATGGGAGCTATTCTGAAATATTAGAATACGGATCGACCAGTACATCAACTTTTGTCGGAGCATTTGAAAGGCCAGGAAATTATATTCTGACAGTATCTGCAAATGGTTATCAATCTTTTGCTTCAGGTTTGATAACAGTAACTGCAGATGTATGTCACGTTATTCCGAAGAATGTAACCATTGCGTTGCAACCGGAATAAAAAAAGTCCCGATACCACCGGGACTTTTTTCGTTATTATTTCAGAGGTCCGATTCTTATTGAATCGGATTTTCTATATAAAGCAGGTTCAATTATAGATTGAACGATGCGCCAAAACTAAAGACGAATTGGTTGTTCAGATGTTCATAGCCAAATACGTCGCTTTCATATTTTGCAATTGGAATATTGAATTCGGTAAATAGGCCAAATCCGTTGGTGAAGAAATAGCGTCCGCCCAAATGCCCGCCAAAATTTCGTAAACCTAAATCCAATCCAGGATAAATGTCAAAATTTTCAGGCAAGCCCATCACGTTTCCGATGTTAGCATTAAAACGCGCTTTAAGGTCAAATCGGTCCTCAAACTTTGAGCCGTCGCCGTCTACGCCTAATAAATAAGTAGTATAGCCTCCGATAGACATGTTTTCTCCGATTCCATAGTCATACGTAGCCATAATTCCTGTTGCATGATCTTGAAAGTTGGCTCCCACTTGAAATTTTTTATCTCCTTTACCATTAAAAGCTTGAGCATTTCCTAAAAAAGCACTTAAAAGCAAACCAAATGTTATAATTTTCTTCATAATTAAGATTTTGTGCAAATATATGGGTTTTTATGAGTTTTTGAAACAAATTTAATTTCTGCCATTTTCTTCAGGATACAGCTGATAGACCGGATCGCTTTGCCAAAACTGCTTAGTATCAATATCTAATATCGTCAGCGGTCCTTTGAAAGCTGCGCCAGTGTCTACATTCCATATATTGGCCTTGTTGATGGGAACAGTTTCTCCAATTCTGGTAACCGGCGTATGACCGATGAATATTTCTTTGTAAAGATTGAATCGTTTTGGATAATATGGACTGTCTTTTTCTATAGTGCTGTCCAAGGACAGGGCATTTTCCCATAATGTTCGTTCCCAATAGAACATTTTCGGAAAATATTCATACGTAACGCCGTTGAGGTTGGTGAATCCTGCATGAATAAAGAGGCGATTGTGCTCGTCGAGATGATAATTTTCCAACGTTTTCAGAAAATCAATATGGACTTGCTTTTCGTCTTGTGACAGAAGGTTGTATTTTTCCATAGTCAGCCGCCCGCCATGATTGAACCATTGCGGATTGTCTTTTTTTGCTTCCAACCATTGCAATAGCAGATCGTCGTGGTTTCCTCTCAGAAAAATACAATTGTGCGTAGTTTTTAAAGCGATTAAAAAGTCAATTACTTCGGGAGATTCGCTCCAGCCGTCGACATAATCGCCAAGAAAAATCAAAGTGTCAGTATTGGTTACATCGGCTCTTTTGAAAATTTGGTGCAGGGCTTTCAATGCGCCGTGAATGTCTCCAATGATTAGGGTTCTGTTCATTGAATTAAAAGTATTGAATTCAAATATCATAAAAACAATCGACTATGTAAAAGAAAAATTCATATTTATCGTTTTGTTAGGAATGATAAAATTTAACTTAAAATTCTTACTTTTTTAAATTGCTATGAGAAACATCTTCCCCCTACTTGTTTTTTTGCTTCTTATGGGCCAAATTTTATACGGCCAGAATACTATCAAAGGAAAAATCATAGATTCTGAAACTAAAGAGCCCTTAGCTTTTGCAACGGTATTGATTAATGGTGACAGTCGCAAAGGGGTTTCTTCTGATATTGAGGGACTTTTTTCTTATAAGAGTTCCTCTCCAATTTCAACAATCAGTTGCAGTTATATGGGTTATGAAAATTTTTCAACGCCTGTTTCAAAAGGAGATACTGAAATAGTGATTGCATTGGTTCGATCAAAATTTGACCTGACGGAAGTAGTGATAGAATCTGGCGAAAATCCAGCCAATGCAATAATGAGAAAGGTAATTGCGAATAAAGAAATCAACAATCCGGAGAATATAAGTTCTTTCAAATATCGGTCTTATAACAAGCTGATTTATGATTACAGGTCTGAATCGGCTGATAAAAGGGACAGCATTTTTATGCGCCAAAAGCTAAAAGGGAGCCACTTTTTTATGATGGAATCTGTAACCAATAGGAAATTTATAAAACCAGATGTCAGCGAAGAAGTTGTAGTAGCAACTAGAGTGTCCGGATTTACGAACCCTACATTTGCTTCATTGGCAACAGATTTCCAGCCTTTTTCTTTTTATAAAGATAACATCAAGCTGTTCAATATCAACTATCTGAACCCGATCAGCAATGGAAGCTTAAAAAAGTATAAATTCCGTATAGAAGATACAATCTATCAGCAAAAAGATACGGTCTATATCCTGTCATTTAAGCCCTTACCGAATAAAAATTTCGAAGGATTAAAAGGGTTTTTATACATCAACACGAACAAATATGCCGTGCAGAATGTGATTGCCTCGCCCTTTGAAAAAGGTAAAATAGATATCAAGATACAGCAACAGTATGTCTTTGTAGACGATAAATATTGGTTTCCGCAACAGCTCAATTATGCGTTGGTTTTTAACGAATTCCCGACGCCAAGAATAGGAATGCTTATTGACGGCAAAAGCTATATTGATCAGGTTGAGGTAGATGTGCCACTGCGGAAAAAGGATTTTTCGCTAGAATCAGTGCGGATGGATGAAAATGCGGCCCAAAAAGACAGTCTTTTTTGGGCAAACTCACGAGCCGAAAAATTAAATCGTACCGAAGAAACTACGTATAGAGTCATTGATAGCATTGGAAAGAAAGCGAATTTTGACGGTCTATTGACCTTTATGGAGCGATTTTCGCAAGGAAGGATTCCGATAGGACCAATTGATATCGACCTGTCGAAAACATTTAGTTATAATAAATACGAAGGATTTCGTTTGGGCACAGGCATCTATACCAATGATAAGTTGTTCAAAAATTTAGAACTCGGCGGATTTTTCGGCTACGGATTGGAAGATCATGATTGGAAATACGGAGGTGAAGTTTCCTATAAGCTTTCTAAAGAAAACGAAATGAAGATCGGAGCAAAATTCCAGCAGAATCTTATTGAAACGGGGAACTATGGCTTAAATAATTATGAGCCTGGTCTGTATAATTTTAGGAATTATATCGGATTTCAATACGACATGATTCGACAGTCTAACCTGAACTTTAGTTTTCGAACCCTACGATATTTGCGATTCAAGGTAGATTTTAACCACACGAAAACCAATCCGAAGTACGATTATGTCTTCCAAAATAATGGTCAGAATTTTGTGGATTATACCAATTCAGACTTGACAATCAACTTGAGATTTGCCTATAAGGAAAAATTCATAAACAGCCTTAACCAAAGGTATTCGATGGGCACAACCTATCCGGTTCTGAATCTTGCGTATACCAAAGGAATCAAGAATTTTATGGACAGTGATTTCAGTTACAACAAAATTGAAGTTGCGGTCCAGCAGTCTTTCTTCACGAAGAATTTTGGCCAGACGGATTACCGCCTAGAAGCCGGTTTTGTTGACAATCCGTTACCATACGGACTTTTATTTACAGGAGAAGGAGGTTATGACAGCAAGTCCGCAATTATCATGAAAAATACGTTTCAGACTCTGCGTCCGTATGAATTCCTGTCGGATCGTTATGTCAACTTATTTCTTTCGCACAATTTTGGAGGACTGCTTTTCAAATCCGGAAAATTCCAGCCTGGTGTGACTTGGCATAATAATATCGGCTGGGGAGATTTGTCGAACAAAAGCGCTCATCAATTGATAGGGTTCAAGACAAAAGACAAGATTTTTACGGAAACAGGCCTGCAGATTGACAATATTTTGAAAGTCAACTATATGAATGTGGCTTACCTCGGATTAGGGTTTGGGGTATATTACCGATATGGAGCTTACTCACATCCAGAATTTAATGACAATCTGGCTTTTAAATTCTCGCTATCGATGTCAATCAAGTGATGTATCGTATTTCATCTTTCGCAAGATTCGCATAGCTTCCTTAAAGCTCACATAAACTGTCGGATTTTCGAAACTTTTCAGCAAAGGTTTAGCGTCAATGAGTTTTTGCTTGGCGTCTTCAAATCCGTTGAGATAGCAGATCATAAAGGTAGAAGGAAGATTTTCTAGATCCTTTTTTTCTCTTTCGGAAAGGGCTAATCCTTTGTCTAATTTGGAAAGAAGCGATAAGTTGGAATTATAGATGTGAAAAAGTACTTTTCTGTTGTACTGCGGCGGCTCAAAAAGAAACTGCGTTTCGATTTTATAATAGCCGTTGTCGTAAAAAGAAATCGTCTGTTTTTCTAAAGGATAGTAACTCGTTTTGTCATTCAGTCCGAGTGGAAGGTATTCTGTAATCGAAAACGTATGGTTGTCATATTCGATCGAAACTTCATCTAGGGCTGAATAAAAAAGCTTCACCTGTTCATTGACCAGCTCAATGTCTACGCGGGATAAATAGGTTTTGTCCTTGACCTTCTTTTTATGTCCGGCCCAGCAGACGACAAATAATTCCTTAAAAACTTTATACTTCGGAGACATGTCTTTATGGCGATTGTTCATAAAGTCGATGACACCTTCTAAAGTATGTTCGATACTATTGCGAGAGTTGTTTTCAATGCTGATGACGGTTTCTATATTTTGGTAATTTTTGCCGATATCGCTTGGAATTTCATCCACAGGAACCGAATTGCTTCCTCTTCGTATAAAAGTAGATTTTGCCAAAATGGTATGAATTCCTTTTTTGAAGAAAGATACCCTTTTGCTCGGTTTTATCGTTACCAAACCTACGACTTTGTCTTTTGGAAGATTCGGAAACGGAACATTTTCGTATTGGATTTTTGGCGGATTTTCTAAAAAAGCATTCACAAGATTCTGGATGCGGCTGTCGTCAAAAAAATCATCCCCGACAATTTCATTGTCATGGTCTTCAACGCCTACGACGATATACGAATTGTTTGCCGGATTAGAATTCGACAATGCGCAGATGTGCTTTAAGAATTTTCCTTTTCCTTCGCGGGTATGAAGATTCAGCTGGCGCTTTTTGTCATAAAAGCTGCTCTCGTCATTGTGAGCGAGAAGATTTTTTATGAGCAGACGCTTGTTGATCATGGATTGGATTTTTAGACTGTTCGATTTTTAGATCGTAACAATCTAAAAATGGAACAATCAATTTTTAGATAATACGATTCACAATCGTCGAAGAAGCCTGGGCCGTCGACATGACGATTAGATCAGCAATATTAATATGATAAGGCCTAGTAATCACAAATCGGATAATATCGGCAATATCTTCTGGTTTTAAAGGTTCAAATCCTTTGTAGACATTGGAAGCCCGTTCAGCATCGCCCTTAAAACGCACTTGTGAAAATTCGGTTTCGACCATTCCGGGATGTATGCCTCCGACACGGATTCCATATTGGTTCAAGTCCATTCGCATGCCTTGGTTGATTGCATCGACAGCATGTTTTGTGGCGCAGTAGACATTTCCGTTCGGATAGACTTCTTTCGCAGCAGTCGAACCGATGTTAATGATATGTCCGTTTCGCTTTTCGACCATTTTTGGAATGACGGCATGAGAAACGTACAAGAGTCCTTTTACGTTAATGTCGATCATAGCGTCCCAATCCTCCAAATCACCTTTTTCAATGGGGTCTAACCCATGTGCATTGCCGGCATTGTTGATCAGGATGTCGATTTCTGAGAATTCCTTTGGCAAAGAATCGATTGATTCTTGAACGGCTTTTTTCTTCCTTACGTCAAAATTCAAAGTATGGACTTTCGTGCGGTGTTCCAATTCAAGTTGCAATTCTGCCAGACGGTCTTCGCGCCTGCCGCACAAAATCAATTTAAAATTGTGTTTTGCTAATTCAATAGCCGTAGCTCTTCCGATACCGCTGGTGGCACCTGTTATTAGTACTGTTTTCATTATTTTATTTCTTTGTTGAAAATTTAAAATTCAAGATTCAACATTTTATAAAAAAGTTTGTGTTTCTAAGGAACTTTATTTCCCATGCTTTCTGTCCAGATGGCAAACCATTCTTCTTTCTCCAACTTGAATTCTGTGGCTTTATACAATTGCTGTATTCTCGAAACATTTACCGTTCCTGCAATCGGAATCACTTTGGCCGGATGTTGCAAAACCCATGACAAAAGAATCGTATCAGAACCTACATGGTATTTTCCAACCAACTCTGCCAAAAGTGTTTTTAATCGTCTAGTCTGGTCTGTTTTTTCCCTGAAAACAGTTCCAAGCGGATTCCATGCCATAGGACGGATATTGTGAACCTGCATGTGATCGAGGCTTCCGTCAAGCATGGCTTTGAAGTCAGTTGCCGAAAATTGCACCTGATTGTAGCTGACTTCTGTTTTGGAACGGATGAGGTCAGTTTGCGAAGGCGTAAAGTTAGACAGTCCGAAATCAAGAATCTTTCCTTCTGATTTTAATTTCGCTATAGCTTCCGCAATTTCATCAGCCTGCATTAATGGACTTGGACGGTGCAACAAAAGAACATCAAGATAGTCAGTATGCAGATTTTTTAATGAATTTTCTACCGACCAGATGATGTACTCTTTCGAATAATCATAATGCTTGATTTTGTTGTCTCTGTTTTCAGCAATATGCTGGATGCCGCATTTTGAGATTAGTTGTATTTTTTTTCTGTCGATTTTGCTTTCTGTAAAAGCCTTTCCAAAAGAGGCTTCCGTAGTATAACCTCCATAAATATCGGCGTGGTCAAAAGTGGTGATTTTATTTTCGAGGCAAACGTGAATCATGTTTGCCATTTCGGAAGTTGTGAGATTTTTATCCCAAACGCCCCAGTTCATAGTTCCCGCAATTATGGGAGATAATGTTGTTTTCACGATGATTAGTTTTGAGTTTTTAAATTTATGAAAACAAAATCATAAATCATCCTTAAAACCAAGCCATTCAAATGTATTTTAACGTAATGTTAACAACTTACCTTTAAATAAATTTTCAATTTGCACTGTTAAAATTAAATACTAATTTCACGGCTTTTAAATATCAGATTATGGAAGAAAATGCTACTGCATTAGACATTAGGGCAATTAATGAAAAAATAGAAAGAGAAAGTGCTTTTATTGACTTGTTGATGATGGAAATGAACAAGGTCATCGTAGGTCAGAAGCACATGGTAGAACGATTGTTGATTGGGCTTTTGGGACAAGGGCATATTTTACTGGAAGGCGTTCCGGGATTGGCAAAAACATTAGCTATCAATACGCTTTCGCAAGCAGTTCAAGGTTCTTTCAGCCGTATTCAGTTTACACCAGATTTGCTTCCTGCCGACGTTGTGGGAACCATGATTTATAATATCAAAGACAATGTCTTTTCCATCAAGAAAGGACCTATTTTCGCTAATTTCGTCTTGGCAGATGAGATCAACCGTGCTCCCGCAAAAGTGCAGTCGGCACTATTGGAAGCCATGCAGGAAAAACAAGTGACGATTGGCGATACGACTTTCAAGCTAGACAAGCCATTTTTGGTTTTAGCTACACAAAATCCTGTAGAGCAAGAAGGAACGTATCCTTTGCCAGAAGCGCAAGTAGACCGTTTTATGCTAAAAACAGTTATCGATTATCCAAAAATCGATGAAGAGCGAATGGTTATTCGCCAAAACCTAAAAGGCTCTTATGAAAAAGTAAATCCGGTAATTTCAACCGACCAGATTCTTCGCGCTCAAGAAGCCGTTCGTGAAGTGTATATGGATGAAAAAATCGAAAAATATATTCTGGATATTGTCTTTGCGACCCGCTATCCAGAAAAATACAAACTAGAAAACCTGAAACCATTGATCAGCTTTGGAGCCTCACCTCGTGGAAGTATCAACTTGGCCAATGCGGCTAAATGTTACGCTTTCATCAAACGTAGAGGCTATGTAATTCCAGAAGATGTCCGTGCGGTAGTACATGACGTGCTTCGCCACAGAATCGGAATTACGTATGAAGCCGAAGCCGAAAACGTTACTTCTGTTGATATCATAAACAAGATCGTAAACGAAGTTGAAGTACCTTAGAAAGTTGATAGTTGACAGTTTATAGTTTATAGTTGAGGGTTCTTCTTGTTTAAACGAACTATCCACTAAAAACTATCCACTAAAAACTATTCACTATCCACTAAAAACTATCAACTAACAAAAATGGATACAAAGGAATTACTCAAAAAAGTACGAAAAATAGAAATCAAGACCCGAAGATTGAGCGATCATATTTTTTCGGGAGAATACCATACATCGTTCAAAGGACGCGGGATGACATTCAGCGAAGTCCGCCAATACCAATTTGGAGATGATGTGCGTGCAATTGATTGGAATGTTACGGCGCGCTATAATGAACCGTATATCAAAGTTTTCGAAGAAGAAAGAGAGTTGACCATGATGCTAATGGTAGACGTCAGTGGTTCGGAAAGTTTTGGTACGCAGAACAGTTTCAAGAAAGATATTGTGACAGAAATTGCTGCAACTATGGCCTTTTCAGCAACGCAGAACAATGATAAAATTGGGCTGATCCTATTTTCTGATGAAATTGAATTGTTCATTCCTCCTAAAAAAGGAAGATCGCACGTTTTGAGAATCATTCGCGAGTTGATTGAATTCAAGCCTAAAAGTCATAAGACAAACCTGTCACAGGCATTGAAATTTTTGTCAGGAGTCATAAAAAAGAAAGCCATTGTTTTTGTGATTTCAGATTTTATGACAGATGATAATTATGAGCATACGCTGAAAATTGCCGGAAAAAAACATGACCTGACGGGAATTAGAGTATATGATGCCCGAGAAGAAAAAATGCCAAATATCGGAATGGTCAATATGCTGGATGCCGAAACAGGCGAAACGATGTTGGTTAACACCGGCTCCAAATCAGTTCGTCTGGAATATGAAAAATATTATCAGGAGAAAATGAAATATTTCAAGGAAACATTCAGCAGATGCGGCTCGGGAACTGTAAATTCTAGAGTAGACGAAAGCTACGTGACAAAATTATTGGGCTATTTTAAATCGAGAGGTTAATCTTTTTTCCCCCTTTCATGAATAAAGATTAGGAACTAAAAAAATGAAAAACAACACCCTTTACATACTGCTCTTTTTATTGGTTGGGACATTTGCTTTCGGACAGCAAAAACGGGTAACGGCATCCGTAGATTCTACCAAGGTTAAAATAGGGGCACAAATCAACCTTACGCTAAAAACTTCGGTCGATACGTTGTCGAACGTCGTATTTCCGGAAGGAACTAATTTCGGCCAGTTAGAAGTCTTGGAATCGTATCCAACAGATACCGTTAAAGAAAAAGACCGCTATCTGCTGACCAAGAGATACGGGTTGACACAATTTGATTCTGGAAAATATCTGATTCCAAGTTTGAAAGTATTGATTAACAACAAGCCCTTCGCAACAGATTCTCTTTTTGTTGCCATTGCCGGAGTCAAAGTCGATACATTAAAACAAAAAATGTATGACATCAAAGGAATTGCAGAGGTTAAAGAGTCGATGGGGAATTGGTGGAAATACCTTCTCGGAATATTGCTCTTGGCAGGAATCGGATACTTGATTTATTATTTCGTTAAAAACCGCAAAAAGAAAGAAAAGCCAGAAGCCATTGTATATGCAACACCGATTGAAAAAGCGGTAGGCTTGCTTAAAAATCTGGAGCAAAAAGAACTTTGGCAAAAAGGAGAAGTCAAAAATTATTATTCTGAATTGACTGATATTGCCAGAACGTATATCGAAGAAGAAATTCAAGTTCCAGCCATGGAAAGCACGACTTCGGAAGTTATCATAGGATTACGAAATGCCGCAGTCAGAAAGAAAATGAAGATTTCTCAAGAAACGGTAGAAAATCTTGAGCGCGTTTTGCGTCAGGCCGATTTGGTAAAATTTGCCAAATCAAAACCGCTTGATTTCGAGATAGCCGAAGACAGAAAAAAGATAGAAAAGACAATTTTTACATTACACAAAGCCATACCAGAAGTAGAAGAGGAAGACGACGAGATGCTGATGCTGGATGCACAGAAAAAAGAATTATTGTTGAAGAAAAAACGAAAACGCAAGATTGCTATCGCGGTTTTTACAATTTCCTTTTTGGTTGTAGGAACGCTCACTTATTTTATCACGACTAAAGGATTAGAGTCTATTTTAGGACATCCGACAAAAGAATTATACGAAGGCGAATGGATCACGAGCGATTATGGTAATCCTGCGGTGACCATGGAAACGCCAAAAGTATTAAAAAGGACTAAACTTCCGAACGGCAGAAAAGACATGGGCGTAAAAGAAAGCCAAGCCTTCTCGTATGGAAGCTTTTTCGATGAAATATCTGTAAATGTTTCGACAACATCATTTAAAGACACGCTGAGCAGACCACTAGAAAAAGTAATCGAAAGAGAAATCAAGTCGTTTGAAAAACAATATAAAGCCAAAGATGTTTTCGTAAAACAAGACCAATTTGACACCAAAGAAGGCATTACAGGAATAAAAGCCTATGGGTCGATGGTCATTTTTAAAGAAGACAGCGATAAAGAAATCAAGATCGGTTATGAAATCTTGGTATTTGCACAAGAAGGAGGCCTTCAGGAAATCATCATCACCTATCGTAATAATGATGAATTCGGCTCCAAAATCTCCGATAGGATAATTAACTCAGTCGAACTTAAAAGAGTAAACTAAGATGAAGAATGTTACCTTTTTAAACCCTGAGTTTTTCTGGCTGTTTGTCCTGATTCCGATTGCTATTGCTTGGCAGATCTGGAAAGGAAAAAAACAAGCCTCGTTAAAGGTAAGCTCGCTAAAAGGATTCAAGGCAAAACCGTCAGTTTTGGCAAAATTGAAACCTTTATTGTTTGTTTTCAGGATTCTGGCATTGAGCTTTTTGATCGTTGCTTTGGCGAGGCCGCAAAGTGTAGACATCAGTAACAAGACCAACATTACAAACGGAATCGATATCGTGATGTCTATTGACGTTTCTGGAAGTATGCTAACGCGCGATTTGAAACCGAACCGCCTGGAAGCCTTGAAAAGAGTCGCTTCAGATTTCGTCGAAGCCCGTCCAAACGATAGAATCGGATTGGTTGTGTATGCTGCGGAAAGCTACACCAAAACGCCAGTGACCAGCGACAAAGCTGTAGTCCTTGATGCGTTGAATAGCGTAAAATACGATCAACTTCTGCAAGATGGAACCGGAATCGGTATGGGATTGGCAACTGCAGTAAACCGTTTGAAAGACAGCAAAGCAAAAAGCAAAGTGATTATCTTGCTTACGGATGGAGTCAACAATTCAGGTTTTATAGACCCAAGAATGGCTTCTGATATCGCAAGAGAATACGGAATAAAAGTATATACGATCGGAATTGGAACCACTGGAATGGCTGAATCTCCATACGCGATTGGTCCAAACGGAGAATTCGTTTACAGAATGATGCAAGTCGAAATCGACGAGCAATTAATGAAGGAAATTGCAAGGAATACAGACGGAAGATATTTTAGAGCCAAGAATAATCAGAGCCTGAAAGCTATCTATGATGAGATCAACAAGCTGGAAACCACAGAAATTGAAGAACAAAAATTCTACAATTATGATGAACGATTCAGGCCTTTTGCAATTGCTGCAGGTTTGCTTTTATTGCTAGAAGTTCTATTGAAAAATACAGTTTTTAGAAGCTTTATTTAAAAAATTATGTACGACGAATTAGACGAAAAAAAATATTTATACCTTTTGATCATCATCCCTATTCTGGTGCTGATTTTCCTATTCAATCTCTATTGGAAAAGAAGAAAGCAGAAAGAATTTGGAGATTTGAAATTGGTCAAAAAATTAACTCCTGAAAAATCGGTTTTCAAATCAACGCTAAAAATTACGGTTTTTCTTTTGGCACTGGCTTGTCTGATTTTAGGATTAGTAAACCCTAAACTAGGAACCAAAGTAGAAACCGTTAAAAGAGAAGGAATTGATATTGTTTTCGCTATTGACGTCTCAAAATCAATGCTGGCTGAAGATGTCGCACCCAACCGTTTAGAAAAAAGCAAGCAGATTGTCTCGCAGATTATCAATCAGCTTGGAAGTGACAGAATAGGAATCGTAGCGTATGCCGGAAGTGCTTTTCCAGTTTTACCGATTACGACAGACTATAGCGTGGCGAAAATGTTCCTCCAGAGCATGAATCCTGGAATGGTTTTGTCTCAAGGAACATCGCTCGACGAAGCAATCCAGTTGTCGTCGACTTATTTTAATCCAGACAGCAAGACTAGCAAGTTGGTCATCATGATTTCTGATGGAGAAGACCATTCCGAAGGAATTGAAGATGCGACAGAAGAAGCAAACAAGAACGGCCTAAAGATCATAACCATTGGTGTCGGTACTGAAAAAGGAGGCCCGATTCCATTAAAAAGAAATGGTGTGGTCGAAAGTTTCCAGCGCGATCAAAATGACCAGATTGTCGTGACAAAACTCAACGAAACTACCTTAAAAGAAATTGCCAAAAACACAAAAGGCGGTTATGTGAACGGAAATAATACCAAAGAAGTAATCGACTATGTGAAGCATGCTTTGGATAATATCGAAAAAAGCGAATTCGAGACCAAGCAATTTGCCAACTACCAATCGCAGTTCCAATGGCTTTTGGGAATCGCCTTCTTTTTGTTTTTCTTAGATATTTTCTTCTTGGAGAAAAAAACAACCTGGGTGAAAAAGATGAATTTATTTAATGAAAAGGAATAATATGAAACAGCTATTGCTATATGCAGTTCTATTTTTTTCCTTTGCAGCCATAGCACAGGAAAAAGACAAAAATTTGCCAAAAGGAAACAAAGAATTTAAAGAAAAAAACTATGCTGATGCTGAAGCCGAATATAGGATTTCATTATCCAAATCGCCTACAAAAGCGATGGCGTCCTATAATTTGGGAAATACGATTTACAAGCAGAAGCAGCCAAGCGAAGCAAAACTAGCGTATGTAAAAACTATCGAAAATGCCAAGACGAAACCTCAAAAACACAAAGCGTTTCATAACCTTGGGAATATTTTCATGACCGAAAAGAAATATTCTGATGCCGTCGAAGCGTATAAAAATGCCTTAAGAAATAATCCAGCTGACGAACAGACGAGATACAATTATGCGCTAGCAAAAGAATATTTGAAAAACAATCCGGAACCGCCAAAAGACGACAAAAAGAAGGAGAAGGATAAAAAAGAGAATGATAAGGACAAGGAAAATAAAAAAGACGACAAAAAAGACGGAGACAAAGGAGATAAAGATAAAAAAGACGATAAAGGAAAAGGCGACGATAAAAAAGACAAGCAGGACGGCAAAGATGGCGACGGAAAACAAGACAAAGATTCCGACCAAAAAGGCCAGCCGAAACCGCAGCCAGGCAACAGTCCGTCAAAACAACGAATTGAAAACCTGCTCGATGCCGTAAATAATGAAGAAAAGAAAATCCAAGACAAGGTCAATGCCCGAAAAGTAAAAGGCAAGCCTGTTCAAACAGAAAAAGACTGGTAATAGATGTTGATTGTGATGAGAAAATATATAATAGCATTAATTTTACTCTGTTTTCAAGGGCTATCGGCTCAAGTTCAGTTTGAGGCGAAAGTCAGCAAGCAGACACTTGGGATAAACGAGCGGCTTCGAATTGATTTCGTCATGAATGAAGACGGAGACAATTTTACGCCTCCTTCTTTCGAAGGCTTTCGCGTTGTCGGTGGGCCAAGCCAGCAAGTAAGCCAGACTTGGATCAACGGAAGAGCTACTTTCAACAAATCGTACATTTACATTCTGCTTCCGCTACAACGCGGGTCGCTTACGATAAAGCAGGCAACGATAGAAATCAAAGGACAGACCTACAAAACTGCACCGATAAAAATAAACGTGACCGCTGCTGTCGATGAATCAAAAGATCCGAGCAGTCCGGATTATGTGCCGAGCGGAGGAATCCATCTTATTGCCGAAATTTCCAACGCAAATCCGTATCTCAACCAGCCGATAACCGTAGTATACAAGCTATATGTCAGCAATAATGTGAGCGTTAGGAACTGGAAAGAAATCGACAGTCCGAAATTCAATGATTTCTGGAGCCAGAATATTGATATCAAAAATCTGGTGGTCGAAAACGGAAAATACAACGGCGAAGATTACCGTTATGTCGTCTTGCGCAAAACCGTTTTATATCCTCAAAAATCTGGAAAGCTTACCATTGAACCACTTTCGTTAGATATTGTTGTCGATCAGCCGACGAACCGTAGGGATATCTTTGGGAGAGTCCAATTTGTAACGGCCAACAAAACTGTTTCCGCAGGAAGCAAAATCATTAGCGTTAAAGCCTTGCCAGAAACTGGAAAACCTCAAGATTTTACAGGTGCGGTTGGTCAGTTTGATTTTGTGGTAAAACCTTCTAAAACCGAATTGAAGCACGGCGAATCGTTAGATCTAGACATCAGCGTTTCTGGAAAAGGAAACTTGAAACTATTCACTTTGCCAAAACCGATTGTTCCGAGCGCACTAGAAATGTACGATCCGGTGCATAATGAACAAGTTTCGACACCACTTTCAGGAATGCAAGGCAAAATATCAGATAAATACACGATTATTCCGCAATATCAAGGAAATTATACCATCAAGGGATTGTCGTTCTCGTATTTCGACCTCGCTACAAAATCCTATAAAACGATAACTTCTAAAGATATCGTAATCAAGGTTTTGGACGGACCGACATCTTCCGATCCAGCTGTTGCTGCTACGCCAGGCTCTGGAACCACGAAACAAGCTGTGAAAAGTACAAACCAATTTGGATTTATAGCGCTTAAGACACAATTGAAACCGATTCATAAAGATGATTTCTTTGGTTCGGGATTATTCTATACATTGTTATTCCTGCCATTCCTTTTTATTCCGATTATTGTTTTGGCTAAAAAGAAAAAAGAGGCAATCGACAGCGATGTTGTGGGCAATAAAAGAAAAATGTCAAACAGATTGGCTAAAAAATACCTTTCGGAAGCTAAAAAACAAATCAACAACAAAGAACCATTTTATATTGCTCTCGAAAAGGCATTGCACAATTTCTTAAAAGCCAAGTTGCATATTGAGACTTCGGAAATGAGCAAAGATAAGATCAGAGAAATTCTTTTAGAGAGAAATGCACGGCCAGAAACCATCGATGATTTTATAAATCTGACAGAAAACTGTGAATTTGCAAGATACGCACCGTATTCAAGCGTTGCCATCCAGCAGGATTTTGACAAGGCCGTAACCGTGATTTCCGAACTGGAAAAACAAATCTAACAATTGATGATTCCTTTATGAATTGAAAATTGAAAAAAATGAAAAACGTATTCTACATACTATTGCTTTTTACCCAAATTTTCTGGGCTCAGGATAATTTCGAGGCGGGAAACAAATTATACCGCCAAGATAAATTTGAAGAAGCTGTAAAAGCCTATGAAAATGTCCTGAAAACCAAAAAGCACTCAGCCGAATTGTATTTCAATCTTGGAAACGCTTACTATAAACTAAATAAGACGGCTCCAGCGATTTATAATTACGAAAAGGCCCTGTTGCTTAATCCGGGCTATTCAGAGGCAAAAAACAACCTGCAATTTGCCCAAAACATGACAATTGATGAAATCAAGCCAGTACAAGAAGTCGGATTTGGAAAAGTCATCCATGATTTTACCTCTTCCCATACGTATGACGGCTGGGCTAAAATTGCTATCGGCTTCTCGGTGATTTTTCTTTTGTTTTTTATTGGGTATTATTTTTCTGCCGCGACAATGTTGAAACGTATTTTCTTTGTCGGATTATTTATTGCCTTGATCGGATTGATTATCAGCGTAGCTTCAGCGATAGCCGAAAAAACGAGATATGAAAATGACAAACCGGCGATAATTTTTGCCGATACCATTAGCGTAAAGAATGAGCCTAAAGAAAATGCCGACGATGCTTTCATCCTCCATGAAGGAACAAAAGTTCAGGTTATAGAAGTTTTGGATAATTGGAGAAAAATCCAATTGGCAGATGAAAAAGAAGGCTGGATCAGTAAAGAGGCTTTGAAAGAGATAAAGTAGATTTGGAATTTGTGATTTTAGATTTATGATTTGAGTCTGGAGTTCGCAATCAAAAATCAAAAATTCGCCATCTTTTAGAGATAACGGTTTCGTCAATCTAAGCTCAGAAATCTAAAATTTATTTCTTCAACTCATCAAACCATTCTTCAAAAACAGGAAAGACAAACTCTGAAATTTTTAAAATCGGGTTGTAAAATAGTGAATCATCTAGCGTTTTCTTTTCAGCAAACGTATGGTTGAAATTGATTTTTTGGAACAAAGCCAAAGCAAAACTTAAGATAAGGCACATTTTCAACACGCCGAAAATTCCTCCCGCAATTTTATTTAGCAATCCCAAGCTTGCAAAATTGGCAATCGAAGTAAAAAATTTTGCCAATAACGAAACGCCCAAGACGACTCCAATAAATGTCAATATAAAAGCCCAAATGGCTATGGTTTTTGGATTCCAAGAAAATAGATCTGAAAGAAAATCTGCGGTAAGGAAAGAAAATTTTATTGCAATATAAATTCCTAAAAGCAGCGAAACCAAAGAAGCAAATTCTACAAAAAGACCGTTCCAAAGGCCACGAACTAGTCCATAAACTAAAAATACACCTAAAATAATATCTAAAAATTCCATCAAGAAAATAGTAAGCAGCCAAGATAGTCGACTTTGCATAGAAAAACAAAATTCAACAACGTATCTTTGCAGACTAATTTTATCGTTTATGGAATGGGAATTTCCAAAACCATAAACCAAAAATCTAAATTTCACATGTCTAGAGATATACAATTAAAAGAGCGATGGGAAAAGCTCGTAACCCTTTTATCCAAGCAATTTGCCGAAGGTGATGTGCTGGATCTGGATTCTATCATTTATTTGATTGGTGTCCAAGAACTTGGAAAAGTTCATCAAAAATTCAAAAAAGACGAAAAAGTAAACTTGATGCATATCGCAATTTGTCGTCTACTTGAGCCTTACGGATTCTACGAATTCGATTATTTTGACAGCGAGGGATGGCCACATTATAAAGTAAAAGAAGAACTGCCTCCGTTGAAAGCGGGCGAACAATCGGTGCTGATGAAAGAAGCGATTGTCAATTATTTTCTGGAAAGAGAAGTTATTGATTAAATTTTAGATTTTAGAAAGAATATACCGATTGAAAACTGCTGAAAACTGCCGATTTTCAACGAAAAATAGTAAATTTGCACCTTTACCAAAAGAAGATGATAGACAAGATTAAAGAATATATTGGCGAAGCAGAAGCGTTTCAAACCCAAAATAAAGAAGAACTCGAAGCATTTAGGATTAAGTTCTTAGGAAGCAAAGGGCTTTTGAAAGATTTTTTTGCCGCATTCAAAAGTGTTCCAAACGAACAGAAAAAAGAATTCGGACAAGTAATCAACCAGCTGAAGAATACTGCTGAAGAAAAAGTCAAAACAATTCAAGAATTGCTTGAAAGCAAAGAAGAAACCGTAGGAGTCTATGGTGATTTGACACGTCCGGCAGAACCGCTGAAAATTGGTTCGCGCCATCCTATTTCTTTAGTCAAAAACCAGATTATCGATATCTTCTCAAACATTGGTTTTAATGTGTCTGAAGGTCCAGAAATTGAAGACGACTGGCATAATTTCACGGCATTGAATCTTCCGGAATACCATCCGGCTAGAGATATGCAGGATACGTTTTTTATCCAGACGAATCCGGATATTCTTTTGAGAACTCACACGTCGTCGGTTCAGGTTCGCTATATGGAAGAAAACAAGCCGCCAATTCGGACTATTTCTCCTGGGCGCGTTTTTAGAAATGAAGCCGTTTCTTCACGTTCTCACTGTATTTTCCATCAAGTAGAAGGATTGTACATTGACAAAGATGTTTCGTTTGCCGATTTGAAGCAGACACTTTTATATTTCACGAAAGAAATGTTCGGGAAATCAAAAATCCGTTTGCGTCCTTCGTACTTCCCGTTCACGGAACCAAGCGCGGAGATTGATATTTATTGGGGATTAAAAACTGAAACGGATTATAGGATTACCAAAGGAACCGGTTGGTTAGAAATCGGCGGTTGCGGTATGGTAGATCCAAATGTCCTAAAAAACTGCGGTATTAACGCTGATGAATTTACAGGTTTTGCCTTCGGTATGGGTGTCGAGAGAATTGCGATGCTGTTGCACCAGATTGGCGATATCAGGATGTTTTATGAAAATGACGTACGATTCTTAGAACAGTTTAAATCTTCTATTTAGTCATAAAGTTGAAAGTCAAAAGTTGTAAAGAAATTGTTTAAAGCAAGAACTTTCGACCTTTGACTTTCTCACTTTCCCGCTTCTTATTATGAAAAAAGATATTATCGTTCCAAAAGTAGAAAACGTTTTTATGGCCGCCGTTCAAGAATGGAACGACGACTTTATGGAAAACGTTTGGTATGTCTATCTGGTCAATGACAGCGATTTTGATCTGGACAGCGTCATGGTGGTTTCAAAAGCTTTCGGAACCATAGATGGCGAGATGAAAAAAACATCGCTTTTACGCCACGCTTTTATGAAGGTTCCAGCGGTTTCTGTCGTAAAGGTAGAAATGGTCGAAAAAAGCGTCCTAGCGCTTAATAACGAGTTCATGGTTACCTATTTCATAGGAAATACATTATACGATAAAAAATTTACGTTCCGCACCAATACGATAAATGAACGAGCTACAGAAGAAGTGCCGATTCTATTCGTAAATGGTGTTATCGTGCGATAATTATCCTTTTAAGATTTTGCTTTTTTCTTGATCAAATTCTTCTTGCGACAAGATTCCTGCATCCAATAATTCTTTTAAGTCGAGCAAAGCTTGTTTTTTGGAACTTATGTCTGCAGGCGGAACAACAGTTTCTGTTTTTGCAACCGCAGGATTTACAGTATTCGATGGACTAAACTTGAGCAATAACTCTGTGATTTCATTATATCCTTTAATGTTAGAATAGTCGATAGCCTTCTGTTCTTTTGCATTGACTACAGAAGCATCGGCCCCTTTTTCTAACAATAACTTTACCATGTCTTTTTTGCCATTGGCTGAGGCATAATGCAAGGCAGTATTACCGCTTTCATCCTGAATATTGATAGTGGCACCTTTGTCTAAAAGTAATTTTACCATACTCACATGGCCGCTTTTCGCCGCAACGTGTAACAGACTTTCGCCACCGTAGCCATAAGTAGTGTCGAGAGAGAAACTGCTTGAAACGCTAAGACTGTCTGCCGTTTCTACCCAATCCAAATAAGAATACATCGAGGTTTCGTTTCCAGTGACAGGTTTTGAATAATTGACATCAACACCATTTTCAATAAAAAGCTCGACGATTTCTTTTTGGTTGTTGGCACAGGCATACCAGATCGGTGATAGGCCATTTTTAGAAGAAACAAAAAGATCGGCTCCTTTTTCTGTTAAAAGCTTGGTCAGCATTCGATTGCTATCATAGCAGGCTAAAAGCAAAGCACTTTCGCCCAAATGGTTCACATGGTTAATATTGGCACCATTTTCCAGCAACAGCTCAACCATAGGCGGGTTTTTAGATTTTACGGCAAATAGCAAAGGTGAGTTGCCTTGTTTGTTAGTAGTGTTGATATCAGCTCCGTTTTCCAATAATTTTTTGACGATTGCGGCATTTCTCCAACTTGCTGCAAGAAGCAATGGTGTTTCAGCTTCATTATTTTCTACATCTGCATTCAGTCCTTGTTCTAGCAGTTTTTCAAGAATTTCAATCTGTCCAGTCAGTGCGGTTAGATGCAAGAGGCTATTCCCTTTTAAATCTTTGATGCTTGTCTTGGCTCCTTTTTCAAATAAAAATAGAGCAGTCTGCTTCTGTTTTTGAAGGCAGGCAAAATAGAAAGGCGTTTCTCCGGCATGATCTTCATAATCGATATCGGCTCCTTCCTCGATGAGCATTTGTACCAAATCAAGATAGCCATGATGTGCGGCATAATGCAAGGCTGTTCGGCCCTTTTCATCCGTGTAAGTAACATCTACTTCTTTGTTGGCTAATAAAAGCTCGGCTATTTTTCTTTTTCCGCCTTCACAGGCGATGATGAATGACATTGACATAAGTTTTCTTTTTCTGGATTAAGACTGCTTCATCAGCAACTCTACGGTTTTTATTTTCAAATTATCATCAGATGCCAGATGAAGCGCAGTTTGGTCTTGATTGTTTGTGATGGAAATATCGGCTCCGTTTTCAATCAAGAGTTTTGCTTTTCTGTAAGTGTCCTTTGCTTTTTCAGCCTCGTAATTGACGTTATAGGCGCAGATTTTATGCAAAAGGGTATTGCCGCTATTGTCTTGCCGATTGATATCGATTGCTCCAGTATCCAAAATAGTTTGAAGCACTTCTACCTTCTTTTCGGCAATTAAATCAATTGGAGTGGTGTCTTGGCTATAATAGTGGCTAGTCTGATACATATCGGCACCATCTTCAATTAGCTTTCGCAATAGCTCCAGGCTTCTTTCAGAAGTATCATACATCATCCTAACGTATTCAAACAATAACGTCACTTGGTCTTTGTTAAGCACGTCAAATTGAGGCGTGTCGAAATTGCGAAGCTGGCCGTACAACTTAACATCTAGTTTATGGGCAACAGCATAGAAAAAAGCAGAATTTCCATTTTTATCCACGTCATTCGGATTTGCGCCATTTTGGAGAAGAAAGTCGAGATAGTCATTCCTATTGAATTCAATAGCCGTAATTAATGGCGTTTTTTTAACGATATCTTGCGCATTGACATCTAGGCCTTCTTGAATCAAAAATTCGAGGTAAGATAAAGAAAGCTGAGGTTTCATCAGGTTCGTCTTTATGACTTGATGGAGAAAGCTTTCTTCGGCATTATTTTTAAAATTTACATTGCATCCTGCTTCAACCAATACCTTGATGCTTTCGATAGTGGCACCTTTTTCAAAGAAATACCCAAGCAGTGTTTTTGCGGCGACCTCATCATTTATATTGTCAAATTTTGAGATGAATTCTCTAAAAAAAGCAATCGAATCCTCGTCTTTCTGCAAACCTCTTGTGACGCTTTGAAAAATACTTTTATCAAAGCTGTCGAATTCATAAACATCGGTTTCAATGACTTTGTTTTCTAAAAAAAGCCGGATAATTTCGAATTGTTTTTCTTGAAATAGTCGATCGAAGATATTCGACTTATTGTATTCGTTTAGAGTGGTGGGAAGTTTTTCGCCGTTCGCGATATGGTCCAAAACTTCAGAATATTTTCCTGAGGCTAAAAGTTGTTCTAACATAGATTGAATGGTTATTATTCTTCATAGTTACAAAAAATAATAACACAATCCGTAAACTTTCACTTTATTTTCACAAATTGACTATTTTTCTTCTTTTACTGGAAAAGCCAAAGAAGCCATTACAGATAAGATCAAGACGCTTCCTACAACTGTCAGCGAGGCTGGTGAAGAGATGTGATAAAAAGGTTGAATAAGCATTTTTACGCCGATAAAAGCAAGGATAACTGCCAGTCCGTATTTTAGCCTGCTGAACATGTACATAAAATTGGCCAGTAGAAAATATAAGGCTCTTAGTCCTAAAATTGCAAAAATATTAGAAGTATAGAGAATGAATGGGTCATTTGGAGCAATAGCGAAAATAGCTGGGATGGAGTCGACAGCAAAAATCAAATCGGTAAATTCGATAACAGCAACGACAACCAAAAGTGGTGTCGCCATCTTCACACCATTTTTGGTTGTAAAAAACTTGTCGCCATCATAATTTTCTGATACTTTGAAGAAACGATGTACCAATTTGGCGCCTGGGCTTTTTGTGAAATCTTTGTTCTCATCATCATCTTCTTTTGAAAACCAAGATTTAAATCCGGCAAAAATCAAGAAGAACCCAAAAATGGATAAGATGACATTGATGCTGACCATCTTTCCAAAAAGTTGCATTTCAGGAAGATAAGTCATGTTAATCAACTCTACTCCAGAGAATATAAAAATGGCTCGGAATACCAAGGCTCCTATAATTCCCCAAAATAAAACTTTATGATGCAAATGCTTTGGCACATTAAAGAAGCCGAAGACCAAAATAAAAACGAAGAGATTGTCTACAGAAAGCGCTTTTTCTATCCAATAAGCCGATTGGAACTGAGTAAACTGCTCCATTCCCATCAAATAATAAATCACGCCGCTAAAAGCCATCGCAAGCGAAATCCATACAATCGACCAAGTAGCCGCTTCTTTGTTAGAAACGACATGGCTGTTTTTGTTGAAGACGCCTAAGTCTAGCAACAACATAATGATAATCAAGATTGAAAATCCTGCCAGGATTCCAGGATGGTTGATCAGATGGTCGACATGATTATTTTGCATGGTCTCGATTAATTAAGTTTTTCGGTCAGTTTTTTGAATACCTTTTTCGGTTCTTTTCCTTCGTATAAAATACTGTAGACGGCATTTATGATAGGAGTCTTCGCGCCGAATTCCTCATTGAGTTTGTAAGCGCTATTTGTGGCATAATATCCTTCGGCAACCATGCTCATCTCCATCATGGCAGATTTTACGGTATAGCCTTTTCCGATCATGTTTCCGAACATCCTATTTCTAGAAAATATAGAATATCCGGTAACTAATAAGTCACCAAGATAAGCCGAATCGTTGATGTTTCGTTTCATTTTGTGAACTTTTCGGATGAATTTTTTCATCTCGCGTATGGCGTTGCTCATTAACAGTGCTTGGAAGTTGTCGCCATATCCTAAGCCATGTGCCATTCCGGCCGCTATGGCATAAATGTTTTTTAGCATCGCGGCATATTCTGTCCCGATAATATCATCAGAAATTTTGGTCTTGATATAATTGCCGCTCAGGTTTTTAGCCATTATTTTAGCTTTGTCAGAATCTCCGCATGCAATTGTCAGATACGAAAGGCGCTCCATAGCGACCTCTTCGGCGTGGCAAGGTCCAGTGATGACGCCGATATTGTCATAAGGGATATCATATTTTTCATGAAAATGTTCTCCTACAATCAGGCTGGTCTCTGGGACGATACCTTTGATTGCAGAATAAATAATTTTTCCGTCTAAACTTTCAGTGAGATGGTCCAATTCGCCACTCAAGAATGCAGATGGAATAGCAAAAATGATATAGTCGGCGTACTTTACAGCTTCGTTTATGTTGCTGGTAAGCTTTAGTTTTTTTATGTCGAATTCAACAGAACTCAAGTAATTCGGATTGTGCTTGAATTCCTTGATATGCTCGATCGCACTCTCGTTTCTCATATACCATGCAATCTCATCAAGATTGACGCAAAGCATTTTTGCAATTGCTGTTGCCCAGCTTCCACCGCCAATCACGGCAAATTTTGGATGTTCACTCATTTTGTTTCGTTTGTTTGCCCAAAAATACTCAAATTAGTGATAATAGGAAATTAATTCAGTAGCAGTATTGCCTTTTTTGTCAGAAAGCTTCGTCAGAAAATGAGCAACAGTATAAATTTAACTTAAAATTATGATTGTCAATACAATGCAAGCCTTCTGCTGTCGTTATTGATATGAGTTGGTTAGATTACAATATACGTTACAAATGATACACTCTCGTATTATTTGAGTTAGTTAAGATTTGTTTTTGGTGTTTTGAAAAAGGCACTCTTGAAAATTACTTTCAGGAGTGCCTTTTGACTTATAAATGCTTTTGATTTTAGATGACTAGTAGCTTAGCTCTACAATATTTTTTACCTTTTCAAGCGTAATGTTTTTCTTTTCGCCGAGCGCCTTCCAACCTCTTTCATCAAAACGTTTTACTACAAAATCGGCAGTGTTTCCATAATCTTGTGTGTATTCTGAAAGTTTGGTCTGCATTCCCATAATATGGAAGAAATCAACTGTTTTTTCTATAGCTTCTGTTGCCATTTCTTCAACGCTTGCATCGGCTATATTCCAAACGCGTTTTCCATATTGTGCTAACTTTTCCTTTTTAGTCTCAAACATCACGCGATATAAATTTGGACCAATAATCGCTAAAGTTCTGGCATGGTCGATTTCAAACAAGGCGGTCAGTTCATGGCCGATCATGTGCGTCGCCCAAT
The DNA here is from genome assembly GCF_025947265.1 of Flavobacterium sp. N2550. Classification (NCBI taxonomy): domain Bacteria; kingdom Pseudomonadati; phylum Bacteroidota; class Flavobacteriia; order Flavobacteriales; family Flavobacteriaceae; genus Flavobacterium; species Flavobacterium sp. N2550. The sequence goes on along the minus strand of NZ_CP110007.1, from coordinate 738,401 downwards.
CGGTAGGAACTCCTTTTTGGATGAGTCCGTTTAATGCCATCGTACAGCACCACATATAATTAGAAGCTAGTTTATAATCTGTCGGATTTTCAACCACTTTTGGACCAATTTCAATTAGTGTCTGTAAGATTCCTTCAGAAATTCGGTCTTGTAATAAAGCATCGTGCGGGTATGTAAGATACTGTTCAAAAACGTGCGTAAAAGCATCGACCACACCATTCTGGATTTGTCTTTTTGGTAATGAAGCAACTACTTCTGGATCACAGATTGAAAATTTTGGAAATAGGGCAGGACCACCAAAAGACAATTTTTCCTGTGTTTCATTAATCGTGATTACAGCGCCAGAGTTCATCTCGCTTGCTGTAGCTGGAAGCGTTAAAACAGTTCCGAAAGGAATGGCATTGTCTAAGATTCGAATTCCTTTGTGAAGGATATCCATCGGATTTCCTTCAAATTGTACAGCGGCCGATATGAATTTTGTTCCGTCAATTACAGAACCGCCGCCTACTGCAAGAATAAAATCCAATTTCTTTTCACGAATAATTTCCACTGCTTTCATCAACGTTTCATAACGAGGATTTGGTTCAATGCCACCAAATTCCGTTACGTCATAGCTATGCAGTGCTTTACGAACTTGATCGTAGACGCCATTTTTGAAAATGCTACCGCCGCCATACGTAATTAATACTTTGGCTTCTTTTGGTAGCAAGTCAGAGATTTTTGCAATTTGTCCTTTGCCAAAAACTAGATTGGTAGGATTGTATAATTCGAAATTCAGCATAGTTTTAAATTTTATGTAAAATTACGAAACAGGCAAAGGGTTAGTTGTAAATCTGTGTTAAGAATTTTGATGATAAAATAAGCAAATCGTATTTTTCAAAAGAGGAATAATTATATTTGTGTAAATCATACGCATAAAAATGTCTCAAAATCAAAATATCAGAATTGCTGTTGACGCTATTGTATTTGGCTATCAAAACAATAAGGTTTATGTGCTTTTAATCCAGCAGAAATTTGGTGCTGAAAAAGCATATTGGGCTTTGCCTGGCGGTTTGGTACAAGAAAATGAAACTTTAAAAGAAGCCGTTCAAAGAGAGCTGAAAGAAGAAACCAATGTTGAAATCAATTATTTCGAGCAACTTTATACTTTTGGAGACGATATTCATAGAGATTCTCGAAACAGGGTAATTTCAGTCGCCTATTTTGCTTTAGTCGATTCTTCGAAGTTTAAAATCAAAGCGGATTCTGATGCTGAAAAAGTGCAATGGTGTGAAATCAATGACATTCCAAAATTGGCTTTCGACCACAATTTAATTCTAGAAAAAGCAATCGAAAGGCTGAAAGCGAAACTTACGTATCAACCAATAGGATTCGATTTGTTACCAAAAGAATTCCTTTTTTCTGAATTGGAAAACTTATACTGCACGATTTTAGAAAAAGAAATTGACCGAAGGAACTTTAGAAAAAAGATTTTAAGTTTTGGAATTATTGAAGAAACAAATCAGTTTTCTTCAGTAAAAACAGGACGTCCGGCGAAACTCTTTAAATTCAATAAACAAAAATACAGCGCTTTACAAAAAGAAGGTTTCCACTTTGAAATCAGATTTGCGTAAATTTTACACTAAATAATTTGGTTGTAAAATTCTTTTCATTTAACTTTGCGTAATAAATACACAAAATAAGAAATCATGATACTCAATTTAGACCATAACTTCAAACCATTTTCTGATAAAAAAGAAATCGAATTTCAAAGTTTTATTTTTTCTGGTGGCGAACCGCACATCAAAATCAAGCCTGATTTTGATGTTTCAGAAACGGTTACAATTACACATCGAATCAATTCCTTCAACGATTTTGGCTTGCTACTTTTGGCAGTCGATGCTTTGAAAAGAATGGATGTAAAATTGATAAATGTTTTTATTCCTTATTTTCCTGCGGCGAGACAAGATCGAGTGATGATTGCAGGGGAACCTTTGTCAGTAAAGGTTTATGCGGATATTTTAAACAGCTTGAAACTGAATAAAGTTACTGTTTTTGATGCGCATTCTGAAGTAACTTCGGCGTTGCTAGACAATTGCGAAGTGATTTCTAATCATGCCTTCATCGCAGAAGTTTTGAAAAAAATCGGTAATGATGTAAAACTGATTTCTCCAGATGGTGGAGCTTTGAAAAAAATCTATAAAGTTTCTGAATATTTAGGCGGAATCGATGTTGTAGAATGTAGTAAAAGTCGTGATGTAAAAACTGGAAAATTATCTGGTTTCAAAGTTTATGACGACAATCTTCAAGGAATAGATTGTTTAATCGTAGATGATATTTGTGACGGAGGCGGTACTTTTATTGGTCTCGCTGAAGAATTAAAAAAGAAAAATGCAGGAAAACTGTACCTCGCCGTAAGCCACGGAATTTTTAACAAAGGATTTGATGTTTTTCAAAAAGATTTCGAGAAAATATTTACGACAAATTCTTTTAGGGAATTCGATGAAGAAATGGTGGAGGTTGTAAGATTGAAAATGTAATGAAAACAGAAACAGTTCATAGTGCTTTATTTGGATTAGCTGCCGGTGATGCTTTGGGAGTTCCGGTGGAATTCAACGACCGGTCATATTTTGAAAAAAGGCCAGTTGTTGATATGCTGGAATATGGAACGCATAATCAGCCAGCCGGAACTTGGAGCGACGACAGTTCATTGGCATTTTGCCTAGCAGAAAGTCTTTTAAATGGATATAATTTAGAAGATATTGCTTCCAAATTTTTACAATGGTACAATACTGAAATATGGACACCCTATGGTCATGTTTTCGATATAGGAATTGCCACGAGAAATGCGATTTATCAGATTTCTAAAGGAACAAACCCTATTTTGTGTGGCGGTTTTGAAGAGAATGATAATGGAAATGGTTCTTTGATGCGAATCCTTCCTTTGGCTTTTTATCTTCAGAATGACAGCAATTTGGATCTGATTTTTCAAAAGGTAAAGGAAATTTCATCTATTACACATGCTCATTTTCGTTCTGTTTTTGCTTGTTTTATTTACATCTTGTATGTGTTGGAAATTTTAGATGGAAAAGATAAAAACCAAGCATATCAAAACATGCAATCAAAAGTAAACGGATTTATTTCAGAAAATGACTTTAATATACAGGAAATACATCTCTTCGATAGGATTTTAAAATACAATATTGCTACTTTTTCTAGAGATGAAATTTATTCCACCGGATATGTTTTATATAGTCTAGAAGCCAGTCTTTGGTGTGTTTTAAATTCAAATTCATATGAAGAAACCGTTTTAAAAGCAGTAAATCTAGGAAACGATACAGATACAACTGGAGCAATTGCTGGAGGTTTAGCAGGATTGATTTATGGTTTTGAAAATATTCCCGAAAAATGGAAAAATCAGTTAGCAAGGAAAAATGATATTTTGGGTCTGTGTGATAAGTTGGAGATCAGTTTGTCTCAAAGTAGCAATAATATCGAAATACTAAGAACAGATATTACAGAAATAAATACAGATGCGATTGTAAATGCTGCAAATACTTCCCTTTTGGGAGGAGGTGGAGTTGACGGTGCAATTCATAGAAAAGGCGGAAAGCGGATTTTAGAGGAATGTATCGCAATAAGAAACAAGCAAGGCGGTTGTGAGGTCGGTCAAGCCGTAATTACAACTGCGGGAAATCTTCCATCAAAATTTGTGATTCATACCGTTGGTCCTGTTTGGAATGGCGACAAAGAAGAAAAGAAAAAACTTTTAGCCGATTGTTATCGCAATAGTTTAGAATTGGCACTTCAGAATAACATCAAAACAATTGCCTTTCCCAATATCAGTACCGGAATTTATCATTTCCCAAAAGACAAAGCGGCTGAAATTGCAATCAAAACTGTAAAAGAATTTTTTCAAAAAGAAGAATTCGAAAAGATAATTTTTGTCTGTTTTGACGATGAAAATTATGATTTATACAAAGCTTTATTAGCTTAAAAAAGAAAACAATGAACGAACAACAAAAAAGAAAAATAAGCACTTTCATGAGTTTAGTGCTTCGACATAAGCCACAAGAAATCGGATTAGAATTAGATGAAAATGGTTGGACTACGGTTTCAGATTTTTTGACAAAAATGAATGCCAAAGGAAATACGCTCGATTTTGCAAGTCTAGAAGAAATTGTTGCTACAAACGACAAAAAACGTTTTGCCTTCAATGATGACAAAACTAAAATTAGAGCAAGCCAAGGACATTCTGTTACTATAGACTTGGCATTGAATGAAATCGTACCTCCAGAAACCTTATTTCATGGAACAGTTGAAAGATTTCTACCAGAAATCAAATCGAAAGGACTTCTCAAGATGAGCCGCCAACATGTTCATTTAAGTAAAGACAAAGAAACGGCAATTAAAGTCGGAAGCCGAAGAGGAAATCCGGTCATTTTAATTGTCAATAGTGCCGAAATGCAGAAAGACGGTTATAAATTTTACCAATCAGAAAATGGCGTTTGGTTGACAGATAATGTTCCTGCAAAATATATTCAATTTTAAAATGAGAACTTTAGTTATTGGAGATATTCATGGCGGACTTAAAGCTTTGTCCCAAGTTATAAATCGAGCAAATGTCGCAACAGATGACACTCTAATTTTTCTAGGAGATTATGTCGATGGTTGGAGCGAATCGGCACAAGTCATTGATTATTTGATTGAATTGAATAAAAAACAAAAGTGTATTTTCATTAAAGGGAATCATGATTTGTGGTGTGGACGCTGGTTGACATTGGGAGCGTCAAATCCTGTTTGGGAAGAAAACGGAGGCAGAGCTACGAAAGAAAGCTATCTGGCAACAGGCTTGTTAAGCAATGCCGAACATAAATCTTTCTTTGAAAATTTGAAGAATTATTACGTCGACGAAAAAAACAGACTATATATACATGCAGGATACTCGTCTATTCATGGTGTTGAGAAAGAAGAATACGAATCCAATTATTATTTTGACAGAACCTTATGGGAAATGGCTTTGGTAATGGACGAACGTGTAAAAGAAAATTCCTTGATTTATCCTAAACGCCTGAAACATTATGCTGAAATCTATATTGGTCATACGCCAACGACAAATTACGATCAAGATATTCCGATGAATGCTATGAATGTTTGGAATATTGATACAGGAGCAGCTTTTAAAGGAAAACTTTCTGTTTTAGACATCGAAACAAAAGCATTTTGGCAAAGTGATAGGCTTATCGATTTATATAAAAATGAAAGAGGTAGAAACTAAAATTTGCAATAAAAATAGTAAAAACAATATTTAAAAAATAAAAATGAATCCACTCTTACTAACAGACGGTTACAAAGTTGACCACAGAAGACAATATCCTGATGGAACAACATTAGTATATTCTAACTGGACGCCACGAAAATCAAGAATTGAAAATGTAGAAGAAGTTGTCTTTTTCGGATTACAATATTTTATCAAAAAATATATTATTCATGATTTTGAACAATACTTTTTCAAACAACCAAAAGAAGAAGTGGTGAAGAAATATGCCAGAAGAATCAATAATTATTTAGGCGAAAATCAAGTCGGAATAAAACACATCGAGGATTTGCACGATTTGGGATATATTCCGATGGTTTTTAAGGCTTTGCCTGAAGGAGCGAGTGTTCCAGTTCGCGTACCCATGTTTACGATGTTCAATACAAAACCAGAATTTTTTTGGCTGACAAATTACTTTGAAACGTTACTTTCTGCGGTAATCTGGATGCCATGTAATTCAGCTACAATAGCCAAACAATATAGAAAAATTTTAGACCAATTTGCTCAAGAAACATCATCTGTTCCAGAATTTGTAAACTGGCAGGCACACGATTTCTCCATGAGAGGGATGGCAGGAATTGAAGCGGCTGTAACTTCTGCAGCAGGACACTTGTTGAGTTTCACAGGAACTGATACGATTCCAGTGATTGACTTTTTTGAAGAATATTATAATGCCAATTCTGATGCCGAATTAATTGGAGGCTCTGTTGCCGCAACGGAACATTCTGTTATGTGTATGGGTACTACAGAAGGCGAGTTCGAAACTTTTGAAAGATTAATTACAAAGGTCTATCCAAAAGGTATCGTTTCTATCGTTTCTGATACTTGGGATTTGTGGAAAGTATTGACAGAATATCTTCCAAGATTAAAAAACGATATTGTTTCCAGAGAAGGTAAAGTAGTTGTGCGACCTGATAGCGGTGACCCGATTCATATTTTATGTGGAAACCCATATGGTAAAACGGAAGAGGAAAGAAAAGGGGTTGTCGAATTATTATGGGATGTTTTTGGTGGTACTACAAATGATAAAGGTTACAAAGAATTGATTCCGCAAATTGGAACTATTTATGGTGATAGCATCACAATTGAAAGAGCCACAAAAATCTGTGAAAAGCTTAAAGAAAAAGGCTTTGCTTCCACAAACGTAGTTTTAGGAATTGGGTCATTTACTTATCAATACAACACAAGAGATACTTTTGGTTTTGCTATGAAAGCGACGTATGGAGAAGTAAATGGCGAAGGAAGAGCCATTTTCAAAGATCCAATTACTGATGACGGAACAAAAAAATCAGCCAAAGGCTTGATGAAAATAGAACTTGAGAACGGAACTTATAAACTCATTGACCAAGTTTCTTGGGAAGAAGAAAAACAAGGAGAACTAAAAGAAGTTTTTAGAGATGGAAAACTGCTCATCGATTATTCTCTTTCTGAAATTAGAGAAACAGTAAAAAAATAATAAAATAAAAAAGCCTAAACATAAACGTTTAGGCTTTTTTATTCGCTAGAAATTACTTTTTCAATAATTCCAATTCTTTTAAAATAGCTTCGCCGACACCTTTTGCAGACTGTGGATTTTGCCCTGTAATTAATCGCTCATCGATAGTAACATGCGGTTGCCATAAACCTGATTTTTCGAATTTGGCACCACGCTCAATCAATTTTGTTTCTAGGGCGAAGGGAACTACTTTTTCCAGTTTGACTGCCACTTCTTCTTCATTAGTAAAAGCATTTACCTTTTTGCCATCAACCAAATACTTGCCATTGCTCAATTTAATATTTACCAATCCAGCAGGACCGTGACAAACGGCTCCAACGACGCCATTGTTTTCATAAATAGCAGTAGCGATTTTGGCAATTTCGGCATTATCGGCAAAATCCCACATTGCACCATGGCCTCCAGCATAGTAGATGGCCACATAGTCTTTTGGATTAACTTCAGATGGTTTCATCGAATGGTTGATTTTGTTGTGATAAACAGCATCATCCCAAAATTTCTTATTGATTGGATCGTTCAAATCAAAACCATCTACAGGAGGTGTTCCGCCCTTTGGGCTCACGAAATCAATCGTATAATGGTCTTTTAATACTTCCCAGGCATGGGTAACTTCTCCTAAATAATAACCGGTAGGTTCGCCAGTGCTTCCTTTTTTGTCGTGGCTCGAAACCACAAATAAGATTTTCTTTTCCATCTTTTTTGATTTTTTAGTTTGTGCGTTTCCTAGAATAGGATGTAAGGCAAGGGCAAAAAATGCTATAGCCATCAAGCTTGAAGTGATTATTTTTTTCATAATGACTTTTTTATAATTAAGATACAAAATTCCGAAGAAATGGCTCTCTAAGAAAGGGAAAAAGTCACATATTTGAAGTGATAATTGTCACTTAGGTGCTGAAACGGCTCAAAGTTTCACGCGAAACGCCAAGATAGGACGCAATCAGTTTTTTAGGGACTTTTTGAAATAAAGTAGGATAGAGCTGTAACAATTTTTCGTAGCGTTCCTGCGGATTATTGTTCAGCATTGACAAGATTCTTTGCTGTAAGGCAATATAGCCGAAGTTTGACTTTCTGCGAAAGAAGTGCTCGATCTTGTGCATTTCGGAACAGAGTTTTTCACGATTGTATAAGGAAAGGCAGAGCACTTCGGTATCTTCAATACAATCGATGTTTAAGGTAGCTTTTGTCTGGTTGAAGTAGGCATTAAAATCGCAGATCCACCAATCTGGAAGTGCAAATTGCAAGATGTGTTCTTTTCCATCTTGGCTGACATGATAAGCTTTTAGGCAGCCTTCCAAAACAAAAAAATCATTTGGCACATCTTCGCCTTCTTGAATCAAAAATTGGTGCTTTTTATATTTTTTTGGAGTAAAATGTGACAGTATATAATCGAATTCGCCATCAGTAAGCGGCGTGATTTTTTCGATTTGCTGTCGTAACATTTGGCTCATTCCGATTACTTTTTATAAAACAAATTATGGTCAATATAATCCCACACTTTTTCGGGCAATAGTGGTTTCGCATTCTTGCCATTTTTGATGCTTTCTCTGATTTTAGTTGAAGAAATCTCAACAATCGGTGCATCAATAATATGAATCTTCGGATGGTTTACAAATTCAGAGCTTATGATCTCTGTTGAAATCCTCGGATAGACATAAATTTCATGATTTTCGAGAATAACATCGTAGTTTTTCCATTTGTGAAACGAATTCAAGTTGTCTTCGCCCATAATCAAGGAAAATTCATGATTTGGGAATTTCTCTTGCAGATAGGCTAAAGTAGTTACCGTATAATTAGGTTGCGGTAATTTAAATTCGATGTCAGAAGGTTTTAATTTTGGATACTCTTCTGTTGCCAGAAAAACCATCTGCAGGCGATGGTGGTCTTCTAATAGTGTGCTTTTCTTTTTTAAAGGATTGTGCGGCGTAACCACCATCCAGACTTGATCCAAATCTGAAAACTCGGCCATGTGGTTGGCAATGATGAGGTGGCCGACATGGATGGGGTTGAATGTTCCGAAATATAATCCTACTTTCATTTTTTAAGGGACTAAAGTTCTGAGTTGCTAAGGCTCTTGGAACCTTAGCAACTCAACACCTTATTAAATCATTTTCAAATAATCGTAAACCAATTTATAAGCATCATTTTTTGCAATCTCCAGATCGTAATTCTTTAAGATGACATCGAATTCGTTTGCTTTTGCGATTTCTTTTTCTGCTTTTGCAAGGCGCATCTGTATCTTTTCATCCGTTTCCGTCTGACGGAAGCGTAGTCTTCTTTCTAGTTCTTCAACAGAAGGCGGGCTAACAAAAACGGCCAACGTTTGTTTTGGATATTGCTTTTTTATGTTCAAGCCGCCAATCACGTCAATGTCGAAAATTACGTGCTTGCCTTCAGCCCAGATTCGTTCCAGCTCGCTTTTCAGCGTTCCATAATAATTGTTTTTGTAGACTTCTTCATATTCTACAAAAGCATCTTCTTCAATTTTCTTTTGGAATTCGGATGCCGATAAAAAGTAATAATCCCTGCCGTCAATTTCTTCTCCTCTTTTTTCGCGCGAAGTCGCAGAAATAGAAAAGTCCAAATGCAGTTCTTTTTGTTCCAAAAGATATCTCACTATCGTAGTTTTTCCTGAACCAGAAGGAGCCGAAAAAACTATTAATTTGCCGTTATTCATTGTTTTATGCTTTAAGCTTAACGCTATATGCCTTAAGCTAAGTGGATTGTTTATTGGTTTTTTGCCTAAAGCCTAAAGCTTGCGGCCAAAAGCGTTCTACAGAACGTTCAAAACCTGTTCTTTTATTTTTTCCAGCTCGTCTTTCATCTGGACTACAAGTTTTTGCATCTGCGCATGGTTGGATTTGGAACCCATCGTGTTGATTTCTCTTCCGATTTCTTGAGTGATGAATCCTAGTTTTCTACCATTGGCTTCGTTACCCGCAAGCGTTTCTATAAAATAATTCAAGTGGTTTTCCAAGCGCACTTTTTCTTCGGTAATATCGTATTTTTCAAGATAGAAAATCAATTCTTGCTCAAAACGATTTTCGTCTACATTGACATTGAGTTCTTCGATGGCCGTTTTCAATCGGTTTTTAACCGTTTCAATTCGTTCGCCGTCTAGAGCTACAGTTTCGTTCATGAGAGCGAGTATGTTGCCAATTCTTAAAAGGAATTCTTTTTCAAGAGCTACGCCTTCAGAGTTTCTGAATTCTTGGATATTTTCCAATCCTTGGTCGATTACGCCTTGAATAACTTTCCATTCGTTTTCATCCAGCTCTTCGCGTTCTGTTTTTAAGGCATCAGGCATTCTGACAGCCATTTTCAGCAGTTCCGTTTCGTCGCCGTCAACCACTAGTTTCAGCTGATTGATATAGGCTTTTACGATAGGCACGTTGATTTTTGACGAAGTTTCTTCGCCGGTAATTTCTATAAATAAAGAAAAATCGATCTTTCCTCTTTCTAATTTCTGAGCAATCTGATTTCGAAGTCCCAATTCCATTTCGCGATAAACGTAAGGCGTTCTCACATTTAAATCCAAACCTTTACTGTTTAGGGATTTAATTTCAACGGTAATTTTTTTGTTAGGCAATTGCAAGGTTGCTTTGCCGAAACCAGTCATTGATTGTATCATATTCAAATTTAAATAGCTACAAATGTAATAAAAAGTATTGAGTCGTTTTCAGGCGAGACAAATTAGATTGCAGGCAAAACAGCAGGAATCAACTGCTTGAGAGCTGTTTTTTCTTTTGCGTGACCAAATAGACTCCTAAAAAGATCATAGTAGCCGAAATGATTTTTACGAAGCTCAATTCGTCTTTTCCCAAACCGATAGCGAATACAGTTGCAAAAAAGGGCTGGAGGTAGATAAAAACGGCAACAATAGTAGGCTTTAGTTCTTTCATAGACAAAAGATTCAGCAGGTAGGTAAGGAATGTTGAAATTACTACGACAAATAGTATTTTGGCATAAATAGACGTTGGAATAATCTCCCATTGTATTTCCTGCACCTGCTTCCATCCGAAAGGTAATACCATGATAAATCCAAACAAATAGATCCATTTGACGAAGGAAAAGGCATTGTATTTTTCCATCAGCTTTTTAACAATAATTAGGTAAAAGCCATAGGAAACGGCATTCACAAAAACCAAAAAGTTTCCCCACATGGCATTCGAGGCATTGCCGATGCTTTTTCCGTATAGAATTAGCAAGACGGTTCCGGCTAATCCTAATACGATTCCAAAAGCCTTCCATTTAAGGATTTTTTCCTTCATGATAATGGCAAACAATACCAAGACAATCATAGGCGTCGTAACCATGATTACAGAAGCCATAATAGGCGAAGTCAGGCTCAATCCTTCAAAAAACGTAAGCATATTAAGAGCCACGCCAAAGAAAGCGGAAGCAATAATCCTCGGAAAATCATTCAGCGCAATTTTTTCTGCTTTAATAAAAAGCGCGACTAGCCAAAACAAAAGGGCGGAACCGCCAACTCGCAAGACAATAAATCCGAAAGGCTTTACAAATTCCGGCATTACGTCTTTGGCAATCGTAAACGTCACTCCATAGATAATGGAAACCATCAAGGCGCCGAGCAGGGCCCAATTTCGTGTAGACATTTAAGAAAGCGCTTTGGCTACTTCAAGAATGTTCTTTTGGCTGTTGCCGATGTAGATTTTTCCGTCGATAATAAAAACGGGACGGCTTAAGAAAGTATAATGCTCCAAAAGATATTTTTTGAAATCTGGCTCTTTTAGGTTTTTGTTTTTCAAGTCCAAAGATTTATAAAGCTGCGCTTTTTTGCTGAATAGCGCTTCATAGCTTCCTGAAAGTTTATACATTTCATCCAGTTCTGCTGCGGTAATCGGATTTTGACGGATATCGTGAAATTCCAATTTGTCAGTATTCGGAAGCGACTTTATGATTTTTCGACACGTATCGCAAGAGGCTAGATAATATATTTTGTTGTTCATCTTTGTGAAGTTTAAGTGACGCAAAGAAAATTTATTTATGGCGAAAAAGATGTATTTTTATCAAAAAAAACATGCACGAAGCATTTGATATCACAACACAAAGCAGAAAGGTTCTCGAAAACTATCTGCAAAATTATTCTTTGGAACAACTAAACAAGGTTCCGGATGGTTTCAACAACAACTTAATTTGGAATATAGCCCATATCATTGTCGTACAGCAATTATTGGTGTATAAATTATCAGGACTTCCGACAATGGTTTTGGATGAGATGATTTTGAAATACCAAAAAGGAACCAGACCAGAATCAGACGTTATGCAAAAAGAAGTCGATGAAATTAAGGGATTGCTTTTTGAAACCATCAACCAGACCAAAACCGATTTCGAGAATCAGATTTTTAAAAACTACCATCAGTTTACGAACAACCAAGGATTTACGATTCGAAACGCAGAAGGTGCCATTGCCTATAATTATTACCATGAAGGAATGCACTTGGGCATGATGATGTCAATTAAGAAGTTTTTGTAATTATTTGATCAACAAATAATTGGTCAATTGGTCGTAAGGCAGCAATAATTCTTTCGGGCCATCCGCATACGAAGCAACTTCATAGGTGTTATAATACAGTAACAGTCCATTTTTAGTAAAGAAGATAGTTTGTGGCAGGTCAAAAACTTCGTTTTCAAACATGAGCCCTGTAGCGTTGATAGGCCCGGCCGGAATTTTATATTTTTTTCGGAATTCTTTTTCAGCAAAAGATTTAAAGCCAGCTTCGTCTTTCAGGAAATCTTTTCGTGTCAGCTCTTTTCCCGTTTCAGGATTAAAGAGCAAGGAACGGTTTCCTTCGTAGCCATGGGCACCGCCAGTATACGTATAATGGTGCAATTTTATATTCAAGACTTTGTCAGAAGTATAATCCACTTTTGCATCTACTTTTGCTTCCCAGCCTAAAGTTTCGTCTGGAAATTCTTTCTTCAGTTCTTCATAAGAATTGATAAACGACGCCATGATTTCTTCATAGGTTTTTCCGTTATAAGGCTTTTCGCCAAAATAAACGATGCCGCGAACCGTATTGAAAATTTTCTTATTGATGCTGTCGGCCACTACAGGAATGTTAGAAGCTTCCGGAACCGTAATTTTTACTTCGGCACAGATATCTCCCTTGCAAGGCAATGTTGTCTTCTTTTCGAAAGTTTTCGATTGGAAATCAACTGCTTTCAATTCAGATCCATCTTTCTTGTCTTTTTGACAGCTTGCAAAAGCGAGCGATAGTGCGAGGAATAATACGATACGTTTCATGACAGCTTTGTTAATTATTTATAAATATAGCGTTTTTAGAATAAAATTAAAAGGTAAATTTGTCCAAAATATTGATACTTAAATAATCATTTATATGAAATTTAACACTAAAGTGATCCACGGAGGACAGCATCACGACCCGAGTACGGGAGCCGTCATGCCTCCTGTTTATCAAACTTCAACTTTCGTTCAGTCAAGCCCAGGGCAGCCTATTGGAGATTATGAATACAGCAGAGCTTCAAACCCGACACGCACAGCCTTAGAAAATGCTTTGGCCAGTATTGAAAACGGAACAAAAGGACTGGCTTTTTCATCAGGATTGGCGGCTACAGACTGCGTTTTGAGATCTTTCAAGGCAGGTGACGAAGTGATTGCAATGGACGATTTATACGGCGGAACTTACAGAATGTTTACTAGAATTTATAAAGATTCTGGTATCAAGTTCCATTTTGTAGATATGAACGATCTGGAGAAATTCAAGTCGCTGATTAACGAAAATACCAAATTGGTATGGGTGGAAACACCTACAAACCCGTTGATGAAATTGGCAGATATCGAAGCAATTGCCAAGATCACTAAAGAGAAAAAATTGCTTTTTGCTGTCGATAATACTTTTGCAACGCCCTACTTGCAAAAACCATTGGATTTGGGAGCGGATATTGTCATGCATTCTGCTACAAAATACTTGGGTGGACATTCCGATGTTATTGCCGGAGCCTTGATCGTAAAAGACGAAGCCTTAGGAGAGCAATTGCATTTCCAACAATTTGCGACAGGAGCAACGCTTGGCCCACAAGATTCTTTCTTGGTTTTAAGAGGAATCAAGACGTTGCATTTAAGAGTTCAGAGACATTGCGAAAATGGAGCAAAGGTTACAGAATTCCTGAATAATCATCCAAAAGTAAAAACGGTTTATTATCCAGGATTAGAATCGCATCCGTTTCATGAAATTGCCAAAAAGCAAATGAAAAATGGCTTTGGAGGAATGGTGTCTTTCACCTTTCAATCAGGCAAAAAAGAAGACGCGATTAGTTTCCTAGAAAAATTGCAGGTATTTACACTCGCTGAATCTTTAGGAGGCGTAGAATCATTGGCAAACCACCCCGCGTTAATGACACATGCTTCAATTCCGGAAGACAAGAGAAAAGAAATAGGAATCACAGATGACTTGGTTCGATTGAGCGTTGGTGTCGAAGACATCGATGATTTGATAGAAGATTTAAAACAAGCATTGCAATAAAACAAAAAGTCCCGATTCAATCGGGACTTTTTTTATGTTTGTTCTATTAGTTCAAGTAATAAATATAGCCTACATTCAGCCATATCAGCCAATCATTGGCCTTGTTTTCAGAATAACGGTCTGGATTTGGTCGCAGTCCGTCTACCCAGTCCGAAAAATAATATTGGAATCTCAAGTCCAGCATCAAATCAGACATTTCGTTTAATTTATATCGTGTTCCAACACTACTAACGACAGACCATACAGTTCCAGAATCATTCGTAAAAGCATCGCGGTATTTTATAGGAGTATTGATGACAGTCAGCGGTCCCGTCGTAGACGAAGCTTCAGGATTGTAATGGCTGAATTGGGCTCCTAGGCTTACAAAAGGCGCCCAGCTTCCTGTAGTTGCCGTGAAATCTCTAATGCTTAGTGGGAAATATTCTAGTTGCATTCCGATATTCGTGATTGCAGTGCTTCCTCTCATATTTCTCAATTGCTCAGCGGTTACCGAAGTCCTGCTGTCTTCAACCCATTTTCCAAAATGCTGCAGATTGGTTTTGCTGTATGATAATTCTGTTCTTACCTTGAAATGGTCGTTGAAATAAGTTTCCGGAGTATAACAGTTACATTCTGCCTTGTAAGAAAAATTAAGATAGTGGACAAGTCCGATGCCAAAACCCGTATTCCCAGCGTTGGTGCTTAAATCATGGCGTTCGCCATAGTCAGACTGCATTGCTACAGGTCCCACAATTACTCCAATTTCATGCGAAAAACCAAATTGAGCAAAAGCAGCATTTAGCCCTCCAAAAGCCAATGCTAGAATTAAAAAATAGATTCTGGGCATCTGATTATATTTAAATAATTTCAGACAAATATATAAAAACATCATGCACTTAGAAAAAAAAAAGAAAAATAGTTTTTTGCTTCAAAAAATATCATAAAAACTTTAAAAACACCACACTAAAAACAAAATTGATTAAGATTTCCTAACAAAAAAATAAATCTATTGAGAAATCAAAAAAAAAACTCCAAATATTTCTATAAGATGTATCTTTGTGCCATCAAACGAAAACGTTTTCATAAACGTTAATAACTTAATAATCATGACAGAAAGTATTAACTCTTTTGTTGAAGCAGTTGCTAAGAGAAATCCTAATGAGCCTGAGTTTTTACAGGCTGTAAAAGAAGTTGCAGAAACTGTAATTCCTTTTATCGAAGAAAATAAAAAATACCAAAACAAGATGCTTTTGGAAAGAATGGTTGAGGCAGAACGCGTAATTATGTTCAGGGTAACTTGGATTGACGATGCGGGAAATACTCAAGTAAATCGTGGATACAGAATCCAGATGAACTCAGCTATCGGACCATACAAAGGAGGAATCCGTTTCCATCCTTCTGTAAACTTGAGCATCTTGAAATTCCTTGCTTTCGAGCAGACTTTCAAAAACAGCTTGACTACATTGCCAATGGGCGGTGGAAAAGGTGGTGCTGATTTTGACCCGAAAGGAAAGTCAG
This sequence comes from Flavobacterium sp. N2550, assembly GCF_025947265.1. Taxonomy (NCBI): domain Bacteria; kingdom Pseudomonadati; phylum Bacteroidota; class Flavobacteriia; order Flavobacteriales; family Flavobacteriaceae; genus Flavobacterium; species Flavobacterium sp. N2550. The sequence goes on along the minus strand of NZ_CP110007.1, from coordinate 722,608 downwards.
ACAACGAAATCATGAAATTCTGCCAAGCGTTCATGACAGAATTGTCTAAACATATCGGTGGAAATACCGACGTTCCAGCCGGAGATATCGGCGTTGGAGGAAGAGAAGTAGGTTACATGTTTGGCCAATACAAAAGATTAAGAAACGAATTTACAGGAGTTTTGACAGGAAAAGGAATCTCTTTCGGAGGTTCATTGATCCGTCCTGAAGCTACAGGGTATGGCGATGTATATTTCGCACAAAGCATGCTTCAAACAAAAGGACAAAACTTTGAAGGCAAAACTGTAGTGATTTCTGGTTCTGGAAACGTAGCGCAATATGCGGCTGAAAAAGCAACACAATTGGGCGGTAAAGTAGTTACATTGTCAGATTCTGCAGGTTATATTTATGATGCTGACGGAATTGATGCTGAAAAACTAGCGTACGTAATGCAAATCAAAAACGTAGATTACGCAAGAATCAGCGAATACACTAAAAAATATCCAAACGCAAAATATGTAGCAGGAAAACGCCCTTGGGAAGTGAAATGCGATATCGCTTTGCCATGTGCAACTCAAAACGAGTTGGATGGTGCGGAAGCAAAATTGCTGGTAGCTAACGGATGTATCTGTGTAGCTGAAGGTGCTAACATGCCGTCAACTCCAGAAGCTGTTGAGGTTTTCCAACACGCTAAAATTCTTTTCGCTCCAGGAAAAGCATCAAATGCTGGTGGAGTAGCGACTTCAGGTCTTGAAATGTCTCAAAACTCATTGAGATTAAGCTGGACTTCTGAAGAAGTTGACGAAAGACTAAAAAGAATCATGCTTGATATCCACACATCATGTGTAAAATATGGTTCTGATGGAACAGGATATGTTGATTACGTGAAAGGAGCGAACATTGCAGGTTTCGTAAAAGTTGCCGATGCAATGCTAGCGCAAGGAGTCGTATAATACAATCTGTAAGATAATTCAAAAATGCTCTCGATTTCGAGAGCATTTTTTTTGTCTATTTCAGCCATAAGAATATATGAAAAGAGAAATAAATCCGTTTGTATTATATTTGTATGCAATTCCTAATCGATAATGAAAAAGCATTTCCTAATTTTTCTTTTTTCTTTCTTTATACAAATCACTTTTGCCCAGAACAATCAGTTATGGAAGGGCTATTTTTCCTATAACGAAGTAAATGATTTGGCCGAATCCACCACAAAAATTACAGGTTCGACCCTAAAGACAATGTTCTCCAAAAATCTGGCAACCAATGAGCTGAAGACGATTACGACAATCGATGGACTTTCCGGACAAGATATCACGGCCATTTATTACAGCCAAGCCTTCAACAAGACAATCATTGGCCATGCAAATGGATTGATGCTTATACTAACCGAAAGTACCGGAAACATATTGATTGTTCCCGGAATTCGAGACCAAGCCGGACTCACGCCGAATAGGAAAAGAATCAATCATTTTTATGAGCACGAAGGAAAGCTTTACATTTCCTGTGATTTTGGCCTTGTGCAATACGATTTGGCAACGCTTGGTTTTGGCGACACCTACCTGCTTGGCCCTGCCGGAGAAGAAGTCAAAGTATACCAATCAACAGTATTAAATAACTTTATATATGTAGCTACGGCAGAAAGCGGCATCAGGAGAGCCGATTTGTCGAACCCGAACCTTAATGATTTTAGCCAATGGCAGACTTTTGATGCTGGTGTTTGGACAGGAATCGTAACACACAATAATCAAATTGTAGCGGTAAGCGCAAACAGGGTCGCTCGGCATACAGGCGGCGCTTTTACGACCATGACAAGTCTTGTGCAACCAGGAATTGATATCAGGTCCTATCAAGATAATCTAGTTGTAACAACGGTCAATCATGTCTATTCCTATAACCAGACTTTTTCGCAGACGGCACACATCGTCAGTACCAGTATTCCAAACATGACTGCGGCTTTTAATTGCGCAACCATTGTTGGTGGTGATTTTTATATCGGTACTAAAGAAAACGGCATAATTACGGCTTCGCTCTTAAATACGACTACATTTCAAGTCATCAAACCCGACGGCCCAGCGAGAAACAACATATTTGCGATACAGACCACGCCATCCAATAAGCTTTGGGCAGTGTACGGAGGTTATAACGTGTTTTATGTTCCCGATTTGAGTACGAATGGTGTCAGTAAATTTTCAGAAAACGGCTGGCTAAACATACCTTTTAGCGAAGTTTTAGGAGCCAACTCGCTTTCTAGGATTACCGTAAATCCAACTAATGAAAATCAGGTCTACATAAGCTCATTCCATTCAGGAATCTTAAAAATTGAAAATGATGCAGTTGTCGCCCGTTACGACCATACGACTCAAAATGGACCAGAGTCTCTTTTCTTTGCTCCAGATCCGAATTATAAATCGGTCCGAATCAATGGTGCAGCTTTTGACAGGTCTGGAAATTTATGGTTTAATAATACTAGGATTGAAAATGCCATGAAAGTATTAAAAACAAATGGCTCTTGGGAATCTTTTTCAATTGACGGTTTTGCCACTAATTTTTTAGAACAAGATTACGGGCGCATGGTGATTGATAAGAACGGAACAAAATGGTTTGTGTCTTCCATAAATGGGGTTATTGGTTTTAATGAAAATGTTTCGCCAAAATTCAAGTTGGCAGCTTCTGATGAAGATGCCGGAAATCCGCTTATAAAAAATGCGATAGCCGTAGCTGTAGATAACAGAAATCAGCTTTGGATCGGGACCATGCAAGGCTTGCGAATTTTGCCTAGTATAGATCGTTTTATGAGCGAAGACAATCTGGAAACCAATCCGATAATAATTATTGACGATGGACTTCCACAAGAACTTTTGTACGAGCAGTTCATTACAGATATAGTAGTTGATGGGGCCAACAACAAATGGATCGGGACAGCGGATTCTGGTGTGTTTTTGCTTTCTCCAAACGGACAAGAAACATTACATAGATTTACAAGAGAAAACTCTCCGCTGCCTAGCAATTCGATTAATGATATCGATATCAACGGCGAGACAGGAGAAGTGTTTTTTGCGACTACAGCCGGCTTGGTTTCTTTTAAAGGAACTTCTACAAAAGAAAATGACGACCTTTCGCAGGTGTATATTTACCCGAATCCTGTAAGGCCAGAATTTACTGGAACCGTAAAAATCAGCGGTCTGATTGACGATGCCAATATCAAGATTACGGATATCGAAGGAAACTTAGTGTATGAAACTACTTCCGAAGGCGGAACCATAGAATGGGACACCAAGGCATTCGGAAAATACAGAGTCGCTTCCGGGGTTTATATGGTATTTATCGCTTCCAAAGACGGTACCGAAACCAAGGTGAAAAAAGTGATGATAATAAGATAAATTACGAATTATGAATTACGATTGAAATTTCATAATTCATAATTCCAAATTCGTAATTAAATGCTAGTCAAGACCAAAGCAATAGTTATCAGTGCGCTCAAATACCAAGAGAAAAGCCTTATCGTAAAATGCTTTACTGAGACTGATGGTCTGAAGTCGTATTTTGTCCACAACGCCTTTTCTGGGAAAAACAACAGACAGAAAATTGCCTATTTCCAGCCCCTAAATATTCTTGAGATCGAAGCCGTCCATAAAAATAAAGGAACGCTGGAGAATTTTAAAGAAATCAAGCTTTTTGCCGCCTATCATACCATCCACATCGATATCGTAAAAAGCACCATAATTATTTTTCTTTCCGAAATGCTGCATCACAGCATCCGAGAAGAAGAAAAAAACGAAGACTTGTTTCATTTCCTCGAGACGGCCCTTTTATGGCTCGACAGCCATGGCGAGATCGCCAATTTCCATCTGATTCTCCTGTTAGAAATTACCAAATTCCTTGGATTTTACCCAGACAGTTCCACTAATGACTACCCGTTTTTTGAAATGACAGAAGGTGTTTTTACGCCTTTCCAGTCGCTATCTTGCCTTTCTGGAGAAGAAACGGCTCTGTTCAGGAAATTATTGGCACTGCGTTTTGACAGCAACCAGCAGGTCTTTAACGGAAAGGAAAGACAACAGTTGCTAAAGATTATTCTCGACTATTACAGTTTCCATCTCGACGGTTTCAGAAAGCCAAAATCCTTAGAAGTGCTCAAAGAGGTTTTTTCGTAGGCCTTACTAAACAATCGTCCTAAACGTAAGATTTACCCTCGGCTTAGATACTTTTTTGCTGGGTGGTAGCCGATGAAGCCAATGGCTCTGGGTTTCGTCTTTCATGACCAGCAGGCTTCCGTGTTCCAGTTGAAGAGTGATGGTGTCTTTTGTCTGTTTGTGCTTGAATAAAAACTTTCGTTCTGCACCAAAACTCATAGACCCAATCGTCGTATTTTGACCTAAGGATTTTTCATCATCGCTATGATAGGCCATTCCTTCGCTGCCATCGTGATACAGATTCAGCAGGCAGGAATTAAAAACCGTTCCCGAAATTTCTTCTGCCAGCGTTTTTAATTCCAAAAGTTCTTTTGTCCAGGGAAGTGCCTGTTTTGTGGTATTCGAATACGTATACAGATAATCGCTGTCGCCATACCAAGCCACCTTTCGTTTCGTGGTAATTCGTTTTCCAAAGATGATGGCCTCATCATGTTTCCACTCAATAGTCTCAAGAAGCTTTTCGAGATAATGTTGCGCTTCGTCATGCCTTAGGACTTTTCCGTAATAAATCACGGTCCCGTCATAAGGCAGTCGGTTGGTTTCGATATCGTTATTAAATAAGTCCATTTTTCCAAATTTTGTATTTTTCCGCAAGGCAGTGTCCGCAAGGTCTATAATCCTTTTGAAACGCTTCCTCTTCAGAACTAAAAAATACGCGGTTTTCGCGTTTCATCCTCTTTCCGGAAGTACAGCGCAATGTACCGTAAATTTTCAATTTTTGGTTACCGCCCAAAACGATTTCCTTTCTCAAGATTTTCGTTCTAAGGATATCATCCGTTATTTCGCTATGCTTAATCATACTAACTCAAGGCATCATGAAAAATAATTCCAAGAGTATGTCTTTTGCCCGAATGCAGCTCGCTCACTCCATGTTTCATGTTTACGCGATAATACCCTTTTGCCCCTTTCACAGGCCTAAAGTTGGTGGTAAACAATAGTACATCACCTTTTTTAGGTTTTAAGACGATGGCTTTAGACTGGGCTCTAGGTGTCTGTTGTGTCAAGACAAATTCGCCACCAGTATAATCTTCATCAGGATCGTTCAAGAAAAATACCGTCTGCATCGGAAAAAAGATATCGCCATACAAATCTTGATGTAAAGTATTGTATCCGCCCTTTCCGTATTTCAAGATCAGCACGGTCGGCTTTAGCTGGCTATTAGCATGACAGAGTGCTTGCAGCTCTTTAAACGTGCTAGGAAAACGAATAGTACTATTCAAGACTTTCATCCATAAATTGGTAATTGGCGCTAATTTAGGATAAAGGCTTTCGCGCAAGTTTTGGATCAGATCAGGCAATGGATAATCAAAATATTTATACTCGCCCAAGCCAAAGCGGTAGCGTTCCATGACCACTGTTTTTCTGTAGCCATTCGGATTGTCATAGTTTTTTATAAACTCATTGCATTGCTCGTCTGTAATCAAGTTGGGAATAATAGCATAACCTTTCTCATTCATCTCATGTGTCAATAACGCCCAATCAAGTAATGCTATCTTTTCGTGTATGGTTTCCATGGCTCTTATTTATTTTGATGGACTCATTTGTGCAGCTTCCCAGCCAATAATAGCTGTTTTTCGAGTCGTTCCCCACATATAGCCTCCGAAATGGCCGCTGGATTGGATGACGCGGTGGCACGGAATCAAGAAAGCCACAGGATTGCTGCCGATAGCCGTTCCTACCGCACGAGACGCTTTCGGATTTTGAATTTCTCCCGCAATCTGTCCATACGTAGATAAATTGCCCATCGGAATTTTCAGCAATGTTTCCCATACTTTCAATTGGAAATCAGTTCCTTTCAGATGCAGCTTGATCTGGTTGAGTTTGTCCCAATCGTGGGTAAAGATGTACAAGGCATTTTGCTGGATAAGGTCGAGCTTCTGCTTGAAATCAGCATTAGGAAAATGTGCTTTCAGATCGGCTGTAGCCGTTTCTTCATTTTCAGCAAAAGCCATATAGCAGATACCTTTTGGAGTAGAAGCGACAATGATATTGCCAAATGGACTTTCGGCATAGCTGTAATTTATAGAAAGATTCTCGCCGCCGTTTTTAAATTCTCCCGGAGTCATTCCCTCAATCTTGATAAACAGGTCGTGCAGCCTTCCGGTACTGGAAAGCCCGGTCTCATGCGTAGCATCAAACAAAGTAGCCTCTTTTTCTTTTAAGAGTTGCTTGGCGTGCTCCACACTGATGTATTGCAGGAATTTTTTAGGACTAACGCCTGCCCAGTCCGTAAAAAGCCGCTGGAAGTGAAACGGACTCAGGTGAACCTTTGCCGCGACCTCGTCTAAATTAGGCTGGTCTTTAAAATTTTCTCGGATATATTCGATTGCTTCTGCAATCCGGATATAATTGATGTGATCTTGCTCATTCATTTCTTTGAAATTTATGATACAAAGGTAGGAGCATCCCATTCGGCATAAAACCCGAAACTTGCGGAATTACTCTTCTTTTCTCGACAGTTTCATTGCGGCGGCTGTTGCTTTTGCCATAAGATCAGGGCTGTTTTCAAGCTGGTTAACGATTGTATGAAAGTCGGTATCGTTTCGTGTCTGTGATAATTTATAAGCCGCTTGGATGTCGGTAATATGCAACTTGAAACCCACAATTCCATGAACCTGCCTCATGGTTTTTTCAGATAGTTTTTCTATGGAGACTGGATTTTCAGAAGAACGTTCGTATTTATCGACTAATTTTTTCAGCGAAGCCATCAATTCTTCGCCTTCGACAATCTCAACTTTTCCATACACATGAACGGCAATATAATTCCAAGTCGGAACCTCTTCCTTTTCATACCACGATGAAGAAACATAGCTGTGCGGTCCTTGAAAAATAGCGAGCACTTCTTGCTCCGGATTAAAGCTTTCCCATTGAGGGTTGGCTTTAGAAATATGGCTGTACAAGATGGCACGGCCGTTTTCGTCCGTATCCAGTTCCATCGGAATATGAGTGCCCCATAACTTTCCATTGGTCTGGCTGATCAGTATCCCAAAGCTGTTCGCTTGTAAGAACTCCCGGACTTCGTCAATATTTTCGTTTTTGTAATGCAGCGGAGTATACATGGTGGGATTATTTAGGCTTGTTTAAGGTCTCCAACGCTTTATAAAGGCAATTGTGCAAGATCGTAAGATGATTTTCTTCCGGCATTCTCACAAAATAAGACTGAAGGTTTTTCGACTTGGCGAGTATTTCCGACAGTTGAAAGGCATCGTCTTCCATCTGCTTTCCTTCGCTTCCGACAGAAACATAGACTTGGATTTTTGCGGCAGTCTGTTTTTGTAATAAGGTAGGTGCTTGGCGCAGCAACGATTCGTCATCCCACCATAGGCTCGGACTTATAATAATATAATTGTTAAACAGTTCCGGTTTTTTGAGCAGTGCTTCCGTTACCAAAAGTCCTCCGAGCGACTGGCCAATAAGAGTAGAAGTACTGGTTCGGTAGTGCTTTTTAGCATACGGCAGCAGTTCTTTTTCGATAAAAGCCAAGAATTTTTCTGAGCTTCCCGAAGTCGGAAAATCTTTTTTGTCCTGCACGTTGGTCGTAGGAAACGTAAGATCCCGTTTTCTATCAACATTGGCAATGCCGATAATAATCGATTCGGGCATTTTTTTGATCATGGTCAGGAACTGCACCAGTCCCGTGACATGAATAAAATCTTCATCAGCAGAACCATCCAGCAGATAAATCACAGGATAAGAAATATTCGGATTTTTATCGTAGCTGTCAGGAATATAAACATTCAGCGTTCGGGTTTCGTTTAAGATTTTAGACTCTAGTTTTTCAACTTTCCCCAAAACAAAAAGATTGTCTTTAGACAGTGAATTTTGCGAAAAGCCCAAAGCAGTAGTGGCAACAGAAAATAATAAGGTAAAGATAAGCTTCATGAATAGAAAAAATTAAAGGATGGTTTTTACAGGCAGGCCGTAAAAATTTTCAAAGCGCAAGATAGCCTTTTCAAATTCCAGTTCCTGCTTTTTATTCAAGGGCTGTAGGAATTCATACTCCAATTCAATCAGCTTTGGTTTTATTTTTCTCCTCCAAGAGCCGATAATTTGTCCGTTAAATAAAATCGTATTGTCAAAACGGAGTCTTTGCGCTGGCTGTACTGCATGTCTGATTTGTTGTAAGGCTTCCCTGTTTTTATACCCCATGATCATTTCGTCATAAATAGGAGTCAGGTGCATCTGTTCAAAGTTTGTTTCTTTTTTAAGTGCCTTTGGCGAAAAATAATAGGTTTCCGATTCAATTTTTTCTTCTGTCCAATTGACTCGGGTCATTTCAATTCCCTTTTTGCAGTCCGTAAGAGTAAGTCCAGACCAAGTAGCAAAATCCTTGGCAGTAGCGGGACCGCGGCTTAAGAAATACCGCTGGGTCAGTTCGGCCAGCGCTTCGTCTCGGCTTATTTCTTTGGCAGGCGGAACCCTTTCTTCAAGCAAGGCATACGTAAATTGGTTGCCTTGACGGGCACCGCTGCAGATAAGCCCTTCCAGCTCGGCTTTCATCAAGATACAGACCAGGCGCACGCTTTCGGCTTCGATATTGTTTTTCAAGAATTCTTGGCTCAGCGCTTCGCGCGTAAGATGCTTTCCGCCTTCCAAAACCTGTGTCATGATGTCATTGCAGCGATTAAAAGTAGCATTGTCCAGTTCCATCTTCCGATACATATAGCTATTTATGGCATCTACCCTTGGAGCAGTAAGCTTCAACATCCATCGAATATCCCCTGAAGCTACAAAATGCCAGGTTGGCCGAAGCAGATGTGTCCGCAAGATCTTGCCCTCGTTCAGTTCCTTTTCAATGTCGCTGTCTTTCAGATGCGGCATTCTCAAGCCTAATGACCATTTAGTCTGGGCATATTCCTGTCCTTGAATGGCACCGAAATAAGCAACCATTTCAGGGGCCGATTTCAGGCTGGGTTCATTTATCTGTTGCGAAAGCAATCGGGATGTTGCGATATCGTGCTGGGTCATAAGATTCATAAGATTAAGACAAGCTAATTTACAAAAGAAGGCTGTATTTTCATAACAAGCCATCTCGATAAAAAGAAGACTACTGTCGGTTCTGTTCTATTTAATGATTGCTCCTGCACTTAGTTTTGCTTAAAAATAAGAACAATGAAAACAAAACAGATTTTAGTATTAGGCTCCAACGGAAAAACAGGGAGCCGCGTCGTACAGAAATTAGAAGCACTCGGGCAATCCGTACGAAGAGGATCCCGCATCGCAGTCCCTAAATTCGACTGGGAAGATTCAAGCAATTGGGCAGCAGTGCTCCAAGACATCCAAAGCGTCTACATCACCTTTCAGCCCGACTTGGCTGTACAAGGAGCCGATGACGCCATAAGACTCTTGGCGAAATTAGCCAAAGAGGCAGGCGTTGAAAAAGTAGTGCTCCTTTCGGGTCGTGGCGAAAAAGAAGCCCAAGACTGCGAAAAGATTATCATGGAAAGCGGCCTAAAATGGACCATCGTCAGGGCAAGCTGGTTCAACCAGAACTTTAGCGAAAGCTACCTGCTCGAGCCGATACTGAACGGCCATATGGCGTTGCCGACAGGCGACATACAAGAGCCATTTATTGATGCGGAAGATATTGCTGATGTTGTCGTGGCGGCGCTTACGCAAGAAGGCCATGACAATACGTTATACGAAGTCACAGGCCCAAGGCTGTTGAGCTTTAAGGAAGCTGTTTCAGAAATTGCCACAGCCATCGGAAAACCTATTGTATACGAACAGCTTTCCGTTCAGGAATATGCGGCTCAACTAAAAGAATATCACGTACCGCAAGACTATATAGGACTGTTATCCTATCTCTTCAGCGAAATTTTAGACGGGCGGAACGCCTCAATCAGCCATGGAGTAGAAGAGGCTTTAGGCCGAAAGCCAAAAGATTTTTCAGAATATGTCAGAGAGACACTGGCCAGCGGCGTTTGGACTCCGCAGGAGGGACGTTAAGCAATACTTTCAGAAAGAACAAGGAAAGCTACAAAGTATCGGATTCTGGTTTTTCATAAACGCCAAAAATAAAATCACTCGGATTTTCTTTCAAGTAGTCATCCTCAAATTTAAAAAGGCTGTCCAGTACGGCCTTTTTTTTGTCGTCAAGCGTGACAAAATGATGCGAGATGTCTTTAAGGACGCTCATCAATATATTGCCGCCATATTTTTTCTCTTCCAGCGTCTTGAAATTTTTATGAATGCCCGGCAGTATATTATTTGAGTCCACGCATTCCGACGGATCGGCAACAATCATCCGCAGCACACCGGAACCATAATAGTGATTTTTGGTAATATTGGTCTTGTATCTTTTTCGATAAGGCTTGTCGATCAGCTGAATTGCTTTGTTAATCGCCTTTAGCTGATGTTTAGAATACTGCAGGCGTTTCGGTCCCACATATTCATGAATGACAAGCTTGCCTTTGGGCTTCAGGCAGTTTTTGATAGGATGGGCCAAAAGATGCTCCACATTTTTAAAATGATGCAGCGAATCGTTAAAGATGACGAGGTCAAAATAATGATCCGGAAACGAATAGTCTTCCACATTAGAACAGACAAATTTCATGTGGTTCTTGTTCTCTTTTGTCGCAATGGCTTTAGCCCTATCCAGATTGGCCTGGTTGATATCCACGCAGGTGATTTCAGCAAAATGCGGATAATTGGCAAGTTCCAGCTCATGCTCGCAAGCTCCAGATCCTAAAGATAATAATCTAAGCCCCCTTTCTTCTTTCAGGAAATTTTTTACCAAGTGCTGCTTGTGATCAGTATGTGGGTCGCCGCTCACCATCCTGTTCCAGCGTTCATTTACGGCCGGAATAATCCACCAGTTCGAAGTCTGTTCCGATGACTTGTCAAAAGCGCTGATCGCCCTCGAATCTTTGTTCAAGGTGAATTTAGATAAAAAGAAACCATAGCCTCTTTGGACTATCTTGGAATACGTGTCAAGGATGTCGTCTAATGTCAGGATTCTCATAAGTGCATTTTGCAGGTTCAGGCGGAAGATGAGGCGTAAAGATAGGATAAAGGATGTTTTTAGGCAATTTTATAATTGGTCAGTATTTTGAAAGGTATAAGAGTATACCTTATTACCTTTAATTAATAATAATATATCAGAATAAGCAGGTTTATAAATGCTGTCCCCAGGCTTAGCTACATATTGGAATATTTCGTTGTTATTTAGATTTTTATCAATAAATGGATAAAAGGAAAATTCAGTCGGATTATTATTGAGAACAAAATTGGCAGATCTCGAATATTTGTCAACCATAACTATTGTTCCAGATAAGTGGCTTGAATTGAATAAATCAAACTCCTTTCTGACTTTCTTATCTTGGTAACGGATGGCTGCAAAAATTAGCCCTCCAATCAACAGAAATAATACAATGATATTAAACACCTTTTTCATGACTACACTATCTAAAATAAATTATTTAATTATTGGTTATAAATGTATAAGAGTTCAAAAAATCAAAACCAACTGATACATTACCAATTTTAATATTTGTAAGTTATTTTATAATTATAAAAGTATTAAATAAAGACAGAATGAAAATAAATAAATATATAAGTGATGGTATTGTTAGGAATAAATATAGTAAGGAAGATCTAAATTTATTTTTAAAATAATAATAAAATATAAATGTTGTGCATAATAAAATAACTCCAACCAAGGGTAAATATAAAAGATATGTAATTAATGCATAAATTTTTCTCATGTTGAAATTATAGAATTGATAAATTTTATGTGTTAAAATTACTCTTATAATGATAATAAGGATAAATCCAATTAAAGAGACATAAGATGATTTGATAATATCTTTATCCATATATTGTTTTTATTAAAGGATACTGACTAAGGTGCAAATCCGATAGCGCGGATTAGTAATCTGTGTTTAAAACAAATCTAATAAATACTTTAAAGTGTATAATTAAAAAACAACCCGAAGGTTGTTTTGGTTTTTGACTGCGATAATACTATAAGTTGATTTTTTGTGAATATTTTATAAAATATTTTGGTGCGTACTTATTTGATACATTACCCAATAAGAGCTAAATGAAATACTTGAATACTCTGTAGACTAATAACACAACTCCAAGAATAATAAAGAGATACCAGTGTTTTTTAAAAAAACTATCTTGTTCTTTTCGGCCTGACAGTTTCAATACGATTCCAGCAATTATTAATCCTGTTGGTGCTAAAAAACTATTTAATTCTCCGAAATTCATAATTGTTATTTATAAGTTAAGCTATTGCTTTGAAAAAAAATACTAACGATGCAAGGGCAAATAAGATTATAATTACCCAATCTTTAATTTTTCCTACTATTGTATCTGGTTTAAAAAATATTGGATTCTCATCCCTGCCTTTTATCCACCATTTATGGATTCTAAAATAAAAAAATGCTCCCAAACCCAATAAAATACTATAAAGTAAATATTCGTAATCCATAACATGATTATTAAAATTATTTTCTGATTTCATTTGCTGCTTCCTTTGTTTTATCACTTGCTAGAGTCGATACGGCCTTTTGACCTGCTTTTATGAGCTCCTTGACTGGTTCAGAAACATCTGGATTTGGACCAGGCACTGCTTTGTCTACTACTTTAGATACCAATTCCCCTGTTAGATAAACTGCTACATTTTCCGTACCTTCGCCTACATCACCAGAAATTAAATTCGTCAGTATTTCAATTCCAGCACCAAGTCCACTCGCTATTCCTCCAGTAGTGGCAACAGCTAAACCAGGTGTTGCTCCAACTCCGGCAACAGGTGCACCAGCAGCAGCAGCTACTAATCCTACAGTTGTTAACTGGTCTCCCTTTTTTTGTAAGTTCTTTGCAAGACCTAAAAGCTCTTGTTTATTGTCTTTAACCCATTTTTGAGAGTTATCAATAGCTTTATTAGTAGATTTTACAACATTATCTTTAGTCTCTATAACGGCTTTTTTAGTTTCGTTATATGTTTTAACTGCAGATGATTTTACCTCATTATATTTTTTGACTACAGCTGTTTTAGTTTCATTAAATGTTTTCTTTACATCACTCCAAGAAGGCCATGACCACATCCCGTCTGGGTCTATAAAATAGACAGGATTATCAAAAGCGTAGGCATATGGCGACCATCGTCTCCCTTTCTCCGCGAGCGGGTCAATATTCATCCACCGTCCGATTGCAGGGTCGTAATTCCTAGCCCCGTAGTCGTACAGGTCAAGCCCCATCTCGTCCTGGAACTCCTTGCCGTTGTACTTATAGCCATACGGCAGCACCAGTACCAGGGGCACGGGAGTATTCGGGTCATGATCTTCAGGCTTCCCTGGTCGGCCCTGTGCACGAGCAGGTCGGAGTTGTAGTTGGCAAGTTTGAGCCCGAACGGATAGTAGTGGCTCTCTTCCAGTATCTTAAGAACGTTGGGGTTTTCCGGATCCTTCGCATACGAGAGGCGGATGTTGCCCAGATGGTCGGCATAGTTATAGACGTAGCTGTAGGCATATCCCGACTTTCCTTCCGATGCTCTTACATACCCTTCTGCGGTCGGGAAGAACTTCAGTGCCGTCCCCTAGTAGTGGAATTCGCTCAGGTAGTCCATCGACATGATGCCGACGCTTCCCGGCCACTCTTCCAGAAGCATACGGGGCGTCCTTGTACATCTCCCGGCCGTCTGCGGCATAAAGATATTCAATTTTATATCCTACTAAATTAGATATATCTCTTTTTATCACCTATTTTGATACACTAAGATACGGCAAAAGCATTCTAAGGCTTTTAAAACCTTGAATATAAAAGAGGCGACCAATTGGTCGCCTCTTTTATATTTGTAAACTTTAAATTCACATTCTTTATCAGGCAGTTAGGCGGCTATTTTGCAAAAACACCTAATCTGATACATTACCCAACATATCTGACACATTATTTAATTATATAATCTAATTATTTAATTATATAATCTAAGGACAAGTAATAATACTCCTAAAATAACAAAGATATACCATCTTTTTCTAAAAGAAGCTAATTCTTCTCTTTTAGAAAATCGTATCAAGATACCGGCTATTATCAATCCAATTGGAGCTAAAAAACTATTAATCACGCTAAATTCCATAATACTCCTTATTTTGTTATTGATTTAAAAAAATATATTATTGACGCTAGTATGAACGCTAGCATTAAAATTTTAAGATGAAGTTTTGTCATTTTAGTTCCAGGGTCATCTTCAGGATATTTTTGTTTACTTTTTTTATACCACCATTTGCGAAACTTATGCATAATAAAGGCTAATAACGCAAATAAAGTGCTATATAATAAATTATTGTAATTCATTGATGTTGATGTTCGTTATCTAAAATTCTATCTCCAGCAGTTTTTGTATTGCCGGATACGGTACTTTTTGTTATCTCTTTTAAAACTCTTGTAGCCTCTTCAACAAGAGGTGTGGCCGCCGGCGGCCCTGGTAATACTGCATCAACAAGTGCACCAACTCCTTCTGCAACCGCGACTGTTGTCAACTCTTTTCCAGCTGCTGATTCATCACCTGCAATCCATTTTGTTGCAATTTCTATAGCTTCTCCTGCTAGTGTCATATTTCCGCCTATCTGTGCCAACTTTAAACCAGGTAAAGCGCCAACTCCTTCTACAGCTAATCCTCCAGCGGCGGCTGTTAGTCCAGTAGTTGTAAGGTCATTTCCTGTTTTCTTTACTGTAGTTGCAAAATCTAAAATACCTTTTTTATTCTCTTTTACAAAATTTTGCGCTTTATCAATAGTTTCTCCTACAGTTTTTTTAGCTTGATTAAAAGTTTTGACAGTAGCTGTTTTTGTCTCATTGAAAGTTTTACTTACGGATGATTTTACTTCATTATATTTTTTGGCGACAGCTGTTTTTGTTTCATTAAATGTTTTCTTTACATCACTCCAAGAAGGCCATGACCACATCCCGTCTGGGTCTATAAAATAGACAGGATTATCAAAAGCGTAGGCATATGGCGACCATCGTCTCCCTTTCTCCGAGAGCGGGTCAATATTCATCCACCTTCCGATAGCCGGGTCGTAATTCCTCGCCCCGTAGTCGTACAGGTCAAGCCCCATCTCGTCCTGCAGCTCCTTCCCGTTGTACTTATAGTCATACGGCAGTACCAATACCAGGGGCACGGGAGTATTCGGGTCCATGATCTTCAGGCTTCCCTGGTCTGCCCTGTGCACGAGCAGGTCCGAATTGTAGTTCGTATGCTTGAGCCCGAACGGATAGTAGTGGTTCTCTTCCAGTATCTTAAGAACGTTGGGGTTTTCCGGATCCTTCGCATACGAGAGGCGGATATTGCCCAGATGGTCGTTATAGTTATAGACGTAGCTGTAGGCATATCCCGACTTTCCTTCCGATGCCCTCACATACCCTTCTGCGGTAGGGAAGAAGCCCAGCCTTGCATTCATGTACTGGTATCCGTCCAGATAGTCCACGTCCCTGCCTTCGCCCGTTGTCGAGGTAGTGACCGTCTTCCTCATCTTTTTGCCGGCGGCATCGTAAAGATACTCGATTTTTTCAGATTCGGAACCGAACACGACCTTCACGGGCAGGTTGAGGTGGTTGTAGCGTATTGAGGTGATGCCCTTGTTGAGGTCCTGTACCATGTTCCCGTTGTCGTCATAGGCGTATTCCGCGGGATCCGAGGCGCCGTTATTAAAGCCCTGTGCGGATCCGCTGGCGTCTTCCACCTGCACCAGGCGGTTCCTGTTGGTCCCGTCGTAGGTATAGTAGAGGTCGTCGATCTGTACATAGGCCCCGGAGTCGGAATCGAGCCCCCCGTTGCGCTGCAGCGCGGTGATATTCCCGTTCCTGTCGTACTCGATGGCCTCGTTGTAGGACCCTGTCATCAGTCCTTCCTTGACATAGGTGGCGGCGGTGAGCCTGTTTACGGCATCATAGCCGTAGGCGTACCTGCGCAGCTTGTCGTCGCTGGCGGTCCTCCACAGGGTCTCGGCTATGTTCCCGTTAAAGAGCGGCTGGGCGCTTATGGGCGCCTGGTAATTGATGCCGAAGGCAAACAGGTCTCCGGGATCGCCCGCCTTTGCCAGCGACCCGGTGTCGTTGATTCCCTTGAGCCACCCGCGCACGGTATAGGCATAGTCGGCTTTCTGCAGGGCCGCGGTGCCGGTAGTGTCGCTTCCTCCCACGCTCTTGCGCACGAGCTGCCCGCGCTCGTCATACTCGTTCCTGGCCAGCAGCTCTGCCGCGCTTGCATTGATCTTGTGCGTCTGGCTGAGCAGGCGGTCCTGGTCGGTATAGGCGAAGTCCTCGCGCACGGCCAGTTCCGTATCGGAGGCGGTGCGCTTGTGGTAGGTCACGGTATAGAGCGCCTTTCCGGAAAAGTCGAGCCTGGAGTCGGCCTGGGTATGGCCCCCCATATAGTTTGCCGTCCTTGTGCGTATCGGCCTTGCCTTCTTGTCGTAGAGCGTATAGGAGGCTTCCCCGGCATAGGCGGTGCTGGATTCCAGCACGCGCGTCCAGGAACCCGTCGGCAGGCCTGCAGGCTTTGCAGACAGGTTGTAGTATGCGGGCTGCCCTTCCACGTCCGGGAAGGAGCCCGGGGCGTTGGGGAAGGCATAGTCGTCGTAATAATTCACGGAGAGCACGTGGTATCCGGACACGGGCCATGCCGTGCTGGTATAGCGGAAGGCCACGCCGTTGACCGTATTGTCGGAAGAAGCCTTGGCCTCGTTCAGGTTTGCGGTCTGCGCATCGCGCGCGGCCTGCAGCGTTGCCCTTTCGGCGCTGGTCACCGTGGCCGGCATCCATCCGGTATAGGCGGTGCGGTCGAAGGCATCGTACTTGGTCACCAGCCATCCCGTGGCGCCGGCAGCCAGGTCGCTAAAGGGCGCATAGGCAGGCCCGGTAGCGACTGGGCGGTCCAGGCTGTCATATATGATAAACTCCCACTGCTTGCCCGGGAGCTTTTTCTCCACCAGGCGGTTTCTCCTGTCGTAGCGGTACTGGTAGCACTGCCCGTCGAGCTGCTGCGTCGGGGCGGTGACCAGGGGGGTCAGCACGAAGGACAGGTTGGCGAACTGGTCGTATACGTAATAGGTATCCATGGACTGGATGACGGTATTGCCCCTCACCACGGCAGAGACATAGGTCCTTTTCATCACGACCCTTCCTTCCTTGTCCTTATACTCCTCTGCGGTATTCAGGGTGCCGGAGGTCCAGTTCTCGTTCTTGGTCACGGTCTTGTAGAGCTGTCCTGCAGGATAGCTGGAGCCAGGCTGCTGCACCAGCGTCGCAGTATAGAGCCCCTGGGAGGCCTGCCATGCGGCAATGGCCTTGTAGTATTTCACGTTGTCGGCGGCGCTGTTGGCCAGGTATTCGGTCTTCACCTCGTGTCCGGAGCCCAGGGCCCAGGCATTGCCGGGCGCCGCCTGCTGGAGCACGCGGTTCAGGGGCGAGGCCTCGAAGAGCTTCTGGCTGAAGGGGCTTGCGGTGGTCTCGAATCCCGGCACGGCAGGCGCAGGCGCGCTGGCATAGTAGGACAGGGCGGCTGCCTCTGCATTCGGGTCATAGTCCAGCGAGGCGGATGCGGTCGGGTAGGGCAGGTACTCCTTGGCCTGCCTTCCGAGCGCATCGTATACGACAGGGGTCACCAGGTCCTTTCCGGAGCCGGACTGCCGGTGGGCGCGCTGCTGCACGGGCCTTCCCAGCCCGTCGAAATAGGTGATGCTCTGGGCGGCCTGCGCCGCGGTCGGCGAGGCTATGGATGCGGAGGTCTCGGTCTTGTAGGTCGTGGTCCTGACATAGTTCTGGTCCTGGCTCTGCGCGACGGCCAGGGCCGGCAGCAGCAGTGCGATATATGGATATAGTGTCTTTTTCATGGCGTCTTAGTTTTGTGTCCTGTAATGGTACTCGTTCTCGGAGAGCAGCTTTCCGTTGCGGTCGTAGGCGGCCTTGAGCCTGCCGAAGCCGTCGTACTCGTAGTAGGTCCTGTCGCCCTTCGGGTCGATTACGGCCGATACCCCCACAAGCGGCCTGTAGGCATAGCCGGTCATCTGTCCTCCTGAAGCGGTTGCGGCAATACGCAGGTCTTCCAGCGCAGAAAGCAGGGAAGCCTCGGCGGTATTGTTAAAGGGCGCGGCATCGGAGGCATTCTGCACGGCCGTAACCAGCCCTGCAGGCAGGGAGGCATAGGCCATGTTGTCGATCTTTGCCACGGGCTGGGTCCTGCTGTAGCCCCATACGTAGGAGACCTTCATGCCGTTTTCCTGCTGCACTTCCAGCGGATGGCCGTACTGGTCGTAGCTGTTATAGCGGACCTTGGCCTCCAGCGCGTTGGCTCCCTTGGAGGCCTGCACGGCCTGCGGCAGCCAGGCGGCGTTTCCGGCAAAGGCGTTCGAGTAGACGATCCTGCTTGTGGAGAGCAGCTCTGAGTTGCGGTAGCTGTCGACCCTCTCGATCTCCGAGATGCGGTTCTGGGAGTAGGGCGAGTTGCCGGCGTGGTAGTAGAAGTCGGTCTTGAGCACCTCCCCTGTGCCCAGGGTGGTGGTCTGGGAGGCGATCTTCTTGTTCAGCGCGTTGTAGGCATAGCTTTCGGATGTGCCCACTTCCGTCTGCACGGAGCCGCTATAGAAGAAGCTCTTGGTCGTCTTGCCTTCAAGCCTAGCCCAGCCGTAGGCTTCATAGATTTTTTTATAGCTGATATAGTTCATGGCATCCCCGCAAAGGTATTCGCAGAGAAATGCGGTCGGATTTCCAGGACAGTCCTGCGTTTTTTGAAAATATAGGTCATAGTTGGCAAATTTATAAGACGTTGGGCAGTTTATTGGGGCGTAATAAGGACGTACGCCGATAAGTGTCATGTCTTGTACTTCGTTGATTGGAACATACGTATATTCCGTACGGGAAAGTATCTTCGAGCTGTTGTCAAACACCTCTTCTTTTTTCAGATAGCCTCTTCGGTGGTCAAAGTTTTCGCTAGGGAAAAAGGGATAGCTGATGCTATAAGCGTCTTCGTTTTCTGGCACGTCTATAGGCGAAGAGTAGGTATGTTCCGTCCTTCCGTTTGCGGTTTCGCTCACAGATGCATTTTGATAGCCCACGTCAGAGCCCTTGGTACGTTGTGCTTGTAGGTTGTTAAAATCAGTAGTAAATCGATAATTGATCGGAGTCACAAACGATTCACAGACCTCATTAGTGCCGCACGTAAATTCAAAATGGTGCTGCTTGGTCTGCTGGTATTGGAATACAGGTAATCCGAAGACCAGCGACCCGCTGCTTTTCGCAGGCTGCGCGAAAGAGCGGTAGCTGTATTTTTTTTCTTTTGCAGGAGTGAATCCCGTCGGGTTGTCGTAATAATTCTGCGGCACGTTTCCGGCGTCAAAAAAGCCGATCCTGCCGATGCGCACCCCGCCGCCGAACAAGTATTGCTTGTTGGCTCCGGAACTAACCTTATAATGGGCTGTAATATTCGCAGTAAAAGGAGGTAGGCCGATGATGGTATGGTTGAATTTTACACTATAGCTTCCGGCTGGCAGAAACACCGAAAACTCTGTAGGAGGAGGCTCGTTTTCTGTAGGCGCATAGGTCAATAAGATGTCTGCTCCTGCCGAAGCGTTAGTTAGGATAAAACTCCAGCCTGATATAGCAGGAGTTATTTCCGTGTTAAAGACAACCTGCTGCGCTTCCGCAATCGTAAAAAATGCAGAGGGTACATTTCGTATAGTTATGCTCTTGCTGGCAGACTGTGCAGTCCAGTTCAGCGGATTGCCACTGAAATCAGTGACTGGTGTGTCGCCTATATAAGAATATTCGTTCGATTCAAAATCAAACAAAATCGACCCGCCAGTAGGCAGTTCCATTTTCTGCAAAATGTCAGTACTGCAGTATTTCGGACTCGTTTCCTTAAAATTGACACCTGCAATACTGTTGGGTCTTAGCGTAAAATAGCCCCAAAGGTCTTTTATGAAAGTGCCCGTATCTGGGAAATGTGCTTCATAATAGAGCTTATAAATATTTTTTTTGGTATCGGCAAAATTGCTTTCCTCCACTCGGTCCAGAAACATACGTTTGTTATCGTTTTCGGTCTCTCGGTAGCTGTGGAACAGCTCGGTTTTTTTGATGCCGATGCTGTCCGCCCAGGTCTTTGCCGTGATACTTCTGATACGGTAGGCGCTGGCAGAAAGGCTCTGGTCTTGTCTTCCCGACTGATAGTCCATATAGATGCGTGCGATGCCGTCCACGTCGATCCTCTTGATCTTTTTGCTGCTCACCTCGAGCTTGTTGGACGAAATCGTTTCTCTCGGATCAAGCTTCAGGTCTTGCGATTGCAGATCATCTCCGTATTGTTTCATATAAATAAGCAGGTCCGATATGCTGGTGTCGAGAGACACTGCTGTCGTTAGGCTTTTCGTAACCGATACCTCATTCATAATCTCTGTAGGCTTATTATAAGTATAGCCCAAAAGTCTTTGCTGGTTGTTATCATAAACACCGCTGAGATGAAAGGAACTGATATAGGTTACTGTAGGCGAGATACTGCTCGATCCGCGTTCTGCAAATGAGGTCGAAATCAAAGAAGCCGTGCTTGCGGTAGTCTCGGCAACGTCAAAAACATACTTGTATCCCTTGTCATCATAGATAGTAAAACCTGTAGGAGCAAAAGTACTCGTATTGTAAGTATTGACGATTTTTAGGTTGTTCGACAGGTCCTGCACCACAACTTCCAGCTGCCCGGCAGCATTCTTCTTCATGATAAACCTTCCGGAATAACCCATAAAGTTGAATTGCCACAGGTCATGCTCAGTATCATAGATGCCCTTTTCCTGTGCGTTCCAAAGGAATTCGTTCCATTTGGCTGGGTTGGAAGAGGGTTGTCCGGTACGCCCGATTAGCTCATAATACGGATTTGGGAATGGATTGCCAGAGGATTCGGTACGGTAGATGCCCGATTTTTTCCCGATGGTCAGGTGCTCGTCTGGTATGCCACGTACGGAACGGGACACAGTCCCTCCAACAAAGAGACTCCAGCCGAGCCCAGCATCGCTGGCGGTCTCGCTGGCCGCCGCTGAGGCGGGATGGTATTTCAATGAGATGTCCAGATTGATATCCTTGGAGCGGGTAGGCGTGCTGAACACGGGTATGCTGATATCTGGCACTCCTGTATAGTTACTCACGGGCACCTCCTCGAACTTCATCAATGCCGCTACAGTGGGCGACGGAGGGAGTATGGTCGGGAGCTCGCTTTTTATCTCAGGGTTTTGGGCATGGGCTATGGCGGCCATGCCCAGCATTGCTGCTAGCGCATATATTTTTTTCATGTCTTGTCTAATTTTTGTTGATGGCTTTTACGATCTTCACGGAGTCTTCCTGCACGTTGGTGCGTATCTCCACGATATAGATGCCCTCGGGCATGCCTCCCAAATCGACGGGCACGGTGCGGTCATGGATCTCGAAGTGCTGCAGCTGCCTTCCCGAAAGGTCGTACACGGTAGCGGTGCCTTTTTCAAATTCATAGCCCACGATCACGTTGGAGTAGTGCAGGGTAGGGTTCGGGTAGGCTTCTATAGGATTCTTCTTCTCTTCCTTCTTTCTCTTGTCCTTGAGCTTCACGACCCAGAAGTCATTGCGTCCCTGCCCGGTATAGCGGTCGCGCGATACGGCTCCCATCGAGGTGCCTGCCAGCAGGTAGTCCCCGTCGCGGGTCTCCACGGCCTTGCGCAGGATATCCTCCCCGCCGCTTCCCACGGTCTGGGTCCACTGCTCCTCTCCCTGAGGGTCGGTCTTGATGGCGATATAGTCGTTGATGCCTTCCTTGTCCTTTTTCTTGGTGCTGTAGGTCTCGCTCTGGGCATGACCCCCGAGCAGTAGCGACCCGTCCCGGCTTTCCTCGAGCGAGGTCAACAGGTCGGCCTTGCCGATATCGTAGGTCTTCTGCCACAATACCTCCCCAGAAGGGTCGATCTTCAGGAGCCAGAAGTCGGTTCCCTTGCCGTTGGAGGCGTTCTTGTTTCCGGTCGTCCCCGAGGCAGAGCTTCCTGCCAATAAGAAGTTTCCGTCCACGGACTGCAGTGCGGCCTGGAGCTGGTCGTCGCCTTCGCCGCCATACACCTTCTGCCATTCCAGTTCCCCTTTAGTATCCAGCTTCACCACCCAGTAGTCGGACTGGCCATAGCATTTCTCGCTCTTGTTCCCCGATTCGGGCGAGTTGGAAGACCCTGCCAGCAGGTAGCCCCCGCCGCGCACGGGCACGATGCTGCGCAATTGGTCGGCATACTGCCCCCCGAAGGCCTTCTGCCATTCGATCTTTCCTTCCGAATCCAGTTTCACCACCCAGTAGTCCAGGTTCCCGAATCCGGCAACGGACTTCCCGTAGGCATCCGGCTGTCCGGCAGCAAGCTTTTCGCTGCGGGGCGAGCTGGAGCTTCCCCCGATGATATAGCCCCCGTCTGGAGTAGGCGCGATGCTCTGCAGCAGTTCCTGTCCGGAACCGCCTATGGTGCGCTGCCACTGCTCGGCGCCTTTTGCGTTCAGCTTGATGATCCAGAAATCTTCCTTCCCGTAGCCGTCCTCTTTCTTCTGCAGCCCCTTGGCAGACTCGGAAGTCCCTGCGAGTATGAATCCCCCATCGGGAGTAAGCCTCACGGCCTGCAGCAGGTCGGCCCCGCTACCGCCGAAGCTTTTCTGCCAGTCGAGCTCCCCCTTCTCGTCCATCTTCCAGAGCCAGTAGTCCAGGTCGCCTGCGGCTTCCTCGGTCTTGTTTCCGGTCTTTTTGGATAAGGAGCTTCCGGCGAGTATAAAGCCGTAGTCGGGGGTTGGCTGTGCATCGAATAGGTATTCGGAGTGCTTTCCGCCGTAGGACTTTTCCCAGAGGATGTCTTGGGCCTGTAGGGCGCCTGCAGAGAGCAGGGCGCATGCGGCGGCCATAAGGCGCGCCTTAGAGGGTTTTTGGAGGGTCATGTGCTTGTCTTTTATTAAGTTATGGCTTGTTAAATTGTTTCTATTGTAACGGTAAAGAAATGAATTTATGATGAAATTGTATAACAAATTTTTAAAAAAATAGTGTATAGAAATTTATAAAATTTAAATCTTGGGCAAAGATAAATAAAATAAGATTATAATACAATAAAATAGAATAATATTTTCTTATAAAACAATTGTATAAATAAGAAAAAAAGCATAACTCTAGTTTTAAGTACTTTATCTTACAAACAATAGCAAGTAAATGGAATAGAGAAAGTATTCACCCATAGTTACTCCATAGATACTCCACGGATACTCCATAGATAGTCCATGTAGAGTCCATGTCATCCATATAAGAAATCCGATTCCATCATAACAGCAGCAGCAGTACTGATAGTCAGCGGAATCTTCATAAAAAACGCCCCCCCGATACGCCATAACTAATTAAAAAATTCATTACTTTCGCAAATTGATTTTACAAAGCGATAAAAATGAGTACAAAATTTACTGAATACAAAGGACTTGACCTGCCAACAGTGGCATCTGAAGTGCTTGATTTCTGGAAAAAACAAGACATCTTTGAAAAGAGCGTAACCACGCGCGAAGGAAATAAACCCTATGTGTTTTTTGAAGGCCCGCCTTCAGCAAACGGACTGCCGGGTATTCACCACGTAATGGCGCGCGCGATCAAGGATATTTTCTGTCGCTACAAGACCCAAAAAGGCTTTCAGGTAAAAAGAAAAGCTGGATGGGATACCCACGGACTTCCGGTAGAACTCGGAACCGAAAAAGAATTAGGAATCACCAAAGAAGACATCGGAAAGACCATTTCCATCGAAGAATACAACGAAGCCTGCAAAAAGACCGTCATGCGCTATACAGACGTATGGAACGACCTGACCGAAAAGATGGGCTACTGGGTAGACATGCAAGACCCGTATGTCACCTACAAGTCCAAATACATGGAAACCGTTTGGTGGCTGTTAAAGCAGATTTACGACAAAGGCCTGCTGTATAAAGGCTATACAATCCAGCCTTATTCCCCAAAAGCAGGAACTGGACTGAGCTCTCACGAAGTCAACCAGCCGGGCGCTTACCGCGATGTGACTGATACGACTATCGTTGCCCAGTTCAAGACACTTGCAGAAACACTGCCAGCCGTACTAAAAGGCTTCGGCGATGTGCATTTCTTAGCCTGGACGACTACGCCATGGACCTTGCCGTCCAATACGGCACTGACAGTGGGACCGAAAATCGAATACGTGCTAGTAAAAACAGTCAACCAATACACATTCGAGCCGATCAATGTAGTCTTGGCTAAGAATTTAGTTGGAAAACAATTCGGCAAAGGCTATTTCGAAAGCGCAGAAGCAGCCGATTTTGACAAAGTAAAAAACGGCGACAAACAGTTGCCTTATAAAATAGTAGCCCAAGCCCTAGGCGCTGATTTGGTCGGAATCAAATACGAACAATTATTGCCGTATGCCCTGCCGTACCAGAACCCAGAAAATGCGTTCCGCGTCATCTCGGGCGATTTCGTAACGACGGAAGACGGAACAGGAATCGTACACACGGCCCCGACTTTTGGTGCAGACGATGCCAAGGTAGCCAAAGAAGCCGTGCCAGAGGTACCGCCGATGCTGGTTTTGGACGAAAACGGTACGCCAGTGCCATTGGTCGACCTGCAAGGAAAATTCACTTCCCACATGGGCGACTTCGCAGGCAAGTACGTAAAGAACGAATACTATAATGCTGGCGAAGCACCGGAAAAATCGGTAGACGTAGAAATCGCCATCCGACTAAAAGAAGAAAACAAGGCCTTTAAGGTCGAAAAATACGTACACAGCTACCCGCACAGCTGGCGAACAGACGAGCCCCTTTTATACTATCCGTTAGACTCTTGGTTTATCAAGGTCACCGATGTAAAAGACCGAATGTTCGACCTGAACGACACCATCAACTGGAAGCCAAAATCTACAGGCGAAGGCCGTTTCGGAAACTGGCTGAAAAATGCCAACGACTGGAACCTGTCCCGTTCAAGATATTGGGGCATTCCGTTGCCGATCTGGAGAACCGAAGACAAAAAAGAAGAAACCATCATTGGTTCGGTAGAAGAACTATACAATGCTATCGAAAAATCAATCCAAGCCGGTTTCCAAAAAGAAAACCCGTTCAAAGGATTTGAGATCGGAAACATGTCAGAAGCCAATTACGACTTGGTCGACCTCCATAAAAATGTCGTAGACGAAATCGTACTAGTTTCACCATCCGGCAAGCCGATGAAGCGCGAAACCGACCTGATCGATGTCTGGTTTGATTCCGGAGCCATGCCGTACGCGCAGTGGCACTATCCGTTTGAAAACAAAGACAAGATTGACGAAAATAAAGACTTCCCGGCTGATTTTATTGCCGAAGGTGTCGACCAGACGCGCGGCTGGTTCTATACATTGCACGCTATCGGAACATTGGTTTTTGATAAAGTAGCCTATAAAAACGTAGTGTCCAACGGACTCGTATTAGACAAAAACGGACAGAAAATGTCCAAGCGTTTGGGTAATGCCGTTGATCCGTTTACGACATTGGCCGAATACGGACCCGATGCGACGCGCTGGTACATGATTGCCAACGCCAACCCTTGGGACAACTTAAAGTTCGATATCGAAGGTGTCGCAGAAGTACGCCGTAAATTCTTCGGAACCCTATACAATACCTATTCGTTCTTTGCCCTTTACGCCAACATCGACGGTTTCTCTTATGCAGAAGCCGAAGTGCCGTTGGAAGAAAGGCCAGAAATCGACCGATGGATCTTATCAGAATTAAATACCCTGATAAAAGATGTCGACAGCTATTATGCCGACTACGAGCCGACCAAAGCTGCAAGAGCTATTTCTGACTTTGTTCAGGAGAACTTGAGCAACTGGTATGTGCGTTTGTGCAGAAGAAGATTCTGGAAAGGCGACTACGCCCAAGACAAGATTGCCGCCTACCA
This sequence comes from Flavobacterium sp. N2550, assembly GCF_025947265.1. NCBI lineage: Bacteria > Pseudomonadati > Bacteroidota > Flavobacteriia > Flavobacteriales > Flavobacteriaceae > Flavobacterium > Flavobacterium sp. N2550. The sequence goes on along the minus strand of NZ_CP110007.1, from coordinate 696,523 downwards.
GACCCTGTACACCTGTCTGGTAACCGTAGCAAAACTAAGCGCCCCTATCGCTCCGTTCTTTATGGACAAGCTTTACAGAGATTTAACGCAGGCGACACATAAAGAAACATTCGATAGCGTACATTTGGCCGATTTTCCAGAATATGCTCATAACTTTGTTGATAAATCGTTGGAAAGCAGGATGGAGAAGGCGCAGACCATCTCGTCGCTCGTACTGTCGCTTCGCAAGAAAGAAATGATAAAAGTACGTCAGCCCCTGCAAAAAGTGATGATTCCGGTATTAGACAGCAAGCAAAAAGCAGAAATCGAAGCCGTTTCAGACCTTATAAAAGCAGAGGTAAACGTCAAGGAAATAGAGCTTCTAGACGACGCTTCGGGCATATTGGTAAAGCAAATTAAGCCTAATTTTAAAGCATTAGGGCCGCGTTTCGGGAAAGATATGGGTCTGATTTCCAAAGAGATACAAAATTTCTCACAGGAACAGATCAACGAACTAGACAAAAACGGTTCGCTAAGTATTGTCATTTCAGGGAAAAGTATTAATTTAACCTCTGAAGATGTAGAGATTTCTTCCCAAGATATTGAAGGATGGCTGGTCGCCAATGCCAACGGAATTACGGTGGCCTTAGACATCACCATATCCGACGAATTGAAAAAAGAAGGAATCGCTAGAGAATTAGTCAACCGCATTCAAAATATCAGAAAAGACTCAGGTTTTGAAGTTACCGACAAGATCAAGGTCCAAGTCCAAAAAGACGGTATTCTTGAAGAAGCCCTTACGGCAAACCAAGACTACATCAAGGCAGAGACGCTGACAGAAGAACTGATTATTGAAGATAAAGTAGAAAACGGTATAGAAATTGAGTTTGATGAAATAAAAACAAGTATATTAATTTCAAAATAATATAATATGGTAGATGAAGTTGCAAGATACTCCGATGCTGATCTGGCAGAGTTCAAAGAAATTATTTTAAAAAAAATACAAAAAGCACAAGCAGACCTAGACCTGATCAAGAGTGCCTATATGAACGACCTGAACAACGGTACAGACGATACGTCGCCGACATTCAAGGCGTTTGAAGAAGGCAGCGAGACCATGTCGAAAGAAGCAAACTCTCAGTTGGCAATCCGTCAGGAAAAGTTCATCCGTGATCTAAAAAACGCGCTTTTCAGAGTAGAAAACAAAACCTATGGCGTTTGCAAAGTAACAGGAAAACTAATCAGCAAAGAAAGGCTGAAGATCGTTCCTCACGCCACGATGAGTATCGAAGCAAAAAACCTGCAGCGATAACCGCTAGAAGATAATACCCAAAGTAACGCTCCTGTCAAGGAGCGTTTTTTTAATATAAAAGCAAACGAAGGCGCCCTTTTTAATCAAACGCTAGTAAGGAAAAACAGCAGCGAAAAGCCGCATAAAAAGGAACAAGCCCTTGCGAGTGTTTTTATAAATAATATTCCTATTTTTGCGCAATAAAAGAAAGAAAATGTCATTAAAGAAAGCATATTTATTAGTTATCCTAATTCTTATCGTTGACCAGATATCTAAGATATACATCAAGACCAACTTTATATACGGCGAAGATGGACAGATCAACGTAGCTAGCTGGTTTAAGATCCTTTTGATCGAAAACGAAGGGATGGCATGGGGAACCCAGATTCCCGGCGATTACGGAAAACTGATACTGACGCTTTTTAGGCTGGTAGCCGTCACAGGAATTGGCTGGTGGTTGTGGGATTCAGTAAAAAAAGACAGCTCAAGATATCTGATTGTAGCCATAGCGCTCATCTTGGCAGGCGCCTTTGGCAACATTATCGATTCTGTTTTTTATGGAGTGATTTTTGACCATAGCCATGGCCAGACCGCAACGCTCTTTTCCGACCAGCCGTACGGCACTTGGTTTCACGGAAAAGTAGTCGACATGCTCTATTTCCCGATCTGGGAAGGCAATTTGCCAAAATGGCTGCCAGTCTGGGGAGGACAGCACTTTACCTTTTTTAATGCCATATTCAACATTGCCGACATGGCCATCTCTACAGGCGTCGGAATATTGATTGTGTTCAACAAAAAAGCCTTTTCAGGCTCTAGAAGACATTCAGAACTAGCCTAATTCTGTCCCGGAGCATATTTTTTAGCACTCTTTTCTCCTGTCACTTTTTTGGCCTGCCCTGGAGGTAGCGGTTTTGCTTTGCTCGATCTGCTGGAAGTTCCGGTGCCGATACTGGCGCTGCATCCAGAAATGGAAAAAGCAAAACAAAGCAAAAGCAATCCGATGGATAATCTAAAAGGAGTTTTCATTTTTTTTATTCTAAAGTTACGCCTTTTTTTTGAATCGGTAGACGGTATTCGGGGTCACGCAAAAATCCAGTGCCACGTCGTTTTCAAAAACATCCGCTATCGCGGCTTCCGCCTCAAAAAAAGAAAGCCCGATTTTCAGTACGTCTTCTTTGCATTCCGATAAGAAAAGATCATAAAACCCTTTCCCATAGCCCGCCCGATGCCCTTTTTGGTCAAACGCCAAAAGCGGCACAAACACCACATCGATTTTAGCAGTAGGCACTTCGATTCCGTCCACCGGCTCAGGAATGTTATACTCGTTTTTTCGAAACTTCGTATTGTCGGTCAATAAGAAATGCGTCATTTTTCGCGTCTCGAAATCCGATTTAGAAACGACAATCTCTTTATCTTTTCCAGCCAATACCTGAAGTAAGAATTCTGTATCTACTTCCTTATGTTCGCTGATCGGAAGAAAAATATGGTAGTACAATTTGTCCCAGATATCCAATCGGACAAGCTGGTTGGCAATGGCAAGGCTCCTTTCTTCGATTTCTTCGGGAGAAAGAGCGGCCCGCAAGGCCTTGTATTTTAAGCGTAGTTCTTTTTTCTGCATTTTGGATGGTTCTAAAATATTCTGCAAGCTTATAGTTCTAAAGCCGTCGTGATATGAAAAATAGCATCCCCCTGATAAACGATAGGCGCATCATTCACATTGATGATATGGCCGGCATTAGGCGCCTTTACCTTATATTCTACCTTGCCGTAAGGATCCGAAATAGTAGCCAGTACCTGTCCCTTTTCGACCTGCGTTCCTACAGCGGTCAGCCCATGAAACAGCCCCGAAGCCTTGGCACGTACCCAAGCCGACTTCTCGATATAAATAGTCTTCCTGTCCGCAATCGATGCCCTTCGCTTTGGGTTCAGCATCCCGAAATGATCCAAGAAACGTTTGGTGCCTTCGATACCTTCCTGTGTAATAGACTCGTTGATATCCAGCGATTTTCCGCCCTCAAACAACAGCATCTTGACACCCAGTCGGTCGCAAGAATTGCGGAAAGAACCCGTAATATTTTTGGAATACAACCCAAACGGTGCATGAAACACGTCAGCCAGTGCTTTTAACTCAGTATTATTCGGCACGATCCGTATCTGCGGCGCATTAAAGCGGCTGGCTCCGCCCGCATGAAAATCAATACAATAATCCACATTCGGAATAATTTCCTTTAAAAGAGAATATGCAAAGCGGCTGGCCAGAGAACCATTTTTGCTGCCTGGAAAGACCCGGTTCATATCGCGCCCGTCCGGAAATTCGCGCGTCTTGTTCAAGAAGCCAAAAACATTGATGACCGGAATGCAGATGATAGTGCCTATTTTCGGTCGGTTGATCTTCTGCACGATCAGCCGTCTTACGATCTCGATGCCGTTGATTTCATCGCCATGCAGTCCGGCAGAAAACAAGACCGTAGGCCCGTCGATTTCAGAACGCTCTATGATAATCGGAATCTTTAGTTTGGTCATCGTATGGAGCTTTGCAATCTCCATATTCAAGGTCCGGCTCTCGCCCGGCAGGATCGTCTCGCCCAAGATGGTGAGATTTTTATAAGTAGGTAGCGCCATGTTTTGTTTAAAAATATAAATGTATAAAAATTGAGATTGAGAACGCTAAATATTTGCCAAAACCATTTAAAATTGAAATCAGGCACTTGCAATTCGGAATTTTTGAAACTAACTTTGTCAGATGCGAACTCCTTTAGAACTACAGATCCAGACATTGCCCGACGGCCCGGGCGTGTATCAGTATTATGACAAGGAAGACAAGATCCTGTATGTCGGGAAAGCAAAAAACCTACGCAAGCGCGTTTCGTCCTATTTCAACAAGCTGCACGACAACGGCAAGACCAACGTCTTGGTTCGCAAGATTGTTTCCATCAGGCACATCGTAGTTCCTACAGAAACCGATGCCCTGCTTTTGGAAAACAACCTCATAAAAAAGCTCCAGCCCCGATACAATGTCCTGCTGAAAGACGACAAGACCTATCCGTGGATCTGCATCAAAAAAGAACCCTTTTCCAGAATCTTTACCACCAGAAATATGGTCAAGGACGGTTCCGAATACTTCGGGCCCTATACCAGCTTCAAGACCGTACATACACTATTGGACCTAATCAAAGAATTATACCCGCTGCGCACCTGCAACTATGACCTGTCGCGAGAAAACATCAATTCTGGTAAATATAAAGTTTGTCTCGAATACCATATCGGCAATTGCAAAGGTCCCTGCGAAGGCCACCAGTCTTTAGAAGAATACCAAAAAAACGTCGACGCTATCCGCGAGATACTCAAAGGGAATTTCAAGGAAAGCCTGAAAGACTTCAAGACGCTGATGAAAAACCTCGCTTCCGAAATGAAATTCGAAGAAGCCCAAAAGATAAAAGACAAGATCGAGACGCTGGAAAACTACCAATCACGCTCGACCATCGTCAACCCAAGAATCTCCAACGTAGATGTGTTTTCTATCGTTTCAGACGAAAGCATGGCCTATGTCAATTTTCTTCAGATTTCACATGGCGCGATCATCCGCTCGCACACGCTGGAAATGAAAAAGAAGCTCGACGAATCCGACGAAGAATTGCTGGAACTGGCCGTAGTAGAACTACGAGAACGGTTCAAATTGCTGTCCAAAGAAATAATTGTCCCTTTTGAGATCGACATGGGCGAAAATGTAAAAGTAACCGTGCCCCAATTAGGAGACAAAAAGCAGATCTTGGAACTCTCTATCCGAAACGCAAAATTCTACCGTATGGACCAGCTGAAACAGCTGCAGATCGTAGATCCGGACAGGCATACCAACCGAATCATGGCGCAGATGAAAAAAGACCTGCGCCTTTCTGTCGAGCCAAGACATATCGAATGCTTTGACAACTCCAACATCCAAGGAACCAATCCCGTGGCTGCCTGTGTCGTTTTTAAAGACGGCAAGCCAAGCAAAAAAGACTACCGCCATTTCAATATCAAGACGGTCGAAGGCCCGAACGATTTTGCCTCGATGGAAGAAGTCGTATACAGGCGCTACAAAAGACTCCTAGACGAAGAGCAGCCGCTGCCCCAATTGATTATCATCGACGGAGGCAAAGGACAGCTATCATCTGCCCTAAAAAGCCTAGAAGAATTAGACCTAAGAGGAAAAATAGCCATCATTGGCATTGCGAAACGCTTGGAAGAATTATTTTATCCTGGCGATTCCATTCCGTTGTATCTAGACAAAAAATCAGAAACCCTCAAGGTAATCCAGCAGCTTCGGAACGAGGCACACCGTTTTGGGATAACCCACCATCGGGACAAACGAAGCAAAGGCGCCCTAAAAACTTCCGTAGAAACCATCCCCGGAATTGGAGAAAAGACCATGATTGCCCTTATAAAACACTTCAAATCTGTTAAAAGATTGTCGCAGGCAACAGAAAAAGAAATTTCTGACGTTGTAGGTATTTCAAAAGCCAAAAAAATTGCCGACTTTTACAATTCCACAAAGTAATCCTTTCTCTATGAAAAAAATAGCTCTTATCCTCTTGTTGCTATTTTCTGTATCGGTTGTGTTTTCACAAGAACAGAAAAAGCCAAAAGTAGGATTGGTTTTGAGTGGAGGAGGAGCCAAAGGACTGGCCCACATCGGCGTCCTGAAAGTATTAGAAGAAGCCGGCGTAGAGATTTCCTATATCGGAGGAACAAGCATGGGTGCCATCATTGGCGGACTCTATGCTTCGGGATACAGCGCCGCACAAATTGACTCTATTTTTAAGACAACAGATTACGATGCGCTGATCCAAGATTACATCCCAAGATCATCCAAAAACTTTTACGAAAAAAGAAACGACGAGCTCTATGCCCTGACATTGCCCTTCAAGAAGATGAAGATTGGCATCCCAAGAGCGCTGTCAAAAGGACTCTATAACTTCAACATGCTGAACAAGCTGACGCATAATGTAAGACACATCCGTGATTTTAATCAGTTGCCGATTCCGTTTTTATGCATCGCTACCGATATTGAGACCGGCCAGCAAGTACTCCTAAACAAAGGATCGCTGCCGCAGGCCATGATTGCCAGCGCTGCGCTGCCATCGTTGTACATGCCTGTTGAAATTGACGGAAAATTACTGGTAGACGGAGGCGTGACGAACAACTATCCGATATTGGAAGTAAAAAACCTAGGCGCCGATATCATCATTGGAGTTGACGTACAAGACGATCTAAAAGACAGAGATGCGTTGACCGATGCCACGAAAATTCTGGTGCAGATCTCCAACATGCAGATGATCCAAAAAATGGACCGCAAGAAAAAAGCCACCGACATCTACATAAAGCCAGATATTAAAGGATTCAGTGTGATTTCTTTCTCCCAAGGAGTACAGATCATAAAGACAGGAGAAGATGCCGCACGAAAAGTAATCGACCAGCTCGAAAAAATAGGCGACAAGGAGAATCCTGTTACCAAGCACAAGGTCATCGTGCAGAGCGACAGCCTTCAAGTCAGCGAAATCAAGACGCCCCAGCTTGAAAATTTTACCCGTACCTATGTCCTCGGAAAGCTCGGGTTCAAAGCCGGAACTAAGATCAGCTATGCAGATTTGGACAAAGGAATCAATACCCTCAGCGCGACCCAGAACTTTAGCGGCATAGGCTACTCGTTTTCAAAATCTGCCTCAGGAAATGATGTCTTGACCATGACGCTGGTAGAAAACCCGATCAAGACCTACTTAAAATTCGGGTTGCATTATGACGGTCTATACAAAAGTGCCATTTTGCTGAACCTGACCCAGAAAAAGCTGTTGTTCAAAAACGACATCATTTCGGTCGATGCCGGATTAGGAGATAATTTCAGATACTATTTAGACTATTATATCGATAACGGCTTCTATTGGAGTTTCGGGATCAAATCCAGATACAATACCTTCAACCGAAATGTCCTTACCGATTTCAACAATGGAGAGCTGCTCAACCTATTCGGACTGAGTTCCATCAATATTGATTACTCCGACTTTTCGAACCAGGTCTATTTCCAGACTGTTTTCGCCCAAAAATTCCTGATCGGCGGCGGTGCAGAATACAAGCATTTAAAGATCAAGACCAAAACATTTGAAACGACCGATCCTATTCTCGAAGACAGTGACTATGTAAGCCTTATTGCCTATGTAAAATACGATTCGTTTGATAAGAAATACTTCCCAAAAAACGGATTCCTATTCTGTGGTGACTTCCAGACCTTTCTGTATTCTTCCGATTATACCAAAGAATACCAGAATTTCAGCATCCTTAAGGGAGAAATGGCCTTTTCTAAGACGTTCTTCAACAAGTTTACGTTGAACCTTCAGTCAGAAGCCGGTTTTACTGTCGGCGAACAGACCGTTCCGTTTTTTGATTTCGTGTTAGGAGGTTACGGCTATAACATGATCAATAACTTTAGGCATTTCTACGGTTATGACTTCGTAAGCCTTTCCGGAAACAGCTACATCAAAGGGGCCGTAGGCGTAGATTATGAAATATTCCGAAAAAACCACTTGAACTTCATGGCAAACTATGCCAACATCGGAAGCAAGATTTTTGATAGCGACGAATGGATCGAACGTCCGGCCTATTCCGGATATTCGTTCGGTTACGGCCTAGAAACTATCATCGGACCCGTAGAAATCAAGCACTCCTGGTCACCCGAAACAAGAGACCACCATACTTGGTTTAGCGTAGGATTCTGGTTTTAAGGAATTCATCCTAAAAAAAATATATACGATTATTTATGTGTTAATTATTCCATAAAAAAACTATATTTGGAACCACTAAACACTTAAATAATCAATTTATGTCTATTTGGAGAAGAAAATCATTAACCCAGCTTTTAGAAGAATCATCTGAATCTGAAAAAGGATTAAAGAAAACCTTAACCGCTCCGGGATTAGTAGCTTTAGGAATTGGAGCAATTATTGGAGCCGGATTATTTTCAATAACGGGTCTTGCCGCATCAGTAAATGCGGGACCTGCGATTACTATTTCTTTTTTAGTAGCTGCATTTGGTTGTGTTTTTGCTGGTTTGTGTTATGCAGAATTTTCTTCAATGATACCAGTAGCCGGAAGTGCCTATACCTATTCTTTCGCAACAATGGGCGAATTTGTGGCATGGATTATTGGTTGGGATTTGGTTTTGGAATACGCCGTTGGAGCCGCGACGGTTTCGATTAGCTGGTCCAGATATCTCGGGAAATTTTTAAGCGGTTATGGAATCCACATTGATGATGCTTATATGCTTTCGCCTTTTGAAGGAGGTATCATAAATGTCCCAGCCGTATTGATTGTGATGATAATGTCGCTAATCTTGATTCGAGGCACTAAAGAATCCGCATTTGTAAACGGAATTATAGTACTGTTAAAAGTTAGTGTTGTATTGATTTTTATTGCTGTTGGATGGCAATACATACGACCAGAAAACTACACGCCTTATATTCCTAAAAATACAGGCACCTTTGGAGAATTTGGTTTCTCCGGAATAATCAGGGCAGCAGCTATCGTGTTCTTTGCCTATATTGGTTTTGACGCTGTTTCTACGGCAGCTCAAGAAGCTAAAAACCCAAAAAGAGACATGCCAATCGGAATATTGCTGTCTTTGGCTATCTGTACCATCCTATATGTTCTTTTTGCACACGTAATGACAGGAGTCGTAAACTATCAAGCATTTGCTGGAAAAGACGGAATCGCTCCAGTGGCAATTGCAGTAGAAGCGATGGGGACAGCTGGGCCAGATGGAATGATAACGCCAGCCTATCCTTGGCTGAATAATGCAATTCTGCTAGCTATATTAGGAGGCTACGCTTCCGTAATTCTTGTGATGCTTATGGGACAAAGCCGTGTGTTTTTCTCTATGAGTAAAGACGGATTGATGCCAAAAGTATTTTCAGAAGTACATTCAAAATTCAGAACGCCAGCAAAAAACAATTTATTGTTTATGGTAATCGTAAGCCTTTTTGCCGCTTTCGTGCCTGCAAGAGTCGTGGGAGAAATGACAAGTATCGGAACATTATTTGCATTTATTCTTGTATGTATCGGCGTATTGATCATGCGTAAAAAAATGCCAGATGCACCAAGAGCATTTAGAACACCTTTAGTTCCTTTTGTGCCGATTGCAGGAGTGTTGGTTTGCTTGTTCATGATGGTATTCTTGCCATTAGACACATGGATCCGACTAATCGTTTGGATGATGATTGGTTTTGACCTCTATCTGTTCTACGGAATGAAAAATAGTATACTAAACAAAGGAAACTTTAGCTTAGATAGCTTTAAAGTAGTTGCCGGGTCAGGATTAGGAATGGTTGCGGCTCTAGTAATAGTGGCCATTATCCACCATATGGATCCGAATATAAATGATAACTTCTTGTTCTATTTCTCATTAATCTTTGCAGCAATTCATGCATTGATTTATCTGTATAGTTACAAGAAAGGGAGATAGGCTTCTGTTAAAATAGAACAAAGGCGCTGCTGATAAATTTTACAATCAGTAGCGCCTTTTTCCTTTTTATAAATATTTCACAAGAAATAAGGTGAAAAAATTAATTTTTCCGATATTTGTGACTATGAATACAAGTTGGAAAGATTTATTGTCGCATCTGAAGTTCCTCATCAAGAGGAACCCAGAATGAGCTTTTGGATGCTGCTATCAGAAATCTAAAATCATAATTTCATAAATCTAATAATTATGCCACTATATCATAAATTGGGCAATTTTCCCCAAAAGCGACATACGCAGTTTGAAAAGCCAGACGGCGGGCTCTACTATGAGCAGCTCTTTGGAACAGAAGGCTTTCATGGGCATTCGTCGCTGCTATACCATGTCCACAGGCCGACGCAAGTAAAAGAAATCAAGGCGTCCTATTCCGTAGAGCCAAAAATTGCCATCGGAAAGAATATAAAATCCCTGCTGTTTAAAGGTTTCGAATTAAAACCGCAAGAAGACTTTTTGGACAGCCGAAAAGCCATGCTTGTCAACAGAGACTGCACCATAGGCTTGGCGGCACCGCAGAAATCATTACGAGATTATTTCTATAAAAATGCCGATGCCGATGAGATGATTTTCATCCACAAAGGAAAAGGAACGCTCCGTACCATGATGGGAAATATCCCTTTCGAATACGGCGACTACCTGATTATCCCAAGAGGAATCATTTACCAAATCGATTTTGAAACCTCTGAAAACCGTCTGTTTTATGTAGAATCTTTTGCGCCGTTTTATACGCCAAAAAGATACAAGAACCAATCGGGTCAGCATCTGGAGCACTCTCCGTTCTGCGAAAGAGACTTCAAACTGCCGACAGAATTAGAAACACATGATGAAAAAGGAGACTTCCTGATCAAGATCAAAAAAGAAGGAATGATTCATGAAGTAGTCTATGCTACCCATCCGTTTGATGTGATAGGTTGGGACGGTTATAATTTCCCATATGCCTTCAGTATCCATAACTTTGAGCCAATAACAGGGCGCGTGCACCAGCCGCCTCCGGTTCACCAGACATTTGAGACTTCGACCTTTGTCGTATGTTCTTTCTGTCCGAGGCTGTACGATTATCATCCAAAAGCAATCCCGGCACCTTACAACCATAGCAACATCGACAGCGATGAGGTTTTGTATTATGTAGATGGCGATTTCATGAGCAGGAACAATATCGAGCAAGGACATATCACATTGCATCCAAAAGGCATTCCTCACGGACCTGCACCTGGCGCGATGGAAAGAAGTATCGGAAAGACAGTAACCGAAGAATTAGCCGTAATGGTCGATACGTTCCGTCCGTTGATGGTAACCGAAGAAGCGATGGGATTGGACGATGGCCAATACTATAAATCTTGGGTAGAATAATAAAAACAAACAAAAAACAACTAACGATAACCCTGTCAGGGTCTCTGACCCTGACAGGGTTGAAAAAATATACAAAATGAGCAAAGAAGTAAAATCAGTAGAATACGGATTAGAAAAAATATTTGAAGGAGCTCAAGATTTCCTTCCGCTATTAGGAACAGACTATGTAGAATTTTATGTAGGTAACGCAAAACAAGCCGCACATTTCTACAAAACAGCATTTGGTTACCAATCATTGGCGTATGCCGGATTAGAAACGGGAGTGCGCGACAGAGCATCTTATGTTTTGAAACAAGATAAAATCCGTTTGGTGTTGACCACGCCTTTAAATGCAGATTCTCCAATCAATGACCATTTGAAAAAACACGGTGACGGAGTAAAAGTTGCTGCCCTTTGGGTGGAAGACGCAAGAAGCGCTTTCGAAGAAACAACTAAAAGAGGTGCTAGACCTTTTATGGAGCCAACAGTTGAAAAAGACGAATTTGGAGAAGTAGTTCGTTCTGGAATTTACACTTATGGTGAAACAGTCCACATTTTTGTGGAAAGAAAAAACTACACTGGAGTTTTCTTGCCAGGGTATAAAGAATGGAAATCCGACTACAATCCAGAACCGACTGGCTTGAAATATATCGACCACATGGTTGGAAATGTAGGCTGGGGCGAAATGAATACTTGGGTAAAATGGTATGAAGACGTAATGGGATTTGTGAATTTCCTTTCTTTCGACGACAAGCAGATCAATACAGAATATTCCGCTTTGATGAGTAAAGTAATGTCAAACGGTAACGGAAGAATCAAATTCCCAATTAACGAACCTGCTGAGGGAAAGAAAAAATCACAGATTGAAGAATATTTGGAATTCTACGGTGGACCTGGTATCCAGCATGTGGCTATCGCTACAGATGATATCATCAAAACCGTTTCCCAATTAAAAGCGCGTGGAGTTGAATTTTTATCAGCACCGCCAAGAGCCTATTACGAAGCTATTCCTGAAAGATTAGGAGAGCACATGAAAATGATGAAGGAAGATTTGGGCGAAATCGAAAAATTAGCAATTATGGTAGATGCCGATGAAGAAGGCTACCTGCTGCAGATTTTTACGAAGCCAGTTCAAGACCGCCCGACATTGTTTTTTGAAATTATCCAAAGAATGGGCGCCCGTGGATTTGGAGCTGGAAACTTCAAGGCCCTTTTTGAGTCTATCGAAAGAGAGCAAGAAAAGAGAGGAACGCTATAAAACAACCTGATTTTCTGAGAATAATGTAAAATACAACCTTTCAAAAAGCTATTTTTTGCTAATATTGTGTTAAAGTTAATTTTTTAGTTGTAATAATGCAATTAATGCATACCTTTGCACCCGCAAAAAGAGAGGGAGTGGTTTCCTTCGATTTTTATGTAAATTTTTCATAATTTATAGTTTTTTGGTTGGTTAATAGCATAAAAACTCAGTCATATCTTTGACTGGGTTTTTTTGTTTTAATACTTTTGGAATAGAAATTGTATTTAACAGTTGGAAGAACATATAAAATCAAATTATGAAAAAGATTATAATACTATTGTTAATTGCAACTGCGAGCCTTCAGGCACAAGAGAAAGCTTTTGATGTCGGCGAATGGTTCAAATTCAGGATACATTATGGTTTGGTCAATGCGGGTTATGCCACGCTAGAAGTCAAAGAAGCCACCAAAAACGGAAAAAAAGTCTTCCATGCCGTCGGAAACGGATACACCACAGGAATGACAAAATTTTTCTTCAAGGTCAATGACGACTATCAAAGCTTTTTCGATAAGAAAACAGGACAGCCATATCAATTTCTCAGAAAAATCAACGAAGGCGGCTACACGAAAAACCAAGAAGGGTTTTTCAATCAGTCCGCTAATAATGTCCTAGTAAAAGATTATAAGAAAAATACCGAAAAGACGATTTCTGTACCAGAAAATGTGCAGGATATCGTTTCCTCATTCTATTATCTGAGAAATCATCCTACTATCGACAAGCTGAAACCTGGTGAGTCGATTTCTATTGATATGTTTTTTGACGACGAAACCACAAAGTTTAAGTTAAAATTTATGGGACGAGAAGTTTTAAAAACTAAATTTGGAAAAGTAAATGCGATGATATTTAGGCCTTATGTGCAAGCTGGACGCGTTTTTAAAGAAGAAGAAAGCTTAACGGTTTGGATATCAGATGATGAGAATAGAGTTCCTTTGAGGATTAAGGCGAGTTTGGCAGTAGGTTCACTAAAAGCCGACCTTGAAGGATATAAAGGATTGATACATCCTTTTAAAATTATAGCAGAATAAAAAAGATGGAGATAAACCCCAATATCAAAGATCAGCTAGATCAACTAGAAGAAAAATTTCAGGCAATAAATCAGAAAACCGAAACGCACCTTGAAGGACTGCTTTGGTCAAAACCCATAACTTATTGGGATTATATTCAGACAGACGCCTTATTAAATTTACAGATCCAAAGAACAACATTGCCCGATGAAATGGTTTTTATCATGTACCATCAGGTAAACGAGCTATTATTCAAAATGATATTGTGGGAAATGGATCAGTTGTGCCATACTCCAAAACCCGAAACGACCTATTTTACCGAAAAACTTATGCGTATCAGCCGCTATTTCGATATGCTGACCACGTCATTCGATATTATGGGTGATGGGATGGAAATCGAACAGTATATGAAATTCAGGAATACCCTGACGCCAGCCAGCGGTTTCCAAAGCGCACAATACCGATTGATTGAGTTTTGTTCTACAGACTTGATCAACCTTATCGATTACCGTTTCCGAAAAACAATCGACAGGAATACGCCGTATGAGCATGCTTTAGAGCATCTCTATTGGCAAGCTGCAGGAAAAGACTATCATACAGGCGAAAAATCATACCTGCTTAAAGAATTTGAGAGAAAATACAAGCCTCAATTTTTAAGCTACATGGAAGAATACAATACCATAAATGTCTGGCAGAAATTCAAAGAATTGCCAGAAGAAGACCAAAAAGACGAAGCATTGATAAAAGCCATGCGTCATTATGACCATACGGTCAATATTACCTGGGTAATGCAGCATCTAAATACGGCAAAAAAATATATTGACGGAAGCGGCAAAGGTGACGGAGAAGCCACCGGCGGAAGCGATTGGAAAAAATACATGCATCCAAAATACCAAAGAAGGATATTTTTTCCTGAATTATGGTCTCCAGAAGAACTAGCATCTTGGGGAGAAGAAAAAAACGTCTAATAGATTTAAAGAATACGATTTGAAATACGCTGTTTTAACCCTACTATTGCTATTCACCCTGATTTCCTGCAACGACAAAGAGGAAAAGAACGACAAAGAAAATAAGACCGAAGTTCCTGTAAAAGAACCCATTGTTGTTGAATTTGGCTTTACGCTGAATGATTTCCAAGTTGTTAACGATACTGTCAAAAACGGAGATACTTTCGGGACATTGATGGACAAGCATGATTTGGGAAAATACAAAGTACACGAAATAACAGAAAAAGCTAAAGATTCTTTTAATTTTAGAGACATCCGCGCAGGAAGGCCTTATACCATCTTAAAATCTAAAAAGGCACCCAATACCGTTCAGGTTTTTATCTACCAGCCAGACAATATCCACTACAATGTGATTGACTTGAGAGATTCGATAGTCGCGTATAGAAATAAAAAACCAATTACCATAAAGCGAAGAACGATTGCGACAGAAATTGAAGGCTCGTTATCAGAAACCTTAAGTAAAGCTGGAGTCGATGCTTCTCTGGCACAAAATCTGGCTGATATTTACGCCTATTCAGTCGATTTCTTCAAGATTCAAAAAGGTGACAAATTTGCCGTTACTTTTAATGAAAAATACATCAGCGATACAATTTATGCCGGAGTAGAAAGCCTCGAAGCCTCTTTTTTCGAATACAAAGGCAAGAAAATCTATGCGTTTCCTTTCAAGCAAGATACCACTGCAAAAAAAGTAAACTATTATGACGAAGAAGGAAAAGTGCTCAAGACAATGTTCTTAAAAGCCCCTTTGAAGTTTGGATTCAGGATTTCTTCAAAATTCTCAACAAGAAGATTCCATCCCGTACAACAGCGATTCAAAGCGCATAATGGAACCGATTATGCAGCGCCATCAGGAACTCCGATTATTACGACGGCAAATGGAGTCGTAGAAAAAACCGGGTATACAGCCGGAAACGGAAACTTTGTAAAAGTAAAACACAACGGAACCTATTCGACCCAATACCTTCACATGTCTAAGATTCTTGTCCGCAGAGGACAGAGAGTTTCCCAAGGCGATGTCATCGGAAAAGTAGGAAGCACAGGTCTGGCAACCGGACCGCACGTTTGCTATCGCTTTTGGAAAAACGGCGTACAAGTCGATGCCTTGAAGCAGAAGCTGCCAAATTCCATTCCAATGGATGCCAAGTGTAAGCCAAGGTTTATAGCCGAAATGACGCCTCTGAAAAAAGAATTGGACAGTATTGCTACAATTAAATTCAAAAAATAAATCATATTGCCTAAATTTGAGCCTTCAATAAAGACTACTCAATTTAATTTTCAATACAATGGCTTTAGGTAAAACCAATCCGTCAGGAACAGTTGCTTGGCAAAAATTGCGCGAACATTTTACTACGATGCAATACGCCTCGATGCAGGAAATGTTTGCCAATGACAGTTCCAGAGCTGCAAAATTTAATCTTCAATGGAATGATTTTCTGGTAGATTATTCTAAAAATATTATTACCGAAGAAACAATAAGCCTGCTTTTGTCGCTTGCCGAAGAAGTAAATCTAAAAGAAGCAATCGCAAAATATTTTGAAGGCGACATCATCAATGAAACCGAAAACAGAGCCGTTCTTCATACCGCTTTAAGAGCTCCAGAATCATCTGTAGTTTTAGTAGATGGGCAGAATGTCATTCCTGAAGTCTATGAGGTAAAAGAGAAAATCAAGGCATTTTCACAGGAAATCATTAATGGAGAAAGAAAAGGATTCACAGGAAAAGCTTTTACAGATGTCGTAAACATTGGAATTGGAGGCTCAGACCTTGGTCCGGCAATGGCTGTAGAAGCTTTGCAATTTTATAAAAATCACCTGAATGTTCATTTTATTTCGAATGTAGACGGCGATCACGTAAATGAAAAAATCAAAAACCTAAACCCTGAAACAACGCTTTTTGTAGTAGTTTCAAAAACATTTACGACGCAAGAAACACTTTCTAATTCAGAAACCGTAAGAAAATGGTTTTTGAAATCGGCAAAACAAGAAGACGTTGCCAAACATTTTGTGGCGGTTTCTACCAATATTCAAAAAGTGACCGAATTCGGAATCAATCCTGACAACGTTTTCCCAATGTGGGATTGGGTTGGCGGAAGATTCTCGCTATGGAGCGCAGTAGGTTTGTCAATCAGCCTAGCGGTCGGCTTTGATAATTTCAACAAATTGCTGAAAGGCGCTAACGAAATGGACGAACATTTCAAGACAGCCGAATTCAATACAAATATTCCAGTCGTTTTAGCATTGCTAAGCGTGTGGTACAACAATTTCTTCGGGGCAGAAAGCGAAGCCTTGATTCCGTATACACAATATCTTCAAAAATTGGCTCCTTATTTACAACAAGGAATCATGGAAAGCAACGGAAAAAGCGTAGGAAGAGACGGCAATCCGGTAAATTACCAAACAGGAACGATTATTTGGGGAGAGCCAGGAACAAACTCGCAACACGCGTTTTTCCAATTAATCCACCAAGGCACAAAATTAATTCCTACAGATTTTATCGGTTTTGTGAAGCCTTTGTATGGCGATGAAGACCATCACAACAAGCTGATGTCTAATTTCTTTGCCCAGACGGAAGCTTTGCTGAATGGAAAAACAGAAGATCAGGTACGAGCTGAATTTACAAAAGTAAATGTTTCTTCCGGGGCTGCTGACTTCCTGACGCCTTTCAAGATTTTTCAAGGAAACAAGCCGACAAATACACTCTTAATCCAAAAACTGACTCCAGAAACTCTAGGTTCATTGATTTCTTTATACGAGCACAAGATCTTTGTGCAAGGCGTTATCTGGAATATTTTCAGTTATGACCAATGGGGAGTAGAATTAGGAAAACAGTTGGCCAATTCAATCCTTGAAGAAATTAATTCAGGTGTCGTAAAAACACATGACAGTTCTACAACTTTATTGCTGCGTTACTTTTTAGATAAACAGTAATTATCAAAATATAAATTAAAAAGCCCTTATTTAAAGGGCTTTTTTTATGTTTCCTGTTTCTAATGTTAAGAATACTTTTTGATTTTATAATAATAATCTAACATCAAAAAATAATTGTTAACAGACCTTTGTCGAAAATTCTAACCAACTAGTAAAATGAAGGATCTAAAACAATTCATGCTGTCTTTGCTGCTGATTTTTTCAGTATCAACAGCATTTTCACAGACAAAAATTACAGGAACAATCGTCGATTCTGAAATGAACGGCTCGTTGCCTGCAGCGAACGTTACTGTCAAAGGGACAGGAGAAGGAGCTTCAACAGACATTGACGGTAAATTCAGCATAAGTACGTCAAAAACACAAGGAGAAGTCGTTATAACCTTTGTAGGATATACTACAAAAACAATTTCCTTTTCTGCTACATCATCACAAACGGTCGACTTGGGAACAATTACCCTAGAATCTGATTCTAGCCAATTAGACGAAGTCGTGATTGTTGGTAGAGGTATCATTGACCTAGCAAAAGACAGAAAGACTCCAATTGCGGTTTCCACACTTACATCTTCTGAAATTCAAGAAAAAGTGGGCTCTTCAGATATTACGCAGACGATGGTAAATACGCCATCTGTTTACGTAGCCGGACAAGCGGGAGGTTTTGGAGATTCTAGAGTCTCTGTCAGAGGTTTTGCACAAGATAACACGGCCTTTTTATTAAACGGTCAGCCCATCAATGGAATGGAAGACGGCTTGATGTATTGGTCAAACTGGTCAGGTATGGCCGATATCGCTAACGGAATTCAAATCCAGAGAGGTCTTGGATCATCAAAATTGGCGATTTCTTCTGTGGGAGGAACAGTAAACTTTATCACTAAAGCTACTTCTAAAAGAGAAGGAGGATTTATTTCTGCTGGCGTAGCAAACAATGACTACCTAAAGACAACGGCAGCCTACAATACAGGAATGATAAATAACAAATTTGGTGTCAGCGTAATGTTGACCCATTGGCAAGGTGACGGTTATAATGACGGAACTAGAGGAGAAGGCCAAAACTATTTCATCTCATTCGGATACAAGCCAGCTGAAAAGCACAACCTTAACTTCTTGATTACAGGTGCTCCTCAAAAGCACGACCAAAATTTCACAAAAAGACTTTCAGATTACCAGACTTACGGCAGAAAATACAACAATAACTGGGGATCTCTGAACGGCAAATACCAATCAGAAAGAACGAATTTTTACCATAAGCCGGTTGCCAACCTTAACTGGGATTGGGAAATGAGTGATAAATCAGAATTGTCTACAGTTCTATATGCTTCATGGGGACGTGGAGGTGGAACTGGAAATTATGGCGCATCTGCAATCAGAACTAATGGTTTGATTGATTTTGACGCTATCAGAGACAGAAACGCTGCTGTAGGAAATGGAGTAATGGGAGATAACAAGTCGTATCTTATCCGTTCTTCAATGAATAACCATAACTGGTATGGACTTGTTTCTAATTTCAAGCACCAATTGAGCGAAAACCTTGTTTTTAATGTAGGTGCCGATTTAAGGACGTACTACGGAACGCACTACCGTCAAGTGGAGAATTTCTTAGGCTTAAATAACTGGACAGAAAGCAGGACTTTGAGAGATGGCTCTAATCAGCCAGTCGGAAGCCCAGTTTTCAATACCGTTACAGAATCTCAGAACGTACATGCTTGGGGCGCTACTTTCAATACGATTGGAGAAAACCAAAGAATTGATTATGACAACAGCGAAAGAATTTCTTACGGTGGAGTCTTCGGCCAAATAGAATATTCTAACGACCTGTTTTCTGGATTTTTTCAAGGAGCCATCTCAAACCAGTCGCACCAAAGATTTGACAGATATGATTATTTAAGAGAATTTAAAGATTCAGAAAAAGTCAATAACACTGGATATAATGTTAAGGCAGGAGGTAGCTTCAATATAAACGATCAAAATTCGGTGTACGTAAATGCAGGCTACTATTCTCGCCAGCCTTATCATGACAATATCTACCTGAACTTTACAAACCAAGTGAACCCATTAACTGAAAACGAGAAAATCTTAGGCCTTGAAGCAGGATATAGCTTTAAGAGTACTTACTTCACGGCCAATGTGAATGGTTATAGAACTTCGTGGAAAGATAGAGTTAAGACGACTTCAAGAATCGCGGCGGCAGACGAAGTAATCAACGGAAACCCTGTATCGGCTGGAACAGAAATCTTTTCTACCAATGAAGGAGTGGAGCAGTTGCATACAGGAATCGAGTTTGATTTTGTAGCAAAACCATTGTCTAACTTAGATTTAAGAGGCTTTGTTTCTGCAGGAAATTGGGAATACAAAGGCAATGTTGTTACAACAGTAAGAGATCAAGATAGAAACGTCTTGAATGTTACAGAAGCGGATGTTGATGGCGGAAAAGTAGGAGATGCAGCGCAGTTTTCAGCTGGTGCTGGATTTAAATTTACAGTTGTTGAAAGACTGTCTATTGATGCAGATTACAGATTTTACGATAAAATCTACTCTAATGTTGGAGCTGTAAAAGACAACCTTGAACTTCCTTCTTATGGTGTTGTCGATGCAGGCTTGTCTTACAAAATGCTGGTAGGAAAAGACAAATCGAAATCTGTAAACTTCAGGCTTAATGTAGACAATTTATTGCATACCATTTATATCTCAGAATTGAGAACAAATATCAAAGTTACAGATAGAGTAAATCCTAGCAGTTCTACAGATTTCTCTACGTACCAATCTTCAGGAAAAGTATATGATGGAATCGCAGATGCCAACCAAGGATATTTCGGCCTAGGCAGAACTTGGAACTTTACGATTCGTTATAATTTTTAGTTTGTGTGTAGTTAGTTGAAAAAGCCTCTCATTTGAGAGGCTTTTTTTATTCTTCGGTATTATTTTCCGGTGTTTCCTTATTTCCTTTAAGAAATTTAACCACCAAAGGAATGGTCGTTGCCGCTACGATAATAAGAATGATAATTTCGATATGCTTTTTCAGATCGATATCAAATTTGCTCAAGAACAAGCCATACAAATAATGTCCGGCCATGATCAAGCTGAAAGCCCAAAGAAAAGAGCTTAAGATATTATAAAACATAAAACGTTTCTTGTCCATTTGTACGATACCCGCAATAATAGGAGCAAAAGTCCTTAATACAGGCATAAAACGTGCAATGATGATCGCTTTTCCACCATATTTTTCAAAAAATACGCGTGACTGCTCAAGGTATTTTTTCTTGAACCAGAAGCTATCTTCTTTTTTATATAAGTACCAGCCGCTTTTGGCGCCAAACCAATAACCGACAGTATTTCCGATAATTCCAGAAAGAGCGACCAGAGTGGCAAGCAAGGCCACATTCCCAAAATCATTTTCAATAAACACTAGATTCTCGATGAGTTCCCGGCTGTAAATTCCGGCTAAAAATAAAAGGCTATCGCCTGGGAGGAAAAATCCGGCAAACAATCCAGTTTCTGCAAAAACAATAAAAAGCACAACATACAGTCCAATGCTAACGCCTCCAAGTTCCATGGCTATGTAGAATTCGGGGTTAATGAGCTGTTTCCAATCAAAATTATCCATTTGAAAATTTAGTTAAGTAAATAATATTAAGAAGCATTTAGTGTAATAGAATTCATTTTTTTCTTGTCGCCAACAATCCAGATGATGTCATCTTTTTCCAAAACGACATGCGATTCCGGATTCATCATTCGTCGGCCTTCCCGCTCGATTCCGACAACGAGTCCGTTTGTTTTTTCCCGCAATTGCGATTCGCGGATTGTCTTTCCGATAAAATCCTCATTTTTCAATTCGAAATTCTTCAAGACCGTTTCGGCATTGTCTTCGGGAACCGCGACAATACTCTGCTGTATGTAAATCTTGAATTTATCAATCTGCCTGTCGGTCCCGATGATATAAAGAACATCGTTCGGATAAATCTGTTCGTTGCGATTCGGCACATTAATCGTAATATTCCCGCGTTTGATAGCCGCAATATTGATTCCGATTCGTTCTCGAAGCTCAAGCTGATGCAAAGGTTTTCCGACAATATTCGATTCGGCGCTTATTTCAAAAGTCGTCATGTGCGCATCCCAAGGAGAAAGTTCTTTTTTGCTTTTTGAAGCCTCTGTGTTTTCTCGGTCGTTTAAATTCTGCATAAAACGGTTCTCAATCTTGTCATACAACAATTGCAGTTTTTTCGGGAAAGCCAGATAGGCCACCACAAAAATTACTAGCGCGGCAAAAGCGATAAAATTAGAGAAGAAGCTGTTTAGTAGAAGTCCGATAAAAAACAGAGTGAAAAGAATCCGGATTAAATTCACGATTCGGATTGGTCCGAGAAACTTTCTTTCTTTTTTTAATTCTTCATAGGCGTTTACGGCAACCTTTCGCAAGGACAAAGCCCATAAAAAAGGAGAAATGCACAAAAGCGTCACTACTGCGATAACAACGTTGGCCCATTGCGAACCATTCACCATTGGCAACAAGACTCTAGAGGAAAGCAAGATAACCGCAATGATAACTACTGAATGTATAATAATCTGGATGATGCTGGCTCGTAAGAACAATACCCAGTTGCTCGTAGCCTTGATGGTTTGCGAGCTTGAGCTGTAGCTTTCAATTGCCTTGGTCCATTTTTTAGGAAGATTTTTTTCCAGCATGTTGTACACCGGAATCGAAAGCTTGATCATAAAAGGTGTCGTAAATGTGGAAATAGCGGAAACGGCAACCACAATAGGATATAAGAAACTGCTGGTCACGCCAAGTGTCATACCCAAAGTCGCAATGATAAACGAAAACTCCCCGATCTGTGCAAGGCTCATTCCAGTCTGTACGGATTGTTTTAAAGGCTGTCCAGAAATAAGCGTCCCGATAGTAGAACTTAAGGTTTTTCCAAAAACGGTCAGCAAGGTGATTACAACTACAGGAATAGCATATTCTGCCAAAGTACTCGGATTGATAAGCATTCCGACCGACACGAAGAAGACGGCTCCAAAAAGGTCCTTTACAGGTTTTATAAGATGTTCGATACGTTCTGCCTTGGTAGTTTCGGCAATAATCGAACCCATGATAAAAGCTCCCAAAGCAGGCGAAAATCCAGCCATAGTTGCTAAGATTACCATCATCAAACATAAAGCTAGGGAAACAATCAGCAGCGTTTCATCGCTCAAGAGATTCTTTGCTTTTTTTAATAATGTCGGGATGAAAAAAATACCGCCGACAAACCATAATATCAAAAAGAACAAAAGTTTCAGTACCGATTCAAAAAGTTCCATTCCCGAAAACTGCTGGCTGATAGCGACAGTAGAAAGCAATACCATCATCAAGATGGCGACAATGTCTTCAACAATCAAGGCGCCAAAAACAATTCCCGCAAATTTCTGGCCTTTTACACCCAATTCGTCAAAAGCTCGAAGAATAATAGTTGTAGATGAAATCGATAAGATAACGCCGAGGAAAATACTGTCCATAGACGACCAGCCCATCATTTGTCCGCACCAATAACCTAAAAATACCATGGAGACAATCTGGACGAGGGCGGTAATCGAAGCGGTTCCTCCAACCTTCATTAATTTCTTAAAGCTGAATTCCAGTCCCAAGCTAAAAAGCAAGATGATGACGCCGATTTCTGCCCAGACTTCTACGTTCTGAACATCTTTTACCGAAGGGAATAACGTAAAATAAGGCCCTGCCAAAAACCCGGCAATCAAATACCCTAAAACCAAAGGCTGTTTTATTTTCTTGAAAAGCAAGATAGCAACACCAGCGGTCATCAGGATTAATCCCAAATCGCTTATCAGAGGATAAAGATGGTGTGAGGCTGCCGTTGCCGTATTTTCTAATTCATTCATGCTGTACTAATTTAATTGGACATTCTTTGACAAGATTCTAAAAAGAATCTCAAAAGCAAAACTCAATTAGTTATTACCAGAAAGCCTGAAAAGAATAAAATATGGAAAGCAGTTTCCCTTTAGGACAAAAAGAATTGTGCAAGGAATGCTCGGATGAAAAGACCAGCGATTCAAAATGCTTTTGGAATACAAATTTTGAATAAGGAATAGCGCCTAAAATCAAAGAAGAACTATAGCATTTTGATAGTCTTGCTATGCTATTATGAAAGGGATTTAAAAGGCGTTTCTTTTTATGGACTTTGTCAAAAGTATCCTTGGCAACAGAAAATTCTTTTTTAGAAAGGCTTTGACGGCACTCTTTTGAGTACTGTTTTGCACTGTTTTCAAAAAAAGGCAATGATGAGTTTTTCTTATTGCTGGCATTACATTGCGTTCCCAGCAGAAAGAATAAGCACAAAAAGGTAATATGTACGGCTTTTTTCATCATTTCCGCAAATTTAGGATATTGAATTTTAAATCATAACCCAAATCGATTAAAGAAATGTTAATTGTTAAGGTTTTATTTCGTAATTTGGATTCATTATTTATTGAATTGGTTACTTGTCAATAATTTTCGGACATTTCATTTTTTGATATATTTGTAAAAAACAATTTGACCATGGATACTTACAAAATTATTCTAGAAGCCCATTCAGGCATTGCCTACATTGCACTTTTTACCGTAGGAGTTGCTGCAATCAATGCGTTGATTGGCCTATCTGCAAAAAATGAATTCAAACCAAAAGACAGAAGAATTGCCCTTTTCGGACTGATTGCTGCCCACATTCAATTTGTAATTGGACTGATATTATACTTTGTCTCGCCTAAAGGATTTTCTCTTTTTGGACAAGCAGGAATGAAAGAAATCATGGGAAATAGCGAATTGCGTCAAATGGCAGTCGAGCACCCAATCATAAATATTTTAGCTATTGTGTTTATAACGATAGGATGGAGCACGCATAAAAGAGCAGAAGGTTCTAATGCAAAATTCAAAAAGATAGCCATATTTTTTACCTTAGGATTGCTCTTGCTGTTGTCAAGAATTCCGTGGAACGTCTGGTTCTCATAAAAACATAAAGCTCAATTTTTTGAGCTTTTTTAATTTTGGGTATAGTAATTGTAAGATGAATTGGCCAAACATAAAAATATTTATCATGAAGTATAAGACTACAATTCTATTGCTGGCCTTTATTGCTTTGGTTTTTTCAAGCGGTTTTTCTTTAAGAGACAGGAACTTTCAAAAAACTCCTCCAGAAAAAACTCAGGCGTATCAAGATTCAGTAAAGAAAGTTACAGTAGAAGATAGCTTAAAATTAGCCGAGTCAAAAAAATACAAGCTCCATAAAAAAAATGCCCATGCGTCGTATTATGCTGACAAATTCACAGGCAGAAGAACGGCAAGCGGTAAAATCTTTGACAACAAAAAATATACGGCAGCACATAGAAAATTTCCTTTTGGTACAAAACTTCGAATCACAAATGAAGCCAACGGAAAATCGGTAATCGTTGAAGTTACCGACCGTGGTCCTTTTACCAAAGGAAAAGAAATTGATCTTACGAAAAAAGCCTTTATGGAAATCGCTTCGGCCCGATATGGCGGACATCTAAAAGTAACGATAGAAATTATTCAATAAACTAAGGAGTCATGAAAATCAGGATATTTTTAATCATAGCAATCGTTGGAAGTATCTTGGCCAGCTGTTCTTCCAGCAAATCGGCTTCTGGGAAAGTATATAAAAAGAATGTCCACGCTTCTTATTATGCTGATAAATTCAACGGAAAGAAAACGGCAAGCGGGGAAAAATTCCACAACAATAAATATACAGCGGCTCACAAGAAGTTAGCATTCGGGACAAAGGTAAAAGTAACCAACATCGCCAATGACAAATCAGTCATCGTAGAGATAAATGATAGAGGGCCATTTACGCCAGGGCGAGAAATCGATCTCACCAAAAAGGCTTTTATGGAAATAGCCGACAATAAAAACCACGGCTCCTTGAGAGTAACGTTAGAAATTATAAATTGACCAAAGCCAGCAGTATTCTGCTGGCTTTTTTAATGCTTAAATTTCATGAAAAAAAATTAACATAAATTTAAGTTCGTTTAGTTCGGTAATTACCGAACCTGATTTAAATTTGCATCAAAATTTTAAATCAATGACAGACATATCGAAAGAAAGAGAAGAGTTGGTGGAGATGTTTGGAGTTCATTTTGAAACCTATTTGAACTTTTCGCCCTTGTCAGGACGAATACTAGGTTGCCTTATTGTATGGAATGACGCAAAAGGATTGACGTTCGATGATTTGGTTTCAAGGCTAGGAGCAAGCAAAAGCTCGGTGTCTACAAATCTGAATCTTTTGCTGAAAATAGGAAAGATTCAGTATTATACTTTCCCTGGAGACAGAAAAAAATATTACAAACCGTCTTCTTTTAGCGACAGAATGCAGAACCATCTTAGAATGGTTTTAGACGAAAAAAAGATGGTCGAAAGAATGATAGAATATAGAAAAATGACCGCTGATACTGATGAATGCAGTGACTTAGAAAAAATTAAAATTTATCAAGAACATGTCATAGACTTCGAGAAATTCTTAAACAAGACGATTCAAAAATTAGAGAAAGTAGAGAACAAATAAAAATCAATCAACCAATTTTATAAAATGCAAATGAAGAATAAATCACTATTCAGTATTTTAATCGCAATAATTACCCTTTCCTCTTGCGGTAAAAAAGAAGAGCAGATGCCCCCACAAGGACCTATGCCTTTCCCAGTTCAAACTGTTGCAAAACAAGATGCCGTAGTCTACCAAGAGTATACTGCCAATCTTGAAGGCCAGCAGAATGTAGAAATCCGTCCGAAAGTTAACGGATTCATCCAGAAAATTTATGTTGATGAAGGACAAGTTGTCAGAAAAGGACAATTGTTATTCAAGCTAGAAACACAGACTCAAAACGAAGACGCTTCAGCAGCAAAAGCGGCCGTGCAGGCAGCTCAAGTTGAGGTAGACCGATTGAAGCCTTTGGTGGACAGAAAAATCATCAGCAACGTACAATTAGAAACTGCCAAAGCAAAATTGGCGCAGGCAAAAGCATCTTATGGAGCGATTGCGGCTAACATTGGTTTTGGAACAATCACTTCGCCTGTTGACGGAGTTATCGGCGGACTTCCATTCAGAGAAGGAAGCTTGGTAAGCTCTAGCAGCGAAATGCCTTTGACTACCGTTTCGGATACACGAGTTATCCGTGCTTATTTTTCTATGAACGAAAAACAACTTTTGTTTTTCAACAAAACGTTTAAAGGAGCTACAACTGCCGAAAAGCTAAAAGCTGCTCCAGAAGTTTCACTGCTTTTGGTTGACAATACAGAATACGACCAAAAAGGGAAATTGGCTACAATGAACGGATTGGTCAATCCACAAACAGGAACGACTCAGTTCAGAGCTGAATTCAAAAATCCAGAAGGAATCTTGAGAAGCGGAAGCAGCGGTATTGTTCGTTTGCCGATTAATGAGAAAAATGTAATTCTAGTACCACAAAATGCTGTATTCGAAGTACAAGGAAAACAGACGCTTTACGTAGTTGGAAAAGACAACAAGGTAAAATCAAAAATTGTCCAAACAAGCGGTACATCTGGATTGAATTTCATCGTAACAGGAGGTCTTGAAGAAGGCGAGGTAATCGTAATCGAAGGAACTTCTAAGCTAAAAGATGATATGGAAATCGTACCACAGCAAGGAAAACCAGAAGCTGCTGCTCCAGCCGGAAATGCTGTTGCCAAAGATTCTGCAAAAACAACTACACCACCAGCTAAAAAATAATTCTCAATGCTAAAGACATTTATAGAAAGACCAGTTCTTTCGACCGTAATATCTATCCTGATTACCATTTTGGGAATCTTGGGATTGATGTCCCTGCCGATAGAACAATATCCTGAAATCGCTCCGCCGACGGTTCAGGTAAACGCTACATACACTGGAGCCAATGCCGAAACGGTATTGAACAGTGTCGTGACACCGCTCGAAGAAGAAATCAATGGTGTAGAAGGAATGACCTATATGACTTCTTCTGCCGCGAATGACGGTTCTGCCAAAATCTCGGTGTATTTCGAACTTGGAGTTGATCCAGATATTGCAGCCGTAAACGTTCAAAACAGAGTTTCTCGTGCTACAAGCAAATTGCCACAAGCAGTTGTGCAGACTGGGGTTACTACCCTGAAAAGCCAGACGAGCGCCTTAATGTTCTTTGCGCTTTATTCAAAAAACAAAGACTTTGACGAGACCTATATCCAGAACTACGCTAAAATCAACTTGGTTCCAAAATTACAACGTGTAAAAGGAGTCGGACAGGTAAACGTATTCGGAGCGAAAGACTACTCGATGAGAGTCTGGATCGATCCAGAAAAAATGGCTACGTATGGCGTATTGCCAAAAGACATCCAAGCCGCACTGCAAGAACAAAATGTGGAAGCAGCGCCAGGTAAATTTGGTGAAAATGCCGAAGGAGTATATGAATACGTAATCAAATATAAAGGAAGGCTTTCCGAAATTGAAGATTATGAAAATATCGTAATCAAATCTACAGGAAATGGTAACTTCCTTCATCTGAAAGACGTTGCTACCGTAGAATTAGGAGGTTTCAACTATGGTACGAAAAACATTGCGATGGGCCAAGAAGGTGTAGCCGTTGGGGTATTCCAGACTTCAGGTTCTAATGCGCAAGATATCATCACCGAAGTAATGTCGATTTTGGAAGAAACAAAACCTGACTTCCCAAAAGGAGTAGATTATGTAATTCCATACAATACTAAAACCTTCCTTGATGCGTCGATCAGCAAAGTAATCTCTACTTTGGTAGAAGCATTCATCTTGGTATTTATCGTGGTATTCCTCTTCCTGCAAGATTTCCGTTCTACACTTATTCCTGCTATTGCTGTACCAGTAGCGATTATCGGAACGTTCTTCTTCCTGCAGCTCTTCGGATTCTCGATTAACATGCTTACGTTGTTCGCGATGATCCTTGCGATCGGTATTGTCGTCGATGATGCCATTGTCGTCGTCGAGGCGGTGCACGCCAAACTCGACGAAGGAGCCAAATCTGGAAAAGAAGCTACGCTTTCTGCGATGAGCGAAATCTCCGGAGCGATCGTTTCGATTACATTGGTAATGTCGGCGGTATTTATTCCGGTATCGTTCCTAAGCGGACCGTCGGGAGTATTCTACCAGCAGTTTGCGATTACGCTGGCGATATCGATTTTGATTTCGGCAGTAAACGCCTTGACATTGAGCCCGGCATTATGTGCCCTCTTCTTGAAACCGCATAAAGATTCAGATCATCATAAAAAGAACCTGAAAGACCGATTTTTCTTGGCTTTCAATACAGGGTTCAACAAGATGAACGACAAATATACTGGTTCATTAAGATTCTTGGTACGAAAAAAATGGGTAACTGGAATAGCATTATTGGTTTTTGTGGGAATCACTTATTTCTTGTTCCAGACGACTCCTGCAGGATTTATTCCTAATGAAGACAGGGGAATCATCATGGCCGATTTAACACTGCCTCCAGGAACAACATTAGAAAAAACACAAAAAGCAGTAAACGAATTAGATTCTATCTTGGCCTCTATGGATATCGTAGAAGCAAGGATGAGCGTTGTCGGATTCAGCTTGCTGAACAATGTAAACGGTGGTTCGTATGCCTTTACCGTAATCAAATTGAAAGACTGGGCTTATCGTAAAGAAGCCAACCAGCAAGTAGATGCTGTCGTTGGAGAGCTTTTCGGAAGAACTGCCCATTTCAAAGATGCTAGAGCCTTGTTCTTTACACCTCCGAGTGTTCAAGGATTTGGTACGGCAGACGGTTTCGAATTCAAGATTCAAGATAAAGGCGATGATGATTGGGCAACCGTCAGCAAAGTCAGCAACGAATTCTTGGGCGAATTGATGAAAAGGCCGGAAATCCAATATGCGATGACCAATTTCAACCCAAGCTTCCCGCAATACCAAATGGATATCAATGTGGAAAGAGCTAAAGATGCTGGAGTATCCATTTCAGACATCTTCAATACGATGCAGGGGTATTATGGAGGATTGTACACGACTGATTTCAACAAATTCGGTAAACAGTACCGTGTAATGATTCAAGCGAAACCATCAGACAGAGCGACAGAAGAATCGATTAATAATATTTACGTAAGAAACGCCAATAACCAGCAAGTTGCTATCAGCCAATTCATCGATTTCAAGAGAATTTATGGGCCAGAAGCCGTAGCAAGATTTAACATGTTGAAGGCAGTTAACGTAAATGGAAAAGCGAAGCCAGGCTATAGTTCTGGAGATGCTATCAAGGCAATTCAAGAAGTAGCGGCCCAACATTTGCCAAAAAGCTATACGTATGAGTTTTCTGGTATGACCCGTGAGGAAATTTTGGCTGGAACACAAGCAGCAGGCGTATTCCTTTTAAGCTTGATATTTGTTTACTTCCTGTTGAGTGCGCAGTATGAAAGTTACCTAGTTCCATTGTCTGTATTGCTGTCATTGCCTGTAGGTATTGCTGGAGCAATTGGATTTGTGAAGCTGGCGGGATTAGAAAATAACATCTATTTCCAAGTAGCGCTAATCATGCTTATCGGACTACTCGCGAAGAATGCCATCCTGATCGTGGAATTTGCCATCCAACGGCGACGCCACGGAATGGACTTGATGCAGTCTGCAATTGAAGGAGCAAAAGCACGTCTCCGACCAATCTTGATGACTTCCTTGGCTTTTATCTTCGGTCTGTTGCCATTGGCATTAGCTTCTGGAGTTGGAGCGGTAGGTAACCGATCTATTGGTATGGGTGCTGTTGGAGGTATGTTAATCGGAACCATATTCGGAGTATTCGTAATTCCGGTATTGTTCGTGATATTCCAGTCACTGCAGGAAAGAATTTCCGGCAAGCCATTTCAAGAAAAAGAGTCTGACGTTATACTTTTAAACGAAGAATATGAAGAATAAGATATATAAAATAAGCCTACTTGTCCTAGCGGCAGTTGTGATGCAGTCTTGCTTCGTCGCGAAAAAATACGACAGGCCGGAGATGAAAACAGAGGACCTTTACAGGACAGAAGTCGTTTCTACAGATTCTACTTCGCTTGCCAATGTTTCATGGGACAAAGTATTTACAGATCCTATCCTGCAAGGGCATATCAAAAAAGGATTGCAGAATAACTTGGACATCCGAATTGCCATGCAGAATATCGTAGCGGCAGAAGCAACGATGAAACAAGGAAAAGCAGGCTATTTTCCGACACTTTCTGGAAATGCCGATTGGACACACCAGCAGCTTTCCAAAAACAGCCAATTGGGTTCCTTTTTGCAAGACAGAAGCACCGACCAATATCAGTTGACAGGAACGCTTTCTTGGGAAGCTGATATCTGGGGGAAAATCAGAAGTAACAAGCGTGCAGCGAATGCGGCATATCTTCAGACAATAGCGGCCAACCAAGCCGTAAAGACACAGCTGATTGCTAATATCGCATCTACTTATTACCAGTTGCTTTCTATGGATGCCCAAATCAAGGTGGCGGAACAAACATTGATCAACAGAAACGAAAGCATCGAGACAATTCTTGCCCTTAAAGATGCAGGAAATGTAAATGAAGTGGGAGTAAAGCAGACAGAAGCACAGAAATATGCTACCGAAATAATCATTGCTGATTTAAAAAACAATGTAATTATTTTGGAGAATGCCTTGAGTATTCTTTTAGGAGAATCGCCTAGAAAAATAGAAAGAAGCACGTTAGAAGACCAAGCGATGCAGCCTGAAATTACATTAGGGGTTCCAGCAACATTGCTTCGTAATCGACCAGACGTTATTGCGGCAGAATATAACCTGATTTCTACTTTTGAGCAGACCAATGTAGCCAGAAGCAACTTCTATCCTACATTCAAAGTAACGGCAACCGGCGGCTTTCAAAGTATTGATTTGCAGCAATGGTTCAGTGCCAACTCCTTTTTTGCGAATGTAGTTACAGGATTGACACAGCCGATTTTTAATCAAAGACAAATCAAGACTCGTTTTGAAGTGGCAAAAGCCAATCAAGAAAAAGCCTATCTGCAATTTGAGCAATCATTGCTTACAGCAGGAAGAGAAGTTTCTGATGCCTTGGCGCAATACAATAACGAAACGGCAAAAATTACGATTCGCGAAAAGCAAGTCGATGCTCTTAAAAAAGCAGCCGACTATTCTGATGAATTATTGACTTACGGTCTGGTAAACTATCTAGAAGTATTGACGGCTAAAGACAATGCCTTGAATACCGAATTGAATTTAATTGACAATAAATACAAACAATACAATGCCATTATCCAATTATACAGGGCCCTTGGTGGCGGATGGCAATAATATAGTTCCGCTTGCGGAATTATGATTGATTTTGTTTTTGTTCAAAACCACCGGATATTTCGATATTCGGTGGTTTTTTGTTTTTAGTGGCATTGATTTTGGTACGCCTCAAGAAACAATCTTAAAAACAATACATTATGAAGACAGATTTTTACACAAAACTGGTTTTAACAATCATTGCGCTATGCCTGACAATTCTGACATTGCAAAACATTGAGATTATTCCTAAAGCCTATGCAGCAGGGCCAAACAATACCATGATTCCATCTAAAAATTACGCACAAGTTCCCCTCAATGCAGATGGCTCGATTGATGTGAATATCAAAAGCATCAATACTTCTGATGAATTAGATGTAAATATTGATGAGGTAGGAGGTTCGTCGGTATACCGTTCTATTCCTGTCAAAAACGAATAAGGCTGCATAAATTACTGAGCCTGCATTTCTTAATGTAGTTTAAGTTTTCGTACGAGAATATTTTTGAAATTTGCTTAAAATAAATCGCTATGAAAATGAAAACTTTCTCTCAGGTTTTTTTAAGAACGGCCCTTTCGGTATCCTTTCTGTCAGCAGTAGCAGACCGTTTTGGACTATGGGGTGCGCCCGGCAGCAAATCAGTCAGCTGGGGAAATTGGAGCAATTTTCTTGAATATTCAAATTCGGTCAATTCCTTTGCTTCTCCCGAAATCGGAACACTGCTGGCGTATGTCGCAACAGCCTTAGAAATATTGCTGCCTTTATTTTTAATTATCGGTTACAAGCTAAAATGGGTCTCACTATTTTCGGGTATCCTGCTTGTCAGCTTTGCCATAGCGATGACGTTGAGCTTCGGATTGAAACCGCCGTTAGACTATTCCGTATTTACGGGAGCCGCTGCAGCCTTTCTTTTGAGTACGATCGGCAGCTGTAACTATAGCCTAGATAACTATATTTTGGCAAAAAATAAGGAAGCATAGCTTGCCTTAGAAAATCTTGAAATCGCTATATTTGTGGATGTGCGCCTGTTTCAGATAGCCACATCCTAGATTGATTATGAATTTTCAAGACGATACAAAATTAGACAATCCCGTTTGGCATTCTTTATCCGAAAGTCATCGGGATTTTGCAATTAATTACAAAAACATAAAATTTTACCATCCAGATTATTGTCCGTTTGGAGGTTTTCAAATCCAAGAAGACAACTCAGGCAATATCGATGCTTATTCCTTATTAGCCGATAGTTTTTTTATAGTAGGAGATAAGCCTGTGCTTTCTGACCAGTTGGTATTGAAGAACGAATTAATATGCGCCCAAATGATTGTTGATAGCAAAATTGCTGTTGAGCCGAAAGACACTATCATTCAATTGACAGAAGAACACATAGATGCCTTATATGATTTGGTCAATTTGGTTCAGCCGGGCTATTTCAAAAAGAAAACAGCCTTACTAGGGAACTATTTTGGGATTTTCGAAAACGACCAGCTAGTTGCTGTAACAGGAGAGCGCATGAAGATGAAAGATTTCGTCGAGATCAGCGCTGTAATTACGCATCCAGAACATACGGGAAAAGGCTATGCCAAGCAATTGGTCACTCATGCCGCAAACTCCATCTTTGCTCAAGATAAGACGCCTTACCTGCATGTAGTCGAAAATAACGAAGGCGCCATAAAACTTTATGAAAAACTCGGATTTAGAACAAGACGCAAGATTAGTTTTTGGCATATAGTAAAGGACAAAGAAAGCAAGATTTAAATACCAATGACAATGATTTCGATACATGATTTTATAGACAATTTTACGCAAAACTTCCCAAACCATACAGAAATGCTTCCGTGGGAAATAACCAACAACCTCAAAGAAATTCTATATGAGATTATTTCTGGATTGAGTAACGACTATAAAATACAAGACGGAATTGCCATCCATAAGACAGCCGTAATCGAAAGCGGAGCCATTTTAAAACAGCCGGCTATAGTTGGAGAAAATTGTTTTGTTGGAGCCAATGCCTATTTCAGAGAAGGCGCCTATCTTGATAAATCGGTCAAGATTGGCCCAGGATGCGAAATCAAAAACAGTATTATCTGTTCTGGAACGGCCATTGCCCATTTCAATTATATCGGGAATAGCATTGTAGGTAGGAATGTCAATTTCGAAGCCGGTTCTATTGCGGCCAATCACTATAACGAAAGGGAGGTCAAAAATATTTCTGTGCTCTATAAAGAACATGTCATCGACACAAAATCAGACAAGTTCGGCTCATTAATTGGTGACGATTCTCGGATTGGAGCCAATGCGGTACTGTCACCCGGAACGATATTAGAGAAGAAATCAATTGTGAAAAGACTAGAATTGATCGAACAATACAAGCCAGAATAATATCAGTCGCAAAATGTATAGGCTGCCGATTTATCGTTTTTCTTTCCCGTAGCAATGATTTCATGGTTTTGGAATTTCTTCCCTTTTGAGACATCATTTAAGAAATTCAAGATATGATGCTGTTCCTTTTCAAACATGTAGCCGCTGTATTCATGGCCGCCGCCGCAAAAAGTATAAAGCGATACCGAACCATCCATCTCCATCAAATGGTTATAAATCGAATAAGACCCAAAAAGCATCAGCCAGCCCGAAGCATCTGTCTTGCAATAATGATGCGCCGCCGTTCCATAAGGTACGGTCGAATCGCCATTTCCGTGAAAAAAGAACATCGGGATTATATTTTTCTGCGTAATAAGATTCAGGTCCATGATAGCGCCTGCTCCCGAAACAAGGCCTGCGTATCTAAAATTCTCCGGCAACGAATTGTTGTAAAGATTCATTGTCTTGAAATCCCAAAAAGCGGCATGAAGCACGGTTTCGGCTCCAGCGCTAGAACCAGCAATAAAAATCTTTGAAGTATCAATAGTATATTTGGCGCTGTTTTTTATAAAAAACGAAGTAGCCAGCCACAAGTCATTCACCGCATATTGAAAAGCCTTTATTTTTTCTGAAAGAATACCGTCACAGCTAAATTTCTTGCCTTTCGCATATAAAGTGTACGTTATAGTTGCGCTTGCGTAACCATTTTTAGCCAAATAGCGGCAGAGGTCATGACCCGACTGCCTTTCGCCTCCCGAAAAGCCGCCGCCATGCACATACAAAAGCAAAGGAAGCTTTTCACTGGAAGCTTTTTCAGGAAGAAACAAATCCAAGTCGAGCTTTAACGTATCATTCTGGAAATACGTCAGCGTTGTCATTTTTTGGGCAACCATAGCGTGAGCTGCCAACAGCAATAAAAATGCGATAAAGTATTTTTTCATTCTATAAATAATGCAATTATAATCTGGAGTTATTTTTTCCAAGTCGTATACGGATGATTGCTTAAAAAAGCATTGTAATAGCGTTCATCGTTAGTAACTTCTTGACCTAGCCATTCGGGTTTCTCAAAAGTTTCGTCTTCCGATTGGAGCTCGATTTCAGCAACGACCAATCCTTCATTGTCGCCAAAAAATTCATCTACCTCAAAAATATGATTTCCTGCTTTTACTTCATAACGTATTTTATCAATAACACCGTTTTCACAAAGTTTGATAAGGCTTTTGGCTTCTGTCAGTGGAATTTCAGTTTCCCATTCAAGACGCGAAACCCCGCTTTCATTGCCTTTTCCTTTTATGGTCAGAAAGCCGCTTTCTCCTTTGATTCGGATGCGTACGGTTCTTTCTGGATGGCTGTTGAGGTAGCCTTGTGCAATCTGGTTTTTGGCGAAAGCAACAGCCTTGAAATTATCAGATTTGACAAGGAATTTTCTTTCTATTTCGAGCATAGGATGTGTTTTTATGGACGAAGTTACTGATAAATGCACTTCTATTCGTATTTTTACAATATAAGCTTAAGTTAAAACTCCATGAAAAATAGAAAATCCAAGCCGAAAATTTCCATCACCTCTTTTTTGACGCACTATTTTGACGAAAGCCAGTTATGGACGCAGGCGAATGATGAAATCGAACTATTAGTGCAGTTAGTCAGTATCTTACGGCCTAAAAAACCAAAGACAGTGAAAACTGTCGACATACAAGAATTGTTAGATTTTCTTCATAAAAACGACTTCATTAGACTGCAGTTTTCATACTATCTGAAAAAACTGCTCCACAATAAAAAATTCAACAAATTTCTTTCTGACGCAGGAATCCTGCGCGATGTCGATTTTATTTTTGAAGTTAGAAAGAGAATCTTTTCCAAATTATTACCCTACCAGCCAAACAAAAATTCCTTAGAATATGTACTCAATCAGGTATTTTATATGAATACCGATACGATCTGGGTAAATAAAATTTCTATTTCGCAGATTGAAGAACTTCATGATTTGTTGCTGTTCAAGCCGATTTATGATACGATTGAAGAAGATTCGGTACTGTCAGAAATGTTGCTTTCGATGAACATTATCACGCAGCGTATCAGTGGACGTGCGATGGAAACCGATGTCATAAAAATGGTTCCCGAATATGATAGCCTTGAAAGTCCTTTTGCTGCTTTTGAAAAAGAACTCCATCAGATTGATGACATTCTTCGAGATCCAAAAAACAAACATTTTATTACGTCTTCCGATCTTTATTACAAACAATTGCTGATACTGCACAAGCAATGCGATGATTTTGTCGAAAAAGCCTTTGCTAATTCTTCAAAATATGGAATTTCATTACGAGTTAACCAAAACCTGCTTCGCATTCGCCAACAGCTCCACCGATTGAAAGTATTGATTCCGCTTTTGGTTGTCGATCGGGAAGAAAACAAAACGATTAACGGAATCCAACTAGCGCTCAAGCTCATAAAATACAATTGCTATAAGAATGATATCCGAGGACTCGTAAGCGAAAGCACGCAGCTTTTGTCGTATGAAGTGACACAGCATACCGCAAAAACAGGAGAAAAATACATTACAGAAACCAGACAGGAGTATTTCAAGATGTTTCGCGCGGCTTTAGGAGGAGGACTTATCGTAGGAATTCTTTGCATTATAAAAGTACTGCTCGGAAAAGTTGAGACGAGCGATTTCGGTCATGCTTTTTTATACAGCATGAATTATTCGCTCGGATTTATCGCGATTTACCTATGCGGTTTTACTTTGGCGACAAAACAGCCAGCAATGACAGCTTCGGCCTTGATTCGCGCTTTGGAACAAGGTATGAAAAAACAAGGCAATCCATCCGAAAAACACCAGGCGTTTGCTGTGCTTTTTGCCCGAGTTTTTAGGTCACAGTTTATTGCTTTTGTAGGAAACGTAATCATGGCTTTTCCAATTTCCTTGTTGGGAATCTGGCTCATTGATTATGCCTTCGGATACAATATCGCTGCTTCTAAATGGACAAAATTGCTTACAGATTTGAGTCCGGTTCATTCCATGGCCATTTTCCATGCGGCAATTGCGGGAGTTTTTCTTTTCCTTTCCGGAATTATCTCTGGAAGCATAGCCAACAGAGACAAACACCACCAAGTGTATTATAGGATACAAGAGCATCCAGTCTTGAAAATGACTTTCGGCAGGGACAAGACCAAAAAACTGGCAGATCTTTATGAGAAGAAATGGGCAGGTGTCATCTCCAATCTTTGGTTTGGGGTTTTCATGGGTTCTACAGCCTCTATAGGCTTGTTTTTTGGGCTAAATCTCGATGTAAGGCATATTACCTTCGCCAGCGGCAATTTGGCCTTAGGGCTGTACGGAGCAGATTTTATGGTAACTTTGTCGTTAATAGCATGGGGAATTATCGGAATTGGTGTTATTGGCCTAGTCAATTTCTTGGTAAGTTTTGCCCTATCGCTGGGATTGGCCTTCCGTTCTAGGAATATTCCACTGTTAGAAATACGATTTATTATCTCGTCCATCTGGAAACATTTCAAGAGCAAGCCAATGAGTTTCTTCTTTCCTTCAGAAAGGAGATCGAAATCACCAACAGAAGAAGTATATCTGGCTTCAGAGACTAAGAAATAAGAAGGAAAGGCAATTAAATAAGCTTTAAATTAGCGGATGTAGATCAAGAACTACTTTTTTCTTGTAGGTTATGCAGGAACAGGAACAAATTCAGAACCGGAAAATCATACATGTAGATATGGATGCATTCTATGCTTCTGTGGAACAAATGGACAATCCTGAATTAAGAGGAAAGCCGATTGCTGTTGGCGGAGGCGGAACCCGAGGCGTCGTGGCAGCGGCAAGCTATGAAGCACGGAAATTTGGCGTTCGTAGTGCCATTAGTGGCTATCTTGCGAAGAAAAACTGTCCCGACCTGATTTTTGTACGGCCACGCTTTGAACGCTATAAGGAGATTTCAGATAAGATCCGTCAGATTTTTTATGATTATACCGATTTGGTCGAGCCGCTTTCGCTTGACGAAGCCTATCTCGACGTCACGGTAAACAAAAAAGGCAATCCAAGCGCTACGCTGATTGCGCAGGAAATCCGAAAAAGAATCTTTGAAGAAATCGGGCTAACGGCATCTGCAGGTATTTCCATAAACAAATTTATTGCAAAAGTAGCCTCTGATTTCAACAAGCCCAACGG
This sequence comes from Flavobacterium sp. N2550, assembly GCF_025947265.1. Classification (NCBI taxonomy): domain Bacteria; kingdom Pseudomonadati; phylum Bacteroidota; class Flavobacteriia; order Flavobacteriales; family Flavobacteriaceae; genus Flavobacterium; species Flavobacterium sp. N2550. The sequence continues at coordinate 658,340 of NZ_CP110007.1, read as the reverse complement.
TCAAAAGACAGTCAATCCAGATGAAGTCCTTTCTTTTTTGGAAGAACTCCCGATTCGTAAATTCTACGGCGTAGGAAAGGTCACCACAGAAAAAATGTACCAGCTGGGCATCTTTACTGGCAAAGACCTAAAAGAAAAATCAGAAGAATTCTTGGCCAAGCACTTCGGGAAATCGGGAACTTTTTATTATGCAGTTGTCCGCGGAATTCACAATAGTGCCGTAAAATCAGAAAGAATAGCCAAGTCTGTAGGAGCAGAGCATACCTTTAATGAAAACCTGACTTCTGAAATATTTATGGTCGAACGGCTGGAGTCTATTGCGGCAACTTTAGAGCGCAGGGTAAAGAAATACGGTATTGCAGGAAAAACAGTCACCCTAAAGATAAAATACAGCGATTTCTCGCTCCAAACCAGAAGCAAGACAATGCCTTATTTTATTTCCGACAAAAGTCTTATCCTAGATGTGGCCAAAGAATTGCTGTATCAGGAAAAGATGAAAGACTCTGTCCGATTGCTCGGAATTTCGCTCGGGAACCTAAATACGGAAGTAAAAAAGACAGTAGTCGTCCAGCTGAAATTTGATTTCTGACACCTTCAACAATAGTTAAACTTTAGGCAGATTTGAAAAACTCTATTCTATAAATTTATCTTTGCTTAAATTATTTACAGTGTCAAACCTCACAGAATATGAAAATGCAATAGAAAAGCATTCCAGCACGCTGGATAGTATGCCCATGCCTTTATATTCGTGGGATTTTTTTGGTGAATACCTTGACAGTCTAAAGCTTGCTCTTTCTGACTTATCCAAACTGAAAGAACTTTCGAAAGCAAATCGTTGGAAATTCAACTGGAATTTTGAAGAAGAACTGCAGCAAGATCATGTAATCGTTGTGACGGACAATAGCTTAAAAATTGTTTTTGCCTCAGAAAATACCCTCAAGATGACAGGCTATACTTCGGAAGAAATTGTTGGAAAAACGCCCAAAATGTTCCAAGGAAGCAAAACGTCTAAAAAAGACTTAAAGCAGATTCGGGAAGCGATTGATTTCCAAAAGCCTTTTGAAAAGACGATTATCAATTATAAAAAAAACGGAGAAACTTACTCCTGCCACATCAAAGCATTCCCGATTTTTAACAGCAAAAAGCAGGTCGTAAATTTCATTGCTTTTGAAAAAGCGGCTTAATAGCAGCTTATACTTTCACTTCTATAATTATTTCAGTCATTATCCCCCTAAAAAAGGGGAAATTTCCCCTTGTGGCATTTGGGTCGTTCGAATAGCTTTGCAACTCATTGAATTATATAATGGGGGTAAGTGGGCTTTAAACTTTAAGTGGGCAGATTAGTGGCTGCCTGCAAAAGTAAGCACGAAAAAAGGGTTGACGAAAGTCAACCCTTTTTAGTTATAGAAAGTTTTTAGGCTAGAAAGGCTATACGAATGAACAGCAGGCTTGCTGAAATTCTTGTTGCCTAAAAATGGATTATTTGATTTGAAATTCATAATCGTTTGTTTTAATTCAGCCAAATATAATTTTTTCTTTTCTATTTTCCTTGGAATAAGGGAATAAAAAAATCCGTTAGAAGCTAACGGATTTGGTTGTAATTTGTTTTAGGCTATTCTATTTCAGAAACCCTCAAGGTGTTTACCATTCCTTTGTCTGCAACCGGCATAGCGGCCAAATTGATCAAGAAATCACCTTTGTCTACGTATCCTTTTTCTCTTGCCATTTCGTTGACATCGGTAACAGTATCGTCCGTGCTCACGAATTTATCGTAGTAGAACGAATTCACTCCCCACAAAAGGTTCAACTGCGTAAGGATTCTTTTGTTGGAAGTAAAAACCAAAATGTGCGACTGTGGTCTCCAAGCCGAAATCTGGAAAGCCGTATAGCCGCTATTCGTCAACGTACAAATGGCTTTCGCCTTGATTACGTTGGCCATCAAAGCCGCGTGGTGGCAGATGGATTTCGTAATAAAACGTTTCGTTCTGATTTGTGGCGTATTTTGCGGTACTTGAATCAGCGGAGAATCTTCCACGGCTTCAATAATCTGTGTCATTTTTTCAATAACCTGTACAGGATAGTTCCCGACAGAAGTTTCTCCCGAAAGCATAACTGCATCAGCTCCATCCATAACAGAGTTGGCGACGTCGTTTACTTCGGCACGTGTCGGCGTAAGGCTCGTAATCATCGTTTCCATCATCTGTGTAGCGATAATTACAGGAATACGGGCCGTTTTAGCTCGCTGTACTAATTTCTTTTGAATCAACGGAACTTCTTGTGCTGGAATCTCAACCCCAAGGTCGCCTCTCGCTACCATCAATCCATCGCAAAAAGCTACGATTTTGTCTATATTTTCAACGCCTTCTGGCTTTTCGATTTTGGCAATGATTGGAATCTTATGAGCAGAATTCTTAGAAATCAAGTCTTGAAGTTCTTGAAGATCTTCCGAAGTTCTTACGAAAGAAAGCGCAATCCAATCCACCTGATTTTCAATAGCAAAAAGAGCATCTTTGATGTCTTTTGGCGTCAAGGCTGGCAACGAAACTTTTGTGTTAGGAAGATTGACACCTTTTTTAGATTTCAACGGACCGCCTTGAACGACTCTGCATACTACTTCTGTCGTTCCGTTAGTTTCAATGGCTTCAAACATTAATTTTCCATCGTCAAGAAGGATTTTTTCTCCTGGCTTTACATCTGCAGGAAACTGCTTGTAGTTCATATAGACTCTTTCGGCTGTTCCAGGAACATCTTCGGCCGTCTGGAACGTAATGATATCGCCTTTGCTTACGATAACGTCTTCTTTCATGACGCCTACACGAAGTTTCGGTCCTTGAAGATCCGCCAAAATTGCGGTATTGTATCCAAATTCATCATTCAGTTCGCGGATCATATCTATTCGGGCTTTTACATCGGTATAATCTGCATGGGAAAAGTTAATCCTAAATACATTTACTCCGGCATCAACCATGTCTTTCAGGACCTCTTTGGTGCTGCATGCGGGGCCTAATGTAGCTACGATCTTTGTTTTTTTTTCTTGTCGACATTATTAGAAAATTAAATTGTTTTTAGATTTTATTTTGTCTGGAAACACCTCATATACGGTCGTAATCCATTCTATTTTGTTTAGTTTTTGCAGTATATCTTCGATTTCAAATGTGCTGCAGTTGTTTTCGATTTTCAAAAAATAATCTACTTTTTTGAGTTCCGGAAGAAGATAGACTTTAGTGGTTATCTCCACATTTTCATCCAAAAAAAGATCCTGTTTGCTGCTCTTTTTGTGAGTGATGATTTCGTTTTTGTTTTGAACCAAGCTCCATTGGATGTCTTTGGCAACATCATCATACCCAAATTTCGTGAACATAGCTTCTCCTTCTTTGGTTTTTACGCCAATCTCGTCACTGCTTCGGCTCAAGATAATAGGTAATTGCTGATTGATGAAGAAAGCCAATCTGAAATCTTCTAATGAAGTATGAATAGCAATCAGCTCATAGTCAACTTCATCAAATTCGTCAAGATGCAACTTATGGATGCCCATATTGAAATTAAATAAGTCGTAAATATAACTATATTTAATGAGGAATTATATAAAAAACAATTAGGTTAACGTTAATTTATCAACGAAAACGATATAGTTTTAAGATATTTACAATTATTTAGTATTGATTTTTTCTTGAAAAGCAAAATACGCTCTTTGAGAAGCTTTTTCCTCTGCCTTCTTTTTAGAGGTAGCCCTTGCCTTGGCGACTACTTTCTGGTCAATGCTCAGCTTGACGCCAAAGAAACGTTGTCCGTCGATGCCGTTATCTTCAAAAACATCATAATGAAAAGTCCTTTTTTCTTTCTGGCACCATTCGATCAGCAAGCTTTTGTAGCTGATGACTTTGCCTTCCAGTTTGGCGATATCTACGTAAGGTAGGATAACTCTTTTTTTGATAAACTTTTCGCAATACATATACCCCTTGTCCAAATAAATAGCCCCGACAAGCGCTTCAAAGATATTTCCGTGTATGTTTTCTCCAAAATGCTGTGCAGGAACCTTGCTTTCGATAAAGCGGATTAGGTTGAGGTCGCGGCCTAATTCGTTCAAGTGTTCGCGGCTCACTATTTTAGAGCGCATTTTAGTCAGATAGCCTTCATCTCCCGAAGGAACCTGGTTGAACAGATGTGCCGCGATGACAGAACTCAGCATCGCATCGCCCAAAAATTCAAGGCGTTCGTAATTGATCTGGTTTCCGTCAGAATCGAGCTTGTTAGAAGAGCGGTGTGTAAAAGCCCTTCGGTAGCATTCAAGATTGTTAGGCTTGAATCCTAATATTTTTTGGATATCAGTAAAAAAAATCCCGTCTTCTTGAGAACGGGAATTTGTAAATATTTTTCTGATGATACTCATTCGAATATTATAAGTCTAGTTTTTTTACCAAAACGCAAGCGTTGTGTCCGCCAAAGCCAAAAGTATTACTCATGACCACGTTCATGTCTCTTTTTTGAGCCTTGTTAAAGGTAAAGTTTAGTTTTGGATCAATGTTTTCGTCATCCGTAAAATGGTTGATTGTCGGAGGAACAATGCCGTATTTGATAGATAAGATTGAAGCAATCGTTTCAATCGCTCCGGCAGCACCTAGCAAATGTCCTGTCATTGATTTGGTCGAATTCAGGTTCAGCTTATACGCATGCTCTCCAAATACGTGCTGGATTGCTTTTGATTCTGCAATATCGCCAAGTGGAGTAGAAGTACCGTGCATGTTCACGCCGTCTACATCTTCAGGTCTCAAGCCAGCATCTCTCAAGCAGTTCAACATTACGTTTTTAGCGCCTAATCCTTCCGGATGTGGTGCCGTGATATGATGCGCGTCAGCAGACATACCGCCGCCGCCAATTTCGCAATAAATAGTTGCGCCACGGGCAATAGCGTGCTCATACTCTTCAAGAATCAAAGCACCCGCACCTTCGCCAAGAACAAAACCTTCACGGTCTTTGTCCATAGGTCTTGAAGCCGTTTTTGGGTCATCATTTCTAGTAGAAAGCGCATGCATGGCATTAAATCCGCCCATTCCGGCAATTGTTACAGCAGCTTCAGAACCACCAGTAACCATTACGTCGGCATGATTAAGTCGGATATAATTGAAAGCGTCGATAAGCGCATTGGTAGAAGACGCACACGCAGAAACTGTCGTGAAGTTCGGTCCTCTAAAGCCGTATTTTATAGAAATATGGCCACCAGCGATATCAGCAATCATTTTTGGTATAAAGAAAGGGTTGAATTTTGGTACGCCGCTTCCTCTCGTAAAGTCCATTACTTCCTGTTGGAACGTTTCAAGACCTCCGATTCCGGAACCCCAGATTACCCCAACTCTGTCTTTGTCTAGTTTGTCAAGATCAAATTTGGCATCTTTTACAGCCTCGTCAGACGACACGATAGCATATTGCGCATAACGGTCCATTTTACGAGCTTCCTTGCGGTCTATAAAATCTTCTGCATTAAAGTTTTTCAGCTCGCATGCAAATTTAGTTTTGAAATGAGTGGTATCAAAATAAGTTATAGGAGCAGCACCGCTGACGCCATTGATCAGTCCGTCCCAATATTCTTGGACGTTATTTCCAATGGGTGTCAAGGCACCTAAACCAGTTACTACAACTCTTCTTAATTTCATACTTACAATTTTATAGTTATAAATTTATATAAAAAATACCCATGCTTTCTTCTTAGTCATAAAAAAGAGACAGGGGTATTGCATAATATCTTAATGATTGAAAGCAATCAAGGATTGAATCTTTTGTAAAAATAATAACTCCCGTGAACTCTAGGAATGCACGGGATGTTAATTGTTATTATTTTTTTGCTTCTTCTATGTAAGAAATTGCTTGACCTACAGTAGCAATGTTTTCCGCTTGGTCGTCTGGAATTTGGATATCAAATTCTTTTTCGAATTCCATAATAAGCTCAACAGTGTCTAATGAATCAGCTCCTAAATCATTTGTGAAGCTAGCTTCTGTTACAACTTCGTTTTCGTCAACGCCTAATTTGTCTACGATAATCGCTTTAACTCTTGATGCAATGTCTGACATAATCTTTTAATTTTTGAATTTAATTGTTGGCAAAAATAAAAAACTTTATTTTAAAACAACGTTTTAGTTGATAAATGTGAGTACTAATTTAAAAAAAATATTTCACAAAGCCCCCTAAAATGTATTTAATATCATTTATTATTCTTTTTTTTGTGCCATAATTAACGACGTCCCAATGAAAAAAATCATCCTGTTTGCTTCGGGTTCGGGTTCCAACGCTGAAAACATCATCCGATATTTTCAGCAGAAAAAGACCGCCGAGACAGTTGCGGTTTTTTCAAACAACCCAAATGCCAAAGTCCTAGAAAAAGCAGCATATCTTCAGGTTCCGACTCATATTTTTACAAAAGAAGAGCTCAATACAGGAAAAGTACTGGAGATTATTGCCGATTTAGAGCCCGATTTGATCGTGCTGGCTGGTTTTTTATGGAAATTTCCAAGCGATATTATAGCAAAATACCCTAACAAGATTATCAATATCCATCCGGCCCTGCTTCCAAAATATGGCGGAAAAGGAATGTATGGCATGAATGTGCATAAAGCCATTTTAGAGAATAAAGAAACGCACTCCGGAATCAGCATCCATTACGTAAACGAAAACTATGACGAAGGCGCTATGATTTTTCAAGCGGAAGTTGAAGTAAGCAGTTGCACGACTCCTGAAGAAATAGCGTTAAAAGTGCAGGAATTGGAGCATATCTATTTTCCTGAAGTTATTGAAAAAAAACTAAATTAATTATGAAATCATTATTGTTTCTTTTGCTGCTTCCCATTTTTTCCGTTTTTGGACAAGATAGATTTGAAGTTGAAAATATAGGCTTTTCAATTCAAGTCCCTAAAGGCTGGACAATATCAGAAGAAAAGGAAGTGTTGGAAAATATTAAAAAATTCGATTTCAATACTAAACAATTGAATGAACTAATCGTAAGTGATAGAGGAGGTTTGAATTTAGTGACTTACACAAAATACAATCCTAAAAAATATGCTGGAATAATCCCTACGATAAAAATTAGAGTTTTGAATACAAACGCTAAAAACATTGAAGACCTGTTGAAATCTGTAGAAATGTCAAATGTTGAAGCTGAAAAAGTACTTGATGATTTTACTTTTTCTAAGAAACCTTCAGTTGTTAAAATTTCAGAAAATGACGCTATTTCATTTTCAGTCAATTTTAAATTGAAAAACGCCAATAATGAATATAAAATCAATAGTGATAGTTATTATATCCTAAGAAAAGGATATTATATATCAATAAATTTTATTGAACAATTAGGTAAGGAAGATAATTCAGAATTATTCAAAACTTTAGTAGAAAGCATAATATTAAGGAATCAATAATGTCCCACGAAGTACACATCTATACCGACGGCGCTGCCAAAGGAAATCCAGGTCCCGGCGGCTATGGCGTAGTGATGGAGTGGGTAGGCAAGCCCTACAGAAAAGAATTCTACGAGGGTTTCCGTCACACCACCAACAATAGGATGGAACTTCTGGCGGTTATCGTAGGATTAGAAAAGCTCAAGTTTCCAAATACCAAAGTCTTGGTCATTTCTGATTCAAAATACGTAGTAGATTCCGTCACTAAAGGCTGGGTCTTTGGCTGGGAAAAGAAGGGTTTTAAGGATAAAAAGAATCCCGACCTTTGGATGCGCTATCTCAAGATCCACAGAAAGCACCAGATCGATTTCAAATGGATAAAAGGGCATAACAACCATCCGCAAAATGAACGTTGTGACCAATTGGCGGTTATGGCGTCAACATTGCCTAATTTGTCTGTGGATGCTTTTTATGAGCGGGAAGAGAAGGGGTTGCTATAATTTTAAAACAATGAATATGACATCTGTTGTTTTATTTGAAATTGTTTTAAATGTCTTCTGTCTAATTTAAATACGATTTCCCATTTGCGACCAAAACAATAGGGTTATTGTTGCTAATTTTAAATAAATAACTATATGAAGTCCCATAAGATGATTCCTCTGAAGAAGGCATATCAGAATTAACAGTATTATCAAATTTTCGTAATTCACAATACAAGAAATCTTCTTGTTGTAATGAAAAAAAGCATACATATTTGGTTTTGTTGCTTAGCCTATTGTGTTTTGGACTCACTGCATTCTTTTGATTTCGTTTAAAATTTAAGTTATAAAGCTTGCTCTTTTGAGATAATGAATCCCTAACCTGATCAATCTTTTTTAATTCATACTCGCTGTATTTTTTCATCTCATCATAATCAGTAATGTATTTTTTTTGAACCATTCGAAGAGATAGTGTTTCTAAATTAAAAGGGATAGTTTCATCAGAAATAAAAATAACTTCTTTTTTTAAAGGGAGGTCTTTACTGTTATTGATAATCAGATTCACGGCTTGCTGGTAAATGTCAGTATTGCCCTCCAGTCTAGACTTGCAAGAATTTATAGTTAGTGATAAATTTATTGCTAGCAGTAATAATACATGTTTATATGGTACTCTCATGATATGTTTTCAATGGTTCGGATTGTAATCCGTGTTGAAAACAAATTATCTTAACCCTAATAAATTACCGATTATTTAAATACAATTTTCTTTTGAGTAAGATTCATAATGTAGAATTCTTGATTGTCTTGATAAAACTTACCACTGCCTAAACATAAAATTTTATCCCATCCCTCAAAATAGTCATTGGCTTTTTTCTGATTAGATAAATTGAATAACCCTATATAAATAATACTGTCGTTTGAACTATTTGTATATCCAGCATATTGTCTATAGTACTTAAAGAATTTATTTTTGACCTTTTTAGGTTCTTTCAGCTTTGTATCTAGTTTATGGTTTGATTTAAAACTATCCAATACTTTTGTTCTATATTCATAATAGCTTGAAAAAAACAAATCTTCTGCTTGTTTAATTTGTTTTAGAGTAGGAGTAAAAGGCACTTTATAATCAGATTCTATAAATGGATATTTATAATTTTTGTCAAATATTACTCCTTTGCCATCATAATATTCTTTCAAGGTAATTATTTGAGGCAATTGTAATCCTATAAATGTGCTGGCGATTAAAATAAGTGCTTTTTTCATATAATTATTTTATAACTCTTGGTTTAATCACAATTTAATTTTGGGACTTTATAATCTCCCATTCCTTTATTTGTAGTTACTTTTTTATAGTTCTTCAGATTTCTTTTGCAGAAATAATATTTAGCCCCTTTTTTTGCATCATCAATAATAAGTTCGGCATGAGCAACAGTTTCAACAGAATCTATTAAATTATAATCATTGAGCTTGTAAATAATCTGTTCATTTGACTCAAAATTCTTGTCATTCCAATAAAACAGCTTTTTTTCATATTCTAAATATCTATTGGGTAATCGACTCCTCTTCCTGTCTTTTGTTATGATAAATTTACCGACGCTGCTTAATAAGCCAACACAAATTATTTCATCATTTATTTCTTTAATATCAACAATAAAAGTGCTGTCATTTTTGGCTAAAGAACTTTTATGACTGAAATCGATAATCGCATTTGTAATTGCAATTTCATATCCTCCATCTGATTTTATTGTTGATTTCCAAGAATTGCACGAAGAAAAAACCGTCAAGCCAACACAAATTACAAAATATTTCTCCATTTTAATGATTGTTATAAAGTGTATTTGCTAATACTTTTTTGAATATTCTTGCCAACTTTTAGGATGGGTTCTTTTTATATCATCTAGAATATAATCCGACAATGGTTTTTTTGCTGTAATCTAATCCTCTTTTCTTTAAAAAATTAATTACTAATTTACACAATTGAATACATTACCGGCGTCAATACTTCTTAGGCATTACCTCATATTTAATTTTTCTTACAATAGGGTATAAACTCTTGCGAATAACAAGCTTTTTCTGTTTTAAATATGCCTTTCTCAAATGCTTCTTTATGTAGTTTTGGTAGCTTCTTGAATCTTTTCATTCGAAGTCGGTCTACCTTCTTGAGAGTCATAAAATCATAGGTGTCGCTTAACATTATTACAACCTCAACTTCATCACATTTATTTAAAAGCTCTATACTTGTCGGATCCAATCCAACAGACCCGAAAAATATTTTTTTCACAGAAATAGGAATATCTATTTGGAAATAACCATTTAGATCTGTTTTACCAATATCGATCGAATCATTGATCATAATTGACACTCCTGGCATCGTTTCAAAAAACTCAGAAATCACTCTTCCTTTAATCGTTTTATTCTGAGAATAAGCACTGCATATTGAAATACTGAGTAACGCAATGATAAATAATAATTTCTTCATTTTTCTATTAAATTTTTTAGGCATCCTGAAACTCCTTCCCGTTGTACTTATACTGCTAAATGTATTAAATTTCCATTTAGCTCCAAAAATAAATCTTTAAGACAGCATTCAAAATAACAAAGCTTTTTGAGAAACAGATTGTTCTTCTGTTCAGTCTTTTCAGATGTGTTCGCAAAGTAAGATTCTTTCTTTCAATGTTGTTTGTGCCAAAACGTTTTACAGAATGTAGCTCTGTGTTAAGTAAATAGCGATAGTTTTTTAGCCCGTCGGTAAATATTTTTCTTGCATCTGAAAGTTTCAAAGTACCTATCACACGGCTTAATGTTTTGTTTGTCCGCTTGCCGATATTAAAACTGACTATGCTTTTAGACTCCTTTTCTAGAGCATAGACTAGCCAGACAAAATTACGCTTATGCCTGACATAGGTACACATCTCATCTACTTCATAAGTTTTGCCCTTGCTGATGATTGGATGAGAAATGTTTCTAGCGATTGAGATAATTCTTTTCAATAAAGTCGTAGTTGAAATTTTTAATATTCTCGCAGTGCTTCTTATTCCTAAGCCTTCTTTAGTAAACAAAACTATCTCCTTGTTTAAATTTCTTTTATAAGCCTTATATTCATATTTTGACTGCTGTCTCTTTTTACAGACACAGCATTTATAACGCTGGTTTCCATTAGATTGAAATCCATTTTTTATACAGTCGCCATTACAAAAATTGCATTTTATTTCCATGACCTAATTTGATACACTAAGTTAGCATTAAATCATTTTTAAGCTTTTTAAGACTCTAAAAATAGAAGAGACGACCCAACTGGTCGTCTCTTTTTTACTTGTAAACTTTAAATTCACATTCTTTATCAGTCAGTTAGGTGGCTATTTTGTAAAAACACCTAATCTGATACATTACCAAATTTGTGAAATACAAAAATATATTAATAGTCTATCTAAACTCTTTTGGGATGTTTTTAAACTGTTCTTCTTTGTATCACTTTTCGGGTTTTTCCTTTGGTTCAACTGCTTTTTGGTATAACTCTCTCAAGTTTGTAAAACTACTCAACTATAATTTTTTTCTTGAAATAAATAATTGATGTAGTTTTTCTGTCTTCGCTACATCCGCTAACAACAATTTTTTTACCTTTTTTGATATCTATTAGAAATTTGTCACTATTGTTATTTCTAATTACTTCTAACATGATTTCCTTTTTTAAATCAAGATATATTTCTTTTCGGGTTTCAGATTTATTACTGTTGTATATGACAATTATTCCTTTATTTTTCCCTGTCGAATAATATTGAATATATATGTCTGTAACTCCTAAAGAATTTGATGTTAAATTAGTAATATTTATAATTTCTTGATCATTAATAAGAACTTTTAGAGTGTCATTTTCAAAGCAATCATGTATCCCGATATATAAGTCTGAATCATGGGTTGCCATTCTTCTTTCTATAGATTTGCATCCTAAGATAAAAAAGAAAAATAATGGCAAAAATAAAAATGTTCTCATCTTATCAGTATTTAATAAGTTTCTATACATTAAAGCTACTGCTATTGGGGAATGAGTTATGTCTTGTAAAAACACCTAATCTGATACATTACCAAGTTATATTTGATAACATTCATAAAATATATCATTTTGATCAAAATGATATTTTGATAATTCAGTGACTAATTGTATCAATTTTAAGTATTGGTTATAAGTTACCTGATATACTTTATAAATATTCAGATCATCATTTGCATCAATGTTTAATATATCTATTAAGTCTTCAACAGATAAATTTATTTCAAACGAGTCAATTTGATTATCCCCATCTTTTTGATAAATCACTATTTCTCTACTAACATTCATAAACTTTAATTTTTAAGGGATTGGTATTAAATTTCTGAGAGGAAACAATCTGGATCCTTCTGAAACAAGAGACGACAATTGGTCGTCTCTTTTTTAATAAAAATTTTTTAAAGTAATATTGTTTTCAGGCAGTTGTGGCGTTGTTTTATAAAAACACTAATCTGATACATTACCAAAATTAAACGTAAATAAGTGAAATAATTATTCATCATCATCACCATTTGTTATATAATCTTCAATTTCACTTTCAATGATTCGCACTTCAGAATCCTCATAAACTAATGTTGTTGTTTCAGTCCTTTTAATTTCTGGAATCACGGTCAGTTCTAATTCTCCCTCGTCTTTAAAATCTTTTGAAAGTAATTTCCATTTTATAATAAGTTTCGTTTCACGGTCATAGTATGGCTTGAGATTAATAGTATCAAAATTCATAACATCATCGCTAACCAATACATTATTTGCAGGTATTATAGTTCCTGTATTTTTTTCTGTATCAAGATAGGTATCATACTCTACATTCACATTAGGTAATAAAAAATGACCATATATTGCTCTACTCATTTCATGATATTCTCCTTCAAAATTTAGTCGAAGTTTATATCCTTCAATCGGGTCAATGCCTGTATTTGTAATTTTCAAATTGAAACGGGCATAACTATGGTTAACACCTCCAAAAAGTGATGTTTTTGGAATGTTAAATCCCGCAAATAAACGACTATGAGCTAATATAGAATCTGTTATATTAGCGGTTTTTAGTTTCTTTCTAAAGATTTCAATCTTTTGTCGAAATGGTACTGTTATATTCAAATTTGTCGAGCCATCGCCAAAAGTTACACTAACGCTTTGATTGGTTTTGTATTTTTTATTTTTAACGTACCAATCATGTGTATGCTGGTTTTCATCAATAAGATTTACAATACTTTCCCAACAAAACAAATGAATTTCAAATAACCCAGAGTTTAAATTTTCGAGATTCTTTTTTCTAATAAAACTTTGAAGCTTCGCATCGTTTAAGGCAGTTGTTGCTAAGTAGAATTTTTTAAGAGGCGGTTCAAAGCTCTTGGCTTTCTCAATTTCGGCAAGTATTTCCTTTTCAGTAAATTGTGGATGATTATCGTTATATTCGCTTTTACCTTTGCATTGAATGCCAAAGTATTCCGATTCACCTTTTGGAATTCCAAAAATATCAACGCCAGACTGGTCTTGACCTAATCTCCCATTCATTTGAATTTCGGGATACTCCCAAATTTCTCCACATAACTTTTTACATAATTCTTCAAAGGTTTGCCAATTTGCGGGTCTACGTAATGTTCTTGCTTCCATAACTACAAATTTAGTTCTTATCTAAATAAAAAAACCTCCTTGAGTAAGGAGGTTTTCATTAAAATTATTTTTAAAATTTAATTGCTTTTGCAACCTATCCTATCAGATTCTGTTAGGATTTGAACTAGTTCCTTATAATTAGCAAAACTAATTTTTTCACGTTTTGATGCGTCAATGCCATTGCCTTTGTAAATATTCAATTTGGTTGGCTGGCTTGCTTTCTCTGTATGATTGTATTCTATGGAATTCCACATACTCCCATAAGAAGAAAGACTGCTCCAAAAATACCCTGTAAATAGTGGTTCTTTATCTTGACAAATGACGAACTTTATACCATGTTTCATAGAAGATTTAAGGTCTACGATTTTATTAATAGCTTCTGCTGTTAATTCTATTTTTCCTGAGATAGTGTCTAAACACAAGATTTCTTTATCTGTAATTAAAGGTTTTTCATTTAATAAATCTTGTGTTACATTGAATTTTGGAGCATAAAGGAATTCTTTTTGTATTGAGTCATATGGAATTTCAATGTTTAAATCACTTGATTTGAGAGTAAAAATTTCAATTGTAGGTTTTTCAACTATTTCCCGACATGAAAAGCTAAATAGTAAGGCAATAAAAAATAAGAGATTGGCTACTTTGTTTAAACTCATAGTGTAAAGAGGCTTTTTCAAAGCTATAAGTTATTTTATGCTCTCCAGATAAGTAGCTTTTATTGTGCCATTTTCCTTTAATTTTTCCATATTAGTTTTTTCTGAAAATAAAAGAAATGTATCCATATCATCAATTGCATTGATAACAACCTTATGTTCTTTCTCGTCAACATAAAAACTAAAATCTGAATTATTTTTTTCTCTTGAAAAAGCTCTGTTTATTAACGGTTTTGAGATATATTTTTGCTTCCCGACCAGAATGGAGATGCTATCAATATTATCGATACTAAAAAACTTCTCTCTTTGATTGTCATTAGGTATAAAATAATTTATACCTCCGTATTTTGTCGTATAAAATATTCCAGAAAAGGTATTGATACTATTTCCGTCCTTATATACTGCAATATCAATATTTTCCTTTTTTTGACAAGCATTTAATATTAGGATGAATGCTATTACTAGTAAATTATTTATTTTCATTTTTTTTATAGTATTTAACGTCTTTCATTGTGAAATTTGTTCCTTGGTCTTTATTGAATTGATTTATAACTTCTTGTAAAGTTGAAACAGTTGGTTTCGCCTGTCTTCCATTTTTTGTGGCTACATTTACAGTACCATCTTTACTTGTTCCATAATATGATACAGTATGTTGACCACCGATGGAAGCAATACCTTTATTAAAACTTACGTTTTCAAAGCTTTCTACTTCAGTAAAACCTGGAGTAGAGTCAAAAGCTATTGGATTAGGAAATTGACTATATTTCGATGCATTTTCAGGCGTAATTTCTTCCCCGTTTGCCGCCATTTGGGCACAATCATCACAGACATAATTATCATTTACAACATCTTGTTTCGCTTTTCCAGTATTAATTTCTTCTACACTACCTCCATTTGACCTTTCAATTGCCCTAGTGACGTTGTTGTTTAATTTTACTGTTTTACCTTCAGTAAATTGATGATTTTCGGGAACATTTTTGCCAGTTGAACTTAATTTAAAACTGTTAGATACATTTTTTGTAGTCGTTCCCAAATATTTTGCTAAAGTAGCAACATTATCTCCTTTTTCGGCTATTAAATTTCCATTCCTATCGGGCTTCCATTTAGCTTGCATTCCGTCAGGGTCAACAAAAACTAATGGGTTGTTATAACAATACGTATATGGGGACCATCTTCTTGAAGTCTCTGCCAACGGGTCAACATTCATCCACCTCCCAATCGCAGGGTCATAATTACGTGCCCCGTAGTCGTACCAGTTCATTCCCATCTCGTCCTGGAACTCCTTGCCGTTGTACTTATAGCCATACGGCAGCACCAGTACCAGGGGCACTGGAGTATTCGGGTCCATGATCTTCAGGCTTCCCTGGTCTGCCCTGTGCACGAGCAGGTCGGAGTTGTAGTTGGTATGCTTGAGCCCGAACGGATAGTAGTGGTTTTCTTCCAGTATCTTAAGAACGTTGGGGTTCTGCGGGTCCTTTGCATCCAAAAGACGGATGTTGCTCAGATAATTCGTTCGATAAATATATAATTTCTTTTTAACTCTAGAATTAAATCAGATACTAGATTTATAAAGGCCAAGTTTGTTTGATTTAAAGTGTCTAATTAAAAAAACAACCCGAAGGTTGTTTTAATTTAGTTATGATATTACTATAAATCTCTGAGTATCTGTAATTGTTAGATGGAATTATTAGCCACCAACACATCTGATACATTACCTAATCTGAAATACTACCAAATTTTCTCTTTATTTCTTTATAAAACATTAATATAAATAACACCAGCCCAACAATCATATTGATGACACCATTCAATAAATCCGTTGTTGAAGCAAGAAAAGTATATAATGTATATTCAAATATAAAAATTAAAATTACTATAAGTAAAAAATAACTTGCGCTTTTTTGTTGAAATGAATATCGCAAGGGAAATAAAAATAGAATGCAATATATTGTAGGCATGGATAAAAATATGATGAAGTAGTATATGAAATCTTGAAAATTTTTCATTTCAAACAATTTCAACAAAGCGTAATTTTTGTTCTTAAACATTAAAAGTGAATAGAAGAGAAAATATTTCACAAGGATATAAATTAAAATATTTTTGTATGTAGCTTTCATAATTAATTTCTTTTAAAAAGTTTTGCAGGATAATATGAAACATCTCTTGCCAATGCAGGGTTGGAAATTGACCCTTTTTCAAGCGGTGCAGTGTGAGTTTTCCTAAATGATGGTTGATTATATTGCATTATGGATTGCCCATTGACACTCAAATTTGCAGATGGAAATACATTAGTTGCGGCAGATACAGTAAGATTTCCATTTGAACCACTATAATTAATATTTAATTGCTGAGCAACATCTACAATTTTAAACCCGAGTGTGTTTAATCCGATTTCTTCTATTTTTGATACGCTCGCATGCTGTTCAAAATTCAAATTATAAGTGCCTACCGTTCCATCTCCATTGAAAGATATGTTAGCAGAGGCAGAATTATTACTGCCACCTTTTCCTGGATAATAATCCCTTGGACTACCTACAGGAGTATCTCCAAGTTGGACAGATTTGGTTGCTGATATTCCAGTTAACTCACCATTACTATTTTCTTGTGCTGATAATGATACGGTGGATGTCAATTTATCACCCGCTGCCATGCTTCCTCCTGGACCATCCCAAAGTTCCCCATCAATATAGCTATTAAATGTAAAGGTCAAGTCTTTTCCTAAATAAGTTTCTCCCGCCTTCGTAGTAGCTTGCGAATTTGCATTATTATCCCAATAAATTTCGCCGTCTTCTTTCTGCACGAAATCTTCTAACATTCCTGATGGGTCAGTGACACTAATTGGATTGTTAAAACAATAACGATATGGTGTCATATCGGGATGAACATCTGCTAGCGGGTCAATATTCATCCACCTTCCGATAGCCGGGTCGTAATTCCTCGCCCCGTAGTCGTACAGGTCAAGCCCCAGCTCGTCTTGGAACTCTTTTCCGTTGTACTTATAGTCATACGGTAGTACCAGTACCAGGGGCACTGGAGTATTCGGGTCCATGATCTTCAGGCTTCCCTGGTCTGCCCTGTGCACGAGCAGGTCGGAGTTGTAGTTCGTATGCTTGAGCCCGAACGGATAGTAGTGGTTCTCTTCCAGTATCTTAAGAACGTTGGGGTTTTCCGGATCCTTCGCATACGAGAGGCGGATATTGCCCAGATGGTCGTTATAGTTATAGACGTAGCTGTAGGCATATCCCGACTTTCCTTCCGATGCCCTCACATACCCTTCTGCGGTCGGGAAAAAGCTGAGCCTTGCATTCATGTACTGGTATCCGTCCAGATAGTCCACGTCCCTGCCTTCGCCCGTTGTCGAGGTAGTGACCGTCTTCCTCATCTTTTTGCCGGCGGCATCGTAAAGATACTCGATTTTTTCAGATTCGGAACCGAACACGACCTTCACGGGCAGGTTGAGGTGGTTGTATCGTATGGAGGTAATCCCCTTGTTGAGGTCCTGTACCATGTTCCCGTTGTCGTCATAGTAGAACGACGGGGTGCTTGCGCTTCCCTGCTTGAACCCTTGCGGGTTGTTGGCCAGGTCTTCCACCTGAAGGAGGCGGTTCCTGTTGGTCCCGTCGTAGGTATAGTAGAGGTCGTCGATCTGTACATAGGCCCCGGAGTCGGAATCGAGCCCCCCGTTGCGCTGCAGCGCGGTGATATTCCCGTTCCTGTCGTACTCGATGGCCTCGTTGTAGGACCCTGTCATCAGTCCTTCCTTGACATAGGTGGCGGCGGTGAGCCTGTTTACGGCATCATAGCCGTAGGCGTACCTGCGCAGCTTGTCGTCGCTGGCGGTCCTCCACAGGGTCTCGGCTATGTTCCCGTTAAAGAGCGGCTGGGCGCTTATGGGCGCCTGGTAATTGATGCCGAAGGCAAACAGGTCTCCGGGATCGCCCGCCTTTGCCAGCGACCCGGTGTCGTTGATTCCTTTGAGCCACCCGCGCACGGTATAGGCATAGTCGGCTTTCTGCAGGGCCGCGGTGCCGGTAGTGTCGCTTCCTCCCACGCTCTTGCGCACGAGCTGCCCGCGCTCGTCATACTCGTTCCTGGCCAGCAGCTCTGCCGCGCTTGCATTGATCTTGTGCGTCTGGCTGAGCAGGCGGTCCTGGTCGGTATAGGCGAAGTCCTCGCGCACGGCCAGTTCCGTATCGGAGGCGGTGCGCTTGTGGTAGGTCACGGTATAGAGCGCCTTTCCGGAAAAGTCGAGCCTGGAGTCGGCCTGGGTATGGCCCCCCATATAGTTTGCCGTCCTTGTGCGTATCGGCCTTGCCTTCTTGTCGTAGAGCGTATAGGAGGCTTCCCCGGCATAGGCGGTGCTGGATTCCAGCACGCGCGTCCAGGAACCCGTCGGCAGGCCTGCAGGCTTTGCAGACAGGTTGTAGTATGCGGGCTGCCCTTCCACGTCCGGGAAGGAGCCCGGGGCGTTGGGGAAGGCATAGTCGTCGTAATAATTCACGGAGAGCACGTGGTATCCGGACACGGGCCATGCCGTGCTGGTATAGCGGAAGGCCACGCCGTTGACCGTATTGTCGGAAGAAGCCTTGGCCTCGTTCAGGTTTGCGGTCTGCGCATCGCGCGCGGCCTGCAGCGTTGCCCTTTCGGCGCTGGTCACCGTGGCCGGCATCCATCCGGTATAGGCGGTGCGGTCGAAGGCATCGTACTTGGTCACCAGCCATCCCGTGGCGCCGGCAGCCAGGTCGCTAAAGGGCGCATAGGCAGGCCCGGTAGCGACTGGGCGGTCCAGGCTGTCATATATGATAAACTCCCACTGCTTGCCCGGGAGCTTTTTCTCCACCAGGCGGTTTCTCCTGTCGTAGCGGTACTGGTAGCACTGCCCGTCGAGCTGCTGCGTCGGGGCGGTGACCAGGGGGGTCAGCACGAAGGACAGGTTGGCGAACTGGTCGTATACGTAATAGGTATCCATGGACTGGATGACGGTATTGCCCCTCACCACGGCAGAGACATAGGTCCTTTTCATCACGACCCTTCCTTCCTTGTCCTTATACTCCTCTGCGGTATTCAGGGTGCCGGAGGTCCAGTTCTCGTTCTTGGTCACGGTCTTGTAGAGCTGTCCTGCAGGATAGCTGGAGCCAGGCTGCTGCACCAGCGTCGCAGTATAGAGCCCCTGGGAGGCCTGCCATGCGGCAATGGCCTTGTAGTATTTCACGTTGTCGGCGGCGCTGTTGGCCAGGTATTCGGTCTTCACCTCGTGTCCGGAGCCCAGGGCCCAGGCATTGCCGGGCGCCGCCTGCTGGAGCACGCGGTTCAGGGGCGAGGCCTCGAAGAGCTTCTGGCTGAAGGGGCTTGCGGTGGTCTCGAATCCCGGCACGGCAGGCGCAGGCGCGCTGGCATAGTAGGACAGGGCGGCTGCCTCTGCATTCGGGTCATAGTCCAGCGAGGCGGATGCGGTCGGGTAGGGCAGGTACTCCTTGGCCTGCCTTCCGAGCGCATCGTATACGACAGGGGTCACCAGGTCCTTTCCGGAGCCGGACTGCCGGTGGGCGCGCTGCTGCACGGGCCTTCCCAGCCCGTCGAAATAGGTGATGCTCTGGGCGGCCTGCGCCGCGGTCGGCGAGGCTATGGATGCGGAGGTCTCGGTCTTGTAGGTCGTGGTCCTGACATAGTTCTGGTCCTGGCTCTGCGCGACGGCCAGGGCCGGCAGCAGCAGTGCGATATATGGATATAGTGTCTTTTTCATGGCGTCTTAGTTTTGTGTCCTGTAATGGTACTCGTTCTCGGAGAGCAGCTTTCCGTTGCGGTCGTAGGCGGCCTTGAGCCTGCCGAAGCCGTCGTACTCGTAGTAGGTCCTGTCGCCCTTCGGGTCGATTACGGCCGATACCCCCACAAGCGGCCTGTAGGCATAGCCGGTCATCTGTCCTCCTGAAGCGGTTGCGGCAATACGCAGGTCTTCCAGCGCAGAAAGCAGGGAAGCCTCGGCGGTATTGTTAAAGGGCGCGGCATCGGAGGCATTCTGCACGGCCGTAACCAGCCCTGCAGGCAGGGAGGCATAGGCCATGTTGTCGATCTTTGCCACGGGCTGGGTCCTGCTGTAGCCCCATACGTAGGAGACCTTCATGCCGTTTTCCTGCTGCACTTCCAGCGGATGGCCGTACTGGTCGTAGCTGTTATAGCGGACCTTGGCCTCCAGCGCGTTGGCTCCCTTGGAGGCCTGCACGGCCTGCGGCAGCCAGGCGGCGTTTCCGGCAAAGGCGTTCGAGTAGACGATCCTGCTTGTGGAGAGCAGCTCTGAGTTGCGGTAGCTGTCGACCCTCTCGATCTCCGAGATGCGGTTCTGGGAGTAGGGCGAGTTGCCGGCGTGGTAGTAGAAGTCGGTCTTGAGCACCTCCCCTGTGCCCAGGGTGGTGGTCTGGGAGGCGATCTTCTTGTTCAGCGCGTTGTAGGCATAGCTTTCGGATGTGCCCACTTCCGTCTGCACGGAGCCGCTATAGAAGAAGCTCTTGGTCGTCTTGTTGATCAGTTTTGCCCAGCCAAAACCTTCCTCTATATTCCTGAAAAATATAAACTGAGGAACTCTGCCAAAATCACAAAAACAGTTGTTGTTTATAGAGCATGACGCCAAGTAATTTTTATACTGATAGTAATAGTCATAGTGTATAAAGCCTTGTGTAAACTCCGAAAGGAGGTAAAACGGACGAAATCCGGTTATTTCTTTATAATCTACGAATTCATAGTCATATAGAGTTTCGTTCAGCTTCCTGCTGTTCGCATCAAAGATTCGTTCTTTTTTCAAGAGTCCTCGTTTATAATCAATGTTCAGGGTAGGGATAAAAGGAGGAGCAGTAACATATTGGTCAATAGCTTCCGGATAATCGAGCGGCGATGTATATTCATATTCGCTGTATCCGTTTCCGGTCTCAAAAACCTTTACATTGCTGTAGCCTACATCAGCACCTTGTGTCCTAACAGATTGAAGATTATTGGTTGTAGTATAAGTATCATAAAAAAAAGTCGTCTGGTCATCAAGATCTATGCGGGATATTACGCTTACTTGACGCCAAGTACACTCCCTTTTCGATTTTCGATATTCAAATTTAGGAACAGGAAATGCTAATGCTCCACTGCTTTTTAAAGGTTGTCCAAAGCTGTTATAGCTGTAATTAAGTTCCTTTTTAGGAGGATAAGCAAGCACCATATCTGGATATTGCTCATAGAAATTCTCGGGAATATTGCTCGTGTCAAAATAGTCAATTCTCTTGATTCGAATACCACCCCCGTACAAGAACTGTTTCGGGTCGGAAATTCTGTTATGATATACGGCCTTTACGTTGTCGGAATCACTCTGCCCTATCAGCCAATACCAATAGCCAATGCTATATTGGGCTCCCGCTTCAAGAACATACTCTATACAACACCCAGGAATGGTATCTGGGCAATATAAAGCACCTACTTGAGCTACGCCATTTTTGTAAATTGTAAACCCTTTATATTCTGCATCAGTTGCAGTTGTAGAAGGATAAAAAGTGACTTTTTGGTCTTGTGTGGCAGAGAAAAGCAAATTTTGTGGAGTTCTTTGTTGCGTAGTAAAATAATAAGAAATCTCATTATCGCTCCAGTTGTCAGGATTGTCGTCAAAATTAGTAATCGCGGTGTTTCCGATGCTAGAGTAGCGGTTAGACTCAAAATCAAACATAACGCATCCTCCAGTAGGTAGTGTCATTTTGCAAAGGACATCTGTAGTACAGAAGACAGGATTTGTTTTTCGATCGATTCCTTTTAGGGAACAGTTTGGGCGCAGGTTGAAATAACCCCAATAGTCTTTTCCAATGCTGTTATCACCTTGATTGTTTGTTTTGTAGAAAAGTTCGCGAGTTTCTTTTTTAGTATCGTTAAAATTTTCCATATGTACCTTTTTTAAGATCATCCTCACTTTGGTAACATAAGAATAGCCCTGTTCTAGCGTAAATTTCTTGATCGGGTTGTTTTTCCAGTCTTTGATAACGATTCCTTTAAAGACATATGCTAAATCCGGATGATCTAGGTTGGTGTCCTGTCTTCCTTTCTCATAGTTAAAATCTATTTTTGCTATGCCATTAACACTAATGTTCAATAATTTTTTGACATCGGTATTGCGCTGACTCCATGTAATCACTTCTTTTGGTAGAGGGCTGAAATTATACATGTTCGGCCGCATTTGAGCATAATAGCTGATGCTATAAGCAGTATTTCCTAAATAATCTTGGATATTGAGTGTTTGTGATCCATCTAGTGCGATTTCTTTTATGGGCGTAGGGTTATAGTTAAACTCGGCTAGTATGTTGTTTTGGTTGTCTAGTATTTTTGATAAATGGAAGGCGCTGTTGTAGTTCATGAGTGCGGTAGGGTTATGGGTTATAATCTCATCATCCCAAGATATGATCGTAGAGATGGAATTTGAGGCTGTCTTTTCGACAATATCAAAGATAAACTGATAGCCCTTTTCATCGTAAATGATAAAGTCCGTATGTGCATAAGTTCCCGGGGTATAATGGTTTACGATTTTGAGCCGGTTGTCGTCGAGTCCTTTAACTTCCAATTGCCCGGTAACGGTATTTTTCTGGATATAGAACCTGCCCGAATGTCCCATGAAGTTAAATTGCCATAAATCATGTTCGGTGTCTAAAATACCTTTCACTTGGGCATCCCATAAATATTCATTAGCGATTTCTTGATCGGCAACACTTGAATTCTCATCATTTAATATTTGTAGGACTTGATAATAATTGTTGACATGGTTTTGGGTAGAGTTCTGATAGAGGCCTATTTTTGCACTATTTCCCAGAACTTCAATTTCGTCAGGCATTCCGCGAACGGTTCTAGAAATAGTGCCGCCGGCAAAGAGGCTCCATCCGAGCCCTACATCGCTGGCTATGGCATCGGCTCCGATACCGGAAGAATTGTATTTCAGCGAGATGTCCAGGCTGATATCCTTGGATTGGGTAGGCGTGCTGAGTAAAGGAATGCTGATATCTGGCACTCCTGTATAGTTACTCACGGGCACCTCCTCGAACTTCATCAATGCCGCTACAGTGGGCGACGGAGGGAGTATGGTCGGGAGCTCGCTTTTTATCTCAGGGTTTTGGGCATGGGCTATGGCGGCCATGCCCAGCATTGCTGCTAGCGCATATATTTTTTTCATGTCTTGTCTAATTTTTGTTGATGGCTTTTACGATCTTCACGGAGTCTTCCTGCACGTTGGTGCGTATCTCCACGATATAGATGCCCTCGGGCATGCCTCCCAAATCGACGGGCACGGTGCGGTCATGGATCTCGAAGTGCTGCAGCTGCCTTCCCGAAAGGTCGTACACGGTAGCGGTGCCTTTTTCAAATTCATAGCCCACGATCACGTTGGAGTAGTGCAGGGTAGGGTTCGGGTAGGCTTCTATAGGATTCTTCTTCTCTTCCTTCTTTCTCTTGTCCTTGAGCTTCACGACCCAGAAGTCATTGCGTCCCTGCCCGGTATAGCGGTCGCGCGATACGGCTCCCATCGAGGTGCCTGCCAGCAGGTAGTCCCCGTCGCGGGTCTCCACGGCCTTGCGCAGGATATCCTCCCCGCCGCTTCCCACGGTCTGGGTCCACTGCTCCTCTCCCTGAGGGTCGGTCTTGATGGCGATATAGTCGTTGATGCCTTCCTTGTCCTTTTTCTTGGTGCTGTAGGTCTCGCTCTGGGCATGACCCCCGAGCAGTAGCGACCCGTCCCGGCTTTCCTCGAGCGAGGTCAACAGGTCGGCCTTGCCGATATCGTAGGTCTTCTGCCACAATACCTCCCCAGAAGGGTCGATCTTCAGGAGCCAGAAGTCGGTTCCCTTGCCGTTGGAGGCGTTCTTGTTTCCGGTCGTCCCCGAGGCAGAGCTTCCTGCCAATAAGAAGTTTCCGTCCACGGACTGCAGTGCGGCCTGGAGCTGGTCGTCGCCTTCGCCGCCATACACCTTCTGCCATTCCAGTTCCCCTTTAGTATCCAGCTTCACCACCCAGTAGTCGGACTGGCCATAGCATTTCTCGCTCTTGTTCCCCGATTCGGGCGAGTTGGAAGACCCTGCCAGCAGGTAGCCCCCGCCGCGCACGGGCACGATGCTGCGCAATTGGTCGGCATACTGCCCCCCGAAGGCCTTCTGCCATTCGATCTTTCCTTCCGAATCCAGTTTCACCACCCAGTAGTCCAGGTTCCCGAATCCGGCAACGGACTTCCCGTAGGCATCCGGCTGTCCGGCAGCAAGCTTTTCGCTGCGGGGCGAGCTGGAGCTTCCCCCGATGATATAGCCCCCGTCTGGAGTAGGCGCGATGCTCTGCAGCAGTTCCTGTCCGGAACCGCCTATGGTGCGCTGCCACTGCTCGGCGCCTTTTGCGTTCAGCTTGATGATCCAGAAATCTTCCTTCCCGTAGCCGTCCTCTTTCTTCTGCAGCCCCTTGGCAGACTCGGAAGTCCCTGCGAGTATGAATCCCCCATCGGGAGTAAGCCTCACGGCCTGCAGCAGGTCGGCCCCGCTACCGCCGAAGCTTTTCTGCCAGTCGAGCTCCCCCTTCTCGTCCATCTTCCAGAGCCAGTAGTCCAGGTCGCCTGCGGCTTCCTCGGTCTTGTTTCCGGTCTTTTTGGATAAGGAGCTTCCGGCGAGTATAAAGCCGTAGTCGGGGGTTGGCTGTGCATCGAATAGGTATTCGGAGTGCTTTCCGCCGTAGGACTTTTCCCAGAGGATGTCTTGGGCCTGTAGGGCGCCTGCAGAGAGCAGGGCGCATGCGGCGGCCATAAGGCGCGCCTTGGAGGGTTGGATTATAAGCATTTGCGAATCTTTAAGTTAAGGCTTGTTAAATTTTGTTAAAAATATAAAAAATAATTGTTTTTATAAAGTAAGTAACACAATAGCAGCAATTTTTTCTTTAAGCACGCTGCTGCAATAAGAATTACAGAAAATCTGTAAAAAGTGTTAAAGTTTCTGAGAGCAAATATAATATAAATAAGATTATAATAAGATATAAATACTAATATTTTCTTTTATTATTCATAATAATAAGAAAAAAAGCAACTATCTGCTGTTGCCTTCCATTAATTTGAAATCCGTTTTTTTTTTACATTTCCATTGCAGAATTACCTCCTAACTTTTATCACTTATTTTGATACACTATATAGCTATGTCAAAAGCACTTTTAGGCTTTCTAAAGCCTTAAAAACAGAAGAGACGACCCACATTGATCATCTCTTTTTTCTTTGCAAACTTTAAATCGCATTTTTTATCACGTAGTTGCCACCATCTTGACCTAATATTTTTACCAGACCTATTATCGATATATCAATCAGGTGGTGTTACCTCTGTCCTGTCTGGGTCAATAAAAAACACAGGATTGTCCAATGCATAGGCATATGGATAAAATCCTAGATTTCTCTGTCAATGGGTCAATATTCATCTACCTTCCGATAGCAGGGTCATAATTTCTCGCTCCATAGTTGTACCAGTTCATCCCATCTCATTCTGAAACTCTTTCCTGTTATGCTTATGAAGATTGATCCATAATTTTTATTAGATACCAACAACCATCAATTAATTTAAATTCATATTCAATATGAATACCATTATCATAGCCAAGTCTTTTGTATATTAATTTGTTCTTTTTAATTGTTTTTTCAATAGTAAATTTATCATATTCATTTTTCATAGCTAAATGATCTTTTGTAAAGTCAATGTATTTAAAATCGGTTTGATTTTTTATAACCTTGACCGAAAAATTATCAGCGATCAAGTCTTCATGAAAATAAATGTTTAGAGGAAATTTAATACACATTTTTTGATAAGTGCTATCTTCTGCAAATCTTTTAAAAAAACTATCAAAATTAGTTAGACAACCATTTTCGGACATTTTCTTTATTTCATTGATTTTGTTTTTTTGAAGTTTTTCACTATTTTTTTTAGCCTCACTACAGCTAAGCATTAAAAATGGTACTATTAATAATAAAAGCGTTTTTTTCATGATTTTATAGGTAAATTGTTTGGAAATTCTGGTGCCAGATTAGGGACTAGGCATTAGTGTCAATTACAACATAACTTTAAGATGTTGGATTTTATGTTTATATCTTATTTTCATGACCTATTTTGATACACTAAGATACACTAAAATCATTTTTAAGCTTTTTAAGACTCTAAAAACGTAGAGACGACCAAATGGTCGCCTCTGTTTATTTAAAAAAATAAAGCATGTTGTTCTTTAAGTAGTTATCTTGATAATTTATAAAAACAACTATCTGTTACATTACCAATTATATTATTACCTTAGGCTAAAGTATAGTGATGTCAATGGTATTAGTTCATTAACTTGCTCACAATGTGAGAAAAAACTATCCGAGAAATTTTCCGTACTTATATTAACTTTATTAAAAGAATAAGCCCTATCATTACAATTTGAGTTAGATATTTTAGATAAAATTTGAGGATTTTTTAAAATTAACTCAATGTTTTTTTTATCTAACTTTGAAAGTCTTTGTCTTTTAACTTTATTACACTCTTTTCCTTTATAATACATTTTTACTGCTCTATATTTTTCTTTTTCTTTCCATAAAATAATAATCTTACCAGTATCATCAAATAAAGAAAGTACGTTAGTTTCTGCAATACCTATTTTTTTAAGGTTAGTCATCTCTTTTTCAATCAATGAATATGCTGTTATGCTATCAGTCTCATATCTATTTTGAGAAAAAACATTCAAAGAAACTATTAACAATAAATATAATATGGAATTTTTCATAATCTAGTTATTTTAAATATAATGGAACTTGCCAAGAAATGGAGCCTGGAATTGCTACGCCATTTCCAGCTGGATTACCTCCGTGAGCACTACCATCTCTATAAAAACGAGAACTTCCCGTTGTCACTCTATGATATAAATTAGTTAGCTGTACTGCATTCAAAAATTGATTTCCTCCTGTATTATAATTCGTAAGACCGTGACCAAGCAGTTCGTGAGCAAGTAATTCCCCTGCAACAGAGGTTTTTCCGGATCCTGCGCATAGCTCAGTCGGATGTTCCCCAGATGGTCGGTATAATTATATACATAGCTGTAGGCAAAGCCCACCTTGAGCGCCGTGGCCTGCACATAGCCTTCCGCAGTCGGGAAGAACTTCAGTGCCGTCCCCTGATAGTGGAATCCGCCCAGGTAATCCATCGACATGATGCCGACGCCTCCGACGCCTCCGGCCGTGCTTCCAGAAGCATAGGGGGCATCCTTGCACACCTTCCTGCCGTCTGTGGCATAAAGATACTTAATTTTCCCTCCTGCTAAATTAGATAGATTATCATTTCATGACCTAATTTGATACACTAAAGTTAGCATTAAATCATTTTTAAGCTTTTTAAGACTTTAAAAATAGAAGAGACGACCCAATTGGTCGTCTCTTTTTTACTTGTGAACTTTAAATCTACATTATTTATCAGGTAGTTAGGTGGTTGTTTTGTAAAAACACCTAATCTGATACATTACCAATTGATTTATTTAAAAGAGTTTCTATACATTATTTCAAAAATGCATTTAAGCGTATTCAGATTCGGATTTCCCTCAGTCTTTTTAAAACTTAAATTCCCATAAGTAAAATATTTTGATACAATTTCACCATCTCTTTTAATTAACATTAAATAAAAAGTATTATCTGAGACATATTCATCACATTGTTCATAGTAATACTTTTTTTCAATAGTACGAATGCTACTTGAAAGCAGTTCAATATCAGAATTTTTTAAGAGAATTTGCTTATCAGTCAAACTATTGTAATAAATCAATTTATCGTTGATAGTTTTAATTTCAGTAAATTTTCCACGTTTCATATTAGGCGGAAATTGACAAAGCAAAACCTCTGTTTTATTCTTTTCAAATTCTTTGAGTTTGTTTTTAAACACTTTAGTTGTGTCTAAATTGATATATAAACTATCAAATGCCTTCAGATTTTCTGTTTCGGAAATATCACATTTATGATTTTTTTCTGTTGATTTCTGACTTTTACAGGAAATCATAAAAAACAATGCCGATATTAAAATTATTTTTTTCATCTTTTTGTTACGGGTAAATTATAGGTTCTGCTCAAATATCCTTGTGCATTATATGGACTATTTTCTAACAGTTTATATGTTGTAGTCTGATATTCAACTTTAGAAAAAGAGCCTCCTGTATATACTGCTTTCCTTGAAAAATATTGCGATGATAAACTCATGTTTTGTGTACCGCTTGCAATTAATTCTGCTCTTACCATATTTTCGACATGAGATGCAAACCTTTCTCTTTTTTCTAATGCGTTGTTATAAAGAGTTACATCAAATGGGTTAGCTGTCTGTCTGTCTAATGATTTCAACTCACTTTCCAACCCATTCATTTTAGCCCAAGCGTGACCTCCTTCATGTCCTATTTGCGCCTGAATATTTGATTCATTACTACTGATTCCATCTAAATAATCAGAAGAGCCGTTACCTATACCAATCTTAATGTTAGTGCCTCCTGATTCCGTTTTCTTCGTATCCCCACCTGTAGTTTTTTGAGCATAAATAGTATGGGTTGCAGAATCGGCATCTAAATCATTATATATAGCAGAGGCAGTTTCAGAATTTTTCAATGTTTCTCTATACTCTTTTTTCAATTCTCTTCTTGCTTGTCTATATTCTTTCCTTGATGAAAACTGTTTACTTAACTCTTCATCTTTTTGCATATCGCTCCAAGTCGCCCATCTTACTCTCATACCATCTGGGTCAATAAAAAACACAGGGTTGTTTACAGCATATACATAAGGAGAATTACTATCATACTTCTCCGCGAGCGGGTCAATATTCATCCACCCTACCGATAGCAGGGTCATAATTCCTTGCGCCATAATCGTACCAGTTCAGCCCCATCTCATCCTGGAACTCCTTTCCGTTGTACTTATAATTATATACAAACTGTGGCACGGGATCGATAGCCGCAGCGGCAGCCATAAGCATAAGCCCCGGTCCCGGGTCCTTCTCCTTAAAGGCGAGCTGGTCCGAGTTATAATTCGCATGCTTGAGCCCAAACGGATAGTAGTGGCTTTCCTCAAGAATTTTAAGAACGTTCGGATTTTCCGGATCCTGCGCATAGCTCAGGCGGATGTTGCCCAGATGGTCGGTATAGTTGTACACGTAGCTGTACGCAAAGCCCACCTTGAGCGCCGTGGCCTGAACATAGCCTTCCGCGGTCGGAAAGAACTTCAGCGCCGTCCCCTGGTACTGGAACCCGCCCAGATAGTCCATCGACATGATGCCGACGCCTCCCGCCACGCTTCCCGAGGCATAGGGGGCATCCTTGCGCACCTTCCTTCCATCTGCGGCATAAAGATACTCAATTTTCCCCCCTGCTAAATTAGATGGATTATCATTTCATGACCTAATTTGATACACTAAATTAGCATTAAATCATTTTTAAGCTTTTTAAGACTCTAAAAAATAAAAGAGACGACCCAATTGGTCGTCTCTTTTTACTTGTAAACTTTAAATTCACATTCTTTGTCAGGCAGTTAGGCGGCTATTTTGTAAAAACACCTAATCTGATACATTACCGGACATTACCGACGGTTACATTCAGCAATTTCGTTTATTTTAATAGATAGAATATACTTTACAGAACTCATTTACGTCCAACGAGTTAATTTTAAATTGTACAAACATAAAAATACCTCCTTCTTTTCCGTAAATATTGGCTACAAATAGAACATTATTAGAATCTTCATATAGAACATCAATTTTTACTTCAACTAATTTATTGCCATAAATTAATTTATTAAAAAAAGTATTTTTCTTTAGACGGTCTTGATATTTACTTGGGATAATAACTGTTGTGCTGTTTAAACTATTTTGTTTAAAATTATCAAAATTAATATTACAATTAAAGCCGCCAAATGGGTCTTTCGAAGTATCCATTACAGTATACTCACTGGTCAAAAAGAATTTTACTTTTGGAATTTCTTGTATGAGACTATCTAATACAATTTCTATTCCCTTTTTATAATAGAGATTTTCTTGTTGTCCAAAACTTTTTATACATATAGCCAGAATTAATATCAAAAAAATACAGTGTTTTTTCATCTTATTCATAATTAATTTCCACGTTTTTGTTGTAAGAAGACAGCAGTACTTGTTTGTCTTTTTTATAAATAGAATTAATTTTTATTGATATCAGTCCAATATGTTTTTAAAAGTTATAATCTCTAACCCTGGTGCTTTACCAAATTTGTGAAATACAAAAATATATTAATAGTCTATCTAAACTCTTTTGGGATGTTTTTAAACTGTTCTTCTTTGTATCACTTTTCGGGTTTTTCCTTTGGTTCAACTGCTTTTTGGTATAACTCTCTCAAGTTTGTAAAACTACTCAACTATAATTTTTTTCTTGAAATAAATAATTGATGTAGTTTTTCTGTCTTCGCTACATCCGCTAACAACAATTTTTTTACCTTTTTTGATATCTATTAGAAATTTGTCACTATTGTTATTTCTAATTACTTCTAACATGATTTCCTTTTTTAAATCAAGATATATTTCTTTTCGGGTTTCAGATTTATTACTGTTGTATATGACAATTATTCCTTTATTTTTCCCTGTCGAATAATATTGAATATATATGTCTGTAACTCCTAAAGAATTTGATGTTAAATTAGTAATATTTATAATTTCTTGATCATTAATAAGAACTTTTAGAGTGTCATTTTCAAAGCAATCATGTATCCCGATATATAAGTCTGAATCATGGGTTGCCATTCTTCTTTCTATAGATTTGCATCCTAAGATAAAAAAGAAAAATAATGGCAAAAATAAAAATGTTCTCATCTCATCAGTATTTAATAAGTTTCTATACATTAAAGCTACTGCTATTGGGGAATGAGTTATGTCTTGTAAAAACACCTAATCTGATACATTACCCTTAACTTAGTTAAATGATTTAAAGAATTCTATTTCTTCCTTTGATAGTGGGGCAATATCTTTATACCTAGCTAATTGAGAAATATAGCAGTATTTCAATAATAAATAACCACTCTCATTCTCTAAATACCCTTTAAAAATATCCCTATAAAAACTAATCTCCTTTTTAGAATCTTTTGTTTTTATAAATGGAACGAAATAATACCCTTTTGAAGATTTAAATCTATCTAAAGCCCAATTAGTGTCAGTATTAATTCTAAAAAACTCATCAAGATACAAACTGATTGAAAACAAATCCCTATCATTAAGTCTTTCTAAACCGTACTGATGGATTTTCTCATCTAGTTTATCTAAAGTATGAACATCTTTATAATCTAATTGAATATCAAACTTTTTTTCCAATTCTTCTGCATAAAATCTAATTGTGTTTGGAATATCTGAAATTCTTTCTTGTTCGAGTTCTCTAATATCTTCTACATTCATAACTTGTTTATTATCTTCTTGGCTATAACTACAAAAAAAAGAAAGAAATAATATAAGTACCCATAATTTTTTAACTAAAATCATAGCTTAACAGGTTTTTTAAATTCATAAACTAAAGGATTTATAGGACCGGTTCGATAACCGAAATCAACTTGCATACTTCCATCTATCATCCTATACTGTGAAACCCAATGTTGAATTTGGACACCTTTTGCTTGTGCATAAACATAAACTTCTGCACTTACACTACTATTACTTGTTGTGACTAAGCATAAATGTGCTGCTCCAGTTTTAGTTGCTGAATTCTTAAATTCCTCATATATACCATCAATAAACCCTTTTATCTGTTTGTCTAGAGTTACATTTTTATTCCTAGCTTTAACTTCCCACCAAACAGATTTATTGTATCTGACAAGTCTAAGTTTCGAAAGATTAAAATGTAAAGCATCTGAATATGCATCGGGTCTAGACAAAGTTGAACGTCCAGTTACACCTTCAAAGTTTGCATCTTCTTCAAAATTAATCTCTCCAAATTTAATAAAAGCATCCTCAAACAGTTTTCCTGCGAAATCACCCATTTGTTTGTCGGGAACATTATATTTCTCTTTTACATAACTATTAAATGTATCAGCTGTTAATGGCATCCAATTAGACGATGATAAAGCCTCCTCTTCGGTTGAAACATCACCAGCTTGGGTTCTATACCCACCTTCATCCCAGTCATAATAAACATTTGCCGTCTGAGAACGTTCAGCTTTCATTCCATCAGGATCAACATTTATTATTGGATTATTATAACAATAGTTATATGGTGTCCATCTCTTCGATACTTCTGCCAAGGGGTCAATATTCATCCACCTTCCGATCGCAGGGTCATAATTTCTCGCGCCATAATCATACCAGTTCAGCCCCATCTCATCCTGGAACTCCTTGCCGTTATATTTATAATTATACACAAACTGCGGCACGGGATCGACAGCGGCGGCGGCAGCCATCAGCATAAGCCCAGGCCCAGGGTCCTTCTCCCTAAAGGCGAGCTGGTCCGAGTTGTAATTCGCATGCTTGAGCCCAAACGGATAGTAGTGGCTTTCCTCGATAATCTTAAGAACGTTCGGATTTTCCGGATCCTGCGCATAGCTCAGGCGGATGTTCCCCAGATGGTCCGTATAATTATATACATAGCTGTACGCAAAGCCCACCTTGAGCGCCGTGGCCTGCACATAGCCTTCCGCAGTTGGGAAGAACTTCAGTGCCGTCCCCTAGTAGTGGAATCCGCCCAGATAGTCCATCGACATGATGCCGACGCCTCCCGCCACGCTTCCCGAGCCATACGGGGCATCCTTGCGTACCTTCCTACCGTCTGCGGCATAAAGATACTTAATTTTCCCTCCTGCTAAATTAGATAGATTATCATTTCATGACCTAATTTGATACACTAAGTCGTGTTCAGTTTGATTGGTGCGCTGTTGCAGATGGTTCTGGCGTTGGTTCTGATTATTTTCGTTGGTATCAGATGGATTTGGAAAAGGTTCTAAAATAAAAAGACAGCCCTAAGCTGTCTTTAATAATTCAAAATCACAACACGCCTTAATCCTTAGGCTTATGAACGTGAGGCTTTAAATCAGGATGCTTAGGTTTGTTAGGAGGTGTAACACGTCTTCTCTCATCTGGTGTTCCATCTTTTTTGTCTGGTTTTGGACCAGGTTTGATAGCTTGGATTGTTTCCATAAATGCTTGTTTATTTAATGATTAATAATGTGGCGTACTTCACCAAAGCAAAACTAGTCATTCGCCGATTCTGATATTTATGGGTTTCCGTAACATCTGACAATTATTCATAAAAAAAACCACTCTTTTGAGTGGTTTTTAACGTTAGTTAATTTTATTCCAAACGTTCTTGTTTTTCCAGAATCGGACATCATCAATATTATATTCGAAACCAGCTTCTTTAACTGCAGAATATTCTTCGAAAAATAATTGTTTTAATCTGAGCTTAGCTTCATCTATATTTTCGTATTTAGCAGTTGTAATCCTAAAAAAATTATCTATTATTAAGCTGTCTTTTTTTCTAATACCTATATAAGCTTTTCCTGTGTAATGATAACCATTATAAGATAATTTTTCATTTTGATTTAAAGATTCTACATCCTTCTCTGTCCAATTTATAGGATATGTTTTTTTGTTTTCTTTTTTATCAATAATGAAAAAAGCAAGCCTATCAAAATTTGGACTGTATAAGATACTATCAATGATAACTTCTGTAGAATCATCATATGCTTTAGAAAAATATCCACCTCGGTGATTTCTAATTTCTTCCTTGATTAAGTTTACCAAATTAAGACTATCGCTAGAATATATTCTTTTTGGCACATTCACTTTGGAAATAAATTCCTTAGGCGTCTTTTCAAAAGACTTATTTTGACAACTGGCAAACTGAAATGACAGTATCATTATTAGAATTATTTTTTTCATATATGTTTTTTATTTACAAGTTGTACATTGCCATTCTGAACCATTCCATTTATAAGTGCCTTCTTGAAGATTGCTAATACTGCTAAAAAAAGTTGTAATACTATGGTCACCTTTTTCTTCATAATAATCATCAACACCTTCTTGTTTTTGCTCAGCCAAATTACCTAAATGGGTGAATTGTTGAGTGAAAATATCCTTATCAGCTTTTAGACTGCCAGCTTGGAATGGGTCAAAATCTGCAACTAAAGTAATTTTAACTTGCGCTTGTTGCTCTTTGGGAAGAGTTTTTATATATTCCTTAAGGGCTTTAACATATCCTTTACCATAAGAACCTCCCATACTATGTGTAATGATTTTAATGGTTTCCACAATTTCACCTGTAGTTTTATCTCTTGCAAGATTAGCAATTATTGACTTTGCATCTTTTTTTCCTTGGTCATAGCCTCCCTGTATCCTGTTCGCACTTGAAAGATTTATTCTAGATTGATTTGTTTCCCAAAGAGTATTATTAAATCCTCCCATCGCTCCATCCTTATAAAGTGCATTCCTATCACCCAATTGCGACATTACCTCTGAATCGAATTGATGTGATACAGTTTGGACACTTCTCATATATCCATATGCGCTAGGATAATATTTTTCTTCTACTGTACTATGTCTCCAATAGTCAGATTTTCCACCATCACCAGTATGCTGTCCATTTATAAATATAACTACATTCCCATCAGGGTCGATAGCTTGGACAGGTGTGTTTAAAGCATATACATAAGATGATTTATCAAAATATAATTCAGATAAGTTATCCATTGTTTGCCACCTGCCAATTGCAGGGTCATAATTCCTAGCTCCATAATCGTAAAGGTTAAGCCCCAGCTCGTCCTGGAACTCCTTGCCGTTGTACTTATAATTATACACAAACTGCGGCCCCGGATTGACAGGAGCTGCGGCAGCCATCAGCACAAGTCCCGGTCCCGGGTCCTTCTCCCTAAAGCCGAGCTGGTCCGAGTTATAATTGGCATGCTTGAGCCCGAACGGATAGTAGTGGCTTTCCTCGATGATCTTAAGAACGTTCGGATTTTCCGGATCCTGCGCATAGCTCAGCCGGATATTTCCCAGATGGTCCGTATAGTTGTATACGTAGCTGTACTGGGTTCCGGTCTTCTGCACATAGCCTTCGGTGGTAGGGAAAAACTTCAGCGTCGTGCCCTGGTAATGGAATCCGCCGAGATAGTCCATAGACATCGTGCTGATTCCCCCTACGGCTGAGCCGTCCAGATACGGAGCGTCCTTGCGTACCTTCCTTCCGTCTGCGGCATAAAGATACTCAATTTTCCAAGATGGCGAGCCGAATACGATTTTTACAGGCAGGTTCAGGTGGTTATAGGTGATGGATGTGATGCCCTTGTTCTGGTCGGAAGTCAGGTTCCCGAAGCCGTCATAGGCATAGTCATCATCAGGATCCGTGATTCCGTCGCTGTCGTCGTCAAAGCCCTGCGGGCTGTTGTAAGTATCGAGTACCTTGCGCAGCTGGTTCGGCTTCTGCGTATCGTAGGTATAGGAGAGCACGTCGATGCCCTGTGCGGCGATATGCGAGTCGCTGCCCCCGTTTCGGTTCAGCGATCGGATGTTCCCGTTCTTGTCATACAGGATGTCCTCGTTATACGAATGCGTGGCCTGCCCGTTCTTCTGGTAGAAGGCCCTGTTCAGGCGGTTCAGGGCATCGTAGGCATAATCGTAGCTTCTCAGGTGGCTGTCGCTTGCCGTCTTCCAGAAGGTCTCCGCGATGTTGCCGTTATACAGGGGCTTTACCTCATAGCCGGTGGTGTTTTCGACCTGTCCGTAGTTGATCTTGAAGGAGAACAGGTCCAGCGGCGCCCCGGCCTGGGTAAGCGAGCCGGTATCGTTGATGGCCTTGAGCCACCCGCGTACGGTATAGGCATAGTCGACTTTCTGGAAGGCAGCATTCCCGGTCAGGTCGGCACCGCCGACTTTTTTGGAAACCAGCTGCCCGCGCTCGTCATACTCGTTCTTGGCCAGCAGCTCGGTAGGGTTGCTGTTGATCGTGTGCGTATGGGTAAGCAGTCGGTCCTGGTCGCTATACGTAAAATCCTCGCGTACGGTCATCACGGCGCCTGTTACCGCCCTTCTGTGCGTAGCCACGGTATAGAGCGTCTTTCCGGAAAAGTCGAGCTTGCTGTCGGCCTGTGTATAGCCGCCGAGGTAGTTGTCGGTCCATGTGCGGATCGGCCGTGCCTTGTGGTCATAGAGCATATAGGAAGTCTCTCCTTTTACCAGCGCAGATGTTTCCAGTATCCTGGTCCAGGTTCCCGTCGGCAGTCCTGTAGGCTTTACGGTAAGGTTATAGTAGACGGCCTGCCCTTCTACATCAGAAAAAGAAGCAGGAGCCGCAATATAGTCGTAATCGTCATAATAGCTCACGGTGAGCACATGCCATCCCGTTCCCGTAGGCCATGCCGTGTTGGTATAGCGGAAGGCCACCCCGTTTACCCTCGTGCTTGAGGCCGATTTGGCCTCGCTCAGGTTGCTGACCTGTGCATCGCGAGCCGCCTGCAGGGTGGCACGTTCGGCACTGGTCACGGTGGCCGGCATCCATCCGGTATAGGCAACACGATTGAAGGCATCGTATTTGGTAAAGAGCCATCCCGTGCCCGTCAGGTTGCTGAAAGGCGAGAGCGCCGGGCCTGTAGCGATGACGCGGTCTAAATTGTCATACACGATAAGCTCCCAGTCCTTGCCAGGCAGTTTCTTTTCTACGAGCCTGTTGCGCTTGTCGTAGCGGTACTGGTAGCACAGCCCGTCAAGATCCTGCGTGCTGCCGCTGCCGTCAGATAATGGGGGCAGCACAAAGCTCAGGTTGCCGAAGGGGTCGTATACATAATAGGTGTCGTGCCAGCCCTCGCTCGGATTGCCGTTGACGATGGAAGAGCCGAAGGTGCGCTTCAATACGACCCTTCCTTCCTTGTCCTTGAATTCCTGCACCGTATGGCTGTTGCCGGAAGCCGGCGCCCAGTTCTCGTCCTTGGTGACGGTCTTGTAGAGCTCTCCGATGGTGTAATTGCCCTGCTGCGAGAGCGTAGCCGGATAATAGCCGTTGGTTAGGGTTCCAGCCAATGCTTTATAATATTTTACCTCGTCGGTAGCATTGGCCAGATAGTCCGTCGTTACCTCATGCCCCAATCCCATGGCCCAGGCATCGCCGGGCGCGGCCTGCTTTAGCACGCGGTTCAGCGGAGACGCCTCGAAGAGCTTCTCGCTGAACGGGTTGGCAGTCGTCTCGAATCCTCCCACGGCAGGCGAAGGCACGCTGGCATAGTAGGACAGGGCTGCATTCTCCGCATTGCTATCATAGGCCAGCGAGGCAGACGTGGTCGGGTAGGGCAGGTATTCCTTGGCCTGCCTTCCGAGCGCATCGTAGACGATAGGCGTCACTAGGTCCTTGCCGGTACCCGACTGTCGGTGGGCGCGCTGCTGTATCGGCCTCCCCAGCCCGTCAAAATAGGCAATGCTCTGTATGGCCTGTGCCGCTGTGGGCATAGGCAGGCTTGAGGCCGTCTCGATCTTATAGGTGGCTGTCTCGATATAGTTTTGGTCGGTAAGCGATGTCCTGTAATGGTACTTGTTTTCGGAAAGCAGCTTGCCGTTGCGGTCTTTGGCCGACGCGAGCCTGCCGAAGCCGTCGTAGCCGTAGTAGGCTCGGTCGCCCTTCGGGTCGATTACGGCCGATACCCCCACAAGCGGCCTGAAGGCATAGCCGGTCATCTGTCCTCCTGAAGCTGTTGCGGCAATACGCAGGTCTTCCAGTGCCGAGAGCAGGGAAGCCTCAGCGGAATTGTCATAAGGCACGGCATTGGAGGCATTCTGTACAGCTGTTATAAGCCCTGCAGGCAACGAGGCATAGGCCATGTCGTCGATCTTGGCTACCGGCTGGGTCTTATTGTAGCCCCACACGTAGGATACCTTCATTCCGTTTTCCTGCTGCACCTCCAGCGGATGGCCGTACGCGTCATAGCTGTTATAGCGTATCTTGGTTTCCAGCGCATTCGCGCCCTTGGAAGCCTGCACGGTCTGCGGCAGCCAGGAAGCGTTTCCGGCAAAGGAGTTGGAATAGCCTATCTTGGTGCTGGAGAGCAGCTCAGAGTTGCGGTAGCTGTCGATCCTTTCGATTTCCGAGATGCGGTTCTGCGAGTAGGGCGAGTTGCCGGTATGGTAAAAGAAATCAGTCTTCAGAACTTCACCCGTCCTAAGGGTTGTCGTCAGCGAGTCGATCTTCTTGTTTAGTGCATTGTACGAATAGCTTTCAGCCGTTTTTACCTCGGTGGATGCCGTACCGAAAAATTGCTTGGTAGTCTTCCCGATAAGCTTTGTCCAGCCATAGGCCTCATGGATGGCCTTATAGCCGATAAAGCTGGAGGACGGGCCGCAGATCCACAAGCACTGCCCATAAGGAGCGATTGTACACTGCTGCATCCAATATAAGTAATTGTCGTAGGTGCTGAACTTAAAGCTGGTCGGGCATCCGGCCCCGCTATAAAACGGGCGTATGCCGATAAGTGTCCTGTCGTGCGCCTCGTCCACCGTCTCGTAGGCATATTCCGTACGCGCGAGTATCTTGGAGGCATTGTCAAAGACCTCTTCCTTGCTCAGCTGGCCGCGCCTGTGGTCGAGGTTTTCGCTCGGAAAGAAAGGATAGGTAATGCTATACGCTTCCTCATCTTCGGGTACGTCGATCGGCGAGATATAGGTGTATTCCGTCCTTCCGTTGCCGGTCTCGCTCACGGTCGTATTCTGGTAGCCTATATCAGAGCCCTTGGTACGCTGTGCCTGCAGGCTGTTAAAGTCCGTAAAATAGCGGTAGAGGATAGGGAGCTCATATTCGATACAGGGATTTCCGCCGTGAGCACAGGTAAATTCGATAAAATGGGTCTTCTGGTGCGTATAGTCAAACAAGGGCACGCCAAAGGCCAGCGATCCGCTGCTCTTGGCCGACTGCGCAAACGAGCGGTAATTGTATTTTTTCTCTTTGGCAGGAGTAAATCCTGTCGGGCTGTCGTAATAATTCTGGGGCACGTTGCCTTCGGTAAAAAAGCCGATACGGCCTATCCTGACGCCTCCACCGAACAGGTACTGCTTGTTGGCTCCAGAACTTATCTTATAATGGGCCGTGATGTCTGCAGTAAAAGGAGTCCTGAAATTATCATCGACGCTGCTGAAATTGACGCTATAGGTCCCAGCGGGAAGATAGACCGCAAATGCGGTCGGAGGAGGCTCGTTTTCCATAGGCACATAGCTCAACATGGCGACTTCTTGGTTGGAAGCATTGAATAGCCTGAACCTCCAGTCCGAGATCGGATCGGGAGTAGTAACATAGGTGTCGAATATGACCTGCTGTGCCGTCGCAATCGTAAAGAAGGCCTGCTTTACATCGATTACGGTCAATACCTTCTGTGCAGACTGTGCGGTCCAGTTCAGCGGGTTGCCGCTGAAATCGGTTACCGGCGTATCGCCTATATAAGAATATTCGTTCGATTCAAAATCGAACAATAGAGACCCTCCTGTAGGAAGGCTCATCTTCTGCAGGATGTCATAGGTGCAGTAGGCAGGGCTGGTCTCCCTGTAGCCTGCGCCTGCAATCCCGTCAGGAATCAGCGTGAAATAGCCCCACAGGTCTTTTCCGAAAGTGCCGTATCCCGGATATCCCTGCTTGTAGGACAGCCTATAGGTCTGTTTTTGGGCGTCCTTGAAGTTGCTTTCTACAACGCTGTCCAGAAACATGCGGGTGTTGCTGACCAGGGTGGCCTCATAACTGTGGAACAGCTCGATTTTTTTGATGCTGTCATTGGCCCATGTCTTGGTCCTGATGCTCCTGATACGGTAGGCACTGGCCGAGGCGCTCTGGTCGAGCCTGCCTTTCTGGTAGTCCAGATAGATCCTGGCCATGCCGTCTACGTCGATGCGCTGTACCTTCTTGCTGAGCGTCCGCTGGGTTGCGGTCGAGATGTTTTCCCGCGGCTCCAGCTTTTTGTTCTGGTTCTGCATCGAAAAATCGGACTGGCCTATAAAACTGTTGATGATATCGGAAGGATTGGTGTCTACCATCGTAGCAGTCGTATGGCTGATGCTGACAGATACCTCTTCCATAGGCTTGCTGGAGTCGTTATAGTTGTAGGTGATGACGGGCTGGTTGTTGTTGTCCACTATCTGGCGCAGCTGGAAGGCGCTGATATAGCTCACGGTAGGCTGGGTGCTGTCCAAGGTCTCGTCGGCTACCCCGTAGTAAGTGGCGGTATTGGCCGTAGAGCTCTGCGTCATCTCGGCAATATCAAATACATACCTGTATCCCTTGTCATCATAGATGGTAAATCCCGTAGGCGCAAAGGTGCCCGTGTCATACGTATTGACGATCTTCAGGTTGCTGGACAGGTCCTGTATCGCGGCTTCCAGCTGCCCCGAGGCATTCTTTCGGATGATAAACCTTCCCGAATGGCCCATGAAGTTGAACTGCCACAGGTCGTGCTCGGTATCGTAGATGCCCTTTTCCTGCGCGTTCCAGAAAAACTCGTTCCATTTAGTGCCGTCAGAAGAAGGCTGTCCGGTACGCCCGATCAGCTCATAATACGGATTCGGGAACGGATTGCCCGAAGCCTCGGTACGGTAGATGCCCGATTTTTTTCCGATAACCAGGTATTCGTCCGGGATGCCGCGTACGGTACGGGACACGGTCCCGCCCACAAACAGGCTCCACCCGAGGCCGGCATCGCTGGCAGTCTCGCTGGCGGCGGCAGAAGCGGGGTGGTATTTCAGCGAGATATCCAGGCCGATGTCTTTCGAGCGGGTCGGCGTGCTGAATATCGGGATGCTGATATCCGGCGTTCCGGTATAGTTGTCTACCGGCACTTCCTCGAATTTCATCAGCGCCGCCGCGGTCGGAGACGGGGGAAGTATCGTGGGCATCTCGCTTTTGATTTCAGGATTCTGGGCATAGAGAGCGCCTGCCGAGAGCAGGATGCAGCACAGCGCGGCCAAAAGGCGCGCCTTGGAGGGTTGGAGGAGGGTCATGTGCTTGTCTTTTATTAAGTTATGGCTTGTTAAATCGTCTTTAATATAACGGCAAAGAAATAAATTTATGATAGAATTATATAACAAATGATAAGAAAAAATATAGA
The DNA here is from genome assembly GCF_025947265.1 of Flavobacterium sp. N2550. NCBI lineage: Bacteria > Pseudomonadati > Bacteroidota > Flavobacteriia > Flavobacteriales > Flavobacteriaceae > Flavobacterium > Flavobacterium sp. N2550. The sequence continues at coordinate 617,090 of NZ_CP110007.1, read as the reverse complement.
AAAAGAATAAATAAGTAAAAGTGAAACGAAAAGGGATGCCAGAAAAAGCCCCTGCTAGCAGGGGCTTTTAAAAACAATGTCCTAAAGGCTAGGCCGTTTCCAGTACGTGCAGCACATTATGCGACCCGTTTTTTAACGGATACTGCACCCCGTTGACCTCTTGAAAAAACTCAATCAGCAGCAGGTAGAGCAGCACGCCATTGCCCGCAGGCAGGCCCGGCGGCTCCAGCGAAAAATTAGCCGCTTCTGGTGCCAGCGCCGCGTTCTGGATCTCGCTGGCAGAAAGGCCATACGTCTTGCCGTCCAGGTCGATCTGCAGCACGGCTGCCTGCATCGAATAATGCGTAGCGCCGCTCGGGCTGCTCAAATGCTCAGACGCTTTAAAGCCGCTAAAGCTGATGGCGCCAGTGGCCGTATCCAGCGCTTTGTCCGAACGCAGCACGCTGTCCATAGTGGCCTTGCCGTTAAAGTCAAACCCCTTTAGCAACGATTTTCCCTGTGCGGTTTCCAATCCCTTCGCTACGCTGCGCTGTCCGCGCGGCGACACTAAGTCGTTGTTTTTCACCTTAGAGAGCACGCTGGTCAGGCGGCTCGTAAGCTTGCCGTCTTTCGCTCTAGAAATCAAGCTGCCTGCAGCCTGGCGGAATAACTTTCCTGCCGTGGCACATTCCCCAAATTCCGAAACATTCTCGCGTGTTCGGATAAAAGCAGGATCATGCAAGATCCTGTTGCGGCTTACGCCGCCTTTCTTGCGCACGCGGTATCCGTCCGTGCTTTTGTAAAACGTTAGGCTCTCTAACGTACCCTCGATCTTTAAGATCCCATCTTGTTTTGCCATGATAAAATAAATTAAATGTTAGAAGACAAACGTATAAAATATAAGAATATAATCCAAATAATTATAATATTATTTTCATATAAAAAGAAGATTTAAGTCAAAATAGCTGTAAATAAAGCGATTTATGAAATAGTATTTAATAGAAAATATTCTAATAATCATAAAGTGGTTTTTTACGGCTTGCTATACCGTTACTCCATAGATACTCCACGGATACTCCATAGATAGTCCATGTAGAGTCCATGTCAAGGACAGCGAAAACCAAATTGTGGCGATACGGTGTTTCGGCTTCCTGACAATTCGGGCGCTTGCTAAAGAATGCAGTAGTCATAAGTAGCTAAAATACAAGCGGCTATCTTAATAAAACTTTGTGAAGCACGGGCGTTGCAAGTTTGCAAGTTATAAAGTATCTTTGCGCCTTAATTCGAAAATCTAAAGATGAATAAATTATTGATTGTTGGAACGGTAGCTTTCGACGCTATAGAAACCCCTTTCGGAAAGACAGATAAGATTTTAGGCGGTGCCGCGACATACATCGGATTGTCTGCCTCATTCTTCAACCTTAAATCTGCCATAGTTTCTGTTGTGGGCGACGACTTCCCTCAAGAATATTTAGATCTATTAAAAGACAGAAACATCGATATCTCAGGACTAGAAATCGTAAAAGGCGGCAAGACCTTCTTCTGGAGCGGACGCTACCACAACGACCTGAACTCCAGAGACACCCTAGATACGCAGCTCAATACATTGGCCGATTTCCAGCCAAAAGTACCGCAAGAGTACAAAGACGCCGATGTCGTGATGCTGGGTAACCTGCACCCGCTAGTGCAAGCCAGCGTTTTAGACCAGATGGAAAAAGAGCCGAAATTAGTAGTGCTAGACACCATGAACTTTTGGATGGACTGTGCGCTTCCAGAACTGCTAGACGTCATCAAGCGCGTTGATGTCATTACCATAAACGACGAAGAGGCACGCCAGTTGACAGGAGAATACTCTCTAGTAAAAGCAGCCGCAAAAATCCACACTATGGGGCCAGAATACGTGGTCATCAAAAAAGGAGAACACGGAGCCCTATTGTTCCACGGAAAAGAAATTTTCTTTGCGCCGGCCCTGCCGCTCGAAGAAGTTTTTGACCCGACCGGAGCAGGAGATACCTTTGCAGGCGGTTTTGCAGGATTCATCGCGCAAAGCGAAAACGTATCCTTCAAGAACATGAAAAACGCAATCATCTACGGTTCCAACCTCGCTTCATTCTGCGTAGAAAAATTCGGGACAGAAAGAATGGTCGGACTCGAAAAAGCCGCAGTGCACGAAAGGCTGCAGCAATTCAAAGCCCTGACCCAGTTTGATATCGTAGTAGAAAATAACGGATAAGACCGAAGCCTCATGATGGGGCTTTTTTTAATCCATAAACACACCTTGTATACGCCATAGAACAGACAAGCTGTCAGAGAAAAGGCCCTTAAAAAAGAAGCCCGACCCCTGATCGTTCAACAAAAAGTACTTCGGTACAAAAATTGCTTTAATAACACAACAACTACAACAACACAACAACAATGAGCGACGCTTTAAAACACGAGTGTGGTATTGCCCTTTTAAGACTTAAGAAGCCGTTAGAATTCTACAAAGAAAAATACGGTTCCGCATTTTACGGAGTACAGAAGATGTACCTCCTCATGGAAAAACAACACAATAGAGGGCAAGATGGAGCCGGATTTGCCAGCATCAAGCTCGATGTAGAGCCGGGCGAAAGATACATCAGCCGCGTGCGTTCCAACGACCCGCAGCCGATCCAAGACGTTTTTGCCCAGATCAATGCCCGCATCAACGAAGAGCTGTCGCAGCACCCAGAATATGCCGACAGCGTTGAACTTCAGAAAAAAAACATACCCTACATAGGCGAACTCTTCCTGGGCCACGTGCGCTACGGAACGTTCGGAAAAAACAGCATCGAAAGCGTACACCCTTTCTTGCGCCAGAACAACTGGATGCACAGGAACCTTATCGTTGCCGGAAACTTCAACATGACCAACGTAAAAGAACTTTTCGACAGTCTTGTAGAACTCGGGCAGCACCCTAAAGAAATGGCAGACACCGTGACCGTAATGGAAAAGATAGGCCATTTTCTAGACGATGAAGTTACCGGATTGTACCAAGACTGCAAAAACGAAGGCTTTTCTAAAAGAGACGCCTCTCCGGTCATTGCAGAACGCCTCGATGTCGCAAAAATACTCCGCAGGGCCTCAAAAGGCTGGGACGGCGGGTATGCCATGGCAGGACTATTCGGACACGGAGATGCCTTTGTCTTTAGAGATCCGGCAGGAATCCGTCCGGCCTATTTCTACGAAGACGATGAGATTACCGTAGTAGCTTCAGAAAGACCCGTTATCCAGACCGTATTCAACGTGCCGTTCGAAAAAGTACAAGAACTCGATCCGGGCCACGCTCTGATCATCAAGAAAAACGGAAAAGTATCCAAAGAAGAAATCATAACGCCAACCGTAAAAAAAGCTTGCTCGTTCGAAAGGATTTATTTCTCTCGCGGTAGCGATGCCGAAATCTACCAAGAAAGAAAAGATTTAGGAAAGCTGATTCTTCCGGCCGTATTAGACGCTATTGACCAAGACACAGACAACACCGTTTTCTCTTACATCCCGAACACGGCAGAAACCTCCTTTTACGGAATGGTCGAAGCTGCTCAGGATTTTCTTAACCAGAGAAAAAACAACTACATACTCGAAAACAGGAACACGCTCACCAAAGAAACCCTGCAGCAATTGCTCGAGGTAAAGATCCGTACCGAAAAAGTAGCCATCAAAGATGCCAAGCTTCGTACCTTCATTACCGAAGACAGCAGCCGCGACGATTTGGTAGCCCATGTCTACGACGTGACCTATGGCGTAATCAAGCCGACCGACAACCTCGTCATCATTGACGACAGTATCGTAAGAGGAACTACGCTCAAGAAAAGCATCATCAAGATGATGGACAGGCTCAATCCTAAAAAGATCGTCATCGTTTCCTCCGCACCGCAGATCCGCTACCCAGACTGCTACGGAATCGACATGGCCAAGCTCGAAGGACTCGTAGCCTTCCAAGCTGCTTTAGAACTATTAAAAGAAAGAAACCTCTACCACATCGTAGACCAGGTCTATGCCAAATGCAAGGCGCAAGAAAATTTCAAAGACAGCGAAGTAGTCAACTATGTCAATGAAATCTATGCCCCGTTCCAGCCACAAGAAATCTCAGACAAGATTGCCGTGATGCTGAGTTCAGAAGGCATCAAGGCCGAAGTCAAGATCATCTTCCAGACCGTAGAAAACCTCCACGCCGCCTGTCCAAAAAACCTAGGCGACTGGTATTTTACAGGAGAGTATCCGACGCCGGGAGGAAACAGAGTAGTCAACAGGGCTTTTATGAACTTCTACGAAGGAAAAGACTCAAGAGCCTATTAAAAAAACACAAGATGTTGCAGTTGGTCGACTTTATGAAATAGTTCGTCTATTTAATTTTGTCGGTTAGCGCAAAATATAGTATATTTGGGGTACCATAGCATTAGTAGGTTAAGTTTATGGTAGATTTGGGGCAAAAAGGGTGGAAGAAATTCCGCCTTTTTTATTTTTAACCCTTTGGCAGCAACGCCTGCCGTGTTCCCTCCGAATCCATTTTCAAGCCGTTTGGCACTCCCGTCAAGGCCCATTTCCGCACTTTATCGATTATTTTATTCGTTCAACAGAAATAGTTGCACGGCAACAAGCACACCACTACATTTGGAGAACCATAGCATTAGTAGGTTAAGTTTATGGTAGATTTGGGGCAAAAAGGGTGGAAGCAATTCCACCTTTTTTATTTTACGGCGCTGTGAAAAGCACAAAAAAAAGCGTCCCAAACAATCAGGACGCTTTTTCGCTTAAGGGGGAAAATACTATTTCTCCAAAGCATATCTTCTCGAAACCTCTTCCCAATTAATCACATTGAAAAAAGCCTCGATATAGTCAGGTCTTCTATTTTGGTAATTCAAATAATACGCATGCTCCCAAACATCCATCCCTAAGATCGGAGTACCGCCGCAGCCCACATCCGGCATCAAAGGATTATCCTGGTTAGGCGTGCCGCAAACCTCTAGCTTGCCGCCCTTGTGAACGCAAAGCCAAGCCCATCCAGAACCAAACTGCGTAGCGCCCGCCTTAGAAAACTTAGCCTTGAACTCCTCAAAAGTTCCAAAGTCTCTCTCGATAGCATCCAAAAGATCCCCTTTAGGAAGTCCGCCGCCAGTAGGAGACATCACCTTCCAAAACAAGTTGTGGTTGTAGAACCCGCCCCCGTTATTGCGGACAGCAGCATTCTTTTTGTCAAGATTGATAAGGATATTTTCGATAGTCAAGCCATCTAGATCAGTGCCCTGAATAGCCGCGTTCAAGTTGGTTGTGTAAGCATTATGGTGCTTTGAATGATGAATTTCCATTGTTCTAGCATCAATGTGAGGTTCCAGTGCATCATAAGCATACGGTAATTTTGGTAATTCAAAAGCCATAGTATGTATTTTTATTCAGATTAATAAATATTTTATTCAAAATTAAACATTTAACTTTGGAATAAGAAATACTATTTTGTTATAATTACATTAAAGAAAATGATAATACCCCAAAAAAACAAAAGAAATGTGAAAAGCCAATACGGCAACTATCAGAAAATAAGCTAAGTAAACAATACGAGCCAATACCAAAACAATAAGACCCATAACAACGCTCCTTAACTATTGCAAACAAATTTGTTTATCGCCTAATGCACAAGACCGCATTCACATTATACGACGCCTCTGCCGGCTCAGGAAAGACCTTTACTCTCGTAAAAGAATACCTGAAGATACTCCTCATGTCTTCCAAAAACGACGCCTACAGGAACATCCTTGCTATCACCTTTACCAACAAGGCCGTAGGCGAGATGAAAAGCCGTATCGTCACCAGCCTCTCCGAATTCGCCAAAGACGACCCCAGTCCCAAAGCCATGGAGCTCATGCTGGCCATACAGCAAGAAACCGCCCTCAATCCCATAGCAATAAAAACAAAGGCCAGGCAGATCATAAAGAACATCATCCACAACTACGCCTCCTTTGACATTTCGACCATAGATAAGTTCACCCACAAAGTCATCCGCGCCTTTGCCCATGACCTCGGCCTGCCCATCACCTTCGACGTATCCCTGGAGACCGACAACCTGCTGGCAGAAGCCGTAGATGCCATCATTGCCCAAGCCGGAGAAGAAGAAACCCTGACCAAGCTCCTTGTAGACTTTACGATGGAAAAGACCGACGATGACAAAAGCTGGGACATCACCCGCGAAATCCTCGACACCGGAAGGCTCCTTCTCAACGAAAACAACCGAAACGAGATCGTCCACTTCCAAGACAAGACGATAACCGAATTCGTGGCCATAAAAAAGAAAATCCAGGAAGCCGTAAAAGAACTCGAAACCCAATGCGTAGGCTGGGCCGAAGAAGCCCTGTCTAAGATAGCCGCGGCCGGCATAGACGAAAAATCCTTTTCTGGAGGCTATTTTCCAAAACACCTGTTAAGCATCAAAGAAAGAAAATTCAATCCCAAAAACAAGACCTACCACGAAGCAGACGACATCAAAATCAACAAGACCGCCAAAGACAAAGACACCATCGAAGCCCTAATTCCAGAGCTGCTCTCGATACTCGGCTGCGTATACAAAAACCAAGAAAAGATAGCCTTTTACAGCGCCTTCCTAAAAAACATTACGCCCCTGTCGTTGCTCAATACCGTAAGCCAAGAACTCACAAAAATCCAAAAAGAACAAAACATCCTTTCCATTTCAGAGTTCAACGCCATCATCCACAAAGAAATCCAAAACCAGCCCGCTCCCTTCATCTACGAAAGGCTGGGCGAAAAATACAAGCACTTTTTTATAGACGAGTTTCAGGACACTTCCGAAATGCAGTGGCAGAACCTCATTCCGCTCATCGACAACGCCCTTTCCAGCGAAGACCTTGAAGGCGAAAGAGGCTCGCTCATGATTGTTGGCGACCCGAAACAATCCATCTACCGCTGGCGCGGCGGAAAGGCAGAACAATTTATAGAGCTCGGCAAAGAACACAATCCGTTCAACAATCCCGACAAAAGAATCGAGCATCTCGACAAGAATTTCAGGAGCTACTCCCAGATCATCCAGTTTAACAACCAGTTTTTCAAGATGCTCTCCGGCCAGTTCACCGACCCCGATTACAAAGACCTCTATGAAAACCACAGCCACCAAAAGCCCAATTCAAAAACAGGCGGCTACGTCAATATCTCCTTCATTCCCAAGATAGAAAAAGCGGAAGGCGAGGAAGAAGAAGCTCCAGACAAGACCCGCCAATTTGTACTGGCTACCTTAGATGCCATCCGCAAGTCGGTAGCACGAGGCTTCGAATACAAAGACATTGCCATCCTGACGCGCAAGCGCGACCAAGGAATTGCCGTTGCCAACTACCTGACGCAGCAAGGCGTGCCCATCCTCTCGTCAGAAACCCTGATGATCGAGAATGCTACCGAAGTCATCTTTATACTGAACGTGCTCCGCTACCTCAAAAACAGCAGCAGCCTTGAGGCAAAAGCCTACCTGTTGCACTACATAGGCGAATACGTGCAGCAAGAACTTCCCGTCCACGACTTTATTTTTCAAGGGATGGAAAAAAGAGAAGAAAAAGAATTCGAAAGCTGGCTCACCACATTCGACATTTCCCTGTCGTTTCAGAACCTCAGGAGAAAATCGCTCTATGAAGCCGTAGAAAGCATCGTTTCTAAATTTATCAACCTCAAGCAGAACAATGCCTACATCCAATATTTCCTAGACCTGGTGCTCGAAAGAGACATCAAGAACCAAGCAGGAATCACCGATTTTCTTTCCTATTGGGAGAAAAACGGACACAAGTTCAGCATTCCCTCTCCCGACGGAAAAAATGCCGTGCGCATCATGACCATCCACAAATCCAAAGGGCTGGAATTTCCGGTAGTCATCATGCCCTTTGCCGAAGAAGACTATTCCCGAAAGCCCAAAGACAAGCTCTGGCTCGACAGCGAAGAAAACATTTCAGAACTGCCGCGTGTCCTTATCGACAACAACAGCTCCGTCGAAGGCTTTGGAGAAGAAGCCTCCTTTGTCTACCAGCAGAAAAAACAAGAAGACCTGCTCGACAACGTCAACGTACTTTACGTAGCCCTGACCCGTGCCGAAGAACAGCTCTATATCATCTCGAGCATGAACCTTTCGGCAAAAGGAGAGCTGCCAAAGAACAACATGGCCACGTTTTTTATCAACTACCTAGAGAACTACGCCGATTTTGAAGTCGACAAGCTCGAATACGAAATCGGAAGCCCCGAAAAGCTGTCGCCAGAAAATGCGATGACCGAAGAAGCACAGAAAGTACCTTTCGTACAGCACGTCCTAGACCCAAAAGCCATCAAGATTGCCCAGCGCGAATCCCTCATGTGGGGAACGCACCAGCAGAAAGCCATCGAATACGGAAACGTAGTCCATGAAATACTATCCTATATAGAAACCAGTTCCGATGTAGAGCTCGCCCTAGCCAAGGCCGTTGAAAACGGACTGATCGTCGCAGCGCAGAAAGAAGAAGTAACGCAGACCATCCTGCATATCCTCAACCATCCCGAGCTTTCCGACTATTTCTCTGAAGGCCACAAAGTGATGAACGAGCAGACCATCATCCAAAAAGAAGGCACGCCGATCAAGCCCGACCGCATGGTCATGGCAAAAGACAAGCAGGTCTATCTGCTCGATTACAAAACCGGAATGCACAACCAAAAATACCAGCAGCAGCTTGAAGCCTATCAGCAGGCCATCGAGAAAATGGGCTTCCAGGTAGTCAAAAAAGCGCTCGTATATATCGGGGAAGAAGTAAATGTAGTAAATTTGTAAAGTTAGAAAGACATGAAGTCGAAAGTCAGAAAGTCAGAAAGTCAGAAAGTCAGAAAGTCAGAAAGTCAAAAGTCATAAAGTTATAAAGTCGAAAGTCAAAAGGTAAGATAAGCCTAAAATCATAAATCATAAATCCAAAATCATAAATCCAAAATGTACGGAAAAATAAAAGAACACCTTCAGTCGGAATTGCAAACCATAGAAGACAATGGTATTTTCAAGAAAGAAAGAATAATTACCTCGCCGCAAGGAGCAGAAATCACGATCTCAACAGGAGAAACCGTCCTGAACTTCTGCGCCAATAACTACCTTGGGCTGTCTTCGCACCCAGAAGTCGTACAGGCTGCAAAAGATGCTTTAGATACCCACGGTTTCGGAATGTCGTCCGTTCGTTTTATCTGCGGTACCCAAGACATCCACAAGACCCTAGAGAAAAAAATAGCCGATTTCTACGGAACGGAAGACACGATCCTATACGCCGCTGCCTTTGATGCCAACGGCGGTGTCTTTGAGCCGCTGTTTGGCGAAAACGACGCCATTATCTCCGATTCCCTAAACCATGCCTCTATTATCGATGGGGTCCGTCTGTGCAAGGCTGCCCGCTACCGTTATGAAAACAGCAACATGGAAGACCTAGAGCAGCAGCTCATCAAGGCAAACGAAGCCGGACATCGTTTCAAGATTATCGTGACCGACGGAGTCTTTTCTATGGACGGATTGGTAGCGCCGCTAGACAAGATTTGCGACCTCGCAGACAAATACGACGCCCTAGTAATGGTAGACGAATGCCATGCCGCAGGATTTATCGGAGCCACTGGAAAAGGGACCTTAGAAGCCAAAGGCGTTATGGGTAGAGTCGATATCATTACCGGAACCCTAGGAAAAGCCCTGGGCGGTGCAATGGGAGGCTATACGACAGCAAAAAAAGAAATTATTGAACTGTTGCGCCAGCGTTCAAGACCGTACTTGTTTTCAAACTCGTTAGCACCGTCGATTGTTGGAGCTTCCATCAAAGTTTTTGAGCTTTTAGAAAGAGATACCGTCTTGAGAGATAAGCTAGAATGGAACACCAACTACTTCAAAAAAGGAATGAAGGAAGCAGGATTTGATATCATCGATGGAGACTCTGCTATCGTTCCCGTGATGCTTTATGATGCCAAATTATCACAAAATATGGCTAACGAATTGTTAAAAGAAGGCATTTATGTAATAGGATTTTTCTTTCCAGTTGTTCCAAAAGACAAAGCAAGGATAAGAGTACAGCTTTCAGCAGCACATTCGAAGGAACACTTAGACGCTGCTATTCAGGCATTTACGACTGCAGGAAAAAGGTTAAACGTAATCTGAATTAACATTTAACTAAATTTGAGTTAATTTTTTAACATAAATCTTTGTAATTACCTTTTAACATATTACTTTTGTCTTAATTAACGTATTGTAATCTAATAAAATTAAGTATGAAACATCTAAACAAAATTTTTGCTGCTATGTTGTTAGCTGTAGGCTTAAATGCCACTGCACAGGATAGCGACAATCCATGGGCTATTTCCTTTGGAGCTAATGCTGTAGATACAAGATTTAGTGCAGCTAAGAAATTTGAAGATCAGTTTTCGAATTTTTTTAATGCAAAAGACAACTGGAACATCTTGCCTTCAGTTTCTTATTTGAATGTATCTAGACACATAGGTTCTGATTTCTCTTTTGGAGTTACAGGGTCTATTAACAAGATTGATAAGTTTGTGAATAAAGTTCCTGGTACTTTAAGCACTTTTGAATCAACTAATCCAGGGGATTTGACGTACTACGCTGTAGATGGTATCATCAAATATAGCCTTATGAACCTAATCGGTTCTAAAGTTATCGATCCTTATGCTCACGTTGGTGGAGGTTATACTTTCTTCGGAGACGCTAGCTACGGAACAGTGAATGGTGGTTTAGGTTTGACTTTCTGGTTTACAGAAACTGTAGGTCTTACACTTCAATCTACTTACAAACATTCATTCGACGAAAACTTGAGACGTCCAAACGGAGATGTTCCTTCTCACATGCAGCACTTTGCTGGTCTTACTTTCAAATTTGGAGGAAAAGATACAGATGGTGACGGAATCTACGATAAAGATGACGCTTGTCCAGATATCGCTGGTCTAAAACAATTCCAAGGATGTCCTGATACTGACGGAGACGGAATTCCAGACAAAGATGACGCTTGTCCAGATGTTGCTGGTTTAGCTGCTTTCCAAGGATGTCCTGATACTGACGGTGACGGAATCGCTGATAAAGATGATGCTTGTCCAAACGAAGCGGGTACTAAAGCTATGAACGGATGTCCAGACAGAGACGGTGACGGTGTTGCTGACAATGTTGACAAATGTCCAGATACTAAAGGTCCAAAAGAAAATGGTGGATGCCCTTGGCCAGATAGAGATGGTGACGGAGTTTTCGATAAAGATGACAGATGTCCAGACGTGAAAGGTACTGTTGCTAACAACGGTTGTCCAGAAATCACTGAAGAGCAAGTTAACAAATTGAACGCTTACGCTAAAACTATCTTGTTCAACAGCGGTAAAGCTACTTTCAAACCAGAAACTATGCCAGTATTGGAAGCTATCAACGCTATCCTTAAAGAATACCCAACTTCAAGATTCTCTATTGAAGGTCACACTGATAGCGACGGTTCTAACGCGTTAAACCAAACGCTTTCTGAAAACAGAGCTGCAGCAGTTAAAAACTTCTTGATTGAAAACGGAATCGAATCTTCTAGATTGAGATCTACAGGTTTCGGTGAAACTAAACCAATCGATACTAACAAAACTGCTAAAGGTAAAGCTAACAACAGAAGAGTTGAAGTGAAATTGATCAAAGATTAATTTTATCCTAAAATAAGTTTTAAAAACGCCTCGATTTATCGGGGCGTTTTTTTATTTTTATCCTATGGCAGAGACTACGTTTTTAGACAAAATAGCGTCCACGATAATCGATGGCTATAATGACAAATTATCCGACTTGGTCGTGGTACTGCCCAATAAAAGAGCCAAGGTCTTTTTGATTGAAGCCCTCAGGAAGAAGACCCAGAATACCATATTTGCGCCGCAGATCATCAGCATCGAAGACTTTATCCAAGACATTGCAGGAATACGCTCGGTCGATAGCATTGAACTGGTCTTCGAATTCTACGAAATTTATATCGAGATTACCGACAAAGAAAAACAACAGCCCTTTGAGCTCTTTGCCAATTGGGCAAAAACCCTGTTACAGGATTTCAATGAAATAGACAGGTATCTGTTAGAGCCCAGCCACGTCCTTTCGTACCTCAAAGACATCGAAGACATCAAGCACTGGTCGGTCGATGCCGAAAAAAGAACCACGATGATTGATAATTATCTACAGTTCTGGAACCTGCTGCCAGTTTACTACGAAGCCTTATACGGACATCTTTTAAACAAGGGAATCGGCTACCAAGGCCTGATCTATAGAGAAGCTGTCAAAAACCTAAACCATTTTTCAAATGCAATCGGAAATAAAGAATTTCTTTTTTCTGGTTTCAATGCCCTCAATGCCTCCGAAGAAAAAATAGTACAGCACCTTTTGGTCACCGATAAGGCAAAAATCTTTTGGGATGCAGACGAAGCATTCCTAAACGATCCGTTTCATGACGCAGGACTGTTTTTGAGACGGTTTAAAGAAAGCTGGAAGCATTATAAGGCCAATCCTTTCGAATGGATCGTAAAAGACTTTTCAGAGCCTAAAAACATCCAGATCATCGGAACGCCAAAAACCATTGGCCAAGCCAAGATTGCCGGGAGCATAATCGAAAAACACGCACAGCGCGAAAGTTCCCTTAACAAGACAGCAATTGTCTTAGGCGAAGAAAACCTTCTGGTACCGTTACTTTATGCATTGCCGGCATCAGTTGAAGCCTTGAACATCACGATGGGATACTCCGGAAAGAACAATCCCGCCCAGATTCTGGTAGCAAAACTCTTCAAGCTGCATTCAAATGCGCTATCAAGAAACCCGAGCAGCTATGTCTTCTACTACAAAGATGTTTTAGATATTCTGACGCACCCTTTGGTAGAACCCTATGCCCAAGCCGCCGCTTTGGTGAACATCATAAACCAAAACAACTATACGTTTATTACCCATAACAAGCTTTTGGAACTGAGTCCGAACCAAAGCACGCTCTTTCTATTGCTATTCCAAAAATGGGAGCACGGTTCGATGCAAGTGCTCGAGACGATTTCAAGCCTGCTGCTGCAGATCAAGTCCAATCTGAGCAACGACAACGACGAAGAGAAAATTACCAAAGCCTTTGTCTATTCCATTTTCAAGGTCATCAACAAGCTGATGAACTATTACTCCAGACATCAGCATATCGATACGATAGAAACGCTATTTGCCGTCTATAAGCAGATTATCGACCTTGCCGAAGTCTCTTTTGAAGGAGAACCGCTCAACGGATTGCAGATTATGGGAGTGCTCGAAAGCCGCGTATTGGATTTCGATACCGTAATCGTCACGTCGATGAACGAAGGAAAGTTCCCTGCCGGGAAATCACAAAACTCCTTCATTCCGTATGACGTAAAACGCGAATTGGGACTGCCGACGTTTAAAGAAAAAGACGCGATTTATACCTATCACTTTTACCATTTGCTGCAACGAGCAAAAAATATCTACCTGCTGTACAATACAGAAAGCGAAGGCTTGGACGGCGGAGAAAAAAGCCGCTTCATAACCCAGCTCGAAGTTGAAAAGCAGAAAAACCACACGCTTACCCACGAAATTTATAATGCTGCTTTGCCCGATATCGCCTACAAGCCAATTGTAATTCCGAAATCAGAAAGTGTCATGTCGCGCTTGAAAGAAATTGCCGTTAACGGTTTTTCACCATCGGCCTTGACCAGCTATATCCGAAATCCGATCCAGTTCTATATGCAGAAGATCCTGCGCATACGAGAAGTGGAAGAAGTCGAAGAAAACATTGCCTTAAATACCCTTGGGACAATCATACACGAAACCCTGCGTGTCTTGTATGAGCCTTTTATTGATAAATTCCTATCCGCAGAAGATATCAAAAACTGCATCAAGCAGATTGATGATGAGGTATTGAAGCAGTTCAAGATCGTCTATAAAGAAGGTGAAATCAAAAAAGGCAGAAACCTGCTGGCCTTTGAAGTAGCCAAAAGAAATGTCCTTAACTTTCTGAAACTAGAATTACAGGAAATCGAAAATGGTGATGCCGTAAAGATAATCGCTCTAGAAAAAACCTATGAAAGACTGTTAGAACATCCAAAACTGCCGTTTCCGGTATTGATTAAGGGAAATGTGGATAGGATCGAACAACGCAACGGAAAAATCAGGATTATCGACTATAAGACCGGAAAAGTAGACGGTAAAGAAGTATCGTTGAAGCAATGGGACAAATTAACCTCAGAAATCAAGAACGACAAGATCATTCAGGTATTGGCTTATGCCTTTATGTATGCGCCCCATCTGCAAGGCCAAGAAATGGAAGTCGGCATCCTATCGTTTAAGAATTTAAAATCAGGCTTCCTTCCTTTTAATTTCAAGGAAGACAGGACCGAAATTTCAGTTGTAGATGATACTATTTCAGGAAATTACATCGAGCAATTAGTCTTGCTGTTAAACGAAATCTTAGATAAGGACATTCCGTTCCAAGAAAAAATCTAATTTCTAAAAGCGTAGTGTTTTTAGATGCTTTTAAAGAAAGCAGTCAGCTCTTTTTTCAGTTCCTCTCGGTTTTCAATCGGACTCATATGCCCGTCGGGAAAAGTAAGCAGTTTAGCAGAAGTATTCTCTATCTGGTCAAGACTTTCTTCGTAATTCAATACCGGATCGTTTTTTCCCAAGACCAATAGGATAGGATAGGGCGCAAAATGCAAGATGACTTCCCGATCCTTGCGTATTTTCATTCCTTCCAAAGAAGCAACGATCCCTTGAAGCGGCGTCTTCAGAGCCTCCTCTTTTACGCTTTCAATTTCTGAAGCTAACCTTTCGCGATTGTTTTCGCTGAACAGATTGGCGATAGACAGCCTTACGAAGTTAGTATAGTTCTGCTTTACCGCTTTGATAGCGCGGTCGCGATTGGCTTTCCGTTCGTCGCTATCAGCCCTTGAAGTCGAATTAAGCAAGACAATTCCTTTGACGTTGTCAGGATACAATTCGGCAAAAGCTAAAGCCACATAGCCGCCCATAGAATGCCCCACAAATAGTGCTTTCCGGATTTTCAATTCAGATAAGACGGCATGCACGGCATCGGCATTGTCTTCCATAGAATGTACATAACCTAGCGGCTCGGTTTGGCCGTGGCCTAACAAATCGATAGCGATAATGCGGTATTTCTTAGAAAAATCAGGAACAAAATAATCCCACATCGTACTGTTTTCCAAAAAACCATGGAGGAATACGATAGCTGTTCCCTTTCCGGAATCCGAATACGAAATTTTTGTGTTTTTGTAGATGATCTCTTTCAAAGCTTTTGTTTTGTCCTGCAAAAATAAGGATTATGTTCCTTAGCAAAAGCTTCTTTAAAATATAAAATAAAAACGGCCTGCAATCCGCAAGCCGTTTTCTAAATCTGCAATCAAAAATCTGCAATTTTATTCGTTCATCAAACTTTCGATTTCCTCAATCTCAATAGGAATATTGCGCATCAAGTTGAACGGCTCGCCGTTTTCTTGAACGACAACATTATCCTCAAGACGAATTCCGAAACCTTCTGCAGGAATGTAAATTCCAGGCTCAACGGTAAACACCATGTTTGCCTGCATTGGTTCGTGAAGCAATCCGTAGTCATGCGTGTCCAATCCCATATGGTGGGAAGTTCCGTGCATGAAATATTTTTTGTAAGCAGGCCAGTCCGGATTTTCGTTTTGCACATCCGCTTTGTCGATAAGTCCCAAGCCTAACAATTCAGAAGTCATCAGTTTGCCGACTTCTACGTGATATTGTTTCCAAAGTGTTCCCGGTACCAGCATTTTTGTAGCTTCGTTTTTGACTCTCAAAACAGCATTATAAACGGCTTTTTGTCTGTCTGTATATTTTCCAGAAACAGGAATAGTCCTAGACAAATCGCTCGAATAATTTGCATATTCTGCAGCAACATCAAGCAGTATCAAATCGCCGGCCTTGCATTGCTGGTTGTTTTCGATATAATGCAAAACGTTCGCATTGTTTCCAGAAGCGATAATCGGCGTATACGCAAAACCTTTGGAACGGTTTCTGACGAATTCATGAATCAATTCTGCTTCAATTTCATACTCCATCACATTAGGTTTTACAAAAGAAAGCAATCTTCTAAAACCTTTTTCTGTAATGTTGCAGGCATGCTGGATCAAGTCGATTTCTTCGCTTTCTTTCACAGAACGCAAGCGCTGTAAGATTGGATTGGACTTTTCGACTTTATGAGCTGGATAATTTTCTTTCCACCATTTTACAAAACGCGCCTCGCGAGTCTCTGTTTCAATCGTAGCACGGTAATGCTCGTTCGTGTTGATGTATATCGTATCAGAATAGGCCATGATTTCCTTCAAAGTCTTGTTGAAATCTTGCAACCAGATTACGGTCTTGATTCCAGAAACCTCAAAAGCCCTTTCTTTAGTCAGTTTTTCGCCTTCCCAGATGGCAATGTGCTCGCTGGTTTCTTTCAGGAAAAGGATTTCTTTTAAATTCTCGTAAGGAGCATCCGGAAAAAGCAACAGAATGCTTTCTTCTTGGTCAAC
Organism: Flavobacterium sp. N2550; assembly: GCF_025947265.1. NCBI lineage: Bacteria > Pseudomonadati > Bacteroidota > Flavobacteriia > Flavobacteriales > Flavobacteriaceae > Flavobacterium > Flavobacterium sp. N2550. The sequence continues at coordinate 600,572 of NZ_CP110007.1, read as the reverse complement.
GCCGCTCAAATAAAAGATGTCGCGGTGTTGTGCAAAAGGTAAAGTACTGTCTGCGGAAACTGGATAAATATCATTAGAATTAAAGATGGCAACACTATTTGGCTTCATTTGAGCCGTAAACTTTTGGCGATTTTTGATAAAAAGCTGGCGGTCTATTTGATGGTATTTCATAATAATTTCGTTTTTTGAACTTCGATTTCAAAATTACTGTTTTTTTGCAGAAGCGACATAAGATTGATTTATTAAAGTTTCTTAATTGTTTTTGTATGCAGATTAAAAAAGCATTTAATTGGAATTGAACGCTATAAAATTTTTTGGCGTCCTTCACATGAATCTTGGTTTCATGAAAAAGGATTGGTTAAATTCCTCTTTTGTATATTCGTCATAGTAAAGATTCTAATTAGAAAATGCAAAAGCTAAATCCATCCATAAAATATAATCTGATAGTAGGTTTACTACTCAGTTTGTGGATTTTCATTTTTGCCTTTATCATAAAGCCTTTTGATGACGGAACTTTAAATTTTCGGTCATGGATTTTAATAAGTATTGGATTTAGCGTATTGGCCTTTTTATGTTACGGAATTCTTGCGGTGATTCAAAAAAGCATTTATGAAAGAATAGCAAAATGGAATATCGGTTTAGAAACTGGAAGTATTTTATTTTTTCATTTGATTTATTTGATCATTATTTATGCCTATTATAAAAGCCCAATTTTAAAAGGGGGATATAGTTTTGCAGTATTCTTTTCTGTAATATTTATTAAAGTTGTCTTGATCTTAACTCCAGTGATTATTCTAGCAAGAAGATATTTAATGAAACTTATTCCAATAAAAGAGGATATCTTAACCATAAAAGGAGAAAACAAATTAGATGTTTTAAAAATCAACCAATCTGATTTAGTTTGTATTTCTAATGCCCAAAATTATGTAGAGATTTTTTATATTGAAAATGGCAAGCTTACTTCAAAATTGATTCGAAATTCGCTGAAAAAAGTGAAGGAAGATCTTGGTTTTTTAATGCAAATACATCGTTCTCATTTGATAAATCCAATTCATTTTAAATCTTGGAGAAATCAAAATACAATTGTTCTTACTCAAATCGAACTTCCGGTTTCTAAAAATTATAAAGAAACTTTGTTGACGTTATAATTTCCGTACCTAAAACGATGAGTTTTATACCTAAGTCAATAAATCCAGTAGTTGCGCTAATTTTTCATTTTAGTTTTGTTTCAACAATTTTAAATTAATTATGAAAACAAAACATTTCTGCGTCATCGGATTATTATTTTTCTTTATCAGCTATTTATTCTTTGCTAACATTTTGCCCAGCTTTCACGAACCAATCGATTTTGCGCATTGGTTTAACTTAATTGGAGCCTGTTTGTTATTGTCATTTAATTATGTGTTTCCTAAGAATAAATTAAATTCGTTTGCTTCGATTCTAACAACTCTAGGTGTAATTGCGCATATTGGTCTTTGCACAATCGATTTTATTATGTGGAGTTTTGAGTATAATGATAATGCGAAAGCTGAATTGAGTTATCAGATTAGGAATACGCCATCTCTTTTTTATCCTTTTATTGTTATTGGTCCGTCCTTGCTGTTTATTGGTTTGTCAATGCACGCTTTAAATTTTATAAAAACTTATTTTATAGCTGTTTTAATGGTTGTCATGGGTTCGGTAGCAATAGGTTTTTCGTTTTTTGTCTTGAAAGATGGAATTTATATGTTGTTGGGTTGCCTGTTTTTTGTTTTAGGGCTGGGTTTGCTTTTATATAGAAAGAAATAAGTAATGCCAAGATTCTAATATAAAAAATCCGAAGGCTTTTAGGCTTCGGATTTGAAATAGCTTACCCAATCCATTTATAATATCGAGAACCGATTAAACATGGGATTTCTTTTTCTATCCTTTCCAAAATCCATTCGTTTTTAGGAGTTCTTATGCTTTGTTTTTGTTCTTTTTTGTGAAGTTTCTCATAGGTTTCAAAATCTATTTCTTGGCTTCCTTGCAAAGTTTCAAATAGTCTGACTTTTGAAATTTGCGTTTTCCATTCGGGTTGAATCCTGCCTTCAAATACTTTCGATTTGGAGCCGCTTCCGTAGGCTAAGAATCCAAATGTCTTTCCTGAAATTTCTTTTTCAGAATCGTGGAAATGTGCCAAGGTTGACAGCAGTCCCATAAAAATAGAACCCGTATACAAGTTTCCAATCAATGAAGAAGCCAGTTCTGCAGGAAGCAATTTTTGACTTACAAAATTTTTATAGTCTTCAGACTTGCTGATTTCTTTAAGTTTGTTTTGGTAGTCAGAAGCAGATTCATTTCCTGATAAAACTTTAGCATCCAAGGCATAAATTTCCGAAAGCATCCTTCGCCCTTGAAAAGCATAGGGCAGGTGCATAATGATGCTTTCCCAAGAATTGTAAAGGGTTTCGTCAGTATTTTTTAATTTCTTGAATGAAAAGTAAGCATTTCGAGTTCGGTCCATATAACATTGGTTTGAATACTGTCCGTCAAAAACAGGCTGTTCCTTGTGAATTTCAATTTCGTTTTCGAGATTTTCATGCCAAGGCTCGTTGGCTGAGTTTCCGGTAATTTCTGATTTTGAAAGTGTTCTGTATGGCTTAAAAAAATCAAAAACACCTTTGCTGCTCGTTGCCCAATTATTTTCAAAAGCAATAATTTTTGGGTTGGAAGTAACCAGCATTGCCAAAGCGCCAGCTCCTTGCGTATATTCTCCCGTAGAATTCAAGTCGTATTTTGCAATATCGGTCGTAACAACAATCGCTTTCTTTTCGGGATTTAACCGAATAAAATCAAGGCAATTCTGTAAGGCATCAACGCCGCCAATACAGGCAAAAGTAAAATCGACAGCATCGCATTCTGCTAGCAAATCGGCTCCAAATTTTTCTTCCATCAGAGACAACAAGAATGAAGCAATAGGTTTAGAACTGTCGATGCCGCTTTCAGTTCCGACATAAATTCGGGCTATTTCAGACAAATCAATAGCATTTTCCTGAATTAATTTGGTCAACGCATTGGCCCCAAAAACCACAGCATCTTGATACGTGTCTGGCAAGGTCATTTTAATCAGGCCCAAGCCTTTTTCTAACTTTTCAGGTTCTATATTTCTCGCGTTTGCCAGCGTTTTAATAGGCAAGTGTGTTTTTGCGATGTCAAAAGCAATAGCATCAATTCCTGTTTTCATTTTTAGCTTAAATTTCGGATGCTAAAATTAGAGTTCTGAATCTTAAAAAAGAGGCTTTTTGCTGTATAAAACAGGTCAAAATTTGATTTTTATCGATTTAAAAATAAACGTTTCGATAAATTAGCAATTCGATAATTTTAGTTTTGCTATCGGCTGATTTATGGCTATTTTAGCGCAAGATTTTTAAAATTCAAGAAATGAAATACTTTTTCTACATAATTGCATTTTTGGTTTCGTTTAATGGAGTTGCGCAAGACAAACTTCCCTACCAGTTATATACTAAAAGTGGAAAGAAAACGTCTTATAAAAAAATGCTCAAAGAGTCAGAAAATGCCGAAGTGGTTTTGTTTGGAGAACACCATGATAATTCCATTGTGCATTGGCTTCAATTGGAATTTACAAAAGATTTATCGGAGAAAAAACAGTTGGTTCTAGGTGCAGAAATGATCGAAGCGGATAATCAAAAACAGCTGAATCAATACTTAAAAGGCGAAATCAACCAAAAAGCATTCGATACGTTGGCAAGACTCTGGAACAACCACAAAACGGATTACAAGCCGTTAGTAGATTTTGCAAAATCAAAAAACCTGACTTTCGTGGCGGCTAACATTCCAAGAAGGTATGCAAGTCTTGTGTACAAGCAAGGTTTTGAAGCGTTAGATAAATTGTCTGCTGAGGAAAAAACTTGGATAGCGCCGCTTCCGATTGCGTATGATAAAAATCTTCCGGGTTATGTGAAAATGCTGAAAATGATGGGTGACCACGCCAGTGAAAATATGCCAAAAGCGCAAGCCGTCAAAGATGCGACGATGGGGTATTTTATTGCAAAAAATTTACAGCCGAATACCATTTTTATCCACTACAACGGAACGTATCATAGTGATAATTTTGAAGGCATAAACTGGTATCTCAAACGCGAAAAGCCAAGCGTGAAAATTATGACAATCGCAACAGTTTCTCAAAAAGACATCTCAAAAATCGAAAAAGAGAACCTGAACCTTGCTGATTTTATAATCGTAGTAGACGAAGATATGACCAAAACATTCTAAGATTTGCTGTTTTTCTACTGATTTTTAGCTAATTTAAATTGTCTTTTTTAAGGTTTTATTTCTGTTTTTATAATTATTCATCAGTAAAATTATGGGTAATGAAATTTTACGCCTGATTTACTGCAAAATGCATCCACTTTATACTGATTATAAATAGTTCGAAAAGGTTGTAGTTAATTTGAATATGCCTTATTTTTGTGTGATTTTTTAAAACACACAAACAACTCTTATGGCAAAATCTGCAATCTTAAAGTCATCGCTAGCGAAAAAGTACTGGATGGCTCTAACAGGTTTATTTTTATGCTTGTTTTTGGTAGGACATTTAGCTGGAAACTTGCAATTGATTTTTAGCGATGCACTGCATTTTAATGAATATGCATTATTCATGACTACGAACCCAGTAGTAAAACTGTTGTCTTATCTGACGTACATTTCAATTCTTTTTCACGCTGTTGATGGAATTATGTTAACGGTTCAAAACAGAAAGGCAAGACCAATCAGATATGCAAAAGAAGACTCTTCAGCAAATTCAGCTTGGGCCTCAAGAAATATGGCAGTTTTGGGAACCTTGATTTTGGTTTTCATCGTAACACACATGGTAAACTTTTGGGCAGTAATGCACTTCGATAAAAACATGCCGTTGCAGACTATTGAATTGAAAACGGAATATGGTTCACAACAATTATACGTAAAAACAGACGGAAGCTATATGCCTCTTGAAGAAATAGAAAGCGGAAAAATAGTCATAAAAGACAGGACTAATTTCTATGTGAAAGATGGCGACGTGAAAATTGGCGAAGGTTACAAGGATTTGCACAAAATTACCTTTGCATTTTTTAAAGATGCTAAATATGGCCTAATTGCAACAATACTATATGTGATTGCTATGTTTGTGCTCGCATTCCACTTATTACACGGTTTTGCTAGTGCATTCCAATCTTTAGGAGCAAATAACCCAAAATATAACGGACTGATAAAAGGTTTTGGAAAAGGATTCGCGATTATTGTGCCCCTTTTGTTTGCAATTATTCCTGTTTATATTCACTTTTTTGCTAAATAACACACGAACAAGATATGAGTTTAGATTCTAAAATTCCAGAAGGACATATATCAGACAAATGGACCGACTATAAAGACCATCTTAAATTGGTGGCTCCTAATAACAGGCCTAAAATAGATATTATTGTAGTTGGAACCGGTTTGGCAGGAGCTTCGGCTGCAGCTTCTTTAGGCGAAATGGGATATAATGTTAAAGCATTTTGCTTCCAAGATTCGCCGCGAAGAGCTCACTCGATTGCTGCACAAGGAGGTATCAATGCTGCTAAAAATTACCAAAACGACGGCGATAGTGTTTTTCGCTTGTTTTACGATACGATTAAAGGAGGCGATTACCGTGCTAGAGAAGCAAACGTTCACCGTCTTGCCGAAGTTTCAGGAAATATTATTGACCAATGTGTAGCGCAAGGTGTTCCTTTTGCACGTGATTACGGCGGATTGCTTGACAACCGCTCTTTTGGTGGAACACAAGTACAACGTACTTTTTATGCGGCAGGACAAACCGGACAGCAATTGCTTTTGGGAGCTTATTCTGCTTTGTCAAGACAAATTGGTCTAGGTCGTGTAAAGATGTACAACCGTCATGAAATGCTTGATTTGGTAAAAGTAGACGGAAAAGCAAGAGGAATCATTGCTCGTAACCTAATTACGGGAGAAATCGAAAGACACTCAGCGCATGCTGTTATCATCGCTTCTGGAGGTTACGGAAACGTATATTTCCTTTCTACGAATGCAATGGGAAGTAACGTGACTGCTGCTTGGAAAATCCACAAACAAGGAGCTTATTTCGCAAATCCATGTTATGTGCAGATTCACCCAACCTGTATTCCGGTTCACGGGACGAATCAGTCAAAACTGACGTTGATGTCCGAATCGTTGCGTAACTCAGGAAGAATCTGGGTGCCTAAAAAGAAAGAAGATGCTGAAGCTATTCGTGCCGGAAAATTAAAACCGACGCAGATTGCTGAAGAAGATAGAGATTATTACTTAGAAAGAAGATACCCTGCATTCGGAAATTTAGTGCCTCGTGACGTAGCGTCAAGAGCAGCAAAAGAACGTTGCGATGCTGGTTATGGAATTGAAGCAAACAGTACTAACGAAGGTGTTTACCTTGATTTTGCTTCCGAAATTCAAAGCAAAGGCCGTCAGACCGCTTATGCGCAAGGAAATCACAATCCTTCTGATGAAGAAGTTATCTCATTAGGAAAAAAATGGATCGAAGAAAAATACGGTAACCTTTTCCAGATGTATGAAAAAATTACAGACGAAAACCCGTATGAAACTCCAATGAAGATCTATCCTGCGGTCCACTATACAATGGGCGGTGTTTGGGTTGATTATAACTTGCAGTCTACTATTCCAGGTTGTTTCGTTGCTGGAGAAGCTAATTTCTCTGACCACGGTGCTAACCGTTTGGGTGCTTCTGCGTTGATGCAAGGTTTGGCCGACGGATATTTCGTATTGCCATATACAGTTTCAAACTATCTTGCTGATGAAATCAGAACCGGAACGATTCCTACTAATTCGCCAGAATTTGACGAAGCTGAGAAAAAAGTAAAAGACTCGATCAATTTCTTCTTGAACAATAATGGTACAAAATCAGTTGACCATTTCCACAAAGCTTTAGGAGACATCATGTGGAATAAAGTAGGGATGGGAAGAAATGAACAAGGACTTACGGAAGCCGTTGCGGAAATCGATGCTTTACGCAAAGAATTCTTTAAAGAAGTGTATGTTCCTGGAAGTGCCGATGAATTGAATCCAGAGCTTGAAAAAGCACTTAGAGTGGCCGATTTCATGGAGTTAGGTCAATTGATGGCGATGGATGCTTTGCAAAGAAAAGAATCATGCGGAGGACATTTCCGTGAAGAATATCAAGACGCTGAAGGTGAAACACTTCGTGACGACGAAAACTTTAAGTTTGTCGGAGCATGGGAATACCACGGAAGCGACATCAATAAAGAAGAGCTTCACAAAGAAGAACTGAATTATGAATTCATAAAAATTGCAGCTCGTAATTACAAATAATCACAACTATGGCTTCATCAAAATTTATAAACATAAACCTGAAAATTTGGCGCCAAAAAAATGCCAAAGAAAAAGGAAAAATCGAAACCTACAGATTAGATAAAGTTTCAACAGATAGCTCATTTCTTGAAATGCTGGATCAGTTGAACGAACAATTGGTTTCAGAAAGAAAAGAACCTGTTGCCTTTGACCACGATTGTCGTGAAGGAATCTGCGGAATGTGTTCGCTGTTCATCAATGGTAGAGCGCACGGTCCAGACACTGGAATCACGACGTGTCAGTTGCACATGCGTATGTTCAAAGACAATGATACCATTTTTGTAGAACCATGGAGAAGCAAGGCTTTCCCGGTTGTAAAAGATTTGGTAGTTGATCGTAGCGCATTTGACAGAATTCAGCAAGCTGGAGGATTTGTCTCTGTAAATACTTCAGGTAACACAATTGATGCTAATGCAACGCCAGTACCTAAACACGACGCAGATCGTGCTTTTGAAGCCGCTGCTTGTATCGGTTGCGGAGCCTGCGTAGCTACTTGTAAAAACGGTTCAGCTATGCTTTTCGTTGGAGCAAAAGTATCACAATACGCTTTGCTACCACAAGGAAAAGTAGAAGCAACACAACGTGTCCTAAACATGGTTCGTCAAATGGACGAAGAAGGTTTCGGAAACTGCACGAATACTGGAGCTTGCGAAGTAGAATGCCCGAAAGGAATTTCTCTAGAAAACATTGCAAGAATGAATAGAGAATATTTGGTAGCAAGTATCAAATAATCATAAAATAAGCCTGATAGGCAAAATAAAAAATGCATCTGTTAGTATTCAGATGCATTTTTATTTTGTGGAAATTCGTATTTCAATCACTTGTACATTTTTTGTATAAAGCGCTATAAATCTCGATGCCACATCCCCCAAAATATTCCCTATATTTGGAAACCAAAATCAATAAAATGAAATATTTCTCCCTGTTATTTTTTATTTCGACTTTCACTTTTGCGCAAAATTACCAGCAATACGTTAACCCGATGATTGGAACCGGCGGCCATGGTCATACGTTTCCAGGCGCTACTGTGCCTTTTGGAATGGTACAGCTTTCTCCCGATACCCGAATTGACGGAAGCTGGGACGGATGTTCAGGTTATCATTTTGACGACTCCATAATCTACGGATTTTCACACACGCACTTAAACGGAACGGGAGTCTCTGATTTTGGCGATATTATGCTGATGCCAACAATGGGCGTGCCAAGTCTTGACAATAAAAACTATCCCTCAAAATTCTCCCATAAAAATGAAAAAGCTTCTGCTGGATTTTATTCGGTGAAATTGGACAAGCATAATATTGATGTACGATTGACGACTTCAACTCGTGTTGGTTTTCACGAATATACATTCAATAATTCTGGACAAGCTAATATTATTTTAGATTTAAATCATCGCGATCATTTGTTATATGGCGATGTGAAAGTTATAGATAATAAAACAGTTGAAATCTGTCGAAGAAGCGAAGCTTGGGCCCGTAATCAATATGTTTTTGCCCGAATTGAATTTAATTTTCCGATGAAAGTTAGTAAATCGAAAGGAGATTCGAAACTTGAATTATTTTATCGAGGTTCTGAAGTTGCCGTTAGTTTTTCAAGACAAGTTAAAAAGGGAGAGAAAATCTTAGTAAAGGTATCGCTTTCGCCAACATCCTATGAAGGAGCAAAACTCAATATGTCAGAAATAAACCATTGGGATTTTAACAAAACGAAAGCCGATGCAGAGCAACTTTGGAACAAAGAGTTATCTAAAATCGAAGTCACATCTTCGGATAAAAATAAAAAAACAATATTTTACACCGCTTTGTATCACACGATGATGCAACCCAATATCGCCCAAGATTTAGATGGAAAATACCGCGGAAGAGACAATGAAATTCACACAGCAGAAGGGTTTGATTATTATTCGGTTTTCTCGCTTTGGGATACATTTCGTGCCGCGCATCCTTTATATACTTTGATTGATAAAAAGCGCACGGCCGATTTCATCAATACTTTTTTGAAGCAATACGAACAAGGCGGAAGATTGCCGGTTTGGGAACTCGCTTCTAATGAAACCGATTGTATGATTGGCTATCATTCCGTTTCTGTAATGGCAGATGCAATGGCAAAAGGAATCAAAGGTTTTGATTATGAAAAAGCATTTGAGGCCGCAAAACATTCTGCAATGTTGGATCATTTGGGATTGGATGCTTACAAAAAGAATGGTTTCATCAGTATCGATGACGAACACGAAAGCGTTTCCAAAACTGTGGAATATGCCTATGACGATTGGTGTATTGCGCAGATGGCAAAAATACTGAACAAAAAAGCAGACTATGACTATTTTATGAAACGCTCCCAAAACTGGAAAAATATTTTTGATTGGGAAACAGGTTTTATGCACCCAAAGAAAAATGGAGGCTGGGATAAGCCATTCGATCCAAGAGAAGTCAATAATAATTTTACCGAAGGCAATTCGTGGCAGTATTCTTTTTTCGTGCTTCAAGACATTCCGGGCATGATTGAGGCGTATGGCGGTAATGAAAAATTTGAAGCCAAACTCGATGAAATGTTCAATAGCGAAAGCAAAACTACGGGACGTGAACAAGTCGATGTCACGGGACTAATCGGACAATATGCGCATGGCAATGAACCGAGCCATCATATGACATACCTATATAATTATATTGGAAAGCCAGAAAAGACCCAGCAAAAAGTAGATTACATTTTGAATGAATTCTATAAAAACACGCCCGACGGTTTGATCGGCAACGAAGATTGTGGACAGATGAGTGCTTGGTATGTTTTAAGCTCAATGGGAATCTATGCCGTGACACCAGGAAATGCCGAATGGATTAAAATTAAGCCGCATTACGAAAAAATAAAAATCAATTTCGAAAATAAGGAATCACTTACCATTACTAAAAGTGCACTAAAAGGCTATTTAAAAGAAGTGCTGGCAAAAGCAGGAAAAGATAATTTCACTAAAATTACGCCAGTTCCAGTGATTGAAGCACAAGGCAAATCGTTTAAAGAAAAAATGAGTGTCCGTTTCGCTTCTCCAGACAAGACTGCCAACTATTTTTACAAGGTAAACAATGGCAATTTTAAAGCTTTTACAAAAGAATTGATTTTGACCGAAACATCAGACCTACAATTTTACTCAGACAATGGGCAAGGAAGCGTAAGCGATACGATTTCTGCTACATTCATCAAAAAGCCCAACAATTATACTGTCCAGATAAAATCAAAATACAATCCGCAATATCATGCTGGCGGTGACGAAGGCCTGATCGATGGTGTTTTTGGAAATGAAAATTGGCGCAAAGGCGATTGGCAAGGCTATCAAGGACAAGATTTCGAAGCTGTTGTAGATTTGACCAAGATGCAAAACGTAACGTCGTTTTCAGCCCGATTCTTGCAAGATTCAAGAGCTTGGATTTTGATGCCGACAAAAGTAGAATTCTATACTTCAGAAGATAACCTGAATTTCAAATTAGCTAAAACAATTGACAATACGCTGGACGCTAAAAACACAGAAGTTCAAGTCATTGATTTCAAGACAGTAATTCCGGCGACCAAAGCTAGATTTGTAAAAATCAAAGGGTACAATTATGGCAAGCTTCCAGAATGGCATCAAGGTTTTGGCGGTGATGCTTTTATTTTTATAGATGAAATAACAATCAAATAAATTATAACGCTTTCAGAGCTTTAAATTCTGAAAGGGTTTTTTAAAACTAACAAATGAAAATAGCCTTAATCCAAGCTCCCTTGATTTGGGAAAACCCACAAGCTAATCGTGAGTATTTCGAAGAAAGAGTTAATTCAATCGAGCAAGAAATAGATCTGATAATTCTTCCAGAAATGTTCACGACAGGATTTACAATGAATCCAAAAAATGTGGCAGAAACAATGGAAGGCGAAACGATTTTGAAGCTAAAAGATCTCGCAAAAAATAAGAACACAGCCATTACCGGAAGCCTTATTGTTGCTGAAGAAGAAAAGTATTACAACAGATTGATTTTTGTTTTTCCATCAGGAAAAATTGAATATTATGACAAGCGACATCTTTTTTCATTAGCGGGAGAAGAAAAAATTTATACTTCGGGAAAAGAAAAACAAATCGTAGAATATAAAGGCTGGAAAATCTGTCCTATGATCTGTTACGATCTGCGTTTTCCTGTTTTTTCCAGAAATACAGAAGACTATGATTTGCTTTTGTATGTCGCCAATTGGCCAAAACCACGTACAAATGCTTGGGATATTTTGTTAAAAGCACGTTCGGTAGAAAATATGTGCTACACGCTTGGTGTCAACAGGATTGGTTTTGATGAAAGTGGACATGAGTATATAGGGCATTCGCAAGCCATAGATTTTTTAGGCAATACCATTATAAATGCAGAAGAATCTGAAGGTGTTTTCATTGCCGATTTAGATAAAAACGTAATGCTGGAAGCCAGACATAAGTTCGGTTTCCTTAACGATAGAGATGCTTTCGAAATTGTATAGCGTCAATCGCCGAGATTTACCGTTTGGTCTACATCCCAATTGGCTCTGACATCAATAGCAGTAGGATAATAAATTACTTCTTCGGGCTGTCGTTTTTCTAGATAGCTTCCGGTATCCCAAATCTTGTTTTTATTCTCGTCATAAATTACGCGTAGCGTAAAAAGATTAGGCTGCAGTCCCATAAAATCAATGATATCCTTGCCGTCGGAATATTCAGAGGCAATAAGTTCCCCTTTGGAATTGGTAATTTCTACAATAACAGGATAGTGTCTGACATTCTGTAATCGTATTCGAAGATTCCCATATTCGGAAATATTTTGGGTCTTGAGCTTGTAATCCAAAGTGTCGTTTGCTTGTTCCAAATAGTCTGTAAAAGCGCCAGGAAATGCCGTAATGGAATAGCTTTCCAAAGGCTCTTTTTCAAAATCGATTTTTACTTCCTGATTAAATTCGTCATATTCTGTCGTAAAAGGCACTGCTATCGAATCCTTGTTAATCAGTTTTATTTTAGAATTGTCAATTTTGCTCAAAGGAAGGGTTGAATTGACAGTAAATCGGTCGCGGAAATGCAACGTGCCGCTTTGTACCGCTTGGAAATTCAGCGTGTCTTTTTTCTGATTCTTGATTTTTACGGTAAACTCCTTGCTAAAACTCTCCTTGTCTATTTTTAAGCTCAAAGAATCCGTTTTTATCGGATTGAACCAGACCTGAAGAGAATCTTTTTTTGGCATCTGCGTAACTTTTATCGGGAGCTCCTGACTTCCATTTTTTAGCGTAAGCATGACATTTTTTGAATCTCCTTCATACGGAACTACGATTCTGTTGTTTGAAGCCTGATACGGCTTTAATCCTTTAAATGGCACAAGCTCGTTAAACAACTCCATTTCGTAAATAGTGTTATTAGGAAGAGTAACAAACTCTTTATGGAAAGCGATCTTGTCCTTGTTCGGATTGAACTTAAAGTTATTGTTGTAGTCTTTCATCGCAACCAGCAGGTATTTTCCTTCCTTTAGGTTTTCTAGCTTGAAGGTCTTGAGGCTGTCCAAAGTATTCGTGATGTATCTCGGATTTTCTTTGTAGATGATAGAATCGGTAAACGTTTCATTTACTTCATATAACATCACCGAAACAAAATTTTCGACATCTTTTGTATATGCATCTTTGATAAAGCCTTGCAACGAAAGCGAATCGATATAGCTTCCCGTCGAAAATACATATTTGAATTGCTGGTACGGATTGTTTTCGTTATTGTCTTGAATACTGCTTCCGAAGTTGAAGCTATAGGTCGTATTTGGCTGTAAGGTATCCTTGATTTTGATCGTAATAAATTTGCTGGCATTCGTAGGCGAAACGATAGGCGGATATTTCATCGGCGGCGAAATAATCAGCTGTTTGTTTACATCCTTGATTTTTACATATTCGTCAAAAGTAATCTTGATTTCCTTTACGTTGAAATTCGTACTGAAATTTTTTGGCGTACTATAACGAAGTACAGGAGGAAGAGTGTCTTTTAAGCCCCCGGTAATATTGCCTCTTTTTGCGCAACCCACCACCGATAGAGCTAAAATGATATATAAAAATGCAAACCGAATTCTAAACATCAGGAAATAATTTATGTACAAAATAACAATTATATTTAGAGGTAACGAAATCTTTGCGAAAATATATTTCAGCAGCTAAGGTTTTCATTGCTAATACGTATACGCCATAGCCACAATGCTGATTTTTGCTCCTGGAATTTTCAGCAATGCTTTGGCACACGCTTCAATCGTCGTGCCGCTGGTGATGACGTCGTCGATCAATAAAAAATGCTTGTTGTAGTGTGCCTCTGTGAAGGTTACGTCGAATAAATTTTTCTTGATTTCTGTCCTCCCGAAAAAACTTTTCTTAGTCTGTGTTTTGGTATGGAAATTCCGATGCAAGATAGTGCCGTCATATTCAATAGCCAAGATGGATGCTAATGCCCTGCCGAACTCTTCTACTTGATTGTAGCCTCGTTCCTTGAGCCGTTTCTTATGCAAAGGCACAGGGATTATAACATTAAAATTTTTTGCAATTTCTAAAGTTTTTAAATCTTCAGCATACCATTGTCCCAGCATAGTACCGATTTCCTGATGGCTTCGGTATTTTAGATTATGAATCAGCTCTTGCACGATTCCTCTTTTATGGAAATAAATCATGGCCGCTCCGAATTCAATAGGAATCCTGCCGTAAAACTTTTTGATTATTTCATTTTCGGTCTCAAGATGATGATTGGTCAAGGGCAATTCATGTCGGCAGGAAGTACAAATTACATTTTCATTCGACTGAATAAACGAACCGCAGCCTAAGCATAATTGCGGGAAGAATAGGTTGAATAGGCTTTTAAACATTTTTAATTGGTTTGTATAGAGTAGCTTAAAAGTATAAAATTTTTAAATAAATAAGACGTATAGTTTCAGTTTTTCGGATGATTATAAAGTCTAATTTACATTCTGCAAAGTTGTTTGATTAATTGCTTTGTATTTTAAGTATTTGATATGGTGTTGTTTAATAATTTTTTAAGAAATATAAAGAAGTGATTTTGGATGCAATACTGTTAAAGACTGTTAGTCAAGCCCTTTTATTAACTGTTAGTCGATTATTTTTTGAAAGCATATGCTGTTGGTTTAATTTCACGAAAATTTTTAGAAACCATGCCTTTCAAGCCTGCTTTGTCTTTTGTAACTATAACCGCCACAATATCCATCTTGACGGTAGCTATCCTTGCCGTAAAATTATGTGACATGAAGACAGAAAAAGAGAGCCTATCACATAATATGGCTATTGATAAAAAGGCACATAATAATGAGATTAGTGAAATTTTAGTGCGTTATGACGCAGTACTGCAACAAAACCTGCGATTAGAAGCAGAAATTGAAAAGCTAAAAAATCAAACCTTGCAAATTGATGATTCCGTCAAAAGCAGCTACCAATCTTCGCTGAATATCCTTAAAAGTAACATTTCCACGCTGACCAAAGAAACTGACACCAAAAGCACGCAGCTAGAGACATTGAATTCGATCTTGAAGCTAAAACAGCAAGATTTTGAAAACAACAAAAGAGAAATCGAAAAGCTCAATGCCAAGATAAACCAGTTAGAGTTGGAAATCACGGCAAGTCCTGACTCAAAAGCAGAAAAAAGAAAACTCAAGGCTTCCAATGTAAGCGCAGTAGGAATAAGGATTGTTTCTGAAAAAATTCTGGAAACCAAAAAAACCAAAAACACAGAACAGATTAAAGTCTGTTTTACGCTTGGAGAAAATACTGCAATCGAAAAAGGCGCGAAAGAAATATTTATCCAGATCATTAATCCGAAAGCCAATATCGTAAGCAAAAATAAAGCCTCTGTCGAAATCAAGAACAAGACACTTTTTTATAGCGCAAAAACAAGTGTCAACTACGAAAAAGATGATGTCGATGTTTGTGTTTTTATTGAAGCAGGCAAGCAGCATCTTATAAAAGGAAATTACAATATCAATATATTTTCCGGTGCAAATCTTATAGGAAATACGAATCTTCTGCTCCTTTAAACTTTCTAGTTTAAAAAATTAACAATTCCCGCAATTTTCATTCTCTTTTTATATTTTTGCACTATGGCAAAACAAGACGATTTATTTAAAAATGTAGTTTCGCATGCAAAAGAATACGGATATATTTTTCCGTCAAGCGAAATTTACGATGGTTTAAGCGCAGTGTATGACTACGCACAAAACGGAGTTGAACTAAAAAAGAATATCCGCGAATATTGGTGGAAAGCAATGGTGCAAATGCACGAAAACATTGTAGGAATTGATGCTGCAATTTTAATGCATCCGACTACATGGAAAGCTTCGGGCCACGTAGATGCCTTCAATGACCCGTTGATTGATAACAAAGATTCAAAGAAAAGATACCGTGCCGATGTTTTGATTGAGGATTATGCCGAAAAATTAAACCAAAAAGCACAGAAAGAAATCGAAAAAGCAAAAGCCCGTTATGGAGATGCTTTTAACGAACAAGAATTTATTGCTACAAACGCAAGAGTTGTAGAATATAAAGCAAAGCAAAGAGAAATCCTTGAAAGAATGGCGCGTTCTCTTGAAACTGAAAACCTAGAGGACGTGAAGGCCCTGATTGAAGAGCTTGAAATTGCTGATCCAGAAACAGGTTCCAGAAACTGGACTGACGTAAAGCAGTTCAACTTGATGTTTGGAACGAAATTAGGGGCTTCTGCAGAAAGCGCGATGGATTTATACCTTCGCCCGGAAACAGCACAAGGAATTTTTGTAAACTTTCAAAATGTCCAAAAAACAGGAAGGATGAAAATACCTTTCGGAATCGCTCAGACTGGAAAAGCGTTCAGAAATGAGATTGTAGCCAGACAGTTTATATTCAGGATGAGAGAATTCGAACAGATGGAAATGCAGTTTTTCGTGAAGCCAGGTGAAGAAATGAAATGGTACGAATATTGGAAAACGACACGTCTGAATTGGCATCTATCTCTAGGCTTAGGACAAGAAAATTATCGTTTCCACGACCATGAAAAACTGGCACATTATGCCAATGCGGCGGCGGATATCGAATTTAATTTCCCTTTTGGATTTAAAGAGCTAGAAGGAATCCATTCTAGAACTGACTTCGACTTGAAGGCGCACGAACAACATTCAGGCAGAAAGTTGCAGTATTTTGATACCGAAACCAACCAGAATTATGTTCCTTATGTAGTGGAAACCTCTGTTGGATTAGATAGGATGTTTTTGGCAGTTTTCTCGAACTCACTAAAAGAAGAGACTCTCGAAGACGGATCGACCCGAACTGTTTTGAGATTGCCGTCTGTTTTGGCACCGACAAAAGCAGCTGTTTTGCCGTTGGTTAAAAAAGACGGACTTCCAGAATTGGCACAAGAAATTATAGAAGACCTGAAATGGGATTTCAATGTTGCCTATGACGAGAAAGATGCTGTGGGAAGACGCTATAGAAGGCAAGATGCACTTGGAACACCATTCTGTATTACAGTAGACCATCAGACTTTAGAAGATAAGACGGTAACTATTCGTCATAGAGATTCTATGAAACAAGACAGGGTGAAAATTTCTGAACTAAAAGATATCATCAATAGAGAAGTTTCGATGAAGACTTGGCTTATGAAAATGTAAAAATTCACTATTTTAAAAATACAAAGAGGCTGACCTTTATTGGAAAGCCTTTTTATTTTCCTGAATTTTTATTTTACATAATAAATTGGTTTCGCTGTGCAGGCGGCTAAAAAGACGTACTTTATCGGATTTTTTAAGCCGTTAAAGTATTATATCAACAATAATTAAGAATGTATTAACAACAACTCTATTTTTGCACCAAATAGATTAAATTAGTTGATGATTTTATGTTATAAAATAATGAAAATGATTCTTTTAAATTAAAATCCAGTTGATAAAGAACCGTTTTTAAGTTAATATAGTCCCCAAAACTACTATTCCCATCCGGTTTAAATTTATTTTACTGACTTAATCACGATGCTCTGACAAAATAAGCAACCATTTAATGGATTGCTTTTCCAAAAACAAATTTTGTTACCAGCAATTGATGAGTTATTCGTACGTTATCATTAACGATAATCAAGAGAATGTTTTGAGCATCCAAGGTATGGCCGATGGATTCCAAAGCCTTCACTTTGCTGCATCTGCGAATAATTATGACGATGGCTTGAATGCCATTTTGGAATACCAGCCCCAATTGGTTTTTTTAGAAATCGATCCGAAAGATAAAGCAAGTAAGCTTTCGCTTTCGCTGATTAATGAATTGTATCGTTATCTCAAGACAATTCCCAAAATTGTCGTTACTGCCAAAAATGGCAATCTAGCCTTAGAAGCAATAAAGCATGAGGTTTTTGATTATCTCGTAGCCCCATTCGAATTGAATGATTTCCGAAAGACCGTATTGAAATTTGAAAAGAGCATTTCTTTACCAGTTTCGAATGTTCCGACTGAAACAATACAAAAGCCGCTTGTCATAGATAATGACCAGCCCTTAAAAGTGCAACCAGAACAACTGACTATCTGCATAAAATCTTACGGAGACTACCGATTTATCGACGCAAAAGATATTCTTTATTTCCAGGCAGATAATAATTCTACCGACATCCATCTAAACAATGGCGAAATGATTACGGCATTCAAGACGCTAAAACATTTTGAAAATGTCCTGCCATCGCAATTTTATAGAATACACAACAGCTATATTGTCAATATAAATTACGTTTCCAGAATCCACACCGGAAACACGGTCTGCTATATTAAAAATACTACTACAAAGCTTCCGTTCTCTAAATCCTACAAAGCAAATGTCGATCAAATTATTGCAGTCATCTCCAGTTCAAATTATCTGGAAATCTAAAAGAGCGGCAATCTAATTTTTTCTTTATTCTCCTTTTTTATTTCGTAATCCCGCTATTTATAAGGTTTTAGGGCTTTTTTAAAGGCTATTTATTGCTTAAAAAACAGCAAACTCTTGAAAATGGGTCATTCACTCTCAAATTGGTATCATCTACTCACAAACGGCCTCATTCTACAATAGAGGCTAGCAATTACTACAATAACTGTCAGATGCTCAGTAGTTTTACACCGTGAAAGTCAAACATCACACCCTAATTTCAAGAACAAATCTTACACATATTCATTAAACCACAAATGAAAACATTATGAAAAAAGCGATTTTAACATTCGGATTATTCTCTTTTACTTTTTTATTATCAGGACAAGGTAATACTGATACAGGAAATCAAGGAGCAGGAGGAAATAAAAAATTAGATGGTATAACTGCAGTGAACAAAGAGCTGTCGGCTAATGCGAAATTGAACTTAACTCTTTCAATTGATACAGGAAATCAAGGAGCAGGAGGAAATAAAAAATTAGATTACTAAACTACTAGTAGTTCTTTAAAATAAAAAAAACCAACACTTTGTGTTGGTTTTTTTTATTTCTAAACTGCAAAAACTTATAATAGTTTTTGCTTTTGAACATTAAAATGATTTATAAAAAGAAACAATCATGTAATTTATTCAATTGTGATATTTTTATGTCAATAGTTTTATTATTTTTGGGAACAAACTTTCCGACTATTGAAAAAAAATACCTACTTGTTTTTCATGCTTGGTCTCTTGCTTTTTGGATGCTCAAAGACGAAAGATAATTTTTCCGAAAAAAGCGTTTCAGATACTCTTGATTCTTATTTACGTTTAGCAAATGAAGACACATTGCCTTATGAGAGTAGGTTTGACTACAATAAAAAAGCATTTGCAATTATAATTAACCAAGATAACGATTCTATTAGCCGGAAAAATTTATTTAAGGTTGCGAATAGATATTTCAATATGAATAATATTGAAGAATATCAAAAAATTTCAAAAATCATAATAGAAAAATCCAAACAAGGTAATGATACGCTGAGTATAGCTAAAGCATATAGTTATCTTGGAGATTATTTTGGATTCAAATCTATTTCAGATAGTGCGTTTTTATATTATTCTAAAGCTGAAAAATTATATAATAAAATAGGGAGTAACCCTAATATTGCTAAGATACAGCTTAATAAGGCTATTTTACAGTATAACGAAAATGAATTTTTAGGTAGTGAAATTTCTGTATTTCAAGCCATAAAATCCTTAAAAGGAGAAAATAATGATGAATTGCTGTATGAAGCCAATAACCTTTTAGGTATTCTTTATAATGAGTTAAATGAATTTGATAAATCGATAGAATATCATAATAAGGCACTAGAGATATTAAAATCAAATGCCGTACCAGCAGAATACCAATCCAAGGCCACTTCTTTAAATAACTTAGGAGTCGTATATCAAAAACTGCAAAACGACAAAAAAGCCATTGTTTATTTTGAAAGTGCTTTAAAAGAAAAGAATCTATTTCAAGAAAAACCTTTTATATATGCTATGTTATTGGACAATATTGCATATTCAAAATTTAGGTTGAATGAGTTTGATGAACTCCCCGGGATGTTTTATAAAGCGTTGAAAATTAGAGATAGTCTGGATGTTACCTCCGGAATTATAATTAACAAAATACATCTTTCCGAATATTATGCTGAAAAGAATGATACTGTAAACTCTAGAAAATATGCAAGAGAAGCATTAAAGCTGTCAAAATCATCTAATAGGCAACGTGATGTGCTAAGCTCATTAAAGCAGCTTTCAAATGTAGAGCCATTAAAGAGCTCCCTGTATTCTAAAGAATATATTAGAATAAACGATAGCCTTCAGCAAACTGAGAGAAAAGTCAAGGATAAATTTACGAGAATTGAATTCGAAACGGATGAAATTATCCAGCAAAATGATAAGCTAGCCGAACAAAACAGAAACATACTTTTCTTTTTCGGATTGGTTGTCATGATCGGAGTTCTTCTTTTTGTCATTAAAAATCAGCGGTCAAAAACCAAGGAGTTGATGCTCAAGCAAGCGCAGCAAAAAGCCAATGAAGATATCTATAATCTGATGTTGTTCCAGCAGAATAGGATAGAAGAAGGACGAGCTAATGAAAAGATCAGGATTGCTCAAGAACTTCACGATGGAATCTTAGGAAGATTATTTGGCGCTCGTCTAAATTTAGACAGCTTGAATAAAAGACAAGATGCTGAAGCTATTGTCAGCAGAAACAATTATCTGGTAGAACTTAAAAATATAGAGCAAGACATCCGCGAAATATCACACGACCTGAATCGCGAAAAACATGCGCTTAATAATAATTTTATCGGCATCGTCAACAATCTTATCGAACAGCAAGAAACGGTTTCTCAAGCCAAGGTTTCTTTTGTAGTCGATATGGAAATCGAGTGGGAAAAAATAGAAAACTATATTAAGATCAACTTGTATAGGATCCTTCAAGAAGCCTTGTTGAATATAAATAAGTATTCCCAAGCAGAAAATGTTAAGATTGAAATAGTAAAACAAGAAAAGACCCTGAGATTAATAGTGTCTGATGATGGTGTCGGATTTTCAGTAAGCAAAAAGAGCAAAGGCATTGGCTTACAGAATATGCTTTCAAGAGCGAATGCCTGTGAAGGTACTTTTGATGTGAAATCAAAACTAGGAAAAGGAACTATTATTACCGTCACATTCCCAATGGAAACCAATCAAAAAATAACATAACCCTATGGCAAAAAAACTAAATATTCTGATTGTCGATGACCACCCCTTTATTATCGAGGCCTATAAGAATACGATTGCAGGATTTCATCCGTCTGATTTTGAGTTTAATATAACCCAGGCAAACGACTGCAAGTCTGCGTATGAAATCTTGACCAGCCCGACAATGATTCCGTATGATGTTGCTTTTTTTGATATCAGCATGCCACCTTATCAAGAAAAAAATATCCTATCAGGGGAAGATCTGGCCAAATTGATGAAAACGGTATTGCCGACTTGCCGCGTCATACTGCTCACAATGCATACAGAATCGCTAAAAATAAACAATATCATCAAGACGATAAATCCCAACGGGCTTATCATCAAAAATGATCTGACTTTTGACGAATTACTAACGGCATTCGATAAAATATTAAAAAACGAAAACTATTACAGTCAAACGGTTGTCAAGTTCGTAAGCCAGCAATCCAGCGATAGCAATCTTATTGATGAATACGATCGCCAGATACTCTACCACCTGTCAAGAGGTGTAAAGACAAAAAACATTCCTTTGCATACGCCACTATCGTTAAGCGCCGTTGAAAAAAGAAAGCTAAATCTTAAAGACCTGTTCAAAATCAAAGGAGGGAATGATGAAGACTTGATCAATGAGGCGAGAATCAGAGGCTTTATTTAAAATTATCTCTTTGACTTTAAAATAATTATACGGTTTAACCGTAAAACAAATGCGGGAAAACCGCAAACAATCTGCTTCAATTAGCAGTAATTTAGCAATGTAATTTTGAGTTAGAATAAATTAGGCCGAACCTCCTAGTTTGATTCCTTAAGAAAAAAAGCTGTCTTTTAGATGATAAAAGGCAGCTTTTCTGTTTTATTATATTAAGAGGTTTTTTTAAAACTGTTGTACGGAAATGTTTACGGGAAAACCGTAAAACAAATGCGGGAAAACCGCAAACAACTTTATTTCGTAATTGTTAGTTTTACAATGTAATCAAAACAAAAGATTTTTTTAAAAAAGTTAAAAGCCTAAGAACGGACCAAGCAGCAGAATAATACATAATACCACCCTTTTGTCAGCCCCCAAAATTGACTTAACCTACAAATTTTATCAGCTAGCTTGCAATTTCCAAAAAAAAATAAAAATGCGGTAACTCCCCAAAGTGCCGCTTTTTTTATGCCTTTTGAAGTTACGGCTAAACCGTAAAACAAAAACTGGAAAACCGTAAAATATATGCGGGAAAACCGCAAACATGATAAACGCCTGTTCGATAATTTAGCGTTCAATACAAAGTGAGAATTCGATGAAGATTAAAACCGTAATCATTATAGCCACATTTACAGTTTTGTTATGCTGTAAAAATGAGACAAATATTAAAAATAGTTCTATGCGTACAGCAAAGACCCATGAAGCCAAAGATTCTTCAGAACAGAAGAAAGTAGCCATCATAAAAAACAATGAATATTTCTTATTGAACGATAAGAAAATGGATCAATGATTTGATTGTTAGAATGATAAGTTTGAAATAAAGAGCTTTTACGGGAAAACCGTAAAACAAATGCGGGAAAACCGTAAACAACTTATGAGTTCCTGATGTAGTTTTACAGTGTAATAAAGTATAAGTTTTTTCATTAAAGAGATTAAAAGTAAAACCCAAGAACGTAATAAGCAGGAAAGACCAGTAATACCACCCTTTTGTCAGCCCCCAAAATTGACTTAACCTACAAATTTACTGCTTATCCAATTGGAAAAATAAAAAAAGCGATGATCCCCAACCATCGCTTTTTTTTTATCTTATAACGTTCTATTCCAAATCTTAATTATCTAAAGCATTCCAGCCTCTAGCTTTTAAAGGTATTTTGGTATTTGCTCTGGTTATCAGATGAATGCCTTCGCTTTCTTCAACCATGTGTCCGATAACAGTAAAATTTGGATTTCCTTTAATTTTATCAAAATCATTCATAGAAATGGTAAAGAGCAGTTCGTAATCTTCTCCGCCATTGATAGCAACCGTCGTGCTGTCGATGTTGAATTCTTCGCAGACACTGATTAACTGCGGATCTAAAGGCAGTTTTTCTTCGTATAAATTGCATCCAATTCCAGATTGTTTGCACAGATGAATGATTTCTGAAGACAACCCATCAGAAATGTCAATCATCGAAGTCGGTTTTATTTCTAAGGCATGTAGCAGCGTTCGGATGTCTTTTCTGGCTTCCGGCTTTAACTGTCTTTCGATGATATAGGTATACGCGTCTAAATCAGGCTGGTTGTTTGGATTCACTTGAAATACTTGCTTTTCTCTTTCCAAAACTTGCAATCCCATATAAGCCGCTCCAAGATCGCCCGTAACGACAAGAAGATCGTTTGATTTAGCTCCATTTCTGTAGGTAAGCTCGGCCTCGTCGGCTTCACCAATAGCAGTAATGCTGATGATTAATCCTTTTTGAGAAGAAGTCGTATCACCGCCGATGACGTCTACATTGTATTCTTTTGCGGCCAAAGTTATCCCGTCAAATAATTCTTCAAGAGCTTCTAGCGGAAAACGATTCGAAACAGCGACTGAAACCGTAATCTGCGTAGGTTTTGCATTCATAGCATAAATGTCAGACACATTCACAACGACGGATTTGTATCCTAAATGTTTCAAGGGCATATAAGCCAAATCAAAATGTACGCCTTCAATAAGCAAGTCGGTTGAAATAACAGCCTTTTTATCTTTAAAATCTAAAACAGCAGCATCGTCTCCAATGCCTTTCAGAGTAGACGATTGATTGATTTCGAAATTTTTTGTCAGGTGTTTAATAAGCCCGAATTCTCCTAAATCGGATAAACTTGTGCGCTGCGGATTTTTATCTTCAATCATTATAATATTTCTATGAATTTAAATGCAAAGGTACAAAGTTTGGTCGTGAGAGTGCATTTTAAAATTTATACGAAGGTTCTTCTTTTTAAAAAGAAGTTTCAAAAGAGTAACAAAATCATTCTTTCCCCGTCTAACTGATATAATCAACCAAAATACTTACAAATTATGAAGCTTAAAATTAACAACTTAAGTAAGACGTATAAAAACGGCGTTAAGGCTTTAGATAACTTAAATCTAGAAATTGGTTCTGGAATGTTTGGCCTTTTAGGGCCGAATGGAGCAGGGAAATCATCATTGATGAGAACTATAGCCACTTTGCAGAAACCAGATTCTGGAACGATTGAATTTGAAGGAATCAATGTTCTGGAAGATAACATCGCTTTAAGGAAAATTTTAGGCTATCTGCCTCAAGAATTTGGCGTTTATCCAAATATGTCGGCAGAGAAATTGTTGGATTATTTTGCAAGATTGAAAGGCATTTCTTCAAAAACAGAAAGAAAGGAACTGGTAAAAAAAGTGTTGGAAGTAACCAATCTTTATGACCAGAGAAGCAAATACGTAAGCGGCTATTCAGGGGGTATGAAACAGCGTTTCGGAATTGCACAATTGCTTTTGAATAACCCTAAATTAATCATCGTTGATGAACCTACAGCCGGATTGGATCCTGCCGAACGTCACCGTTTCTTGAATGTATTGAGAGAAATCGGAACCAACCATACCGTTATTTTTTCTACTCACATTGTTGACGACGTAAAAGAATTATGCCACGAAATGGCCATCCTAAACGGTGGAAAAATCTTGGCTCAAGGCACTCCAGAACAAGCCGAAGAAAACCTAAAAGGTCAAATATGGACGAAAATAATTACACGTGAAGAATTAGAAACTTACGAGCGTGATTTTAATGTAATTTCTTCAAAATACAACCAAGACAATACCTTGAATATTAAAGTCTATAGCGCAGAAAAACCTAACGAGACTTTCGTAGCGGCAACACCGCAATTAGAAGATGTATATTTTGTAGCACTTAAATCAGACCAATAATATGTTTTCTACGATATTTAATTTTGAATTAAAACGATGGTTCAGAAACCCTTCGTTTTATATATTCGTAATACTGTTTTTTGGAATGTCTTTCCTTTTTGCAGCTGCGAGTTTTGGTGTTTTTGATAGTGTGACCGCGGCCAGAAGCTCTAATGCTTATGCCAATTCGCCTACAGCTTTGAACGGTTTTATCAATAGAATGAATATTCTTATTTATTTCTTGTTGCCCATAATCGTAGGTTCTTCTGTATATAGAGATTTTAGGTTCAATATGCACACGATATTGTTCTCTTATCCTTTTACGAAACTAGATTACATCGCAGGAAAGTTTTTAAGTTCCCTGTTCGTTGTTATTCTAATCACATTGACCATTATTTTAGGAATTGTTGCTGCATCATTCCTGCCGTGGGCAAATCAAGATTTGCTGTTGCCTTTTAATACGGTGGCTTATGCTCAAATTTATCTGATTTATGTTATTCCGAACTTGCTTTTTATCGGAGTTATTATTTTTGCTTTAGTCACGATTACTCGAAATATTTCTATAGGATTTATTGGAATCATCCTAATTTTATTGTTGCAGGTAGTGCTTTCTAGTTTTACACAAAACATCGATAATAGATATGTTGTAGCTTTATGGGAACCTTTTGGAATGGAAGCTGCGTCCTATTATACGAAGTATTGGACCATTTCAGAACAGAATGACAACCTATTGCCGTTTGAAGGCGTAATCATTTACAACAGATTGATTTGGATGGGTATTTCAGTTCTTATTTTAGGATTGCTTTACTATTATTTCTCATTCAGCCAAACCGCTCTGACTATCGGCAAGAGCAAAAAGAATGAAAGAGTTATAAAAAATAATTTTGGTGGAATAACCAAAATCGAATTGCCGGTTGTGAAATTTGACTATTCGAATTGGCAGAATTTAAAGACAGCCTGGAGCTTGTCTAGTGTTGATTTTAAATTTATACTGAAAAACTGGGCATTCATTGTTATTTCGATTGTTGGCCTTCTCTTTTTATTGCTGGTATCAATTTCCACAGGTAACATTTTTGGAACAGAGACTTATCCTGTTACTTGGCAGATGTTAGAGATTTCAGGTGGTTCTTTCACGCTTTTTATCAACGTACTCACATTTTTGTTTGCGGGCATATTAATTCACAGGGCTGATACAACTAGGATGAGCCATCTGATTGATGTCACGCCGATTCCGAATTGGGTTTTGCTGTTCTCGAAATTCATAGCGGTCGTAAAAATGCAGATTTCACTTTTGTTGCTAATATTGGTAGCAGGAGTGCTGATTCAGTCGTATCACGGCTATTATAATTTTGAAATCGGACATTATCTCTTCGAATTATACGGTATAAAAATCTTTAATTTCATGGCTTGGGCCTTATTGGCCGTATTCGTACAGACGATCTTCAAGAACTATCTTTTAGGGTTCTTTGTCCTGATGCTTCTTTCTATAGGATTGCAATTTTTACCGCTATTAGGTGTTGAGCAGGATATCTTCCAATTTAATTCAGATACAGGTTATGCCTATTCAGACATGAACGGCTATGGCCATCAATTAAAAGGTTACTATCTCTATAAATTCTATTGGATTTTGCTCGGAATCGTCTTGTTCTGCACAGCATTACTGTTTTGGAGAAGAGGAATCCCAATGTCGACAAAAGAAAAATTTGCGAACGCAAGAAAACGTTTTTCTCCAAGATTGGCAATTCCGATGATTGTAGCATTAGTAGGTTTCTTAGCAATAGGAAGTGCTATTTATTATGAAAATAATATTACGAATCCATATTATTCCCAAAAAGAAAGCGAAAAGCAAGCTGTCGAGTGGGAAAAGAAATATAAGAAATACCAGCATTATGCACAACCAAGAACCACAGACATCAATGTCGCGATGGATATTTATCCAAAAAGCAGGGATTTCAAGGCAAAAGGCTATTATTTCCTAAAGAATAAATCAAAAGAAAGCATCGATTCTATATTCCTGAATTATAACGGATACGAAAGCAAATTCAAATTCAACAAAGAAGCACAGCTGGTTTCAAAGGATACGCTTTATCATTTTAACATCTATAGGTTGAAATCTCCTCTAGCGCCAGGTGATTCTATAAAACTGGATTTTGAAGTGTATAACAAGCCTAATACCTTTATAACAGACCACTCTCCCGTTTTGGAAAATGGTACATTTATCAATAATATGTACTTCCCATCTATAGGATATTCTGAAGATGCAGAACTTGTAGATGATGAAACAAGAGCAAAATATGGCTTGAAGCCTAAAGACAGAATGGCTAAGGCTACAGATAGCATCGCTAGACAGAATACCTATATCTCAAACGACGCCGACTGGGTAAATTTTGAGACAACAGTCAGCACTTCTGACGACCAGATTGCCATTGCGCCAGGGTATCTTGAAAAACAATGGAAAGAGAACGGCAGAAATTATTTCCATTATAAGATGGACCAAAAAATGCTAAATTTTTATGCCTATCAATCAGCAAGGTATGAAGTGAAAAAGGACAAATGGAAAGACGTAAATATTGAAATCTATTATCAGAAAGGACACGAATACAATATCGACCGAATGATAAAAGGAATCAAAAAATCTCTAGAGTATTATACTGAAAATTTCGGGCCATATCAGCACAAGCAGGCAAGAATTATTGAATTCCCAAGAACCGGTGGTGGTTTTGCCCAATCGTTTGCCAATACGATTCCTTATTCCGAAGCCGTTGGTTTCATAGCCCATGTTGATGATGAAAACGAAAATGCAGTCGATTATCCATTTTCTATAACTTCGCATGAAATGGCGCACCAATGGTGGGCGCATCAAGTTATTGGAGCGAATGTGCAAGGTGCAACGTTGATGTCCGAAAGCTTGTCAGAATACAGCTCGCTAAAAGTGCTAGAGCATGAGTACGGAAAATCACAGATGCGTATGTTCCTAAAAGAGGCGTTGGATAGTTATTTGCAGGGAAGGACCTTTGAGAACAAAAAGGAACAACCGTTGATGTTTAACGAAAACCAACAGTACATTCATTACAACAAAGGATCTTTGGTGTTATACACCTTGAGCGATTATATCGGGGAGAAGAACATGAACAATGCCTTGAAAAAATACATCCAGAAAGTAGCGTATCAAGAAGCTCCTTACACGAATTCTATCGAGTTTGTGTCGTATTTGAACGAGGCGACTCCGGATTCTCTGAAATACATGATCAAGGATATGTTTGAGACCATCACGCTTTATGATAACCGTGTCAAAGGCTTCTCTTCTAAAAAATTGCCGAACGGCAAATACGAAGTGACAATTGATGCACAAGTAAGCAAGTACCGTTCTGATGAAAAAGGAAAAAGATCCTTTAAAGACGAAAATGGCAAAACGCTTACCTATAAAGCAAAAGGAGAGAAATATGCAGTAGAATCCTATCCGCTCAATGACTATGTTGAGGTCGGAATCTTTGGCGAGAAAACCGTAAAAGGCAAGATCAAAGAAAAAGAACTTTATCTCAAAAAGCATAAGATTACCAAAATAGATAATAAGTTCGTTATCGTTATTGACGAAAAGCCTGTTGAAGTAGGAATCGATCCTTACAACAAGCTCATCGATACCGATTCAAACGATAATAGAAGGAAGCTTTAAAAAGCAATTTATTCAGTAATAATAAAGCCTGCAGCTCATTTGACTGCGGGCTTTTTTATGCAAATTAAAATTTTTTAAAATTTGAAAATACTGCTGACAAACTGTTGTCACAAGCCCTGTTTAACTTTGTCATGTAAACAATAAAAAACAAGAAATTATGAATGCAACAGCTCTAGGACCACAGGTAATTACGAAAGAAAATTTATTAAAACATTGGCAAGGACACCGTGCCTTAACTCGTCGTGTCATTGAAGCTTTTCCAGAAAAAGACTTTTTTGAGTTCTCAATAGGAGGAATGAGAACCTTTGCACAGCTAACTTCGGAACTTTTGGCAATCGGTGCTCCAGCGATGAAAGGAATCGTGAATCGCGATGTAAAACCGTATGCAGAAAAATTAGATATCGGAACCACAAAAGCTGATTATTTGAGCAAATGGGATGAAGCGACCGAAGAAATCAATACGTACTGGAATATGCTGGATGTTGCAGATTTCAGCCAAAAATTCAACCTTTTTGGACAGTATGAATTTCCAATTATTGATAATATTTTTTATTTTATCGATAACGAAATTCACCACAGAGGACAAGGCTACGTTTATCTAAGAGCCTTGAATATCCAACCGCCATTTTTTTGGGAAAGAGAACTATAGTCTAGAACGGGTTTTGGAAAGTAATTCCAGAACCCGTTCTTTTAATCGTTCGGGTTCAAGTATCGTTCCATAATCGCCAAACATCATATACCATCTCGGAAAGCCTTCTTCGATATCGCGAGACATAAAGGTCATTTCTACTTTTCCGTCTTCTACTTCTTTCTGTGAGACAAATCCATAGTGTTTTTTCTGCGAAGAAATATACCTTGATATTTTTCTCGGGACCAAAATCCTTACTTGGGTTGTGCTGAATTTTTGCTGATCCTTTTGCATGTACGTTTCTAAATCAGGATGCTCAAGTGTGAATGGCTTGTCAGTCGTCTTGATTTGATGAATTCGGTCTGCCCTGAACTGTCTGTAATCTTTGCGCAAATGGCAAAAGCCGAGCGTATACCAATTGTCGTTTTCGTGAAAAACTCCAACAGGTTCGATAAGCCTTTCAGTCGTGTCGTCAGCTTCTATTGCTTGGTATAATAATATGATTTGGGTTTTTTCGGCAATACTTTTAAAAAGTACTGCCAGCGTATTCGGAACTTTTTCATTAAATAATTTTCCAGTAGGCTGCATCAAGACATTCGACTCAATCGTTGAAACCCAGTCTTTGTCAGAACTTTGTAATACGGCCTTTAGCTTGAATGCCGCTGAAGTATAATGGCTTCGCAATTCCTTATCCGTAAATTTTTCCATAAGCTTTTCGGCTGCGATAAAACTGCTGGCTTCTTCTCTCGTGAACATTACGGGCGGCAATCGGTAGCCTTCCAACAAAGAATAGCCAACGCCAGCTTCGCTATATATCGGAACTCCAGAAGCTTCTAAAGTGCGGATATCGCGATAAATGGTGCGCAGGCTCACTTCAAAGCGATCTGCCAGTTCGTGCGCCTTGATGATTTTTTTGGATTGCAGTTGGATAAGAATCGCTACAATCCTGTCAAACCTTTTTGGAGACTCGTCCATCATAATTGAAAACTATTTGCCAAATCAAATATACGCCAAAACAAAAAACCTCGGCAACTTTCGCTGTCGAGGTTTCTCTCTTTTTTTATTTTTTAGAACTAGTCGTTTAGTTTCAAAACCGCCATAAAAGCTTCTTGCGGAATTTCAACGTTACCAACCTGTCTCATACGTTTTTTACCTTTTTTCTGTTTCTCCAAAAGCTTACGCTTACGAGAAATATCTCCACCGTAACATTTTGCAGTAACGTCTTTTCTTAAGGCTTTGATCGTTTCACGGGCAATAATCTTAGCACCAATCGCAGCTTGGATCGGAATGTCAAACTGCTGTCTTGGAATCAGTTCACGTAGCTTTTCGGTCATTTTCTTACCGATATTATAAGCATTGTCTTCGTGGATCAAAGCAGAAAGCGCGTCAACACCTTGTGCATTCAATAAAATATCCAGTTTTACCAACTTAGAAGTACGCATTCCGATTGGAGAATAGTCAAACGAAGCATATCCTTTTGAAACCGTTTTCAAACGGTCATAAAAATCAAATACGATTTCGGCCAATGGCATATCAAATGTCAATTCAACACGATCTGTCGTCAAATAGGTTTGGTTCGTGATAATACCGCGTTTTTCAATACATAGCGACATTACGTTTCCGACAAAGTCAGATTTTGTAATAATTGTAGCTTTGATGAACGGTTCTTCAACACGATCCAGCCTTGAAGGCTCAGGAAGGTCAGAAGGATTGTTTACTATAAAACCAGTTTCTGGGTCTTTTTTGGTATACGCCAGATACGAAACGTTAGGAACCGTAGTAATTACGGTCATGTCGAATTCACGTTCCAATCGTTCTTGGATGATTTCCATGTGAAGCATTCCCAAGAATCCGCAACGGAAACCGAATCCTAATGCTGCAGAACTTTCAGGAACAAATACTAAAGAAGCATCGTTCAGCTGCAGTTTCTCCATCGAAGCTCTCAAGTCTTCATAATCTTCGGTGTCTACAGGGTAAATTCCAGCGAAAACCATTGGTTTTACATCTTCGAATCCTGTAATCATATTGGTTGTCGGCGTTTTGGCATCGGTTAGCGTATCACCAACTTTTACCTCTTTTGCTTCTTTAATTCCAGAAATCAGATAACCAACATCACCTGCAGAAATCACCTGTTTTGGAACTTGGTTTAGCTTAAGCGTACCAATTTCATCGGCAAAATATTCATTGCCAGTAGCCATAAATTTGATTTTCTGGCCTTTTTTGATCTGTCCGTTGATAACCCTAAAGATTACCTCAATCCCTCTAAAAGGATTATAAACCGAGTCAAAAATCAATGCTTGAAGCGGTTCTTCTGGATTTCCTTTTGGAGGAGGAATTCGCTCAATAATTGCCGACAAGATGTTTTCAACTCCAAATCCGGTTTTTCCAGAGGCATGGATAATCTCTTCTAATTTGCATCCTAACAAATCCACGATATCATCGCTGACTTCTTCCGGATTAGCACTTGGCAAATCTACTTTGTTCAAAACCGGAATAATCTCCAAGTCGTTTTCCAAAGCTAGGTATAGATTAGAAATAGTCTGTGCCTGGATGCTTTGCGCCGCATCGACAATCAAAAGCGCGCCTTCGCAAGCCGCAATCGAACGAGAAACTTCATACGAAAAATCGACGTGTCCCGGAGTATCGATCAAGTTTAGGATATAATCTTCACCTTTATAACGGTATTCCATTTGAATCGCGTGGCTCTTGATAGTAATGCCTCGCTCGCGCTCCAAGTCCATGTTGTCAAGCAATTGGGCTTTTTCTTCACGAGCCGTGACAGTTTGTGTTGCTCCAAGCAAACGGTCAGCAAGCGTACTTTTTCCGTGGTCGATATGTGCAATAATGCAAAAATTCCTAATATGTTTCATCTTCGTTTTATATCAAATTTAATTTGGGCTTGACCTCAAGGGTCAGGCTTTCCCTCCAATCTTTTTCTTTTTTAAAGAAAAAAGAAAAAGGATTTTCGTCCAATCCTTCACGCATTCACGAAAAAAACTATGCTTAAAAACAAGCTCTTTTCTTCGCTTACCGCTTTATTTCCTTAAAGGTAAGGATTTAATCGGCAAATATAGTTTTTTAGTTGTTAAGTTGAAAGGGGAATTTTTAGCAAGAATCGGAGCCAACATTTATCAAATTTGAGTTAAAATCAGGCTTGTTTGGGCACAAAGGTTTTAATCCAAAGATAAATTTCCTATATTTAGTAAAAAGAACAAACCTCATGAAAAAAGTAATTTCAATAATAGCCTTTAGTTTAGCCTGCCTGCTTTCGGTAACATCCTGCAAGAAGAAAGACAAGGATCTTTCGGGCATTGATGTCCACGCAGAAGAAAATGCAATTCATTTTGACAGTACCAAAATAGCTGGATTTTTTTCAAAATATCCTGATTTTAAAGAATTTCAGCCCGAAATAAATGAGTTATATAAAAAACACGATTACCATTATATCTGGTACGATCGTGATGGACTTATCGAATTTGCCGAAGTCTTGTTTGATAAAGTCAATCAGATAAAATCAGAAGGAGTTCAGAATCAAATTCCCTACAAAGAACAGATAAACGATCTTTTTTACGAAGCCAAAGAAAAAAGCGATCCAGATTTGTCTTCGGAGTTGCTGATTTCGTCTATGTATTTTTTCTATGCTAAAAATGTTCTTCATGGCATAGATCCAAAAGAAAGCAGGGAGACCGGTTGGTATCTGCCACGTGAAAAAGGCTCCTATGTTTCCTATTTGGATACGCTTATGAAAGACCCGAATCTTCTGAAAAAAGATGATTCAGAATTAATGCCGCTTTACTACAACCTAAAAAAAGGCTTGCAGCACTATAGAGAAATTGAAAAAAAAGGTGGCTGGGGAACAATCGAGATGGAAGGAGGCGTCAAGTCCCTTAAGCCTGGTGACAGCTCTAAGACTATCGCACAGGTTAGGAAAAGGCTTTTTGTTTCAGGCGATTTAAGCAAAGATTCTGGAAAAAGCCAATTTGACAAGGAACTTTTGCAAGGACTTACAAGCTATAAAAAAAGAAATGCTCGCGAAATGGACAATCTTATTACGCCAGATTTGATCAAGCATCTGAATGTTTCTGTCCAAGATAGGATTAAATCTATTGTGGTAAATATGGAGCGCTGCCGTTGGATTTCTACGGATTATACTAAAGACGGCGAATACATTGCCGTGAACATTCCTTCCTACAGAGTACGTTATTTCAAAGATGGAAAGGTAAAGTTAGAATCGAATGTTGTCGTTGGAAAAGAAATGAATAAGACAGTTGTCTTTAGCGGCCAGATGAGCTATCTCGTTTTTAGTCCTTATTGGAATATTCCAAAGAGCATTATAGAAAAAGAAATAAAGCCCGGAATGGCAAAAGACAAAAATTACCTCGCAAATCATAACATGGAATGGAATAACGGAAAAGTACGTCAAAAGCCGGGTGATAAAAACTCTCTTGGATTGGTGAAGTTTATGTTTCCGAATTCAAACAATATCTATCTGCATGACAGTCCTGCAAAAAGCCTGTTCAATAAAGAAAGCAGAGCTTTTAGCCACGGTTGTGTACGTGTTGAAAAAGCAAGAGATTTAGCCGTAGCAATTTTGGAAGGCGATAAAAATTGGACGCCTCAAAAAATAGACAAAGCAATGCATGCTGGAAAAGAGAATAGTTATGCACTGAAAAAGAAAATTCCTGTTTATATAGCCTATTTTACAGCTTCGGCCGATGAAGAAGGTAATGTGAGCTTTTTTGACGATGTCTACAACAGAGATAGCCGATTAGCTTCTTTGCTCTATAAGCAATAAACCATAAAAAAATGTAGAAAAAAGACTGTGCAACGGCACGGTCTTTTTTTTGCTGTAATGAAACAAGAAACGAGTTTTTTGCTAACTTTACATGCCACATTTATGCCCCACATAAATAACCTACTTATGAAAAAAGACAAATTAGCCATCGCTCTCTTGGACGATGACCACGAAGAGCACCTGCTTTTTAAGGAAGTTGCCGATGATTTCAGCGAAATAAAATCAGTGCTTTCGTTTGCCAAAGGAAAAGAAATGCTTGACTATCTTAGAGGAGAAGACAAAAGCATACTTCCTGACATCTTATTTTTGGATTTAAATATGCCGCTATTATCAGGCCTAGACTGTCTTATCGAAATCAGGAAGAACGAAAAGTATAAAAATCTTCCCGTGGTAATCTATTCAACGTCCAGTTCAGAAAAAGACAAGGAAGCCACCTATCAAAATGGCGCCAATCTTTATGTCAATAAGCCGGTCGAATTTTCAGACATGAGAAAAATTTTCAATGAAGTCCTTAAGATTAATTGGAAAGAACACTCAGGCGCATTCAATTTCCAGAAATTTTTCCTGGCAATTTGATACTAAGTTTTTTCTTGTCGGAATGCCGAAAATGAGGTTAGGTTTTCATTAAATCAAAATTTCGTAATTTTGCAGCAAAATGAAGAAGATGGTCAAGATTGGCAAAATAGAATTACCTGATTTCCCTTTACTTTTAGCGCCTATGGAAGACGTAAGCGATCCGCCGTTCCGCAGATTGTGCAAGCTTCATGGGGCGGATTTGATGTATAGCGAATTTATTTCTTCTGAAGGCCTAATCCGTGACGCCATGAAAAGCCGTCAGAAACTCGATATTTTTGACTATGAAAGGCCAGTTGGAATCCAGATTTTTGGTGGCGACGAAGAAGCAATGGCGCTTTCTGCCAAAATAGTAGAAACAGTCAATCCTGATTTGGTGGATATTAATTTCGGATGCCCTGTCAAAAAAGTAGTCTGTAAAGGAGCCGGAGCCGGAGTCTTGAAAGATGTAGATCTGATGGTTCGTCTGACCAAAGCTGTAATCAAAAGTACACACCTGCCGGTAACTGTAAAAACGAGGCTGGGTTGGGATGAAAATTCCATTAATATTGATGAGGTTGCCGAAAGATTACAGGATGTTGGAGTACAAGCTTTAACGGTACATGCTCGAACAAGAGCCCAGATGTATAAAGGCCATTCCGATTGGACACATATTGAGCGAATCAAAAATAATCCTAGAATTACCATGCCTATCTTTGGCAATGGCGATATTGATTCTCCAGAAAAAGCACTAGAATATAAAAATAGATTTGGTCTTGACGGGATGATGATCGGCCGAGCGGCTATTGGATATCCTTGGATTTTTAACGAAATCAAGCATTATTTCAAGACAGGTGAAAAACTAGCGCAACCGACTATGGAAGACAGGGTCGAGGCTGCAAGGAATCATCTTACTTGGTCTATGGATTGGAAAGGAGAAAGAGTCGGAATTGTAGAAATGAGAAGGCATTATACTAATTATTTCAAAGGCATTCCCGGTTTCAAGGAATACAAGCAAAAATTAGTCACAACCGATGATGCCGAAGGCTTGTTTAGAACATTGGATGAAATCCAAGAAGTTTTTGGCGGTTACCAATTCGTATAAATAAAAAAAATATATAAATAAGAAGGCCTCAGGATTCATAACCCTGAGGCCTTTTTTGTTTTAGACTTCAATACGTTTCCACTTTCCTCTTTTGAAAAGAATGTAACCTGCAATGGTGATGGCCGTTTCTGCAATCGGCACAGCCATAAATACTCCTGTTGGTCCCATTCCTAGCTTTTTAGCCAATACATAAGCCAATGGTATTTGGAAAAGCCAGAATCCGAAGAAATTAATCCAAGTCGGTGTCCATGTGTCTCCGGCACCATTAAAAGTATTGATTAAAACCATTCCGATTCCGTAGAAAATATAGCCAAGACTCATGATTCTGATAGCCTCTACCGCGATTTCTTTCACTCCTTGGTCATTGGTAAAGAGCCCAGCAATATATTCGGCTCCCAAAAGCGTAATCACCATGATGGTTGCCATGAAAATGACATTGTATTTTGCAGTCTGCATTACCGATTTTTCAGCCCTCTCAATCTGCTTAGCACCTAGATTTTGTCCGACCAAAGTCGCAGCAGCATTACTTAGTCCCCAAGCTGGAAGAATAAAGAACATCATGATTCGTAAAGCGGTCTGATATCCAGCTGAACCATGGTCTCCGCCTGTTACGGCAACAAGATTCGCTAGAAAAATCCAGCTACAAGATGCGATGACAAACTGTAAAACTCCAGGAGCCGCTACTTTGATTATCGCTTTGATTTGTTTCCAGTCTGGAATAAGATAAGAAGCGACAATTTTTAAAATGCCTTTTCCATTAAATAAATGATACAGCTGATATAGTACGCCGATGCTTCTTCCCGCAGTTGTTGCTATTGCTGCGCCAGTTAAGCCAAAGGCAGGAATAGGTCCGAAGCCATTGATCAAAATAGGACAAAAGATAATATTGCAGATGTTGGCAATCCAAAGGCTTTTCATTGCTATGGCAGCATTTCCAGCTCCTCTGAATATTCCGTTTATAAGAAACAACAATACGATGCAGAGGCTTCCGCCCATCATTATTCTTGTAAAATTTGTACCATGGAGTGCTGCTTCTGGAGAAGCTCCCATGAGCATTAATATTTCTGTAGCGTATAAAAATCCGAAAATGCTAATGGCAGTATTGATGGCAACTGCTATTACAACAGCTTGCATTCCCGCTTTGGATGCGGCTACAGGATCTTTTTCACCAATCCTTCTGGCGACTACAGCCGTCGCGGCCATACTTAAACCGATGGCTAAGGAGTAGATAACTGTCAAGACAGATTCTGTAAGGCCAACAGTCTGGATGGCAAAGCTGCTGTTTTCGAGATGGCCGACAAAATACAAATCGACCAAGGCAAAAACAGATTCCATCATCATTTCCAAGACCATAGGAATGGCCAATAGGATAACTGCTTTGCGGATATTTCCGGAGGTATAATCGAAATCTGCCTCTCCTTTTAGAGATTGCTTAATTGTAATAAATATGCGAGATAAAAAACTTTGTTTTTGTTCTGATTGTGTCATGATTATTTAATATGATAGTGAACGACACCTTGTTTTTAAGGCGACGGAAAAAAATTATTAATCAAGGCGGCCTAAAAAGTGGTTAGGCCAAAACAAACACAATCATAGTTTTAAGTATTGGATTACAAATGTATGATTATTTTTTTAAGGAAGAAATGTTTTTTTAGTCAAGCAATTTTTTAGTTACTCGGCTGGATGCTATGAGTGAAGAAATAAAGCCAAGCGAAAAGATTGTTGCTAAAACAATAACCAGATTCTCTATGTTGAAAATTACGGGATAGGGCATGGAAGGTGTAACCATGACAAGATTATATTTTTGCTGTAGAAGCACAATAATGATTCCAAGGATTAAGCCAATACTGCCACCTGTAAGTGTCAAGATAGAACCTTGAAACAGGAATATTTTTCGTAGGTTTTTGACTTCGACACCCAAATTATATAAGGTCGTAAGATTGCTTTTTTTATCGATAATCAGCATGATAATAGCTCCTGCCAAGGTAAAAAGCGTAAGTATGATTACCAGCGTAAAAATAAGATAAAGAGCGGTCTGCTCTGTGTTTAGCATCTTATACAGTGAGTCATTTAGTTGTGCTCTGTTTTTTACGGTTAATGTATTGTTGAAGATGGTTTGTAGTTGCTCAGAAATAGCGGCTTCATCAGCTCCAGGCTTAAGCTTGAATTCTATTCCGGTTACTTGATTTGGCTTGAATTCTAAAAGTTCTTGAGCCAGATTCAAATCGGCGAAAACATATTTTTCATCCAATTCCTCACTGACGGCATAAACGCCTACAGGAAGAATAGCAGATTTGTTAAAAGCTTGTTCGGCATTATTAATAGTACCTCCTGGTTTTGGCACATAAACTTCTAACGGATTGCTGTAACTTAATAATCCGAGTGAAAGTTTTTGGTAAATTCCATAGCCTACAACAACTTGCGGTGTTTTAGGTTCCAGCCATTCACCTATATTCAGGCTTTTTTCGACGTTATTGATTTTAGAATAAATGCTGTCGACGCCTTTAAGATATGTCACGACCTCTTTTCCTTCATATAAAAAAAGAACACGTTCTTCAATGATGCGGCTTTTTGTAGCAATTCCGTTGATTTTTTCGATTTTTTTCTCTTGTTCTGGGGAGATGAAAAAAGATTTTCCTAAAGTGCTCGTGATTTTAAGGTCTGGGTCAAAATCGTTTGAAAAGGAAAGGCTGAAGTCTTTTAGGCCGCTAAAAACAGAAAGCACCACAAACAAAGCGCCGGCACCTACGATAATTCCTAGAGAAGCAATGCCGGTAATGATATTGATGGCGCTGCTTTTGCTAAAGCTTACAGTGTAACGTCGCGCTATGTAAAAAGGAAAATTCAAGCTATGATTTTTTTCTTTTTTCTAACAGGTCACGGTTTTCTATTGGATTTTCTTTGCCAGCTAGGGCTTTGTCTATTTTTTCGATGTAATCTAACGAATCGTCAATAAAAAAAGTAAGGTTAGGTACTTTTCGCAATTGCAAGCGTACTCTTTGAGACAAGTCGTGCTTGATTAATGGCGTATTTGTTTTTATAGCAGCCAATAATTCAGGTGCTTTTTCCGGTGGGAAAATGCTTAAATGTACGGTTGCTACTGATAAATCTGAGGTTACGCTAACTTTAGAAACAGAAATCACTAAATTCGGGATTCCATTTTTTCTCACTTCGCCTTGAAGGATGTCTACCAAATCTTTTTGGAGAACGCTTCCTATTTTTTTCTGTCTGTTTGTTTCCATCCTGCAAAAATACGATTAATTTTAGAGTGGCAAAGGTTCTGAGTAACAAAGGTAAAAGATTGAAGCGGCAGGAAAGGGAATAAGTTTTTATATTTGCCGATATCAAGACTAATAAGACAAACAATGAGAAAAATAGAGCATATTGGCATTGCAGTAAAAAACTTAGAAGAATCGAATCTTCTTTTTGAAAAGCTTTTCGGTGCTCCTGCTTATAAAATGGAAGAGGTAGCGAGCGAAGGCGTGAAGACTTCTTTTTTTATGAATGGCCCCAATAAGATAGAGCTGTTGGAAGCTACCAATCCTGAAAGCCCGATTGCTAAATTTTTAGAAAAAAAAGGCGAAGGGATCCATCATATTGCTTTTGATGTTGAGGATATTGTTTCAGAAATAAAAAGATTACAATCGGAGGGTTTTACGGTTTTGAATGAGATTCCGAAAAAAGGAGCAGATAACAAGCTGGTCGCTTTTTTACACCCAAAAGGTACAAATGGTGTACTGATTGAATTGTGCCAAGAAATAAGATAAGCAAGCTTTTAAATCAGAAAACGTGTTGTTC
This sequence comes from Flavobacterium sp. N2550, assembly GCF_025947265.1. NCBI lineage: Bacteria > Pseudomonadati > Bacteroidota > Flavobacteriia > Flavobacteriales > Flavobacteriaceae > Flavobacterium > Flavobacterium sp. N2550. Next base: position 561,121 of record NZ_CP110007.1, on the reverse strand, counting down.
TTAAAAAGAATGAAGCAAAAGCAAAGGTTCAGCTTGTTTTTTACACCTTAAAAAAGCGAGTTTCCTGCTAAATTATTTGCAACATATTAAATTTAGTAGTAATATTGCAACCTCTTAACCGGTCCTATAGCTCAGCTGGTTAGAGCACCTGACTCATAATCAGGTGGTCCCTGGTTCGAGCCCAGGTGGGACCACGAAAACCCTTCCAATAAAATTGGAAGGGTTTTTTGTTTTTTAGAAAAATATAATCTACTGATTTTTAGAAGCAAAATACAGTCAAAATTTATAAGTAGCAGATTTTTATTTCCTAATTATTTTTGTAAGTTGTTGAAATTTTATATCTTCCGTTTTTAAAAAATAACCACTACTTCAAAACCCCACTATTTTGAAAAATTTTTTAACTTCTGTTTCTATGGTCGTTGAAGAGGAATCAAGGATTTCATTTCGACTGTTAAAAGTGTTTTTGATTACCCTATCAATTATTTGTATGGTATTGCTGACGTTTTATAACTTCAAGGTATTTGCTACTGGAGGCAGTAGTAACGGTTTAGACTTTTTACTTCGGATTGCCTATAGCTTGTATTAGTCTGGAATGATTTTTTGTTCTTCTAAGTTGGAGTAGATTTCTGCTTCAGCAGCTTTTTACTACGAGCTGTATATCCAATTGCATGGCATATTCCATTCGTTTGACACCGCTGATTTTTTTTGCTTTCTTCAGGTCATTTTCTATAGCTTCAATAGCTCCTCCGCGTGACCAGTTTTGATTAAATGATATTTCCCAAGCCATATTCAGATTCTTGATCTTGAACCACAGCTCTTTTGATAAGACGTTATTAAAAATATTTTTTTGTTCCTCAGTGGCATCGGGCAACTCTAAAATGACTAAAGCTTTGTATCCCATGATTCATAAAATTAGGCAGATTGGTACCCAAATTTACTGTTGGTCAGGCCCATTTCCTTACGGTTTTCCGTAAAGGCGTTTTTTTATGTTTTTTTTAGCATCTCAAAATAAAAAAACCGACAAGAATGTCGGTTGAGAAATAGCAGGCTTGGGGTGCTGTTATATGAGTCCTAGATCTTTTGCATTGCTGATCAGATGGATAGTGTTCTTTGCCTTGAAATAGAGCTTGAGCTTGTTTATTCTCTTCTCAATGCTGCTGTTGCTGGAGGGCACATTGCCTTGCTTCTTGAATTTGGCACCTATTTCATCTTGCGTCAAGCCGATGGACAAGTATTTGATAAGCTTGAGGTCATATTCCTCAATTTCAATGATATTATTGGCTTGAAATATATTAGAAAGTGGAGCCGCGACGTAATTTTCGGTGCTTCCAGCTAAGGCTAAGACGGCTTTTTCCAGCTCTTTGGATCCTTCGCGTCCTTTGGATACATATCCGTTTATGCCGCATTCTTCAAATAATGCTTTTATTTTATAGGAACGGTCTTCTATGGAGTAGGCTATGACCTTTAATTCTGGCTGTGTTTCCTTGACGCTCCTGATAAGATCTTCCCCGGATTCTAGCACAGTGTCTCGATGATCTTGCTTAAAAGAAAGATCTGTTATCAGCAAATCATAAGGTTCTTCATCTAACAGTGCTTTTTTGACTTTTAGATAAGCCTCGTCACAGTATTTGGCATGATGAATTTCAGCATGTGTCAGCTGGTCAAGCTGTGAAATTACCGAAGTCTGTATACTGTCAATGTCTTCTGCAATCAAAATTTTTTTAAACATAGTCTTAAATTTTTTAAACAGGATAGCCAAAAGAAAGCTTTACTCCTCTGTTTGTCTGTATGTCAAAAATAAGCGTTCCTCGGATGCTTTTTATACGGTTTTCCACATTCTGAAGGCCATTTTTTAAAATAGTTTTTCCAAGTGGCATTCCAATGCCATTGTCCGAATATTGGACGTTAATTTTTTTATCAGCAGTCGAAAAATCAATAACAGCTAGGGTGGCTTGGCTGTGCTTTTTCATGTTGACCATTAATTCTTGGAGAACGCGGTAGGTTACCAATTTCTTGTTTTCATCTATTTTTATCCAATCGACAGCATCAATACCTTTAATCAACACATTGAGCGATTCTGTCTGGTATTCAGAAAGCATTTCTTTTAACTGTCTTGAGAAATTTTCACCCAATTCGACAGGACTATTTTCTCTTGATATATCCCGGGTTCTTAAATATACGCTGTCTAGCGAATGTATAAGTGCTTCTTTTTTTTCTGGTTTCTCTAAGTTTTGTGTCGAGGCAAATGTCATGACATTATAAACGTCATTTGCAAGCTCGTCATGTACTTTTTTTGCAATTCGTGTTTCAGTATTGTAAGCCTCTTGAAACTTTTCTTTTTCATGCCTGGATTTCAATAATCTGTATAATAACGTTCCAACGAGCACAAGAAATGATATCGTGAGTAATAAGAGCTCATTTCTGCGTTTTACTTTTTCTGCTTTTAACTTGTTTTCTGCATTTTCTGCTTGATATTTTAGTGATTCTTCTTCAACTTGTTTGGAATCGTAACGAATTTTGGCAAACTGATTTTTTGCTTTCTGACGAACGATTTTTATACTATCGTTCAACTTCGTATATTCAGAAAACAGTTTGTCGGCTTCTTGTCTTGAATTCGATGTCTTGGAAATAAATTTAATAGCGTCAAGCTTATCGTCGGTATTTTTTAGTCTGTTTGCAAGGCTATAGGCTCTTTCTGCATAATTTCTTGATAATGCAGGATTGCTTTGGAGATAGTATTCCGAAAGATGCAGGCAGCTTGCTGATAATCCAAATTCATCATGAATAGAATCTTTTATTTTTAAAGCTTCTAGCATATAAGTAATTCCTCTTTTATCATTTGACATAAAATAAGAATATCCCAAGTTGTCCATTGCTTTTGCTTTGAGTTCTGTATTTGAGCTTGAACTTTTTTTAGAAATAAGAACCTTAAGGATTGCTATTGCCTTTGCATATTCTTTCTTGTCCATATAGACTAAGGCTATATTGTTCATTACTGCGTCTTTTGATATAGGGTCTTCAGTGTTTTTATACGCTTTATCATAATAAAACAAGGCATTCTCATAATTGAAAAGCTGCTTGTAAGACATACCTAGGAAATTATAAGCGGCTACGAGATAGGACGTATTTCCTGTGTTTTTTAGGCATTCTAAAGCATTTGTTGCTGTCGTTTCAGCGCCATAATAATCAGAAGAAATTCGCTGCAGGTCGGTCATCATCAATAAGCTATATCCAGCTCTCAGGCTATCTTTTGCTTTCAGGTATTCCGTTTTTGAACGATCATAATAGGCAAAGCTGCTGTCAACATTTATTGCTGAAAAATACGAAGCATAGAGATAGTAATATCCACCGAGATACGTTTTGCTTTTTGTCTTGAATGCTAGATGTTTCAGTCTCGTGAGATAATATCTAGAACTGTCCTTTCCATAAAGAAGATCGTGCTCTATCTTATTGTATAAACTCTTATATTGAGAAGAGTCATTTTTAGAAGCAACGCCTATGCGGTAGGCCTTATTGCTGTAGTCAAGCTGTTTTTCTTCTGAAAATGTATTGTCATAAGACAGCTTCATATAATGCTCGAGACTGTCGGTAGTAGAACTTCCTTTTTTTACGGGCATGCTTTCTCCGCATGAAATGAGTATCAATGTTATAAAAAAAAGCAAAATCGGGGAGTAATGCTTCATAGAAGAATGTTTCCCCGAAAATACTAAAACTGTTTTACAAAAACTTTTTTTATTTATACTTTTTGGCCTATGGCGTTAAAACAGGAGGCGGTGGAGGTGGTTTTGTAGAAGTGTTTGTGTTATTACCGCCGCTATCGTCTGCTTGCTGGCTCATTCCGTTGACTTCATCTGTCGTATCATCTGCTGTGCAGGAGATAAACAGGGTGCTAGAGGCTATGATAGCCAGAGCTAGAATTAATTTTCTCATCTTTTTAGTATTAAAGTTTGACATAGAGGATTCTATTTCGATACTGTTTTTCGAAATTTTAATCCGTCGTTTTTAATGGGTGGTGGCCCTTTTTTTGGGAAGTTCAGCATGCTAAAACAGAAGAGAAGATCATACTTCCCGAATGGTCATTCCATCCTGTTTAGCAACACTGAGGTAAAATCAGTTTTGTACATTTGTCCCAAATGCATGTTAGGACAGGAACTGATTTCTGAGGCAAAGTAAATCTGGTTTTTGCTAGTGATAGCAAGGGAATTCCGATGATTCCGATAATTCCGAACGATTCCAATTAATTCTGAATTTATAAATATGAAAAATAATTTTGAAGAATATAAAAAGGCCATCATAACCCGGTATGAAGAAGAAAAAATGGGAAAATATTCAGATTTGCTTTTAGATCCCACTCCCGCAAATCTTAAAAGATTATGCCTTCTTATCAGTGAAGAAGAAATGAGATTTTCTGATCTTGTTACTTTTCGTCATTTCTTTTGTTTTAAGACTGAAGATGATATTGCAAAGTGGATTAAAAATTTCGATACCGAAAAATTCAAGCCCTTAAGTACCTTCCTGAAGTTAGGAACCAATCTCAAGGATTACCGAAGCGCAAATTTGATTGCAGTCTTGGTAGATTTTAAGCAGAGGCCCTATACGAAGTTTTTAGATCCTAATCATCCTGTAAATGCCGATGACCATAGAAGTAATAATGGAAGTTGGACATCGCCTTCGAGAGATTACTTTTCTGAAAGAATGGCTATCTCAAAACCGGATGAAAACAACCATCAGTTGATGATAAAACCTCCTATGTCGAAAAAGGTGGTGCTGACATTGAGTCTCTTGGGCGGAATTCTTTTTTCTGCTTTTGTTTTAAAAGATGTTTTTGATGACAAATGCATGATTTGGAAAGGAGACCACTATGAAAAGTTTGATTGTGACGAAAATCGGGCTTTTGGTGAAATGAGCTATGATAATGTGGTTGCCTTGAATAAGGATGTATTAGAAAATTTCAGAAAGATAGAAATTAGTGATACGACCACTTTTTTTATCAATGATCGGCCGATGGTCTGGTATATAAAGCAAGATGGAAAATGTGAGTTTTTTTCATGCAGTGGTATTCATCCTATTACTAGAAAGCAACTCCGGCCCATTACAAAACATATGGTTGAAAAACACATCCTAAAGGTTCACAATAAGAAATAATTTGGGGAAGTTTTCTTAAGGATTTTGTAGTGTTCTGTCGTTAGTACTGCAGTTAACGTCGATGCATACATTTGTCTTTTTTTGTGTATCGCAATATCTTATGACGAAAAACCGTCGTGATTGTAAAAATGAACAACTCTTAATGATGTTTTTTTCTACTCATGACGGTTCTTTTTTTAATTTTTTACTACTCGTTTTAAGTTAAATTGTTTTTTAATTTATTTATATTCAAATAATTAAATATTTTTTTTGATTGTGAGTAGATGTGAGTATGCATTTTTTTTCATAATTTAAATTTCCGCCTTTTATTTGTCCTGTTACTTTTTATCAGAGCACTTCTTTTTTAGAAGCCTACTCTTGCTAAAACTTAATATTCTTTGAGATCCCAAATCTGCAGAAAGAACAACTTACCAATTCTATTAATGTGTTTGATTAATTGTATGGAAATCTTTGTAAAGATTTTGCGTGTTCTGTTTGGCTTTGAATAATAGCATTGCTATGAATTAGATAACTATATCTTGGACTTCTGTGTTTAAGATTAAAATAAATTACCAACTAAAGCTATTGCTTTAACATTGATTGGTGGTAGGTCAATGCGGTAGTTTTTGAGAGGAGGGTGACCCGTAGTGTTATTTTAGGGGAAAATATGTTCTTGGTTTATGTCGCCCTCCTTATTTTTTACTTCTCTATTTTTTTCAAACTATTAAAACGGACTGAATAATTTTTCCTTTAAAAGGCAAAACATGCTGTTTTTTTATTTTGTAAAGCTTATGATACTATAAGCTTGATCTTTGGCTTTTTTACAAGCTATTTTTCCAACATGCTTTTATATTTTTATGCTGTTTCTTTCATTTATAAAGAAATAAGTGGTGTTAAAATTATTTTTTCACAAGAAAAATGGTTTCGTTTTTGAATATATTGCAACTTTATAAGATGGAAAATATAGTTTCTGTTTTAAAAGCCCCTAATTGTCAAATATTTATCGGTTATTGTATTGTTTTTTTATGAAAATGTGTTTTTTATGATGTGATAAATATTTATTTATTTTGCCTGCCCTAAAAATATAGATAGATTGTAAACTAAAACTTCATAATATAAGTGCCTTTCTGTATTTATGAAAAAGAACAAGTATTTCCTATTCTTTATTTTTTTCCTATCACTTGGTAAAAGTTTTAGTCAGAATTTTAATCAAGCTCAAATCGATAGCCTCTTATCTGTTGCCGAGCAGTTGGAAAGCAAAAATGCAGCCTATGGAGTTACTTTGAGCCTGAAAGCTTATGATGACTCGAAAAAGCTAGGATATAAAAAAGGCATGGCTCAAGGATTGCTCATTGCCAGCAGAAAGCAGCATGAATTATCAAAATATGAAGATGTTCTGAAAAATGCATCAGCAGCAGAGAAACTTGCAGTTGAAACTTCAGATTCTAAATTAATTTCAGATGCTCTTCGATTAAAAGGAATTGGATACACAGGCTTAAGAGATTATGAAAACGGGCTAAAGCAGTTCAGAAAAGCGCTTTCTTTTGCGCAAAATCTTCCTGACAAAGAAATTAAAAGTTCAAGACTAGGGGTGCTCTACAATGACATTGCCTTTAATCTGGATGAGAAAGGCGGCACCACCGATTCGGTTGCTTTTTATTATAGGAAAGGATACCAGGAATTTGAGAAAATGGTGCTGAATAATCCACTGCGAAATAAGACGCTTTCCTTGGCATGTTCCAACGTCGGTTCTAGTTTTTTAAGAGCAAAAGAACTTGATTCTGCAGAATTTTATCTTGACAGAGCATTGCAACTAGCTAATTCTGTCAATCATGAATCGGTAAAAGCCAATACGCTAAGCGATTTAGGAAGCCTTAATTATTTTAGGAAAAAACACAAACTGTCCATCGATTATTTCAAAAAAGGAATTGAAGTGGCAAAGTCTATCAACGATGCCTATGCGTTAAAATCTACGTATCTTGGACTGTCAAAATCGTATGAAGCAATTCGTGATGATGCAAACGCCGAAAAATATCTTTCAGAATATAATGCTATCAACGATAGTCTTAAAAATGTTCCGAAAGAAAATACATCGGTTCAGACCGCATCAATGGGAGAAAATACTCTTGTTAAGAATGTAGATGATGACTTTAATCGGACCATTATATTTACTGCGGTATTTGTTTTATTGCTGATTGTAATATTAGTCCATATCTATGGGAAATTCCAGAAAGAAAAAGCAAATAATGCCCGCCTTCTGGCTGAGGTTCAAGATACCGCCAATATGTTTGTACTGTTGCAAAAAGATGAAGCCCATCTAAAGAAAATGCTTTATCTGGCAAGTACTAATGATCCTTCCTTTTTGATGATTTTTAAGGAAACCTATCCGGATTTTTATAAGAAGCTAAACAAAATAAATTCAGGACTAATTGCGGGCGAACAAAAGCTGTGTGCTTTTTTAAAACTGGATCTTTCCACTAAAGAAATCGCACAATACACAAATTCATCAATTCGAGCTGTTGAAGCGAAAAAATACAGGCTTCGAAAAAAACTTTCAATACCCTCCGAAGAAGACATAAATGTATGGATGATGAATCTATAACAATTTTATTTTTTCCACATCAATTAATCCTTGTCGAAGCAAGGATTTTTTATTTATACAATTTTCACCATTTAGAAGTAGAACGATAATATAAAAAGTAGTATTTTTCTTAACTTATAATTACTATTTTTCGCGTAGATAGTGCTTAATTACTACTCATAATCTTCTTTCTTTTTTATATCTCTGAAAAATAATTTATTGATAATCAGTATGAAAATAAAATGTTTATTGCTGAGTAGATGTGAGTAGTGGTTTTTTTGCAGAAATATTGTGTCTGTATTTTCTTTGCCCGCAAACAGTATAAATAATTGAATACGATGACGCAAAAATTAATAGCAGAATTTATTGGCACGCTTTGGTTGGTTTTAGGAGGTTGCGGAAGCGCTGTATTAGCAGCTTCAGTTCCTGATTTAGGTATTGGATATATAGGTGTTTCGTTGGCCTTCGGTCTGTCGGTCCTTACTATGGTCTACACAATCGGCACTATTTCTGGCTGTCATCTGAATCCTGCTGTGACAATCGGACTGTGGATTGCAGGAAGAACCGAAAGAAGAGAAGTTCTTCCTTATATGATGGCGCAAGTTTTAGGAGGGATTTTTGGGGCCCTTATTCTGTATCTTATAGCAAGCGGACAGCCGAATTTTGAGCTAGGAAATTTTGCTGCAAACGGTTTTGGAGAACATTCTCCAAACCAATACGATATTTTCTCGGTTCTTACTACAGAAGTAATCATGACTTTTATCTTCATGCTCATCATTCTCGGATCTACACATAGCTCCGCTCCAAAAGGATTTGCCGGGATTTCAATCGGTCTTGGACTTACTTTGATCCATTTGATGAGTATTCCGGTTTCCAATACTTCGGTAAACCCTGCAAGAAGTACAAGCCAAGCTCTATTTGTCGGAGGATGGGCTTTAGAACAGCTATGGCTTTTCTGGCTGGCTCCGATTGCGGGAGCAATTTTAGCAGGAATCTTTTACGAGTACCTGTCTTCTCAAATTGACGAGGTAGAATAGCTTGGAAAAGAAGAGAAGCTAATTATGTCTGATGATTTATTAAATTTCGTACAAACGAAAATAATAAATTTTATTGATTTCTTAATTTTTGATAACAATTACATAGCATTTGAGAAATTTTATAGTGTAATTTTGGCGGATATTCATTTGAATATTTTATTTTACAAAATATTTTGACAAAAAGATTTTTTATTTACTTTTACAACCTATGAGGATTGTCCCAAATACAATAATAAATCTTGCAGTGGTTCTGTTTTCTGTAGCTAATTGCTTTGCTGATAATGAGCCTCCTGCACCGCCACCGCCTACGGGTCCAACGCCAATCGGTCTTCCTATCGATAATGGAATTCTTCTTTTGTTGGTGATAGGGTTGGTTTTTGCTTTTTTACGATTTAAGATGTCAACTAAAGATAAAAAAACTCCGATGTAAGTCGGAGTTTTTGTTTTTGGCTATCTAAGCTGGTGCAATCGCGAAACATATTTTCCAATGACATCAAACTCCAGGTTGATTTTTGTTCCGATTTCAAAATTCTTGAAATTGGTGTGCTCATGCGTGTAAGGAATAATCGCAACACTGAACTCGTTCTTTTTAGAATTTACAACAGTCAGACTTACTCCGTTCACTGTAATCGAGCCTTTTTCAATGGTGATATTGCTTAAGGCTGGGTCGTATTCAAAAGTATAATGCCAGCTTCCGTCAGCTTCTTCAATAGATTTGCAGATTCCTATTTGGTCTACATGACCTTGCACGATATGTCCGTCTAGCCTGTCTCCAAGTTTCATGCCGCGCTCCAAGTTAAGAAGATCACCTATTTTCCAGTCGCCTATATTTGTTTTGTCGATAGATTCCTTAATTGCCGTAACCGTATATTGGTCGTCCGAAATTCCCACAACTGTAAGACACACGCCGTTATGCGAAACACTTTGGTCTATTTTAAGCTCATTAGTGATCGATGAGGACACGGTTATGTGTATATTTTCTCCCTCTTTGCGTAAATCTTTGACTACTCCAAGGGTTTCTATTATTCCTGTAAACATTCTTGTTTTATTTTACTAAATTTGCACTTCAAAATTAGCAATAAATAAGGAGCAAGTAGTATGAAAAAAGCAGAAAATATAATAGTTGGAATTTCAATAGGAGATTTGAACGGTATTGGAAGCGAGGTAATCCTGAAAACCTTCGAAGACCCGCGAATGCTCGAGCTGTGCACGCCAGTTATTTTTGCCAATGTGAAAATACTCTCTTTTGCTAAGAAAAACCTTGATGCTACGATTGCGCTTCACGGAATAGACAAAATTGATCAGCTCCTTCCAGGAAAAATCAATGTTTTAAATGTTTGGAAAGAAGGTGTCAATGTAGAATACGGAGCCAATGATGAGAATATCGGGAAGTATGCCATAAAATCATTTACGGCAGCTACAGCAGCTTTGAAAGAAGGGCAGATAGATGTTTTGGTTACGGCGCCAATTAATAAATACAATATACAGTCCGAAGATTTTAAATTCCCAGGACATACTGATTATCTGGATCAAGAGCTGGAAGGGAATGCTTTGATGCTTATGGTGCAAGATGATTTGCGCGTGGGCTTGATTACAGATCATATACCTGTAAACGAAGTCGCTTCACATCTTACAGAAGCACTTATCAAGAGCAAAATCGAAACCGTTAAAAAATCGCTCATCCAAGATTTTAGCATAAACAAGCCTAAGATCGCCGTTCTAGGATTGAATCCTCATGCGGGTGATGGAGGCGTAATCGGTAAAGAAGACGACGAAATCCTAAGACCTACAATCAAAAAGCTGTTTGAAGGCGGAACCTTAGTTTTTGGCCCGTATGCGGCCGACGGTTTTTTCGGAAGTGGCCAATATGAAAAATTCGATGCTGTGATAGCGACCTATCACGATCAAGGGTTGATTCCTTTTAAGACGCTTTCTTTTGGGAAAGGCGTGAATTATACGGCGGGATTGAATAAAATCAGAACGTCGCCTGATCACGGAACGGCCTATGAGATTGCAGGAAAAGGAATTGCAGATCCTAATTCGTTCAAGGAAGCAGTTTATCTGGCTATCGATATCTATCATTCCAGAAATGAATATGCGATTATTACCGAAAAACCCCTAAAAATAAAAGAAAAACACTTATAAACAAAAAAATGTTTATAACGCTTTTGGAATTGTAATTATTTTATATCTTTGCACTCCCGAAGTTTAGGGCAAATTGTTGTTAAGATGAAAGTAACCAATGAGTTTTTAATTCCTTTTATAGGATTAAAGTTAGGAAAACATCAGTTTGAATATCAAATAAATAAAAAGTTCTTTGAAGACTTTAGTTATGACGAGTTTGAAAGCTGTGATATCAAAGTCAATGTAGTTTTAGAGAAAAAAAGCACCATGCTTGAACTTCAGTTCAAACATAAAGGAATAATTTATGTTCCATGTGATTTGACTAGTGAAATGTTTGATTTGCCGATTAAAGGAAAAATCAAGCTTATCGTTCAGTTTGGAGAAGCTTTTAATGATGATAATGAAGAATTGCTCATTTTGCCTCACGGCGAACATCAAGTGGATATTTCACAATACATCTATGAGATGATTGCGCTTTCCATCCCTCTAAAAAGAATTCATCCAGGCGTGAAAGACGGTACGTTAAAAACAGACGCTCTTGATAAGCTGAATGAATTGCAAGTCAATGCGAAAGAACAAAAAGCTGATGCAAAAGAAGAAGAGACAGATCCGCGTTGGGATCAATTAAAAAAACTATTAACGGATAAATAATATAGTAAAATGGCACATCCAAAGAGAAAGACCTCGAAAACAAGAAGAGATAAAAGAAGAACACATTATAAAGCATCTGTTCCTCAAATCGCTACATGTCCAGTGACTGGAGAGGCGCATTTATACCACAGAGCTTACTGGCATGAAGGTAAAATGTACTACAGAGGTCAAGTAGTAATTGATAAGCAAGAAGCTGTTGCTTAATACAATTTTGCAGTAAAAAATCGAACTCTCACGTTGTGGGAGTTTTTTTGTTATTTATAATTTATTGATAAATAACGTTTTGCAAAAAGGTATGTTTTAGATTTTTTTTGTAATTTCCACCTCTTTTCGGAACTATATTTTTCGAGAAGAAATTATTAAAAATAGTATGAATACAATCACAGCCGCAATTACCGCAGTTGGAGCCTATGTGCCTGATTTTGTGCTTTCTAATAAAGTACTTGAAACGTTGGTTGACACCAATGATGAGTGGATTACTACTCGTACTGGGATTAAAGAAAGACGCATTTTAAAAGATGATACGAAAGGAACATCTTTTCTTGCCATTAAAGCTGCAGAGAATTTGATTGCGAAAAACAATATTAACCCGGCAGAAATCGATCTAGTACTGCTAGGAACTACAACTCCAGACATGCCCGTTGCCGCGACAGCTGTTTATGTTGCCTCACAAATTGGTGCTGTCAATGCTTTTGCTTACGATTTGCAAGCTGCCTGTTCTAGTTTTTTATACGGAATGTCTACCGCAGCTGCTTACATCGAATCGGGCAGATATAAAAAGATTTTATTGATCGGAGCCGACAAGATGTCTTCCATAATCGATTATACAGATAGAGCCACGTGCATTATCTTTGGTGATGGAGCCGGTGCTGTCTTGTTCGAGCCGAATCATGAAGGTCTTGGATTTCAAGACGAATTTTTAAGAAGCGATGGCGTTGGCCGTGAGTTCTTGAAGATTGAAGCCGGAGGTTCCTTGCTTCCTGCGTCAAAAGAAACCGTCGAGAACAAACAACATTATGTTTTTCAAGATGGTAAAACCGTTTTCAAATATGCTGTTTCAGGAATGGCTGATGTCAGCGAAAAAATAATGCAACGCAACAACCTTACTAAAGAGGATGTGAATTGGCTGGTAGCTCATCAAGCAAACAAAAGAATTATTGATGCTACGGCAAACAGAATGGGTCTGGATGAATCCAAAGTACTCGTTAATATTCAAAAATATGGCAATACTACTTCAGCAACATTGCCATTGCTTCTGAATGATTTTGAGAAGCAATTCAAAAAAGGAGATAATTTAATATTTGCCGCATTTGGAGGTGGATTCACTTGGGGATCGATCTACATGAAATGGGCATACGACAAACAATAAAACTAAAACCTAAATTCGAATATCATGGATATTAGAGAAATTCAAAACTTAATCAAGTTTGTAGCAAAATCAGGAGCTACTGAAGTAAAATTGGAGATGGATGATTTCAAAATCACAATCAAAACTACTGACGGAGCGTCATCTGAAACTACTACTTACATCCAACAGGCGCCAATAAGCCACGCATTGCCACAAGCCGCTATGCCACAGCCAACAGCTCCAACGGCTCCTTCAACACCAGTTGCAACTTCTGCAGCAGGTGAAGACAACTCAAAATACGTTACGATCAAATCTCCAATTATTGGAACATTATACAGAAAACCTTCTCCAGACAAAGCACCATTCGTAGAAGTAGGCAGCTCAATCTCAAAAGGAGATGTAGTTTGCGTTATCGAAGCAATGAAGCTTTTCAACGAGATCGAATCTGAGGTTTCTGGAAAAATCGTAAAAGTATTGGTAGATGATTCATCTCCAGTAGAATTTGACCAGCCATTATTCTTAGTAGACCCGTCATAATTTAGATTTTAGATTGCAGATGTTTAGATTGCAGATTTTACTAAAATCTCCAGCTTGTCTAATCGTCTAAGTATCCAAATTGTCTAATTATCTAATTTAAATACGATGTTTAAAAAAATACTAATAGCAAACAGGGGAGAAATAGCGCTTCGCGTTATCAGAACCTGTAGAGAAATGGGTATCAAAACGGTAGCCGTTTACTCAACTGCAGATGCAGAAAGCCTTCACGTTCGCTTTGCGGATGAAGCTGTTTGTATCGGCCCGCCGCCAAGTAATTTATCTTACTTGAAAATGTCTAACATTATTGCAGCTGCAGAAATTACAAATGCAGATGCAATCCACCCTGGATATGGCTTCCTTTCTGAAAATGCTAAATTTTCAAAAATCTGTCAGGAACACGGTATCAAATTTATTGGTGCTTCTCCTGAAATGATTGACAGAATGGGAGACAAGGCTTCTGCAAAAGCTACAATGAAAGCGGCAGGAGTTCCTACGATTCCAGGTTCAGAAGGTTTGTTAGAATCTTACGAGCAAACTAAAAAACTGGCGAAAGAATTCGGTTATCCAGTAATGCTTAAAGCTACGGCTGGAGGCGGTGGAAAAGGAATGAGAGCCGTTTGGAAAGAAGACGAACTTCAAAAAGCTTGGGAAAGCGCTCGTCAAGAAGCTGCTGCTGCATTCGGTAACGACGGAATGTACATGGAAAAATTGATCGAAGAGCCTCGCCATATTGAAATTCAAGTAGTAGGTGATGCTTACGGTAAAGCATGCCACCTTTCTGAAAGAGATTGCTCAGTTCAAAGACGCCACCAAAAACTGACAGAAGAAACGCCTTCTCCATTCATGACAGACGAACTTCGTCAAAAAATGGGTGAAGCTGCTGTAAAAGCGGCAGAATATATCAAATATGAAGGTGCTGGAACCGTAGAATTTTTGGTTGACAAACACAGAAATTTTTACTTCATGGAGATGAATACTCGTATCCAAGTAGAGCACCCGATTACAGAACAAGTTATTGACTATGACTTAATCCGTGAGCAGATTTTAGTTGCTGCTGGTGTGCCGATTTCTGGTAAAAACTATTTGCCACAGTTGCATGCTATCGAATGCCGAATCAACGCGGAAGATCCATACAATGATTTCCGTCCGTCACCAGGAAAAATCACGACGTTGCATACGCCAGGAGGACACGGAGTTCGTCTAGATACTCACGTTTATTCTGGATATACGATTCCGCCGAACTACGATTCCATGATTGCAAAATTGATTACTACGGCTCAAACAAGAGAAGAAGCAATCAGCAAAATGAAACGTGCTTTGGATGAGTTCGTAATCGAAGGTGTAAAAACAACCATTCCTTTTCACAGACAATTAATGGATGATCCAGCTTATGTAGCGGGTGATTATACCACTAAATTTATGGAAAGCTTCAAAATGGAAGATCCTAAATAAAAATACAAATCCCAGCTGAAAGGTTGGGATTTTTTTATTGCTTGCTTTTTTGTTTTTGAACTACTACCAAACAGAGAACAATGACGGCAAGTCCGCCAAATAAATACCAATAATTGCAAGTAGAATCCTCCGAAATATCGCCATAAAAAACAAAAGCACCCCAAAAATAAGGCGACTTCTTGCTGTTTGGAATACTTTTGTCTTGTAAAAATTCCATTTTTGCTTGATGATTAGCCCTAAAGTACATCTCGTCTTTTTCGCAGCTTTGATAAAAATTCTTCATTAAAACAGAAGTCGTATAATCGTTCACTTTCCATAACGAAAACAACAGGTTTTCAGCACCTGCATTCTGAAACCCGCGTGCAATGCTTAAGGCGCCTTCGCCGCGATACAACTTTCCAATACCCGTTTCGCAGGCGCTCAGGACAACTAAATCCGGATGAATATCTAAAGAATACAAATTGCCGTACAGAACATCTTGATCGTAAAAAGAAATTGCAGCGGGAATTTCCGTATTTCCGGAAGATGCATGGGTAGAAAGATGGAGTATAGAATGATGTCGGATGTCTTTCAAAAAATTAGCATAGGTTGCCTGATTTTTTTCCAAATAAGTTCCGCCATACAGCTGCTTGATGGATTTTAGCTCTTCTACAGAAAAAGCCAGACTTCTATTGCTGTTTTCAAAAACAGGAAATACGCCTAACACGGATTGATTTTTATAACTAGGTTTTTTATTGTTCAAGTAAAACTCGGTAGACGTTGCATAACTTATGATTTCTTCGTTCATCAGATAAGGCAGTTTTGAAAAATCAGTGCTTTGCGATGCCTTGGTAAGCAACGACTCAAAAGAAATAAAACAAAGCAATCCATCTGGAAGTATCAGGTGCTTTTTTGTTGTTATTTTCTTCAACTGAAGCAGATTATAGAGCTTATGGCTCTGTTGTTTGTATCCGGCAAGATCATTTGAAATGGCAGACGATTCGGCGAAATAATCCAAATAATCGGTGATTATTTTTTTATTTAGAGAAGAAGTAAGGAAAGATGTAAGCTGTATCTGAGAATCAGATACATCAAAAACATAAACTTTTTCTTTCCCATAAAAATAGGCCGTTAATGTTGCATCGTCGTTTTTTAATTTATGATAAAGCCTGTCAAAATCCAATTGTGATGGACCATTGAATTTGTCTTTTTCAAAGCTTTTTTTCAATGCCGCTATCTTTTCATTCTGAAGTGCCAAAGCAGTATTGATAGCTTCCAGATTGGCTTTTTCACCTTTTTCTTGTTCTTTGATGACGGTGTTGGAGAGTTCGTGAATTTTATATAAAATTTCTTTTTGGCTTTTACTTCCTGATTTTTTTGCGAGCGCAATATAGTTTTTCAATGCGCTAGATTTTGTTGTTTCTTGTAGCGCGAAAGCTTGTTCTAAAAACACAGGGTCTTTTGATTCTTGATAGCGCTTTTCATACATTCCAATCGCTTTTTCCACCCGATTTCGGATGCCAGATCTGTGGATAAGCGAAGTTTCTTCGTAAAACAAAAAAGAGGAAAACTGTGCATCAATCGCAAAAGTAAAGTTGTAACAGTCAATCGCTTTTTGATAGTTTTTTTGCGCCGCATACGTTGAAGCCAATACATCCAATGCATCAATCAAGAGTCCTTCTGGATAAAGCATTTTCTGCGTAGGAAGAAGGTTACTCGGATTATAATTTGGAATCAATTCTTTGAAAATTTCCTGAATTGCTTTTTGGCTTTCTTTTATCTTTTTTTGGTTCAGCAATAGTTGTGCTTCTTCCAGATAAAGCTGTGAAATGTCACGCTTGGAATTGCCAGAGAGTTCTAATTTTGCTTTTTTAATATAATCTTCCGCTTTTTTATAGTTTTTTTGGTGTCTGTAAACCGTAGCAAGATTTTTATAAAGAAGGAAACTTGGAGCAATAGTTTCTGCTTTTTCAAAAACCTTTTGTGCTTTGTCAAGCTCATTTTTTGCCAGATAATTTTCTCCAAGAAGGGAAAGAATAATAGCTTTTCTCTCATCTGAAAGCTTCTCTGAAACATAGATATTTTCTAGCAAATCAATAGCTTCTTGATTTTTTCCGATGCTTTTATAAACGGCAGAAAGATTAATTACGGCACTTGCTTTCTGCGACAAATTGTTGTTTTTGATGGCGAGATACAGATAGTGCTTAATGGTATTTTCAGCACTTGTATAATCTCCAGTCATCGTATAGAGATTTCCCAAAGGATTTAAGCAATATTCGACAATATCATAATCCGAAAGTTGGTTTTTTTGAAACAGTCCTAATGCGTTTTCATAGGAATGAATTGCTTCAAAATAATGGCCAAATTGTTTTTGATAGAAAGCCTTATTGCAGTTTAAGATGACAATAGCCAGCTTGTCATTTTTAGATTTTGGCTTTGGGTCTTTCCAAAACTGTTTTTCTGTTTCTTCCAGATTTTTTATTCCAGCTAAGCTCGGATGAGCGATAAAATTATCCAATGCTGCGTAGATATGATCTTCAGCAATCGTCTGTTTTTGTGCGAAAGCAAATTGTGCGAATAGTATAAAGAAAACAACCTTTTTCATCAAAATTTCCAGATTGCATAGAATTGCCAATGACTGAAATCATTTTCAAAGCTCCATAAATAACGAATTCCGAGACTTGGTCCTATTCGAGCAAAACCAAAAGTAACGTCTGCAAAAACATTGGTTTGCAATTTTTCAAATGCTTTTGTGGTTGTCTTTCCGCTCTGGCTTTGTCGGGCACTGGTAATTTCTTCGCCTTGCCGTGGGGGATTCGGGTCATTAAATACGGGCTGAAAATATCGTGTTGTCGTTTCATTTTCGAAAGTCTCATCCAATGCGACAGAAAATTGCGGTCCGAAACCAAATCCAATATAATTATTCAGGCTGTAGCGAAGCGACACGGGAACGACTTCGGCTAGATTTCGTACCGTTTTTTGCTTGTTTTCTGTCTGAACATAGGCTATGTCTAAAACCGTTCCGTTGCTTAATACTAAAGGCGGATTCAGCTGTCTTAATGTCGGATTTGTGCTGGTGGAAGAACTGCTTTCCATGTAATTATAATACAATTCAGCCTGTATGTACCATCTGTACGATTTATAAGGCGAAATTGTGGTACCTAGAAAATAGCTCTTCGGATTTTCTTGATCTGGAAAATAATTATATCCTGTTCGTACGCCGATAGAAATTCCGGGACTGAAACGGGTGACGGCATAATTGGTAATAATCGGTTCGTTTTTGTCAAAGATAATCGCAGTACGACTTTTGGTTTTTACCTTATGGAAATCTTTGCCAAACCTCAAGCTGTATTTTACAAAGCCTTTTGTGCTGTCTTTTTCCATCACGTTTTTTTGGTTGCTTCCTGGAAGGTAAATGTTCTTGAAGGTAAAATGTATCTGATTCTTCAAGACAATTGTATCAAGACAGCTATAGTTTACCTCTTCGTTTTTCGGACAGATTTCGCACTTCGGATACATATCGACAATTTTTAAGGTCGATTTGTCAAAAATATCGGGAATATCTGTTTCGAGTTTTATTTTTCGAGCCGGGCCTTCGCCATCATTTTGAAAACGGGTCTTGAAATTCAACGTTTTGAAACGGACAAGTCTATAATTCATGAAAATACCATTCGAAGACATCTTGTTCGGATCATGAGAAGTCACGATTTCCATCTCAAGGTTTTTTACCTTATGGTTTTTATAATTTCTGTCAGGGACAAAAACACCTCTGATGGTCAGCGTGGCGCTGGTGTCCTTGATCATTTCGGGAGTTGTCTTGAACGTAAAAAATAAATTTCTTGTTTGTTTTGGCGAAAGGCTGTCGAATTCAAAAACCTTTGAGTTTCGGTAAAGTGCTTTTGACTGCTCAAGTGTTTGTTCTAAATTTTCAAGGTCTTCTATAATTTTATTGTTCTTGATTGCTAGACTTTCTGTACTTGCGAGATATGTTTCATGTCTATCATAATCATCAACGAATGCGTAGTTTTCTTCTAATTTTTCTTTTTCGTTTTCATGTACCCTGGTTTCTACTGTTCCAAAGTTGTCATTTTTGAATTGCTTGTCGTTATAAAAAAGATAGAGCTTCCCGTTGGTAGAATAGTCTTTCAGGTTTTGATAGCTCATGACTACCACGATTTCCTCGTCGGGCATCGGTTCCCTGTTTTTCTGCAACAGGAAGCCGTCGTACTGTTCTATGGAAGCAATATCTTGATAATCTGTTTCTGATAATTCGGTGACAGCAATCGTTTTTGGACGGGTTGCTGGCGGTTTTCCATTATCATAATTGTTGGTCACGGCGAGCCTTACGGTAGCATTGCCTTTCTTTTTGTAGGTATGTTTGGATTCTTTTTCCTTGCTGTAATGACCGTCGCCGAATTCCCAGAAATAACTATAGCTGGCCGGCGGTGCTCCTGCGATTTGGATAAGCGGTGGAGTCTGGGGCTTGAAAGAAACTTTATTTCCCTTTTGGTCAAGGCCGATTACGGCTCTTCGGGTTATCGTGTCTTTTGTTTTTGCTTGTGAAAAGCAAAAAGAAATTCCCGAAAATAAAACGGTTATGAGGATTAATTTCTTCATAATCAAGGGGTGTTTGTTATTATAAATGTAAAAAAAAGTGATGAAGTTGTCATCACTTTTGTTAAGATTATATTAATTATTTTATGGAAGGGCGTTAATCGCTGCGATTAACTGAGCTTCTGTCCCGACTGTTGTTTCAGCTAGCGTAAATACATACACATCATTTGCGGCAATTGTAACGGATTTGATAGCGTATCTCCACTGGCTATTATCTTCGGTCACAAAAATCACATGACATTCAAGACCGACAGGAATTTGTCCGTAGTGCTCAGAAAACTGATTTGTTGTCGGGTTGAAAGTATCTAATTTTGCTAAAGAACTTCCTTCGCCATCATAGTGCAGGTAGATAGCACTGTTTTCAAAATTATATCCCGTTGGAGCTTCTGCCAGAATGGTTGTTTTCGGTCTTGGATCGCTATAAAAACGGTCGACATTGGTCCATCCAAAGCTGCTGAAGTACGCATAATAGTTTGGGCCTTCTACAAAAACACCATTTTCTCCATTCGCACGATCTTGCTCATCCCATTCCAAGTTGCCGTCTTCATCGATTGTTCCATCCCATAAAGACATTCCGGTATCAGCACCTCCAGTCAGGTTTGCAGGAATGATAACTTGCATTGGACAAGAAATAGCAAGCTGTTGTCCGTTTTTTGTCGCATTGATGTAGAATTCTCCTCCCGAAATTAATAAAGACATGTCGCCGTTTGGCATTCTTCCCATGGTTGGCTTGTTAGTCACCAGCATTGTTCCAGGATTAAATAATTCAGCATATTCGACTACGACTTGTCCTGTTATGGGATTTCCATTTTGTGTCAGGCAGTTTCCGTTTATGGTGAACTGAACGCCATTTGCCGTTGTGAAAGTTGTAGCGCCATCTTCAGCGTTAAATGTAAAAGTCTGCGTGTCTAGGGCCTCTTCTCTTAAAGCTGCGAAGGCAGATGCTGATGGCACATAGTCTGGCGAATCGCCGTCGTCATTTTTGCTGCAGCTCGCTACAAGTATTCCTAGTAAAAACAATTGTCCGATTTTTTTAAAATTTGTTTTCATGATTTCTAATATTTTATGTGTTAGTTATTGTTATATCAATTCTGGTTTTAGATTGTTACCCTTTTATTGAAAAATAATATCGATATACGGAATTCCGAAATCTGGAACAGGGCCTCCCGTACCATAGAAATCCGAAGAAGTGATCGTGATTGCGGCATTTGATACTGGATAAGGACTCGGTCCGTTGAATCGTAAAAGTCTGCCGACCGTATTCCCAATGTTTCCTAGATAATTTGTCACCGTTCTTTTTAACGTATACGAAGTTCCGGCTGTGAGGTTTGTTGGCGTTATCGACACATATTCTGTTTGGGCAGAATCGAAAACATGGTTACCGCTATAGATAGTCAAATTGGTAGTGTTGTCTACAATTTCAATCAGATAAGGAATACTGGCGGCATAAAGATTTGCATTTCCTTGGTAGCCAATAGAGCAGACGGTCTCGTTGGTGTTTACTTCAAAAGTGTATTCGTGTGTCAGAAGATCCATTGTTGTCACATCAGTAAACGAGGAATTGCTTGCTAATGTGGCTGCATAAAGCTGGCTGAATTCTGAATTGGCCGTGCTGCAACCTCCGCCTTGGTTTTGGTTGTCGTCATTGTTGCAGCTTAGTGTTGCAACTACGGCTACTAATAAGAGTCCGATTTTTTTGATGTGTGTTTTCATAATTAAGTGTTTTTTGTTGTTTTTAGTTACTGCGTAAAGCTGTTATCATAAATTATCGTTCAAATTCTGCGCTTCGGATAATCTTATAGGTAAGAATTTCGCTGGTGCTGACAAGCTGGATCATTTTTAAGGCATGTCCTTCGGAACTTGAAAATCCTTTTGCGGTCCCATTGGTGGTTTCCACTTCCCAGAAATACAATCGCAAGGTTGGGCTCGAAATTTCTTCGGCTACTTGGTAATAGCTTTCGATTTTTTTGTCGAGGATGATTTCACCGGCAGCTGCCAGGGCAATCCTGTTTTCTGCTTTTTCTAGCGATAGGGCAGTGCCTGAATAACTTCCTTGGTCTGTTTTTACGCTCCAGTCGTAAACGGTTACGATTCTGTCTTTTGTAATTTCTGTTGCATTTTTTGTTCTTGCAGCAGTTTTTACTTCAGTAGCATTTGCGCTTATCGATAATGCTATCATTGCTAATGTTAAGATGGACTTTTTCATGATTTCTAAATTTTTAATGTTGTGTTTAAATTTCGATTTATACCGTTATATCAAAATGCTTTTTAAATTGTTACCCTTGATTGGGAATTTTTAAAACAGTATTTGATGAACTTTATATTCCTATATACTCATTGCTGAAAATTTGTTACCCTTGTGTTTCTATTTTTTCTACATTAGCAGTAAATAAGGCAGTTATGACCGAAAAGAATACTCATTCTGACCAATTCTACATAGAGGGTTTGCTGCAAAACGATTCGGCAGTCATCCAGTCTATCTATAAAAAGTTTGCGCCAAAAGTCAAGAACTACATCCGGACGAATAGTGGCGATGATGACGCTGCAGCTGATGTAATCCAGGAAGTTTTAATAGCTATTTATAACCAAGCAAAAACTAAGGGACTTCAGCTCACGTGTCCGTTTGATGCGTATTTTTTCTTGCTTTGCAAAAGACGCTGGCTAAATGAATTGAAAAAATCTTCAAACAAAGGGGTAACAATCAAAGACGATACTCTATCTATAAGCGAATCAGTTCACGAGCTGATCCTGCAAGCAGAAGCTTTTGATGAAAAACAGTCCTTGTTTGACGAAATGTTCCAAAAGCTCGGAGAAAAGTGCCAAGAGGTTCTCAAGCTTAGTTTTGTCTTAAAAACCATGGAAGAAGTAGCACAGCAGCTAAACGTGACGTACGGCTATGTAAGGAAGAAAAAATCTCTCTGCACAGGACAGCTTACAGAAATGATTCAGCAGTCGAATAGGTATAAATCGCTAAAAAAATAACGCCATGAATGAAGAGGCATACAATAGCTTTGAAAGCTATCTCAATAACGAAATGTCGACAGAAGAGCGATTGGATTTTGAATCAAAGCTTCAGGATGATTCTCAATTCAGGGAAAGCTTTGAGCTGTATAAAGAAACATCGGCTTTTTTGGAGCATAAATTTTCTGCCGAAACCCAAGATTTCAAAAATAATTTGGCGTCGGTTTCGAAAGATTATTTTTCGGAGGAAGAAGAAGAAACTAAAGTTATTTCCTTTAAGCCTTGGTATTATGCAGCGGCGGCTTCGGTAGTGATTCTTTTGGGGACTTGGATTTTTATGAAAGGCCCAAGTCCGGAATACGGCGATTATGACCAGCATGAAAATGCGTCTTTTGTTGAAAGAGGCGATGCTGACAAAAACCTGAAAAACGCCCAAGATTTCTTTAATAAAAAAGAATACGGAAAAGCAGTGGTTTCTTTTCAGAAAATACAGAATCTAGACAATCCAGAACATCAATATTTTTATGCTATTGCTTTGATAGAAACGGATAATTACGTGAAAGCAGAAATGCTTCTGAATGAAATCCAGCATGGCACTTCTGTCTATAAAAATAAGGCAATCTGGTATTCTGCTTTGTCTGAATTAAAACAGAAAAATATGGAGGAATGCAAGTCATTATTGCGTCAAATTCCAGAAGATTCCGAAGATTATGATAAGGCTCAGGAATTATTAAAAGAATTAGATTAGATAAAAAAATCCCCGCGAAGAGCGGGGATTTTTTGTTATAAAGTTTCTTTCAACCATCTAAAAAATTCTTTCTGCCAAACTTGTGCATTCTGAGGTTTTAGTACCCAGTGATTTTCATCTGGAAACAGAATGAACCTGCTCTTGATGCCTTGCAATTGTGCGGCTTGGAAAGCTTCCTGTCCTTGCCCGATCGGCACCCTATAATCTTTTCCTCCTTGGAAAATCAAAATAGGAGTATCCCATTTGCTCACGTTATTGATCGGGTTGAATTGAGAATAAGTCTTTTGCGCCGCTGCGTTGTTTGCTTCCCAATAAGCACCGCCAGAATCCCAGTTCGTGAAAAATACTTCTTCCGTGGTTCCGTACATGCTTTGCAGGTTGAAAACGCCACAGTGTGCTATGAAAGTCTTGAATCTTTTTTTGTGGATTCCAGCTAAATAGAACACAGAGTAGCCTCCGTAGCTTGCGCCAATAGCGCCCAGCCTTGCTTTGTCCACATAGCTTTCTTTTGAAACATCGTCAATAGCAGAAAGGTAGTCGTCCATTACTTGGCCGCCCCAGTCTTTGCTGATCTGCTCGTTCCAGGCAACGCCATGACCTTGCATTCCTCTTCGGTTTGGCGCTACGACAATATAACCTTGCGCCGCCATAACCTGAAAGTTCCATCTAAAAGAATAAAATTGTGTCAATGCAGATTGCGGTCCGCCTTGGCAATATAAAAGTGTTGGATATTTTTTGTTCTTGTCAAAATTGGGAGGAAGCACTACCCAAACCAGCATTTTCTTTCCGTCAGTTGTCGTAACATAACGTTTTTCGAATTTGCTCAAGGCTATTTTCGAATAAGCAGCATCGTTTACTTTTGTAATTTGGTTCCATGTTTTTTTCTTCAAATCGTAAGAAAAGATTTCTGCTGCATGATTGAAGTCGGTTCTTGCCACGATAGCCTTATCTCCAGAAAAACCTACAATATCGGTCACGTCAAAATCACCATCGGTAAGCTGTCTTACGGTTATAGCAATTCGAGTCAATCCCGGAAAATTTACCTCAAATAATTGTTTGGTA
Source organism: Flavobacterium sp. N2550 (assembly GCF_025947265.1). Lineage (NCBI taxonomy): Bacteria > Pseudomonadati > Bacteroidota > Flavobacteriia > Flavobacteriales > Flavobacteriaceae > Flavobacterium > Flavobacterium sp. N2550. The sequence continues at coordinate 536,903 of NZ_CP110007.1, read as the reverse complement.
CCGTTGATCGGTGCTAAAAAATATACTTTTTTCCCATCGGCACTCCAAGTAAAGCTGTCAACAGTTCCATCCCAGCCCGAAGTCAGGTTGATGTCCATGCCTTTGAAACGTACGATAATATCATTTTTGTCAGCTTCATAACCATCGCGTTTCATCTGCAACCACGTCAAGTCGCCATTCGGAGAAAATTGCGGAGCGGTATCATAACCCGGATTGCTTTCCGTTAGGTTTTTGGTTGTTTTTGTAGCTAAATCGTATTGGTACAAGTTTGTATTTGTAGAAGTAGCATACGCGGTTCCTTCTAGTTTTTTCGAAACATACACAATGCTTTTTCCATCGCGGGACCAAGTATAATCTTCATCGCCACCAAATGGTTTTTGAGGTGAATCATAAGGCTCGTCCTTCATAATATCGGTGAAGTTTTCTTTATCATTTACAGGAGAAAAAACCACATGATTGTGCGTGCCGTCATTCCAAGTGTCCCAATGACGATAATCCAATCCATCATAAACTTGTACTTCAGATTTTTCTAAAGCAGGATAATAATCTTTTCCTAAGACTTTCCCGACTTTTACTTCTTTGCTTGCCAATAAAAGCTTGCCGTCAGGAGACATGTTTTTGTCATTTAGTAACGAGGCATATTCTGCAACTTCGGTGGCATTGCCGCCTGAAACGGGTATGCTGTAAAATTTAGAATTTGATTTATTTTCTTCTACCGAAGGAATTGAAACTTTGTAGATGATGTTTTTTCCGTCTTTTGAGATGCCAAGCGGACTGACTCTTCCGAGCTGCCAAAGCAATTCTGGCGTCATTACGTTTTGTGCGGCTGCATTTAATCCGATCATACTAATGGTTAAAAAAAGAATTTTTTTCATTTGTGAATGCTGTTAAAAATAAAGGCTTAAAGGTAATCATTTATTCAAATACAGCGGATGTTTCAATAAAAAAGGCCGTCTGAAAAGACGGCCTTTTGCTAAAATGAAAAATGAATTACTTTTTGATGAAACGTTTTACAGTCACGTTTTCGTTATCATTAATCTCAACAATATAATTTCCGTCAGTCAAAGAAGAAACAGCGATAGTTCCATCTTGAATTTTTCCTCTCATGACTTCTTGTCCTAACATGTTTACGATTCTGAAGCTCGCTTTTTCAGAAACCGAAGTTAGATTGATTACCGAAGAAGCAGGATTTGGATATAATTTGATCTCCGCCTGTGCGATGCTTTCTTCTCTTCCTGTAGACACAATGTTTACCGTATAATCTTCTACTTGGCCGTATGAAAAGGCTTCACAGGCAGTCGGCACGGCATTGTATTTCATAGAAACTCTCATGCGGGTTGCACCTAAAGTGGCACTAGCAGGAATTGTAAAGCTGCCGCTCACAGGTGTTGTTGTCGAAGCCGTTTTTGTCCAAACTTGTTCTCCAGCATCGGTGAAATCGCCGTCTTTGTTATAATCAATCCAAACAGAATACCCTTCGCTGTAAACAGAACTTGTCCATGATGGCGTGATGGTAATCGTATACGAAGTTCCTCTAGTCGCATTAGTAGAAATCGAAGTGAAATCAGTATATCCCGTTCCTCCAGTCGAAGGATTGTCGATGGTTCCGAATTGCACGCGCCCGATTTTTTCGTCAGCTACGCTGTTTCCTTGCGAAGCGCAATACGAAACCGAAGTCGATAAGGTAGTTACGTTCACGCTATTGCTTGAAGCCGAACTATTTCCTGCCGCATCTTTAGCTTTTACAGAAAAAGTGTATGCAGTTGCCGCTGTCAATCCAGTTACTGCATAGGATGTTGTGGTTACGGTAGTTCTTAAAACACCATCTTGATAGACTTCATATCCAGTGACGGCAACATTGTCGGTTGAAGCTGTCCAAGATAAGTTCGTGGCTGTCTGTGTAGTTCCCGAAGCCACTAAACTTGTAGGTGCTGTCGGAGCTGTAGTGTCGGCAGTCCCAGCCTGAATGTTTACGGTATAGTCTTCTACTTCTCCATAAGAGAAAGCTTCACACGCTGTTGGTACTGCATTGTATTTCAAGGAAACTCTCATTCGCGTTGCGCCTGTTGCAGCTGTTGCTGGAACCGTAAACGAACCGCTTGCTGGAGTTGCTGTAGAAGCAGCTCTGCTCCAGACTAATTCTCCTGTATCGTCAAAATCGCTGTCGCCATTATAGTCAATCCAAACAGCAACACCTTCTGCGTAAGTTGTTCCCGTCCAAGTTGGCGTTACGGTAATTGTATAGGCTGTTCCTTTGCTCAAATTGGTAGAAATAGATGTAAAGTCAGAATAACCTGTTCCTCCTGTCGAAGCATTGTTGATGGTTCCTAACTGTACTCTTCCAATGTATTCGTCAGCAACGCTATTTCCTTTTGAAGCACAATAGGTTGCGGTTCCAGCCAAAGTAGTCACATTTACCGTGTTGCTAGAAGCTGATAAGTTGCCAGCCGCATCTTTAGCTTTTACATAAAAAGTATAAGCTGTAGATGGCGTCAATCCGGTTACGGCATAGGTCGTTGTAGTTACGGTAGTTTTCAGTACGCCATTTTGGTATACCTCATAACCTGTAACGGCAACATTATCGGTAGAAGCTGTCCAAGACAAGTTGGTTCCTGTTTGAGTCGTTCCAGAAGCGGCTAAGCTTGTAGGCGCTGTCGGAGCTGTTACATCTCCCGATCCGGTAGTAATTGTAAAATTGGTATTGGAAATATCAAAGAAGATATGGTTGGATCCTTTGACCATGATTCTATTTTGCGTGCCAGGATTATTCGGAACGGTAATCGCCTGAGTTCCGTCATTTGGAGTTCCTGCTAACAAAGTGATAGGATAGGTGTTTCCGCCATCGGTCGATAGCAAGATGTCCACGTTTGCTGCATTTACGCCATTTGCAGTTGTTCCTGCGACGTTCCATGTCACGGTTTGGGAGGTTCCAGATGCCCAAGATACGGCTGTGTTTGGTGCTGTAAGGACAAAAGGCCCTGCTGTTCCGTTTACGGTAACAATCATATCGTCGCTATTGTTTGCAGGACCGCCCGCTCTGTTGTCTCTAACTGTTAATCTGAAATTTAGAGTTCTTGCTACGTTTGGAACGGCTTCCCATTGCCAAGTTGTTGCGCCAGTTTTAATGGTTTCTAGTCTTGGAAAATAGCGTGTGCCTGATGTTGAAGGTACAAAAGAGCGAAAAGCTGGTCCCGAAGTGGCTGTCGCGCTCGGGTAGGTGGTGCTTGAAGTTCCTGAATTCATCTGCTCCCAGCAATACGTCAAAGTATCGCCGTTAGCATCCGTTCCAGAACCGGTCAATAAGAAAGGAGTTCCTTTTGGAACTGTATAATCTGCTCCTGCATTGGCTGTCGGTACCGCATTTCCGGTTGCCGTATTGGTCTGGCAAGAAGTTGTTTTTACATAATTAGTCACCTGTTGGATGCTTACGGCATGAAAGAACGGGTCGCTATGAGGCTGTACATCTGTAGCGCCTGTAATTCCAGCATACCCCATGATAGTGGTTCCGCTTCCAGGCTCGTTTTGTACGCCAGTTCCCTCATTGCTGAAAGTAAACGTATGGTTGGCTCCAAATTGATGTCCCATTTCGTGAGCCACAAAGTCGATGTCGAAATTATCGCCAATTGGAACTGTGCTTGTCGTAAAGCCGCTGCCTTTCCCAGAAGCGCATACGCAGCCGATACAGCCTGCATTTCCGTTGTTTCCAATGGCTGACATCAAGTGCCCGATATCGTAATTCGCGTTTCCGATTACGCTCGTCAAGGTAGACTGTAGTTGCGAATTGTAATTGGCATCGGTGCTGCCATAAGGATCGGTCGAAGCGTTGGTATAGATTACCGCGTCTGTATTGGAAATAAGTACCATTCGGACTCCGAAATCTTTTTCAAATACGCCGTTGACACGTGTCATGGTATTATTGATAGCCGCTAGAGCAAGGGCTTTGGTACCTCCATGATAGGACGTGTATTCTCCGGTAACAGACATGGCCAGCCTGTAAGTCCTCAATGTGCTATCGTCTGCATTAGGACGCAAGGCAAGGTCAGAATTCATCTGGCCTTTTACATGATCCATGACTTCACATTCAAATTTGGTGAAAGCCATTCTCTTGTCCGTTCTCTTGTAGACAGAGTAAGTGCTGAGGTCTTTGGAATACGGCTCGATAAACTCAGCCGGTTTGTCTGCCGCTAATTTCATTCCTTGAAAGCCAAGCGGAGAGACGCTGAAATAGATTGTCGCAGTCGGGTCGTCGATTCCTTGTCCTGCATAAGATTTGATTTCTGGATAGCGTGCTGCCAGTTCCGGATCCATGATAGGCAGATCGTAGATTCGGAATCGTTCTGATGCACCGTCGGCTGTTGGAATAGCGATGATAACATTTGAAGTCTGTTTATAGCTGTTCCGAAGCGGTGCTTTTGTCAGTTGGTTTTTCAAAGAAGACAAATCCAGTTCAAATAAATTTTTTGTGGGAAGCGGCATCCGGTTTTCAAAAATGGCGAGATCGCTTTTTGGAGCTGATGCTTTCCAGAGTGATTTTCCATTCTGCGCAAACGAAAAACCAGTCATAGCCAAGAAGGCTACTGATAGTAGAGCGTGTTTCATAAATTAGTAGGTTGGTTAAATTTGGTTATATCAAATGTATGATAATTTTATTTATATTGTGATTTTTAATCAAAAAAAAGATTAAAAATATATAAATATAACTGTAAAGCATTGTTATTGTTGAATTATTTGTAATTTAAAATAACGAGATTTTAGTCGCGTAGGAAGCTTTTGTGTTCTAAAAAATTAAGATTTTATTCACTATTCAAATAGGAGTCAAAAAATATAACTATTTTCACGAACTAAAATAATTACGGTTTGAAAAACAACAATAGACTATTTGCAGCAATCATCATTGCTTTGGTTCTCGGAGTTGCTTTGGGCGCTTATGTCCATTATCAATATCCAGAAGGAAAAGCAGATTTTGCAAAAAATATAAAACTTCTAGGAACGATTTTTATCAGGCTCGTCCAGATGATTATTGCTCCCTTGGTATTTTCGACTTTAGTGGTTGGAATTGCTAAAATGGGCGATATGAAAATGGTCGGAAGAGTAGGAGCTAAAGCCATGGCATGGTTTATCACCGCATCATTAGTGTCGCTATCCGTAGGTTTGGTGCTTGTGAACTGGCTGAAGCCTGGCAAAGGGACATCCATAAAAATGGATGACCTTTCTACAGCTGACGATCTGCTAAAAAATACCAAGTCTTTTTCTTTAGAACAATTCGTTACCCATGTCGTGCCAAAGAGTGTCATCGAGGCCATGGCGACCAACGAAATATTGCAAATCGTAATCTTCGCGATTCTTTTTGGAGTTGCGCTTTCATCAATGGGCAAGCTCGGTAATCCGATTATCAAGTCGCTCGACATTGTTTCGCATGTCATCCTAAAAATGGTAACCTACATCATGTGGGTAGCTCCGTTAGGAGTTTTTGGCGCTGTTGCCGCTGCCGTTGCAAATTACGGTTTTGAAATTTTTAGTCTATATGCCAAATATTTGGTCGATTTTGCTATCGGAATTCTAGTCCTTTGGGCGTTGCTTCTTTTGGTTGGTTATTTTATCCTTGGCAACCGACTTTGGACATTGCTCAAGAGAATCAAAAGCCCTTTGCTTATTGCTTTTTCTACCACTTCCAGCGAAGCCGTTTTTCCAAAATTAGTGGAAGAATTAGAGCGTTTCGGCTGCAAAAGCAAGATTGTTTCTTTTACGCTGCCTTTAGGCTATTCCTTCAACCTTGACGGAAGCATGATGTATATGACTTTCGCCAGTATTTTTATCGCTCAAGTCTACGGAGTGGATATGTCTCTAGGAGAACAACTAACGATGCTTTTAGTACTGATGCTGACAAGTAAAGGAGTTGCGGGCGTGCCTCGTGCCTCGCTCATCGTTGTCGTGGCAACCTGTGCCATGTTTGGAATTCCGCCAGAAGGGATCGCCTTGATTTTGCCAATTGACCATTTCTGCGATATGGCAAGAAGCATGACAAACGTGCTGGGCAATGCATTGGCAACAACTGCTGTAGACAAATGGGAATCTGAGCCAGAAACAATAACACAAGAAATAGCATAACCATGGAAAGCTTTGAATGGACGCAATTATTAAATCCTGAATTTTATATCAACCTAAAAGTCAGCGGCGTTCCGATTGGAATCTACGTTGTCTTGTTTATCGTATTTGCTGAAACGGGGCTCTTTGCAGGGTTCTTTCTTCCAGGAGACAGCTTGCTGTTTCTTGCCGGAATTTACAGTACTGAGCTGACTTCAACACTTTTTACGATCGAAAGTGATTTTATAAACCTAGTCGTTTTGTCAACCATGATTGCGGCGGCAGGAATCATCGGCAATACTTTTGGATATTGGTTCGGCTCTAAAAGCGGCTATTACCTTTACAACAAAAAAGACACCTTCTGGTTCAAGAAAAAATATTTGATCGAATCTAGGATCTTTTTTGAAAAGCACGGCGGGCGGGCCATCATCTTTGCGCGTTTCGTTCCTATCATCAGGACTTTTGCACCGATCGTGGCAGGAATCGTGTCGATGGAAAAGAAGAAATTCATGTTCTATAATATTGTCAGTTCATTCCTATGGGCATTTACGCTCATCTTTGCAGGGCATTATCTTTACGATCTCTTCCTTACCAAATTTGGAATCGACCTGAAAGCGCACATCGAATTTATTGTCTTAGGCATCGTCGCCATAACAACCGTTCCGCTCGTAATCAATTACCTAAAGAAAAGAACCGGACCAAAAGACGGTCAAGAAGAAGCATAGCTGTCTAGACGAAATACTATCCTTAAAAACCAAGGAAATGAAAGCGAATTTAAGCTACTGGGAGCTGAAAAACTGGTTTTCAAATGTAGACTTTACTATTGTCGGAAGTGGCATCGTAGGCCTACACGCTGCTTTACGGCTCCGCGAGAAATTCCCGGACAGCAAGATACTGGTCTTAGAAAAAGGATTTCTGCCTCAAGGAGCGAGTACCAAGAATGCCGGATTTGCTTGTTTTGGAAGTATTTCCGAAATTATTGACGACCTTCGCAACCATTCTGAAGAAGAAGTCATCCAGCTGATCCAGAAACGCTGGCAAGGACTGCAGCTTCTCAGAAAACGATTAGGCGATGCAGCCATCGACTACAAATTATATGGCGGTTACGAACTTTTTCTCAAAAATTCCGAAAGTCATTACAATGAATGCCTTCAAAAGATTCCTTTTATAAATGATGTGCTCAAACCGCTTTTCAAAGCCGATGTTTTTGCGAAAGAAATCGACCGATTCAATTTCGGTGGTATAGAAGAATACCTGATTTTTAATCCGTTTGAAGGTCAGATTGATACCGGAAATATGATGGAGGCATTGTTAAAACAAGCTATTGCAGCGGGTATTCTCATCCTGAATAAGCAAAATGTGACAGCCTATCATGAAACTTCAGAAGGTGTGCAAGTGACTACCGACGATTTTGATTTCCGAACAAAAAAGCTATTGTTTGCGACCAACGGATTTGCGGAAAAATTAACCCAAGGCGCCGTAAAACCTGCCAGAGCGCAAGTATTAATTACAGAACCGATACCCAATTTGGACATTAAAGGAACTTTCCATATCGACAGAGGTTATTATTATTTCCGAAACTTTGGCGACCGAATCTTGTTTGGCGGTGCGAGAAACCTTGATATTGAAGGAGAAACGACTTCCGAATTCGGACAGACAGATTTAATACAAAATAAACTCGAAGAAATTTTAAAAGAAGTAATTTTGCCTGACCGTGATTTCAAGATCGAACATCGCTGGAGCGGCATTATGGGAATGGGTTCCAGCAAAAAACCGATTGTCGAAAAACTGTCGCAGCATGTGAGTTGTGGCGTGCGACTTGGCGGAATGGGTGTGGCCATCGGAAGCTTGATCGGACAAGAATTGGCTGATCTTGCTACAGAATAATTTAAAATTTATAAGATTCTTTTTTAGACTATGTTGAAAAAAATATTCAGGTTTTTGTGGAAATGCGCGCTTTGGTTCTTCGGAATTTCCATCTTTTTTGTCATTCTTTTCAAATTTGTACCTGTTCCATTTACACCTTTGATGGCCATTCGTGCCCTAGAGCAAAAACAAGCTGGAAAGGAAATGACTTGCAGTCACGACTGGGTGCCGCTTGAAGATATTTCCATAAACTACCAAAAAGCCGTAATTGCCAGTGAAGACGGAACATTCTTAAGTCATAATGGTTTTGATTTCAAAGCATTGCAGAAAGCCTATAAAAACAATTCCAAAGGAAGAAAACTAAAAGGCGGGAGTACTATCTCACAGCAGACCGCAAAAAATGTTTTCCTCTGGCAAGGAAGAAGCTATTTGAGAAAAGGGCTCGAAGCTTATTTTACCGTATTGATTGAAATCTTCTGGGGCAAAGAGCGTATCATGGAAGTATATCTCAACAGCATTGAAATGGGCGATGGCGTTTATGGCGTACAGGCTGCGTCGCAGCATTGGTACCGAAAAGATGCTTCGCAGGTATCAAAAAGAGAAGCTGCCGGAATCGCCGCCATTCTTCCCAACCCGAGAAAATTTAAAGCGACCAACTCCTCATCGTATACAGAAAGAAGAAAAGGCAGAATCATGAAGCACATGAGCTATGTCAAATTAGACTATTGATTATGCGCCAAAAATTTCCCCTGTTTTTGTTCCTGATTTTTACGTTGCCGCTTTTTGCGCAAGAGCATTCTGGGGAAATAGGTCTCGTTATTGATAACGATTTGTTCACATCTACCGTCAACGATCAATATTATACCAACGGAATCGAAATTTTCTACCGATACCTGAATGAGAACGAAAATCCCAAGATAAATAAAAGAACTACTGAGTTCCGAATTGGGCAATACATTTATAATCCACATACCGTCGAAGCCGCTTCGATTTCAAAACACGACCGTCCGTTTGCGGGCTATCTTTTTGCCGAAGCCGGATTTGCAAAATTCTACCAAAGCGAATCTGTATTAAAATTCAGCACGCAGTTGGGCGTAATCGGTCCGAATTCGCAGGCAGAAGGTTTTCAGAAATTATTTCATAAAGCTTTTGGCTATAAAGATGTACAAGGATGGAACTACCAAATCCATAATGGAATAGCTATACAAGGAGGCCTGTTCTATTCTAAAAAGTTAGGCACGAAGCCAGCTGACAAAATTGATTTTCATGTGCAAGGCGAAGCCAATTTAGGGACGGTTTTTACTGGAATTTCTGTAGGGCCGTTGGCACGAATCAGCTTCAAAAAGAAGTTGCTTCCTATTTATGATTCGGGATTGTACGGTGCTTCGCTAAATTCTGATAAAGCGAAATATAAAGAACAGTCGGAGTTTTATTTTTACATCAACCCAAGCTTGAATCTCCAAGTTTATGATGCTACAATACAAGGGAAACTTTTCAATGACGACAGTCCAGTTACGTTTGATCTCGTACCGCTGCGTTTTAATGGCGAGGCCGGTTTTCGATACCGAAAAGACCACTGGAACCTTCATTATCTGTTTGTATTCCGAAGCAAGGAACTGCGTAATGACAGGATAGAAAATTATTTTTATGGTTCTATTGGCGCGACTTATTTGCTGTATTAATTCTAGGCATCGATATTTTTCTTAACTTTAAGAACACAACCAAAACTTTTTTCCAATGAGTGCTAAATACAAATACGCTACAGTCCTTGAGGCCATAAAACAGCTCCGTGATGCCGGATTTATGGTCGATTTTAATATAGAAGGCAGTTTCTTGAGTGCCAATTCAAGCAAATACCACACCGACGATTTTGAGATTACCGAAATCTACCGCTACGAAGGCGATACCAATCCCGATGAAGAATCTACGGTTTATGGTATCGAATCGAAAGATGGTGTAAAAGGTATTTTAGTTACTTCTTACGGAATGTATATCGATGATATTTCGGAAGAACTGCTGCAGAAGCTTTCGCTGAAATAGACAGTCTTTTGCCTAAAACATAAAAAGCCACCTTTTTGGGTGGCTTTTATAATATCGTGAGAATCGATTTGCTATTCCTTGACTACTTTTAAGGTTTTTACTTGATTGTTGGTATAGACTTTCACCAAATAAGTTCCGCTCGACAAAGCCGTCATGTCGATTTGATTTTCGGTCGAATTGGCCTTTTGGAAAAGCACCTTCTGTCCGAGCAAATTAAATAGGGCCACATCAGAGATAACTCCGATTGAAGATACTTTTATCTTGTCTTTTGTTGGGTTTGGATAGACGCTTATGTAAGGTTTAATTTCCTTTTCGGTAGCGGATAAGAAATTGCAGCTTACTGGTGTGGGTACCGTAGTAGGAACTGCTGTCAATGCTCCATTTCCTTGCTGACCGTATTCGTTTGCACCCCATGACCAAAGGCTGCCATCTATTTTTTGTGCCAAGGAGTGTCGGGATCCTGCCGATACGATTTTCCAATTTATATCAGTTCCGACTTGTGTAGGTGTAATAATATTAGAATGCTCAGCGGGCGCTCCCATTCCTAATTGTCCGTGTATTTTGTTGCCCCAGGCCCATAAAGTGCCATCGCCTTTTAGCGCTAAAGAATGACTTCCTCCAGCACTAACAGCTATCCAGCTGGCGTCGGTTCCGATTTGTATTATCGTATTTCTATTATTATAAGTTCCGTCTCCCAATTGTCCAACCACGTTATATCCGGCCGCCCATAATGTTCCGTTGTTTTTAATAGCTAACATAAAAGAATTGCCCACAGAAACCATCCGCCAATCGGTATCATTGCCTACTTGCGCAGGAGTATTTCTATTACTGCCTGTTGAGCCATCCCCTAATACGCCATAATTATTAGAACCCCAAGTCCATAACGTACCATTTGTTTTAATTGCTGCCGTGCTTTTATATCCAGCCGAAACGGATTGCCAATTGCTTTCGGAGCCGATTATGGTTGGTATTGTCTTGTTGATATTGGTACCGTCGCCTAACTGACCTTCCGTATTTTCGCCCCATGCCCATAAAGTACCGTTGTTTTTAATGGCGAGAGTATGGGTGAGGTCGGTAGATTTATGGGTTGACACCGTTTTCCAATTAGTGTCAGTTCCTATTTGTGTCAGGGTGTTTTTGTTTGTCATCGTTCCATCTCCTAATTGTCCAGCAGTATTCATCCCCGCCGCCCATAAGGTTCCGTCAGTTTTAATAGCAAATGTTACCATGCCTCCAGCAACAATAGATTGCCATCCTGATGTGCTTCCCGATGCCGTCGGAACATTTCTCTCGATATTTGTACCGTCGCCTATTTCGCCATAATAGTTGCTGCCCCATGCCCAGATTGTGCCGTTAGAAGCTATTGTGGCAGTATGAGAGCTGCCAGCACTAACGGTCTGCCAGCATTGAGCATATAGCTGGCTGCCAAAAAGAGAGACTGCAAGAAGTAATGCTTTTTTCATAGTAAGAGAATTAAGCTGTTATTTTTCTTTTCAAAGTTATCTATTTTTTTTAATAGTATTAATTTTCAACAATTTAAATACAAATGTAACAGAGGCCAAAGCCTGCTCCTATACCTGATATCAGGTAATTTTCAATAATAAAATCCAATATCTTCTACAAAATAGCCTAAGGTTAGTAATTTTATCTTCCGAAGTAAAGGATTGATTTCCTTAATACGGAAGTCTTTTTTATTTATAAAACAAGTATAAATTAAAAAACCCTAATGTTATGAATCTTAAGTTTCTATATTTCGTAATCTTTATGCTATGCCTTGGACAAAATCTTCGGGCGCAATATGTAGAGAAAGAAGAAGAAGAAAAAATCACGACCCTTTATCCAGAAGCGGTTTTTGATTCCATACAAGCTAAAAAAGCCTTGGCTTTGGGAAAAGGGAAGATTACAGGAGTTGCCTTTACCAAAACGGCACCTTTGGCGCCCAGAATCTATGCCGATAACATGAAGATTATGCTGTTTCCTGTAACGCCCTACTTTGAAGCATGGTATAAGCTGCGAAACAGCAAGGAAAACCTAAGAAAGAGACGTTATGTTTATATGTCGGATGCAGCTTTCCGATACAGGCTTGAAGCCATATCCAACAGCGTCGGAAAGTTTACGTTTCCGGATATGAAACCTGGGAAGTATTTCCTGACCGGCAATATGAGCTGGAGCAGTACAGGTTCTTACAACGAGCATACCGGAACCAGCTACGGCAGTTATGGTACCCAAGCAGATCATTATGAAAAGAGGTATTATACCCAAAATCACGAAGAACGTTTGGAGAAATTTGTAGAAGTAAAAACCGACGGTGAAATAGTAGAAGTTAAGTTGAAATAAATTTTGAAACCCTTTAAGACGAAAAAAGCATCCATAATTGGATGCTTTTTTTATGCGATAAATTGGGCAGCTTATTTTTTAAACTCTCGGATTCCCATGTTGTATAGGGTAAACGATAGGATGTCTGCCGCTTCTTCGATAGTCTTAGAAACTGGTTTTCCTGCACCATGTCCTGCGTTGGTTTCAATGCGGATTAATACCGGATTGTCGCCTTTTTGTTTTGCCTGCAATTCTGCCGCAAACTTAAAGCTGTGTGCCGGAACCACCCTGTCGTCATGGTCGCCAGTAGTGATTAAGGTTGCCGGATAGCTTGTGCCTTCTTTCACGTTGTGTACTGGAGAATATTTTTTCAGGTAGTCGAACATTTCTTTAGAATCTTCTGCCGTTCCGTAATCATACGCCCATCCTGCACCTGCAGTAAACGTATGGTAGCGAAGCATGTCTAGAACGCCCACTGCCGGAAGCGCTACTTTCATCAAGTCTGGACGCTGTGTCATGGTAGCTCCTACTAGAAGTCCTCCGTTAGAGCCTCCACGGATAGCCAAGAAGTCAGACGAAGTATATTTCTGTGCGATTAAGTATTCTGCCGCCGCGATAAAATCGTCGAACACGTTTTGCTTTTTCAGCTGCGTGCCGCCGTCGTGCCATTTTTTGCCGTATTCACCGCCGCCGCGAAGGTTCGGAACCGCGTAAACGCCTCCTTGTTCCATCCACACCGCATTGCTGATGCTGAAAGCTGGCGTAAGGCTTACGTTAAAGCCGCCATATCCGTAAAGGATCGTTGGATTCTTTCCGTCAAGCTTTAAGCCTTTTTTGTGCGTGATGATCATTGGTACCTTTGTGCCGTCTTTTGAGGTGTAGAATACCTGCTTGCTTTCGTAATCGGCAGAGTTGAAATCTACTTTTGGCTTTTCGTATACAGATGATACTCCTGCTTTTGGCTCAAAAGCATAGATAGTTCCAGGAGTCGTATAGTTCGTGAACGAGTAGTACAATTCTTTGTCTTCTCTCTTACCGCCAAAACCTCCGGCAGAACCGATACCTGGCAATTTGATCTCACGCAACATTTTTCCCTCATAATCATACTGTTTTACTTGAGAAACGGCATCTTTCATATAGTTGGCAAAGATGAATCCAGAACCTGTCGAAACCGAAAGTACGTTTTCTGTTTCTGCAATAAAGTCTTTCCAGTTCGCTGGTTTCGGGTTGGCCGCATCCACAGTCACTACTCTTTGGTTTGGAGCATTCAGGTTGGTTACGATATACAACTTAGTGCCTACGTTGTCTAAGATGTAGTTGTCGCTGTCAAAATTATCAACCACGTTTACGATTTTGCTGTTCGGAACGCTAAGGTCTTTGAAATACAATTCGTTTCCAGAAGTTGACGTCGAAGCCGAAATGACAAGATATTTATCGTCTTCTGTAACGCTGGCACCCACGTATCTTCTTTTTTCATTCAAGCCGAAGATAACTTTGTCTTCTTTTTGCGCCGTGCCCAATTTGTGGAAATACAATTTGTGCTGGTCGGTTTTGGCAGAAAGCTGGCTTCCTTTTGGCTTGTCGTAGCTGGAGTAGTAGAATCCTTCGTTGCCGATCCAGGCAATACCGCTGAATTTTACGTCTACCAATTCAGCTTCTAGTTTTTTCTTGCTAACGGCATCTAAAATGATGATTTTGTTCCAGTCGCTTCCTGCTTCTGAGATCGAATAGGCTACTAAAGAACCGTCTTTTGAGAATTCTACAGAAGACAGCGATGTAGTCCCGTCAGAAGAAAAAGTATTTGGGTCAAGAAAGACTTCTTCTTTGCCGCTTTTGTCTTTTCGGTACATCACCGACTGGTTTTGCAATCCGTTGTTCTTGAAATAATAGGTGTAATCTCCTTCCTGCGTAGGGGCAGAAATCTTTTCATAATTCCAAAGTTTTTCGAGACGGTCTTTCATCTCTTTCCTGAAAGGGATTTTTTCCAAATAGCCGAAGGTAACTTCGTTTTCAGCTTTTACCCAAGCGGCAGTCTCGGCAGATTTGTCGTCTTCGAGCCAGCGGTACGGGTCTTTTACTTCGGTTCCGAAATAAGTGTTGACTGTGTCAACTTGCTTGGTTACAGGATATTTGAGCACTATAGCTTTTTCTTTTATTTCTTCCTTGCAGGAAATAAGGGCAGATGCTGCAATCATCGTGACGAGTACTTTTTTCATTAAAATGTTTTTTGATTCTTACAAAAATAGGGAATCGTTAGTTATTAATTAGTTAAAAAGTGGCCTGTATTGCGGCCAATGTTTGTAGATAAGGATGCCGTTGAGGACAGCAACCAAAATGGCGCCCCCGATGCTCGGAAGGTCCAAGAAAAGATGGAAAAGTAAAATGTTTAGGGAGATAGGAGCCAGTACGATCAGCGCAAAGGCAATCCAGTTTTTTGTAAAAAGAAGCAGGGCGATGAAAATTTCCAAGATTCCGATAATTGGCAGCACATAGCCTGTGGCGGCTAGCGAGCCCATAAAACTTGCGGCGTCTTCTGGCAGCTGTGGTACTGGAATAAAGGGCAGCGTGTAAAATTTGTTCAATCCAAAAACTAAAAGAACGAGTCCAAGAAGCACTCTGACAATGGAGGTAAATTTCGAATTCATAAGTATCTACAATTTTTTGGTTACTAAACGTTCATTGAAATTCCTAAATTACTAAAAAAACAGCAATCAAATGGATTGTATGTAAAAAAAGCAGAATCTAATTAACAGAATTTCAATTTATAACACGAAAAAGAGGCTTTTGCACTTATCATCCTGAGTTGACGCTTTCGCCACGTAGTTGCCTCTTTCCCCTTCCGGAAAGCCTTAACTAATCGGCGGAAAGGATTGGCGTATCTCGGAAATAAACAAAAACCGCCTTTTTGAGGCGGTTTTTTATAGAGCAGTAAATAAAAATATTTATTGTGCGGCTACTGTTATCGGGAAGCTTACCTGAATATCGGTTTCTCCTCCGGCATTGGCGATGTTGCCGGCTGCAACGCCTTCGGCATTCTTGTTCGGTTGATGGCGTAATATAATCGTAAAAGTACCTGTTCCAGTCGCAGCCCCTGTAGTTAGCGTAAAGTTAAGTCCTACCGGCTTTCCGTTTTCGTCATTTGGAACGGCATAGGCTGTTGTTGCCAGCGCGTTCGAAATGGTAAAGAAAAATTGGTGGTCGTGTGCCTCTTCCAAGATTTCCTCAGTAATACTTTCGGCAGGCGTAGCCGCCTCGTTCAACAAGTCAAGCGACCCGGTATAGGTAGTGCTTGGCGCAAGATTTCCAGAAACTGTTACTACCGGAGCATTTGGTCCTTCAGCACCATCAAGATCTCTTGACGTTAAGGTAATCGTACGTCCGCCGCCTGTCAAGGTAGCTGTCAAGGTCGTGATTACTTCTTCTTCGTTCACGGGATTGCTGTCATCATTGCTGCAAGAAGAACAAAGCGCTATAGCTGCCAAGCCCATTGATAAAAATTTAAATACGTTCATAAGAATAATGGTTTAAAAAAATTAATAATTTAGTTTTAGTTGAATCCTGAAATTCCTGCCCAGATCATCTGCATAAAAGCGCGTCCTGTTGAGGTAATCTCTGTAATTCGTGTTTAAAAGATTTTGGATATTGAATCCGAGTGTCATTTTAGATTTTTTCAAGACATCAAAACTCATCTCTGAGCTAAAATGCAACAGGCTGTATCCCTTTGGCGGCTTGCTGATCTGCACCAAAGTGCTGACAGGTTCTCCAGAATCTGTAACGTCTACATAAAAATCATTGTTAGGATAGCGCTGCTGCGTAAAGACGGTTTCGTTTTTTAGAGCAAGCACCAGATGATTCCAATTTTCCTTTTTAAAGCTCAAGGTGTTGTTCAGGTTCAGCGGAGGCATGTCGATCAGCGGTTTGTCGTTGGTCGCATCTTCACCATATACAAAAGCGGCAGTCGAATGCCAGTTGAGGTTTTTGGCAAAGTCATAATCGGCCGTGAGGTCGATCCCGAACATCCTCGCATCTACCTGACGGTATTCCCAGACCGGAAAAGGGCCTCGGTTCGACAAGATGATGGTGGTTGGAACTAGGATCTTGAAATCGGAAACCGTATTAAAATAAGGATTGATTTCAAAGGCAAAGCCCTCTGCGGCATAATTAAGTGCGGTCGACATCTTGAGCGCTACTTCGCGCTGCAGCCTCAAGTCGCCCAATTCGATCTGTCCGGTAGCATGGTGCAGCCCGTCGCTAAACAATTCTGCGGGATTCGGGTTCCTGCTGGCCACGCCGATGTTGGCAAACCAATGCAGCTTGTCGTTGATCTCGTATTTGGTGCCGAGGCTTCCGGAAAAATTATGGTAGGTAAACACCGGATTGGTGTACCACTGCTGTCCTTCTTCTCCGATAATGATATCGCTGAAATCGCGGTCATAACCGCGTTCTGTCCATCTAGATTTTAGATAATATTTCTTGGCATCGATGTGGCTGAAATCATAGCGGAAGCCTGTTTCCAGCACCAGCTTTTCATTGGCTTGATAGCTGGCAATAGCGTAGAGACCCGCATCGAATTTGTTATAATTCGGAATCAGGGCACGTACCTCTGTAGCGCCTGTGTTCGCTGCATTGTTCTGGTAAGCACCGCTGATTCCAGCCTTATATTTCATCTTATCCGAAAAATTAGCTTCATAATCGGCATTGAAGGAGTGAGTCATCAAGTCCAGGTCAACAGATGCCTTGTTGCGGTCATCGCCCCTCCTGAGGTCAAACTCTAGGCGGTTGTTGAACTGGAAGGCGTATTGGAGCGACAGCTTACTGGCATCGGAAAAATAGGTGTAATAGTTAATTTTTCCGAGATGATGCTGTAGTTCCTGCTTGGGCGCATTGATATCATAAGTGAAATCTCTAATGACCTGAGGCTGTCCGCTGTTGATGGCGCGGATCAGGTCGGAGATGCCGCTGATGTGCGAGGCTCTCAGGATTCCGATCTCGGCATTAAAGTAGCTGTAAAAAAAGCTGTAGCCGTGATTTTCTCCCTTGTAGCCTAAGCTGGCAGACAGGTTGCGCTCGCGGTTTCCGGTATTAGAAAGTACATAATCTGGCGCTTCGAAATCGCCAAAGTATTTGAACGTTCCCTGAAGATTCCAGTTCCAGCCGTTTTCATAGCCTTTGGAGAGCGAAGACGAAATGCTGCCTCCGCGTCCGTTTGATGCGCCGTTGATAATGGTCTTTCCAAAAATCGTGTCTTTTACAGGAATGTGTGCGGGTTCTATAATGACGGTGCCGCCTATGGCATCGCCGCCATACTGTAATCCGGATGCGCCCTTGATGACCGAAATTTTCCCGGCGGTATTGACATCCATGTTCGGTGCGTGTTCGGTGCCCCACTGCTGGTCTTCGAGGCGCACGTTGTTATTGACGATCAGCACGCGGCTGCTATGCAGTCCGTTGATAATCGGCTTTACGATCGTACTTCCGGTCTTTAATGACGATACGCCGCTGATTTCCTTTAGGGCATCGCCCAGGCTCTCGCTGCTGTAGTTTTCGAGCACGTTAGCTTTGATTTCTTGTGTCGAAGCATTTTTCTCGGAAAGGGTCTTTTTAAGGACAACTTCTGACAGTTGCGAGACTTCTGGCTTCAGGGAAATGTCCAATACGACATCTTTCTGGACAGCGATTACGGTATCTAGGGTCTTATAGCCCAGATATTCGATGGTCACGGCCAAGTTGCCGTTTGGGATGCCACTTATTGAAAAGCTCCCGTCGGCTGCAGCATTCGCAAAAAAAGTTCCGGCATGGATGTGGCTCCCCGCCAAAGGTTGTTTTTTCTCGTTGGTAATCTTCCCGCTCACCGTGTGTTGAGAATATACGAGGGTTTGGTTTCCTGCCAAGAGGAAAACAAAAAATAGGATATAGCGCATTTTGAAAAAATCTAAAATGATAATTAAGGCATGCTTCTAAAAGAAACAGCCCGAAAGAAGAGCAAGGCTCTTTTCGTTAATTAACAGCTAGATGGCGGTCCGCGGTGCAAAAACAGGCTGCCTGCAAAGAATTCTGCTGTTTCTGAAGCAGGAAAGTTATAGGCTACGGCCTTGAAAGGGACCTGAAGGTTGAATGTAAAGGTTTCTGTCGCGATAAAACTGCTTAGGGTAAATTCGCAGACAAAACATTTTTCGTGATTGTGGTCGAGGGTCTGGATTTTGGTACTGCCGTCATCGTCTGATTGGCTAACAGTAGCAACGTTTCCGTCTAAGAAGTGCTCATAGGAATGGACTGATTGAAACAGTATCGAGAACAATACTGCAATCATCAATGAGAGGTTTATTATGGCGAACTTCTTCTTCATCCAATTGCAAATGTATGAAAGTGTAAAAGAAAACCGCCTGTTTTAACAAATTTTATGGTTTGTCAAAACAGGCGGTTGTGGCATGTGCTGGTCAGCTATGGGTCTTATACCAAGCCGTTAGCGACTAGATATTCTGCAATTTGTATGGTGTTTGTAGCGGCTCCTTTTCTAAGGTTGTCGGCAACAATCCACATGTTCAAAGTGTTTGGCTGCGACTCGTCGCGGCGAATTCTTCCCACAAAAACATCGTCTTTGCCATGCGCATACAGCGGCATCGGGTAAGTGAAGGTGTCTGTATTGTCTTGAACGACAATTCCTGGTGTTTCGTGAAGAATCTTTCGTACATCGTTTACATCGAAATCAGTAGAGAACTCTACGTTTACAGCTTCGCTGTGTCCGCCTACTATAGGCACTCGCACGGCAGTGGCTGTTACGGCAATGGTTTTATCGCTTAAGATCTTTTGCGTCTCGCGCACCAGTTTCATCTCTTCTTTGGTGTATCCGTTGTCCTCGAAAACATCGCATTGTGGGATAGCGTTTCTGTGAATCTGGTATTTGTAAGCCATTTCGCCTTTAGTTCCAGCATATTCGTTTTCCAATTGCTGTACGGCTTTGACACCGGTTCCAGTAATGGACTGATAAGTCGAAACAATAATTCTCTTGATGTTGTATTTTTTATGCAAAGGTGCCAATGCCAAAACCATTTGTATGGTCGAGCAGTTTGGGTTGGCAATAATCTTGTCTTCTTTGGTCAGTTCTGAAGCGTTGATTTCAGGAACAATCAGTTTTTTGTCAGCGTGCATTCTCCAAGCTGATGAGTTGTCGATTACGGTAGTACCGGCTTCCGCAAATTTTGGCGCCCAAGCTAGAGAAGTTTCTCCGCCAGCAGAAAACAAGGCGATTTCTGGCTTCATTGAAACTGCTGTTTCTAATCCAACAACGCTATACTTTTTTCCTTTGAATTCGATTTCCTTGCCTACTGATTTCTCTGAAGCTACGGGAATTAATTCCGTTACAGGAAAATTTCTTTCTGCCAAAACTTGAAGCATTACTTCGCCAACCATTCCGGTTGCACCAACAACAGCAACTTTCATATTCTATTTTTTAAAGTGGTTAAAAACTGATTTTCTGAATGCAAAAGTAGCTAATAAAGTTATTGAAAAAACGAATTATAAAAATATAACATATTGTTATGAAAATAAATAATTAAAAGAAAAACCGCCCTGTTTTGTGAGCGGTTTAGTTAGAATATATAATGCAGCGGTACTATTTCGGGATTATTTATTTCTTAGTGCATCGCGGATTTCCATCAATAATTTTTCTTCATTGGTAGGGGCTGGCGGTGCAGCAGGAGCTTCTGCTTCTTTTTTTCTTGATGAATTAATGGCTTTAACAACCATGAATAATACAAATGCAATAACTAAAAATGAAATTACTGCAGATATAAACTTGCCTAAAAACATTCCGCCGGGTGCCCATGTTTCAATATTTGCTGCTCCAGCCGCGTCAAGTGCTGGTTTTAATATTATTGGTGTAATAATGTCTTCAATTAATGAAGAAACAATTTTTCCGAAAGCGGCGCCTATGATGACCCCGATAGCTAAGTCTACGACATTGCCTTTTAATGCAAAGGCCTTAAATTCAGATACCATTCCCATAATTAGTTGATTTTAGGATTATTATATAAAAATTGGTTTTAGTTACTAGCTAAAGTAGTTAAATGTTTTAACATTTCTGCACCGAATTTTTAAAATTTGTACTATTCTCTGTAAAAAACACGCTTAACACGGTGTGAAATGCCGGTCAAAATCTCGTAAGGAATTGTCCCGAGTTTTTCTGCAATGTAGGTAACGTTTGGGTTTTCTCCGAAAATAATAACCGGATCGCCTTCGAGACAGTCGATGGTCGAAACGTCTACCATCAGCATGTCCATGCAGACGCTTCCTACAATACTTGCTTTTTGATTCTTGATCATGACATAACCGAGCTGGTTGCCCCAGCTTCTTGGGATTCCGTCTGCATAACCGATTGGGATGGTCGCAATTTTGGTTTCTTTTGAAGCCATAAACCTTCTGCCATAACCCACGCTTTCGCCCGACTGAATGGTCCTGATCTGAGAAATTATCGATTTTAATGTGCCTACATTTTCTAAATATTTGGTCTCCGACGGATCGTTAGAAACACCATAAAGTCCAATGCCGAGGCGAACCATATCGTATTGCGCTTCCGGATAATTGCTGATTCCAGACGTATTAAGGATGTGACGTATTGGATTTATCGAAAGCTCTTGCATGAGCCTTGCAGACAGTTTTTCAAACAAAGCAATCTGCGACTTCGCAAATTCATGGTGCATCAGGTCGTCGCTCGTGGCCATGTGCGAAAGGATGCTTTTTACTTTGATAGAAGGCGTATTTTTTAAGGTTGCTATCAGTTCGTCCAAATCATTTTCTTGAAAACCCAAGCGATGCATTCCGGTGTCCAGCTTGATATGGACAGGAAATTGCTCGAGGTTTTTCTGTTCGGCAATCTTTAGAAAAGCTCTTAATCCTTTGATGGAATAGATTTCAGGCTCGAGATTGTGCTCAATGATGGCACTAAAGCTTGTGTTTTCTGGATTCAGGACCATGATAGGCAGGGTGATTCCGGCACTTTTGAGCGCAATTCCTTCATCGGCAAAAGCAACGCCCAAATAGTCAGCCTTATGGTATTCCAAAAGTTTTGCAATCTCAAAACCGCCGCTTCCATAGCCGAAAGCTTTGACCATCACCATAAGCTTGGTTTGCGGTTTTAGCTTCGATTTGAAGAAATTCAGGTTGTGGCTGATGGCGTTGAGGTTGATTTCTAAAACCGTTTCATGGGTCTTTTCTTCCAGCAAGGAGGTAATTTTTTCGAATTGGAAAATTCGTGCTCCTTTGATCAATATGGTTTCGTTTTCAAAATTCAGGTTTTTGAAATCCGAGATAAGATCGTCTGTGTTTTTGTAGGTGATGATGTTTTTAAAACTGTTGGAGTAAGTCCCGATTTCTTCACCTACGCCAATAACACGGTCTATTTTGTTGGAGGTAACGAGTTCTGAAACCTTTTTGTACAATTCGTCCGTCGGCAATCCGCTTTGGATGATGTCCGAAAGGATGATGGTCTTTTTCTTGAATTGTTTCTGCTGCTCCAGAAAGTCCAACGCAATTTTTAGCGATTGGTAGTCGGAACTGTAGCTGTCGTCGACAATTGCCGTATTATTGATTCCGTTTTTGACTTTCAGGCGCATTTCAACGGAATACAACAACTGCATTCTCTCCTGGATGATTTCTGGCAGATAGCCCAAATAAAGCAAAGTCATCAGGCAGCTTATGGCGTTTTCGATGGAAGCCTTGTCCTGAAAAGGAATAATAGCGTTGAAAGAAATCGTATCGTAGGAAATGTTTAGCTGTGTCTTTTCAGAAAGCTGCTTTTGCGTTATGAATACATTCGCATTTTTGTCGTTGAAACTCCACGAAAAAGTTTTTGTAGTAGCATCTATAAGCGAATCGACTACCGCGTTTTTTTGGTAAATCAGGACTTCGGAATGTTCAAAAAGACGGAGTTTTTCCGAAATTTTTTCTTCTAGATTCTGAAAGCCTTCGTCATGAGCGGAACCAATATTGGTTAATATCCCGATAGTCGGCTGGATAATTTTTTCCAGCTTTTCCATTTCATGAACGGTCGAAATTCCGGCCTCAAAAATCCCAAGATTATGCTTTTCGTTTATTGAAATTACCGAAAGCGGCACGCCGACTTGCGAGTTATAACTCTTCGGGCTTCGGATGATGTTGTAGTCTGGGCTGAGCAGAAAATTCAGCCATTCTTTTACGATGGTTTTTCCGTTGCTTCCCGTGATTCCAATAATCGGGAAATGAAAAGATTTTCGGTAGTAGGAAGCAAAATCCTGCAAAGCTTGCAAGGTGTTTTCTACGAGGAGAAAATTGGCTTTACTTTCTAAATCTTTTGGAATATGATTAACGACAAAGTTCTGAACGTCTTTGGCAATCAGATCAGGAATGTATTGATGGGCATCATTGTTCAGACCCGCCAAAGCAAAAAACAACGTTTGTGAATTATTTTGCAATGAACGGCTGTCGATAGAAACGGTGTCAATTTCAGTATCTGGATTTCCAGAGAAACGGGCGTGAATCTCAGGAATGATATGTTGGATTTTCAGGCTCAATTTATTTTCTTTTTAAAGCTATTGTAAAAATAACTAATTTTTTGATGGAAATTGTGGTTCTGTCACGCAGGTATACGACGCAATAGCCTTCTTGTTATGCTTGCGCTCTATTTATTGTGTGAATTTGGAAGTCTTGGCTTACGGAGTTTTCTTGTTCTTTGAAAAAAAGCTTTCTTCTTTTTCCTGAAGCTCTTTCATCGCATTGAAATATGCGGCGCGGCTCAACGGTTCGTATTCTTCCGTTTCTCCCAGCATAACCAGATTATTGTTGTTGGCTTTACGGAAACTGTAATTGGCAAGATTTCCTGTTCGGGTACAGACGGCATGGACTTTCGTCACATATTCTGCCGTAGCCATAAGTGCAGGCATCGGGCCGAAAGGATTTCCCTTGAAATCCATATCCAATCCGGCAACAATAACGCGGATTCCAGAGTTGGCCAAGTCATTACAGACCGAAACAATCTCATCATCAAAAAATTGAGCTTCATCGATACCGATAACTTCACAGCCTTGCGCTAAGATGCGTATGTTGGCAGCGGCAGGAACAGGAGTAGAGCGTATTTCGTTAGAATCGTGTGAAACCACCATCTCGTCATGGTAGCGTGTGTCGATGGCAGGCTTGAAAATTTCTACTTTCTGCTTGGCAAATTGAGCCCTTTTCAAACGGCGGATAAGCTCTTCGGTCTTTCCCGAAAACATCGAACCGCAGATTACTTCAATCCAGCCAAATTGTTCTTTATGATTTACTGTATTTTCGAGAAACATTTTGTATTTTTCAGCCTTAAAAAGGATTAGTTTTTTTTACTTTGTGATGAAAACAAATTTATTAAAAAACCATTGCTTTACTCAATATAATATCAAAAGTTATGAAGAAAAAATTAGAAGCCGAATTAATCAGTATTGCGCACAGAATCTTGAAGCTGAAAAATAAATCAGAACTGATTCAGCTGCATCAGGAAAGCCAAAAACTGTATGAAAAATTGTCTGTTTTGTTGTTTGTAGAAGAGAATTTTACAGGCGCACAGCCGACAATTGGAAGATCTGAGGCGTATGAAGTGCTGGAAACGGCTTTTGATGAAAATGAAGTCCCAGGCAAAGTTGAGATGGACGTGCAGGAAGAAATTGCCTTAGAAGCGGAAAAAGCTGTGGAAGAAACGCCGAAGGAAGAAACGGAAACTGTCGAAACCGCAGAAGAAATCAAAGTGGCGGAAGAAGAAGCTGAAACACAACCCGAATCAGAACAAGAAAAAGTAGTTGTTGGAGAAATCGAGCTTTCTGATGAAGAACTGGAAGAAGAAGAAACCGCAGCTGCTGAAAATGAAGAAGAGGCTGTCGTTGAGGAGCCTGAAGAAGAGGAAGAAAGTGTTACTGCAGAAGAAGAAAAAGCATCAGAAGAAACGAAAGAAGAAGTAATAGAACCTGCGTTTGAACTGGCTTTCGACAAAAAAGAAGACGTCGAAGAAGTCGCAAAAGAATCAGGACATCAGATTATCTTTGAAGATTTCTTGGGCTCCGATTACAAAGACTTAGAATTCGTGAAGGCTGAAATCGAGGAAAAACACAAGCACGACCACGATGAAGAGCCTGTAAAAGAGGAAGTAAAAGAAGATGTAAAAGAAACAAAAGAAGAGATCGAGGAAGAAATTGAAGAAGAAGTGAAAGAGGAAGAACCGGAACCTGTAAAGGAAACCGTTGTCGAAACGCCAAAACCAGCCGTTGAAAAAGTAACCAAAGGAATCACGATTGGTCTGAACGACAGAGTCGGTTTTGTAAACCATCTTTTTGGCGGCAGTAACGAAGATTTCAACAGAGTCCTGTCGCAATTGAATACGTTTGATATGTTCCAAGACGCAAAAAATTTCATTGAAGATTTGGTAAAGCCAGATTACAACGAATGGAAAGGCAAGGAAGATTATGCAGAGCGCTTTTTGGAGGTAGTGGAAAACAAGTTTAAATAGTCTAGATGTCAAAATTATATTTAGTTCCAACGCCTATCGGGAATCTTGAAGACATGACCTTTAGGGCGATAAAAGTCCTGAAAGAAGTAGACTTGATTCTGGCAGAAGACACTCGAAACAGCGGCAAGCTGCTGAAACATTTTGAGATTGGAACGCACATGCAGAGCCACCACATGCACAACGAGCACAAGACGGTGGAAAATCTGATTGCACGATTGAAATCGGGTGAAACCATTGCCTTGATATCGGATGCTGGAACGCCAGCTATTTCCGATCCAGGGTTTTTGCTGACGCGTGCCTGCGTAGAAAACAATATTGCCGTAGAATGCCTTCCGGGTGCGACAGCTTTTGTTCCTGCGCTGGTCAACAGCGGCTTGCCGAATGACAAATTTGTCTTTGAAGGTTTTCTCCCAGACAAAAAAGGAAGACAGACGCGTTATCTGGCTTTAGCTGAGGAAACCCGAACCATAATTTTATATGTTTCTCCACATAAATTGGTCAAGACGTTAGCAGAGTTTATCCAGTATTTTGGAGAAGACAGACCCGTTTCTGTTTCTAGGGAATTGTCTAAACTGCATGAAGAAACCATTAGAGGAACCGCTTCGGAAGTCTTGAAGCACTTTGAAGCCAAGCCTCCAAAAGGCGAGATTGTAGTTATTGTTGGAGGAAAAAGCAGCAAATAAAAATCTTATACATAGTCATGGCGACACATCACGTAACTACAAAATGGCTTGGAGATATGGCTTTTGAAGCCACGAATCCAGGTGGAAAAATAAAAATGGATTCCGATCCGGAATATGGCGGGCACGATGATGGACTTCGTCCTAAATCCATGATGCTCGCTTCATTGGCGGGCTGTACCGGAATTGATATCGCATCTTTGATTAAAAAGATGAAGGTTGATATTGATACTTTTTCAATTGAAGTAGAAGGTGACCTGACCGAAGAACACCCAAAATATTATCACACGGTTCGTGTAGATTATCATTTTTACGGATTGAACCTTGACGAAACAAAACTTCAAAAAATTGTTGATTTGTCCGTAGAAAAATATTGCGGCGTGATGGAAATGTTCCGTCATTTTGCCAAAGTCGAAGTCCGAATACTATATCATCCTAATTAAGGTACTGAGTTACTAAGGAGCCTTAAAACCTTAGCACCTCAGAGCCTTAGCACCTTAACTTAAAATCCATACAAAATGCGCTGGAACCTTAAACCTAAACCCGATTCAGAAAAAGTAAAAAGCCTACAAAATTCCTTAAGCGTTGACGAACTTACGGCAACATTGCTTGTGCAACGAGGCATCGAGACTTTTGAAGAAGCCCGACAATTTTTCCGACCTAAACTAGAAGACCTGCATGATCCGTACCTGATGAAAGATATGGACAAAGCTGTTGCTCGGATTGAAAAAGCCATCAAACAGCAAGAAAATATTTTAGTCTTTGGCGATTATGACGTCGATGGAACTACAGCAGTTTCTTTGGTTTCCTCTTATCTAAGAACTTATTATCCTAACGTCGATACCTATATTCCGGACCGTTATGACGAAGGCTACGGAGTTTCTTTTAAAGGAATCGATTATGCAGAAGACAACGGAATTACATTAATAATTGCGTTGGACTGCGGTATAAAATCAATCGACCATGTCGCTTATGCAGCTGAAAAAGGTATTGATTTTATAATCTGTGACCACCATAGGCCAGGAAATTCGCTTCCCGAAGCCGTGGCCATTCTAGATCCAAAACGCGACGATTGCAACTATCCGTATGATGAACTATGCGGTTGTGGCATCGGCTTCAAATTGCTTCAGGCTTTGGCTCAAAACAGAAATCATACGATTGAAGATTTGATTCCGTATCTGGATTTGGTTGCAACAGCAATTGGGGCTGACATTGTTCCTATGACTGGAGAGAACAGAATTTTGGCCAAATTTGGTTTGGAGGTTATCAACGCTGATCCTCGTCCCGGTTTTAAGGCGATTACTCAAAATCTAAAGAAAAAACAGCTTACGATCAGCGATGTCGTTTTTATCATTGCCCCAAGAATAAATGCGGCCGGACGGATTAAACACGGAAATTATGCCGTGCAACTGCTGACGGAATTTGGAATCGAGGAAGCCGAAGCTTTTGCTAAAGAAATCGAAGTTTTTAATGCCGACAGGAAAGACTTGGACAAACAGATTACCCTGCAAGCCTTGACACAGATTATAAACAATCAGGAAGAAAATCGATTTTCGACAGTAGTGTATCAGGAAGATTGGCATAAAGGAGTTATCGGGATTGTAGCTTCACGCTTGATAGAAACCTATTATCGTCCGACCTTGGTGTTTACCAAAAGCGGGGATAAGCTGGCGGCTTCGGCACGTTCAGTAAAGGATTTTGATGTCTATAATGCATTGGAAGCCTGTTCTGAATATCTGCTGCAGTTTGGCGGACATATGTATGCGGCAGGACTTACATTAGAAGAAACTCAGTTCGAAAATTTTAAAAATCAATTTGAAAAAGTAGTATCCGAGACGATTGCCGAAGAACTACGGACTCCTGAAATTCTGATTGATGCTGAAATCGACTTAATCGATATCAACGAAAAGTTTATCCGAATACTAAAGCAATTTGAACCTTTCGGGCCGATGAACATGACGCCTATTTTCTTGACTAAAGACCTTATCGATACGGGCTATGCAAAAAAGATAGGCAACGATGAGGAGCACCTGCGTCTTTTTGTGAAACAAGAGAATTCGGAAGGGTTTGGCGCCATCGGATTTAAAATGGGGAATAAGTTTGACATAGCGAAAGAACGTCAGCTTTTCGATGCCGTCTATTCGATAGAAGAAAATGAATTCAACGGAAATGTGAGCCTGCAATTACGACTTCGTGATATTAAAGGAAAGGAGTAAGATGCAAAAAGTTTTCTAAATTTTAAGATAATTTAATTTAGAATGATTTTAAATAATTCCTATATTTGTTCGAAATAATTCAGGTTATGAAAGAAATTGAGCAAATCTATTTTAATGATTTTGGTGTCGCTTTTCATTGGAAAAAAGAGCAAAAAGTGCTGAAAAGCAAGGTGCAACTGGTTTTTAAAGAAACAGGTTTTTACCTTTCAAAAGAAGAACTCAATATCTTTGCCGATACGATTGATGCTGCCTGCGGTGATGCTCATTGCAACGGCTGCGAGTTCAAAAGGAAATGTCACAAGTTCTTGCTGAAAACACCTTTGCAACAAATTGATTTGGCGGTTTCGGTAAATGAATTGATGCAGATAAAGGATTTGGTAGAAGGAACGATCTTCCAGATCCAGCTAAAAGAATATCTAGATGAAATCTGTCAGAATTAGTTTTTGTATTCTTTCAGTTCGAACGTTTTTCCATCAAAAACACCGTATGTAAAATAGCCAATCCAGTCGCCTAAATTTACGTAGCTTGAATTTTCTCCCACTTTTATAGTCATAGGCAGATGCCTGTGGCCAAACACGAAATAATCGTAGTGCTTGGTTTCCAACTTTCGTTTCGAATATTGCACCAACCATTCATTTTCTTCTCCTAAAAAACGTACATCCTCGTCACCAGAAATCAATTTGTTTTTGACAGAAAGATATTGCGCTAATCGTACGCCCAAATCAGGATGCAGCCATCTGAAAAGCCATTTCGAAAAAGGATTGGTAAACACTTTTTTCATCCTTTTGTAGCCTTTGTCTCCTGGACCGAGACCATCGCCATGGCCGATCAAAAACGATTTGCCGTCAAAGGTGAATTCTTGCGTAGTATGATAGACAGGAATATTTAATTCTTTTTGAAAATAATCGTGCATCCACAAATCGTGATTGCCTACAAAAAAATAAACAGGAATACCGCTGTCACGGATTTCGGCTAATTTGCCTAAAACACGGACAAATCCTTTTGGGACGACAGTCTTATATTCAAACCAAAAATCAAATAAGTCGCCCAATAAGAATAATGCGGTTGCATCTTTTTTGATTTCATCCAACCAAGCTACAAATTTTTGTTCCCTTGGAAAGCTGAGTTCGGGTGTAGGAGCTCCAAAATGCTGGTCTGAAGCAAAATATATCTTAGTGTCTGCCACGTGTATTCAATTAAAATCCAAAGATAGGAAAGATTGCGCACTTATTTAGAGTAGCATCGGTATCTTCTCTAGCGTCCCCAGATTTCGCTCTCAATCACCATCGGAATGACTACGCCGATTACAAAAGACGACATGACAAGCGTCCAGTCGCGTTTTGAAAAGCGAAAGACAGTCTGTACGATATACGATAAAATCAATACAATAAGCACGACTATAACCTGCGCGGCTTCAATTCCCAAAGCAAATTCTAACAAAGGAATCAGCTTGGCGGAAGCATTTCCGGGTAAAATCGTATTGAAATAATTCGAGAACCCGAGTCCGTGGATGATCCCGAAAAATAAGGTGACGATAGCAATAAAGCTGATACTTTCCTTCTTGCTATTTTTTCCAGCTGTAAAAAGGTGAAAGAAAGCCGTAATTAAAATGGTTATTGGAATCAAAAATTCAACAAGATTCACTTTTATCTGCACGAATCCATATACAGAAAGCAATAATGCCATGGTATGTCCCACTGTAAAAAGAGTGACTAAAAGCAAAACCCTTTGCCAATCCTTAAAAGCATAAGGAATAGTAAGAGCGATTAAAAATAAGACATGGTCGTAGGCGTGAATGTCTAAAACGTGACGCAATCCTGTGTTGAAGTAGATCCAAAACTCAGACATATATTGAAAATTTTGATTGGGATTCCAAACTTACGATATATTTTGGAAAGAGTTTATTTCTGTTAAGAAAAGTCGGCATTTTGTGCCGTTAAAATAGAAATAGGATTATATTTGCAAAAAATATATAATTATGTCAATTTCAGATTTATTTGATAGCGGATTTAAAAATAGAAATAAAGGACATTTCTCTTCTATCGTGAGAGTTGCAATGGAAAACGGGCATTTAAGCGAAGAAGAAAGACATTTCTTGGACAAGCTGGCCATGCAATTGGAAATCTCTTCTGAAGAGTATGCCGAAATTCTTGCAAATCCAACGAAATACCCAATCAATCCTCCGTATTTGCACACGCAAAGACTAGAGCGTTTGTATGATCTGTCAAGAATGGTATATGCTGATCACGTCTTAGGGCCAAAGCAAAAAGAAATCCTTACACGATTTGCTTTAGCATTAGGATTTACTCCTGGAAACGTGCACTATATTGTTGACAAAGCTTTATCATTGCTTGTGTTAGGTGTAGACTTAGACACTTTCCTTTTCGAAATGACTCATATGAATAAATAAAAAAAAGCTCCAATCGGAGCTTTTTTTATATCTAATTACTTGCCTTTTTCATAAATTCTTCGGCCTTTTCGACCATATTTTGGCTGCCACAAAAGAACGGTACGCGTTGGTGCAGTTCTGTCGGCTGGATTTCCATGATTCTTCCAAAACCATCTGATGCTTTTCCGCCCGCTTGTTCTGCCAGAAAAGCCATCGGGTTGCATTCGTATAGCAGGCGAAGCTTGCCGCTTGGCGCTTTTGAGCTTGTCGGATAAATATAAATCCCTCCCTTGATCATATTTCTGTGAATGTCAGAAACCAAGCTTCCGATGTAGCGTGAAGTATAAGGTCTGTCGCCTTCTTCCAGCTGGCAATATTTGATATAATCTTTTACGCCTTGTGGAAAATGAACATAGTTTCCTTCGTTTATCGAATAAATAGTCCCGTCTTTTGGAAACTGCATATTCGGGTGCGAAAGATAGAATGTTCCGATAGCTGGGTTTAATGTAAAACCGTTCACGCCGCGGCCAGTCGTATAGACAAGCATTGTCGAGGTACCGTAAATTACATAGCCCGCTGCTACCTGATTTACGCCCGGCTGCAAGAAATCTTCTAAAGTTACCGGAGTTCCGATCGGCGTGATTCTTCGGTAGACAGAAAAAATCGTCCCTACAGAAACGTTCACGTCAATATTTGAAGAACCGTCAAGCGGATCCATCAGCACCACATATTTGTTGTTATGGCTTTCGTCTTGGCCTTTGATGACGATGAAATCATCGCTTTCTTCCGAAGCAATACCGCAGACAATCTCACGATTGATAAGCGTCTGTATAAAAGTGTCGTTTGCAAAGACATCTAATTTTTGTTGGTCTTCTCCCTGCACATTCTGGGCACCTGCAGCGCCCACGATGTCTACCAGTCCAGCTTTATTTACCTTGTAGTTTACGACTTTGGCAGCCAGTCGGATGGAGTTGATTAACCTAGATAATTCTCCCGAAGAATATTGAAAATCTTCCTGTTTTTCAATAATAAATTCCCCTAATGTTTTATTGCGTTCCTCCATTACTATAACGTTGTAGTTGTGGGTGCAAATATCGTTTATAAATTGCTATAATTTTAGAATGCCATCAAAAAAATATTTATCAAAAAATGTTACAAATATAAATAATTGTTATTTTTGTGTTTCTGAAATTGATGCGCTAATTTCGAAAAGAAACACCGATAATTGTGCAGTTGCATCAGCTTTTAATATATTCGCTGTGAAAAGCGAAAGCTGAAATACATAGAAAAAAAATGATAATCAGGAAAGGTACTGAAAACGACATGCCTGCTGTTTTAGGACTAATTAAAGAACTGGCCGTTTTCGAGAAAGAGCCAAACGCAGTCGTCGTTACAATAGAAGATCTGGTTCGTGATGGCTTTGGAACACAACCGCTGTTCCATACTTTTGTGGCAGAATTAGATAGTCAAATTATCGGAATGGCGTTATTCTATTACCGATTTTCAACGTGGAAAGGAAAGACCATTCATCTTGAAGATTTGATCGTTACCGAAAAGATGAGAGGAACTGGAGCCGGAATGGCGCTCTATTCTGAAATTATAAAAGAAGGAGAAAAAGAAAACGTACGCCGTATCGAATGGAACGTGCTCGACTGGAATACACCAGCGATTAAATTTTATGAGAAATCCGGAGCAAAGGTTTTATCCGATTGGCGCGTGGTCCACATGGACGAACAAGGAATTAATGATTTTTTAAAAAATAATTTACCTATTTCAGACAGCAATCGAGTAATTGGCTAGGTCTAAATCTGAAATCTAAAATCTGAAATCAAATAATGAGAGTATTTAAATTTGGAGGTGCTTCAGTCAAAGATGCTGAAGGCATTAAAAACGTATACGACGTTTTGCAGCAGGTGGGTTTTGATGATGTTTTGCTCGTAGTTTCGGCTATGGGAAAAACAACAAATGCCTTAGAAGTAGTGATAAAGAACTATTTCGAAAAATCGGCAGAATTGCAATCTTCTGTACAAGATGTCAAGAAGTACCATAACCAGATTTTGCTAGATTTATTTGAAGACGACAAAAATGCGGTTTTTGGCGCTATCAACCAGCTTTTTTCTGATTTAGAAAGCTTTTTGAAAAACAACAAATCCCCGAATTACAACTTTGTCTACGACCAGATTGTCAGTTTCGGGGAAATAATCTCGACCACTATAATCAGCCACTATTTCAATTATAAAGGATTAAAAAATCAATGGCTTGATGTCCGTAATTTTATAAAAACCGATACGACTTATCGCGATGCTATCGTAGATTGGGACCAAACTCAGACGCTAATTTCTAAAAACGTAAAGAAAAAAGTACTGAACATCACCCAAGGATTTTTGGGCTCGGACGAAAATAATTTCACGACAACGCTTGGCCGCGAGGGTTCCGATTATACCGCCGCCATTTTTGCCTATTGCCTGAACGCCGAAAGCGTCACGATTTGGAAAGACGTTCCGGGCGTGATGAATGCCGACCCGAGGTATTTTGAAAATGCAACGCTCTTGAACCAAATTTCCTACCGCGAGGCTATCGAATTGGCGTTTTATGGCGCCACAGTCATCCACCCGAAAACATTGCAGCCGCTACAGCGAAAAGAAATTCCATTGTTTGTGAAATCGTTCCTCAATCCTTCTTTGCCAGGAACAAGCGTGAGCAAAGGAGCCGATTTAGAGCCGCACCTGCCCTGTTATATCGTAAAAAAAGGACAGTTGCTGATTTCGCTTTCTTCTATAGATTTTTCTTTTATCATGGAAGAAAACATCAGCGAGATTTTTGGGCTTTTCCATCAATACAAGATGAAGGTCAGCCTGATTCAGAACTCAGCTATCAGTTTTTCAGTGTGTATCGAAGACAAATTCGGCAATTTTAACGACTTGAAAAACGTGCTGTCTAAGAAATTCAAAGTTGCGTACAACGATAATGTTTCGCTTTATACGATCCGCCATTTTAATGAAAAAGCGGCAGAAATGGTCGAAAAAGACAAACAAGTGTTGCTCAAGCAAGTCAGCAGAGAAACTATGCAGATTGTTACAAAAGAAGCCATTAGTTAGAAAATAGTGAATCGGGAGCCTCAAATTTTTGAAACTCCCGATTTTTTATGGCAGCTTGGTTTTTGCGCGAAAGCAGCTATTGAAATTTTAATTTTATAAATACTACTTTTGAGCTTTCAGAGTTATAGTATTTATGTTGAAAAAATTGCTCTTTCTGTTTTTAATAGGCTTTGTTTCTGGGCTTTCTGCTCAGGAAGTCAAAACGCCGTATAAAAACAGGAAGATTACCGCTTCAAAAGATACGATCCAAATTGACAGCGTGAGCATCAGCAGCTCTTTCTTTAAGCTTCAGGACAAGCTCGGGAATGATATTGATACGACCTATTATAAAGTAGATTTCCAGAAAAGCATCCTTGTTTTTAAGAATAATTACACGTCTGAAGATACGCTAACACTGCGCTATTTCAGCTATCCCGAATACCTTACAAAAAAATACAGCATTTACGACGACAGCCGCGTCGTGAGCAACGAAGCAGGAAAAGGCAATCTCTATAAAGTTTCCCGCGATCCGATAAGCACTTTCAAGCCTTTTGACGGATTGAATACTTCGGGAAGCATAACGCGAGGAATTACCATAGGAAATAACCAAAATTCAGTTGTCAATTCAAATCTCGATTTGCAGATCACCGGAAAGATTTCAGACAAAGTAAGCCTTCGGGCATCTATCCAAGATAGC
Source organism: Flavobacterium sp. N2550 (assembly GCF_025947265.1). NCBI lineage: Bacteria > Pseudomonadati > Bacteroidota > Flavobacteriia > Flavobacteriales > Flavobacteriaceae > Flavobacterium > Flavobacterium sp. N2550. The sequence goes on along the minus strand of NZ_CP110007.1, from coordinate 503,033 downwards.
AATATTCCGCTGCAAGAAGGCGGCTATTCGCAAAAGCTGGATGAATTCGACCAGATTTTTATCGAGCTTTTCAGCGACAAATGGAACATCCGGGCAGGGGATTTATTCTTAGAAAACAGACAATCCCGATTCTTGAATTTTAATAAAAAAGTACAAGGACTATCCGCTAATTTTACTTTCGGAACTCCCGAAAAAAAGACGAATGTCTTTGCCTCGGCGGCTTTGGTAAGAGGACAATATGCACGAAGCAGCTTTACAGGACAGGAGGGCAACCAAGGCCCATACAAGCTTCAAGGCCCGAATGGCGAATTGTATATCTTGGTGATTTCAGGTTCCGAAAGAGTTTTTGTCAACGGAATTTTACTGACACGAGGCGAAAACAACGATTATACCATCGATTACAATGCGGGAGAAATTATCTTCACATCCCTGTTTCCGATTACCTCCGAAATGAGGATCAATGTCGAATACCAATATTCCGATAGAAATTATACCCGATTTGTGACGTATGCGGGAGCGACGTACGAGCAGGAAAAATGGAGCATCGGCGGCTTTTTATATTCAGAAAACGACGTGAAGAACCAGCCTTTGCAGCAAAATCTTTCTCCAGAACAAGTAAACGTGCTGAAAGAAGCGGGAGATAATCCTTCGCAAATGACGGCGCCTTCTGCGTATGTCGACAGCTATTCTGAAAATAAAATCCTTTATAAAAAAGTAATCATTGGCGGCGTTGAGGTCTTTGAGTTTTCAAACAATCCAGAAGACGAGCTTTACAACGTACGCTTCTCCTTGGTTGGCAATAATCAAGGGAATTATAGAATTTCGAATACGGCAGCAGTCGGTAGAATCTATGAATATGTCCCGCCCGTGAGCGGAATTCCGCAAGGTAATTTTGAACCGATTATCCGATTGGTCGCTCCGACAAAAATCCAGATTGCTACTGTATTGGGAAAATACAAGCCCAGCGAAAAGACATTGGTCGATTTTGAGATTGGCGTAAGCAACAACGACCCGAACTTATTTTCGTCTAAAGATGACGGCGACAACCAAGGCCTTGCCGGGAAAATCTATGCCAAGCAGCGGCTGTTTTCAAAGAAATGGCTGGTAGATGCTTTTGTCAATTATCAGTTCGTGCAGAAAGAATTCAAGACCATCGAGCGCCTATTCACGATTGAATTTGACCGCGACTGGAACTTGACGAATCCTTTAGGCAACCAGAGCCTGTTAATTTCGGGCATAAATTTCACGCTTCCGAACAAAGGAAGCGCAAGATACCAGTTGGAAAAGCTTGATTTCTCCGAAAGTTTCTCAGGAACTAGGCATGTGGTCGACGGCTCTTTTCGATTTAAGAATTTTACCATCCAGAACAACGGAAGTGTCTTAAAAAGCGACAGCGATTATTCCGAATCTAAATTTATCAGGAATCAGACACAGGCCAGATACCATTTCGGCAAGAACTGGGTTGGCGGAACGTTCAGGCTGGAAGACAACGAAGAAAAAATCAAGGAAACCAATCAGTTTTCGGCCTTGAGCCAAAGATTTAACGAGTTTGGTCTTTTTACAGGACGCGGCGACAGCACCAAAGTGTATGTAGAATTAGGCTATCTGCAACGTTCTAATGACAGTTTGGTCAACGGATTTGTGAGAAAGGTAAATACGTCCAATTCCTATTACCTCAAGTCACGATTGATGAAGACCGAAAAGAGCGACCTTTCCTTGTTCGTGAATTACAGGAACTTGAAATTTGAAGACCCAACTCGTAAAAACGAGCCTTCGCTAAATTCCAGGTTGCTTTATAATGACCGTTATTTCAACCAGCTGGTTCAAGTTACGACCACCTATGAAACCACATCGGGAACCATACCGCAGCAGGAATTTACGTATCTGAAAGTAGAACCGGGGCAGGGTGTCTACACTTGGATTGATTACAACGGCAACGGAATCCAAGAGCTCGAAGAATTTGAAATTGCAAAGTTTTCCGACCAGGCAGAATACGTCAGGATTTTTCTCCCGAATCAGATTTTTATCAAGACCCACCAAAACAAGTTCTCGCAATCGGTTATCTTGAACGCCAATCAATGGCAGAACGAAAAAGGGCTTAAGAAATTCTTGTCCTATTTTTACAACCAGACCTCTTTTTTGATCGACCGAAAGATCGTACGCGACAGCGACAATTTCGACTTGAATCCGTTTTCTACAAGCGATAAAGACCTTTTGGGACTTAATTCTAGTTTCAGGAACAGCTTTTTTTACAACAGAGGTAAGCAAGACCATTCCGTAACGTATACCTATTTGAGAAACCGTGCCAAAACGCTGCTCTCGGTCGGATCTCAGGAAAACAACAACCGTTCGCACCAGCTGCAATATGCCCATCTGATCCAGAAAAGCTGGCTGTTAGGCTTTTTGGGAAAGACCATCGAATCAGAACTTTTTTCAGAAAACTATTCCAGCAAGAATTTCGAGCTGAAAGGCTATCAGCTGGCGCCTAAGATTTCCTATCTTTTTTCAAGAAATGCAAGCTGGGATCTGTTCTATGAATACCAAGACAAAGAGAACAAGATCAATGATATGGAAAAGTTGCAGCAGCATCGCTTCGGAACCTCTTTTACCTATGCTTCCGAAAAGAAATTCACGATGAATGGCGAATTCTCTCTCTACCAAAATGATTTTACTGGCGATGCCTTGTCTCCAGTCGCCTACCAGATGCTTGAAGGACTGCAGGCAGGACAGAATATGACCTGGCGACTGTTATTGCAAAAGAACCTGACGCAGTTTCTAGATATCAATATAAATTATGAAGGAAGGAAAAGTGAAGAAAGCAAAGCAATCCACACAGGAAGCGTGCAGTTAAGAGCTTATTTTTAACATAGATAATCATCTGAAACGCTTATATTTGAATTCTTAATTTAAAAAACTAACAATGAAAACAAAAATAATAGCTGGCTCGCTTTTGGCAGTTTCACTGTTCATGACTTCATGTAAAAAAGAATTAGAGCCTCAAGAAAGTGCAGCGCCAGCAGAAGCTGTTGCAGCAGATCCGACAGCTGCTCCTGCAGACGGACAAGTTCCGGTTACTGCTCAGCCGCAAACGGTGCAAGCACAGCCACAGCAGATTCAACCACAGCCTACAGCCACGGCTCCAGGTATGAATCCGCCACACGGACAGCCAGGACACAGATGCGATATTCCTGTAGGGGCTCCGTTAAATTCGCCTCCAGGACAAAAACCTGCTGCGCAGCCGCAACCAACACAGCCGACTGCAACTGCCGCTCCAACTACAGTAACGCCGGTGAACAATGCAAATGTCGTAACTGCTCCAGGTATGAATCCGCCACACGGACAGCCAGGCCACAGATGCGATGTTGCTGTCGGACAGCCATTACCAAAAGCATAAACAGCTACATTCCCAATAAAAAAGCCTCCAATAATCTTGGAGGCTTTTCTGTTTTAGTATAGCCCATTACCCTATCAAAGAAAGCAGGTTTGCGATTGAAAAGACAATACTAAGCGTGACGCTGATGATAAGTGTTGCGAATACAAATTTTGGTTTTTGCTGTGACAAGACGGCTCCGTTAAATCCCATACAGAAGATGGTGACAAAAAATAACTGTATCATTTGTCCGACTGAAGTTCCTCCCATAAGAATAAGCATTACGGCAATAGAACCTAGACAGCTTTGGGCAAGAATGCTCAATGTAGCAAAACCGATAAGACCTCGTTTGTAACCTTCCAGATAATTATGATATGTTTTCATGATAAAAGTGCTTTAGAATTATAGTAACAAAGTTAGCTACACATCCCGCCAGCATTTTATGACTTAAATCATATTAGGTGAAATAATTGCAAAAAAATTATCGAAAAACTTTTCGGTTCTCGATCAAAAGCAGTCCCTTTTTTTCGAGTGATTTTATGGAGCGGATTACGGTTTCGACTCTCAGTCCGGTCAGGTCGGCAATCTGCTGGCGGGTGAGGTCTACTCTGTATTTTTCATCGGGTTGTATTTGGTTGATAGACTCCTTAAAATAATCAATCAGCTTTAAGATACGGTGTTCTGGTTCTTGGGAAGAAATTTCGGAAGCCATGACCGATTTGTAATAAAGGCGCTGGGCAAGATTGACCGTCATGTTCAGGTGCGCTTCGGGATTTGAATACAGCAATTTAAAAAACGATTCTTTTGAGATAGCATAAATTTCAGAATCGGCAATAGCAACAGCATTAGCAGGATAAGGCTTGTCGATAAACAAAGGCGGCTCGCCAAAACAGTTTCCTTCGCCAAAAATGCTTTGGATAAATTCTTTGCCTTCGTCGTTGAAATTGTTCATCTTGATTTCTCCAGAATGTACCTGGAAAAAATATTTCGCACTAGCACCTTCCTCAAAAAGCATTTCTCCTTTTTTGAGTACGATTGTATGGGCGCCGAACGCCAACAGAAGTTGTTCTTCAATCATGTTTTTGTAAACTAAAATACCCAGCCCTTTTTGAATAGAGCTGGGTAAATTTACTAAAAAAGCAGATTGCTATTGGAGCCCATCCTTACATTTCTAGTATCGCATCATTAATAAATTTCATTTCGTCGGCGGTGATGGAAACTGCTGCGGCTTTTGCGTTTTCAATAGCCTGTGTCGCATTTCTTGCGCCTGCCAGCACTACGCTGATTCCCGGCTGCAAGCTTGTCCATCGCAAGACCAGTTGCGACAAAGAAGCGTTCTTGTTTTGCGCAATCGGCTCGATCTTGTCTAAAAGCGCTTTGACACTTTCGGCAGAAAACTGTCCGAAGTAGCCGTTTCTATGATCGTCAGACTGTAGCTTGGCCTCCTTAAAATATTTTCCGGTCAGCAGTCCTCTTTCCATAGGGCTGTAGGCGATGATGCCCATGTTTTTCTCAACAGCATAAGGCACAATGTCCTTTTCGATAGCCCTGTTTAGCATGCTGAACGAAACTTGGTTCGAAGCCAACTGTAGGGTTTTTTCTGCTTCTTTCAATTGCGAGAGGTCGTAGTTGCAGACGCCTGCAGCGCGTATTTTTCCTTGCTCCATCAAAAGATTTAAAGTTTCCATCGTTTCGTCAATCGGCGTAGTCGAGTCGGGCCAGTGAATCTGCAACAGGTCGATATAATCGGTACCGAGGCGTTTCAAGCTCTCTTCCAGTTCTTTGATGATATTCGCTTTTGAAGCATATTTATAGACTGGAAATGTTTTTCCGTCTGCAGAAGCATCAAAGAAATAATCTCCCTTTCCGTTATTGCTTCCGTCCCATACGAGGCCGAATTTTGTAAGCAGCTGTAGCTTGTCGCGGCTTTTCCCTTTGATGGCTTCCCCAATCAATTCTTCGCTTAGTCCCATACCGTAGAAAGGAGCTGTATCTAGCGAAGTAACGCCGTGGTCCAGCGAGGCATGCACCGCAGCGATAGAATCCTGCTTTTCGTTGCCGCCCCACATGTTGCCGCCAATGGCAAAAGCTCCGTAAGTGATAGCCGATAATTCCAAATCCGAACTTCCTAATTTTCGATAGTCCATTATCCTATTTTTTGTGTTTTATAAATAATTACGTTTTCTTCCAGAAGCGCTTCAGAGGCCTTTACGAAATCTTGAATGTATGGCTTTGCGTTATGTTCTTCCAGTCCTTTTGCATCTGTCCAGATTTCATGGAACACAAAAATGCTCGGCTCTTCATTATTCTGGTGCAGGTCGTATTGTAGGCAGGCTTCTTCTTTTTTAGAATGCAGCGCCATGTTCAGCAGGTAGGTTTTTACCTCTTCCGTATGCTCGGGCCTGCTTTTGATTATTGCGGTCAAATGTATAGCCATGATTAGTTTATGAAGATTTTACTCAAGTGCTCGTTATACAATTTTAAGTCTCTGGCTACGTCGGCATTTTTCTCGATATCATGAAAATGCATGCTTTCCAGAGGCGTCATTCCGGTAAAAGCATTCATGCGATGGAAGCCAAACAAAGGTCCCTCATCGACGCTTTTTTGTGAAAAGAACTCTCCCGGAAGCGTAAAGGCTTCTTTCGGCGCATTCCATGAAGTCGTCAGCATGTATTTTCTGCCGTGCAGCATGCCTCCGGTTCCGTAGTTGATGGCAGGGTTTTGAGAAGAGCGGCCGTCGCTGTTGTAAATTCCAGTTGCATGCCCTTCCGTAAAGACCACGTCTATATATTTTTTGAAGTCGTGCGGCACTTGGAACCACCAGATCGGCGTATGGTAGATGATGACATCGGCCCAGACAAACTTCTGTACTTCTTCGGCAGGGTCGTAGTCGTGGTTGATATCGGTCAGCTTTACTTCAAAATTGGGATTGTTTTTAAAAAAATTCAAAGTTTCTTGCGAGATAGTTTCGTTGAACCTTCCGCCCGAATGGCCAAATTTTTGACCTCCATTAATGATAAATATTTTTTTCATAAGTCTTCTATCTAATTGATGATGCAAATTTACGGCGGCATTATCTATTATTAAAATAACTTAATTCATACCTTTGCATCAGAATTATAATAGTTTAATCATGGTAAATCTAGAATGGTACCGGACATTTAAGGCGGTCTACAAATCGGGAACGCTGACAGGAGCTGCGGAAGTATTGTTTATTTCCCAGCCAGGAGTGAGCTTGCACTTAAGCTCGCTGGAAAATTATGTGGGCTATAAATTGTTTGACCGCACGGGCCGCAAGATGGTGCCAACGGAAAGAGGAAAGGTACTTTATAATTTTATCATCGAAGCCATGACCAAGCTGGAAGAAGCCGAAAAGAATTTCCAGCGGAGTACCGAAAAACACACGCCCACCATCAGTGTTGGAATGTGCTTTGAGACTTTCCAGATTACGCTCGAGCAGTATATTTCTACATTGCCATTCAACGTTATCATCCAGTTCGGGGAATATCCGGAAATGGTAGAGAACTTGGAAAAAGGAATTCTAGATATTATCATCACGCCGCAGATGGTTCCGAAGAGCAGCATCGACTACCAGCCGTTTTCATCGGAAACCATCGTGTTGGTGGGAGGCAACGATATTGATGTCGCTACATTTGACGCCTTGGAAAAAACATGCGACATAGAAGGAATCGAGGCTTGGCTGAAAGAGCAGAAATGGTACGGCACGACGGGCGATATGGAACATCTGAGACGGTTCTGGCAACTGAACTTTAACAAATACCCCGACTTCCGTCCCAATTATATCGTCCCGAACCTCAATTCTATCGTGCGTTGCCTGAGCAGCGGACAGGGACTGGCAGTAATTCCTGATTTCTTGTGCAAAAAAGAAATCGAGAGCGGGCTGATCAAGATGGTCTGGAAAGGGAAGACCCCGCTAGAGAATACGCTCCATTTTGCCACACGAAAAAAGACAATCTACGCGGACGAGATTGCCTTGATTAAAAAGATATTTATAGAAGTGATGGGATAATAGCCTTATTCTTTTTTCTTCTTGAAATTAGGCATAAAAGAAATTCCGAGACTGAAATAGCCTGTAGGGTCCTGTTTGGTCGAAAAGATATAATCGTTGGTGTTTTCGCCTCTTTCGGATAATCTCGAATTAAACACATTCGACAAGCCTGTCTTGAACGTAGCAATAATCGTAGTATTGATGCGGTGTTCGTATGTAATTCCGGAACGCAGTTCTAAAACGCGGTAATCATAAACATCGGCAAAACCTGGCGCTTTATTGTAGACATAGAATCCGTCGCCGCTCAATTCAGTTCCCAAAGAAAGCTTTCCGTTTTCAAATAGCGGCCTGTGGAACAAAAGGCGCTGCGGAAGGATCAAATCCATGACCCAAGGCGAGTTTTTGAACTTATGCTCCATGATAAAGGTAGGAGCGACCGGAATCGGAGAAGCAGGGTCGATAAAGATAACGGCACCCACGCCAATCATTGTTCTTTCTGTTTTTTTCAAGATGATCGAAGCGCCTACAAAACCTTTTAATCGCTCTACATCTTTTTCAGAACCGTCTGCCGTAAAGCTGGCATTGTAGATAAACGGCTTGTTAAACAGCCTGGCAAAATACGTAAAGCTCAACGTAGCAGAAAGGTAGTGGAAATCTACATTTTTGTTGTAAGGAGCAATCGCATCGCCGGCAACATTTTCTACATCATTAAGCTCAAAAGCCTCATATTTGTAGTTGAGCGAAGTCGTAATATTCCATCTTGGCTTAGAGAAGATGGTAAAATTGGTATTGGCATTCAATCGGTAATGGTTCTTGATTTCCCCTTCTTCAAAGGCCCTGTCAAACAGTTCCGAGTCAAAATCGGTCGGTAGATATTGCTGGTACTGGATGTCCAGAAATCGCGTCGTAGGAAATCGATCTGTCACGGCTTCCTTTACTTTTTCCTTCAATTCTTCGTTTTCTTGGGCATTCACGAATGCGCAAAAGAATACTGCCAATGGCAAAAACTTTAATTTCATAGCTTGTTTATAAAAAGGTTTGTTATAATCGGTCGGAAATATTCTTTCCTAAATACTGCTCCAGGAATTTTTTTCGGAAAACATCTCCGATCGGAATTTCTGAGGTTTTTATATGGATTGTGTGGTTGTCAAAAGAATCAATGTGCTGCACGTTGACCATATACGATTTGCTGACCCTTACGAATTGGGCTTCCGGCAAATGCTGCGAAATGGTCTTGAGGTTCATGGCCGTGATGATCTTGCTGTCGTTGGCATAAATCACGACATAATCTTTCAGTCCCTCGATATAGAGCACGTCGCGAAAAAGAATCTTGTGAAATTTTCGATCCGACTTGATGAGCATAAAATCTTGTTCCAGGCTTTCGAGCGTGCTTTTTCCTTCCTTATTGGCCAGAAGCTCTTTATAAGCAAAAGCTTTTTTTATGGATTTGTCCAAGCGGCTCTTGATGATCGGCTTGACCAGATAATCTATGGCATCGACCTCATAGCTTTTCAGGGCATATTGCGAGAAGGCCGTAGTAAAAATAATCAAGGTGTTTTCAGAAATCGATTCGGCAAATTCCAATCCATTGATTCCAGGCATCTGTATGTCCAGAAAAATCAAGTCAACGGGGTTTTCTTGCATGAATTCGCGCGCTTTCTTGGCACCATTGAAGCACCCGATCACATTCAGGTCCGGAATGTCTTGCAGCAGTAGCAGCATTCCTTCTCTCGCCAACGGCTCGTCATCAACGATTATGCAGTTCATATAGGTAGGGTTAAGGTTGCTGTATAGTTGGTGTCATTATTTTCGATCTCGAGCCTGAAATCCTTTCCATAAAGAAGTTCCAGCCTGCGCTTGATGTTGGCCAGTCCGAGGCCTCCCTTTTTGTCGCTATCGATAGGCTCTGCAGGTTTTGTGTTGGAACAGACAAAGCGCAGTTCTTTTTTATAAACCGTAAAGCTCACGTCTACTTTAGAAGGACTGTCGACATCGGCACTGTGCTTGATTGCGTTTTCAATAAACGTGATGAACAAGTTGGGCGGAAGCACAAGCTGCGAAATCATATTTTCGTTAAGGCTTTCGTTCTGTATGCTGAGGTTGAAATTAAAATCGTCGCGGCGGATTTTCTCCAGTTCCATAAAATCGTTCAGGAATTGAATTTCCGACAGCAGCAGTACCGAATGCTGGTTGTTGTCATACAGCTGGTATCTCAAGAAATCCGAAAGTTTCATGATAATCGTAGACGCCTTGTCTGGATTTTTTTTGACGAGCACATTCACATTGTTCAGCATATTGAAGAGAAAATGCGGATTGATCTGGTTCTTCAGTTCCCGCAGTTCAATCTGGAGCGAGTTTTTTTCCAGCTCGTTGATCCTATCGCTGTCTCTTGCCCACCGCTGAAACAGCTTGATCGATGTAGAAGCAAAAACCATGAGGGTGAGCATGTTGATTGTTACGAAAAAATTCTTGAACGAGTTGCTCTCCTTTGCTTCATTTACAAAATCGTAGCCTTTCATAAAGGTTTCCGTTAACACTGTGGCTATGAGATAGCAACAGATGATAATAGTAATTAGGCTGAAAATATAAGTAAGGTACCTTCCTTTATACAGAAAAGCAGGCATGAGTACATACATGTTCAGATAGAACATGGCTAGAAAATAAATGTTCCAAATAATGCTTCTTAAATAATCATCATCCCCCACCTCTTCTGACGAGTTTCTGGAGACAATAAATATAGCAATCATATAAGCGAAAATCAGCAGGTGCCTGTATATCCTGTATTTTGGAGCGATAAGAAACTCCATGAACCAGTTTTTGTTACAATTTTTGTCAAACATAGCTTTTGCTTGCTGTTAATTTTGATGCGAAGTAACTTAAAAACTGTTTAACAAGATATTATATTATACAAAACCTGAATTAAATTATACAAAACCCTATCCGAAGCATTTTTAGTACTACAATTAAGGATTTAGTATAAAATAAAAGGCGGTTCGTATAAAAAAGCCAGCCAGCTTTGGTGTTCGCTCTATTTTTGAATAAAAAAAGATGAAGATGATTCAAGCAATAGAAAACTGGATGGATGCCATAGAAAGCTCAAAGCAGAAAAAAAGGGTGAAAGAGCAAGAAATCAAAGCAATTGTTGATTTGTGGAAATTTGCTGAGTCGTATGACGGCGAGGCCATCATTTCGCAAAAAGGAGAGCTCATCATCGGGGGCTCCCAAGGCCCAGAGAAGATTAACGTGCAGTGCGCAGACCTGCTCTTGAACCAGAAAAAAAACGCCATCTCAAAAATCCTTTTAGAAATCGAAATCGAATTGACAGCTTTAGGTTCCCGATATACCGGACTCTATAATGTAGAATTCAGGAAGCCGAATGCTAATTTTGATGCTGGAGAAATGCAGAACCTGAAAAACGAAATTATTTCGGGCATCAAAGGCGAGGTCATCTTATATAAATATGTAGAACGCATCCGCAAGCTGCCTTCTTCGGAACTCAAAATTGTCAACCGCGACTTCAAGATTGTCGAGTGCAGCAGCAGCGCTATTGCAGGAATCATTGCCAAGAGCCAGCCGATTCAAGCGGTGCCCGAAAAACAATGGCTCGTCTTAATCTTAAGCTCTATCGACCATTGCTGCAAGTCGTTCTTGATTGACGAGGCGATACAGGCCAAGACCTTCGAATCGGATTTTGACAAGATCTTTATTTTTGATTTCTATACCTCAGAAATTATCGAACTGAATGTCGCATTTGGCGTTCAGAACCCCGCGAATGGCGTTCCATCACCCGCGAATGGCGTTGCCTGACGCCAAAAGACACGTTGCGAACGCCAAATTTGACGTTCCGAACGCCAAAATTGGCGTAGGGTAACGCCAATTTATACGTCAAGAACCCCGCGAATGGCGTTCCGAACGCCATCGGCGGGGTTCCGAGGGCCGTGCGCGGGTGATGGAACGCCATTTACGGCTCTTTTTGCCTCAAAAACGCACCAATCACACCCTTCTGCGCAGTCTGTTGCACTCTTCTAGGCTGCAATTGATAAAAACACGCACCCTACCGAGGCCGAGTCTAGAAAAGACCTTCGATAGAAAGGTAGCGTTCTCCCGTATCATAATTAAAAGTCAGTATTCGTGCATCGTCTGGCAGCGAAGCTATTTTTTTTGCGACAGCGGCCAAAGAAGCTCCTGTAGAAATTCCTGCCAAGATGCCCTCTTTTTTTGCGATAGCCCTCGCATAGTCAAAAGCATCTTCCTTGCTTACCTGAATGATTTCATCAATTGCATCGCCGTGATAATTTTGAGGTACAAAACCAGCGCCGATTCCTTGGATGGGATGGGGCGATGGGCTTCCGCCGCTCAAGACTGGCGACAGTTCGGGCTCGACGGCTATGACTTTCAGGTTAGGGAACTTTTTCTTCAGGACTTCGGCTACGCCCGTGATATGTCCGCCGGTGCCCACACCCGTGATGATATAATCCAGTCCGTCCGGAAAATCCTCTAGTATTTCTTGAGCCGTAGTGTTTTTATGCACTTCCACGTTCGCAGGATTCTCAAACTGTTTCGGCGACCAAGCATTTGGTGTTTCGGCTACCAGTTCATTGGCTCTTTCGATAGCCCCTTTCATTCCTTTCTCGCGCGGCGTCAGCTCGAACTCGGCACCGTAAATTTCCATCAGCTTTCGGCGCTCCACGCTCATGGATTCTGGCATGACTAAAATGACCTTATAGCCTTTGACTGCTGCCACGAGCGCCAGTCCGATTCCGGTATTGCCCGATGTCGGCTCAATAATCACGCTGCCCGGCTTGAGCAGTCCTTTTGCCTCAGCATCTTCGATCATGGCCAAGGCGATACGGTCTTTGATACTGTTTCCGGGATTGTTTCTTTCTAGTTTTATCCAGATGTTCTTGGTCTCGCCAAACAATCGGTTGATTTTCACCACGGGCGTCTTGCCGATGGTTTCTAAAATACTATTTGCTTTCATGTTCTTTCTATTTTTTAAATTTAAGGATGCTTTTTATTTAGATGCTAAAATTGAGCGCTTCTGGAAATACCTGCTTGCTCTTGATGATGATTTCGCTTTTGTGGAAGACGAGCGATTCTGCCGGAATGGAATTGGTAATCCAGACGTTGCCTCCGATGACAGCTCCTTTTCCGACGACCGTGCTGCCGCCCAAAATGGTCGCGTTGGAATAGATAATCACGCCGTCTTCGATGGTCGGATGCCGTTTTTCTTCGGCCTTGTCTTTGCTCACGCTTAGGGCACCTAGGGTAACGCCTTGGTAAATTTTCACGTCGTTTCCTATACTAGTCGTCTCGCCGATAACCGCTCCCGTTCCGTGGTCGATAAAAAACCGTTCGCCGATAACGGCTCCCGGATGGATGTCAATTCCGGTGGCGCTGTGGGCATATTCCGAAACCAGTCGGGCCAAGGTAAGCGCCTTTTCCTGCCACAATATATGAGCGGTGCGGTAGACCGTGACCGCAAAGAATCCAGGATAGGCGAGGATGACTTCGTTTCTTGATTTGGCCGCAGGGTCAAATTCCAGCACGGCTTTTAAGTCTTCCAATAGCAGCTTGTGCAGCGAGGCTGCGTTCTCAAAAAAGGCTTCGGATAGTTGCGAGGCTTCTTTTTCTGCAAACGATTCGGCTTCTAAGAGTTTTTTCAGCAGCAGTTTCAGTTCAAATTCCTTCTTTTCGAAAAAGCTAAAATCAATATATTCTTTCTGGCTGCAGAAAAGCCAGGACGCTAATTCGGTAATCCAATAGCTCGCTTTTTTCTTATCCAGAAAAATCTTTTTCTCCGAAAAATTAGACTGGTAGAGCGATTTGTTTTTTGACTTCTCGGGCATGGCAAGAGGGATTCGTTTTTTAAAGTTTGACATTCGTTTGTTCTGTGATATAAAAAAAGCCTGTTGAGAATTTCAAGAGGCTTTGGCGGGGCTAATTATATCGGGGCGTTATAAATAGGGCGGCTACCTCTTGACCACAAAAGCAGACAGCAGCACATTTCGTTTAAAAGTGATAAGTTTGAAACCATAGTTTATATAATGCTTTAAATAAAAAAACTCCCCAATTTCTTGAGGAGTTTTTGTTATGCTTGAATCGTTTTATAAATTGCTAAAGCTGACAAATCACTCCTCGTTTTTCGAGCAGCAGATGCAAGCCATACGCTTCATTATAAATGGATTGTTCATTAATTTCTTTCTAAAATCAGTACAGTAAACTTATAAAGTTTTCTCCACTTTTCAAACTTTAAATTGGCTGTTAACACCGAAATCAGAAATTGTTTTTTTAAGGTTTAAAAAATTGAAGTATCGATTTTTTTAAGGCCCTATTCTGTTATAAAATCTAATAATTGTCAAGGTTTGGGAAATTGAAATGTTAAAGAGAAACCTTTCTTTTCTAGCCTGATTATCTTTTTATAATCTTTTTAGCGAATGACGTTCCGTCTGTAGTACTGCCTTTAAGAAAATACGTTCCGGCAGCAAGCGCGCTGATGTCAATATTCTCGCTTCGGTCGGTCTGCAGCACCTTTTGGCCGGTAATTGTATAAAATGCCGCTTCCGCTAGTGCTGTATTGGAAGGCAATGCGATAGAAACAGTCGCTTGAACCGGATTTGGATATACTGCAAAAGAAGGATTCTCAACAGGAGTCGTGCCCAAGCTTCCGCTGGTGATTGCAAAATTGTCATAATACGCATTGCCGCCATAATTATTGTGCAGCATAGTAAAGCCGGCAATTTCCAGATCGGTATAATTGTCGATGGTTTTTTCTAATACATTGTTGACATAGTACTTGATTTCATCTGCAGTAACCTCAATCTTGATGGCGACCCATTGGTTTGGAGTCCACTCGGCCTCGGCATAATGAATGCCATAATTTACATCTTTGATCAAGTAGATATACCCTCTGTTTTCGATACCGACTCCGGCAACAGGCACATATTCTTCGTTGCCGTCTATGGCAAAGAGCGTGAATTCAAAGTCAGAGCCCTGCTGTTCTGTAGCCAATACATCATAAGTGATGGTGAAATTAGCAAACCCCTGAGGCACATCGAAAATTTTTGAGGCCCCGAATATCGGTAAAAACTGGTCGTTAAAGCTAGGCTCGAAAGCATTTTTAAAAGAAAAACTGCCAGCAGAAGCCTTTTCATTGCTTATGACCTGATTGAGAAGAAAGCCGCCAGAGCCTTCTGTCACTTCCCAGCCATTTTGCTGGTTTAAGGTTCCGGGCTGATAGCCTTCTGACGTTTCGAAAGAAATGGTCTGCTGGGCAAAGGCTGCTGCTGACGTGAACGCAAGAAATAAGGTGTAGATCTTTTTCATAGTTATTTGGTTTTAATGTTATCTAAATTTAATCCGCAGAAAACAGGGCGCAGGACAATTCCTGACAAGTTTTCGCTTGCGAATGTTGTTACTGTTGCTCTAAATAGCTTGGCTGCGGCCCTAGAAATAAAGGCCGTCAGTTTTTCTGGGAATCCTATCGCCGGGCGGGAATAACCGGCAGTTTACAGAGAAGCGAAAATTAGGCGTTATTTTATCTTGAAGTTTCACGGTAATTAAAAACTTATTAACAATTTGTCGGAGAAAGCAGATTTTTGCAACATATTTTGGGCGTAAAAGCAGTGTTTGCATTTCGGCAGAATAGGAATTGTAAAGAATTTTAATAGTTTTGTAAACAATTCAGAAGCATATACCACAGTCCCCCTATAAAACCTATGGCAAATTTTGTTTTTTACCTGACGCTATTTTTTTGTGTTCTTTTACCCCAACAGTCGCACTCCCAAAATACTGCGGATTCACTGCAGACCCTCCTAAAAAAAGCAGAAGAGCCTCGAAAAGGCGAGCTCAACCTGGAAATTGCGAGACATTTTTTGCCAACCCATCAAGATTCTTGCATCTACTACAGCCGCATTGCGCAAGCCATTGGGAAAAAAACAAACAATCAGACCGTCGTGATCCGTTCGTATGCGCTGATTGCAGAAGCCTATCAGAAACAAAACAAGATGAAGGAAGCCATTGCTTCTTACCTAAAAGGTCTTGAGCTGGCTGAAAAGCACAATGAAAAATCCCTAGCGGGAACGCTATACAACGGCATAGGCACTTGTTATTTCTACCTGAACGATCCAAAGAAAGCAGAGTCCTATCTAAAGCAGGCAGCGCAGGCTAAGAAAGAGGCGAACGACTACCAATACTATTCCTTTATCGCCGCAAATCTCGCGGCTCTGCAGATCATGAACCAATCTTTTGATGAGGCCATAAAGACGCTGAAGGAAGCAGAAAAAACACTTCTAAAAAACAAGCAGGACAATTATCTGGCCACGGTCTACAACTCTCTCGGAGCGGCCTATCAGGGTACAAAATCGGATTCTTGCGTTTACTATTATGAAAAAGGCCTTGTGCTTTCTGAAAAAAACAAGGACTATCTCAACATGATGACTACCCATCAGAATTTGGGCGATTATTATCTGGAGAAGAAAAACTACTCCAAAGCAATCGAATACATGAAAAAAGCGATTGCCGTAAATGAATTGAGGCCAGAAGACCCCTATAAGCCTGCTTTGTTTGAAAGGATGAGCGCTTTATATGAGTCGATGGGAGACTTTAAAAATGCCTATCATTATAAAAAGCTGGAAACCGAAACGCGCCAGCGCCTGCTTGCAGCAACCAACAAAAAAGAAATCGAAGAACTGGAAATCAAATACCAAACCGAAAAAAAGGAAAAAGAAATCCAGCGGCACAAGCATGTAATTGAAAAAGCTAAAAACCAGCAGATTTGGCTTTTATTCGGTGCCGTTTCGCTGTTTGTGATTGCCGGATTCATTATGTACCTGGTCTTCCAGAGAAGAAAGATTACCCGAAAATTTGAGCAGGAAAAACTCAGGCTGTTTGAAAATATAGTACATGACATAAAAACACCGCTCACGCTTATCGACGGCCCAATCCAGATGATGAAGCAGCACCCGGAGACTCCGCATCAGGAGCAGCTGGTCTTGATGGAACGCAATTCGAAAAAGCTGATGGGCTTGGTCAACGAACTGTTGGACGCGTCAAAACTCCGAAAAGGAAACTTTCAGCTGCATTACACGACCGGAAATCTTGATGGTTTTATTGAAAACAACATCGGCAGTTTTGCAGGCGAAGCCAAGTCCAAAGACATACGCATTGTCCACACTAAGAATAATGCCGAAAAACACTATTCATTTCCTTCAAATGCTTTAGAAAAGATACTTTCCAATCTTATCGGGAATGCTGTAAAATATTGTCCTCCAGCATCAGAAATTCAAGTTGCGTCCCAGATAGAAGCTGGCAAGCTGATAATCCGCATAAACGATAACGGCCCTGGAATTCCCAAGCAAGAACAGAAAAAAGTGTTCCAGCGTTTTTTCAGAGGAAAAGAAACGTCGGATGTCAATGGCACGGGCATAGGCTTGTCATTGGTGAAAGAATTGGTAGACTTGGCGCAAGGAACAATCGAGCTTCAAAGCAGTCCCGCGGGAACCACATTTGTCGTGTCTCTTCCGATACAAGAATTTACTGCTGCAGTTGATACAACGATTCATAATGATGGCATTCCGTTACTGCTATTAGTAGAGGATGACGCCGATACAGCCGTTTTCAGTATGTTTGTACTGAAAGAAAACTTCCAGGTCCTGCATGCCAAAAACGGACAGGAAGCTATAGGCATGATTCGTGAAAATTTGCCAGATATTGTCCTTTCCGACATCATGATGCCAGAAAAAGACGGAATCGAATTGCTACAGGAAATCCGTGCAGACGAATTGACAAGCCATCTGCCTGTTGTCTTGTTTTCTGCAAAAGCCTCGCTCGAAAGCCGTTTGAAAGGACTGCAGCACGGGGCCGACGCTTATATTTCGAAACCTTTTTCACCAGAAGAATTAAAGCTGACGGTACAGAATTTGTTTGCCACTGTCCAGCGGAATAAAGAAGCGTATAAAGACTCTATCCAATCCGAAAAAACATTCGAAGAACGGACCAAGAGCCAAAACGCATACGTCAATAAAGTTATCGCTAGCATCATCAGCAATATCGATAATCAAGATTATTCGGTTACAGAACTTTCTAATGACATGTCGGTCAGCCGAAGCCAGCTCCATCGAAAATTAACGGCACTCACAGGATTTTCTACAACCAATTTCATCAGCATGATCCGTCTTGAAAAAGCCAAAGATCTTTTGTCTGGCAACCAAGGAAACATCACCGAAATTGCGTATAAATGCGGCTTCAGCAGCCAATCCTATTTCACAAAATCCTTTACGGAATACTTTGGAAAATCACCAAGCCACTTTCTTAAAAAGTAATGATTTTCAGATAAATGCAACAATGATACATAATCTGGCAACATGATTACATAGCTAATTGTGGCCAGAAATCTAAATTTACCGACGTAATCAACAATCAAATCAATAACTATTTATGACAAAACGTCTATTACTCTTTTTTGTCTTTTTTTGGCACATTACCTCCTATGCCAATGACGAATGCTCTAATGCAATACAATTAACTCCGAGCGCTAACTGTACTAACATAAGCGGAACATTTAATGGAATGACTATTAGCGGAGCTGCCCCTACCTGCGCGCCAAACGCCTCGCAGGACGTATGGTACAGGTTCACGGCTACCGAGCAGACGATGGCCATATCCGTTTCCAGGGCCACGACGGGCTGGACGATGTACTTTGCCATGGAAATCTACGAGGACAGCTGTACGGGCAACCGATTCAAGTGCATCGCCTCGGACATGAATTCCGTAGGCTACTATAATACCGATTTTGTGGTGGGCAGGACCTACTACGTTCGCGTGCTGAATGCTTCTGCGACCATCCATACGCTCGGCTTCAACATCTGCCTTCAGGCCTTGCCGAAGCCGGCGAACGACACCTGCGCGAATGCCGCGCTGCTGGCACCTAATAGTACCTGCACCAATACCTTCGGCACGTTCAGCGGCGCGCTGCAGGACGGGGCAGCACCGTCGTGTGCGCCAGGCTCCTCGCAGGACGTATGGTACAGGTTTACGGCTACCGAGCAGACGATGGCCATATCCGTTTCCAGGGCCACGACGGGCTGGACGATGTACTTTGCCATGGAAATCTACGAGGACAGCTGTACGGGCAACCGATTCAAGTGCATCGCCTCGGACATGAATTCCGTAGACTACTATAATACCGATTTTGTGGTGGGCAGGACCTACTACGTTCGCGTGCTGAATGCTTCTGCGACCATCCATACGCTCGGCTTCAACATCTGCCTTCAGGCCTTGCCGAAGCCGGCGAACGACACCTGCGCGAATGCCGCGCTGCTGGCACCTAATAGTACCTGCACCAATACCTTCGGCACGTTCAGCGGCGCGCTGCAGGACGGGGCAGCACCGTCGTGTGCGCCAGGCTCCTCGCAGGATGTCTGGTATAAATTTACGGCTACCGAGCAGACGATGGCCATATCCGTTTCCAGGGCCACGACAGGCTGGACGATGTACTTTGCCATGGAAATCTACGAGGACAGCTGCGCAGGCAACCGATTCAAGTGCATTGCCTCGGACATGAATTCCGTGGGCTACTATAATACCGATTTTGTGGTGGGCAGGACCTACTACGTGCGCGTGCTGAATGCTTCCGCGACCATCCATACGCTGGGCTTCAACATCTGCCTTCAGGCCTTGCCGAAGCCGGCGAACGATACCTGCGCGAATGCCGCGCTGCTGGCGCCTAATAGTACCTGCACCAATACCTTCGGCACGTTCAGCGGCGCGCTGCAGGACGGGGCAGCACCGTCGTGTGCGCCAGGCTCCTCGCAGGACGTATGGTACAGGTTTACGGCTACCGAGCAGACGATGGCCATATCCGTTTCCAGGGCCACGACGGGCTGGACGATGTACTTTGCCATGGAAATCTACGAGGACAGCTGCGCAGGCAACCGATTCAAGTGCATTACCTCTGACATGAATTCCGTGGGCTACTATAATACCGATTTTGTGGTGGGCAGGACCTACTACGTGCGTGTGCTGAATGCTTCCGCGACCATCCATACGCTGGGCTTCAACATCTGCCTTCAGGCCTTGCCGAAGCCGGCGAACGATGCCTGCGCGAATGCCGCGCTGCTGGCGCCTAACAGCACCTGTACCAATACCTTCGGCACGTTCAGCGGCGCCCTGCAGGACGGGGCTGCACCATCGTGCGCGCCAAACGCTTCGCAGGACGTATGGTACAGGTTCACGGCTACCGAGCAGACGATGGCCATATCCGTTTCCAGGGCCACGACGGGCTGGACGATGTACTTTGCCATGGAAATCTACGAGGACAGCTGCGCAGGCAACCGATTCAAGTGCATCGCCTCTGACATGAATTCCGTAGGCTACTATAATACCGATTTTGTGGTGGGCAGGACCTACTACGTGCGCGTGCTGAATGCTTCCGCGACCATCCATACGCTGGGCTTCAACATCTGCCTTCAGGCTTTGCCGAAGCCGGCGAACGATACCTGCGCGAATGCCGCGCTGCTGGCACCTAATAGTACCTGTACCAATACCTTCGGCACGTTCAGCGGCGCCCTGCAGGACGGGGCAGCACCGTCGTGTGCGCCAGGCTCCTCGCAGGATGTCTGGTATAAATTTACGGCTACCGAGCAGACGATGGCCATATCCGTTTCCAGGGCCACGACGGGCTGGACGATGTACTTTGCCATGGAAATCTACGAGGACAGCTGCACGGGCAACCGATTCAAGTGCATTACCTCGGACATGAATTCCGTGGGCTACTATAATACCGATTTTGTGGTGGGCAGGACCTACTACGTGCGCTTGCTGAATGCTTCTGCGACCATCCATACGCTGGGCTTCAACATCTGCCTGCAGGCCTTCCCGAAACCGGCTAATGATATTTGTGCTACTGCTACGGAATTGACTCCGAACAGCAGCTGTGTGAATACTATTGGCACGTTCAGCGGCGCGCTGCAGGACGGGGTTGCCCCTACCTGCGCGCTAGGCTCCTCGCAGGATGTCTGGTATAAATTTACGGCTACAGGACAGACCATGTCGGTCAATATTGCCAGAATTTCGACGGGCTGGACGATGTATTTCGCTCTAGAGATTTATGAAGAAAGCTGTAGTGGAAACAGACTCCAATGTACTCCATACAATACGGATGGTATAAGCTATTCAAGTAATAATTTTGTTGTCGGCAGGACGTATTATGTACGTGTACTGAATGCTTCGGCGACCATCCATACGCTTTCTTTTGCTATTTGTTTGATCGGACCGCCTCCGGTGGCTTGCACGCCTTCTGTGGCAATCAATGCTTCGGCCACTTCAATCTGCCAAGGACAAAGTGTTGTCTTTACGGCAACACCTACCAATGGCGGTACTGCGCCGTCCTATCAGTGGAAAGTCAACGGAAATAATGTCGGGACAAACAGTCCGTCTTACACTAGTACGACATTGGCAAACGGAAGCAGTGTTACTTGTGTAATGACAAGCAATGCTTCTTGTGCCTCTCCACTAACTGCCACGAGCAATGCTGTTGTGATGAATGTTTCTGCTCCAGTTGTTCCTGGTTTTACGCAGGTAGCGCCAATTTGTTCAGGGGAATCCTTTACGCTGCCAGCGACTTCTAATAACGGAATTACGGGAATATGGAGTCCTAGCATAAACACAACCGCAACGACAACCTATACCTTTACGCCAAACACGGGACAGTGTGCTTCGACAGCAACAATGACGGTTATGGTGACTTCGATAAATACGGCGACCTCTGTTCAAGGTAGTACCATTACGGCAACTGCAACCGGAGCTACGTATCAATGGATTAATTGTGCGAATAACCAGCCAATAAATGGAGCAACAAATGCTTCTTATACAGCAAGCGGAAATGGTTCTTATGCAGTAATCGTGACTCAAAACGGATGTTCTGCAACGTCAAACTGTGTTCAGATAACCAATCTGGACGTGGACACATTTGAGCAAAACAGATTGAAAATTTATCCAAATCCGGCTACTCATCAATTGTTTATCCAATTGAATGAAGCTACCGAAATTGTAATTGTAGACATGACAGGAAAAACAATCCAGCAAGAATCTTTGAAAGCTGGGAATAATGCAGTCGATGTAAGTTCGCTAGCTTCTGGAATGTATTTTATAAAATCGGTATCGGGAGCCAATGCAAGATTTGTGAAGAAATAAAATAGTTTTATGCTTATTAAAAACGCCCCTTTTCGAAAGAGTAGGGGCTTTTTGTTTATAACTGCGGCAATAAAATTTGTTAAACTAGAAACCTGCTGCCATAGGGTTGTCACTTGAGGGGTTTTATTTTGTGTACGAATCGCAAATACAACTACTCATGAAAAAATTAAATTTAACGCAGCAGTACAAGACGTACTTCACCTCTAAAACAACGCCTGAAATTGTTGAGATCGAACCAGTACAATTCCTCTCCTTGACGGGAAAAGGTGATCCTTCAGAAAAATCTTTTTCGGAAAAGATACAAGCGCTTTATACAGTTGCCTATGCCATCAAGTTTATGTGCAAGCAATTGGACAAAGATTTCACGGTCTCAAAATTAGAAGGCTTATGGTGGTATGATGAAAACAAGTTTGGAAATGTTTCTATGGAGGAAGCACCCAAGGTAATCGCTAGAAGCGAGTGGGAATATCGTTTATTGATAAGAATGCCCGACTATATAATCGAGAACGATGTGAATAGGGGAATTGAAACTGCTTTCGCAAAAAAGAAACTGGAACTCATAAAAGAAATCGAATTTTTCCGAATGAACGAAGGTAAATCTGTTCAGATGCTTCATGTAGGCCCATTTTCAAAAGAAGGAGAGACATTGCAGGAAATGAAGAAACTTATAGAAGAAAACCGATTCCAAAAAAACGGACTGCATCATGAAATATATTTATCCGATTTTAATAGGACAGCCCCAGACAAACTAAAGACTATTTTAAGAGAACCAGTGAAATAGGTGCTGCTTTAAAGCTTCCAATATCACTAAAATAAAAACCCTGAGAGTGCTAACTTTCAGGGTTTTTAAAAAATAATGGTTTTCTTTATTTCTCTGATAAATCCTTGATGATTTTTAAGGCAGAATCCCACATGGCACCATGATTTTGGACATATTTTTTCGCTATCGGGCCAGACTCAACGTTTAATACAAAATCTCCATTATCAGCTTTTGTCAATGTATAGTTCTCTTTATAATCTCCTATTTCCGCATTGGGTGCAGGATCAACTTCATCGTACATTTGGACTTGAAGGTATTCCATCGGATCATGTTCTTTCACAATTCCGTAGGCACCGACATTACCCTCTAAGTCGGTCCAAACTACATCAGAACCTACTTTCCAATCGGTCTTCACCAATGCTCCGCCACCAAATGCTATTGCCCATTGGTCGTTTGGATGAAGCAAAATGTCCCATATAGTTTCAGGTTTGGCTTTAATAGCAACCGATTTTTTGATGACTTCTGTTTCTACAAAAGCTGGAAGCGCCTCGTTGACGAAATAGTTCCAACCGCCAGTAAAGCTCTCGACTCTGAAGTTTGGATTTTCTTGAGGGAAGCTCTCCAGTCCTTCATGAGTTAGCTTTAGCCGGGTCCTGTTTTCTGCTTCGCTAAAAAGCTCCCATGTCAGTACTGAATATCCCTTGTATTCTGGATACCTCCATGAATAGCTGATTTTGTTAGGAGGGTCGCTTACCAATACTTCACATTCGTGAAGATACTGTACGTTTTCATCTCCCCCGGTAAACTGAAATTTGAATCCTTTTTCGGGCTTAAATTCCTCAAATTCAAAATACCATTCCTTCATCTGGTCTCGGTTGGTGATGGCATCCCATACCTTTTGGATAGGCGCGTTATACGTACGCTCTAAAACAAGTGGTTTTGTTTCCATATTTATTTGTTTTTAAGATGATTTTTGTCTTTCGGCAGATCAGCATCGTCTTGACGTTCAAGGTAAGAACCAAGGGCATCGAGTTTCTTGTTCCAAAATTCCCTATACCGATTCAGCCATAGGTCTACTTCTTGCAACTTGTGCAGATCTGTCTTGCAGTAGCGTTCTCTTCCTGTCTGCTTGATAATAATCAATCCGCATTCTGTTAGTATTTTGATGTGTTTTGAAATGGCCGGACGGCTAATGTCAAAATGACCAGCAACACTATTAAGGTTCATAGACTGATTGCTTAGTAAATCGATAATTTCTCTTCTTGTCGGATCGGCAATTGCCTGAAACACATCTCTTCTTAATTCCATATAAGTTACCATTTGGTTACAAATATATAGGATACCATTTGGTTACGCAAATTTTAAATGAATTTTTTAGTGAAATTGTACAAAGAATTTATTGCTCGGATTGAGTAGCATAATAGCACAAAATGACACCTATTTTGAATTTTTATTTCGTAAAATAATTACTCAGGGCGAATTTGCTCGTAAAAAACAGACCATTTTTTCGAAAATTTGACGCTTTTAAGCTGTTTTTTACCCCTAAAAAGAGGGCAGCAAAAAACAGTTACACCAAAAAAGTGACCAGTTACGCCCGTATTTGACCACTTATTACTTCTCGCTATTAAATCTCAAACAAACTTCTAACCTTTGTTCCGTAGATGAGCAATCAAAGATTTATAACCTATTTGCACTCATAGATTGTTTCATTTTAAGCTAGCCCCAGCTACTTTCTAAACCTGTCCTGCTTAATTGTTGAGGAGAAAACTCAATGCTTATAAATAGTTGTTTTTTGATGATCCAATCATTGAAAATTACTTCAACGCGCTAGAGTTGTGTTTTAGTTATTATTATAAAAACAATATGAAAAATATGATAAATAAAAGTGAGCCGAAGATGTATCTGAAGGATAACTGTCCTGCATCTGTGCTGTATTTGTGGTAGAAACGCACATGGCCACTTCAGGTAGCGGCGGCAGGAATATCGATACGGTTTTAGGGGTAAAATTTTGGTGTCGAGCCTGCCGCAACGCGCCTAACAGATTTAGAAAGATAATTATAAAATCGTCAAAGGCAAAAAAATAAGAAGATGAAGACAATGACAATAAGGAGCCTACTTTTTTTCTCACTATTCATTAGCGTGAAAGCGGTTGCACAGACAGTAAATACGGGAGAGATGTCAATCCTGCCAGGAACTGTAGTTTCAACCCGATTTGATTTTGGCAATACGCCGACGGCAACATTTACAAACGATGGAGAATTTTACGTATTCGGCAACTTCAATAACGACGGGCTCGTAAGCTTCACTCCCGGACAGAGAGGCTATACGATATTTCAAGGCAATGTTGCACAATCTATTTCAGGAAGTGCTCCGAGTGATTATTTTAAGTTCTACGACGTACTTTTTAATAACGAATCGCCACAGCCTGCTTTCCAGCTTTCCGCAGATATCAGTATCACAGGAAATTCGGATTTCCTGAATGGAATTGTCAGGATTAATGAGACTGAGGGGCTTATAGTGTACGAAAATAATGCGACCCATTCTAATACAGATAATGACGGCCATGTAGATGGCTATGTACAGAAAAATGGCAATGTGGAGTTTACCTATCCTATAGGAAATTCTAGTTTTTTCAGGCCCGCTAAGATCCTTCCGACAGCTCCAAATGCTGCCACCGATGCCTTTACGGGAAAATATTTCCTTGAGAATTCCAATCCACTTTATCCGCATGCCAGCAAAGTCGGGAACCTAGAACTGATCGATGACAAGGAATATTGGACACTAGATAAGACAGAGGGAAATACCGAAATCATGCTCACGCTGTCATGGGATCAGGCAACCACGCCAGGATTTATATGGCAGGATCTCGACCCGTCGTCTCCAGAAGGAATGGAGAAGCTCACGATCGCCCGCTGGGATGAAGAGAAGAGACTCTGGGTAGATGAAGGTGGCATCGTCGAAATTGGTGCTGGCGGGATACAAACAGGAACCGTGACCTCTTTTTTCGCTACTTCAGGTTTTGGAGTCTTTACGCTGGCTAAAGTAAAAAGAAGGGTGGAACCGGTTGGAAATATCGTGATTTATAACGGGGTTACTCCTAATGACGATGGAAAGAACGATTACTTTATAATAGACGGTATCACGAACTACCCTAACAACAGAGTAAGCATCTATAACCGCTGGGGAGTAAAGGTTTTCGAGACCACGAATTATGATTCTAACGGAAATGTTTTCAACGGCCACTCTGAAGGAAGGGCTACCGTAAGCCCAGACAAAAAGCTCCCTTCTGGAACCTACTTCTACGTACTCACCTATGAACTTGCCTATCCCGGAGGCGAAAAAAGAAACATCGAAAAGGCAGGCTATCTGTACCTGAACGATAATTAACAAGAAAACGTAAAAGATATGATAACTAACTATAAGCTTGTCCTTTTAGTAGCTCTTCTTTGGAGTATTTCAGGCTCGGCCCAACAGGACTCGCAGTATACACAGTACATGTATAATACGGCAAACATGAACCCAGCCTATGCAGGATCAAGAGGAGTACTGAGCATATTCGGACTCCACAGGACGCAATGGGTCGGACTAGACGGTGCGCCGACTACGAACTCCTTTGCGCTGCATTCTCCTATCGGAATCAGCAAGGTCGGGCTAGGGCTTTCTTTTATCAATGAAAGAATCGGACCTTCGGACGAGAATAGTATTTCTGCCGACTTTTCCTATACGATACGGGCTTCAGAAACCTTCAAGCTGGCGTTCGGACTAAAAGCAACCGCCAACCTGCTGAACATAGATTATACCAAGCTGGATATCTACGATCCCAACGATCCGAGATTCCAAAGAAACATAGAAGATTCCTTCACGCCCAATATCGGTGCTGGTGCCTATCTGTATTCAGAAAATACTTATGTAGGGTTTTCGATTCCTAATTTTCTAGAAACAAAACACTACCAAGACGATGGGAATTATTCAGTCGCTAAAGAAAGAATGCATTTCTACTTGATGGGAGGACATGTCTTTGAACTCAGTCCCACCCTGAAATTCAAGCCTTCTGTGCTGGCCAAGATTGTTGAGGGCGCACCATTACAGGCAGATATCTCCGCCAACTTCCTGTTCAGCGAAAAGCTTACCCTCGGAGCGGCCTACCGCTGGGATGCGGCAGTGAGCGTCATGGCTGGTTTCCAGATAAGCGAAGGGCTTTTTGTCGGCTATGCCTATGATGCAGAGACTACAAAGCTCGCGACCTACAATTCGGGCTCCCATGAGATATTCCTGCGCTTTGAATTATTCAAAAGCTATGACGGTACTGCATCGCCGAGATTTTTTTAATACGAACAAAACATGAAAAATAGAACAACATACCTGCTTATCGTCCTTACGGCTCTTTTTGCTTCCTACGCAGATGCGCAGCAGCAGAAACTTGCTAAGGCAGGAAAGCTATATGACAATTATGCCTATATCGATGCCATCAAGATTTATGAAAATATTGCCTCAAAAGGATACAAGTCGGCAGAGCTATTTCAGAAGCTCGGGAATGCCTACTATTTCAATTCAGAGTTTGCCGAAGCGAACCGTTGGTATACAGAACTCTTCGCTCTCGGAATAGAGCCAGAATCCGAATACTATTATAGGTTTTCACAAACACTAAAATCTATCGGAGACTATGATAAGTCGGCCCAGATGATGAAGAAATTCGTAGAGAAGAATTCGGCTGACGAAAGAGGCCGTATCTATGAAGAAGACAAGAACTATTTAGCAGAAATCAGGAAGAACTCCGGCCGCTATGCAATCGAAAATACAGGCATCAATTCCGAAGGGCAAGATTATGGAACGGCCTTTTTCGACGGAAAGCTCGTCTTTGCCTCATCCAGACAGACAAGCGGCCTAACGAAAACCATAGACAAGCGCACAGGACTGCCTTTTACCAACTTGTTTGCCTCTACAGTAAAAAGCGACGGCACATTTGAGACGCCTGAAAGATTCTCGGGCACTATCGATAGCAAGTTTCATGAAGCAACCCCAGCTTTTGCCAAGGATGGAAAAACGATGTATTTCACTCGAAACAACTACAACGAAGGAAAAAAAAGAAAAAGCAGCGAGAAGAAAATACTGCTCAAACTATACAAGGCCTTTGCCATCAGTACCCATCCATAAATTGCCTTTCTCGTCTTCGTGCAGTACCAGCAGGTTTTTATAATCAAAAGATGGATTTAGGGTATTGTAGTTGATAAAATCCTTGCCTTTTTCTTTCACGAACAGCCCTTGTCGGGTCGCAATCCATTTTTTTCCGTTTCTGGCTTCTGTAAAGCCGAATACGGAAGTGTTCCCCAAGAAATAGCCATCTTCTACATAAGGACTTGTTTTTCCGGTTTTTTTATCGAAAACAAATAGGCCCTGATCTGTTCCTAGCCAAAAGGCATCGGATGATTTTTCTTTTAGGCACTGAATCGCCAAGCCATCTGTCTGTTCAAATTCTTTTTTTGTATGCGTATTCAGATTCACTCTTTTGATCCAGTTGTATCCTTCTGTAGCCCATAAGATGGAATCATTTTTTTCTAAAAACAAAATATCATAGACTCCGTTTTTTTCGCCCTTGACTATAACTTCTTTCGCTTTTTTGTGTCCGTTCTCTTGCGTATAAAGACCTTCGTAGGTTCCGATGTAGAGGTTGTTTTTTGAGTCCGCCACGATGCCTCTGGTGCTGAGCTGCCTGTTGTTGAATTGCAAGATTCTTTCGAAATGGCTCGGTATTACCAATAGCTTGTATAACTCATCATAAGTCGATATCCATATAAAATTAGGATGGTGCTTGTTGGAAGCTATGGAAATGGGCTTTTTGAAGTGCAGGGTATCGATAGTGCGAATCTCATTCGTATTCTTATCAATCTCGTTGACGAAGAGATTGGAGTCGTCTGCAATAAAAAGCTTGGAATCGGCAATGAGCGTATTATTACTCCAATCGCAATTGCCTAGATAACAGTCTCCTTCGCCATACGAATAATTGAACAGCTGCAGGTCTAATCCTTTTAAGTAAATATATTTGTAGGCAGTAGCATTGTATTTATAGTAGCCACTGGTGTTTTTTGCAACAATTTTACCATTCTCAAAGAGGGCAAAATCATAATTGATGTCTTTGTCTATGGCTTTAAGGTCGCCAAAAAAGTGCAATCCTTTGGCATCGATGTAAAAAAGACGAAATCCGGATTTGGCGATGATCCTGCCATCGTCTAGGGTCTTCATTATATCAAAGCTTTCTTTTTTATTTTCTAGTATGGGATGGGTAACCTGAGTCACCTGTCGGTCAGGAGTGATTTTGATTAAAAACCGCGATCCATTGCTGATCCATAGGTTGTTTGCTTTGTCTTTGGCAATAGCAGATTTGATTCGTAAGCCCTCTGTAGGATATTGGATGCATTCTACTTGAAGCTTGTCTGGTGTTATGAGATAAGCTTTGTTCAGTTCGGCAGCCCAAATCGTATTATTGGAGTCTTGTATCCAGGCATGGCTGGAAATATAAAAGCTGTCATAGTAGTTGTCTTTGTCTTTATGAAAGCGATACCGAAGCTTATTCTTTCCGTCAAACCTATAGAAATCGCCATCACGATTGGTAGCATACCAGACAAATCGGTTGTTATCAACAAACGGGGCGCTGCTTAAAAGATAGGTGTTGTCTTTGTCTCTGATTTGCGCTTCCTTTAAAGCAAGTTCCTGTCCAAAACCTTGGATGAAGTATAGCAACGCTACTATTAAGATTCGGACGCGCATAAATATAAATTATGAAGCCAAAATAGTTATTTTTAGGTAAATAAATACATTTGGAAGGTTTGAGAGATAAAAAAGGATTCGGTCCTATAATTTTTTTCTGGTCTATTCCATGAATTGGTAAAAAAGGTACCAGCTGATAATAGTACCGATAGAACATAAAAAAACCCCGCTAAAGGCGGGGTTTTAAGGTTAAAAACTATAGTAATCTATCAAAATTTAGTTCTTTTTAAGAGCTAGTTTTTTAGTAACCGTCTTATTCTGATAATCTATTTTTACATAATAAATACCTTCTGCAAAACTATCTATCGATAAATCTGATTTTGATAAAGAAGGTTTGAAAGTAGTGATGACCCTTCCAAGATTATCTGTAATTGTGATAGTATCAGCCGTTACACTTCCGGTTTCGACAGTAAATTGTCCGTAACTTGGATTCGGATAAATGGTAACGTTATTTTGAGCAAATTGCTCATCAATACCAAGAGGGTTTCTGCATGTAATCGATTTTAGTCTGACAGAATTTTGAGAACCACAGTTTGCATTGGTGTGTACATAATAACGGATAACACCTACATTGCTGCCAGATGACCAGTTCAGTGGAGTAGGTCCGCTAGCCAAAATTGTCATTCCATTATCATCCGTGATAGTAATATAATCCGTTGCTACTGAAGTTGAGAAGGTATATTGCTGGCCAAAATTGATATAAACTTTTGCATACTCTCCAGCATAGCCTTCAGAAATGATCTCAGCAGTTCCCATACAGCCAATCTGTACAGCTTCTACAGGATGAGGTCCGTATACAGCACCGTTACAACCAACAGCAGGAATCGCATCAAAACTTCCGCCATAAACCCAGTCTCCTTTTGTAGAACCACAATTAGCGCGTACCCAATAAGCATAATTCGTTGCAGGGCTCAGTCCGCTCACAACCGTTGAAGTGTAGTTGTTAGAAACGGTATGCGTAGGAGTGGTATTGTAATTAGGAACAGTATTGCTGTTTACAACATATAAATCATATCCTGCAGAAGGTGTTGGAACTGGAGGTGTCCAGCTAATCAGAGCAGAGTTTGACGTTACGTTAGATGCCGAAACATTGGTTGGCAGACCGCAACCTCCAATTGGAGTGCTGCTGCACGTAACCGATTTTACTCTGATAGCATCTTGAGCCCCGCAGTTTGCATTGCTATGTACATAAAAACGGATAGACCCCAAATTGGCTCCTGATGCCCAGCTTAGTGGCGTAGTTCCACTTGCATACACTGTCATTCCAGAGGCATCCGTGATCGTGATATAATCCGTTGCTATTGAACTTGAAAAGACATAATACTGACTGAAATTGATATACATTTTTGTAAACTGACCGGCAAGACCTTCAGCAACTATTTCAGGGCTTCCGGTACAAGCGATCTGAAGGGTATCTACTGGATAAGATCCGTATATAGCACCATTACAACCAACAACAGGAATAACATCAAAACTTCCGCCATACACCCAGTTTCCTCTTGTTGAACCGCAATTTGTACGTACCCAATAGTTGTAATTTGTTGCAGGACTCAATCCGGTGATAAGTCTTGTAATGTCAGAAGATAGATGCGTAGGAGCAGTATTTGCAGTAGGAGCAGTATTACTTTGTACAACATACAAGTCATATCCCATAGGTGCAGGAAAAGGCCCCGCCCAGTTAATTCGAGCTGAATTTGATGTTATGTCAGTTACTGAAAGGTCGCTTGGTACACCGCAACCTGCAGGAGCAGCGACACACTTAATAGAACGTATTCTATCTGCGTTCGCAGTTCCACAGCTTGCATTGGTATTCAAGTGGTATCTTATAACACCTGAAGTAGAGCCTGAATTCCAGTTTAAAGGCGTTACTCCGCTTGCCAAAACTACCGTTCCTGTAGCATTTGTAATCGTAATGTAATCTGTGGCAACCGAACTTGTAAACGTGTACTGCTTGTTGTCCATTACATTGACATTAGAATATTCTCCTGCCCACGCATCAGCAACTATTTGTTCATTAGCTCCTGTACACGCTGGCGTGAAAGTCGCATTAGGATACAATCCGTTGGTAGCGCCATTACAGTTTAGAGCCGCAATGGTCGTAAAATTCCCACCAGATACCCATGCACTTTTTGTAGTACCGCAATTAGATCTAATCCAATAATAGTAAGTTGTAGCAGCTGCCAATCCGTTTAGAACGCCCACACCTGCATTATTACTTACAACAGTAGCAGTAGTATTGGCATTCGGAGCGGTATTTGTAGTAATGATGTAAATATCGTATGTAGAAGGCGCAGTTGCTGGAGCAGTCCAATTCAATCGGCTTGAATTCGATGTTATGTTTGTAACTGATAATGCAGTTGGTACACCACAATTTCCTGCCGGAGCATCAACACACTTAATAGAACGTGTTCTCACGGTGTTTACAGTTCCGCAGTTTGCATTGGTATTCAAGTGGTATCTTACAACTCCCGTAGTAGAACCCGATGTCCAGTTTAAAGGCGTTACTCCGCTTGCCAAAACTACCGTTCCTATAGCATTTGTAATCGTAATATAATCGGTAGCAATTGAACTTGTAAATGTATATAGCTTATTTGCCACTACGTTCACATTTGAATATTCTCCTGCCCACGAGTCATTAGCTATTTGTTCAGTAGCTCCTGTACACGCTGGCGTGAAAGTCGCATTAGGATACAATCCGTTGATAGCACCGTTGCAGTTTAGGGCAACAAGGGTCGTAAAATTCCCACCAGAAACCCATGCACTTTTTGCAGTACCACAATTAGATCTGATCCAATAATAGTAAGTTGTAGCAGCTGCCAATCCGTTAAGAGTGCCCACACCTGCAGTAGTACTTGTAACAGTAGCAGCAGTATTGTCATTCGGAGCTGTATTTGCAGTAACGATGTAAATATCGTATGAAGCAGGAGCAGTTGCAGGTGCCGTCCAGTTCAATCGGCTAGAATTTGAGGTTATGTTAGTAACCGATAAAGCGCTAGGTGCACCACAAGTTGGAGTAGCGGCACATTGGATATAACGCTGTCTGTTGATGTTCTGTGTACCACAGCTTGAATTAGTATGTATGTAATATCTGATGACACCAGATGTTGAACCTGAATTCCAAACCAGTGGAGAAGGACCGGTAGCCAACGCTACATTTCCAACCGGATTCGAAATAGTGATAAAATCACCTACTTTCGAACTTGAAAAAGTATAGTCTTTGTTAGCCGTTACATTGATATTGGAATATTCACCCGCATAGGCGTCGTTAACAACCAATTCAGTAGATCCGGTGCACGCTGGAGTAAATGTGGCTTGTGGATGAAGATCCCCACTGGTACATCCACCTACAACACCACCGCATTTAATTGATTTGATTCTTGGTGAAGCCTCAGTACCACAGGAAGAATTACTATGCAGATAATATCTGATGCTTGCCCAATTCGAGTTGTTAACCCATACAAATGGTGTTTGTCCGGAAGCATAAATGGTAGCTCCGGTAGGATCGGTAATAGTAATAAAGTCTGTCGATACTGAACTACTAAATGTATATTGCTGATTGCTGCTTACAGAAACGTTTGTATATTCTCCTGCATGGGCATCGGCAGCAATTTGCTGCACGGTTCCGTTACAGGTTACATTGACAGTAGCTTGAGGATACAGTCCGTAAGGAGCGCCGTTACAGCCCGCTCCACCAGGATTGGTTCTAAAAGAACCGCCAGGAACCCAAATTCCACCATTGGCAACACATCTAGTTCGTACCCAATAATAATGTGTTGTATTGGCGGCTAATCCCGACACTTGAGCTTCTCTAGAACCTGCTGCCTGTACAGTTGGAGTTGTATTTTCAACAGGAGCAACTCCCGTAGTGTTCACATAAACATCATAGGACGTAATCTGCCCTATAATTTGAGCGTTCCAACTTACTTTACAAGAGTTCGACGTGATATTCGAAACCGAAAGTGTATTAGGAGAATCACAAGAATTGTCTATTGTTGTAGTCTTTAAAACTAGATCTGTTGTTATAAACGGATTAGTTTCGCACTGTGCATTGGTGTGAACGTAAAAACGAATCGTTTGAGGATAAGGTGGTGTAAAGCTTACTCCATTCGAACCATTTAATCCGCTTGCAAATATCTGTGAACCGTTAGCATCGGTAATCGTAATATACTCTGTAGGACGGTCACTTTTGAAAGTGTATCGGGTAGCCGTTGAAAATGTATTCACCCGGAAGTATTCACCCGGATGGGTATTGCCACTGATGATGCGTTCATTGTTGTCATGAATGGGGGTGTATGCTTGTGACGAAGATGGACCTCCGTTAGTGCATTGCGCACTGACCTTCTGGATAAAGCATATAAGTGCCAGAAGGTACAGAAAAGTAATTTTTGTTCTCATAGTTTGTATTTAAGGTTTGCTTTTTAATTTTTAAATGCTAAAGTAAACCGACATGATTTTGATGGCGAGGCAATCTAATTTCATTATTTACAGTTTAATCGCATGCAATAATAAATTAAAGAAAAAATATAATTTCAGCTAATGAATAAGCGAAGCTTTTTTGGATATAAGCGTAGCGAATTAGAGTAAAATCGTTTTTATGAGAAAAAGAATTTTACAATTTTGGAGGTACAAGTATTATTTTCGCATTGAGTAGATACAGATTATGGTTTTCAAACATTCATCAATGCTTGATTTGGATATTATTTCAAAGGATTTTTTACGATAGAACTCGAAAAAATACAACATAAAAAAAGACGATTTAGTTTGATCAAACTAGATCGTCTCTTGTGGTGGAGAAGATGGGATTCGAACCCACTACCTCTTGGCTGCCAGCCAAGCGCTCTAGCCAAGTGAGCTACATCCCCAAAGCTGAGGCAAATTAAGGCAATTAATTTTCAAAAAGCAAATGCCTTGGAGTGAATTTATTTCTCAAAACCGTAACTTTACGGACAAATATTTTTTTATGACAACAGAAAGGCAAAACGGTTCGCTCTATACCACTATCGAAAATAAAATAGCAACCGTTGAATTTGGACATCCGGCAAGCAATTCTTTTCCTAGCGAGCTGCTGCAGCGACTGACAAAAGAACTCAATGATTTAAGCAATAATCAACAAGTCAACCTGATAATTCTTAAAAGCGAAGGCGAAGGCGCTTTTTGTGCCG
Organism: Flavobacterium sp. N2550; assembly: GCF_025947265.1. Lineage (NCBI taxonomy): Bacteria > Pseudomonadati > Bacteroidota > Flavobacteriia > Flavobacteriales > Flavobacteriaceae > Flavobacterium > Flavobacterium sp. N2550. Next base: position 468,774 of record NZ_CP110007.1, on the reverse strand, counting down.
GAGCTTCTTTTGATGAGCTGCTGGCTGTTTCCAATTTAATTGAAGGAACGAGCTTTTTTTCAGGCTTCGCCAACGTAATCAATGCGATGCGAAAATGTTCCAAGCTGATTGTCGGACGTATCCATGGCAAAGCTGTAGGAGGGGGAGTAGGACTGGCTGCTGCATGCGATTATGCATTTGCAACAGTAGATAGCGCCATAAAACTTTCAGAATTGGCAATAGGTATCGGCCCATTCGTCATCGAGCCAGCCGTTTCCAGAAAAATAGGGAAGAGTGCTTTGGGCGAAATGACTTTAGCCGCTCATGAATGGAAAAACGCCTATTGGGCTCAAGAAAAAGGTTTGTATGCCAAAGTTTTTGAAACTAGAGAAGAACTGGATAAGGAACTCGAAATTTTTGCTTCAAAATTAGCGTCCTACAACCCTGAAGCATTATCAGAAATGAAAAAAGTACTTTGGGAAGGAACTGAAAATTGGGATACGCTTCTCTATGAAAGAGCTTCAATTTCAGGCAAGTTGGTTTTGTCAGATTTTAGCAGAAATGCCCTGAATCAATTCAAAAAGTAACTAAATTTGCATCTAAATAAAATAGAATGAGCAAAATCAGAATTACCAAACAATTCAGTTTCGAAACGGGACATGCGCTTTATGGCTACGACGGAAAATGTAAAAACGTGCACGGACATAGCTATAAATTATCGGTAACCGTTATCGGAACTCCAATTTCAGACAATACAAACGTGAAATTTGGAATGGTGATTGATTTTTCGGACTTGAAAAAGATTGTCCGCGAAGAAGTTGTAGATGTTTTTGACCACGCTACTGTCTTTAATAAAAATACGCCCCATATCGAACTGGCCGAGGAACTCAAAAGCCGCGACCATCACGTCATTTTAGTAGACTATCAGCCGACAAGCGAAAATATGGTGATTGATTTCGCCGCGAAAATCAAAAGCAGGCTGCCCGAAAACATTACATTGCATTCCTTGAGGCTTCAAGAAACCGAAACCTCATTTGCAGAATGGTTCCAAAGCGATAATTAATTGTACGCTGGAAACAAATCACTGTAATAAATCTTCTTCAAACGTATGAATCTGAATAAGTTAAATAAGTACGATAAGGCCTATCTTCGTATCGCAAAAGAATGGAGCCGGCTGTCGTATTGCAAAAGAAAACAAGTTGGCGCAATTATTGTGAAAGACAGGATGATTATTTCTGACGGATACAATGGAACGCCATCTGGATTTGAAAATTCCTGCGAAGGTGCCGATGGCCTGACATTATGGTATGTGCTTCATGCCGAAGCCAATGCGATTCTGAAAGTGGCCGGTTCAACACAATCTTGCGAAGGTGCCACATTATATATTACGTTGTCGCCTTGCAAGGAATGCAGCAAATTGATCCACCAATCGGGAATAAAACGCGTCGTTTATCAAGAAGGCTATAAAGACGATTCAGGAATACAATTTTTAAAAGATGCAGGCGTTGAGGTAGTTCATATCTCCGAAACCGAAATGAATGAAAAACAATAAGATATATTTGCCTTTTATCATTTTTGCCGCTCTGGCGATTGGAGTGGTCTTGGGAGGAATGCTCAATTTTCCGTCCCAGGGCGTAGCGTTTTCCAAAGCCAATCCTAAAAATAAACTCAACAAGCTGCTCGATTTTATCGATCGAGAATATGTCGATAATGTCAATACCGATTCAATTGTCGATTTGACCGTAACAGGCATATTGGACAGGCTGGATCCGCACTCTGTCTACATAGCGAAAAACGAATTTGAGCAGGTTTCGCAAAGCATGAAAGGCGATTTTGTAGGCATTGGCGTCAATTTCTACATGTACAATGATACCGTTGCTGTAATAAAACCCGTGGAAGGCGGGCCTTCTGAAAGGGCCGGAATCAAATCGGGCGACAGGATTCTTTTTGCCAACAATTATAAGCTCTTTGGAAGGAAAATCACCAATGATACGCTCTTTTCCAAACTAAAAGGAAGCGTGGGTTCTGATGTAGAGCTGACGATTTACAGGAAAAACGAAAACAAAAAGCTGAAGGTAAAAGTGAAGCGCGATATCGTTCCGATAAAAAGCGTTGATATTGCCGTAATGGTAAATCCTTCTGTCGGTTATATAAAAGTGAATCGTTTTGCCGAAACTACTTATGATGAGTTCGAAACCGGACTTTTAAACCTCAAAAGGCAAGGAGCTAAGACACTTATTGTGGATGTACGCGATAATGGAGGCGGCTATTTAGACAAGGCGATCGATATTGCGGATGACTTTTTGAAAGACGATGCCTTGATCGTATTCACGAAAAATAAAAAAGGAAGAATCGACAAGACCTATGCTACAAGCGATGGCAGTTTTGAAAACGGAAAAGTATATATCCTGATCAACGAAAATAGTGCTTCTGCCAGCGAAATTCTTGCAGGTGCCATACAAGATAATGACCGCGGGCTGATTGTCGGAAGACGTTCTTTCGGAAAAGGACTTGTACAGCGCGAAATGCCTTTGGGCGACGGATCTGCCGTACGTTTGACCGTGGCGAGATACTATACTCCAACCGGACGCTCGATCCAGAAATCCTACGAAAAAGGAAGCGAAGAATACTTTAAGGAATTTGAAAAACGCTTCGAATCCGGAGAATTATATAAGTCGGATAGCATTAAGGTGGCCGATACCCTAAAATTCAAAACGCCAAAAGGGCGCATTGTATATGGCGGCGGCGGAATCGTTCCAGATATTTTTGTGCCTTTAGAAGTAGAACATGGCGAAGAAAGCATCGCTTATATGATGCAGTCAGGTCTGGTAGGTTATTTTGCCTTCGAAGAATTGGATAAAAAGCGCGATGATTTTAAAGGCTTGAGCTTTGAGCAATTCCAAGCAAAAATGCATAATTCCGATGCCTATTTCAATACATTTCAGAAATATTTGATTAAAAACGGCGTGCTTTTGGACTTGAAACATACCAAAAATCTTGTAAAACGCTACCTGGCTGCCGAGTTTGCACGACAATTGTATGGCGACGATAAATATTATGAAATCGTCTTGAAGGAAGATGCCATGATTAAGGCCGTTTTGGAAAGAAAATAATTTCATCAAACAAAATAAAAAAGCATCCGTTATGGATGCTTTTTCTGTTTATATAAATCATAAATTTATTTTCGAATACTGTCGTGTACTTGCGAATGATTGCCGTTATTCCATAATGTCAAGATATCGGTAGCTACTGAAGCTCCGCTTCCTGCCGCAATAGACAATTGGCTTCTCAGTCCCGCCAAGGTCCCAGCCACATATATTCCTTCTGCAACGAGATGGTCTTCGTTTTTTAGCTGGATTCGGTTCTTTTCTACAATTGCTTTTTTGTGCGGTATTACATAATCCATTAAGCCTTCAATCGCAAAAGTATTGGTAGCGTTAATCGCGACTACGATGATTTTTGTCTGGTAAGAATTTTTGTTGGTCGTAACCGTAAAGTTTGGATATTCGCCTTCCACGCTCATGACCTTTTCATTTTCAATCTGCGCTACATGAGGATAAAGCGATGCCAGTTGCACTTTGCTTTCTTCCAATAATTCCGAGCCTAATTTCCCTGCCGCAATTCCGTAAGCATTATTAAAAACAGCATCTTGAAGATTTGATGCTTTTTGGTGCGTAAAAATTCCGATTTTTTTATCTGCCGCAAAAGCTTTGTTTCCCGCAGAGCCCAAAACCAAAGCGCATGACATTCCTGAAACACCGCCTCCAATGATTAAAACGTCAAACATAAACTATTTGTCTTTTGTTTTTTCTTCAATCATTTTTGACATCCTGAATATCAAAAGGATAAAGATAGCGCAGAAAGAAGCTGCAATTCCAATCAATCCAACCACGCTGTCTCCTTCGAATAAGTGGTCGAAATCTAGGATCGTGATGTTGAAAATGATTAATGCTAACGCTAAAAATATTAATATATAAGTAAAAATTTTCATTATAAGAAGGGGTTGTCTAATTATGAATTGTGAAATTAATAAAATCTATTTTAGATGAAAAGTCCTTTAACATTGGCGCCAAATAATTTAACAGCAATAGCCAGCAAAATCACCCCGAAAATTTTTCGGATAACGCCAAGGCCATTTTCGCCAAGCAGTTTCTCGATTTTTGAAGACGACTTTAAGACGGCGAAAACTACGATTATATTTATGATTATGGCAACAATTATGTTTATTTTTTCATACTCCGCTCTCAAGGAAAGAATAGTAGTCATCGTTCCGGCTCCGGCAATTAACGGAAAGGCTATCGGAACGATAGAAGCGGTGCTGGGATTGTCTTCTTTATACAAACGAATTCCCAAAATCATTTCTAAAGCCAGAAAAAATAACACGAAAGAACCCGCCACAGCAAATGAACTTGCGTTGATGCCGATCAGTTTCAAGATTTCCTCGCCTACAAAAAGAAAAGCGATCATGATAACACAGGCTACGATTGAAGCTTTTTCAGATTGAATATGCCCTACTTTGGAACGCAAATCGACAATAATCGGAATGCTTCCGACAATATCGATAACAGCGAACAAAACCATGCTAACAGTAAAAATCTCTTTCCAATCGAATCCCATAACGATGCTTTTTGAAGCTGCAAAATTATTTTATTTAAAATGGAAATACGCTAACGATAAGTTAATTTTTTGTTGGTATTATATTCTGAAAATTAGACACTTAAAAGTTTAACATCAAATCTAAACTCTAAAATCTGAAATCTGAAATCCAAATTGTATCTTTGTAACATGTTTCAATTAGGAAAAACCATTGTCTCTGAAGACATACTAGAAAAAGAATTTGTGTGCAACCTTTCGGCTTGCAAAGGGGCTTGCTGTGTTGATGGCGATGCCGGTGCACCTTTAAATGAAGAAGAGACAAAAATTTTAGAAGCTATTTACCCTAAAGTAAAGCCGTTTCTTCGCAAAGAAGGAATTGCAGCAATCGAAGCGCAAGGCACTTGGGTAAAAGGCACGGATGGCGATTTGGAAACGCCGCTAATTGATAATAAAGATTGCGCCTATGTAATCTTTGACGGAAAAACCGCGCTTTGCGGTATCGAGCAAGCTTACAATCAAGGAATTGTAGATTGGAAAAAACCAGTTTCTTGCCATCTGTATCCAATAAGGATTAAGGATTTTACCGAATTTGCCGCTGTCAATTATGATAAATGGGATATCTGCGATGATGCCTGTTCTTTAGGTAAAGAATTAGAAGTGCCGGTTTATAAATTCGTAAAAGAAGCGCTCATTCGTCGCTTTGGAGAAGACTGGTACATGGAGCTCGAAAAGGTGGCTCAAGAACTTAAAAACCAATAAGTTTTTTTATCTCAAACTTTAGATTTTCGATAGTTGCAAAATCCTATGTTTTATAGGAGTTAGCGGTGTTTTTTGATTTGTAATCATTTGTTTTTCAGTGATTTAAAAGAATTGAAAAAAGTAAGAAATAATTTACCTCTTGTTAAAAACTATGTCCAATTGTGGATAAGTTTGACTTTCATTTACCGATACAAATGACAATCTTTGTAGTGTAAAGAAATCAAAGAATAATTTCCTATAAAACAATAAACGTCAAGATAGTATGGCAGCGATAGAACCAATTTTACAAGAAAACAAGAATAGATTTGTCATTTTTCCTATCAAACACCACGATATTTGGGAATGGTATAAAAAAATGGAAGCTAGTTTTTGGACAGCTGAAGAAATTGATTTGTCACAAGATTTAAATGACTGGAATAACAAGCTTAATAATGAAGAGAAATATTTCATCAAGCATATTCTAGCTTTTTTTGCCGCATCTGACGGGATTGTAAACGAAAATCTTGCCGAAAACTTCGTGAACGAAGTGCAATATGCAGAAGCAAAATTTTTCTACGGTTTTCAGATTATGATGGAGAACATTCATAGCGAAACCTATTCACTTCTGATTGATACTTACGTTAAAGATGAAGCCGAAAAAGACGAATTATTCAATGCTTTGGAAGTTTTTCCAGCCATACGAAAAAAAGCAGACTGGGCTCTAAAATGGATAGAATCTGACTCATTTGCCGAAAGGTTAATCGCTTTTGCAGCTGTTGAAGGAATCTTTTTCTCAGGCGCTTTTTGCTCGATTTACTGGTTGAAAAAACGCGGTTTAATGCCAGGTTTGACATTCTCAAACGAATTAATCTCTCGTGATGAAGGTGTTCACTGTGACTTTGCAGTGCATTTGCACAATCACCACTTGGTCAATAAAGTTTCAAAAGCCAGAATCAGAGAGATAATTGTTGAGGCATTAAACATTGAAAGAGAATTCATTACCGAATCGCTTCCTGTAAGTTTAATCGGAATGAATGCGGGACTAATGACACAATATCTGGAGTTTGTAACCGACAGATTATTAGTAGAATTAGGATGTGAAAGAGAATACGGAACGGCAAATCCTTTCGATTTCATGGACATGATTTCGCTTCAAGGAAAAACTAACTTCTTTGAAAAGAAAGTGTCAGAATACCAAAAAGCTGGAGTTTTAAACAGCGGAACAGGGAACGACAGCGAATCGCAAAAAATTAGTTTCGACGCCGATTTCTAGATACTTAGAAGCCAGACACCCTTTTGTCCTTTAAACCATTTTCTGGATGATGCAGACTATTTTCTTTTTGAGAAAATAATTCTTCTTTCATCAAGACCAAGAATCCATTTCGATGGATTTTCTTAACCTTTTTAATAATCCCGAATGGTCTTCCATTCCCTAACCAAATTTGTAAACTTATGTATGTAGTAAAAAGAGATGGCCACAGAGAGCCGGTAATGTTTGATAAGATTACGGATAGAATTAAAAAATTATGCTACGGCTTGAACGATCTTGTTGATCCGGTAAAAGTAGCAATGCGCGTTATCGAAGGGTTGTATGATGGTGTTACAACTTCAGAATTAGATAATCTCGCAGCAGAAACAGCAGCTTCTATGACGATTGCCCATCCAGATTATGCCCAATTGGCAGCAAGGATTGCAATTTCGAACCTGCACAAAAACACCACAAAATCGTTCTCAGAAACGATGAAAGAAATGTTTTTCTATGTAAATCCAAGAACCAATCAAGAAGCGCCTCTGCTTTCGGAAGAAGTGTATAACGTAATCCAAGAAAATGCGGCTTTCCTTGATTCTCACGTGATTTACAATAGAGATTTCAACTACGATTATTTCGGTTTCAAGACTTTGGAACGTTCGTATCTGTTGAAAATAAACGGAAAGATCGTAGAAAGACCACAGCACATGCTAATGCGTGTTGCTGTCGGAATTCACTTAAATGACTTGGATGCGGTATTAGAAACCTACGACTTGATGTCGAAAAAATTCTTTACGCACGCGACTCCGACATTATTCAACGCAGGAACTCCAAAACCACAAATGTCTTCTTGTTTCCTTTTGGCAATGCAGGACGACAGTATCGACGGAATCTACGATACGTTGAAACAAACAGCAAAAATCTCGCAATCGGCAGGCGGAATTGGTTTGTCAATTCACAACGTTCGTGCGACAGGATCATATATTCGTGGGACTAACGGAACATCAAACGGAATCGTTCCGATGTTGCGTGTGTTCAATGATACGGCTCGTTATGTTGATCAAGGCGGCGGAAAACGTAAAGGTAGCTTTGCGATTTATATCGAAACTTGGCATGCCGATATCTTCGAATTCCTAGACCTAAAAAAGAATACAGGAAAAGAAGAAATGCGTGCGCGTGACTTGTTTTTTGCAATGTGGACATCAGATTTGTTCATGAAACGTGTTCAAGAAGATTCTACTTGGACATTGATGTGTCCAAACGAATGCCCAGGATTGTACGATATTTATGGTGACGAATTCGAAGCACTATATACATCTTACGAAGCACAAGGAAAAGGAAGAAAAACCATCAAAGCAAGAGAATTATGGGAGAAAATCTTGGAATCTCAAATCGAGACCGGAACGCCATACATGCTTTATAAAGATGCAGCAAACCGCAAATCAAACCAAAAAAATCTTGGAACGATTCGTTCGTCTAACTTGTGTACCGAAATTATGGAGTACACTTCAAAAGACGAAATTGCAGTTTGTAACTTGGCATCCTTATCATTGCCAATGTTTGTTGAAAACGGAAAGTTTAACCATGACTTGCTTTACAGCGTAACAAAACGCGTGACAAGAAACTTGAACAAAGTAATCGATAGAAACTATTACCCAGTTCAAGAAGCAGAAAACTCAAACCTACGCCACCGCCCGGTTGGATTGGGAGTTCAAGGTTTGGCAGATGCTTTCATCTTGTTGAGAATGCCTTTCACGTCGGATGAGGCTAAAAAACTAAACCAAGAAATCTTCGAAACACTTTATTTCGCGGCAGTAACGGCTTCGATGGAAATGGCGAAAGAAGAAGGTCCATATTCTACTTTTGAAGGTTCTCCAATTTCTCAAGGAGAATTCCAATACAATCTTTGGGGATTAAAAGACGAAGAATTATCTGGTCGTTGGGATTGGGCTTCTTTGAGAAAAGAAGTGATGGAAAACGGTGTGAGAAACTCTTTATTAGTAGCTCCGATGCCGACAGCTTCAACGTCTCAAATTCTTGGGAATAATGAAGCTTTCGAACCTTATACTTCAAACATCTACACAAGACGTGTTCTTTCTGGCGAGTTTATCGTCGTGAACAAACACTTGTTGGAAGATTTAGTGAAACTAGGACTTTGGAACGAAGACTTGAAACAAGAAATCATGCGTCATAATGGATCCGTTCAAAATATTGATGCGATCCCACAAGATTTGAAAGAACTTTACAAAACAGTTTGGGAAATGTCTATGAAAGACATCATCGACATGTCACGCCAAAGAGGTTATTTCATTGACCAATCACAGTCGTTGAACTTGTTTATGCAAGATGCTAATTATGCAAAACTGACTTCGATGCATTTCTATGCTTGGCAATCTGGATTAAAAACCGGAATGTATTATTTGAGAACTAAATCTGCAGTAGACGCAATTAAGTTTACATTGAATAATGATAAAAAAGCAGAGCCTGTAGCAGTTGAAGCTGTTGCAGAACCAGCAATTGCTGTTGATGAATTCAGAGCAATGCTAGAACGTTCTAAAAATGCAGAACCAGACGATTGTGAAATGTGCGGTTCATAATAATAGTATAAAATACCATTTCAAGAAAACAGCCGTCATTTGATGGCTGTTTTTTATAGCAATAGTTTTAGTCTTAGTATATTTGCTTGCAAAATTAAGAGCGCTTGAGTACTTTATATTTCAGAGATCGGGAAAATGTAAATTTAGAAGATGTGGTTTTCGAAGCATCTGTGTCTGAACAGATCAGTCAGTTTCTAAAAGAACATCAGTTTTCTGAAATTTTGCACCATTATGAGCTTCCTGTTGCCAATAAAATATTCCTGTACGGAAAGACCGGATGTGGCAAGACCATGACAGCAAAGGCTATAGCAAAAGAATTGGATAAGAAGATTTTTATAGTGAACCTGTCGACTATCGTATCTTCAAAGCTAGGAGAGACGGCAAAGAACATTCATAATATCTTCAAAGAATCCAATCACGAAAGCTCAGTCCTGTTTTTTGATGAATTTGATTCCTTAGGACAGATCAGGGATTATGACAACAAAGACAGCAGCGAAATGAAGCGTGTCGTGAATGCCCTATTGCAATTGATTGATAATTTTCCAAAAAATTCGATATTGATTGCGGCAACCAATCAAATCCAGATGATTGACGAAGCACTGCTTCGAAGATTTGAGCTCAAGCTGGAGTTCATATCGCCATCAGACCAAGTTTTAGACGGCTATTACGACAAGTTATTGTCGAAGTTTCCAATAAAATACCAAAATGTAGAAAGAAAGTATGCTATTTCTTTTTCCGAAGCTAAAGATTTTCTCTTTAGTCAGGTGAAAAACAATATTATTCTAGACGAAATGTCGAAACTTTCTTAATCACAAAACAAATTATTTACTTTAATCTCAAACAAAATGTCAAAAGAAAAAAAAGGAGTTTATACAGGAATCATAGAAAAAGATGAAAACGGAAATTATTTCTGCGGACCGTACCTTCTAGATTACCAATACACCGAAGCCAATTTTAAGATTGGAGACGAAGTAAATATCAAGTCGATAATTGAAAATCCTAGCGATAAGACCTATCAGCAATATCCAAAGAAATCTAAGAATTTCTTTTTGTCGAACTTAAAAGAATAATTTCAAAAGATGGACTATAGAACTTCAAGGCAATTTACGTTGGATAATGATTTGTATGCAAGCCAAGGTACTCGTCTAGCAAATTATATTATAGACTATGTCTGTCAGCTGGTATTGCTGTTCGGCCTTGTGATAGTGCTGACGATTATCGCCCTTATTACTGGAAACAATGGTATCCTTGCGCGAATTGAAAGCATGAATATGATCGAAAAATATGCTTTAGGAGCTGTGACTGCACTAATCTACTATAATATATTCGAAATCTTTTTTTCAAGAACGATAGGAAAATTTATCACAAAAACAGTTGTTGTTGATATTTACGGCGAAAAGCCAGACAGCCAAGAAATATTAGTACGCTCGCTCTGTAGGCTGATTCCTTTTGACGCTTTTTCTTTTTTGGGAGCTCCAAACAAAGGCTGGCACGACAGTATTTCCAAAACCTATGTCGTAAACAAAGAACTATTAGAAAAGAAAAAAGAACTGTTTTATTCTTTAGATGAAATAGGAAATAATACCAACGAATTATGATGAACTGGGAACAGCTTTTATCCCTGAAAAGACAAGGCGATAAAGGAAAAAGATTGCGCAAAGAACAAGACGATACGCGTTTAGGCTTTGAAGTCGATTACGATAGGATTATATTTTCTTCAGCATTCAGAAGCCTTCAAGATAAGACGCAGGTAATTCCGCTTTCAAAAACAGATTTCGTGCATACACGACTGACACACAGTTTGGAAGTGTCTGTTGTCGGACGCTCTATCGGTAGGCTTGTCGGAAAAAAAATCATTGAAAAGTATCCACACCTGCGTGAAGTTCATGGCTATCAGCCGAATGATTTCGGAGCCATAGTTGCTGCGGCTTCCTTGGCTCATGATATTGGCAATCCGCCATTTGGTCATTCGGGTGAAAAAGCAATCGGCGAATATTTCAAGATCGGAAACGGAAAGCAATTCAAAGACCAGCTTTCTGAAAAAGAATGGCAAGATCTGATTGATTTTGAGGGGAATGCTAATGGTTTTTCATTATTGACGGCATCTCGCCCAGGTATTGAAGGCGGGCTTAGAATTTCGTATGCTACTTTGGGAGCTTTTATGAAATACCCAAAAGAATCTTTGCCTAAGAAGCCTACAAGTCATATTTCTGATAAAAAATACGGCTTCTTCCAGACTGATAAGGAATTCTTCTCTGAAGTCGCCAATGAGTTGGGATTGATTCCTAATAAATCAGGAAACGATATTGGTTTCGAAAGACATCCGTTGGCCTTTTTGGTCGAAGCAGCCGACGATATCTGCTATACGATTATTGATTTTGAAGACGGAATTAACCTCGGATTGGTTTCGGAAGATTTCGCGCTAGAATATCTTATCAAGCTAGTCAAAGACAGTATCGATACCAAAAAATTCAATGCGTTGATTACTAAAGAAGACAGAATAAGTTATCTGAGAGCTTTGGCAATAGGCAGCTTGATCAATGATGTCGTGCAAGTTTTTATCGAAAATGAAGAGCAGATTCTGCAAGGAAAATTCCATTATGCTTTGACAGAAAAAAGCAAGTATACGGCCCAGATGAACGATATTATCAGCTTGAGCGTGAAAAACATTTATCAAAGCAGGGAAGTCATTGAGAAAGAATTAGTAGGATATCAAATCATCCAAACGTTATTGGACAAATTCATCACAGCTTTTAACAATAAATTCCATGACCAAGCCTCGAATTACGATAAATTGCTGTTAAAGATGCTTCCGGAAAAATTCCACAATGAAAAGGACAACCTCTATAAAAGGCTATTGCATATCTGCCACTACGTCTCGCTTCTGACGGATGGAAACGCGCTCGAATTGTTCAATACGATAAACGGAAGAAAGAAGCTGTAATAAGCCTAGAAGCTGTAAATCAGCCCGACGCCAAGCATCTGCTTGAATTGTACTTTTGGCCCAACAATAACCTGCTCGCCATTGATTTCTTCTTTGGCCTTGATGTCGTGGTCGTAAATTAAGTGAGTATTGATGTTTGCACGTACGTATTTGTTGACGATAAAATCCAGCTGTACTTGCCAGTCCACGTCAATATTTCCGAAATTATTGATGTAATCAGTATAAAGATTCAGCTTGTTTTCAAAATTTATATTCTTGAAAAGTTCTTTTTTATAACCGCTGGTAAAAAGGAAACCAAGCTCTGTTCGGGAGTTTTTTCCTTCGGAAATCATTGCCCCCGTCACTTCATCATAAACGGCTTTATCAACCCCGAATGCTCCTTGGTCGGCCAATCTTTGATCCAAAACCAAAGTGTTTTTTAAGGTAAGTGGCGAAATATACAATTGCAGGTTTTTCTTTTTGTTATTGTATTCGGCTCCCACCCCAAGGAAAGTATAGGCTGGAGCAAAAGGTTTCGAAATCGCCAGATCTGTATTTGGATAGGCATAACCACTTGTGAATTGCGTGTTGAAATTGAATTTCGCACTATGAAACCAATTCGAAGTAGTATCTCTTCTGTAACCAAAAGTGGAATTGAATTGGAAAGCATCGTCAGTTTTTCTTAATTCGACACCATCTTGCTTGCTAACGCCATAACGGACAATCAATTCGTTAAGCCATTTTACATTTCCGTTTTCATATTTTCGGGTAAACGTACCTTTTAAAAGTCCTGAAATAGCGCTGTTTCCACCCGCACTCCAATTGACAAAAGCAATTTCGTTTAAGTCAAATCCTATGACATTTTTCTTTTCCCAGTGCGTCACTTTTTTGACTATTGCCGAATCTAGCTTTTTGGATTGGATAGTATCTACCGACTGAGCGATAGAATTGATAGAAAAAAGTAAGAATAACCCTAAGGTTAGTGAAGATAATCTCATAACAGGCGCATTAAATTTAAGGAATATGCAAAAATCAGTAATTTTGGCAGTTTTCAAAAATTATTTGCAGGTTTTTTGAATCTATTTTACTAAAACGTTGTAGTTGGTCAATCGTTCCATGCTCGATAAATTCATCAGGAATTCCTAAAATTTGTATCCTTTTTGTATAGTTGTGGAATGCGGCAAATTCAGTTATGGTACTTCCGAAACCGCCCTTTGCCACTCCATCTTCGAGGGTGATAATAGTTTCGTATTTCTTAAAGATAGCATGCAGAAGTTCCTCGTCTAAAGGCTTGACAAAAGGGAAATCATAATGAGAAAAATCTTCAGGATTCGCTATGCCAGCCAAAGCAGGTATGACGTTATTGCCGATGAATCCGTTAGAAAGTATGGCGATTTTCTTCCCTTCTTTCAATAATCTACCTTTTCCGATGGCAATTTTTTCAAAAGGTCTTTTCCAATCTACGATGACGCCACGGCCTCTAGGATAACGAATAGCAATCGGATGATTCAATCCTAACTGTGCCGTATATAAAATATTTCGCAAGCCGATTTCGTTCATCGGCGAATAGATAATCAGGTTCGGAACACAGCGTAAGTAAGCCAGGTCAAAAACACCATGATGTGTGGCTCCGTCTTCACCAACTAATCCCGCTCGGTCCAAGCAAAAAATGACAGGAAGATTTTGAAGTGCCACATCGTGGATGACCTGATCATAAGCTCGCTGCAAAAACGTTGAATAAATATTGCAATAAACAATCATTCCCTGTGTTGCCATTCCTGCAGCCAAAGTCACGGCATGCTGTTCTGCAATTCCTACATCAAACGCGCGCTTCGGAAAAGCATCCATCATAAACTTAAGCGAACTTCCCGAAGGCATCGCAGGCGTAATACCAACAATTTTCTGATTCTTTTCCGCCAATTCCAATAAAGTCAGTCCAAAGACATCTTGAAATTTAGGAGGTAGGTTTTCTTCTGATTTTAAGATAATCTCTCCCGTCAGTTTGTCAAATTTGCCAGGAGCATGGTATTTTACCTGATCTTTTTCGGCCTGTTCCAAACCCTTGCCTTTAGTAGTAATGATATGTAGGAATTTAGGGCCTTTTATACTTTTAAGTCTTTTCAGTTCTTTAATAACCGCAAAAATATCATGTCCGTCGATGGGTCCTGAATAATCAAAATTCAATGACTTTATCATGTTGTTTTCACGGGGATTTTTTCCTTGTTTTACAGCTGTCAGGTAGTTTTTTAAAGCACCTACGCTCGGATCAATTCCGATGGCGTTATCGTTTAAGATGACTAATAAATTGGCATCGGTTACCCCGGCATGATTTAATCCTTCAAACGCCATTCCTGAAGCAATCGACGCATCGCCTACAACAGCAATATGGTTTTTGGCAACATCACCATTTAGATTGGAAGCAATCGCCATTCCTAGGGCTGCAGAAATTGCTGTAGAAGAATGCCCTACACCAAAAGTATCATAAATACTTTCGCTCCTTTTTGGAAAGCCAGAAATGCCACCCCATTGCCTGTTTGTATCAAAATTATCTTTTCTGCCGGTAAGAATTTTATGTCCGTACGCTTGATGTCCGACATCCCATACCAATAAATCGTCAGGCGTATTAAAAACATAATGAAGCGCAATCGTCAATTCAATAACACCCAAACTGGCGCCTAGATGTCCTTCCTTGACAGAAACAATATCGATTATAAAATCACGTAGTTCTCTGGCGAGAGTAGGTAATTCCGATTCTGTCAGCTTTCTTAGATCTTCGGGAGAATTTATATTTTGAAGGATGGCTTTGCTCATTTCTAGATTAAAAATCAAATTTACGATATTGTTTTCTATTTTTGGACTATGGAAAATACCTACACCGACGAATATTTCATGAAAAAAGCGCTACAAGAAGCGGAGATTGCTTTTGAAAAAGGCGAAATTCCTGTTGGAGCGATTATTGTCGTTGAGAATCGCGTCATTGCGAGGAGCCATAATCTTACGGAAATGCTGAACGATGTTACGGCTCATGCCGAAATGCAGTCGATTACAGCAGCTGCCAATTTTTTGGGAGGGAAATACCTTAAAAACTGTACGCTCTATGTTACCTTGGAACCTTGT
This sequence comes from Flavobacterium sp. N2550, assembly GCF_025947265.1. Classification (NCBI taxonomy): domain Bacteria; kingdom Pseudomonadati; phylum Bacteroidota; class Flavobacteriia; order Flavobacteriales; family Flavobacteriaceae; genus Flavobacterium; species Flavobacterium sp. N2550. Next base: position 453,575 of record NZ_CP110007.1, on the reverse strand, counting down.
CAGATGTGTGCTGGAGCCTTGTATTGGAGCCAGATTTCAAAAATTGTTTTCGGTGCCAGAGACGAACAAAGAGGATTCATGGCTTTGGGCACAAAACTGCATCCAAAAACAATCGTAGAATATGGCGTTTTAGAAGCAGAAGCTTCTAGTTTGATGAAGCGTTTTTTTCTGGAAAAACGTAAATAGTCCTCTGTTTTAAGAAGAAAATCAAAACGTAATTTTTCTTACTAAAAATTTAAAAAATTAATCCTATATTTATTACAATAAAGACGAGCCATATTCAGTTATGGTGAAATGTCACTAAGGACAAAACCTACGTTCAACTTCTAATCAATCATTTTATGAAAACTGGAAAATTAATGCTGTTGGTTTCAGTATTTTTTTTGTTAAATGCATGTAAAAAATCTTCGCCTGAAGATTTTGATTCTGATTTTTCGCTTTATCGTGATTATGTTACCAGTTTTTCATCGGGAATGATTTCCGCAAATTCTGATATTCAGGTCGGACTGGCATTCTCGAAAGCAGAATGGAAACCAAATCAAGAATTGGACGAGGATATCTTTGATATTTCTCCTAGTGTAGACGGAAAAGTTGTCGTACTGCCGAATAATATTTTGGCTTTTCAGCCGAAGAAAAAGCTTAAGCAGAACGAGCAATACCAAGTGACCTTACATCTTGATAAGCTTATTGAAGTCCCAAAAGAACTTGCTGACTTTAAATTTACGGTGAAGACTATCGAGCAGGATTTTAAAATAGAAACCCAAGACTTGCAATCCTATACGAAAGACACACAATTCTTAAATGTACTTCTGAAAACTGCCGATAACATGGACTTGACTACAGCCAAAAAACTTGTTTCAGCCCAGCAGAACGGAAAAGAACTTCCGATAAAATTTAATGAATCGGTCAAATCGGCAACAGAATTTTCTTTTGTCATCGACCAGATTCAAAGAGGAACAGAAGACAGCAAGATTATCATCAAATGGGATGGGAGCAATGCTGATATAAACCAAAAAGGAGAGAAAGAATTTGCGATTCCAGGCAAAAATAACTTTACAATTGTTGACGTAAAAATTGGCGATGAAAACAATCAGTCGGTTCATATTAATTTTTCAGATCCTTTAAAGAAAAGCCAAGATTTTAGCGGTCTTGTGGCGCTCGAAACAGCCAATAATCTACGTTATGCTGTCGATGGTAATGTCTTGAAAGTTTTTTCAGATGTTGCGTTAGATGGCAAATTACTGCTAGAGGTTTTCCAAGGAATTGAAAATACAGACGGCTTTAAGATGAAGAAAAGTTATGCCGCAAAAATCACCTTTGAACAAATCAAGCCAGAAGTGCGATTTGTGAAAAGCGGTACGATTCTGCCAAGTTCCAATAACTTAAAAGTAAATTTTGAAGCCGCGAACTTGAAAAAAGTAGATGTAAAAGTATTCCGCATTTTTGAAAATAACGTACTTCAGTTCTTGCAAGACAACGAATTGAATGGCAATTACGATTTAAGAAAAGTAGCTCTTCCAGTCGCTAAAAAAACATTGGAATTAACGACCAACAAACTAGCCAATTATAAAAAATGGAATACCTATTCTTTGGACTTGTCTACGTTAATCAAGCCAGAGCAGGGTGCTATTTATCGCGTAGAGTTTTCCATCAAAAAAGCCTATTCTCTATATACTTGCGATACTCCTACGGAAGAAGAACCAGCGGAAGAAGAAGACCAAGAACCAGAAGATTTTTCTACGTATGATTCTTATGATTATGACTATTATGACTATGATTATGACTGGAACGAAAGAGAAAATCCGTGCCATAAGTCCTACTATTCTAACAATAAAGTAGCTACAAACATATTGGCTACCGATTTGGGTGTCATCGTAAAACGAGGCGAAAACGGTTCCTATTTCTTTGCAGTGAATAATATCGTAACGACAGAGCCGGTTTCAGGAGCAACGGTAGACTTATACAATTACCAGAAGCAAAAATTAGCTTCTTACAGCACGAATGGTGAAGGCGTTGTCAACTTCAGTATCGATAAAAAAGCCTTTTTTGCCATTATCAAAAAAGATAAAAATACAACCTATATCAAGCTAGACGATGGAAATTCCCAATCGGTCAGCAATTTTAATGTCGATGGCGAAGCGCTTCAAAAAGGACTGAAAGGTTTTATTTATGGAGAACGAGGCGTTTGGCGTCCGGGTGATACGATCTATTTATCGTTCCTTCTGAATGATAATTCTAGCCGATTGCCAAATACCCATCCGATCAAGCTGAAATTGTCTGATCCGAATGGAAAAGTAGTATATCAAAAAGTCCAAAAATATTCGGATAAGAACCACTATAAATTTGCTTTCAAGACGCAGCCAAATGCACCGACAGGCAATTATGAAGCAGTTGTTTCTGTTGGCGGTGCTCGTTTCTATAAATCTGTAAAGATTGAAACCATCAAGCCAAACCGATTGAGAATCAAAAATGGTTTTGAAGGGAAAATGCTTTCGGCCTTTCATAAAAATGATGCTAGGGTAGATGTAGCCTGGTTGCACGGTGCCATTGCAAAAGACTTGAAATTAGAAATGCAGGCGAAATTTACGCAACAACCAACAACATTCAAAAACTACAGCAAGTATGTTTTTGATGATCCTTCCCGTAAGTTTTCTACAGAAGAAGTAAATATCTATTCTGGAAAAATTGACGAAACCGGAAAAGCCAACGTAAGCATCCAGCCAAGATTGCAATCACAAGCACCGGGAATGCTGAAAGCTGCTTTCATCACAAAAGTCTATGAAAACGGAGGGGATTTTAGTACCGATGTAATTACAGCGACCTATTCTCCGTTTCAAACCTATGTTGGAGTAAAAGCTCCAGAACCAAACAAATATGGCATGCTGGAAACAGGAAAAAGCAATGCTTTTGATGTAGTTACGGTAGATGAAAACGGAAGGCCGAAATCGGTCAGAAATTTAGAAGTAAGAGTCTATAAAGTAGAATGGCGCTGGTGGTGGGACGCTACAGATGATTTGTCAAACTACAGCAGTTCAACAACCAATACGCCTTTTTATTCTCAAGTAGTAAATACCGATGGTTCAGGAAAAGCCCGTTTTCAATTCAAGACAGACGAAGACGAATGGGGACGTTATTTGGTTAGAGTAACAGATCCGAATGGCGGACATTCTGCTGGAGAAACCGTAATGATAGACTGGCCGATCTGGTCTGGGAAAACAAGAAATTCAACTGGAGCTGAGGCAAAAATGCTAGTCTTTTCTTCCAATAAGGAAAAATACAACGTGGGCGAAAAAGCTATCGTTTCGTTCCCGTCAAGCGAAGGCGGCCGTGCTTTGATTTCTCTTGAAAATGGTTCGAAAGTAGTTGAAACGTTATGGGCAGAAACTAAAAAAGGAGAAACGCAGGTGGAAATTCCGATTACCGCTAAAATGGCTCCGAATGTATACATTCACATTACGTTATTGCAACCGCATGCTTCAACGAAAAATGATTCGCCGATTCGTTTGTACGGAATTATTCCGATAGAAGTAGTCGATAAAAATACGATTCTAGAACCGCAGATAGCCATGCCGAATGTTCTAAAGCCAGAACAGAAAACAACAATAAAAGTAAGCGAGAAGAACGGCAAGGCCATGACCTATACGATTGCGATTGTCGATGAAGGATTGTTGGATTTAACGAGATTCAAGACTCCGAATGCGTGGAATAGTTTCTATTCTCGCGAAGCCTTGGGCGTAAAAACTTGGGATATTTATGATGATGTAATTGGAGCTTATGGCGGTAAAGTAAATCAGATTTTTAGTATTGGAGGTGATGAAGATTTAGGCGGCGGAGCGGCTAAAAAGGCCAACCGATTTAAGCCGGTCGTGATTTATCTCGGACCATTCGCATTAGCTAAAGGACAGACAAAAGCCCATGAAATTACCCTTCCAAAATATGTCGGATCTGTTAGGACGATGGTAGTAGCTGGTGATGCCAAAACCAGCGCTTATGGTAGCGTTGAGAAAGCAACTCCGGTCAGAAATCCTTTGATGATTTTGGCATCATTGCCAAGAAAGGTTTCTCCAGGAGAAAAAGTAACCTTGCCGGTGACTGTGTTTGCGATGGAAAAACATGTCAAAAATGTTTCCCTGCAGCTAAAAACAAACAACGGTTTCCGTGTAATCGGAGCTTCAAAACAAGCGATGCCTTTTGCACAGCCTGATGAAAAAATTGCCTACTTTGATTTGGAAGTTGGAGATCTGACGGGCATAGGAAAAGTAACTGTTGTTGCCACTTCTGGAAAAGAAAAAGCAAGTTTTGATGTTGAATTGGATATCTTGAACCCAAATCCGGTAACGCAAGATTATAAAGAACTCGTATTGGAACCAAATAGTTCAGGTACGATTAATTGGAATGCTTTTGGAGTTGCAGGAACAAACACGGCTAAGCTTGAAGTTTCAGCATTCCCATCTATGGATTTCAATAAGCGTCTGGATTACCTGATTCAATATCCGCATGGATGTCTGGAACAGACAACGTCTAGCGTTTTCCCGCAATTGTATTTGGCCGATATAGCTGATGTCGATGCGACTCGTAAAGCCAAAATCCAAAAAAATATAACAGCAGGAATTCAAAAATTAGCACAATTTCAGCTGGCAAATGGTGGCTTTGCGTATTGGCAAGGAAACCAAACGCCAGACGATTGGAGCACGACTTATGTGGGACACTTTTTAATTGAAGCCGAAAGAAAAGGCTACGCGCTTCCGGCAAATCTAAAAAAACAATGGATTGCCTATCAATCGAAAACAGCCAAACAATGGCGTTATAACGAAGGTTATCGTAATGATTTCCCACAGTCGTATCGATTGTATGCTTTGGCCTTGGCAGGTTCTCCAGATTTGTCTTCGATGAACCGATTGAGAGAAACGTCTGGAATTTCAAATGAAACTAAGTTAAGGCTGGCAGCGACTTATGCCTTGGCTGGACAGAAAAATGTTGGAATGATATTGCTAAGCCAAAGCAGCATAGACGAAGAAACACAATACGGTTATTACTATTATTATGGCTCGAGCGAAAGAAATCGCGCCATGGCATTAGAAACATTATTGCTGCTAGGACGAAAAGGTGAAGCATTTACGATGGCGAACAAATTAGCAAAACAAATGTCATCAAATCAATGGATGTCAACACAGACTACGGCCTATTGCTTGTATGCTATGTCGAAATTCGCACAGCAAAATGGAACAAAAGGCATTGACGTAAGCTTCACAAGCAAAGGAAAATCACAAGCTATCAAGACCGCAAAAACATTTGCCGACAGAACATTGCAGGTTTCAGGCAGCGGAAATTCCGTAACAGTTAAGAACAACAAGAACACGACGCTTTATGTAAAAGTGATTACCAGTGGTATTCTTCCAATCGGACAGGAACAAACCGAACAAAGAGGACTTGCTACCGATATTGTTTTCCGAGATAGAAAAGGGAATGCCATTAACGTAGCTTCTTTGGCACAAGGCACTGAATTTGTTGCTGAAGTCACAGTTTCCAATACCAAAGGCGAATCTGTCGAGAATGTTGCATTGACGCAGATCATTCCGTCAGGCTGGGAAATCGTCAATACGCGTTTCACCGATTATGGAAGTTTTGCCGACAACAAGGTCGATTATACAGACATTCGCGATGACCGTACTAATTTCTATTTTACGTTGAAATCGAATGAAACCAAAACGTTCAAGATTCTTCTGAATGCCTCGTATCTTGGGAAATATTATCTTCCGGGCGTGCAATGCGAAGCCATGTATGACAACTCTTATTATGCGAGAACGCGAGGACAATGGGTCAATGTCGTAAAATAAATTTCCGCTCAATAAAATGTTTTTGGAAGGGGAATTATATAATGAAGTAAGAATTGAAGAGTAAAATAAAAGCGTTTCTAAAACGCATTATTGATAAAATAAAACGCAATCCGAAGAAATCCATTTTTTTCGGATTGCTTTTAATTGCCTATTATTTCTGCCTGCCAAGAACGCTTTTCGAGCAACCTTATTCAACGGTTATCGAAAGCGAAGAAGGCGAACTCTTAGGTGCTAAAATAGCTCGTGACGGACAATGGCGATTTCCAGCTCAAGATTCCATACCCGAAAAATTCAAAAAATGTATTGTCTATTTTGAAGACGAACATTTCTACCAGCATCCCGGATTCAATCCTGTCGCGATGATAAAAGCCGTAAAGCAAAATCACGAAGCAGGAAAAGTGGTACGTGGCGGAAGTACGCTGACACAACAAGTCATCCGACTTTCCAGAGAGGGAAAAAAACGAAGCTATTTTGAAAAACTCATCGAATTGGTTTTGGCGACGCGTTTGGAATTTCGCTATTCTAAAGAAAAAATCATTGAATTGTATGCCGCGCATGCTCCTTATGGTGGTAATGTCGTGGGTTTAGAAATGGCTTCTTGGCGTTATTTTGGCGTACAGCCGCACCAATTATCATGGGCCGAAACCGCAACTTTGGCGGTACTTCCAAATGCTCCAAGCCTGATTTATCCTGGTAAAAATCAACAACGACTTTTGAATAAGCGCAATGGGCTGCTCAAAAAACTATATGAGGAAAAAGTAATTGACAAGACGACTTACGAACTTTCTATATTGGAAGACTTGCCGCAAAAACCCTATGATTTGCCGCAAATTGCGCCGCATTTGCTACAGAATGTTGCCAAAAAGGAAGAAGGACAACGAATCAAGACAACAGTCAAATTTGCGTTGCAAAATAGGGTAAATCAAATCGCAGGACAATACTACAATCAATACCGACAGTCTGAAATTTACAATCTTGCGATTATTGTTGTAGATGTAGAAACAAGAAATATTATCAGCTATGTTGGGAATTCGCCGACGGATAAAGACCATCAAAAAGATGTCGATATTATTACGGCGCCAAGAAGTACAGGAAGCATCTTAAAGCCGTTTTTATACGCTTCTATGCTCGATGCTGGCGAAATATTGCCGAATACTTTGGTTCCGGATATTCCGACGCAGATTGCGGGCTATAGTCCTAAAAATTTCGATTTGACGTATGATGGAGCTGTTCCGGCACATCGAGCCTTGTCGCGGTCGCTGAATATTCCGTCGGTTTTAATGCTGAGAGACCATGGCGTTTATCGATTTTATGACCAATTGCAGCAGTTTAAATTGCGGGATATTAACAAACACCCGAACCATTACGGGCTTTCCCTGATTCTCGGCGGCGCAGAAAGCAACCTTTGGGATTTGACAAAAACCTACGCAGGACTGACTTCTACCGTGAATTATTTTACGACACATTCTGCAAAATATCGTACCAATGAATTTACAGAATTGAATTGGACGTTAGGCAAGGAAGTGGATTTTGGAAAAGAATCGTATGACAAGAAAAATTTAGGAGCAGGATCGATTTGGCTGACTTATAATGCCATGAAAGAAGTCAATAGGCCAGAAGGAGACGAAGCTTGGAAGTTCTACGATTCTTCGCTAGAAATCGCTTGGAAAACAGGTACAAGTTTCGGAAATCGTGACGGCTGGGCCATCGGCACTAATTCGAGATATGTCGTAGGCGTGTGGGTTGGAAATGCTTCTGGAGAAGGAAGACCTTCTTTGACCGGCGTTGGAAGCGCGGCGCCTATTTTGTTTGATGTATTTAATTTATTGCCACGAAAAAAATGGTTTGCAACTCCGTATGATGATTTGGAAGAAGCCGAAGTCTGCCAATTGAGTGGCCATATAGGTGGAGAAAACTGTCCAAAAATCAAACAATGGATTCCGCTAAAAAGCAAGCAGACTACCGTTTGTCCGTATCATAAAATGATACATTTGGATGCTTCGCAACAGTTTCAGGTGAATAGCAATTGCGAGGATGTAGACAAAATGGTGACAAAGCCTTGGTTTGTTTTGCCTCCCGTAATGGAACTGTATTACAAGACCAAACATATCGATTATGTTTCATTACCATCGTTTCGAGCAGATTGCTTAGGAGCATCGTCTTATTCGATGGATTTTATTTATCCGAAGGAAAACGGAAAGGTCTATCTGACCAAAAACTTTAATGGAGAAATACAGCCGTTTGTATTAAAAGTGGCCCATTCCGACGAAAGAGCAAAACTATTCTGGTATCTGAATGATAAGTTTTTAGGAACCACGCAGACGTTCCACGAAATGTCTGTAGAAGCAAAAACTGGAAAATATTATATTACAGTTACAGATGAAGCAGGCAATGAAATCAGCAGAAGAATCGAGATTGTTCGAGAATAAATCTTCGAATGATTTTTAAAGCAAAATGGCAGATAAAAAAGATGGTCAAAAAAATTCTCTCCGTATCGTAAAAAAATGTATCTTCCAGCGATATTTTTTTATCAATGAAATCAAATAATTTATGGTTTACTTCAGACCATCACTTCGGTCACAAAAATGTTATCGAATTTTCTAAACGTCCTTTTCAAAATGTTGAAGAAATGAATTTTGAAATGATTCAGCGTTGGAACCAAAAAGTGAAACAAGACGATATTGTATATCACATCGGTGACTTTGGATTAACTTCCCGTTCAAAGTTGAAAGAAATTTTATCTCAATTAAATGGTAAAATTCATTTAGTTACTGGAAATCACGAAACTTCTGCAAGAGAATGTGCAGAGTACTTTGAATCAATTCAAGATTATTGCGAGCTCATTATTGAGGATGTTGATGCGTTTAAAGGTCAAAGACTGCTCGTCCTTTTCCATTATGCAATGCGAGTATGGAATGCAAGTCATTATGGCTCTTGGCATTTATATGGGCACACTCACGGGGAATTGCCAGATGATAATACTTCATTGTCTTTTGATGTGGGTGTGGATTGTCATAATTTTTACCCAATTTCTTACCAGGAAGTAAAAGGAATTATGTCTAAGAAAAATTGGACTCCACCTTTCGCTCCACGTGAAAATAAATAAATCCTTTTGCTAAAATAATCGAAAATTTGAGCATAAAAAAACCGCCAATCTCACGAAAGGCGGTTTTTTATTTAATCTCTAATTTCATTTCCATGTTTGTCATAGAAATGGTATTCTAAAAACGTGTAAGCGTCACGAGGTATTATTTTCACCCACTTTTTATGTTCAAAAAACCATTTTGAACGTAATGATGGAAAACCTTTAGTAAGGTATGCTGCCACAAAAGGATGTGCATTAAGCACTACTTTTTTATGGGCTTTCAATAGTCGTTCGACATCTGAAGAAATCTTATCGACAATCAGGATTGGAGCTTCAATTTCCCCATTTTCATTGTTAGGATCTTCTTCTCTGGTCTTGATATTTACTTCAGGTCGTACTCTTTGCCGCGTAATCTGGATCAATCCAAATTTGCTAGGCGGCAAGATTTTGTGTTTGGCTTTATCATCGCTCATTTCTTCTCTCAAGAAATCGTAAAGGACTTTACGGTTTTCTGGATTGGACATATCAATAAAATCGACAACGATGATGCCGCCCATATCTCTCAGGCGGAGTTGTCTTGCCACTTCTGCAGCGGCGATGAGGTTTACTTCCAAGGCAGTATCTTCTTGGTTAGAAGCTTTGTTAGAGCGGTTTCCGCTATTGACGTCGATGACGTGCAACGCTTCAGTATGCTCAATTATCAAATAAGCTCCTTTGCTCATCGATACTGTTTTTCCGAAGGAAGTCTTGATCTGTCTCTCTATGTTATATTTTTCGAAGATAGGCGTGTCTTTTGATTGATAAAACTTCACTATTGATTGTTTTGAAGGTGCAATTTCTTGCAGATAATCCTTCGTTTCGTTGTACAACTCTTCATCATCAATGTGAATACCGGTAAAGGTATCATTAAATACGTCTCTTAAAATTGAAGAAGCTCTGTTGAGTTCTCCTAATATTTTTGACGGATGATGAGCAGTTGGTAATTTTTTACACATTGCAGTCCATCTGCTGAGCAGATTCTGCAAATCTTTGTCTAGTTCGGCTACTTTTTTGCCTTCTGCTACTGTTCTCACAATAACACCGAATCCTTTTGGACGGATTGATTGTACTAAGCGTTTAAGACGATCTTTTTCTTCTTTGGATTCTATTTTTTGTGATATAGAAACTCTATCAGAAAAAGGAACGAGAACAATAAATCGACCGGCAAGAGAAAGCTCAGAGCTGATTCTTGGGCCTTTTGTCGATATAGGTTCTTTGACGACTTGTACTAAAATGGACTGGTTGGCACTAATTACATCAGTGATAACGCCATCTTTGTCAATCTCTTTTTCAAAAGGAAAGCTTTTTAGGGAGAAATCTTTTATTTTACCTGCGCTTACAAGTTTGATGAATTTCAATTGGGAAGCTAAATTTGGGCCTAAATCGTGATAATGCAAAAAGGCATCTTTTTCGAAGCCTACATTTACAAAAGCAGCATTTAATCCCGCAACGGGCTTTCTGATTTTGGCAATAAAAATATCGCCGACCTGAAAGTTGCTTTTTTCTTCTTCCTTGTGTAATTCAACTAGTTTTCCATCTTTTAATAAGGCAAAATCTACGGCTTCCGAACCAGATCGGATGATCAGTTCTTTATTCACACTGTAAATTTTTATCTGTTTTTTCAGAAAATAGAATATAGAGAGAAGAGTATAGATTTAAAAACCTAAAATCTAAAATCCAAAATCTAAAATCTTATTTACAGATGGATTAAACAATTATTTAACAGGTATTGTACCCGGAGAAAATAGTCTTGAGAAGAAAAAACCAAGGGTTAAGAAGCTTAGCCCTTGTCTTTGTTCTATTCTCTTAATCAGTCTATTTTCAAATTTCAATGAACTATTGTAAATATTCTTAAAAAAGAAAAAAGTAGTCAGACTACTTTTTCTTCTTGTGACGGTTAGCTCTCGCTCTCTTTTTACGTTTGTGAGTCGCTACCTTATGTCTTTTTCTCTTTTTACCACTTGGCATATTTTGAAAATTTAGTGATTAATAAATTAGTTTACTTTTGCTTCAGTATTCGTTTTAACTCCTTCAACAAAAACCTTTGCTGGTTTGAATGCAGGAATATTGTGTGCAGGAATTTTAATTGTAGTGTTTTTTGAGATATTTCTACCTGTTTTTTCAGCTCTTGTTTTGATGATGAAACTACCAAAACCTCTTAAGTAAACATTATCACCAGTTTCCAAAGAGTTTTTTACTTCGTCCATAAAAGACTCAACTGTTGCTTGAACGTCTCCTTTTTCAAGACCTAATTTTTCTGAAATTTTCGCAACGATATCTGCTTTCGTCATTTTCTTTCTTATTTTAAATTTATTGTGTAAAATTTTGAGGTTGCAAATATATGAATTAAAAAAACAATATTTCAACCATAAACGATTAAAATTTAATAACATAAACTTTTACTTTTGCTAACCAATTTTATCTGATGAATTTTTCTAACTTGTTAATCCAATGGTATTTACAAAATAAGCGTGATTTGCCTTGGCGAAACACGGTCAATCCATATCATATTTGGCTGTCGGAAATTATGCTCCAACAGACACGTGTTGCGCAAGGATTGCCTTATTTTTTATCATTTACCGCTTCATTTCCAACTGTTTTTGATTTGGCGAATGCTGATGAAGAGCAGGTGCTGAAACTTTGGCAAGGATTAGGCTACTATTCTAGAGCGAGAAACCTTCATAATACCGCAAAATATGTGGCTTTTGAATTGGATGGAATTTTTCCGGGTAACTATAAGGATTTGCTACAGTTAAAAGGAGTAGGAGAGTATACGGCCGCGGCTATCGCTTCTTTTTCGTATAATGAAGTAGTTCCTGTAGTTGATGGAAATGTTTTCAGGGTCTTGTCAAGATATTTTGATATTGAAACAGATATCGCTTCCAGCGGCGCAAAAAAAGAATTTACGGAATTGGCCGCTGCGTTGATTCCAAAAGACAAGCCGGCGCTATTTAACCAAGCGATTATGGAATTCGGTGCATTGCAATGCGTTCCTAAAAATCCAGACTGCGAAATATGTGTCTTGAATTCAGGTTGCTTGGCTTTGCAGAAGCATAAAGTAAACCAGCTTCCGGTTAAGTTGAAAAAGACCAAAGTGAGAAATCGTTATTTTAATTATTTGGTTTTTTCTGACGATAACGAGCAGTATGTTTTAAGAAAAAGAACCGAAAAAGGGATATGGCATAATTTATATGAGTTTCCTCTTATTGAAACCGAATCTGAAGTCGATTTTGATGAAATTTCAAAATTGATTTCTGATAAATATGGCTCAAAATTTGAAATCTTGTCAATAAAGCCGTTAAATAATGAGAGTATCTTGCATAAATTATCACATCAGCATTTGTATATACGTTTTTTAAGGGTGCAAATTCAAGGTGTGGCTGAAAATGCAATATCTTATGAATCAATGATTTCTTTTCCATTTCCGATAGTAATTCACAATTTTATTGAAAAAGATTTGCTTTGATAAGCCAAATTTGATAGAAATTATTATATTTGAAGGTTTCTACTAACTCCCCACGAAAAATGAATGGTACGTTAAATAAAGTGATTTTGATAGGACATTTAGGCGATGATGTCAAAATGCACTATTTTGAAGGCGGTAACTGCATCGGCAGATTTCCCCTTGCAACAAATGAGATTTACATAAACAAGCAAACTAACGAAAAGATTGCTTCTACCGAATGGCATAATCTCGTTGTTCGTAACAAAGCCGCCGAAATCTGCGAAAAATATCTGTCAAAAGGAGACAAGATATATGTTGAAGGAAGGATAAAATCCCGTCAATGGCAGACTGAAGAAGGCATTACAAAATACACCACAGAAATTCAGGTAACTGAATTTACTTTCTTGACCACAAAGAAAGATATTGATGCTGGAAAACAAGGATCTTCAGTTGATGTAAAATCTGCTAATTTTGATTCAAGCTCCCAAGAAGAAGATCTTCAATACTAATAATGTTTAGGAAAAGTATAGCACTTTTAATTTCTGGATTTATTGTCGTTTCGGTATTTAGCTGCCAAAACGATACAGTTCCAAAGCCTGCTGGCCAGTTAAGGCTGGAATATCCTATGGCTGAATACGTGCATTTTGAAAATAATTGCCCTTTTACATTTGATATGAACGAGGATGCTGTTATTTCAGATAAGGGAACTTGTAATTTTACGATCAGCTATCCTAAAATGAAAGCTACCATTTATCTGACGTACAAGCCGGTAAAAAATGATATCGAAGCGCATTTAAGAGATGCCCAGACTCTGACTTACAAGCATACAATTAAGGCAGATGATATAATGGAGCAGCCTTTCATAAATGAAAAGAATAAAGTGTATGGTATGTTTTATAAGGTAGGAGGTAATGCGGCTACTAATGCGCTGTTTTATGCTACTGACAGTACCAGGCATTTTGTGACGGGTTCGGTGTATTTTTATGCAAAGCCCAACTTTGATTCGATAATGCCTGCTTCGAGTTATGTCAAGAATGACATGCAGGTCTTGATGGAAACCTTACGATGGAAACAATAAAAAAAGAGAACCAATTTGGTTCTCTTTTTATTTGTATATGGGCTAAGACTTAAGCGCTTTTTGCTTTTTTCTCATCAGCTGAGCAAGATTTTTTTCCTGAGCAGCATCCGCCAGCTTTTGCATCTTTTGATTTCTCATCGTGGCAAGAAGCTTTTTTGTCGTCTTTTTTCTTTTTCTCTTTTTCCTTTTCTTTCTCTTTGTAAAGCATTGCTTTATCACCAGACGATTTTACGTTTGAAACTTTATAGGTTTCACCGCCTGCAACAGCTTCTACTGTTTCTACTAATGTTTCTGGAGTCTGTTTTGCCGCGTCATAAGCTACGGTTGCTATTTTTTTCTCGAAGTCAACTTTAGCCTCTTGCACTCCATCAAGGCTGGCCAGTTTTTTCTCGATTGTTTTTGCGCATCCTACAGCACAAGACATGCCATCAATTTGAAAGCTTGCTGTTTGAAGATTGGCAGCAGTTGTTTTTTCAGCTGTTGAATCTTTTGCAGTTTCTGTTGGTTCTCCAGTTTCTGTTGCTTTTGGCTCGTTCTTGCAGCTAACAAACATGATTCCAGAGAGTGCAAGGACTAATAATGATTTTGAGAAATTCATAGTATTGTGTTTAAAATTTGAATTAACAATTCCTTTGACTTATAAAGGTTTACAAAATTAATAAAAAAAGAAACCTGAAATTCATTAAAATAGCAGAATTTTGGGCAACAAAATAATAGCTATGAAAGCAATCCAGTCCAAATGGTTTTTCTTGATTTTTCTTTCCTTGATTTGGGGAAGTTCTTTTATCCTTATAAAAAGAGGTTTGGTTGGATTGACACCTTTTCAATTGGGGTCGCTGCGCATGATTTTTGCTGCTGTTTTTTTGCTGTCTGTTGGCTTTAGAAGCCTAAAGAATATCAAACAGCATCAATGGAAATATATCGCTTTGACTGCCATGATGGGGACTTTTTTTCCGGCTTATCTTTTTTCCATTGCTCAAACCCAGATTGACAGTTCGATCAGTGCTATCTTAAATTCGTTGACACCATTGGGGACTCTTGTTTTAGGTGCCTTGGTTTTTGGACTGAGTTTTCAAAGGAGGCAGGTTTTCGGCGTTATAATTGGTTTGCTTGGAAGCGCTTTGCTAATCTTAAACGGCGCGGTTAATCATCCCGGACAGAATTATTGGTTTGCTACTTTGGCAATCTGTGGCGCAATCTGCTATGCTATTAATGTAAACTTGATTAAAAAATATCTTTCAGATCTGAATCCGTTAAGTATTACAGTCGGCAATTTTACGGTTCTACTGATTCCGGCTTTTATTATTTTGTGCTGTTCGAATTTCTTTGAAGTGGCGCATCTTCCGAACGTAAAAACATCAATGCTTTTTGTCGGAGTCTTGGCAATTTTTGGGACCTGCGTTGCGAATGTGATTTATTTTAAGCTGATACAGATTTCATCGCCAATTTTTGCTTCTTCAGTTACGTATATGCTGCCAATAGTGGCTTGCGTTTGGGGAATTTTAGATGGCGAGAGCCTGACTTTGGTTCAAGCTTTGGGCGCTTTTATTGTATTGATTGGAGTTTATCTGTCGGCTAGGAAATAGTTAAATAAAAAAAGGCTGTCAGAAATGACAGCCTTTACTTTTTATGCTTGAGTTCGATTATTTGAAATCTGTCTCAGAAACACCTTCGTTGATTTTTACATCAGAAGCTGTTAATTCGATTTCGATACCAACGTTCAAAACTGTTTTGAAAGGAACTTTCACGCCTTTTACATCTTTGTAGTCAGAGAATGTAACTACTTGCGTCATTTGCTGTCCTTGTGCTTCTTCAACGTTTGATTCTGCAATTTTCAATCCTGTTTTTACATCGTAGAAAAGCGTCTTTTTGCCGTCTTTAATCGCATAGGCGTCTTTTCCGTCAATTGATTCGATTCCGGATAATGTGATTCCTGGTTTTGAAGCCAAAGTCAATTCTGGGAAAGGAGCAGCGTAGAATTTAGCATCAGCAATTTTAGCCGCATCGTAGTCTTGTTTTTGACCTTGAGCAGACTCGTATCCTTTTGTTCCGTCAAAAACTTCTTTGCTCAATGTTTGTCCCATGCCTGTAACTTCGTCGGCTTTTTTACCGCTAGCAGAAGATTTTCTAGTCATAGTTACTGCAATTCCTTGAACATTTCCAGTTAAAGTAGAGAATACAGTTTTTACTGCTTTTGCGTTTTTATCACCACCGATAGCTTTGATGTAGTTTTCAAAAACTGTTTTAGCAGTTACTCCAGCAGGAACTTCTTTTTTTGCAACTGGTTTTTCTATCGGGTTTCCGAATTTGTCAAAATAGAACATCGGGATTCCTAATTTTTCAAGACCTGGCAATACTTCGCTTCCTTTTCCTGTAATTACAACTCTTGTGTTGTCAGCAAGGAAGTATTTGTTTGCTACTCTCATGATATCATCAGCAGTTACTGCATTGATGTTTTTGATGTAGTTTTCGTAGAAATCAGCTGGAAGGCCTTGTGTTTTAGTCAATAAAGCATAACGTGCTACAGTTCCAGGCTTTTGGATCTGCATTACGAAATTTCCAACATACCCCGCTTTTACGTTTTTCAACATATCTGGAGCTACTTTCTCCGTTCTGATTCTTTTCAATTCTTTGAAGAATTCAACTACAGCACTGTCTGTTACAGCATTTCTAACTTGAGTATTCGATTTGAATTTCCCAACATATTTGTCACCGCGAATGCTAGAGCGAGCACCGTAAGTCCATCCGTGAGCCTCTCTCAAGTTCATGTTAAGGTAGCTGTTGAAATCTCCTCCAATAACTTGGTTTGCCAAAAGAACTGCGAAATAATCTTTATCAGTCATTTTTAGGTTAGAAACATTTACCAAAGCAATTTCTGATTGAACTGCATTAGGCATGTCTACAAAGTTGATCTGAGTGTATTGAACGTCTTTTGGATCTGAGTAAGTCACTGCAGGAGCGCTTGCTTTTTTCCATGAACCGAAATATTTTTCAACTGCTTTCTTAACGTCTTTGAATTTTACATCTCCAATAACAACTAGGTATGCATTTGCAGGCACGTAGTAGGTATTGTAGTTTAAGATAGCGTCGTTTAAAGTTACTTTGTTGATTCCTTCTTCTGTAAGGTATTCTCCGTTTGGATGGTTTTTTCCATATACCAAAACGTCCTCAACTCTTGAAGCTACAGCTTGAACGCTTTTCTCTTGCGTTTTAAGACCTTCAATAAGTTTTGCTTTTTCTTTGTCGAATTCTTCTTGAGTGAAAACAGAATTTAGGGCTCCGTCGGCCATCAATTCAAGGATTCTGTCAGAATATTTAGAAAGTCCAGAAGCATAAGCTCCGTTAGAGCTAAATCCAATGTTCGCTCCTAAAAAGTCAACTTCTTCGTTGAAAACGTCTTTAGACATTTTTTTAGTACCGCTTCCGATCAATGCGCTTGTGATGTCAGCAACTCCTTTTTTGTCGCCTTCTGCATAAGGAGCATTGTCTAATGTCAGGTTATAAGAAACTCTTGGAAGCTTGTTGTTTTCGACAACCATTACTTTCAATCCGTTTTTCAATTCAAAAGTCTCAGGTTTCCCGATATTGATAACTGGAGCTGGACCTGGTTTTGGCTGTGGTCTGTCTTGTGCTTGCATAATTACTGTTAAAAACAAGCTTGATAAAATGAATATTGTTTTTTTCATGATGTATATCTTAGTTTTGAGCTTTGTCTTTTGCTGGTACGTAATCCAAAATCAATCTTTGGTTTGGGTTCAAGTATTTTTTTGCAACGTCTCTGATTTCTTCACGAGTGATAGAACGATAGATTTCGTTCTCTGTGTTGATCAAGTTGATGTCGCCATAAAGCAAATAGTATGTAGCTAGATTTTCGGCAATTCCTTCAACAGAAGAGTTGCTGTTTACATATTGATTCTCAAATTTGTTTTGCAATTTTTGGAAATCTTTCTCAGAAATCAATTCAGTCTGAAGTTTTGTGACTTCTTCATCAATTTCTTTAGTAAGGCTTTCAAGCGTAGCATCTCCCATAGGCAGACCGTAGATGAAGTAAACGCCGTAGTCTTCTTGGCTGTAGTTGAATGCGCCAATTTCTAGAGCCATTTTCTTTTGGTCAACGATTTTTTTGTACAATCTAGAACTTTTTCCATCGCTCAAGATAGAAGAAATCATATCCAAAACTTTCGCATCACGAGTTTTCATTGATGGCGTTCTGTAAGCAGTTACCAACATCGGAAGCTGAATGTTCGGGTCTTCGTATGTTGCCTTGATAGGTTGAGTGATCGGGTCTTCCGTAAAAGTTTGTTTTGTAAGATCAGTTTTTCCTTTTGGAATTGAACCGAAATATTGTTTTACCCATTTAATTGTTTGAGCATAATCAATATCACCTGCTACAACAAGAACTGCGTTGTTAGGAACGTAGAATTTTTTGTTGAAAGCTTGGAATTCTTCTAAAGTAGCTGCATCAAGGTGTTCCATAGAACCGATTGGAGCCCAACGGTAAGGGTGTTTCTTGAACATGTTTTGTTTTACGGCTGTAAAAAGATTTCCGTATGGCTGATTGTCAACACGAAGTCTTTTTTCTTCCTTAACAACTTCATTCTGAGTGTCAACGCCAATCTGGTTGATTACAGGGTGCATTAATCTTTCAGATTCCATCCACAATCCTAGCTCAAGGCTGTTTGAAGGGAAAATTTCATAGTAGTACGTTCTGTCGTCAGAAGTATTTGCGTTATTGGTACCGCCGTTTCCTGAAACGATTTTGAACCATTCTCCACGACCGATATTTTTTGTTCCTTCAAATAAAAGGTGTTCAAAAAAGTGAGCAAAACCAGTTCTTTCAGGGTTTTCATCTTTTGCACCCACGTGATACATTACAGACGTAATTACAACTGGAGCTGATTTGTCTTGATGCAAGATAACATGAAGACCATTTTCTAGTGTATATTCTTCAAAAGCTACTTTTTGAGCTGAAGCGACACTTCCGAGCATGAGAACTGAACCCAAAGCCATTAATGATTTTTTCATAACGATTAATAATTTGTTATTGATTTTGACATTTGTATGTCAAATGTGTGTTTTGTTACGCCAAATGTAACTTTTTTTCAAGATTTTTTTAAGAAAAGATAACTTTTTAACGGGACTAAATCCGTACTTTTCAGGATTATCCTTCAAAAGCGCTTCTTTTGAGGCTAAAAGTCTGTCTTTTTGAAGGTTGAAATTTTTTTCTCCGTGAGAATTGCAGGATTAATATTTAATTGTATATTTGCATCCTTAAAAATTAACTAAACATCATTGTTATGTACGCAATCGTAGAGATAGCAGGGCAACAATTTAAAGTAAGCAAAGACTTAAAGGTTTATGTTCACCGTTTGGCTGACAAAGAAGGAGATGCAATTTCTTTTGCAAAAGTTCTTTTGTTGGATGATAACGGAACAATCACTTTAGGCGCCCCGGCTGTAGAAGGTGCTTCTGTAGAAGCCAAAGTGTTACAACACTTAAAAGGAGATAAAGTAATCGTTTTCAAAAAGAAAAGAAGAAAAGGTTACAAAAAGAGAAACGGACACCGTCAGTATTTGACTCAAATCCAAATCTCTGGAATTACTGCTCCAGGTGCAAAAAAAGTTGCTGCTAAAAAAGAAGCTGCTCCTGCAACTGAAGAAACAGTAGAAGCTCCAAAGAAAAAAGTTGCTAAGGCTAAAAAAGAAGAAACTCAAGAATAATTAACATTTAAAACTAATACGTCATGGCTCATAAGAAAGGTGTCGGTAGTTCCAAGAATGGTAGAGAATCAGAATCGAAACGTTTAGGTGTTAAGATTTATGGTGGTCAAGCTGCAATCGCTGGGAACATCATCGTTAGACAAAGAGGTTCTAAACACAATCCAGGAGAAAACGTTTACATGGGTAAAGATCATACTTTACATGCAAAAGTTGATGGAGTTGTTAAGTTCCAAAAGAAATCAGATAACAAATCTTTCGTTTCTGTTGTTCCATTTGAAGCATAAGAACAAGATTTTTGATATTAAAAAGCCCATTCGAAAGAATGGGCTTTTTGTTTTGTTGTTCTTTTTTATTCGACTTTAGCTTTCTCTAAAGTATTGTTATAGCCTTCTTTCATATCTTCTTTGGCCTTTTTTGCTCCTTCTTTAATATCTTCAGAAGTTTCTTTTATGCCATCTTTTGTAGCTTCCCAAGCACTTTTCGCTTTGTCTACAGCCGCTTGAGCAATTCTTTCGGCTTCTTTATCGCCTTTTGCTTTTGCTTCGGCTAATTTCTTTTCGGCTTCATCCAGATTCGCTTTTGCTTTTTCGCTTAATTCGAGATCCAGATTGCTTTTGGTTGTCGTTGTTGTTACGGTTGTATTGCCATCACCATCTGTGGTTGTAACAGTTTCTTCTTTTTTGCAGGATGTAGCGAGCAACATACCGCCTATCGCTACCGTAAAAATTAGTTTTTTCATAAGGTTATAATTTAGTTTTTATAAAAATAACAAAAAAACGATAAGATGAAATAAATTTCACGAAATTCTTATTGGCCTAAGAATAGATAATCCTGAAAGGAACTATGTTTATTGCTCGGTTTTCAATCATCAACTTTAAATCTTCGCTCAAGAAATACCATTCTTCTTCATTATAATATTCCTTGTCTTTTCGTTCAAGATATATGTCGATGGTAGGCGTGTAGCCCACGTTGCTGTCTAAGCTGGTCTGTATGCCGTTTTTTACATCGACTCTAGTAATGGCATCGCCAAAATGATTCTTGCAAAGAATGATGATATCTTGACGCGTTACGACTCTTTGATTGGAAACCAGATTTTCTCGATACGCATAGATTTTTTCCGAATTCGAAAGTTCGTCTTTTCCGCCTTGGGTAGTGGATAAGAACATAATGTTGTCTCTTTCAAAATCAGAACCTTTATGCGAAACCAATCTTGAAAACGTATTGATTTTATTAGCACTTTCTCCGTTTGTCGTCCAATATTTGGCAAATAGGGTGCCTTTATTGGTATTGCTCGCTGTATTCAGGATTAAGTAAGGATTGTTGATATTCTGCATGCCAACCTGCGACATCTTATTCCTAAAACGCGAAATGATTTGGTTGATTTCTTTCAGGTTATTGTCCGTAAAATCGTGGCCAAGCCTAGAAAAAGCTGCCGCTTCATCACGAATCAGATCAATTAAATAGTTGATTTCTTCAGTCGCGTTTCTCTCGTCAAAACGAGCTATTCCACCAAATCTGAGATACGCATAATCATTGTCGCCTTTTTCATCATCATTTTTGATTACATCGAATTCCTTGTTCTTGTCGTCTGCCACTGAAAAAAGTTCTAGAAAAAACTCTTCATTCAGATGTAAAGGATAAATGTTCAGCAGGCTTTTGATGTTTCCTTGAACTTCATTTAGTTTTTTATTGATGACCGGAAAGCAGTTATTGGCACAAAAAACTTCAGAAAGTATGTCTTTTCCGATTACGTTAGGAAACTCGACACGAATCCAGATCAGCTTTTCATCGGCCATAACTTTCAGATCTTCTGCAGGGATAAAACTGCTGAGTTCCGGTGGTATGGAGTAATGACTGTCGCCGATATTGATGATGTCTTTTATCGTGATGAAATTCTTTCTGTAATAATCATTCGTGTGTTCTTGAGTCCTTTCAATATGATAAAATTCTTCCTGAATCAATTCACCATAATTGTTGTCATACTTTTCGTCATTATTGTATCCTTGGACCGTCATTAGCTGATGGTCACCCAAATACCATTTTGCTCTTGGCAGGAAGTGGAAAAAAGTATTGCGGTCATGAATGTTTTTCAAATAAAAATAAAACATCAGGTCTTTGATTATTCCGTCACCTTGATGTTTCAGTCCAAGCCAAATGGTTCCGTGAGGAGCAGGCTTTATATAATTATTGCTGCTTACGGTTTCCCTGAATTGCTCTTTTACGACCTGTTGTACGCCGTTTGGAAGTATTACGTAATTGAGCTTATTGCGGTTTAATTTTACAGGTTTTGTAGGCCCGAAAAAATAATTCTTTATTATATTTTCGGTAGGATTGTAAGGATTTGCTTCCTTTTTTTGGAAATAAAACTGATGGTAATCGTTCAAAGTCACTTCATTTTCTACAGGATAAGCTCTTACAATGGCGCGTGCTGGAGTGGCTTTTGCCGAAGCTGTCGGAGTCAAGATGTCTACCAAACGCTCGGTAATTCTTCTTCGGCTAGAAAAAACTTCATTGGAAATTTTCTCCAATTCTTTGGCGCAGACATCAAAAAGCAGGTTAACGATCGGGTCAAAGACGTTTTCCAGCTCCACATCGGAATAGCCCCATTGTTTGGCGGCGCGCTTGAGTAATCGGTCTTTAATTTGGTCTTTTGATAATTGGTTCATCGATGCTTTTTATTTAAATGAAAACGGCGCTAAAAAATAGGAGCTTTTATAATAGTACGGCTGGTTTGTTTTTTTGATTACACCATAAACTACAATGTCCAAGCGTTTTTTTACCCGGATATTGGCTTCATAGCTTACGGTGTCTTCGCTTACGCCTAAAGTTACGTCGGTAACAATCAGGCGCTTTTCGTATTTTTTTACTTTTTCATGAACAGATTCTTTGATCATGTCTTTTAGCTGATTGGCATTTGCCAAAAGATTAAAATCGGTTTCCCAGATAACAGTTCCAAACTCGTCATCGTATTTGTATTCTCCGAAAATCGTTGTGATGATCAGGGAAATATATTGCGCCAGAGATTCTTCGATAGTGACTTTTCTCAAATCTTCGCCGCTTGATAATCGCTTGAAATCAATTGGAATCTTGTAGAATAGGTCTTTCATTTTCTATCGTAAATTTAATTTCTCCTTCTTCATTCAATGTGACTTTGAGTGTATCCCCTTTTTTGATTTCGTTGGAAATAATCATGCGTGAAAGCGGTCTTTTCAGCTGATTTCGGATTGTTCCTTTGATTGGTCGTGCGCCGTATTCTGGCGTGAAGCCCATCAAGGCAATCTGTTCTTTGTCTTTTTCGTCGATATGCAGCGTGATGTCCAATTTTTCTAGTAATTGCAACAATTCTTTCTTTAAGTGAATGTCAAAAATCCTCGAAACGCTTTTTCTGCTGATTGGCGCAAACGGAATGATTTCGGTAAGACGCCCTAAAAACTCTGGCCTGAAATAGCCGGTCATCAATTGAATCAGATCATTTGATTTTGGAATGATCTCTTTTTCAAACGATTTGACGATAAAGTCAGAACCGATATTTGACGTGAAAAGAATCACCGAATTCGAAAAATCACCTTCTTTGCCCAATCTGTCGTGCAATTTTCCTTCATCCAAAATTTGAAGAAAGACGTCAAAAACAGACTTATGTGCTTTTTCAATTTCGTCAAAAAGTACAATGGAATATGGCTTTTGTCTGATTTTATTAACCAAAAGTCCGCCTTCTTCATACCCTACATAGCCTGGAGGCGCACCATATAAAAGCGCAGCAGAATGTTCTTCTTTGAATTCTGACATGTCCAAACGAATGATCGCATTTTCATCTCCGAAAAGGAAATCAGCCAGCGATTTTGCCAATTCTGTTTTTCCAGTCCCTGTTGGTCCTAGGAAGAAAAAAGAGCCGATTGGTTGCCCAGGCTTGGTCAATCCTGAACGGGATTCTAATATGGCATCTGAAACTACTTTTACGGCATGATCTTGGCCGATAACTCTCTTTTTTAAGGTGTTTTCTATGTCAAGCAGGCGTTCGCGTTCATCGGATTTTACTTTTCCTGCTGGAATTCCTGTAATGCCTGATACGACGTGCGACAGGTGAGAAGAAGAAACAATATTTTCTTCGTCATTCAATCGTTCCATATTGGCCAAAAGCCCTTCTAGGTGCGCGATTTTTTGTTCGTTTGCAACGGATGAAAAGTTTTCTTCGCTGTCGCTGAAAAGCTTTCCAGTCTTGTTTTGGATATCGGAATGGAGCCAGACGATTTTTTCTTCTCTCTCTAATTCTTCAATGATATCGTTAATTGCCTCAAGTTGTTTTTTTAGCTCTGGCAGTTCTTTTTTGATGGTTTCTTTGGCAACTTTTAAAGAAGACATCGTCCTGTCGATTAAGTCTAGCGCCGAATCGGGGAGCGATTTTTCTTTTAGGTAGCGTTTTGAAAGTCGAATGGATTCTTTCAAGCCTTCTTCGTCTATGCTGAAATCGTGATGTGTCTGATAATGGGAAATCACGTTCTTAATCATTCTCAAAGCCAGATCTTGATTCGGTTCATGGACTTCCAGCGTTTCAAATCTTCTGGAAAGCGCATCATCCTTGCCTAACGATTTTCTGAATTTTTCTGTAGTTGTAGCTCCGATAAACGTAATGTCGCCTTTGGAAAGTTCTGATTTAATGATGCTTCCGATTCCATTTCCTTGATTGGAGTCGAATAATTCATGAATGTCATCGATGAAAAGTATCGGCTTTTCGTAGTTTTTTACTTCATTGAAAATCTTCTGAAGACGGTCTTCGACTTCTCCTTTGTAGGAAGCGCCAGCAAATAAAGGACCGATGTTGATTTCAAAAACATTGGCGTTGTTAAAGGCGGCCAATATAGTCTTATCGGCAATTTTTCCGCAGAAACCTTCAATGAGCGTTGATTTCCCGACACCAGATTCGCCGATTACGATTACGTGTGGCTTCAATTTTCGGTTCAGGATTTCTGTAATTGTTTTCAATTCTTCATCGCGGCCGATCATCGGAATTGATTCTTTCGACTTATAATGTTTTATTTTGTCCGTACAATATTTGTCTAATGTGGACGAATTTCCTGCTGGATTGATTTTTGTTTTTTCAGAATTGGACTGCGTGCTTGCAGTTCCAGAACCATATAATGATGATAAATCAGTTGGAGTCAGTGGCAAGGATTTTAGCTGGTCGTGCGAAAAGCCAACGCCTGGAGTCACCAATGCTTTTAGAATAGGCACAAAACTGATTTCATCACCTGATTTTTTTGCAATTTCTTCTGCTTCGGCAAGAATGGCATTCATGCCGCTGTCTGGAGCCGGATCGTCGCTTGGCTTTGAAGCTTTTGCATATTCACTGATTCGGATATCAGCCCATTCGTCAAGATAGAAAACATCAATTCCTTTAGAATCAAGCTCTCTCATAAAGTTGAACTGAGGATTCAAAAGCGCCTTTAGCAAATGTGCCGGAGAATATTTTTGATTGAAATTGTCTTTAGCGTATTGCTTTGCAATGTGGATTGCCTGCAAGATGTCTTCTGTGATCATAATTCTCGAATTTAGTTAGTTCTTCTCAATTGTTGTGTCAATCGCAGATCACGGAGTAATTCCTTGTTTTCTTCTTCGTATTCTTTCAATTGTTTGTTCAGCAAATCGATTTCTTTTTTAGAATCGTTGACTTGCAACAGCAACTTTTTGGTTTTTACCAAATCATTGATGGTTATGATTACATTGTCGTATAGCTTCAAGCTTTGGTCAGAATCAGCAGGAATTTTTTCCTTTAGGTCTACCAGTTCAAAACTGATGTTCTGTTCGATAAACTGAAAGCTTTCAGGAGCCTTGTCCAGCGAATCAATCAACACGCCGATATGCTCGATCTTGTCGGAAAATTGTTTTTGGAAGTTAAACTCGGTCAGGATTCGGTCGTTTTCGCTTTTTAAGACCTCATTTTCTTTTAGAGGCAATTTGTAGTTAAAAAATATCGCAAAAAACAATACTCCGGTCGTGATGATAAACATCAGCAGGAACAGTAGGAATGCGGAAGTTCGTTCTTTTCTATTTAAGATATCCATTGTTGGTGTAGATTTTTGGGTTGGTTTATTCTGCTAAAAAAGTTGGCGCTGAGTTTGGCGGATTGTTGTCTTTGTCGTCGTTGCCGAAAAAGCTAACTCTTTCGTTTCTGACAATGTTTTCATTAACAAAAATTCCGGCATCGCGTTTTTTGCCGATATAGTCTAGCTGGTTTAAGATATTGAACAGGTAATCTATTTTTGAAATAAAATTATTCACTTGGTGTACGGTTGGCTCAATATCATACGCTTTGTATTTGGTGTTGATGGTTTCTGAAAAAAGCCTTTCATAATCCCCGCTGGAAATTTCTGTCCATTCTGAAAAATAATTGAAAAGCATTTCTTTTCCATCTCCAGAAAAAGAGTCAAAGCTGTTTTTGATGATTCGTGCCAGGCTTACTGTGTTTTCTAGAACTTCCATCGGCTTCATGGAGAAGTTTTCCCATTTGCTTCTGGTGATATTCTGCGCCACGTAGCTTAAGATTTTTTCGCAAGCTTCAAAAACCATGTTCGCGATTAAGTTTTCGTCTTCGGTACTGTTCCTGAATCTGATTTTTTGAGAAATCTGAACGGCATTGAACTCCATCTGTTTGAAGAACGATTCGTAATTCTCAAACAAGGTAATCAATGTCGGATGGCTGTTGACCGTCAAGCTAGGCGGAATATAATCCGTCAAGATTTCATAACTGTTGGCCGAAGTCTTGAATTTCGCCAGCGGAAATTGCAAAGCGCCGATATTATTTTGGTTTACTTCGCTTTCGATAACGCTTGTCAGGAAATAGCGCGACATCGCATTCGGAAAACGTGGCGGTACTTCTTCCATGTTCTGCTCGCCGGTAGGAATTCTTTGAAACGGATCAACATTCAGCAAAAGAAAGTAATTGTTTTCTTTTAGGTCAAAATCCTTCAATTCGATTTTCTCATTGAACTCTCCTGTATAATCGGTGATTTCAATTCTTCCACCGCCAGGTGTCACTGCTTTGATAAGCTTGATGCTTACGCTCAATTCATTATGCGCATCTATAGAAATCGAATATTGGAAAGGCCGTGTCAGGTTTGTAGACATCAAGCCATAATTCAGTTCGTTTACGCCTAAATTTCGCGCATCGCGGACCAAATCTTCAATATTGTCCTGCAAGGTGATGAAGTGATTTTTGTTTATTTTCATTCCATCAATCCAGTTTACTGGAAAGTGTTTAATATTTTCAGCCATAATTAAAAAATTATATTCGTTGACAAATTATCGTTGCTCCGTCTTTGATGTTATTGGTGTCTATTGCTAAATCAGGATCGATGTAATCGGATGAGCTGAACCATTTTGGCTTGGTGTAGAAATACCATCCATACGGCTGGTTTTTGTCGTCCAGATAACGGACTTGGCTGTTAGGATTCTTCTCGTTGTAATCGTTTATGAAATAATAAAACAGTTTTCCAAAGTCGAAAGCACGTGGCGCTTTTACTTTGAAATTAATGATTGTTGAATCATTTGCTTTTTTCGTGAATACTAAATTTACGATAATTATATTTCGCATTTCAGAAATTTGCGGAGCAGGATATTTCGTATTTACGGGATAGAACCATCTTTTGTGAAGCTTTGCCGGAATCGAAATAGCGGTTTTGAAAAGCGTAAAACAAAATGTTGGAACCAAAAAGAACAACATCGTCCCAAGATAATAGTACATGTAAACTAACTCTTGGAAATGTCCTATAAGCATGATTACAAAGGCTTCCAAGAAAATTCCGGAAACAATAGCTATGAAGATTTCTTTATAGAGTTCTTTGGCTTCGAATTGCTTGAAATACAAATAGAAAAAAGTTAAATGTACGGCTCCAGCAATCAGCAGGTATACTTGAAATGAGATGAATCGGATATTAACTGTCGTGTCTTTTAAATTGAATAAAATCGCGCCGAAAATCAGTAGCATTAATCCTTGGCAAATAATATAGATGAAGAAGCTTTTTTTCTCTTGTCTGAATTTTGGCGTTTTCATGCCAATAAACATGCTGATAATCATCGCTATTGCAATGGCTAAAAAGATATAGACAAGCGTTTCGCCCCCGCCAATTTGATTTAGATATTTTCTCATATTACTGTTGATATTCCTAGTCTTGATTTATAAATTGTGTCATCCATTGCAAATAGCTCGTCTTCTGAATTTAATTGGATTTCAAAAGAATATTGTACTTGAAAAGGAAGAAAAAGGTTAAAGAACGTGGTTAAAAAATTTTCTAGAACTTGATCGTTGAAATAATTAGGAAGGTTGTCGGGATTCGTTAAAGGTCCGATAGTGAAATTATATTTCTTTAGAAAAATTTCCTGATTGCTCTGCAAGGTTGTCGTGATTCCCATAATCATCTCTCCCGAATCTTCTACGACATCATGGCCGTTTTCCAATTGGATGTTTTTAGATGTATACGAAATCTTTTCGCCCAATATTTTTTCAAGAATTGCAGTAATATCAGAGATATTCTGTCCAGAATTTCCTTTGAGCTTCATCAAAGCGTAAAACATTTTTACGGTCAAGAGATCGGGAATATTTTTTTCGACGCCAAGAATCATCCTGATAATATCGGCAATTCCGTTCGTGCTTAGTTTTGAAAAGAAATCGGACTCGTATCGTTCAATCTGGTGTCGGAATCGGAATAGCTCATTTTCTAAAGGATTATAGAAATGGCGAGCTTCTTTTTCTTCCTTTTTACGGATTTTAAATTCTTGCGAAGCATCATTTCTTTGATCACGATTTCTGTAATTATGCGTGATGCTTTCAGGCAAGATGTCATAGAATCCATCACGACTGATATCGATGTTCAAGATGTCTGAATCATTTACATCAGTAGTAATGTTCATCGTGTCCTTGCTGAATTTCCTGTAAAAAACGCCATTCGGCTTAAGAACCACATCTAGGTCGTCGGTCCTGTTTTTTAAAAGCGTATCAAATAACAGCTCGACCCTTAAGTCAAAAGGCGTCAAGTTTCTGTAATTTTCAACAAAAAAGCGATTTTTTATCATACCCCAATTATTGTTTAAATCTGCCGGCGGCTACGAAATTTTTTTTCCAAAAAGCTTTTTTTAAGCTTGAGATTTCAACTCCTCCAACTTGATTTGCCGCAAAAAACTTGTTGTTTTTAAGATAAATTCCAACATGAGAGATTATTTTTTCTTCAGTAATTCTGAAGAAAACCAAATCTCCTTCGCGCAATTTTTCGTTAGACTTAAACAATTCAATCCTATTGTCCATGCTCATTTCTGAAGCAGTTCTCGGAAGGTCTTTTTTATACACATACGTATAAAGCTCTTGCATTAAGGCTGAGCAATCGATTCCGTTTCGCGTTTCTCCCCCATAAACATATTTTGTGCCTTCCCAGCTTTTTATAAAATTATATAGTTTCTCATTTAATATTTCTGTTTCGCTGACTTCTAATTTTTTTGCGAAATATTTTTTGTCCTCATCGCTCAAAACAGTATTGTAAGTATGTTTGTTGCCAGCTCCTTTTTTTGTGCTTCCAGCTTGCGAAGCCACAAAATCATCGGTGATAGCAAAGTCTTTTTTAGGCAGACAAGAAACAAAACATATAGGCATAAGGCTTAAAAAAACAATCTTTTTAAACATAATTAACGGCGGTTTAGTTCAGAAACTTTACTAAAATAGCTAAATAATCTTTTGTGCTTTTGAAGGGGGAAGCTGATTATTTAAACCTAAAAATTTTGGGAACTAATTTATACATTTAGGATTTAAAATCCTTTTCTATGATGTTAAATTAATACTTTTTACCCACAAAACTCACAATTAACATTTGGATAAAGCGAATTTAACAAAATATTATCATTAATTATGAAGGTAGTAAAATCAAGCATTGACGGTTTAAATATATGTTAATTCATTGTCACTTTAACAATAATTTTTTTGATAAAGTATTTTAACATGAAAAACGAAAGGAAATTTTTATAAATTTGGAATAAGACAAATTTCGCTTATTTATCGCCCCCAGCAGTTTATAATTTACCAATATTATAAAATGAATAAGAGTAATCAAATAAAAACCCACTTTGATGGAAAAATTATATTGTTCTTCATTATAATTTTTGTCATTTCTTGTGGCTTACTGGCCTTCAAAATAAACAACAAAGCGATTTGTACTGTTAAAGAGTTTAAGATTGATGCTCCAACCTTTAAAGCAGGGGAGCTCATTACCTTTTCAGATAATACGCCTAACTCGTATGAGTGGAGGTGGTATTTTGGCGACGGAAGTAAAATCTCGTACCGCTCAAAAGTCGCGCATTCCTTTTCAAAACCTGGAAAGTACACTGTAAAGCTTTTAATAAATAACAACTGTACTATTGAAAAAACAATCACAATTCTTCCGAAAAATGATGTGATTGATGAAAGTCTATTGCCTAAATTTTATGCCCCAAAAGTAGTGTATGAAGGAGAAAAAGTGCAATTCAAAGACTCTACTTCACATGCTAAATCGTGGGAATGGAGATTTGGAGATGGAATCAAGATCGATGCGATTGATCAGAATCCTACCTATGTATATAGAATTCCAGGTGAAAAAATAGTTTCGTTAGTCGTTAATGGCGACATAAAATACGTAAAGCAGGTAAAAATAACAGTACTGCCTGCCAAAAAAGAAGTAAAAGATGTTGTTTCTGAAAGATTAGAAAGAAGAAGCAATTCTAGAGCGGATATCGTTGGCGATTATTTCAAGCAATTGCCTGATGCTCCAAAACGCAGTCCGGAACTTGCGGGCCTCAATGAAGAAAAGTTTAAAGCGATACTTTTAGGCATCAGCGAAGACAAGCTTTCTTTTGAAAACGTAAAAAGATATTTCTGTGAAGACGACCTGCCGCTAGTCAAGCTACGCAATGGCAAGACAATTTCTTTAAAAGATTTAGATGAAGCAATCAGAGACAGGAATATCAATATTAAAAAAATCGAATTGCAAAAAGACCAAGATGGTTGTGTGACTATAATCAACTTGAACTACAGATATAAGACAATTTTTTAAAGCTCTTTTTCTATACTAACATTAACATTTAATACTAGACAGCATGGCGAATTCATTTTCAAACAGTTATGGAATTGGGGGTAACGAAGTCAGACAAGAAGGTCAGGAAAGTATCCTTGAAATCCCTCAAAATAAAACTTTAATCGCTCAGAAATTAACACCTAATACGCCTGTACGGCCAGAAATTGTTACAGGATTAAAAAATATGGACGAAGTTTTCGAACACTTTGACCCAAAAATCAACGTGGCTTTTGAAGATGACGAGGGAAGAATTACCCGCGAAGAATTAGGATTTAAAAATATTGGCGATTTTTCAATCAATGGGCTCATTGCACAAAGTCCGTTTTTGGCTGACTTAAAAACTAAAAATGAGCAATACCAAAAAATGATCAAACAGCTTAAGACCAACAAAGTCCTAAAGCTGGCGCTTCAAGATCCGGAAGCTAGACAATCAATCATCGAAACAATCGAAGCATTAATAAAAGAAATCGAACAAACTGATAAATAAGTAAGCCATGGCAAATCAAGAAAACACTAAAGCAACGAATAATACATTGGCGAGTCAGGAACGTTCAACGAGAACTCTGGAGCAAAATGTTGAATCTTTTATACAGTACGGAGGCTTTGACCTTCTGGAGGGCGCCATCGAAGGCGTACAAAACTTAAATCCAGAAAGAAAGGCACGTAAAAACATTTTCTTAAGCGAAAGCAGCAAAAAAGCCGAGCGCCAAGCTTTGAAAACAGTCTTGAAACTTTGGGCTGATTCTTTAAAAACGACAGACAACTTATTGGACTTGGTTTCTGAAAGCACTAAAAAATCAGAACTTGCAGAACAAGCCTTAAAGAAAAATCTTTCTATCGCTGTTGCTGAATCCAAAGAATTAGAAGAAAACTACAGAACAATCTCTCTATTCTATAAAAATACAGAAGAAAGCAAAGTCAAAAACATTTCCATCATGAACGCTGAGCTGGATCAGTTAAAAGATCTTGACAATTCGCGTTTCATCGATAACATCCAAGAAGAATTGGTAAATGGCTTTGATCGTTTAGACTTGCGTCAGAATTACTCGCTTTTGGTTATTCCAGGTTATCTAGGATCCAACAAAGTGATTGAAAAATGGGCCAAAATTGCCTATGACAATAAAGTAATGCTGATTACAGATTTCCAACATTTAGACGAACCGGATGATGTAATGGAAATGTTCGAATCGGCAAACCTAACAGGAGGTGATACCTACCGTTCCAATGTCATGATGGCGTGCAACTGGCTTGTGGGTCGTGGCAAACATGATGAGATTGAAGAAGCCGATCACTTATACATTCCACCTTCCACGGCTTTGGCAGGAAAAGTTTATAATACTTTGATGTCGCAAGTAACGGCCGGTAAAAAATACGGAGGAATCAACGAAGTTGACGGTGTTAAGTTTGACTTGAAGAAAAGCGAAATTGCCAATCTTGAAAACTTGGGATTGATTCCGATGGTAAACGAATACGGAAAAGTAATGGCTTTTTCTGGAAAAACGCTTTTCAACGGAGACAACCTTGGACTTCAGACGTATTCTGTAGTGCGTGTTTTTGACTATGTGACGAAAGTTTTGATGGATTTCTTAAACCGTAGAGCTTTTGAAAACTTCAATGCAAAAACCAGAAAAGAAATCTTGAATCAGATCGTGAAATTCTTAGACAATGTTGCGGGACCAGATAAGCTGATTGAAGATTTTGAAATCAAAAGGTTTGAGCAAGACCCAAATCAAAAAGACAGAATCTTTTTGGATATCCGATTGAAACCGTATTTTCCGGCTAAAAATTTCCTTATTAAAATGGACGGACAAAAAGGCGATGACGGAAACGATTGGGATACTGAATATGCAGAATCAAAATAATATAGCAAATTTCAAATAACAATTTTATAATATTAATATACAGGGTATTGCAGATTAATTTTTGATAATTTAACGTCGAATTAATTGTATTTGTATCAAAAAAATGCTATCTTAGAATACCAAAATATAAAAGTAAAATAGAATAGAAAATCCCCCCAACTTCTATCACAATTAATAAATTTTAATCTTTAAATTTTTTTATTATGTCATTCAAATCAAAACTAAAAGTTGGCGGAAAGGAATTAAACATTTTGAACGCTTCGTATGATTTGCATCAAGAAGTAGATGCTAGTGGTCGCCCATCATCTGTTACCAGAGGGGGAACAATCAATTTAACTGTCGAATCAACTGGAGATTCATTCTTTTTTGAATGGATGACCAACAACTTCGAAAGAAAAGACGGATCAATCCAGTATGTGAAGCGTGATACAGACGCTAAACTTAAAGAAATGAACTTCAAGGAAGGATATCTGGTAAAATACAGAGAATCTTTCGATGCTCAAGATGGTAATCCATTGACCGAGACTTTCACAATTTCTGCAAAAGAAATTTCAATGGGCGGCGGTGAGCACATTAATGAATGGGTTTAATTCAATTAGAATTACTTTAAAGTTTTTAATGATGAAGGGTTTGTAATACTGCATTCCCTTTATCATTATATCTTACTATTTGCAGTTTTTTTAATTATTTAAATCTATCTACTTATGTCATTTTTAGCAAAGCTTGAAATTGACGGAGAGGTGTTGAATGTCTTAGAATTTCAATGCACTCTTGGTCAAGATACTGATAAAAGCGGTAAGCCATCTGCCGATCCGGCCGGTGGAAAGATCCGGATTGTTGTAGAATCTACAAAAAGCACAATGCTGTTTGATTGGATGGTTAGTAATTCGCAGACCAAAAATGGAAAATTGACCTTTTACAGGCGAGATGCTATTTCAAAAATGCGCGAGCTCCAATTCAAAGAAGCCTATTGCATCCGATATGATGAACTTTTCATTGCTTATAATACGATGTCTATGAAAATTGAGATCGTAATTTCAGCTAAAGAAATAAACATGAACGGTTCACAATTTGCCAGAAACTGGCCATTGAAATTCTAAAATAAAGTTTTATGGACGAACTTAATACTAAATTTTTTATAGGGTTGAGTTGGCATTTCGGCGGAGGTCCAAAATCTTATTTCAGCGGTACGGCCGGCGTTGGCGTTAGTCGAAGATTTGGCCCGGTTGAACCAGGTATCAATATTGCTATCAATGCCTATAATGGAGGTATTGGTACGCGCTCCGACAGCAATGCCATGAATTTTGACACTGTCTTGACAGGCAAGATTACGGCTGGTGGCGGACATGCAAACCCAATGTCTGTGTATCCTTTGCATATGGAGAGCGGAACGGGAATGGAAGATACCTATAGATATTCGGCGACACTCGGAACCAGCTTGATATTAAACAATAATAATAGAAACCAACAAGTCGGTTTTTTGCAATTAAGAGCCAGTGATTTTGGATTCCAATTTTATAATGATTTTGGAGGCTTCAAAAAAATAGGCATTGCAGACGGACATGATCGTTGGTGGACAGGAGGTGGAAAAGTCATTGTCGGAAACAACAGAAGCAACTACCAAATGATAGTAGCTAGCGACGTTTTTACGGCTGATACCGATTCTGAGAATGTTCTGGATTCTGAAGCTGCAGATCGTAGCCTTAAAGAATTTGAGCAAAGACATATCGGAAGCAGCGGATTTGAAAAATTCTCTGATAAAGCATTCAATTATACTCCGACCTCGGCTTCAGAAGTGGGTCAGGAATTTTTAAATGCAAAAAGAGGCGGAGTCGCTTGGAATCCGAATGCCCATTCTTTTGATTTAAACCAAGG
The DNA here is from genome assembly GCF_025947265.1 of Flavobacterium sp. N2550. Classification (NCBI taxonomy): domain Bacteria; kingdom Pseudomonadati; phylum Bacteroidota; class Flavobacteriia; order Flavobacteriales; family Flavobacteriaceae; genus Flavobacterium; species Flavobacterium sp. N2550. The sequence goes on along the minus strand of NZ_CP110007.1, from coordinate 419,547 downwards.
AAGGACTTCTTTTCATGCCAGAACGCCGCAAGGTAGTTTCGGAATCAATGGTCTTGGACAAAGCCATATGTATTCGCAAGACTTGATTCACCGATTTATTAACTTTCACCTGATTCCATCCGAAAGGCCAAATTATTGGGAAGTACAGACCGGACCAAATATAAACACAGGATTTTGATGAAAAAAAAAATAGGAATCATGTTGCTGGCAGTCGCATTTTTCTCTTGTTCAAAAAGCATGTATACCAAACAAGACTACCGTTTGTTTGAAGAAAACTTTCTTCTTTCCCCAAATACGCCCCTACGGACTGATGGGGTTTACGTTTTAGAATCTGTTTGGAATAAAGACACGGGAGAGCGAAAAGCTGACGAACATATTTTCTATAAATTTTATAATACAGGACAAGCAAATCTTACGGTTGACCTGGATAAGACGATAAATACAAACCAAGAATATCTTGAAAGCATTAAGAAACATATTGCTTCTACAAATAAAGGTGGATTCAAGACACATTTGGAAGGATATTATCATTTAGAAGGAAATAAAATTATCATCGAACGCATCACAGTTCCTAGAGATGTGGCCGTTTACAGCTATGGTTATGTAGAAAATGGGAAGCTGGTAATTGTTACCGAAACCATCGAAGGAAAAGGCAAGCTGAATGATAAATATTTTACAGATTTTTATAAGGCAACGTATGTGTTTCTTCCACTGGAAAAATCAGAGCTTGAAAACTTGAAGCCTGGCTGGTAAAAAAATATAAATTATGAAGATTAGAAAAATATATACACTCCTATTTTTTTTGTTGATTATGCAATCGTATGGTCAAGAAAAAAAATATGTCGTTTCTGATTTTGATAATGCTTATCTTCAAGAAATAAAAGCGGAAAATTCAGAACTCTCTGCGAGAATCAAAACCTTTCCCCAAGAAATTCAAGACCTGAATAAAAAAGTAGCGATGGCCATTCGAAATAATGATGACGCCAAAGCCTTAGAGCTCGCAATCGAGATGGATAAAAAATTTCCAAAAAATGCCGATATAAAAAATTTCATCGGCAAGTTGCAAGCCAAAGCACTGAAATATGACGAAGCCTTAGTCTTTTTTGACGAAGCTTTACTTATAAACCCAGACAATAAATGGTTTTATATAAACAAAGCCACAGCCTTGGCAGAAAATAATAAAAGCCAAGAAGCCATGAAAACCATCGAAAAGTTGAATTCTAAATTCCCGAACTGGAGCATTGGCTATAATTTCAAAGCCTCTCTGTTTCGCGATATGAATCAGCAAAATGAAGCCTTAAAAGCATACAATCTTGCCATAATTTCAGAACCCAAAAGCGCCCAGATATTTACAAATAGAGGCGACTTTTTGTTAGAACTAAGCAAGGAAGAACAAGGAATTGCCGATTATAAAAAAGCATTAGAAATCCAGCCTGATTATGCCAGAGCCCAAGAGAAGCTGAAATCGATTTCAAAGACAGTTTCTGAAAAGAAATAACACAAGTTTAAAAAAGTAGCATCATGCCAATCAGTACCCAGATAAAAATAGAAATTGCAGGAGAAACTCTTACCCGTTTTTCAAAATTAGTGATTGACCAAAAAGTACACACACACCACAGGTTTTCGCTATTGCAACCGCTGCCTAAGGAATTTGTAGGCGAAGCCATCGACAAAGCCCAAAACTATATCGGGCAATCTATAAAGATCATGATCAGTCCGTCAAATATGATGACAGCTTCGCCATTGACCTTCAACGGTATTATCACAGAAGCACAGATGGTCAGAACAGCTGGAGCTTCGGGAGGCATAATTATCAACGGATACAGCCCGACTATTTTATTAGAAGGAACACCAAATATCAAATCGTATACAGATAAATCACTTTCTGATATCGTTCAAGAAGTATTGAGCGGTTATTCTGCAGATAGCTTGAAACCTGCTGTTTCTGTTCAAAAAGATGCTACTTTGCCGTACACTGTCCAATATTCTGAAAGCGATTTTTCGTTTTTATGCAGGATTGCACAGAAAAAAGGACAATGGTTCTATTTCAATGGAGAAGAATTGGTTTTTGGCAAGCCGAAATCCAAAGATTTTACTTTAGAATATGGAAGGACGCTGCATTCGTTCAATATCGAAATGCGGGCAAAGTCACTCGGATTCGAATATTTGGGTTATGATCCTTCAAATGGGGAAGTCCAAACTGCAAGCTCATCCGAAGTCAACTATGAGCCAAACGGCTACTCGAAATCTGTATTTGAATCCTCAAAAAAACTATTCCCAAATACTTCAACGATGCTGTATTCGCATTCTTTGGAAGAAGGAAATTCTAAAACACATCTGACCGACCGTGTCACAACCCAATTGCAATCTCGCTCCGCTGACTTAGTGACTGCTAAAGGAGATTCTGATGAAACCGGACTTAGAATAGGCGATGTCATTAATATCAAAGAACCTGCTTTTTCATTGACGGGCAACCTGTCTGACGGATTGCAGGAGCAAAATTTCGGAAGCTATATTATTACCGATATCATGCACATTTGCGATGAATCGGGCAATTACCATAATAGCTTTGATGCCGTTCCAGATTCTGTTGCTTCGCCGCCTTATGGGAACGTACACAGTTTTCCAGTCGCCGAATCACAACCTGCAACGGTAATTTCAAACGATGATCCTGCTGGTCTTGGACGAGTACAAGTCGCTTTTGCATGGCAGAAAATTTCAGGGACAAATACGCCTTGGATTCGAATGACAAATCCGCATTCTGGCGGAGGAAAGGGATTTTATTTTATTCCTGAAGTCGGAGAAGAAGTACTCGTGGCTTTTGAAAGTGGCAATGCTGAAAAGCCTTTTGTATTAGGAGCAATGTATAATGGAGCCGCCTTGAGCGAATACCATACCTCTGGAAATGATAAAAAAGTAATTCAGACCCGATCGGGCACAAAAGTAATCATGAACGATGCCGAAGGAAGCATTTTTATTGAAGATCCGAGTGGCAATACGTGGTTGATGGATGGCAAAGGCAACATCAATGTGAATGCTCCCAAAAATATGACATTTACCATTGGAGAAAACTTTAATATTTCCGTAGGAAAAGATATGATTACGAATATTGGCGAAAACAGGACGACTAACGTTACGATGAAAGACCGACTGCAAGCCCAAGAAGCTTTCGAGACAATCAACGAAAACAAGACCGTCAAAGTAAACGGCGATCTGAAAGAAAATACCGGAACGACAACACACAAGGCAGAACAAGGAGATATATTTTTCCAAAGCGCAGGCGTTGCCAAGGTGCTCGGAGCTATAGATGCCAAAGTAAACAAAGGCTAATTCAGCAAAAAATGAAACTAATACGACCCTCTTTTTTCGTTTTACTGCTGCTATTGGCCTGCAGTAGTTCCTGCAAAGAAAATAACGCAAAAAACACAAATACAGCTAACGCAAATAAAGATCATAGCACAAAAATAATGGATATAGAAAAATTTTACTGGGAAGAAAACATCAATAGTCCATTAGGGTATCCGATTGAAGTCTACAAAGGAGGCCTCGAAGCAGAAGACGGAAGCTACGTAAGCCTAAGCCTTGGTCCAGACGCAGGCAATTGGGGCGAACTTGGAAGTGGTATGAGCTCTGGAGAAAAACCAGTTCCTAATCGACTTAATGTGACTTGGATTTCTTACGCAGAAAACGTTTTTTACGATATCGATACTGAAATTGACCATAACAAGATGGTGAAATTATTCAAAGAAGGTTATGAAGAAAATAATAAAAAGTGGGGTAGGAGAAAAGAAAATTATAGAACCATAATCGTAGGTTTTGCTCCTGGCGGAGTTGCTGTCATTTGGCTGGCTGGCGCTGCAAAACAAGTAGAAATTGGCAGGTATCAAGCGTCTAAAATCAAAATTTCTCAAGAAGAAATAAGCAAGCTTGACGACCATGACAAGCTTCTTTTTGATGAAGCCAATGTCAAAAGGATTATGTCGAAAGAAAGCTTTGTACCATTGGAAGTCCAAAAAGCAAACCAAAATAAACCGATCCCTTTTGGATTATGGGACACCTACAGAAAAACATACGATTGGAAGATTGATTTTGTTGTCGACAATGGTGGAAAGGTAGCCGATTTTAGCTATACGTTGTTTAATGGTGAACGCGATGAAATTTTTCCTGAAAACTTGCCTGAAAAATCAGTTGCCAAAAGAGCCATTCCAAAACAGTTAAGTCTTGGCTGGTACGATCAAGCCGGACAGCTTTACGGCGGTTCTCTCGATTTTAATGAAAAAGAAATTTTCAATGCATTTGCATCTATTTATGAAAGCGACCCGAATGCAAAAGCAACCTTGGTGCTTACCGTAAATAAGACAAATACGTATGTAACTGTAGCGTTAAAAACCGACGATAAGACAATACCATTAAAAGAAAACAACATCAATATTTTCAAATCTCGTAAAAAATAGATTGAAAATTTTGGACTGCTACAATTAATAGAATGACCATGGGTAAAAGTTTTGTATATAACACTGGCGAATCAAAAGCTCCTGAAGAAGAGCTGGAACTGACTTTTGGTGTCTTTATCGATGGAACATTGAACAACAAGACAAACACAGAGCTTAGAAGAAAATATAGGAATGGCGGTGTTGAAAATTTAACCGATGACCAGATTTCTGAGTCCGTAAAAAGAGACGAAGAAGCCTACAAAAAGCTAATGAAAAGAGGCGTTCCTTCAAACCCTACCGAATACGAACAATATTTGATCGGCTCCCATAGAACCTACATGGATAAGATGGGAACTGATAACAGCTATAGCAACGATTACACTAACGTAGCCCGAATGTGGAAATATTGCGACAAGGAATATCGTATTTATGTTGAAGGTATGGGTACAGATGACAAGCAGAAAGACAGCCAAGATGGTTTTGCCTTCGGAGCTGGATTGACCGGAGTCAGAGCCAAAGTAAGAAAGGCCTGCGAAATCATGTCCAATAAGATTAACGAGGAGAAAAGAAAAGGAAATAACCGAAATAAAGTACTGACCAAAATAACTATAGATGCGTTTGGTTTCAGCCGTGGTGCTGCTTCCGCCCGAAATTTTGTCCATGAAGTAAATGTCAAAAAAGAATACGAGCCAAAACCGTTTAGTATGCCCGATGGCTATTATCCAATTAACCCGTATTCAGAAGGAATGCCGGTCAGAAAATACAGAAGAACTATAGGCGATGCAGACGGTTTGGAAATAAATTCTGAAATTCTGGTAGAAGGAAAACTTCCAAGAATGGGACATTTGGGATACAGTATTCTTAAAAATACCGACATAACCCCCGAAGAACTAGAAGACATTACACTCGTTGTAAGATTTGTAGGTATTTATGACACGGTTTCTTCCTACGGAGAATCTGGAGGAAGGCTAGGCGAATACGACGTCAATGGCGAACTGAAAGACGACGGTTTTTTTAAGAAAGCGGCCACAGAGGTAGTTTCAACTCATTTCGATGACGATGTAGAAGAACTGCAATTGAATAACTTGGGTTATTTTCAAAAAATGGTACATTTTACAGCAAAAGACGAACATCGAAAAAATTTCTCGCTGACGAGAATCCGCCAGATTAAGGACAGAGCGATTGAAAAAAATCTTCCGGGCGTGCATTGTGACATCGGCGGCGCTTATGAAACGGAAACGGAATATAAAGACGAAATAGAAACGTCTAACCACAAGCCGCTTTGGCAGCTCAAGAGTTATATGAACGAACTGATTGCCGGAGGCTGGTTTAAGGATGATCAGATAGAAATAAACAATAAGTTTTGGAATTTCATGACGAGTGGCCTTGTGTATAGAAAGCTAAGCGGAACGCGCTATCTTAAAAAAGAATACAGCTACTTGCCGCTACATTTTATGGAAGAATTCGGCAAGGAGATAATGAAGACGAAAGAAAAAAGCAATGCCCTGATCGATGATTTGACAATTCAATATAGTGTGGAAGGCCATCCGCTGTTAGTAAGCGCAAAATCCTATATGGAAGGCTATATGAAAGATGAAATTCCAGAATGGGATTTCGTAAGCGATGAAGAACTGGCAAAAAGAAAGCAGGACAGAATCAATAGAGAAAATCTCGAGAAGATGCTCGAAGAAATAGAAAAGAATAAAATCTATCAAGAGCAAAATTCGTCTAGATTTGATGGACAAAGACAATATTGGCCTACGATGCCTCCAGGATTAGGAGAAGACCCACAGCCACAACTAGAACAAGACGAAAATATACGGACAACCACTTTAGAAGAAGTTGTAGTAACAGCCTATCATCCTCAGACGCTTTTGAGAAAATTGCGAAATGAATATTTCCATTGGTCGGCATCCAGAGATTGGTTTGGAATGGAGCCCAATAACGACAGAAAGCGAAGAGAACATTAAAAGATTAAAGTCAATGATTTCTATAGTCCACGGATTAAAAGAATACCACCTCGAACCAAAGGTTGGAGCTCGATATAGTTACCGATTTGAAACCATAGTAGATGATTTTTCGATTGAAAAGCGTCCTATACAAAAATCGTATATCAGGGACGTACAGATTATGCCGATTGGAAAAGCAGAATATTTGGATGTTTATCAGATTTTTACAGCTAAAATCTCGATAAAAAGTAATGTAGCCGTAGCCGATGAATATTTGATAAAACAGATTGGATACGCTTTCGACGAAATTGAAGCCGGCGTTGATTATACTGGAAAGATTGTTCGTATTTTTAATAAGTCAGAACTAAGTTCCCGATGGCAAAAGACCAGCCGTGAGCTCGAAAAAGAATACGAAGGAAGCTTTATACAAAGCTATTTTAGCGAGATTGCTATGATTCTGAAAGACGAAGCCAAGCTGATTGAATTTTTGTCAAGCTATAAAATGTTCGGACTTTATTTTCATGGTTTATTCGGGAATTATCTTTTATGGGAAATGCCAATTGTCAGAAAAAAAATAGCTGAAGATTTTAAAAATAGCGAAGTCACAGAGCAGATCCATCCAGAAAAGAAAGATTTTGTAAGATATAAAATAAACGGCAGATCAAATGCCTTATACAAATATGAAGGCGAACTAGTATACAAAGAGTATCAATTGCAAGAGGCTTTAATTGAGCTTGAAGACAGTATGCAATCTATCAAATATGCCACGCTTTTTTTAGGTTAAAAAAAGTAAAAAATATGCAGCCATGGAAGATGTCAAAGAAAATAATAAGAAAGAAATAGCCGAAAAGCGAGAAGAACGCGAAAAAGAAGACAAAGTCTCTGAAGACCTAAAACTTGTCATCGATATGGCTAAAATTGAATGCAAACTTTGCACGAATCCTCAAGGAATCTTGAAGGTGAACTTCGACACGCCCACAACCCAAGATAAATTGACAGCCACGGTTGTCGAAAAAGATTTCAAAAGCTTGATTTTTACAGGAACCTGTACCAAAAGCCCGAACAGTGCCGCTCCGTGCGCTTCGGTAATGCAGTTGGGAGAATGGAAAGATGTCGGAACGCTCAAAGTGCAGGATCAATTTCCGTTATTAAAGAAAAGTACCATTCCGTGCAATTATGGCGGAAGCACGATTGAAATTACAGATAGTGGTCAAAAAAGCGAACCTGCCCAAGTCCCGCCTGCTGCGCCGCTGCCTAAAAAAGACGAACCGTATAAATGCAAGCATTGTGAGGAAGAATTTACATCAGCCTTGATTTTAGATACGATAGGATTAAAAAAACCTACCGCAAAACAGACAGAGATTATAGATTCTATTCTTCCATATTTGAACCAATACCGAAAAGACTTTGGTCTAGACACTTGTTTGAGAAAGGCGCATTTTGTTGCTCAGATTGGTGTTGAGAGCGCTAATTTTAAAACATTTTCAGAATACGAAGACTATTCAAATCCGCCAGGAGTCTTCAGTTCAAAAGGTATTACTATTGACGAAACCATAGTGAAATCATTAAAAGACAATCTGACTTCAATTTTTAAGATTGTGGATGCTAAAGGCGCTGAAGTCGCAAAAACCAACGATCAGCTCAGTACATTATTGCTTAGCGAAAAACCAACGGTTGTAGATATTCAGCTGTATGCAAAATATTCTGGCGAAGCTGATCCAAAAGATAAAAAGAAACGAAACGACAAGTTGCTTAAAACAGTTCTGAAGGCAGATAAAACAGTAGACTATCATATCTATTTAAAACCACATTCTAATTTTGGAGTTCCGCTGATGTCCAGAGCCTATGCTCCTTATCCAGGAGATAAGCGTGGTTTAGGAAACGGAGACGAGCTGACAAGGGATGGTTGGAAATTCAAAGGAAGAGGCCTCAAGCAATTGACAGGTCGTGGCAACTATGTTTCGTTTACGAACTATAGAAATAAAAACACATTTACAGGAGATACTTCTGGTGCCATCGATTTTACAGAAGAAAAACCAGGAGTGGCATTGCAAGGAAAATATCTGTTGCTTTCAAGTAATGCCATGTATGCCACGCAGTCAGCCCTTTACTTTTGGAACGACGGAACAAAGAAGAATAAAAAATATGCCAAAGATCACGCTCAAGATGACAACATTGATATGGTAATCAACTGTGTCAATCAATATGACGGTGCCAGCGGAAAGAAAAATCGTAAAAGCAATTACGCAAGAGGAAAAGCCAAAGGCGTGTTTGATATCATCAGGCACTTTGATTTAATGCTTCAGAACGGAAACGAGGCTCAAAAGATTGAAGCAAAAGCCTACCTAGAAAAACAAAAAGCAGCAAAAGACCCGGAAGCGACAAAAATTCTTGAAGAATACGAAAAGAAAAACCCACCACAAAAGAAGTAATTGATGAAAAATAAAATGCTTAAAATAGCAACCCTGTTTCTATTGCTTTTATCCGGCAGTCTTAAAAGCCAGACAGTCCAGATTTTAAAAGATTCGGTACTTTTTGAATCGAACTATTATGTTTTGGAAGAGGTGAAATTTAATACAGGGAATCAGCATACTGTTGCTATTTATGGTGAAATTCAAAACGCGTTTGATATATTCAACAAGCCTTCTTTTGAGACTCCAGAAAAAAGAATTCAGGCAAAAAAAGACACGCTTTTGGAACTCATATCCAATAACGAGCTACGCCAAGCGAACTATGGATTTGAACAGTACAAGATTTTTTACGATAAAAATCAGCTGTTGAACTTCTCTGTTCATTTGCAATCCTATGGTTCTCCTTTTGAAGCCACTCGTTATTACTGCTTCGATTTAAATACCGGAAAAAATATAGGTTCGCAACTGTTCATAAACCATACTGCACTTTTGAAATGTATCAAGTCAAGACTAAAAAAGCAAAATGGAAAATTACAGCCAAGCCTAAAAGCACTTCAAGATTTTAAGATAACAACCGATTCTAAAAATAAAATCACAGGAATTTCTTTTATGGTAGCAGATTCAGAAAATTATCGAAACAGTGGCTATGAACAATTTGAAGTTGTTTTTACATGGAAAGAAATTCAAAAATACATAGCGCCTTCTTTTAAAAAACGTATAATCTGAACAAAATAGATTTTTAATTGTGATTTTAGTATCGATTTTAAAATCAGAATATTAAAAATTATTTTAACTTAATTTAATGTTAAAGAAAGGCTTTTGAAACAAGAAAAATACTAAATTCACTATAACATATTCAGCATCTTCCCCCGAGATCTATTTTAACTTTTAAATCCTAGTGCCATGCCAATAAGTACGCAGATTAAAATAGAAATTGCGGGAGAAAACCTTACCCGATTTTCAAAACTGGTCATCAATCAAAAGGTACATTCGCACCATCGTTTTTCAATTTTGCAGCCACTGCCTAAAGAATTTGTCAGCCAAGCAATTGACAAAGCGCAAAAATATGTAGGACAATCAGTCAAGATCAGCATCAATCCTACCAACATGATGACTGATTCTCCATTAGTTTTCAACGGAATTATTACAGAAGCACAAATGGTCCGAACGTCTGGAGCTTCGGGCGGCATAATCATCAACGGCTTTAGTCCAACAATTTTAATGGAAGGGCCTCCAAATATCCGATCGTTTAACGACCAGACGCTGTCAAGCATTGTCAATGAAGTCCTGAAAGACTATTCTGGTGATAGCCTAAAGCCTGCTGTTGAGGTTCAAAAAGATACTTCCTTGCCTTATACGGTACAATATGGCGAGAGCGATTTTGCGTTTCTTTGCAGGATTGCGCAGAAAAAAGGACAGTGGTTTTACTATAATGGCGAAGAACTGTTATTCGGAAAGCCAAAATCTAAAAATTTTACATTAGAATACGGCAGAAGCCTCCATTCTTTTAATATCGAAATGAGGGCGAAATCTCTCGGATTCGAATATTTGGGCTATGATCCTTCCAATGGAGAGACCCAGAAAGCCAATTCGATGGAAGTAAATTACCAGCCAGAAGATGCCTACTCAAAGGCTATTTTCGAATCTTCGAAAAAACTTTTCCCAACGAATTCTACGATGCTTTATTCGCACTCTTTAGAAGAAGGAAATTCAAGAACGCATCTTATTGACCGAGTAACTACTCAGCTTCAGTCACGAACTGCCGATATGGTTACGGCCAAAGGCGATTCTGACGAAACAGGCTTGAGAATTGGCGACGTAATTTCTATCAAAGAACCATCGTTTTCATTAACTGGAAATATTTTAGACGGGCTTCAAGAGCAAAATTTCGGAAATTATATCATTACCGACATTATGCATGTTTGCGACGAATCAGGTACCTATCACAATAGTTTTGATGCTGTGCCAGACAGCGTTCTTTCTCCTCCTTATGGAAATGTTCACAGCTTTCCTACGGCAGAATCGCAGCCTGCTACTGTAATTTCAAATAGCGATCCAGCAGGATTGGGTCGTATTCAAGTAGCTTTTGCTTGGCAGAAGGATGCAGGAAAAAATACGCCGTGGATCAGGATGGTGAATTCACATTCGGGCGGCGGCAAAGGTTTTTATTTTGTTCCCGAAGTCGGTGAAGAAGTATTAGTGGCGTTTGAAGGAGGAAATGCTGAAAAACCTTTCGTGCTCGGAGCGATGTACAATGGAAGTGCTTCTAGCGGCTATAGTACCTCGGGCAATGATAAAAAAGTAATCCAGACTCGATCCGGTACCAAAGTAATCATGGACGACGCAGCTGGAAGTGTTTTTATCGAAGACCCAAGTGGCAATACTTGGCTCATGGACGGGCAAGGCAATATTAGCGTGAACGCTCCGAACAATATGAAAATAACTGTTGGTAAAAATTTGGACATCAACGTAGGAGAAAATATGGCTACCAAAATAGGAGCTAACGAAGACATTTCTATTGGAAACAATAAGACAGAAACCATCGGAAAAAATTATGTCCAATCTTCTGAAAATAAAAATGTCACGGTTAAAAACGACAAGACCGACAATGTTGGAGAAAGCTATAGACAGATTACAGGAAATTCCGATATCCAGACTTCTAAAGGAGATCTAAAACTGAGGGGAACTACGCTTACCGTAATACAGGGAGGCAAAGATGTGAAAGTAAGTAAAGGATAATCTTGTTTTATATTAGAAGTTATGGCTACCCAACAACATAATGCTAGACTCAACCAAAAAAGAGCGGAACGAGAAAAGAAAGATTCCGAAGACTCTCCATCAGAGAAGAGAGAAGTAGTCATGCATGGCGCCAAGCTAAAGTGCGAATACGCGCAACAACTCGGCGAGTTAAAAGTTACTTCAAATGAACTTATGCTGCAAGACAAGCTTTGGGCAACTCAAGGCGATGGAAACAATATGGTCAACCTTCAATTTAAAGGAACCTGCGGTCATCCTAAATGGCCTGCCCAGAACATGCAGCCTCCACCTTGCATGAGCGTCATAAAATTGAGCCCTTGGGAAAATTTGGGAACATCAATTGTTCAAGAACAGAAAGTTTTAGTCAAAGAATCTACTATTACTTGCAATCCTGATTTTAATACGGCAGTAGCTAGTCCAATACCCAATGTTGAAAGCATTGCGATTAAGGCCGCTCCACTAATTATAAATGCATATTTCGCAAAATTTAATCTAACGACGGCTCGAAATGTTACCACTTTAGACTTAACAAAAGTAGAAGAACGCGGATTAAGTTACGGTGTTGCCTTGGTTATTGAAACCGTTGGATTGGAAGGAAAAAAATTAAAAGTAAAAATAAAAAGTGGCGTAAGAAAAGTACTTTCAGACGTTGATGCCGCAATCAGTTTTATTGACTTAAAAGACATCGACGCGGTTACAAATCCTGCGAATTATAAAAATGTAGCAGCAAAAGAGGAATTTGAAGTTGAGGTTGGAAAATTAGCGTCTGATGCTTCATTATCTAATAAAGACAGTTTTAAAGATAAAGCGGTTTTAAAATTAATGCTAAACCAAAAGCCTGATAATTTGTCGTTTGATTTGGCAAAACTCATTGCAAATGATACTAGTAAAGAAGCGTTGGTGTATGTAGAAATCAATTGTTCAGAACCGGATGTAGAATATATGGGAATTGATAATGGTTCAGGCACCAAAAATGCCTTTTTAAAAGAAGAAGGTAAGTATTTCAAAATAAAAAATAAAGAACAAGTTTGGCTGACCACGGCGAGAGGAGAAATGGAAAAAGGAGTAACCGAAGCTACGCATTGTAATACTATTATTAATGATTATCATCAAGTAAATCGAGAGCACAAGCCTTCTGGATGTGCAACGATTACAAATGCATGGTGCGCTTCATTCATAGGCTGGTGTTTGACTCAAAACAGTTTTTCGGCTCAATGTGATCCTGGAGCTTATACTTATGGACACATTAATACAAGATATAGAAATAAAAGAGTTGTAAGAGACGGAAAGACAGTCACATTACCAGACCATTTTGATGATCCCGTTTGGGCGAAAAATACAGATGCTAACAAACTAGCATTAGGCTCAATATGTGTGGTAAATAACAGAAAGCACGTCACTTTTGCTGTAGCAAAAAATAAGGAAGGGACGCACTTATTTGGATTAGGCGGGAATCAAGGAGATGCCGTTAAGATCAGTGCTTACAGTGCCAGAGTTTCAAGTGTTTATCCGATCGAATATACAATAAACGAGGAAGATTATGAATTACCAATCTATTATAGAGAACTTACAAGTGAAAGTGTTACTTAGATTCTTCTTTCTTATTGCTTTTTTTCCAAATAAAGTTGAATCACAAGTTGTAAAAGTGGATTCGATTTCAATTTCTAAAGAATGGAAAGATTGCAATGGAATGAATAGGCTAACGGTAAACGTAAATGCCTTATGTAATCCTAACGAGCCTCCTTTTGATGGCCATAAGACAATGATTGATGTAAGTCTAAAAAACAAAAAGCATTCATTAAATGTACAATTTGATGATCCCGATTACCAAATGGAAATGATTGCTTTTAGCGAAAAAAATATTTGGTTTTATAACTTAAAAAAAACTCAGGTAGTTTTTATTCCGTTCACGTATTGTAGTAATTCCGATTCAGAAAAAAAGCTTTCGTATATTATTTTATATAACGACAAAAAATATTTGTATCACATTCCTTTTAAATGCACCGAAGACGATGATTGTGTTTTGAACGAAGATTTAAATAAGTCCATGAGCGATTTGAATCCCAAAATAAGGACGGAACTTATAAAAAAAATCCAATCTCACTATAAAAAAGGAAGTGACTTCAACTAAAAAACCAAATTGCAATGGCACAAAGTGAAGAACAAAATAACGAATCGTATTCAGCAAATCCGAATCAAAAAGTATATGATACGCCACATGTTGTTGATCATTTAGTGGACGTTATTGCTATTTATTTTGCCGAAAAAAAGAAAAAATATAAATGGACGCCAAAGGAAGAAACCTATACGGTAAAGAGCGGCGGAAAAATTGCGGATGTTAAAAAAAAATACACAGATACCTTTAAGACCGAAAAAAAGACCATCCGAAATTTGGCAACCGATCCCGATCATACGGTTGCTTTAAAACCCAATGATCAAATAAAAGTAACTTGGGAAGAACAAGAGGAAGATGGATTTGAAATGGTGAAAATTCCAAAAGCAACAATCGGCAATAAGGTTTATATCGTGGTAAGATGCAATGGAGATAAGGCAAAATTGACTGTCCAAATCAATGAAAACAAATTGGCAAATCCTGAAGCAGTTTATGACGCCCCAGTAAAATTTCTGATTGGAGATCAACAAAAAGACAAAGTTGAATTTTCAATTACAAAAGATAAAAATGAATATGAGCAAGAAATTACGTTACGACCGAAAGCGGATGCAGATTTAAAAAAGCTAGTAGAAAAATTTGAAAAAAGAACCGATAAAAATGCTTTTGTATATTTAAAAGGCGAAGTAACAGAAACCACAGACGAAATAAAATTTCCTGATGAAACACAAGAGTTTTTAAATCAACAACAGCAACAATTTGAAGTTTTGGGTACGCCATGTTATTGCAATAGGGATATTACTGTTGATGAAATGATAGACCTGATCTATCATCTGAGAGACAAGCAGAATTATGTCAGCAAGAGAGATCATTTCTTTAATAGCGGAGGCGAAAAAATAACCGAAATTTCAATTTCTACTGGCAAAATTTCAGACAATAGAGATAAAATCCAATTATTCGTCAACGAAATGAATGCCATGTTTAAAAAGTTTGGCATAAATACATGCAAAAGAAAAATTCACTTTATCGGCCAAATGTATTTAGAAACAATAAGCTTTACCTATACGTATGAAAGTAGATCCAGCGTGCCGAGCAATTATAAAGGAGGAGTAGATTTCCAAGGTAGAGGTATGAAGCAAATAACGCACGATTACAATTATTTGGCCTATTATGATTATATAAACACAACAACCTTTTCTCAAACGTATATGACCACAAGAAGCGGTTATGAAAGCGTTGGCGAATGTGTTGCCAACAGACCAGCTGCCAATACTGCCGGATTAGATGCGGCTTTTTACGATGGTTTAAAAACGTTTGCAAAAAAAATATCTCAAGAATTATTTCATGCTTTTAATTCGGCAGGATGGTTTTCAACGGTCTACAAGCCAACCACTCTAGCTGAAATGGATAAAGGACTTGAAAACGAAAATATAAGATTAGTTACTGTAGCGATTAATGGTGGCGAAACTAATTTAGCAGAAAGACAGAATTATACGAAATGGACCAAAGAATTTTTTAAATACGATACCGAATGCGTAAGAAGATAACGACCAGCTTATTAATTACTTGTATGATTTTGCTTTCATGCAAAGCCCAGAATCACAGTACAGCAGAGAAAAATAGTCTTACTGCAGATTCAACTTTGGTCTATGAAAACAATAAAGTTGTTGGCAAAATTTCTCAGCCAACAGAATACAATTGCAAGGCATGTTATACGATCAGCAACAGTGGAACTATAAAAATTAAAGTTCCGGTTTCAAATAGAGTGATAAATAATCAGTCCCTATTACAGCATGACTTTGCAATTGATAAAATTGTGACGGATAAAAACAATACAGTAATTAAATATTCAAGCACTTCATCTTCCAAAGCGTATGAGATGGTAGTGAATAATAAAGACGGTTATATTGTTAAGTTGCTTACTTACAGCTATGGATCGAAAGACATAAAAATTGGAGAAAATGATTATGAATCATTTCAAGCCAATGCCATATGCCAAAGTGAAAAGAAAATTAAAATTAAAGATACAATTACATTAAATGACGGCTATGCTTTTACAAAAGAAGATTGTTTTGATTGTCCGGTAAAATATACAATTGAAGAATGCATAGCCAACAAAAAGAAAGGTGTTAAAATGGATTGGCAGTAATTGATTTTTAAATTCAATCTAATTCAAAAAGCAAAAGTCTTACTATGCGAAATATTACCGATACAATTGAAGGCATAAAAGAGTTAGATATCTGCTTATACCTTGAAGAACATTTGCAGTTTTATGAATTTTCGATGATGGAAATAACAACAGAAAACGGCAGTGTTTTAAAAAGCGAAATTAATAAAACAATACATTCAACAGTATTAAAAAAAGACTTTGAAACGTATTTGATCCAATTAGAAGTCTTTGATATTGAGTATAAAAACAGAACCGTTTCTTTGGCAGAAAAAGATTTTTTAGCACGAATTGCAGAAGTAAATGATAATGTAATTTTAGAAACAGACCGACATTTAAACATCAATAAATTAGTAAATCAACATCAGATTCAAAAAAGGCTAGAAGAAAAAATAGAAAGATTAGCCAAAAGTAATGTCGGGCCGAAAGTAGAAGAAATGTTTCAATATCTCAGGGATTTCTATAGTAACGATAGGAGAATTCTTTTAGATATAAAAAATTACAGACAGCATGGCCTGTTTCTGAATCCGTTTTATGATAGCTATACGCCTCTGTCAATTAAAAAAAGAAGCGTGAGATATTTGAATTTTGTTGAAAATGCTGTTGTTAATATCGGAGAAGAAGCTCGGGTAAAAAAAATAAAATTAAAAGAACGAGAACTTGAAGTTGTAGTAAAGGGAAAAATGATTGCGCCATTTTACAACGACATGATTTTTAAATCAATAAAAAATAAAGGAATTTTATTTGATTCAGCAAAAGATAGGCCTAATCTGGACAAATATGATGGCAGTTTTATTTTTGATATGAATACAGGAACGGTTAAAAAAGCAAGTATTTCGATTGAATTTTCATTCGGAGAGAATTATAAAAAAACAATAAGTTATCAATTAAATGAATTAAACGATGCCGATAACAATTGATGATACAGGACAAACAGTAACGCTCAATCCGCCTTATTCTCCGGTTACGCCAGATGATAGCTTGCAAAAGATAACTCGTGTTTATTTTGCAAAAAAGACCGTTACCCAACAAGGAGCGAATGTGGCATTTACCCGAATAGATTCCCTTCATGCACAGCAGGAAGGCGGACAAAACACGCCATTTGATTCTGTTTTAGGCAAGACCGTTTATCTGGTTATCGAAACGGAAAATATGGCAACCTTATCCATTGACGCTGTCATCAGGCCAAGCGACAATACATTGACCGGAAATACAGAAACCCTGAGTTTGATGTGGTTTAACCCAGAAACCCAGAATTTTGAAGTCAGGAGAAAAATGACTGTTGTCGTCGGCAATTTCGATGCCTTAAACAATAAAGGAACAACCGAAAATCCATCGGGAACACACGACCATTATACGAATCTTGCCGACCATGAAAATAAAGCGATTATAAAACTACAGCTTAGACCATCCTTACGAACCGATTTCAATACTTGGGCAACCAATATAGCGGCTGCGGCAACACACACGGCTAATTTGGAAGTAGTGGTAGAAAGAACAGATAATGAGCCTTGTGCTTATGGTCCAGATAGCACAGAAGAAGTCAAAGAAGCAGGCATTTTCCTAAATAGTGATGCACAAGGAAGATTTAGGGTAGGGAACAGGAATTTTTATGAAATCTATGCCAGGGTTCAATCGGGAACTACCTATACAGACGGAACGTATAATTTTCTCCCTATGAATGGTACAGTCAGAAGGAAAATCAGCAAACTTGAAAATCCAAGTTCTACACAAGTAACCTATTATCATTACGATATTTATGGTAATGAAATATTTATTGCAACATGCAATAAAACTTCTGTCATGGGCAGGAATAATGGACAGCAGCTTGGAGCAGTGCCTCAAGGAGCGCTCCGTACAGAAAATGCTCCTGCCGGTGGAGCGGCACAAACCAATCATATTTTTGCAAATGCTATTGTAACGACTGGAACACACAGAAATGATAGGAATGCCAGAGCTTTTCCAGGCGCCTTGAGAATTGTCCGCTATACAGCATCCGGAACTAATGTGCCTTTGGTCAGAATGCCGGACACGCTAAATGTTGCCGTAAATGGCCGTGTTATTGCTTATGGATTTTCCAATACCCAAAGGCGATTCTGCAACCCGGACTGTTTTGCAGCATTTGTCGGCGTTTTATCTCAATACGGATTAGCAGGCGTAAACTCAACAGGAATGTGTTTTGGCGATGCGACGAGCTACCCGAGTTTGGCGCACCCGAACGGAGATAGTGTTGACACGAGCTATCTGGCTAATCGACAAAACGAACAGAATTTATTAAATGCCTTTGTAGATTGGAATTTTGCCCAAGTAATTGCCGGAACAACGCAGCAAGCCTGGTTGCGAAATGCGCACAGGTATGCTACAGATCACAACGACCATTTGCATTCTGGTGATTTTGACGGCAACTCGATTCATAACATATACCAATAGAATGAAAAAAATAATTCCCATACTCGTTTTTCTAGCCACGCTTTCTTGCAGTAAAAGCATCAGCCAAGTAAGTACTGTTAAAGGAATAAGCGAATCTTCTAAAGTAAGCCTGCCGTATGGCGATAAAGACGTGCTTCATGAATTCCCTGCAGATTGGTCAAAGGAGAATTCTCTCCAAGATTCTTTATACAACAAATTGAGTCTGTTTTTATTTCAGGATAGAGATAATCCTGCCAGAAGTACTTTCAAAGTCGATTATCCGGAAGCAAAAACTTTTATAGCCAAAGAATTTGTTCCTTCTGGAGACATGAAGAATAAAAAATCAAAAATAGAATTAAGAAGCGCCCAAGTTTTCGACGGCAAAAACTTTAAGATAGTATCTGTGCTATACGAAGGAAAAATAGACTGCAAAACCTGCGAATATCCCGAAAGTCAAACCCAAAACGTATTGTTGAGTATCAAAGATGGGAAAGTGATAGACAAATTGCCTATATCCTATCTTAACGGAAGCGATTTAGGACAATCATCACGATATTTCTATATTGATTCAGACAAGATTATCCATCTTAAGGACTTTAAGTCGGATGAATCAGGCGTTACTTTTGCCCAATATCTCAAATATAAAATTACTCCGGACGGCAAATTTGCCAAACTCTAATAAAAATAAAAAACCTCGCCGAAAGCGAGGTTTTTTTATCTTAAATCTAAATTCAGAAATCTGAAATAGATTAATATCTGTAGTATTCAGGTTTAAACGGACCTTGAACTTCAACACCAATATAAGCGGCTTGGTCTTCTCTCAAAGTTTCCAATTCAACGCCTAATTTTGCCAAGTGCAAAGCAGCTACTTTTTCATCTAAATGTTTTGGTAGCATGTATACTTCGTTTTTGTATGCGGCACTGTTTTTCCACAATTCGATTTGAGCCAAAGTTTGGTTTGTGAAAGAGTTGCTCATTACAAAACTTGGGTGGCCAGTAGCACAACCAAGGTTTACTAAACGACCTTCCGCCAAGATGATAATATCTTTTCCGTTAATAGTATATTTATCAACCTGAGGCTTGATTTCGATTTTTGAAGCACCGTGGTTTTTGTTCAACCAAGCCATATCGATTTCATTGTCGAAGTGACCGATGTTACAAACAACAGTCTTGTCTTTCATTTTTTCGAAGTGGCTTCCCACGACGATATCTTTGTTTCCAGTAGTCGTGATGATAATATCAGCTGTGGCAATAACAGTATCTAATCGTTTCACTTCATATCCGTCCATAGCAGCTTGCAATGCACAGATTGGATCAATCTCAGTAACAGTTACGATAGAACCAGCACCTCTGAAAGAAGCTGCAGTTCCTTTTCCAACATCACCATAACCGCAAACGATTACTCTTTTTCCAGCCAACATCAAGTCAGTTGCACGACGGATTGCGTCAACAGCAGACTCTTTACATCCGTATTTGTTATCAAATTTAGATTTAGTAACAGAATCATTCACGTTGATTGCAGGCATTGGTAGAGTTCCAGCTTTTACTCTCTCATAAAGTCTGTGAACACCTGTAGTTGTTTCTTCAGAAAGACCTTTGATTCCAGCAACTAATTCTGGGTAACGATCAATAACCATGTTTGTCAAATCACCACCATCATCTAAGATCATGTTCAATGGTTTTCTGTCTTCACCAAAGAATAAAGTTTGTTCGATACACCAGTCAAATTCCTCTTCATTCAAGCCTTTCCAAGCATACACTTGGATTCCAGCAGCAGCAATAGCAGCAGCAGCTTGGTCTTGCGTAGAGAAAATATTGCAAGATGACCAAGTCACTTCAGCTCCAAGAGCAATCAACGTCTCAATCAAAACTGCAGTCTGGATCGTCATGTGAAGACAACCTGCAATTCTAGCACCTTTTAACGGCTGCTCATCTTTATATTCTCTGCGAAGTGCCATCAAACCTGGCATTTCAGCTTCCGCCAATTCAATTTCTTTTCTTCCCCAAGCCGCAAGAGAAATATCTTTCACTTTATAAGCCACAAAAGGTAATGTCGTTGTACTCATCTATTTGTATATATTTGTATTATCAAAATTTTTGCAAATTTACGGAATTACTTTTTATTAAAATAATCCAAAAAATTATTTAAGGTTTGTTTAATAATGGTAATTGTTTGAATAAGAAGCAAATCCTTTTTTTGATATTCAATATTTAGCGAAAATCGGTCATCCAAAAAAAGAATGCTCTACAAAATCACCCAATATAATCCGACTACTAAAATCCTGATCTGGAAAATCACGGAAAGTTTTGATGAGCTTTTTTCACAGGTAATTCTAAAAGAAAAAACGTTAGATAGGCTTCAATCGATGAAATCGGAAGTACACCAAAGAGCTTTTTTGAGTGTCAGGAAATTGCTTCAAGAATCCGGACATAATGATTTGCAACTTCACTATGATCAGTTTGGGAAGCCCCACCTTGAAAACGAGACCCATATTTCGATAACGCATTCTTTTGATTTTTCTGCCATAATTTTGAGTGATGAAAACGTGGGAATTGATATCGAACTCCGACGTGAAAAAATAATATTGATTGCCAATAAGTTTGTCGATAATAGCGAATTTGGCTTTTTAGATAAAAAAAAGGAAGAAGATTACGTTTCAAGATTAACCGTAATCTGGGGCGTAAAAGAAGCAATTTTTAAAATCAGGAATGAAAAAGGAATCAGTTTCAAGGATCATATTTTTGTCGCTCCATTCGAGATGAAAGATCAGAAAACAAAAGCGCTCCTGACTTTTGGAAACCTAAACATAGAATTTGATATCTGTTTTGAAGAAATTGAAAACTACACCCTTGTCTATGCCTTCCAAAAAGGGAATCGATGAGAATCTATATCCTAAAATCGTTCAAGTTTATTTCTTTAATGTAGCTTTGTGAAAATCTTCGAATTTCCCTAAACAAAAATGCAGAATATCTACAACGAAATACTCCAGTCGAAAATTCAAGGCAAAAAGCTTCTGGCAATTCTTCTCGATCCCGATAAAGTTGCTTTAGATTCACTAGAAAATATCATCCCGAAAATAAACCAATCTCCAGCTACACATATTTTCATTGGCGGAAGCCTTGTGCTTACAAATACGATTGATGTAATTATTCGCGAACTAAAAGAAAAGACAAAACTTCCGATAGTGCTGTTTCCAGGAAATCCGTCTCAGATTTCAATAGAAGCCCACGGTATCTTGTTTTTGACTTTATTATCAGGACGGAATCCAGATTTCTTGATCGAACATCAGGTCAAAGCAGCGCCAATCTTAAAAAAATCCAATCTCGAAATTATTTCTACGGGCTATATTTTGATTGAAAGTGGTAGCCAGACTGCCGTGGCTTCGGTCAGCGAAACAATACCCTTGCCAAGACATAATACAGAAATTGCCGTAGCAACATCGCTGGCAGGAGAATTTCTAGGAAACAAGCTGATCTATTTGGAAGCGGGAAGTGGTGCAGAACTGCCTGTTCCTTTAGATACGATTTCTTTAGTCTCAAAAAATATAAAAATTCCTTTGATTGTCGGCGGCGGCATTAAAAACATACAGGGCATTAAGGATGCTTACACAGCTGGTGCTGATTTGGTGGTAATAGGAACAGCTTTTGAAAATGATCCTGATTTTTTTACAAATTCCTAATCTCAAAATATAATGATTGATTTTTTTCTCGAAGCCTATAAAGACAAACCGACCCTCGATATTATTCTCGAAGCCATTGTTTTTGTCTTTGGCATATTGAGCGTCTATTATGCCAAGAAAGAAAACATTTTGGTATATCCAACAGGAATTATAGCCACGGTCATCACTGTTTATCTTCTTTATAAAGCAGGTTATTTTGCCGATATGACGCTTAATATCTATTTTTCGATAATGAGTGTATATGGCTGGATTAACTGGT
This sequence comes from Flavobacterium sp. N2550, assembly GCF_025947265.1. Classification (NCBI taxonomy): domain Bacteria; kingdom Pseudomonadati; phylum Bacteroidota; class Flavobacteriia; order Flavobacteriales; family Flavobacteriaceae; genus Flavobacterium; species Flavobacterium sp. N2550. Next base: position 397,372 of record NZ_CP110007.1, on the reverse strand, counting down.
CAAGAATGAAGGAAAACGATTATGTCATAAAAATTTCGAGAACGAATAGGAAGCAAAAAGCTATTGGAGTATTATTATTTTTTCTTACTATTGTTGTAACATATTTTGTGTACCATTTGTTTGGCAAAGAAATCAAGCCTGAAAACTATATCGATATTTTTACTTCAGGATTGTTTTTTACGGGCATGTGGTATATGGCAATGAAAAAGATTGAAAATTGGACGCTGTGGATCATAGCAGATATCATCGCTGTCCCATTGTATGCCTATAGGGATTTGGGAATGTTGGCATTGCAGTATGTAATTTTTACAATTTTGGCTATTTTAGCTTACATAGAATGGAGGAAAATCTTAAACAGCAGGCAACAGATAAAATCAGAATAGCATTGTACGGACCAGAATCTACCGGGAAAACTACATTAGCAAAACAATTAGCAGAGCACTTTCAATCCACTTGGATTCCAGAGTTCGCTCGCGAGTACCTACAAGAAAAATGGGACCGCTCGCAACAAATTTGTGAACCAGAAGACTTGCTTCCGATTGCAATAGGCCAAATGAAGCTCGAGAATCAAGCCTTGGCCAATACAGGTAACTATCTTTTTGCAGACACCAATCTGATGTGCACTAAAGTGTTTTCGGAAATCTATTACGGTTTTTGCAATCCTGCTTTGGATAAGGCTGCACGAAAACATAAATACGAACTGTTTTTTCTCACAGATATCGATGTTCCTTTCGAAAAAGACGATTTGCGCGATAAGCCAGACGAACGTGAAATGCTATTGCAGAAATTTGAAGAAGCGCTAATTGAAAATAAAAAGCCTTACATTTTGCTTACAGGAAGCAAGGAAGAAAGATTTGAAAAAGCGATTACGATTCTTAAAGATTTAGCAAAAATAAAAGCTTTAGGCTTTACTCCCTATGATTTCATTCAGATTTACAACCAAGGAATAAGTGTTGATGATGTAGCGGCTCAACTACAGATATTTAACGTCGGAATTCCAAAAGCGATATTGGAAAAGCCGGCTTCCATTGCTAACGGAATAATGCCTTTGTCTGAAAGTGAAGCGATATATTATTCTAATCTATTCGATTCTAAAAAGAACAATCTCAAGCTTCAGAAATTTGTCCCGGCATCCGGCGCTGCTAGTAGAATGTTCAAGTTTTTAAGCGAATTTATTAATGAGTTTAAGCTCGGAAGCGAAACAATCAATGCGTATATCAACAGAAAACATTGCAGTTCCATTTCTATTTTTTTAATCGGAATAGAAAAATTTCCCTTTCATAAAGCAGTCTTAGAATACACCCAGTCCAAATATCCAGAATACAAACAATGGGACAAAGACACCAGAGTTTTTTATTTTATAAAATCCCTCTTGTCATTAGGTCATTTTGATTTTGCTTCAAAACCAAAAGCCGTATTGCCTTTTCATCAATATGGAGATTATATTGCAACGCCTATCGAAGAACATTTAAATGAAAGTGGTTTTTACGCTTCTTCTAATGATGTTTCCAACCTGCATTTTACCATTTCAGAAGAACATCAAGACTCTTTCGATCGGATTATAAACGAGGTCAAGCCGAAAGTTGAAGCAAATTCAAATATAAAGATCCACGTCGATTATTCTTACCAGCATAAAACGACAGACACACTAGCGGTGGACTTAGAGAATAATCCTTTTCGTCAAGACGATGGAAGATTGTTTTTTAGACCGGGAGGACATGGCGCTTTGATTGAAAACTTAAATCAGCTTTATGCCGATATTATTTTCATAAAAAACATTGATAACGTAATCCAGAATCATATACAGACTATTGGTTTGTACAAGAAAGCTTTGGCGGGCATCTTGCTGGAATTTCAGGAGAAAATTTTCGCCTCTCTTAAAATCTTGTCTGCTGAAAATATCCAAAAGGAAATGATTGATGAGATCGTAGAATTTGTAAAGACAAAACTCCAGATTTCTATAACTGCAGATTTTCAGAAATATACTAGGGAGAATAAGGTTGTGTATCTTCAAGAAATTCTCAACAAGCCGATTCGTGTTTGCGGTATGGTAAAAAATGAAGGCGAACCTGGAGGCGGGCCGTTTTGGGTAAGAGATAAAAAAGGAAATGTTTCTTTGCAGATTGTCGAATCATCGCAGATTGATACTCAAAACCCGACACAAGCCAAATTGCTAGCCAGTTCGACACATTTTAACCCTGTTGACTTAGTTTGCGGTACAAAAAATTACAGAGGCGAAAAGTTTGACCTCAAGGAATTTGTTGATATTGATAGCGGTTTTATCGTAGAAAAAAATAAAAATGGCAAGCCGATTAAAGCGTATGAACTGCCGGGACTATGGAATGGCGCTATGGCAAAATGGACTACTATTTTTGTAGAAGTGCCTTTGATTACTTTCAATCCAGTAAAAACAGTTAATGACTTATTGAAACCGGCGCATCAGCCGCAATACTAGTGGATACCGAAAAAATCATATCAGAATTAAAATTTAAAGCAGTCAGAAGCAGCGGAGCAGGAGGACAGAATGTCAACAAGGTTTCCTCTAAAGTGGTGCTGTCTTTCGATTTGTCGAACTCAAAAGCGCTTTCTGAAGAAGAAATAGCTCTTCTGGAAGATAAACTAGCGCCAAGACTGACTAACGATAAGATACTACTTTTGAATTGCGATGAAGACAGAAGTCAATTAAAAAACAAGGAGATTGTCGTTAAGAGATTCCTCCAACTGCTTCGAGAGAATTTAATCATTCCAAAAGAACGCAAAGCCACGAAAGTACCAAAATCTGTAATCAAAAAACGTATCCAAAACAAAAGAAATCTTTCCGAGAAGAAGCAATCCAGAAGAAAACCTGACTTTTGATTAAAAAAGATGAATTATAGAGACTATTGTCTCAATACTTTTCTATCTTTGCCCCGTCTCAAAGGGGTGCTCCAAATAACGAGCTGAGATTATACCCAAGGAACCTGGGCGGGTAATGCTGCCAAGGGATGAAACGACATTTTTTTCGAGTGCACGCTTAAAATTTGTCGTTAAGTACAATCAATTAATTTAAACAATAGAATAATTGCCCCTTTTATTCGTAAGAAAATTTACGAATGAAAACTTTATTCAAAAAAAATGAGTCCAGACAGAAAGACAGGCACAAAAACCGTAGTCAAAATCATACGTCTGGATCCCTTCTTCATGCAAGAACCCTTTTAGGACTTGCGTTTTTTACATCCGGATCTCTTTTTGCTCAAGAAAAAGTGGTTATTGATACCACAAAAACTAACAATCTCGATGAAGTTTTAGTTTCCGCTGTCCGAGTTACGGCACAAACGCCAGTTACTTTCAGCAACATTAGCAAAAAAGAATTAGAATCTAGGAATTTAGGTCAGGATATTCCAGCCTTGCTAAACTATCTGCCATCCGTAGTAATTACGTCGGATGCAGGTAACGGCATCGGATATTCTGCCATCAGCGTCAGAGGTTCCGATTCCCGAAGGGTTAACGTGACGCTTAACGGAATTCCATATAATGATTCTGAGTCGCAAGGTACTTTTTGGGTAAATATGCCTGATTTTGCCTCGTCAGTCCAGAACATACAGCTGCAGCGTGGTGTCGGAACTTCTACAAATGGAGCCGGAGCCTTTGGTGCCAGTTTAAACTTGCTGACAGATTCCTATGCAACAGAAGCAAATGGCGAAATTTCCAATTCTTTCGGAAGCTTTAATTCTAGAAAACATACCTTGAAGTTCAGCACCGGATTGATAAAAGATCATTTTGAACTGGCTGGGCGCGTTTCTAATATCAAATCAGATGGTTATATCGATAGAGCGTCGTCAGACCTGAAGTCTTACTTTTTTCAAGGAACGTACATAGGAAAAACAACCTTGATAAAAGCATTGGTTTTTGGAGGAAAAGAAAAAACATATCAAGCTTGGAACGGGCTGGAAGATCCAGATAAGCTTGAAAATGACAGAACTTATAATACTTCCGGAGAATATGTCGATGACAATGGCGTGACCCGTTTCTATGATAATGAAACAGATAATTACAACCAAGATCACTACCAATTGCACTGGAATGAACGTTTTTCAGACAACTGGAGCACGAATCTGGCTTTTCACTACACTAAAGGGAAAGGCTATTATGAAAACTATAAAGTAGACGAAGATTTATCCGAATATGGAATTCAACCGCAGGTTGTTGAAGGGGAATTGATCGAGTCAAGCGACTTGATTCGTAGAAAATGGCTTGATAATGATTTTTATGGAACGACATTTTCTGCCAATTATAAAAATGAGAAACTGGATTTTATACTTGGTGGCGGCTGGAACAAATATGAAGGCAAGCATTTCGGGAATATTCTTTGGACAAGAAGCTTCATTTTGCCAGAATACAATTTCAAATATTATGATGACTTTTCTACAAAAACCGATTTCAACGTTTTTGCAAAAGTAAATTACAAGTTCAATGAAAATTGGAGCCTTTTCGGAGACTTGCAATACAGAAATGTAGGCTATAAGACCAAAGGAGCAGATACAGGTTCTGTAGATGATAATTTTAATTTCTTCAATCCGAAAGCAGGAATTACCTACATCGTTAACGATGAAAATAATATCTATTTCTCTTATGCAAGAGCAAACAGAGAGCCCAACAGAAGCGATTACGAGTCTGGAAATCCAAAACCTGAAAAGCTTAACGATTTTGAGCTAGGATGGAGGTACAATGCGCCAAAGACAAAACTGAATGTGAACGGTTATTATATGCGATACCAAGACCAACTGGTATTGACTGGAGCTTTGAATGATGTTGGGGCGCCTATCCGTCAAAATAGCGGAGAAAGTTATAGGCTTGGATTGGAAATTGATGCCACTCTTTTTGTGGCAGATAAATGGATTTTCCGCCCGAATGTAACTGTAAGCACAAACAAAAATGAAGATTTTGTCTTCCAAAGAGATGGCGCATTAGAGAAACTAGGAAATACGAACATTGCCTTTTCGCCTGACGTGATCGTTGGGAACGCAATTACATTTTTACCAATCAAGAACATGCAGGTTTCTCTTCTGACGAAATTTGTTGGAGATCAGTATATGGGAAATATTGATTCTAAAGGGTCAAAATTAGAAAGCTATTCTGTGAGCGATTTTAATATTTCTTATGAAATCAAAACCAATTCTGTTTTCAAATCAATCATCTTTTCAGGTTTAGTAAACAACGTTTTTGACTACAAATACGAGTCTAATGGTTATTTCTATACGTATGATGATGATTTTTCAAATCCAGGCACTATAACCACAATGGAAGGCGCTGGATATTACCCGCAAGCCGGAATCAATTTCTTGGCTGGAATGACCTTGAAGTTTTAAAAGAGAAGTTTTTTAATTATTTTTCCCAAAGCCTGACAAGTCTATCATGACTTGTCAGGCTTTTTCTTTCAATACTTGTTGCTATTTTTCCGACTCTGCAAAATCTTTTATGATAAGATTCCTTCTTTCTAAAAGATTGCTGAGGTATTTTTTTAAGAAAATGAAATCGGCTACTTTTCCGAAGTATCCAAAAGGAGATTGATACGTAAAAATATCAATCATCAAAGTCGTATTTTCATGAGGCCCGAAATGATGTTCATGGCGGAATTCTTTGAAAGCTCCTTGAGTCATCTCATCTGCAAAGAAAAACGGATAGTTAAAGTCTGTTATTTTAGAGGTAAGATTTTGAGTAAACCCTAGATGTTTTGCACGCCACGTGACCGTTTCGCCCAATGCAATCAATCCGGAAGTTTTGCCGGCAATCGCTTCTTCTTTGGTATGCTTAGTTGAAATTTTATGCAAATCGATGCTTCTTGACAAATCAAATACAATCCCTACAGGTGCAGAAATTTTTGTTTCAAGATAAATTCGAGGCATTTAGTTATAAACTCGAATGATGTTTCCGTTTACTTCAACGCGGTAAGGCTTCATCGGGTATTCCACATCGGCATCCGCAAGACCTGTAAACAAGCTGTATGCCACGTCATCACATGGGCAGACAGCATTGATGCCTTCTACTTCTAAACGGGAACAGCTGCTAGGGTACTGGTTAGGACAGCTAGCATCATAAGCCCTGAAATTTCCTGATCCGGCATTAAAAACGATAATGCCGTTAGCACCTGCGCCATTTAGCGTAATCAACTTGCCATTTCCCGTGTATTGAAGATCACTATACAAAGGAAGATTGGTATTGATCTCAACGCTAAAAGAATAATTTGGGATATAAGGGTTTCTATTGTTGAAATTGCTGTCAGAACATGCTGCAATTGTGATACTGATAAATAAAAGGGCAATAATCTTTTTCATCTTAAAAATTCCATTGTATAATTTGTAGAAACAAATTTAATTTAATTAACTTTGGTTTTGTATACGAATAGTATATAAATATCGATTTGAATTAAAAATACTATCTTTGTGGAAAGAAATCCCGTCGTGATGGGATTTTTTCTATTTTATATATAACGATGAAATTATGAGTAACGTATCTTATTATACAGCAGAAGGCTTAAAAAAATTGAAAGAGGAACTAGAACAGCTAAAAAGTATTGAGCGCCCAAAAGCGTCTCAAGCAATTGCTGAGGCTAGAGATAAAGGGGATTTGTCTGAAAATGCAGAATACGATGCGGCTAAAGAGGCCCAAGGTTTGCTCGAAATGAGAATTTCAAAATTAGAAGAAGTTTATTCAAATGCCCGTCTGATTGACGAATCACAGCTTGATATTTCCAAAGTATTGGTGCTGTCAAATGTGAAAATCAAAAACCAATCGAATGGGATGGAAATGAAATATACATTGGTAGCTGAAAGTGAAGCCGACCTTAAGACAGGAAAGATATCTGTTACTTCTCCAATCGGAAAAGGATTGCTAGGGAAATCAGTAGGCGAAATAGCCGAAATTACAGTGCCGAATGGTATCTTGAAATTTGAAATTTTAGAAATATCAAGAGACTAAGTTTAACCCAGAATTCTGAACCAATGAGCTCAATTTTTACAAAAATAATTAACGGAGAAATTCCAGCTTATAAAATTACCGAGGACGAAAATTATCTTGCTTTTTTGGATGTAAATCCAAATGCGAAAGGACACACGTTATGCATTCCAAAAAAAGAAATCGATAAGATTTTTGATATGGACGAAGAGCATTATTTGGGATTGATGAAATTTTCTAGAAAAGTAGCCAAGGCCATAGAGAAGACAGTTCCTTGCAAAAGAGTAGGTGTTGCCGTAATTGGTTTGGAAGTTCCACATACGCACGTACATTTAATTCCGTTAAATGAAATGGACGAAATGCGTTTCCAGAATAAAGTAAAATTAACCCAAGAAGAATTTGAAGTGTTGGCGAAAGAGATAGCAGCCAACTTATAATCCTTTTTTTTAAAATATTTGCAGCCGCAGATTCAGTAAATATTGAATTTGCGGCTGTTTCTTTTTAGAGTTTCCTCAGACTTACCAACATGCAGGTGCCTTTTCCTGTTTCTGACGAAAAGACCTTTATTTTTCCGTCATGATACTCCTCTACGATTCTTTTGGTTAACGAAAGTCCTAATCCCCAACCACGCTTTTTAGTCGTAAATCCTGGCTCGAAAATCCTCTTGAATTGTTTTTTTGGAATTCCTTTTCCAGTGTCGGTTACTTTTATTTTTACGAAGCGAGAATCTTCTTCAATGACAATAGATAGATTTCCTCTTCCTTTCATGGCATCAATCGCATTTTTGACAAGATTTTCAATCGTCCAGCTGTGTAATATTGGGTTGATGGAAGTCATGATCGCGTGGTCTGGAGCTTTGAAAGAAAAATTAATCTGATTCGAAAATCTTGATTTTAGATAATCATAGGACTGTTCTGTTTCCGCAATAATATCCTTTTCTTCTAAAACAGGTTCCGAACCAATTTTTGAAAAACGATCGGCGATGGTCTGCAATCTGAAAATGTCTTTTTCGACTTCAGTTACCGTTGTTTCGTCGACATTATCAGCTTTCATGATTTCAATCCAGCCAAGCAATGAAGAAAGCGGCGTACCTATCTGATGCGCGGTTTCTTTGGCCATACCCGCCCAAAGCTTGTTTTGGGTAGCCATTCTGCTGGCACGGTAAAAGTTGAAGATAAGTAATCCAAACAAGACTAAAATAAGAAATAGTGCAATCGGATAATATTTCAAGTTATTCAAAAGCGAAGAATTCCCATAATAAATATACTGAATTTCTCCTGGCAGGTATTCTATCGGAATCGGCTCATTTTCATTTTTAAAATTTTTGAAAAAGGCTTTGGCTTTAATAGAATCATTCGCGATTTTTTCGTCGATATTTCGCATTCCCATAATATTTCCGGCTTGATCAGTAAGCACAATAGGAATGGTAGTGTTTTTGTCTACAATCTGCCTTGGTAATTCAATGTCGTCGTTTTCTAAATCGGCCTTATTGATTGTCTTTAATGAAGTCGCCCAAATCTGCATTTTTAGATGCTCTTCATTTTTAAAGATTTGGAAAAAAGTATAGGTATTCCAAAGGATGAGAGAAATTATGATGAAAGAGATCATGATGATGATCCATCGGGAAACATTTCTTTTTTCAGAAAACTGCATAAATCTTATTTTGAGGTATAAATATAAGCAAAAGAAACAAAGTCAAAATCTCAAACTGTTTATAAGTCTTAAATACTTCATTCTTTCCTTATGATTCAATTTATTACTTTTGTTTAAACGGAGAATTTTATGATTAGTATAGAGCCGAAAGAAATTTCGACAGCAAAATTACAGGGTTATCTTCAAGGATCAGTAGGCCCTAGGCCGATTGCTTTTGCAAGTACTGTTGACAGTAACGGAAATCCGAACTTATCGCCCTTTAGTTTTTTTAACCTTTTTAGCGCTAACCCGCCAATTTTGATTTTTTCGCCATCCAGACGTGTCCGCGACAATACGATAAAACACACCTTGATCAATGCCGAAGCTACTCGAGAAGTTGTGATTAATGTAGTCAATTTTGATATGGTGCAGCAGGCTTCCCTATCGAGTACAGAATATGGCAATGGTGTGAATGAATTTTTAAAAGCCGGATTTACGCCAATTCCATCTGATTTGGTAAAGCCTTTCCGAGTAAAAGAATCTCCCGTTCAATTTGAATGCAAGATACAAGAAATCATCAGTCTTGGAAGCGAAGGCGGTGCAGGGAATCTAATTATCTGTGAGATTGTAAAAATGCATATTGATGAGAAGATTTTGGATGAAAATGGTGCTGTTGATCAATATAAAATTGACTTGGTCTCTAGGCTAGGCGGCAATTGGTATTCGCGTTCAAATATGGGATTGTTTGAAGTGGAAAAGCCATTGACCACATTAGGAATCGGTGTTGACCAAATACCAGATTTTATAAAAAATAGTCCGATTTTCGACGGCAATGATTTAGGTAAATTAGGCAACGTTGAAGCATTGCCTACAAGCGAAGAAGTTGCTATATTTGTAAATCAGAATTTTGCCGTCAAAGGCGTTTTGAGTTCCGATGATCAGGAAAAAGTGCATTTGAAAGCAAAAGAATACTTGGATAATAATGAAGTGATTGCGGCATGGAAAGTGCTGCTTTCTGAAAAAATATAATGAAAAGGCTGAATTACAAGCCATATAAATAAACAAAAATAATAGAGATTATGGAAGTTACTGGAAAAGTTAAAGTAATAAATGCCGAACAGCAAGTTAGTGCGTCATTTAAAAAAAGAGAATTGGTTGTTACTACTGAGGAGCAATACCCGCAACATATCATGATTGAATTCACGCAGGACAAATGCGATCTATTGAATAATTATTCAGTAGGTGAGCCTGTGAAGGTTTCAATCAACCTAAGAGGCAGAGAGTGGGTAAATCCTCAAGGAGAAACTAAATATTTCAACAGCATTCAAGGCTGGAGAATCGAAAAACTGCAAGCCGATGCTCCTTCTGCTCAAGTTCCTCCAATGCCGGCAAGAGAAGCTTTTGAACCAGCAAATAATTTTAAAGAAGAAGAGCACGACGATTTGCCTTTCTAATAAATAAAGCAGAAGTATCAAAAACCGCAGAAATTCTTGCGGTTTTTTTATGAAGTAAAATAAGTTATAAATGTATTTCCTTACCAAAGAATTATTTTTTCCACCAGTAAATGAAACGGATGAGGATGGTATCTTAGCTATTGGCGGAGATTTGTCACCAGAACGCCTGCTTTTGGCTTACAAGAGCGGTATTTTTCCATGGTTTGATGAAGACGAGCCCATTCTTTGGTGGTCGCCTAAAGAACGAATGGTTTTGTTTCCGAATGAGTTTTTAGTTTCAAAAAGCATGAGAAATATACTGAACAGAGGTGTTTTTAAAGTAACATTCAACCAAAATTTTAAAGAAGTAATTTCAAATTGCAGTTCCATCAAAAGAGATGGACAGCGTGGAACTTGGATTACTGACGGAATGATTGAAGCCTATTCAAAGCTAAATGAAATGGGAATTGCAAAATCTGTCGAAGTGTGGCAAGAAGATATTCTTGTTGGAGGACTTTATGGAATCGATTTAGGCCATATTTTTTGCGGAGAAAGTATGTTTTCCAAAGTTTCTAATGCTTCGAAAGTAGCCTTCGTTTCTTTAGTAAAAAAGCTAAAGGAGGAAAATTATAAGCTTTTAGATTGCCAAGTTCATAATGATCATCTAGAAAGCTTGGGAGCAAGAGAGATTCCTAGGGAAGATTTTATTGCGATTTTAAAATCCAAATAATGACTTACTTCATTGTCCAGCATGCCTCAATGTGATCATTGACCATTCCTGTGGCTTGCATGTGTGCATAAATTACCGTCGAACCTACAAATTTAAATCCTCTCTTTTTTAAATCTTTGCTGATTTTGTCAGAAAGCGGTGTTGTGGCTGGAACTTCAGATAGTGATTTTGGACGGTTTATGATGGGCTTGCCGTCTGTGAATTTCCAAATGTAATTAGAGAAGCTTCCAAATTCTTTTTGGGTTTCCATAAAGGCTTTTGCATTGGTAACGGCAGAACGAATTTTTAGCTGGTTACGAATGATTCCGGTGTCTTGAAGAAGCTCTTGGATTTTTTCTTCATCATAGTTAGCGACTTTTTTATAATCGAAATTGTCAAAGCCTTTCTTGAAGTTTTCTCTTTTTCTGAGTATGGTAATCCAGCTTAATCCGGCTTGGAATGTTTCTAGGATTAAGAATTCGAATAGTTTTTGGTCGTCATATACAGGAACGCCCCATTCTTCATCATGGTATTTTTCGTATAACGCATCGCCAATACACCATCTACATCTTATCTTTTCTTCCATTGCTCAGATTTTAATCCAAATATAAATAAAATCCCGCTTCGGTTAGAAGCGGGATTTTATATGTGGAACTATTTTAGGAGATTATCCTAAAGCAGCTCTTTTGAAACCAGTAACTGTCAAGTTTGCGTCAACAGATTTTACATATCCAGAAACGCTAACAGCGCCGTCTTTAATGTAGTCTTGGTTTACTAAAGTATTGTCTTTGTAGAAACGTTGGATTTTACCTTTAGCGATGTTATCTAGCATAGCTTCTGGTTTTCCTTCTTGACGCAATTGGTCTTTAGCGATTTCTACTTCTTTTTCGATGATAGATGCATCAACACCAGCCTCGTCTAACGCGATTGGGTTCATGGCAGCAGCTTGCATTGCAACGTTTCTAGCTGCTTCTTCAGCACCAGGAACATTAGCAGAAAGAGAAACTAAAGTAGCGATTTTGTTGCCAGCGTGGATGTAAGATCCAACGAAAGCACCTTCTAATCTTTCGAAAGAACCGATTTCGATTTTTTCTCCGATAACTCCAGTTTGCTCGATCAATTTATCAGCAACAGTGATTCCGTTGAAATCAGCAGCTAAAAATTCTTCTTTAGTTTGGAAGTTCAAAGCAAGGTTAGCCAAATCTGTAGCCAACTTTACGAAACCTTCATTTTTTCCAACGAAGTCAGTCTCACAGTTCAATGAGATCACAACGCCAGCAGTTTTGTCTGCATTTACAACAGCGATAGCAGCACCTTCAGTAGATTCTCTATCTGATCTGTTAGCAGCTACTTTTTGACCTTTTTTACGTAGGTTTTCGATAGCTAGATCGAAATCTCCGTCAGCTTCAACAAGAGCTTTCTTGCAGTCCATCATTCCTGCACCAGTCAAGGTTCTTAATTTATTTACATCTGCAGCAGTTATAGTTGCCATTTTAGTATTTTTTTTAAGGGTTAAAAATAAAAAATCCCAAGATTTAAATTCCAAATCCCAAGTTTATTAAATTATCAACGTATTGTAATTTATTTGGAATTGGAATTTAAAAATTGGAACTCTAATTTAATTTATTCTTCTGTTGAAGTTTCTACAGTTTCGCTTGGAGCGTCTGCAACTTCGCCAACTGGCTGCTCAGTCTCTTTTTCAGAAGTTGTGTTTCTGTCAGAAAGACCTTCGATAACAGCAGTAGTTACTAAAGATAAAATTTTATCGATTGATTTAGAAGCATCATCATTTGCAGGGATTACATAATCAACCTCTCTTGGGTCAGAGTTTGTATCTACCATTGCGAAAACTGGAATGTTTAATTTTTGAGCTTCTTTAATTGCGATGTGTTCAGCTTTAATGTCTACAACGAACAATGCAGCAGGAAGTCTTGACATATCAGCGATAGAACCTAAGTTCTTCTCTAATTTTGCACGAAGACGATCAACCTGTAAACGTTCTTTTTTAGATAATGTCATGAAAGTACCGTCTTTCTTCATTCTATCGATAGAAGCCATTTTTTTAACCGCTTTTCTGATAGTTACGAAGTTAGTCAGCATACCACCTGGCCATCTTTCAGTGATGTAAGGCATGTTTGCAGCAGCTGCTTTTTCAGCTACGATATCTTTTGCTTGTTTTTTGGTAGCAACGAATAATATTTTTCTACCAGATGCAGCGATTTTTTTCAAAGCTTCATTAGCTTCTTCGATTTTAGCTGCAGTTTTATATAGATTGATAATGTGAATTCCATTACGCTCCATATAGATGTAAGGAGCCATGTTTGGATCCCATTTTCTAGTCATGTGTCCGAAGTGAACACCTGCTTCTAGTAATTCTTTAACTTCTACTTTGTTTGCCATTTTAATGTAATAGTTTACGTTCTGTTGAATTAGCAATGTTCCTTTTTGGCTTTAAGCTGAGCTTTAGGCTTTAGGCTTCATTTAGATGCTAAACTAATTTCCTGCCTCGGCAGGGAATAACAACATTGTTTTTAAATAATAAATGAACGAGGTCTTTTCCAATACAGAAAAGACGGTAATATTAACGTTTAGAGAATTGGAATCTCTTACGAGCTTTCTTCTGACCGAATTTTTTACGTTCAACCATTCTTGGGTCTCTAGTTAATAAACCTTCTGGTTTCAAGATTGCTCTGTTTTCAGCATTTACTTCACACATTACGCGTGCTAATGCCATTCTTACAGCTTCTGCTTGACCAGTTGAACCACCACCATAAACGTTTACTTTTACGTCAAAGTTAGATGCGTTCTCTGTCATAGAAAGAGGTTGCAATACTTTGTACTGTAAAGTTGCAGTCGGGAAGTAAGTTGTAAATTCTTTTTTGTTTACCGTGATGTTTCCAGTTCCTTCTGTAACATAAACACGAGCAACAGCGGTTTTTCTTCTACCGATTTTGTGAATTGTAGCCATTACTTAAGATCGTTAAGGTTAACAGTTTTAGGTTTTTGAGCTTCTTGTTTGTGCTCTGGACCTACAACAACATTTAAATTTCTGAAAAGTTGTGCTCCCAATTTGTTTTTAGGCAACATTCCTTTTACTGCTTTTTCCACTAAAGTAGCTGGATTTTTTGTCTGTAATACTTTAGCAGTTAAAGTTCTTTGTCCTCCTGGGTATCCTGTATGACGCATATAGATTTTGTCATCCATTTTGTTCCCTGTAAGGTTGATTTTTTCTGCATTGATAACAATTACGTTATCTCCACAGTCCACGTGCGGTGTATAACTTGGTTTGTATTTACCTCTAAGGATCATAGCGACCTTTGAAGCAAGACGGCCCAAGTTATGACCTTCAGCGTCAACAACAATCCACTCTTTCGTTACAGTGGCTTTGTTAGCTGAAATTGTCTTGTAGCTTAATGTGTTCACAATAATTTATTTTAATTAAACATTCCATCCCCAATAAAGGGGTTGCAAAAGTACAATAATTTATTTTAAATGCAAACACCTATAAAAGATTATTTTAGAGGCTGATTATCAGATTGAAAATCTATAAATGAAGAAGGCAAATCTACGGTTTATTTTTGGTTTAATGGCTCGGTAGGAGTGTCGGCTTATTTAAAAACAAAAAAACCATCTAAAATACGCTTAGATGGTTTGCTAGATTTTAGGGGTAAATGGTTTATACAATAAACAAATTGGCAATATTGACAGACTGTTGTGTAGTCAAAGGTTCATCATAAGATTCTGATCCTGCCGTTCCTGGAATAGCAGGTCCTAATGAACCGTTGCTTACAGTGCTCGTATTAAATCCAGCCTGCATTACATTTTCTTCTCCATCATAAACGGCTTGAGTTGCAGACGGCATTCCAGTTCCTCTTTGGTTTCCGGTAATCCATCCTTTGAGCCCTCGCAATCTTCTTACTTCTGATGCATGGCGCGCTTCAACGGAATGAATCTGCAAAGCGGCTGTCAGTAAGTCGGGTGTCGATATAAGGTTGGCAGCCTGGCCTTTGTAGGCTCTTACTCCGGTGTCTTCAAATGCTTGTGCCAATATCAAAAATTGTTGGTACGCGGCGGCATTTCCTATTCCTGTCGAATTGAAAGGATCAAACGCGCCTCCGACCGTAAAGTCAAATGTTGGTTTGGCAACAGCATTGGCTCCGAGTCCGGCAATCAGAAATTCCACATGGTCGGCTTCGTGTTGTGCAATCTGCATGAATACTTTTTCATCTCTTCCTCCTGTCGGGATAACGCCAGATTCTAATCCTAAGCGATAAAATTCATCTTCAAGATATTCTAGCGTGAGGGCAAGCTGGAGCGCTCCGATTGGCGTGCTTGGTGTCGGACCTATATCTGAAGCAAAGGCTTTGTTAGTGAATGCTGCCAATCCTAATGGAATAGAGGCAAGGGCTAAATTTTTGCCCAATTGTCCGAACTGTCCAAAACTATCTCTTCTGGAGCCCGTGCTTTTCATGAAGTTTTCATCAGTGAAGGACTCTATAAATTTTAATAGATTCATAATTTCTAAATTTTTGTTGGTTAGTATTTAAGGTAGGTAGACGGCTGAAAATTCTGTCGTAATAAAGCTACCCGCCACAGGAAGTATTTGTGATGGATTTTTCGCGGCATCCAGTCCGTTAGATGCACTTACGATATCATCACCAGCAAAATCATCCGAATTTGGGTTGATCAAGCTTCTTATGGCGGATGCATGTCGTGCTTCGACAGAAACAATTTTCCCCGCTAATAATAAATAGTCAGCGCTTGTAATTAGTTTTCCTGCTCCATTATAAGCGGCAACACCTGTGTCTTCTAAAGCTTTAGCGGTTCCTAGGATAGAATCTCTGCTGCCAAAGTTTACGGTGCTGAAATCAAATTCCAGTGCTGGTAGTAATTGTGTGGAAGGATTGCTCAAGGCTCCTGTCAAAGCCGTCTTGAAAAATTCTCTGTGGATTACCTCGTGAGCATATAAATCAGAAAGTACTTGTTGTTCTTCGGAATTGAACAGTGCTCCAAAATTATTGAGGTTGACAACTCGCGTATAAAAATCGGCTTCGAGTTGTTCCAGCGCATACGCATACGTCAAGACTCCCAGATCGCCGCTTCCTAGATCGAATACGCCATTGCGTATTCCTGGAGCATACGGGCCGTTGTTTTCAGAATCATCATCGTTGCTACAGCCCGTGAGGAGTAGTCCTGTAGCCGCCATCGTGAGTCCGCTGATTTTTAAGAAGCTTCTTCGGTTGGTTCCCGAAGTAAGCTGTTCTTTTACAGTTACTGCATTTTTCATAAGTAGACATTTAAAAGGTTAATAATTAATCGGGTTGATTTTAGGTTCCCATTGGGAATCTATGTAGACTACTTACGTTGAAATTATGTTAGCGGTTTTGATAAAATTTTATATAATTATAATGTGAAGATTGTTTTTGCTATGTATTTGTTTGTATGAAGATGTTTTTTATTGCTAATTTTTTAATTTGCACAGGCGTGCGAAGAATGCCAGCAGTACTTGGCATGAAATAAAACTAGTGTTAAGTATTTAAAAATCCCGAATAATGTGCCGTAGTTTTTGTTTTTCTATTTTTAAGTTTACTGTAAATTTTAAGAATATTTTCTATTTTTTCACTTACTTTACATTTCTTTTATACTGAAAATGATGAAACCAAAAGCAACTTTAAAGCAAATAGCCAAAGAATTAAATGTATCTGTTTCGACAGTTTCTAAAGCGTTGAGCAACAGCCCGGAAATTAGCGAGCCTACAAAAATTAAAATTCAGGAATTTGCGAAGCTTAAAAATTACAAGCCAAATAACATCGCCATCAATCTGAAAAATCGCAGCACCAAAACTATCGGAGTTATTATTCCTAATATTCTGAATCCGTTTTTTGCGAAGGTTTTCAGTGGTATCGAAAAGATGGCAAATGAAAAAGGCTATAATGTGATTACTTGCATTTCTAACGAATCGCTAAAGAAAGAAATTCATACGATGGACATGCTCAGCAATGGAACGATTGACGGTTTTATTTTGTCTATTTCGGAAGAAACTCAGAAACAGCAAGAGTTTAAGCACTTTAAAGAGATTATTTCCGAAGGCATCCCGATCGTAATGTTCGACAGGATCTCTGACGAAGTAAATTGCGACAAGGTGATTGTTGATGATTTCGATTCTTCGGTAAATGCCGTGAACCACTTGATAACCTTAGGATGTAGAAAAATCGCATTGCTTACTTCTATCGATAATCTAAGCGTGGCCAAATTGAGAGCGCAAGGCTATGTGAAAGCATTAAATGATAATCATATTGCTATAAATAAAGATTTGATTATACGAACTGATAATCCAGATGAGTTTGATTTCAGGCTGAAAGACCTGATCGATAATCAGGAGATTGACGGAATTTTTGGCTTAGACGAACACGCTTCGACCATGGCTATGAAGATGGCTATCAAAAAGGAATCAAGATTCCTGAAGAACTTTCTGTAATTGGATTTGCGGATGGAGTCTGGTCGCGAAGACTGACGCCAAGTCTTTCTACAATCAGCCAACATGGTATTGAGATTGGCGAAGAAGCAGCTAAAATGCTTATCGAAAAACTGGAAAGCAAAGACGAAGAATATGCTTATAGGACTACGGTCATCAAGACGGAACTCCGCCAGAGAGATTCTACTCGAAAATTATAAAAAAAAGCCCATTCAATCGAATGGGCTTTTTTTTATTTTTCTTTCGTGAGTTTAAACTCGTTGCCGCCTTGCAGTATTGTCATGGCATTTGGTGAGAAAACCAATTCTAATCCAGCTGGTTCGAAATTAAAATTCGTATCACTTAGCGGATTCAGCGGAAAAGAGCTTTGCCCAGTTGCCTGGCAGATAAGCACGCCTTTTTCTTCCTTGATTGAGATTTTCATCGGGAAATTAGGGTCAGAATAAATGCCTTCGTATTTTTTTAAGATCGAGAGTTCTACGACCGCAGTTTTTAGGTTCGGAAAACGGTACGGCATCTTGTAATAGATGCTTAAGACTCCAATCATTATTCCGTCCATTTCGTAGCCTTGTCCGTTATCAAGCAAAGCGATGCTCAGTTTTTCTTTTGGATAGTGCGTCAAGGAAGACGTGAAGTTTTCGATTCCTCCTTCATGCCCGTAAAATTTTCTTTCCGCGAAAGGCATGGCAAAAATTCCTTTGCCGTAACCTTTGTCCATAGTTGTCATGATGTCTAAGGAAGCTTGTTTTAACAATTTTCCTGAAAACAAGCTATTGATAAAATTGGTCAAGTCAGAAGCAGAGGAAAGGATAGCTCCGGCGCCACCCGGAATTGACATGTCTTCTTTTTGAGCTTCCTGCCAAGTTTTTCCATCCCAAGCATACGAAATGGCTTCGTTTTTAGCGCCAGAAGCAAATCCGGTATTTTTAAGTCCCAGTTTCTTTACGATACGGCTGTCGATGTTTTCGGCATAACTTTTTTTCGTAAGATCTTCAATAATCCAACCCAGAATCACAAAATTAGAATTGCTGTATTCTGCTTTTTCTCCAGGTTCAAAAACAGGCTTCCCTGCTTTTATCTTTTTCATCAGCTCGCTTCGGGTTTTCGGCAACTTTGCATATACAACATAATCAGCATCGTTCGTAAAACTGTAAATACCGCTTGAATGGTTCAGCAGGTTTTCGATCGTGATGTTCTCTGAATTTTTTATGGTCGGGAAAAATCGTGAAAGCTTAGTGTCAAGCGTCAGTTTTTTTTCTTCAACCAATTGCAAAATGACAACCGAGGTAAATGTTTTGGTAATAGAGCCAATCTTATATCGGGTATCTGCACCAGCTTTTATTTTGTTTTTTACGTCGGCAAAGCCATAATTTTTTTCAAAAACGACTTGGTTGTTTTCTTGGATGGCCAGGCTTCCCATAAATTTATTGTTCGAAGCCAGATAATTTAAAAGGCTGTCGATCTTGTCGAACCTTGTCTCGCTTTGTCCGAATGAATGTAGGGATAAGGAGAAGAATAGAAATAAGAATATTTTTTTCATGAGATTATTTTTGGTTTAAAAATAGAATCCTAATTATTGATAATCATATTTTTTTTCTGGATATCGATCGTAATTTTGTTTCCTAGCCAATTGATGCTTCCAATAGCTTCGTAAATCAATCCGTCAATAAAAGTAGCGTTGAAATCTGTAGCTTTGATTTTGTCGTTTGTTTGTGTGTTTATTTTGGAAAGGGTAGTGAAATAATATGTATTTCCTTCTGTAGGCTTAAAATCACTTTTTTGGTATTTTGTTTTTACTTGCGAAGAATCAATGGCAAGTGGTTCCATATATCTCGAATTGAATCGGAAGATGTTGAAGCCAGCACCGCTGTCGAGATTCATTTGTACCGTAAGCTGATCATTGAGCCTGACATAAGTAGCAATTCCCAATGTCTTTTCTAAATCGTCAGAAATTTGAATCGGAATTGAAGCGCCAGTCTTGATTAATTGTTGTAAAGATTTATCCGTTTCTAAGGTCAATATTTTATTCTTGTAATCGATCGTAATAGGAATGTGTCTAAACGGGAGTAATGAAATCAGACCATCCACAGGAAAATCTAAATCAATTATGGTAAATTTTTCGTGGTTTAATTTTAGAGTACCAATTTCAAAATTTTCAGTATCCCAAAGATCTGCTATTATTTGTTCGCCAGTTGCTCTATGGCCTGTATAAAAACCATCCGTTTTCTTCAGATTTTCTATTTTGTCAGCAAATTTCTTGGTCATTAAATTGAGTCCGGCGCCAGTATCAAAAATGAAATTCCCTTCTAGATTGTTTATTTTGGCCTTGACTAAAATATGTCCGCTTTCCAGTAAAGTAAACGGAATCGTTATTGTTTTTGAAATTTTATTTTGCCCGAAAGAATTTAGGCAAAAACTGATGCATAAGAATAGAATTAACTTTTTCATAGTGAATGGTGTCCTATCTGGATAATGGACTTTTGATTGTTGCTTATTTGACGTAATTTTCTGTTTGTGTTACGACTCTTTTAATGGGCTTCAAGCCAATCGTGTCCTTTTCCTAAGTCAACAATCAAAGGCACATCCAGCTTGAACGCATTTTCCATTTCGTGTTTGATCATAGGCTGGATTTTTTCTAGCTCACTATTATGAACGTCAAAAACAAGCTCATCGTGTACTTGAAGCAACATTTTGCTTTTCCAGTTTTCAGCATTCAAGCGTTTGTGGATATTTATCATCGCGATTTTGATGATGTCGGCAGCACTTCCTTGGATTGGCGCATTCACGGCATTTCGTTCGGCACCGCCACGCACGACTGCATTTTGCGAGTTAATGTCTTTAAGGTAACGTCTTCTTCCTAAAATCGTCTGTACGTAACCATTTTCTCTGGCAAATTCGATCTGTTCTTGGATGTAAGCTTTCAGTCTTGGATAAGTCAGATAGTAGGCATCGATCAAATCTTTAGATTCAGAACGCGATAGTGATGTCTGGTTGCTCAATCCGAAGGCCGATACGCCATAGATAATCCCGAAGTTTACGGTTTTGGCGTGGCTTCTTTGCTCGCGCGTTACTTCTTCTAATGCTACGTTGAAAACTTTTGAAGCTGTTGAAGCATGAATGTCTTCTCCTTTCTGGAAGGATTTGACCATTTCTGGGTCTCCGCTCAACGCGGCTATGATGCGCAATTCTATTTGAGAGTAATCGGCAGAAACTAGAGTGTAATTTTCGTCTCGAGCAATAAATGCTTTTCGGATCAGACGGCCTCTTTCTGTACGAATTGGGATATTCTGCAAGTTAGGATTGTTGGAACTCAAACGTCCGGTTGCGGCAACGGTCTGCATGTAATCTGTATGGACTCTTCCTGTTTTTGCAGAAACCTGCAACGGCAAGGCTTCCACATAAGTGTTTTGCAGTTTTACCAATTGGCGCCAGTCTAAAATGTCTTGGACGAATGGGCTCGATAATGCTAAATAGGAAAGCACTTCTTCGCCAGTTGCATATTGTCCTGTCTTGGTTTTCTTTTGTTTTGCGCCTCCAATTTTCAGCTTGTCAAATAAGATTTCTCCTAGCTGTTTTGGTGAAGCCAAGTTGAATTTTTCTCCGGCATTCTCATAAATTTGGTCTTCCAGCTTCTGGATATCGCCTTTTAGTTCTTGAGATAAATTATGAAGAAAAGGTACATCGAGGTTTACGCCTTCTTTTTCCATGTCGGCAAGAACAGGAACCAAAGGGACTTCAATTTCTTCGAATAGCTTTTTCGTATTGGTGGTGTCTAATTCTTTGCTGAAAAAATCTTTAAGTTGCAACGTCACGTCGGCATCTTCTACAGCATATTCCTTGACGTCTTCGACAGGAACTTCTCTCATCGTTTTTTGATTCTTTCCTTTCTTTCCAATTAATTCTTCGATAGACTGTGGCGAATATTGGAGGTAGGTTTCGGATAAAATATCCATGTTGTGTCGCATATCTGGATTGATGAGATAATGCGCGATCATCGTGTCGAAAATTTTTCCTTTGACTTCGATGTTGTAATTGGCTAATACTTTTAGGTCGTATTTTAGATTTTGACCGACTTTCTCAATTCCTTCTGCTTCGAAAAACGGAATGAATTTGTCGACGATTGCCTGTGCTTCGGTTTGATTTTCTGGAACTGGGACATAAAATCCTTTTCCTTTTTCCCATGAAAAAGATATTCCGACTAATTCTGCGGTCAAAGGGTCGATTCCTGTAGTTTCGGTATCAAAGCTTACGCTTGGCTGCTTTAATAAATTCTGCAATAGGAACTTGATTGCCATGTCGCCTTCGACCAATTGGTAGAAATGCTCGGTGTCTTTTAGTGTTTTGTAAAAACTGGTTTTGGTCTCTCCTGTGTTTTCATCAGAAGTTGCTGAAGCAAAAAGGTCGAATTGGTCTTCGTTTTTTGCTTGTGGTTTTTTATACAGCCTTGCTTCTGCCGGGTTGTTGACGATTGGAGCATTATGGTCGATTCTGAATAGATTGTCGAACTGCTCTGCCATTCTCCTGAATTCTAATTCTTGGAAAATCGCTTCGGTTTTTTCAATATCAGGGCGTGTAAGTTCATAATCCGTTTCATTGAAAGTCACGTTACAATCGGTAATAATTGTCGCCAGTTTTTTAGATAAGATTCCTTTTTCTCTGTTGGCTTCGATATTTTCTTTCATCTTGCCCTTCAGCTGGTGCGTGTTTTCGAGCAGGTTCTCCATAGTGCCGAATTCCTTCAGCAGTTTTTTGGCAGTTACTTCTCCAACACCAGGAAGACCTGGAATATTATCGACAGCGTCGCCCATCATTCCTAAGAAATCAATTACCTGCTCTGGCCTTTCGATTTCGAATTTTGCCAATACTTCAGGAATTCCCCAAATTTCAATTCCGTTGCCCATTCGAGCCGGTTTATACATGAAGATGTTTTCCGAAACTAATTGGGCAAAATCTTTATCAGGAGTGACCATAAATACTTGGTAGTTTTGCTTTTCTGCCTGTTTGGCAATGGTTCCAATCAAGTCGTCGGCTTCGCAGCCTGCTACTTCTATAATCGGAATGTGCATGGCTCTTAATAAGTCATGGATATAAGGAATGGCTATTTTTATGGCTTCGGGAGTCGCATCGCGATTTGCTTTATATTCGGCAAACATTTCGGTTCTTACATGGCTGCCTTCTTTGTCAAATGCCACAGCAAGATGGTCCGGTTTTTCTCTTTTGATTACATCCAAGAGCGAGTTCATAAATCCCATGATTGCGGAAGTATCCATTCCTTTGGAGTTGATTCTTGGGTTTTTTATAAATGCATAGTAGCCTCTAAAGATTAAAGCATAGGCATCAAGAAGAAATAGGCGTTTTTGTTGTGACATAAGAATTTGTTTGTATAGCTTCCAAAAATACAAAACTTAAGATGTAAAACAGAAAAACCGATGCTAAATAAATCGGCATCGGTTTCTCAAAAAAACAAAAAACTAACTAAAAAAGGATATGGATATAAGCAAACGGTTGGTTTATTTTTTGACTACTTTTTGTTTGGCTGTCTGTCCGTTTTCAAAATCTACGCGAATCATATAGATACCGCTTGAAAGGTTTGCTATGTTTATTTGAGGAGCTTTTTGTGTAGCGATAAGCTGTCCTAAATGGTTATAAATAGTGACGTTTTTAATTTCTCGGTTTGCTTGGATGTTGATGATGCCTTCTGTCGGGTTTGGATACAACTTGAAGTCATTTTTGTTGAAATCAATCGTGCCCAAGCTTTCTTGAATGTTTATGGTATAATCTTCTATTTGTCCGTAATAAGCATTTAAGCAGGCGCCGAATTCTCCTTCTTCATATACATTCCATTGGTCTTTGATGATTCTCATTCTTGTATCACCGATTGTCGCTGTCGCTGGGATAGTAATATTCACAGTTGCTTCTACAGCATCAATTCCTGTAGATGAAGTCAGTACAGCTGGATAGTATTCTGTCTGCATGTCAAAAACTCCGTCTTTGTTCCAGTCAAAGAAAGCTCTTATATCGTGCTCAAACTGTCCAACAGTATTTCCTTTTACGGTTAATTGGTAGGTGTTTCCTCTTACGACATTTCCGACTATTGCCGTAAAGTCTTCATACGCAGGAGTGCCATTTACCGTTTCTGAAGTCAGGTTGTTGATGTCTGAAAAATTTACCATCGTAATCGGCTCAACGTCAAAATCTACAGATACATTGCAATAGCTTGATGCCTGTGGGTATTTTAAGCATCGGATTGCAGCTGATTGGCTCCTTGGTGCTCCTGCTGATGGATTTGCGATGGTCGTGCCTACATAAAAATATTTTGCGCCAGATGAGCTTGTTATCGAGCTCCAGAAATAACCTCTAGTTCCAACAAAGCTAAATGATCCCGATGCTGCTCTGTATCCCGAAGCGGGCAATTTTAGGACGCTTTGAAAAGCAGTAGCCGGATTTGAGATGTTTTGTGAATCTCTTATAGCGGTCCATTCTGCTTCCGTCGGAAGTTTCCAGCCATTTCCTAATGCCTTGCATGGATCACAACCGTTTATTTCTGTAGCTGCTGCTGGAGTAGCTGCTTCCCATTTGTCAGATAAAGCATTTGGCGACCACCAGCCGGTATAGAAAGTATCATTTCCTGTAGCAAGTCCGGCCGGATTGTTTGGCGTTGGTGCTGTGCCTAGAGCAGAGTTTCTTTTTTGGTGACCATCGTCCCATCGTCCCCATTGGAATAAATCTCCGTAAGAAGCTTCATCGTTTTGAGAAGTTGCTACACTGGCGCTGCCCAAGTTTTGTTGTAGCCATACATTTCCGTCGCTACCGCGGACAGTAATATAGGTCACGCTTGTTCCTTCATAATTAAAAGTCACACAGCCTAAATCGCCAGTATTGTTTCCAGGTTCTCCACAAGTTTCTTGGTTGATGGTGCTATTTCTGTAAAGCCTTGTTTGAGCTACATCAGCTCCTTCAAAACCTATAGTAAGTAGGTCTAAATCGCCGTCATTATCAAAATCAAGCCATTCGCCTTTAGACATATTTACGCCAACAATAGAGGCGCTGTTTACGGTATCTTCCGTATAGGTTCCGTCAAGATTGTTTTTGTATAATAGGACAGTGTTATCTCCAGCGGCATTGCTTCCGATAGCAAATATATCAATCAGGCCGTCTTTGTTGTAGTCGACGAATTTTGTGTTGCCGTTATAGATTCCTGCGAAGTTGTTTGCTTGCGCTGTAAAATTTCCGAAACCATCATTTGTATAAATCGTAAGGCTGGTAGTGGGAGTGTAGTCTGTCCCAGAAATAAGCAAATCTAAGTGGCTGTCGTTATTGATGTCCAGAGCATCAATAGACGAAAAATAAATGCCAGGAATTGTAATCGGTTTTTCGGTAAAAATTCCAGTTCCTGAATTGATATAAAGCTTGGTTTCAGGAGTGAAATTTGTACTGAATCCAGTCACAAGAAGATCGTTAATTCCGTCGCTATTGGCATCAAAAGCTTTGATGGCGCTAAAATAAGTTCCCATCAACCCAGCGTTTAGGTCCGTAAATGTACCGCCCTCGTTTTGTTGATAGACTTTTGTAATATATTCTGATCCTAGATTTCCATTAACGATGATGTCGGCAACTCCGTCATTTGTCATGTCGGCAATTTGGACAGAACCGAAGTTCACGCCAGGAATTCCAGAATTTTCATTCTTTGTAAACGTACCATCTCCATTGTTATAATAAATTTCAAAAACGACAGACGAATTTTCTCCAGTTTTTGTCCCAGTAATGATGATGTCTTTTTTATTATCGCCGTTAAGGTCGCCAACAGCAATCGAAGAATACATGATCTGGCTTAAGGAAGCGCCTATATTTTCTGTAAAAGCACCATTGTTATTTTTGAAAAGCCCTGAATATCCTGTATATCCTGGTTTGGCTCCTGAAATAATAAAATCTGTTCTTGCGTTATTGTCAAAATCCGCTACAGCGCAGTCGCCATAAAACACGCCTTGGAATGTGTGATTGCTGACTTCTTGGAAAATTTGGCCGTGCATCAAGCCACTGGTTAGGATAGCGATTAGTATAAAGTATGTTTTTTTCATAATGAGATATTTGTAATACGCTCGCAAAGTTATTTATTTAGATTAAATAAAAATAAGTGGTAGTTTAGTTTTGCTGAATTTTCTTTTTACTGCTTTTCGTATTTGCGATTTCTAAATATTTTAACATACAAATTTTATTATGTGATAATTCAATTATAAAATTTGCTGTGGATTCTGTTGGTCATATGGTGTTATAGTTAAAATTTATCCAATTAAATTACCAACAGCTTCATTATTTATTTACTTTGCTTAAATTCTAAATCATACTATGCTTCGTTGGATATTTTTTATTGCTTTTGTGGTATTGGTTGAGCTTTATGCTTTTCAGGCTTTTAAGACCATTACAAAAGCAAAGTGGATTCTGATTCCGTATCAACTTATTTCGCTGGCCGTAATCATCTTTGTGATCTATTCTTTTACGCAATTTGACAGGAGCGTAGGCCAAAATAAACAGTCGTTAATTACGTTAGGTTTAGTCTTGTTGACGTTTTTACCGAAACTTGTCGTGACATTCTTCCTGTTTGGGGAAGATATCTACCGTGTTTTTTCGGGAATTATTACTCATTTTTTAGGCAATAACGACAAAGGGCATTTCCTTCCAGACAGAAGAAAGTTCTTGAGCCAAGTGGCGCTGGGCGCTGCGGCTGTTCCCTTTATTTCACTTTTGTATGGAATGACGGTCGGGAAATATAATTTTAAGGTTATCAAACAGACGTTATTTTTTCCAGATCTTCCGGATAGTTTTGACGGAACTACGGTCACTCAAATTTCAGATGTGCATAGCGGCAGTTTTGATAATCCTGAAAAAATCCAATATGCGATTGATTTGATTAATGAACAGCAATCGGACATTGTTCTTTTTACAGGCGATATCGTAAATACGCATGCTGTGGAAATGGATCCGTGGATTAAGACTTTCAAGAAGATTCATACTCCTAAGCTGGGCAAGTATTCCGTTTTAGGAAACCACGATTATGGAGAATACGTTACCTGGCCTTCTGAAAAAGATAAAAACGACAATTTTGAAGCGATTAAGGACTTGCACCGTCAAATTGATTTTAAATTGTTGCTTAATGAAAATGTAAAAATCAACAACGGGACAGATGAAATTGCTTTGGTTGGAGTAGAAAACTGGGGGCATAATTTCAAAAAAGCGGGCGATTTGACCAAAGCATCGGAAGGCTTGAAAGATTCTGATTTCAAGATTTTGATGAGCCATGATCCTTCACATTGGGAATATGAGATAAAAAACCACCAGACAAAATACCATCTGACGTTGAGCGGGCATACGCACGGCCTTCAGTTTGGGATTGAAATTCCAGGATTTTTCAAATGGAGTCCAGTTCAATATGTCTATAAGCAATGGGCTGGTTTATACGAAAATGCAGGGCGCTATATTTATGTAAATAGGGGCTTTGGGTTTCACGCTTATCCTGGCAGGGTTGGTATTTTACCCGAAATTACGGTCATCACGCTAAAAAAAGGCGAAAATGTAGCATAATTCAGTAAATATGCTACATTTGTATTAAAAATTGTTGTAATTTAGGAATAAAGTCAAAGTAAATTTTCAATTATGTCAAAATTTGGAGAACTTATCAACGCCTCAGTACCAGTCTTAATTGATTTTTATACAGATTGGAATGAACAGTCTGTATCGATGCATCCTGTTATCAGAGACGTAGCTGCTGCTTTGGGTGACAAGGCAAAAGTGATTAAGATTGATGTGGACAAAAATCAAGAGTTGGCAGACGCTTTGCGTATTAAAGGGCTCCCTACGCTTATGATATACAAAGAAGGACAGATGATCTGGAGGCAATCTGGAGAACTTGACGCCAACACCATTATCGGCTTGGTTCAAGAACAGCTTTAATCAATCCTGTCAAAAACAAATCCTTTATTTTTTAGATAGCGTATTGCTTCGGGTAATGCAAATTTAAGGTTGTCGAATGCTTTTATGCTGTCATGGAAAACAATCACGCTTCCAGAAGTTGTGTTTTTTGTAACATTCTTCAGACATTTTTTCGGCGAGATGTTTTTATCATAATCTACGCTTATTACATCCCACATTACAATCTTGTATCCTAATTGTCGCAATATTTTGGCCTGCGAGAATTTTATCTTCCCATAAGGCGGACGGAAAAGCTTTGATCGTCGATCACTATCTTTGGTTTGCTCTTTTATAATTCGCTCGCACGACTTGGTGTTTTCAATATAATCTTCCTTAGCTGTTTTCCAGCCTTTAAGATGATTGTAGGTATGGTTTCCAATAGCATGTCCATCTTGAAGCACTTTCTGAAAGATATCAGGATACTTTTCGATATTATTCCCTATGCAGAAGAATGTCGCTTTTATATCTTGCTCTTTCAATAGTTTTAAAACCCATTCTGTGATTTCGGGAGTAGGTCCGTCATCAAAAGTAAGATAGATCTTATTCGCGTTGTTTGGAATGTCCCACGTATATTTTGGAAAAAGCCACTTGATCAATCGATTTGTTTTTACCCAGAGTAAATCCATATCACATCTTTTTAAAGAAAAAATGTGCCAATTTGTAATTTCAAATTGGCACATTTTAGGATTTAATTTTTATTCGTTGTCTCGTTCAAAACGCTTGAACATGGTGTTATAAGAGTTGAAGTCTTTTCGGTTTGCTTCATAAAACTCTTTGTCGCCACGTTCTTTCATGACTTCTAATAGCCCTCTATAGCGTTCGATATCGGTAACGATGTCTACGTAATAATCATTCTGTTCGGTTGCTGAGAACGTTTTGTAATACGTCAGATTTTCTTGGTATTTTTTCATCAGTTTTTTCAAGATGTCCCTAGCTTTTTCTTTTTCGCCTATTTCATAATAGCCGCCAGCGAATGGTTCCACAAAAGCATAATAACCATATTGGTCGATTGGCATTTCTTTCATAGCCAGATCAATAATGTCTTTTGCTTTTTTAGGCTTGCCTTCGTTGATAAGCTGTTCCATCAATCGCGCTAGGTTGGTTCTATAGCTGATGCTGTTCTTGCGTGTTTCTGGGTCGTGGTAGATTTTTGTGCTTCCGCCATTGCCCCAGTCCCATTTCATTACAATGTCATACATCTTGTCTGAATCAATCTGTCCCATGTCCATCGGACTTGGTGCTTTTTCCATAGATGTTTTTACCGGTACCAGCTTGTAAACCATTCCGTCTAATTGGAGGTAGTTTTTCATCCAAAGGTAATCGTCGTCTCCAAAGCTTCCGCCTGTGAAATAGATTGGGCGTTTCCAGTTATTGTTGGCTACGACATTCAACATCATCAATCGGTTTTTGTACAAAGCATTGTCTTTAATGTCAATGTCGATATACGGCACGATCGAATCGTAATATTTAGGAGAAACTACTTTGTTGGCTATAATTTCTTCTTTGTTAATAGGAATCCTGATCTTATTTGTTGGGAAATAATGGATTTTTTGCCCATTAGGAATCTCATACAGCGCTCTAGGATCGTTAAGAGAAAGGAAGTTCATAAAGTCGTTGATGTTCCATCTCTTCTCGGTTTGTGGCCTGTGGATGGAATAATCCAGCTTGTCACCGACATATTGTTCATGCTTGAAAGTTATCGGCAATGGTTCCGATTCATATGCTTTAGCTTTCATTTGGTCAATATACCAATCTGTCATGAAAAGGCTAGTGTTTACGATACGGATATCTGTACGTACTTTTTCAATTTCTTGAGCATACCATAACGGGAAGGTGTCATTATCTCCAATGGTAAACAAAATCGCGTTAGGTTCGCAAGAATTCAGATAGGCTTTTGCCATGGCAATTGCGGTATATTTTCCAGAACGGTCATGGTCGTCCCAGTTTTGAGAAGCCATTAGGACTGGAGCTGTCAATAGGGTAGCAGCGATAACAACTGGTCCTGCAATCTTTGGATTGAGCCATTTTTTGATAAAATCGAATATTGCATAGACGCCAAATCCGATCCAGATTGCAAAAACATAGAACGATCCTACCAATGCATAATCTCTTTCGCGTGGTTCAAACGGCCTTTCGTTAAGATAAATTTTCAATGCCAGTCCAGTAAATAAGAACAGGGCAAGCAATACATAAAAGCCTTTAAGGTCTTTGTTGGCGTGATAGATTAATCCAATGATTCCAAGTATAAAAGGTAAGAAAAAGTATAAATTTCGCCCTTTGTTGTTTAAGACATCTGCAGGAAGATTCTCCTGAGAACCCAAACGAGCTTCGTCAATAAATTTGACACCACTCATCCAGTTTCCGTCTAGATTGTCATATTTTCCTTGGTTGTCGTTTTGCCTTCCTGTGAAATTCCACATCAAATATCTCCAATACATATAGCCGAATTGGTATTCAAACATGAATTTGATATTGTCCGCAGTTGTCGGCTTGTCAATAATCAGATAATCGCCATAAGATTTCAGGAATTTGTGGTATCCTTCCGTATCAATTTGTCCAGAAGCATAGGCTCTTCTGAATTCTGCTACATTTTTCTCCATTTCGGCACGCAATTGTGACGTATAGTGTGCCAATTCTTCTTCAGACAAATCATTAGGATTGATGCCATATCTTGGCAATTCTTCTTCGTAAGCATAGTTAGGATCCATTCTGAAATTCAAGACATGCGTGAATGTCATATAGTTTTCGGCATGTTCCGGGCTCCACATTCTTGGAAGGAATGTCTTATGATTGTCGTCTGTATTCTGCTCGGCATTTTTGTAATTGTTTACAATCACATATTTCCCAGTTTTGTAATCTCTTTCGTAGTTAGGCGCTTTGTCCAAATAGGGATTTTTCTTGTCTAATCCGGCATACGTATCAGAAAATTGTGGACCATAGAATAATGGATTTACTCCGTATTGTTCCCTGTTATAGTAAGCCAAAACCTCTCTGGCATCCGAAGGCTTGTTTTCGTTGATAACGGTGTTTGCGTTGGCGCGAATCGGAAGCATCATCCATGTTGAAAATCCGATCAAAATAAACAGGATGCACAAAATCATCGTGTTGTATTGTACATAGCCTTTTTGCTTTGTGTATTTTAATCCGAAATAGAAAGCGGCAACGAATAAAAGCGCTACAAAAATTGTCCCTGAATCAAATGGCATTCCTAGGCTGTTGACCATAAAAACTTCGGTTTTTCCGAAGAATCCCATCGTCAATGGCAAAAGCAACTTGAATATGAAAAGCAAGATAGAAACTACTACGATATTTGCAATGATGAAATTTTTGACCGTAACCGTCTTATAGTGTTTAAAGTAGTATAAAAATCCAATAGAAGGAATCGTAAGCAAGGCCATGAAATGGACACCGAAAGAAAGTCCTACGATTAATGAAATCAGCAATAGCCATCGGTTTCCGCGTGGCGTATCCATATCTTGTTCCCAACGCAATCCAAGCCAGAATAATACGGCTATCAGCAAACTTGCCATGGCATAAACTTCAGCTTCTACAGCATTAAACCAGAAACTATCAGAAAAAGTATAGGCTAAAGAACCAACGAAAGCACTTCCTAAAATGGCAATAGCGCTGTTGGTATCGATTTCTGAAAACCTAGAAACAAGCTTTTTTAATAACATGGTCAATGACCAAAACATAAAAAGAATGGTAAATGCACTTGAAAAAACGGACATCATATTGACCATTAATGCGACTTTTGAAGCATCTGTAGCAAACATGGCAAAGAAGGCGCCCATCATTTGATAAAGAGGAGCTCCAGGAGGGTGTCCTACCTCAAGTTTTGCTGCTGTAGAGATGTATTCGCCGCAATCCCAGAAACTTAATGTGGGTTCAACAGTCAGGGAGTAAGTCACCAATGCAATCGCAAAAACCGACCATCCCAAAATTGTATTCCATTTTTTAAAGTTGAAAGATACCATAGAGAACTAATAAAATTTATACTTGCAAAGAAAATGCTTTTTTATTTAACGAAAAGCCAAAAAAAAAATATTCAATAAAAATTGAAGAAAAATTTGCGCAATATATTTTTTGTACTAAATTTGCACCCGCAATCAAGCAGTATTGGCTTATGGTGTAATGGTAACACAGCTGGTTTTGGTCCAGTCGTTCTAGGTTCGAGTCCTAGTAAGCCAACAAAAAACCTCTCAAGAAATTGAGAGGTTTTTTTGTTTATAATCGGTATTTTTTAGATCTTAAAAGTGACAACCGGTCTTTGTGCATGATTCACTAGATCTTCGCTGATACTGCCGTTGAAAAAGTGAGAAAGACCTTTTCTTCCGTGAGTACTCATTCCAATCAAATCGGCATCGATGCTTTTTGCGAAATTGAGGATTCCTTTTTCAATATTCGTGTCGTTATAGATATGTGTGGTAAAATTGCTGACATTAAAGCTGGATACAAAATCGTGCATTATTTTCTTAGCCACATCGGTTGGCTTAAAGCTGTTCGGAGTGTTGATCATTACCAAATTAAGGTGTGCATTGAATTTATTGGCAAACTCTACAACTTTTGAAAAAGAGCCTTTTATTTCTTCAGAAAAATCGGAAGCAAACACGAATTTTTCTACGCTGAATTCGCCTTCTTCTTTTTTGATGACCAAAACAGGAATGTCAGAAGAACGCACTACTTTTTCAGTGTTAGACCCGATGAACATTTCTTGGAAGCCACTCGCTCCATGAGAACCCATCACGATTAAATCTACGTTATTTTTTTTGCTGATATTGATGATTCCTTCGAATGTTTTTTCAAACTGTATGATTTCAGAAACAGAGATTCCTTCAAGATAGCTGATGTCCATCAGGCTTTCTAATTTTTCAATAGCCTTGTTTTTGAAAAACATGATTTCAGGGATGTCGCTGCCAGATCCAATTGCATCGCTTCCTTGTCCTGGAAGCTCCAGCATGTGAAGGAGAACGATTTCGCCATTGTTGTTTTTTGCTATCTGTGCCGCAACTTTTAAAGCATATTCTGCATGATCAGAAAAATCGGTTGGAACTAAAATTTTTTTCATAATTTTGAGTGTAAGGTTGTATGAAAGATAGTTTGTTTTTCTTACATAAAGGTAAGAATTTAATTTAACATGGCACAATATACTACAATGATTTTCAATATAGAAAAAAAACACTATATTTGCACCGTTATTTATTAAAACTTAAATAATGAGGGGACTAATTGTCCCCTCTTTTTATAAAAATATGACATTTAAAGAAAAAGTTAGCGAGTTATTAAATGCAGGTCTTGAAGAAAAGCCGTCGATCTTTCTTATTGATCTTACAATTACAGATGCTTTCAAAATTATTGTTACTTTAGATGGAGATAATGGCGTAACTTTGCAAGACTGTATTGATATCAGCCGTGCTATTGAACATAATCTCGATAGAGAAGAACAAGATTTTTCTTTGGAGGTAGCCTCAGGAGGTGTTTCAGCTCCATTGAAATTAGTAAGGCAGTATAAGAAAAATATCGGCAGAACTTTACAAGTGAAGACTGCAACTGAAATCATAACTGCAGAACTTGTTGATGTGAATGATGAATTTATCACATTGACATGGACTGCCAGAGAACCAAAAAAAATAGGTAAAGGAAAAGAAACTGTTGAAAAAAGACAAGAACTTCCGTATACCGACATAAAAGAAGCAATTGTTACAATAACATTTTAATTTAAAGAATAGGCATGGAGAATATTGCATTAATCGAGTCATTTTCAGAGTTCAAAGACGACAAGCTAATTGATCGTGTAACGCTTATGGCGATTTTGGAAGATGTGTTTAGAAATGCATTGAAAAAGAAGTATGGTTCTGATGATAATTTCGATATCATTATCAATCCTGATAAAGGCGATATGGAAATTTGGAGAAGAAGAGTTATTGTTGCAGACGAAGATCTAGATTTCGAAAATGAAGAGATTACATTAACCGAAGCAAGAAAGATTGAGCCGGATTTCGAGATTGGAGAAGAAGTTTCTGAAGAAGTAAAATTAATCGATTTAGGAAGAAGAGCTATCTTAGCGTTACGCCAAAATCTGATTTCAAAAATACATGAACACGATAATACGAATCTTTATAAGCAATTTAAAGATTTAATTGGCGATATTTATACTGCCGAAGTGCACCACGTTCGTCCAAGAGCCGTAATTTTGGTGGATGATGAAGGAAACGAAATCGTGCTTCCAAAAGAAAAACAAATTCCATCTGACTTTTTCAGAAAAGGGGATAATGTTAGAGGAATCATTGAAAATGTGGAATTAAAAGGGAACAAGCCTCAAATTATCATGTCTAGAACTTCTGAGAAGTTTTTAGAAAAATTGTTTGAGCAAGAAATTCCTGAGGTTTTCGACGGTTTGATTACTATCAAAGGCGTGGTTAGAATTCCAGGTGAAAAAGCAAAAGTAGCTGTTGATTCGTATGATGACAGAATCGATCCAGTTGGAGCCTGCGTAGGTATGAAAGGTTCAAGAATCCACGGCATTGTTCGTGAACTTGGAAATGAAAATATCGACGTTATCAATTATACGACAAACACGCAGCTGTTTATAACAAGAGCATTAAGCCCTGCAAAAGTTTCTTCAATCAAAATCAACGAAGAAACCAAAAGAGCTGATGTTTTCTTGAAGTTAGAAGAAGTGTCGAAAGCCATCGGTAGAGGAGGTCATAATATCAAATTGGCTGGACTTTTGACAGGATATGAATTGGATGTTATCCGTGAAGGTAATATCGCTGAAGAAGAGGACGATGTTGAATTGACTGAATTCTCTGACGAAATCGAAGCTTGGGTAATCGAAGAATTCGCCAAAATCGGATTGGATACCGCAAGAAGCATCTTAAAACAAGATGTGAATGATTTAGTCAGAAGAACCGATTTAGAAGAAGAGACGATCCTTGATGTGATAAGGATTTTGAAAGAAGAGTTCGAAGACTAAATTCACAACAACACAACAAAAAAGGTAATAATAAAAAGGTTTTATGTCTGAAGAGAGAGTAATAAGAATTAACAAGGTTTTAAGGGAATTGAATATTTCGTTAGATAGGGCCGTTGATTATCTAAAAGATAAGGGAATTGCTATTGATGCAAACCCAAACGCGAAAATATCTGACAAGGAATACGATATTCTGCAAAGTCAATTTGCTGGCGATAAAGGGAAAAAAGAGGCTTCTAAAGAAGTTGGAGAAGAAAAAAGGAAAGAGAAAGAAGCATTGCGTGTAGAAAGAGAGCGCGAAATAGAGGAGAAACGCAAGCAAGAGGAAGAGCGCCAACGTCAAGAAGTTATCAAAGCTAAGGCTGTTTTGTCTGGTCCGAAGCAAGTTGGAAAAATCGATTTGGAGCCAAAATCTCCTGCGGTAGAGCCAGCGCCAAAAGCCACTGAACCGACTCCAGCTCCAGAAAAACCTGCTGAACCTGTCAAAGAAGCTCCTGTTGAAAAACAAGAAGTTTCAAAACCGGTTGAGCCAAAACCAGTTGTTGCTCCAAAAGCCGAAACCGTAAAAGAAGAAGCGAAACCTGAAGTTGCTCCTGTTGCCAAAAAAGAGGACAAAAAAGAAGCTCCTGAAGCAAAAGCCACGCCAGAAGGTGATCAGCCTGCTGAAGAAGCAATCGCTACACAATACCAAAAATTATCGGGTACTACTTTTACTGGACAGACTATTGACTTATCTCAATTCAATAAGCCTAAAAAGAAAAAAGAAGAGCCGAAAATTGTTCCAAACAAGCCAGGTGCTCCAGGAGCAGCAGGTGCAAATGCGAACAATAATAATAAAAACAAGAGAAAAAGAATTCCAGGAAAGCCAGGCGCGCCACAAACAGGCGGACAGCCAGGCCAAGGGGGCGGAAATGCTATTCGTCCGAACAGCAATAATAATGCTGGCGGAAACAATGCAAACAGAAGCGCTAGGCCAGGTTTCGTAAAAGGTAACAGACCAGCTATTGTAGCAAAAGTGGAGCCTACGGAAGAAGAAGTTAAAAACCAAATTAGAGAGACTTTAGAGAAACTTCAAGGAAAAGGAAGCAAATCTAAAGCGGCTAAATATAGAAGAGACAAAAGAGATACGCACCGTCAAAAATCGGATGACGAACAAAGAGCATTCGAAGAAGGAAGCAAAACAATCAAGGTAACAGAATTCGTTACTGTAGGAGAAGTTGCTATCATGATGGATGTGCCGATTACAAAAGTAATTGGAACGTGTATGGCACTTGGAATCATGGTAACCATGAACCAGCGTCTAGATGCGGAAACTCTGACAATTGTTGCCGATGAGTTTGGTTATGATGTTGAATTCATCACGACAGAACTTGAAGAAGCAATCCAAACTGTTGAAGACAAGCCAGAAGACTTAGTTTATAGAGCGCCTATCGTAACCGTAATGGGTCACGTCGATCACGGTAAGACATCTTTGCTGGATTATATCCGTGAAGAAAACGTAATCGCTGGCGAGTCTGGTGGAATCACGCAGCATATTGGTGCTTACGGTGTTACTTTAGAAAACGGACAAAAAATCGCTTTCCTTGATACTCCAGGTCACGAGGCGTTTACCGCGATGCGTGCCCGTGGTGCTCAGGTAACCGACGTTGCGATCATTGTAATTGCAGCGGATGACGATATCATGCCACAAACAAAAGAAGCGATTAGCCATGCGCAAGCAGCTAACGTGCCAATTATTTTTGCAATCAATAAAGTGGATAAGCCTACGGCAAATCCTGAAAAGATAAAAGAAAGATTAGCAGGTATGAACTTGTTGGTAGAAGATTGGGGTGGAAAAATCCAATCTCATGACATCTCTGCAAAAACAGGGTTGGGTGTAAAAGAATTGCTAGAAAAAGTATTGCTTGAAGCAGAACTTTTAGATTTAAAAGCAAATCCGAACAAACCTGCAACTGGAACTGTTGTTGAAGCCTTCCTTGATAAAGGTAGAGGTTATATTTCTACAGTTTTAGTTCAAGACGGAACTTTAAAAGTAGGTGATTATATGCTTGCCGGTAAACATCACGGTAAAGTAAAAGCAATGCATGATGAACGTGGAAACGTAATCAAAGAAGCTGGACCTTCGACTCCAATATCTGTTTTAGGTTTGGATGGAGCGGCAACAGCAGGTGATAAGTTCAACGTTTTTGAAGACGAAAAAGAAGCGAAACAAATCGCCGCAAAACGTACGCAGTTGATGCGTGAGCAGTCTGTACGTACGCAAAGACACATTACGTTGGCTGAAATCGGGCGTCGTATTGCGCTTGGCCAATTCAAAGAATTGAACATTATCTTGAAAGGTGACGTGGATGGTTCTGTAGAAGCATTGTCTGACTCGTTCTCTAAATTATCGACAGAAGAAATCCAAATCAATATCATCCATAAAGGAGTTGGTGCGATTACAGAAACCGATGTTATGTTGGCGTCTGCTTCAGATGCGATCATTATCGGATTTAACGTAAGACCGGCTGGTAATGCGAAACAATTAGCTGACAAAGAAGAAATCGATATCCGTAACTACTCGATCATCTATGATGCAATTGATGACTTGAAAGATGCGATGGAAGGAATGTTGTCTCCAGAGATGAAAGAAGAGATTACAGGAACTGCCGAAATCCGTGAAACATTCAAGATTTCTAAAGTCGGAACAATTGCTGGATGTATGGTTACAGATGGTAAAATCTTCAGAAGCTCTAGAATCCGCTTGATCCGTGAAGGTGTCGTAATTTACACAGGTGAATTAGCAACGCTGAAACGTTTCAAAGACGATGTGAAAGAAGTAGCTAAGGGTTATGACTGTGGTATCCAAATTAAAGGTTACAATGACATTGAACAGTATGATATTATCGAAGCCTTCCAAGAAGTAGCCGTTAAGAAAAAACTGAAATAATTTAGGTTGTTAAGCAACCAATAAAAAATCCCGATGCAAACATCGGGATTTTTTTGTTTTATAGGCTTTAGAAACCTACTATATTACTTGCTTGGCTTTATAACCAATGCGTTTGGATATTTCCTTTTCAGGTCCATAAGATTGCGTTCCGCTTCGATTTTTGTCTTAAAATTTCCGATCCAAACTTTATAAGTTGGCGTGTTGAAAACAATCGTTCCGTCAAGATTTTTAAACTCCTTTTTGAATTCCTGAAGCATTTTTTTTGCATTCTCGCTGTCGCCATTAAAAATTTGGATTTTATAACGCTCGTTAACTGTTAAAGAAGAGTTGATTTTGCGCTTTTCATTCAACAATTGCTCGAATTTTGGGTCTTGTGTGACCTTAATATTTCTTTCTTGTGAATGAGCAGAAATTGTTAAAAACGCTATGAAAGAAGCATTTATGAATAGGGATTTTTGACTTAAAATTCTCATAATGAAGTTAATTTTATACAAATGTAATATTTCTGCTTTTAACCAAATCTAAAAAAATTATTTAGAATTAATATAAATTGATATTTAAGACTTATTTAAGGTTTTGAGAATAGTTCATAAGTCGTATTTTTGTGCAAAGTTTTAAAGAACGTATTGAATTTTCTCATTTTTCTGTAGAGAAAAAACCATACCAAATTTAGTCGATAATCATTTTAAATATGAAAAAGGTGGGTAACCATAATTCGATTTCAAGAATATTACTGTTCAGTTTAGCGCTAATGCTAACATTTTCCGTTTCATCTTTTGCTCAAGAACCAGCTGCTGCTCCAGCTGCCGAAGCTGCAGCTCCTGCTGCGGGTGCTGGCGATGCTGCTGCGGGTAAAGCTCTTTTCAATGCCAACTGTGCTGCGTGTCATAAATTAGACGCGAAAATGACAGGTCCTGCTTTGAGAGGCGTGACTGAAAGACATGATAAAAAATGGCTTCATGCTTGGATTAAAGATAGCCAGGCTATGATCAAATCAGGAGATGCTGCTGCGGTAAAAGTCTTTAATGAGAATAACAAGTCTGTAATGACTGCATTTCCTCAATTGTCTGATGCGGATATTGATAATATTTTAGCTTATACATCTGAGCCAAAAGCTGAAAAGCCTGCTGTAGCAGGTGGGTCTGAAACCGGAGGAATGGAGCAAGGCGGTGTAGGTGTTTCTAATAACGTTATACTTGGTGCTTTAGCTCTTGTTATGGTGATGTTGGTTGTAATGTTGTTCTTGGTGAACAATATTCTTGGCAAGATTGCTAAAGCAAACGGAGTAGAGCCAGTTAAAAAAGAGCCTACAACTCCAATTTGGGTAGCTTTTGCTAGAAACCAATTCTTGGTTTTGGTTACTGCAATCTTCTTGTTGCTGGCTAGCGGATACTTTGTGTATGGTTATTTGATGCAGGTTGGTGTTGATCAAGGATATCAGCCAATCCAGCCAATTCACTATTCTCACAAAATCCACGCTGGAGATAACGGTATCGATTGTAAATACTGTCACTCTTCTGCTCGTGTTAGTAAAAATGCAGGTATTCCTTCTTTGAATGTTTGTATGAACTGCCACAAAAATATTTCTGAAGTTGCTGAAACTACTGGGACTCCAGAACACAGCAAAGCATTCTATGATGGAGAAATCCAAAAATTATACGATGCAGTAGGCTGGGATAAAGCGACTCAAAAATACACTGGAAAAACACAACCTGTGAAATGGGTTAGAATTCATAATCTTCCTGACTTTGTGTACTTCAATCACTCTCAGCACGTTTCTGTTGCTGGTGTTGAGTGCCAAACTTGCCACGGTCCAGTTGAAACATTAGAAATCATGGAACAACATTCTCCATTGACAATGGGATGGTGTGTTGATTGCCACCGTAAGACTGATGTGAAAATGGAAGGTAATGCTTACTATGACAAAATCCACGCAGAACTTGCTAAGAAATATGGCAAAGACAAACTTACTGCCGCTGAAATGGGCGGATTGGAATGCGGTAAGTGTCACTATTAATCAATTATTAAGTAGCTAATATATATATACGATGTCATCAAACAAAAAATACTGGAAAAGTGTTGAAGAACTAAACGATAATAGTTCTATTGTTGAGACGCTCAGAAATAACGAATTCGCAGAACCAATTCCTGTCGAAGAGTTTTTAGGAGACAAAGAATCATTATCAGCATCATCAACATCACGTCGTGATTTCTTAAAATATGTAGGATTTAGTACAGCAGCAGCCTCTTTAGCAGCTTGCGAAGGTCCGGTAATTAAGTCGATTCCTTACGTGGTACAGCCAGAAGAAATTATTCCTGGAGTTGCAGATTTCTACGCAACAACTATGGCTGACGGATTTGATTTTGCTAATATCTTAATCAAGACACGCGAAGGTCGTCCGATCAAAGTTGAAAATAATACAATCGACGGGGTAAAACTTAGTGCAAACGCCAGAGTTCATGCTTCTGTTCTTTCTTTATATGATAATACTCGTTTAAAACAGCCAAAAATTGCAAAAAAATCAGCTTCTTGGTCTGATGTTGATGCAAAAGTAAAAGCGAGCTTAAACGATGCTAAAGCAAAAGGCGGTCAAGTAGTATTGCTTACGAATACTATGGCAAGCCCATCTACAGATAAATTGATTGCTGAATTTATCGCAAAAAACCCATCTGCAAAACATATCGTATACGATGCTGTTTCTGAATCAAATGCCTTGGATGCTTTCCAAATGGTATACGGGGAAAGAGCTTTGGCAGATTACGATTTCTCTAAATCAGAGGTTATCGTTTCTGTAGGAGCTGATTTCTTAGGAGACTGGCAAGGTGGCGGATTTGATTCTGGATATGCAAAAGGACGTGTTCCGAAAAACGGAAAAATGTCGAAGCACATCCAATTGGAATCAAATATGTCTTTATCAGGAGCAAATGCTGATAAACGTATTCCATTGACAATTACTGACCAAAAGCATGCTTTGGTTAAAATTTATAATATCATTACAGGATCTTCTGTTGGAACTCAAAAAGTAGCAAGAGAAGAAGAAGTAATGAAAGCGGCACAGCAACTTAAATCAGCAGGATCAAAAGGAGTTTTGGTTTCTGGTTTAGATGATTTGAATGCACAATTGCTTGTGTTTGCAATTAACAATGCATTAAAATCAGAAGCATTCAATCCTTCTGGTGCTAGATTGACTAGAAAAGGAAATGCTAAAGCTGTTGCGCAATTAGTGGCTGACATGAAAGCTGGAAGCGTTCACACGTTGATCATGAGCGGTGTAAATCCAGTGTATACATTAGCTGCTTCAAAAGATTTCGCTGAAGGCTTGAAAAAAGTAAGCTTGTCTGTAGCATTTTCTTTAAAAGAAGATGAAACAGCGGTACTTTCTTCTATTGCTGCTCCAGCGCCTCACTACTTAGAATCTTGGGGTGACGTAACAATTTCTAAAGGAAATTATAGCATCACGCAGCCTACGATTCGTCCTTTATTCGATACAAGACAGTTTCAGGAAGCTTTATTACTTTGGTCTGATAACAGTACCGCATATTACGATTACCTTAAAGCGGTTGCGACTTCAATCGCTACAGGAACAACTTGGAATAAATTAGTCCATGACGGAATTTATTCTACACCTATAACTGGTGCGACTGCTGGTTCAGCTGATTTCGGAGGCGCTGCTTCAACTTTAGCGCAAGCTAAAAAGGCAGGCGATTTCGAATTGGTATTGTATACTAAAACAGGAATGGGAGACGGTCAGCAAGCCAACAATCCTTGGTTGCAAGAGTTCCCTGATCCAATCACGCGTGTTTCTTGGGATAACTACGTTACAATTTCAAAAGCTGATGCTACAAGATTAAGTTTAGAAAACTATAATGTTGCTAACGGTGGTTTGAATGGTAGCTATGTTGACATCGAAGTTGGCGGTGTGAAATTGGAAAAAGTTCCGGTAATTATCCAGCCAGGTCAAGCTGTCGGAACAATCGGTGTAGCTCTTGGTTACGGCCGTAAAGAATCTTTAAAAGAAGAAATGCAAATAGGTGTTAACGCCTATACATTATATGCAAATTCAAATGCAAATCAAGCTGCAAAAGTTACGAAAGTAAGCGGCGATCACGAATTTGCTTGTGTTCAGTTGCAAAGAACCTTGATGGGTAGAGGTGATATCATTAAAGAAACAACACTTGATGTTTTCGAAAAAGAAGATGCTTCTGTTTGGAATCCAGCACCGATGGTTTCTCTAGATCACAACCCGGTTAAAGCAAATACTGTCGACTTATGGGATTCATTTGATCGTTCAGTTGGACACCATTTTAAATTATCAATTGACTTAAATTCATGTACAGGTTGTGGCGCTTGCGTTATTGCTTGTCATGCAGAAAATAACGTTCCTGTTGTCGGAAAAGCCGAAGTTAGAAGAAGCCGTGATATGCACTGGTTGCGTATCGACAGATACTATTCTTCTGAGGATACTTTCGAACAAGACAACGAGAAAAAAGAAGGATTCGAAGGATTGTTTGGTGACAAAGGCTCTTTAGGAGGTTTTGGCGAAATGGAACATCCATCAGATAACCCGCAAGTTGCATTCCAGCCTGTAATGTGTCAGCACTGTAACCACGCGCCATGTGAAACTGTTTGTCCGGTTGCGGCAACTTCACACGGACGTCAAGGTCAAAACCACATGGCTTATAACAGATGTGTTGGAACTCGTTACTGTGCAAACAACTGTCCTTATAAAGTACGTCGTTTCAACTGGTTCTTGTACAACAAAAATTCAGAGTTCGATTACCACATGAATGACGATTTAGGTCGTATGGTATTGAATCCAGATGTTGTAGTTCGTTCAAGAGGAGTTATGGAAAAATGTTCTATGTGTATTCAAATGACTCAGGCAACAATCTTGAAAGCAAAACGTGATGGTAGAGCAATTAAAGATGGTGAATTCCAAACTGCTTGTTCTGCTGCATGTACATCAGGATCTATGATGTTTGGTGATGTAAATGATAAAGAAAGTAAAATTGCAGATTTAGAGCAAGATAACAGAATGTATCATTTGTTAGAGCACGTTGGAACAAAACCGAACGTATTCTATCATGTAAAAGTTAGAAATACCTAGTCAATAAATAATTAATTAAGAAACAAGATAAAGGATTATGTCGTCTCACTACGAAGCACCCATTAGAAAACCTTTAGTTATAGGTGATAAATCTTATCACGACGTAACAGTAGATGTAGCTGCACCTGTTGAAGGTAGAGCGAACAAACAATGGTGGATTGTATTTTCAATCGCACTAGTCGCTTTCCTTTGGGGACTCGGCTGTATCATATACACCATATCTACTGGTATCGGTTCATGGGGATTAAATAAAACAGTTGGCTGGGCTTGGGATATCACGAACTTCGTTTGGTGGGTTGGTATCGGTCACGCAGGAACTCTGATTTCCGCAGTACTTTTATTATTCCGTCAAAAATGGAGAATGGCGATTAACCGTTCTGCAGAAGCAATGACCATTTTCTCGGTTGTTCAAGCAGGTTTGTTCCCGATTATCCACATGGGTCGTCCATGGTTAGGATACTGGGTATTGCCGATTCCAAACCAATTCGGATCCCTTTGGGTTAACTTTAACTCGCCGTTGCTTTGGGACGTATTTGCGATTTCTACGTATCTTTCCGTATCGCTAGTTTTCTGGTGGACAGGTTTGCTTCCGGATTTCGCAATGCTAAGAGATAGAGCAATCACTCCTTTTACAAAAAGAATTTATTCTATCTTGAGCTTCGGTTGGAGCGGAAGAGCAAAAGACTGGCAACGTTTCGAAGAAGTATCTTTGGTTCTTGCAGGTTTGGCAACGCCACTTGTACTTTCTGTACACACGATCGTATCTTTTGACTTCGCA
This sequence comes from Flavobacterium sp. N2550, assembly GCF_025947265.1. NCBI lineage: Bacteria > Pseudomonadati > Bacteroidota > Flavobacteriia > Flavobacteriales > Flavobacteriaceae > Flavobacterium > Flavobacterium sp. N2550. The sequence goes on along the minus strand of NZ_CP110007.1, from coordinate 354,436 downwards.
ACATCCGTAATTCCAGGATGGCATACAACAATCTTCCCTCCATACTTCGTTGCTGGAGCGGTATTCTCAGGATTCGCGATGGTAAACACCTTGCTGATCATCATGAGAAAAGTTTCTAACCTAGAAGCTTACATTACACTACAACATATCGAATTGATGAACATCGTAATCATGATTACAGGTTCTATCGTTGGTGTGGCTTATATCACTGAGTTGTTCGTTGCATGGTATTCAGGTGTTGAATACGAACAATATGCCTTCTTGAACAGAGCAACAGGTCCTTACGCTTGGGCTTACTGGGCGATGATGACTTGCAACGTGTTCTCTCCTCAGTTCATGTGGTTCAAAAAATTAAGAACAAGTATCATGTTCTCTTTCGTTATCTCGATTGTGGTAAACATCGGTATGTGGTTTGAGCGTTTCGTAATTATCGTAACATCATTGCACAGAGATTACCTTCCATCTTCTTGGACAATGTTCTCGCCAACCTTCGTTGATATTGGAATATTTGTCGGAACAATCGGTTTCTTCTTTGTATTATTCCTTCTATATGCTAGATCTTTCCCTGTGATTGCTCAAGCAGAGGTTAAAACAATCTTGAAATCTTCTGGAGAAAACTATAAAAAACAAAGAGAAGAAAATAAACATTCACACCATGAGTAATAAAGTTATATACGCTATTTATAATGATGATGATGTGCTTATGGATGCCGTTAAGAAAACACGTGCTGCTCATCACCATATTGAAGAAGTTTTCACGCCTTTTCCAGTTCACGGATTGGACAAAGCAATGGGAATAGCTCCAACTCGATTGGCAATCTGCGCCTTCTTATACGGATTAGTAGGTCTGTCTGTGGCAACAACAATGATGAACTACATCATGATTTCTGACTGGCCGCAAGATATCGGTGGAAAACCAAGTTTCAGCTACATCGAAAACATGCCAGCTTTCGTTCCGGTTATGTTCGAGATGACAGTATTCTTTGCTGCCCACTTAATGGTTATTACTTTCTACATGAGAAGTAAATTATGGCCATTCAAAAAAGCAGAAAATCCAGATGTTAGAACTACTGATGACCATTTCTTGATGGAAGTTGCAGTTCACGGAGACGAGAATGAATTAGTTACATTCTTTCAAAATACTGGAGCAGTAGAAGTTAAAGTAATAGAAAAGCATTAATAGGAGATATGAAAAGTTTATATAAAATAACACTTTTGGTAGGAATTGCGATAACGGCCGTTTCTTGTCACAACAAGAAAAAGCCAAATTATCAATACTTTCCTAATATGTATGAAGCAGTAGGTTATGAAACCTATTCTGAATCTAATGCTTTCAAAAACGGCAAAGAAGGACAGTTGCCTGCAAAAGGATCTATTCCAAGAGGCTTCGAACCTTATGAATATGAAAATACGACTGCTGGTTATGAATTGGCTAAGGCCAATTTGAAATCTCCTTTAGATTCTATTGCTAGAAATTCTGATAAAGGAGCAAAGCTTTTCGCAATTTATTGTGCAATCTGTCACGGTGAAAAAGGCGATGGAAAAGGAAATTTGGTGAAGAGAGAGAAATTCTTAGGAGTTCCTAGCTATGCCGATAGAGTTATCACTGAAGGTAGTATTTTTCACGTAGAAACTTACGGATTAAATGCAATGGGTTCTCATGCTAACCAACTTACTAAAGAAGAGCGTTGGATGGTTGCAGCTTATGTGATGAAACTAAAAAGCGAATTATAATTGTAGAACAAACTGATCTTAATAGATATGTACACATTTTCAAGCAAATTAAAAACTCTTTCTATTATCCTTATGGTGTTAGGTATCCTTGGGGTAGGATATAGTTTTTTAACTGCACCAAAAAATACAGCTGAAGTAGAGGAAATCCTTAAGAAAGAAGCAGAAGAGCACGGTGGGCATCATCAAGCGGCAGGCCATGAAACGCATGACGCGCATGCAGCTGCTACTGAGGTTCATGAAACTCCAGTTGCAACAGCTGAAGTAAAGCCTGAAGCTAGTATGGCAGATTCAGTGCACGTTGATACAATTTCAATTTCAAAAGATACAGCACATGCAGTTGCTGCAACTGAAGAACATCATTCAGATAAAGACCACGCTGCTGTTGCGGCTCACGGTCATGACAAAGCTGAAGGCGGACACGATGTGGCACATGCAGAGCATGCAAAACACGTAGAGCACGTTTTTCACCAATTAAAAAACAAGCCATGGGCAGCAGTTTTCGTTGCGGCATTGTTTTTCATGCTGATTTCATTGGGTGCTTTAGCATTCTATGCAATCCAGCAAGTAGCTCAAGCAGGCTGGTCTCCAGTTTTGTTTAGAGTAATGCAAGGAATCACGGCTTATTTGCCATGGGGTTCTATTATCGTATTTATTCTTTTAGCATTAGGGGCTTTCCACGTTCACCACTTATATGTTTGGATGGATGCTGACTTATTAGATCCTGCAAATCCAAAATACGATAAACTAATCGCTAACAAATCAGGTTATCTTAACGAATACTTCTGGTTAATCAGAGCAGCAGTTTTCATCATCGGATGGAACCTTTACAGATATTTCTCTAGAAAAAACTGTTTGGCTCAAGACGAAGCAAGCGACAATGCTTTCTACAAAAAGAACTTCAAGATGTCTGCGGCATTCTTAGTATTCTTTATCGTTACAGAATCAATCATGTCTTGGGACTGGATTATGTCTGTTGACCCTCACTGGTTCAGTACATTGTTCGGATGGTACGTTTTCGCAAGTTTCTTCGTAAGCGGTATCACAGTAATCGCAATGGTTACTTTGTACTTAAAATCAAGAGGATACTTAGAATATGTAAACACAAGCCACATCCACGACTTAGCGAAATTCATGTTCGGTATCAGTGTATTCTGGACGTACTTATGGTTCTCACAATTCATGTTGATCTGGTATGCAAATATCCCTGAAGAGGTAACATACTTCATCACAAGAATCGAGCAATATAACTTGCCTTTCTTCGGAATGGTTGCTATGAACTTCCTATTCCCAGTATTGATCTTGATCAACACAGATTTCAAACGTCTGACTTGGATTGTTGTTATGGCAGGTATCGTAATCTTGGCAGGTCACTATATTGATTTCTATAACATGATCATGCCGGCAACTGTTGGTGACCGTTGGTTCATCGGAGCAGGCGAAATCGGAGCGGTATTTTTCTTCCTTGGGTTATTTATCTTTGTAGTCTTTACAGCACTTACAAAATCACCTCTATTGGCGAAAAGAAATCCATTTATCGAAGAAAGTAAACATTTTCATTATTAATATTTAAAGAAAAAACAGATGACAAGTTTGTTGGTAATTATAGTTTTAGTTTTATTAGCTGTTGCAATTTGGCAATTAACTAAAATTTTCGATTTGACTCAAATTGGCGGTCTAAGTGATAACTCACAAGTTGCCAATGATAGAGACAATAATATTAATGGATATATGATGTTTGCCTTCTTAGGTTTCATATATGTTACAACAATTTATTGCATAATTGAGTTTGGACACTTCCCGTTAATGAGCAATTCGGCTTCAGAGCACGGACAAGATGTAGATAACTTGATGTGGATTTCGATGATTTTGATTTTCATAGTTCAATTCATTACTCAGGCTCTTTTGCACTACTTTGCATTCAAATACAGAGGAAAACAAGGAAAAAAAGCATTATACTTTGCTGATAACGATAAATTAGAGTTTATCTGGACTATCATCCCAGTAATCGTTTTGGCAGGTTTGATTTTATACGGACTATACGCTTGGACAAACATCATGTTTGTTGACGAAGACGAAGATGTAATTGTTGTGGAGCTTTATGCAAAACAATTCTCTTGGGAAGCTAGATATTCTGGTGAAGATAATGTGCTTGGAAAAGCAAACGTAAGATATATTGAAGGTGTAAATACTTTAGGTGTTGACGTTTCAGATCCAAATGCGCAAGATGATAAAGTAGTGAACGAGCTGCATTTGCCAAAAGGTAAGAAGATCTTGTTCAAGATGCGTTCTCAAGACGTATTGCACTCTGCTTATATGCCTCACTTTAGAGCGCAGATGAACTGTGTTCCAGGTATGGTGACTCAGTTTGCCTTCACGCCAAACAAGACTACAGTTGAAATGCGTCAGCATCCAGATATCGTTGAAAAAGTAGCGCACATCAATGAACTTAGAGCAAAGAAAAGCATTGATTTAGTGAAAAAAGGCGAGCCAGGATTGGATCCTTACAACTTTGATTTCCTTTTGCTTTGTAATAAAATTTGCGGACCTTCTCACTACAACATGCAGATGAAAATCGTTGTTGAAAGCGAAGCTGATTTCAAAAAATGGTTAAGCGACAAGCCAACATTGGTTTCTGCTGTAAAAGCTGAAAAAGAGCCTAAACCAGAAACAGTTGGGCCAACAGCGCCACTTGATACAACAAAAGCAGCAGCAGACACGACTAAAGTTGTAGCAGCCAATTAATAATAAGTATATCTTTTAAATAAAATTTAAATTATAATATATGTCAGCAGTAGGTCACGATAACGATCACGGACACGATCAGGAACACGAACACCACCATAAAGATACCTTTATCACGAAGTATATCTTTAGTATCGATCACAAGATGATTGCAAAACAGTATTTGATTACTGGTATTATCATGGGAGTTATCGGTGTGGGAATGTCAATGCTTTTCAGAATGCAATTGGCTTGGCCAGAAGAATCTTTTGGCGTGTTCAAATTTTTCCTTGGTGAAAAATTCGCTCCAGGAGGAGTTATGAGAAACGACGCATATCTTGCCTTGGTTACGATTCACGGAACGATCATGGTCTTCTTTGTTTTGACAGCCGGTTTGAGTGGTACGTTTAGTAACCTCTTGATTCCGTTGCAAATTGGAGCACGTGATATGGCTTCTGGATTTATGAATATGATATCGTACTGGTTATTCTTCCTTTCGAGTGTAATCATGGTTATTTCTCTTTTCGTTGAATCTGGACCAGCTTCTGCAGGATGGACAATCTATCCTCCGCTTTCAGCATTGCCGCAAGCAATCCCTGGATCAGGAACAGGTATGACACTTTGGTTGGTTTCTATGGCTATCTTCATCGCATCTTCTTTGATGGGATCATTGAACTACGTAGTAACCGTAATCAACTTGAGAACAAAAGGTATGTCTATGACAAGATTGCCGCTTACAATCTGGGCTTTCTTCATTACTGCTGTAATTGGTATCGTATCGTTCCCAGTATTATTATCTGCTGCATTATTATTGATTTTCGATAGAAGCTTCGGTACTTCTTTCTTCCTTTCTGATATCTATATCGCTGGAGAAGTATTGCACTACCAAGGTGGTTCGCCAGTATTGTTTGAGCACTTGTTCTGGTTCTTAGGTCACCCTGAGGTATATATCGTATTATTGCCAGCTCTTGGTATCACATCTGAAATTATTGCAACCAACTCTCGTAAGCCAATCTTTGGTTACAGAGCGATGATTGCCTCTATATTAGCAATTGCTTTCCTTTCGACTATCGTTTGGGGTCACCACATGTTTATCTCAGGAATGAACCCATTCTTAGGATCTGTGTTTACATTCACGACGTTGTTGATTGCGATTCCTTCTGCTGTAAAAGCATTTAACTACATCACGACACTTTGGAAAGGTAACCTGCAGATGAATCCTGCGATGCTTTTCTCTATCGGATTGGTTTCTACGTTCATCACAGGTGGTTTGACAGGTATCATCCTTGGGGATAGTACTTTGGACATCAACGTTCACGATACGTATTTCGTTGTAGCGCATTTCCACTTAGTAATGGGTATCTCTGCACTTTACGGAATGTTTGCCGGAATCTACCACTGGTTCCCAAGAATGTTCGGTAGAATGCTAAACAAAAACTTAGGATATATTCACTTCTGGGTAACTGCAATCTGTGCTTACGGAGTATTCTTCCCAATGCACTTTATCGGTATGGCAGGTCTTCCAAGACGTTACTATACTAATACTGCATTCCCGTTGTTTGATGACTTGCAAAACGTAAACGTTTTGATTACTGTTTTCGCTTTAGTAGGTGGAGCTTTCCAATTGGTTTTCCTTTGGAATTTCTTCTCAAGCATTTTCTACGGAAAAAGAGCGCCTCAAAACCCTTGGAGATCAAATACGTTGGAATGGACTGCACCAGTAGAACACATCCACGGAAACTGGCCAGGAGAACTTCCAGAAGTTCACAGATGGCCTTATGATTACAGCAAGCCAGGTTTTGATGATGACTTTGTTCCTCAAACCGTGCCGATGAAAGATGGCGAAGAAGAACTTCACCATTCATAAGCAATATAAAAAGACTATAAAAATCCGTTTCAAGCAATTGAAGCGGATTTTTTTTTGACGCCAACACCCGTATTCAGGACAATTCTAAAAAAAGAGTATTTTTTTCTGAAGTTTTGTCCAATTTTAAAATCTCGATTGTCATTACAGTATATAACAATTAAAACTTTACATAAAATGGAACAAAGAATCAACGTCCATGTAAAAGGACAAGACGCAATGAAAACGCTTTTCGGTATCGGAGCTTATCTGAAAAAATCTCCTGTAGAACTACAACTTTTAGAACTGGTGTACTTCAGAGTATCACAAATCAACGGCTGTGCCTATTGCCTAGACATGCATTCAAAAGATGCCCGTGCCAAAGGCGAAACAGAACAACGCTTATATGGTTTGAGTGCTTGGAGAGAAACACCCTACTACACAGAACGTGAAAGAGCTGCATTTGCTTGGGCAGAAGCGGTAACAAAATGTGAGGTGACAGATGCCGTGTATGCTGAGGCTGCTGCGCAATTTTCAGAGCAAGAATTCATCGACCTGACGCTGGCGATTACAACAATCAACACTTGGAACCGAATCAATATTGCATTCCCACACGGCGTAGGAACTTACAAAGTCGGTCAATTTGGGTGATTCCAAGTTAGAAACATTTATTACTTTTAAGAACCACAAAAAATAACAAGATGAACGAATTTGTATTAATTATCAGAAGAGATATGGTCAGCAAAGACGCTGTACCGTCCCCAGAGCAAATGCAAGCCGCTATCAAGCCTTTTCAAGACTGGATCGGAGGTATCGCTGCCCAAAACAAATTGGTAAGCCCTCCAAAGCGATGGGATGCTGACGGAAGAGTCGTAAAACAAGACAATCTAGTAACCAACGGACCTTATGCCGAAATAAAAGAATCCGTAGGAGGCTTGTTTCTTATTAGAGCCAAAGATTATGATGAAGCAGTCGAAATCGCGAAAGGATGTCCGATCTTAAAATGGGGAGCCACCGTAGAAGTACGAATGGCAATTCCGACAGAGTAATAGTAAAATAGATGGAAGATCAGCTCTTGTACAATTTATTCAGGACAGAGTACCGAAAGATAGTTTCGGTACTCTGTTATTTGTTTGGAATCAAGCATATCGAAATTGCTGAAGACATTGTCAGCGATACGTTTTTGGCAGCAACCGAAACCTGGAGCTTAAAAGGTATTCCAGAAAACCCGACCGCTTGGCTCTATACCGTTGCAAAAAATAAGACCAAAAACTACCTCAAGAGGGATGCTTTTTTCGACCAAAAGCTTTCGCCCGAAGTAAAGTATGCTTCTGAAAAGTCTGAAGAACTCGTTGTCGACCTTTCTGCCAAGAATATCAGCGACAGCCAGCTGGCCATGATTTTTGCCGTATGCAATCCTAATATCTCTGCAGAATCACAAGTAGCCTTGGCCTTGAACCTGCTCTGCGGTTTCGGAATTCAAGAAATTGCCGATGCGTTCCTGACCAATAAAGAAGTAATCTACAAAAGAATCAACAGGGCCAAAGAAAAGCTGAAAGCAGAGAACATCAAGATCGAACAGCCTACAGTAGCAGAAATTAACGAAAGACTAGAGCCGGTGCTGACGACCTTATATCTGTTGTTTTCTGAAGGTTATTATTCGACTTCCCAAAATACCATCTTGCGTAAAGACTTATGTGCCGAAGCAATGCGGCTGACTTTCCTTCTTATCGAAAACAAAACCACCAACAAGCCGTCCGTGAATGCGCTGCTTTCGCTGATGAGTTTCCATTCGTCTCGATTTGATGCACGGACTAACGAAAATGGCGAAACTATTTTATACGAAGACCAAGATGAAACCCGCTGGAACCAAGACCTAATCTTTCAAGGAGCCCATTTCCTAAACCAAGCTTCCACCGGAAACAGCGTAACAAAATACCATCTCGAAGCAGGCATCGCCTATTGGCATACGCAGAAAGAAGATACACTTGAAAAGTGGGACAACATCTTGCAACTATACAACAGCCTGCTTATTTTAGAATATTCGCCCATAGCCGCACTCAACCGAACCTTTGCGCTGGCAAAGGTGCACGGCAAGCAGCAAGCGATACAAGAAGCAGAAAAACTGCAGCTAACAGACAATCATTTTTATCATTCGCTCTTAGGCCATCTGCATACCGGTCTTGATAACAAGAAAGCAATGGCCCATTTTCAAAATGCATTGAAATTGGCCATCTCGGAAGCAGATAAAGCAACAATAGCTAAAAGTATTGATCGATTTAAAGTATAGTGTGTAGTAGCAAGTTAATTTTTAGGTGTTTTTTTCTTTCCCCAAGCGATAACCTGTACGCCTTTAGAATAATTAGCTAAATCAGGTTTTCTTCCAATCAGTTTTTCGAATCTCGGATAAGATAATGTGATGTTTTCAATCACTGACTCATTCATAGGCCATTCATGATGATGAATTTCATATTCGTTGATGTAGCCTCCGGCGTTTTGAAAAAGAGCATACCGTTCTGTCAGCCATCGATCTAGATCTGTTTTGTAGAGAGGCTTTCCTATTTTAAACAAGATGTCTAATTCATCACCAAATTCGCTATTCATAGAACGGTAAAATTCCTTTTCTCGTTTTATTTTTGAATAGCGATAAGGAAGCCTAGAGATAAGCTTTGCTACTTTACAAGATAAGATTTTCCCGCCTTCCATACTGAGAAAATAAACTCCCGATTTGTCTTTTGTCTTGATATATGTGCGAACATTGATTTCTAAAAAGTTTGAAATTGGCGTAAAAGCAGGCATATATCTGGGGCGAATTTCTTCCATTGCAAAAGCAACTATAGAAACCCAAGGCTTGCCTTCAAACAAATCGATTTCCAATTCTTTTGGCACAAACCTTTTTAGCTCTTCTAAATCTACTTGCCAATGTAAAAATAAAACATCATTCCATTCTTGATAAAATCGCCAGCCGCCTTTTGGAATTTCCCAAGGCCGATGCGAAGTCTGTTCTAAAATTTCCTTTAGTTTCATCCCAGATTAATCTTCTTCCCTCTTTGGCTTTGTAAAATAATAAACAGGAATCCCTGCCAGCATAATCAATACGCCCCAGCCGCAAGTCTCAAACCTCGTAATCAAAAGCGAAATACATAAAGCAGAAGCCGCGATGATATAAAGCATCGGCAAGAACGGATAGCCAAAAGCTTTATAAGGCCTTTCGGCATCCGGCATTTTCTTTCTAAGAATAAAGATTCCGTAAATCGTCAAGATATAAAAGATGATGACGATAATCATCACGAAGTCTAATAAAGCGCCATATTTTCCTGTCAAGCATAAAGCCGAAGCCCAAATGCATTGCGCCCATAAAGCCCAAGCCGGAACACTGGCCGTATTCAAGACAGCTGCTTTCTTGAAAAACAATCCGTCTTTTGCCATTGTATAATAAACCCTTGCGCCGGCCATAATCAAGCCGTTATTACAGGCGAAAGTCGAAATCATAATCATGATCGCGATAATCAAAGTGCCGATGTTTCCAAAAATATAAGTAGAAGCCACTACCGCAACCCTGTCCGACTTAGCAAAAGCAATCTCTTCAAACGGAACCACGGCAAGATACATCAGGTTGGCCAAGATATACAGAATCGTCACGATAAAAGTGCCCAAGAACAAACTCAATCCTACATTGCGTTTCGGATTTTTCATCTCTCCCGCAATAAACGTCACGCCGTTCCAAGCATCGCTCGAAAACAAAGAACCCACCATTGCGGCCGAAATTCCAGTAATCAAGGCAGTACCGCTGATCGGCAGCCAAGAACCCGATTTTGCATCAAATGATTTCGTATTCCAAGCATCCGCCCAGTTCGCGTTCCAGATATCTGCTTTGGCAGCAAGCAACAGTCCAAAGACAACCAGCCCCAGCAAAGATAAGATTTTGATAATGGTCAAGACAGTCTGCAACGTCTTGCTGTTTTTTACGCCTCGGCTGTTGATGTACGTCAGAATAATAATAGTAATGATAGAAACAATCTGTGCCGCATTCAATTGAAAGGAACCGATAGAGAACAAGATATTCTCATCGCTTAAAGGCTCATACAGATATGCTGCAAATTTAGAAAAGGCAACACCGACGGCCGCAATGGTACCCGTCTGGATTACCGCAAAGAAACTCCAGCCATATAAAAACGCAATCAACTTGTTGTAAGCCTCTTTTAAGTAGACATATTGTCCGCCCGCTTTAGGAAACATCGAGCTCAACTCTCCGTAGCTTACGGCGGCGATGACGGTTATCAATCCAGAAATGACCCAGATCAAGGTCAGCCATCCGGCCGAACCTACCTGTCTGGCGATATCTGCACTTACGATAAAGATTCCCGAACCGATCATCGAACCAACGACCAGCATGGTTCCATCCAATAATCCTAATTCTCGTTTTAAATGATTGTCTTCTTGCGGGTTTTCCATATAAAAGTTTAAGGTTAGCTTGTTAATTTCTGTTAAAGATATTAAAAAATCCTTATTTTGATAGAAGTCATTTTTTGTGTACCTTTCCTCATACCTATAAACTTAAAATTTTTACCATGAGCGATAAATATGCTGCTATAGAATTAGTGAAAAATCCAGACAAAAGAAGATTTGAGATGGAAGTCGAAAATCATACCGCCTTTATTGAATACATCATCAACAAAGACAACATCATGTACCTTACCCATACCGAAGTCCCAAAATCTTTAGAAGGCAAGGGAGTAGGAGGAAGCATGGTCGAAAAAGCCCTGAACTATATCAAAGACAACGGCTATACTTTAGCACCCCTTTGTCCGTTTGTAGCCGCTTACCTAAAAAGACATCCAGAATGGCAATCTATTTTAGCCAAAGGCTATAATGTCGGCTAATTAGCAAATTCTCAAATCAACATTTTCTCTATCTTTGCCAGATGAATACAAATCTAGATCCAACAAACAGCAACTACAATCCCGAAGAACTTGATTTAGAGAAAAAATTAAGGCCGCTCTCCTTTGATGATTTCACAGGACAGGAACAGGTATTGGAAAACCTGAAAGTATTTGTACAGGCCGCCAATCTTAGAAGCGAAGCACTTGACCATACACTTTTTCACGGGCCTCCGGGTTTGGGAAAAACTACATTGGCGAATATCTTGGCCAATGAATTAGGCGTCGGCATCAAGATTACGTCAGGCCCTGTGTTGGACAAGCCGGGCGACTTGGCAGGATTGCTTACCAATCTAGAAGAACGCGATGTGCTTTTTATTGATGAGATTCACCGTCTGAGCCCGATTGTGGAAGAATATCTCTATTCGGCAATGGAAGATTTCAAGATTGACATCATGATTGAGTCAGGTCCGAATGCAAGAACCGTTCAATTGAATCTGAATCCGTTTACACTTGTCGGAGCTACAACACGTTCCGGATTGCTAACCGCACCGATGCGTGCCCGTTTCGGAATCCAAAGCCGACTGCAATATTATACGACAGAACTTCTGACCGCCATTGTCGAAAGAAGCTCGGCCATTCTAAAGATGCCGATTACCATGGAAGCCGCCATCGAAATTGCGGGCCGTAGCCGAGGTACTCCGCGTATTGCCAACGCATTACTGCGTAGGGTCCGAGATTTTGCACAGATCAAAGGCAACGGAAAAATTGATATCGAAATAGCTCGCTTTTCCTTAAAAGCATTGCATGTCGATGCCCATGGCCTTGACGAAATGGACAATAAAATCCTGACGACCATTATTGATAAATTCAAAGGAGGTCCGGTTGGACTGTCTACTTTGGCAACTGCTGTTTCCGAAAGCGGCGAAACCATAGAAGAAGTATACGAGCCGTTCTTGATCCAAGAAGGTTTTATCATGAGGACGCCGAGAGGAAGAGAAGTAACGGAGAAAGCCTATAAGCATTTAGGGAAAATCAGGACGAATATTCAAGGAGGACTTTTTTAATTTAAGATTTGAGATTTTTGATTTATGCTGAAGTTGATGATGTAAAAAGATTGCATTTTTAGAGAATACGATTGAAATATAAGCCATTTAAAAAGAATATACATGACCTCGGAAGAATTAAAAACAAGAACAAAGAAATTTTCTTTGCGGATAATTGATGTGGTAGAAAAATTACCAAATTCAATATCAGGAAGAACTGTTGCTAACCAGATTGTCAGAAGCGGTACTTCGGTTGGAGCCAATTGAGCTGTTTGCAGGGCAAGAAGCGATAGGGAGTTTATTTCTAAAATGGCTATAGTTATTGAAGAAGCCGACGAAACGTTATTTTGGCTGGAAATCATGCAAGAGAAAAAATGGATGGATGACTCCGAACTAAATGTACTCTGGAAAGAAGGCAACGAACTAACCGCAATCTTCGTCAGCACAATAAAAAAGATAAAATCCCGTCTAAACGAATGATAATCATAAATCTAAAATCATAAATCCTAAATCAAAATACACGCAATTCATAAAATCCGAAGCCCAGCGCCTCGGATTTATTTCTTGTGGTATATCTCAAGCTGGATTTCTTGAAGAAGAAGCACCTCGTTTGGAAACTTGGCTCAAAAACAATGCACACGGTCAAATGTCGTATATGGAAAACCATTTTGACAAAAGACTTGATCCCACATTATTAGTAGATGATTCCAAAAGCGTGATTTCCCTATTGCTCAATTATTATCCAGAGCAGACCCAAGTTTCTGACACCTATAAAATCTCCAAATACGCTTACGGACAAGACTATCATTTTGTCATCAAAGAAAAACTAAAAGAATTTCTCTTTTCCATCCAAGAAAACATAGGCGAAGTTTCAGGACGTGCCTTCGTCGATTCGGCACCCGTTCTAGATAAGGCGTGGGCAGCCAAAAGCGGCTTGGGTTGGATCGGAAAAAACAGCAATCTGCTGAGCAAACAGGTCGGTTCCTTTTTCTTTATTGCCGAATTGATTGTCGACTTAGAACTAGAATACGACACTGCCGTAACCGACCATTGCGGTTCCTGTACCAAATGTATCGATGCCTGCCCCACCGAAGCCATCGTAGCACCCTATGTCGTAGACGGAAGCAAGTGCATATCCTATTTTACTATAGAACTAAAAGAAAACATTCCCCAAGAGATGAAAGGGAAATTTGACGACTGGGCTTTCGGCTGTGATGTCTGCCAAGACGTCTGTCCGTGGAACCGATTTTCAAAACCGCACAGCGAACCCCTGTTTAATCCGAATCCGGAATTGCTTTCCATGACCAAAAAAGACTGGGAAGAAATCACAGAAGATACGTTTCGTGCCGTTTTTAAAAACTCTGCTGTCAAACGCACTAAATACGATGGCTTGAAACGCAATATTGATTTCTTGAAATAAACGTTATTATACTAATTCGTATAACCAAAAAATAAGTCATGAAAGCATTCTTTTTGATCCTAACCATCTTCTTTGCCCATATTGCAGTTTCGCAAGACAATACCTATAGATTGAATAAAAAACTGGAAATCAGCTTTATCAGGCTTGAAATCAATCGTAGTAACTTATATCCCAATAAAGAAAAAAGACTGACGGAAGTCGTATTCTATAAGATAAACGATACGATTAGTTACGTACATAGACACTATACAGTAAACAATGAAACCAACGATGAAGAGTCGTCAATTCCCAGTTCAGTTTTCGATAGGTTTGTAAGCAAGCTAAAACTCTTGGATGCTGAAAGACTAAATCATACCAATTTCAATGTAACGGATGGCATAAATTATAATCTAGAATTTGGAGACAATACCTATTCGATCCATATAAGAACAAATGATCCTGAAGAAGAATATTTGAAATCCTTCCTAGAGATGTACTGGTTTAAAAACCAATAAGATGCTTAGGTCATTTGGTATTTTGTACGAACAATGCAATAGAAAAGGCCTTCCTGTTTTTATTTCTTACTCGCAATCCAAGCGTTGATTTTATCCTCCAAAACCTTTAAAGGAAGACAGCCCGAATCTAACACCTGATTGTGGAATTCTTTGATAGAGAATGCAGCACCCAATTCTTTTTCCGCCTTCGCTCGCAATTCTCTAATCTTCAATTGTCCGATTTTATACGACAAGGCTTGGCCCGGTATTGCCATATAACGCTCGATCTCTGCCACAATACTTTCGGCAGGTTCCGCTTCGTTTTCCATAGAGTATTGTATCGCCTGTTCGCGTGTCCAGCCTTTGGTGTGCATGCCCGTATCTACGACAAGGCGGATGGCGCGGTGCATCTCGGCGCTCAGCATCCCAAAATATTGGTAAGGATCTTGGTACAAGCCCAATTCTTTTCCAAGCGATTCGGTATACAACGCCCAGCCTTCGCCATAGGCATTAAACCAGATGGTTTTCCTGAATTCCGGCAGGCTTGTGTTTTCCTGCTGTAAAGAAATCTGATAATGATGCCCCGGAATCGCTTCGTGCAGGAACAAATCCTCATCGGCATAGAAATTATATTTTTTTACATCCGGAATCGGCACATAAAAAACGCCCGGCCTTGTTCCGTCAACAGAACCCGGATTGTATTCGGCACTGGCCGAGTTTTCGCGGAAAGCTTCCGTTCTTTTTACGACAAAAGGCGTTTTAGGTTTTAGGTCGAAAAGCTTTTCCAAGTTCGGCTTCATCTTTTCGTGTATCGCATTAAAGTTGTCGATCACCTGCTGCGGCTGCGTAAACGGCATCAGCTCTTTTTTCTCGCGGACATAATTGAAGAAGTCTTTCAGCGGTCCTTTAAATCCTACCTGATTTTTGACTTTTTCCATTTCAGCCGAAATTCGCGCTACTTCGCTCAATCCTAATTTATGGATTTCATCGGCAGTCAAGTCGGTGGTCGTATAACGTTTGATCAAATGCTTGTAATACGCATCGCCTTGCGGGATAGCAGCAATACCGCTTGTCGTTCTGCTTTTTGCCAGATAATCAGTGCTGACATACGCATAAAGGTTTTTAAGCGACGGCACCAGTTTTTCGGCAATCAACTGCGTGTAGTTGTCAGTAATTGTCTTTTTCTCTGCTTCGGTAAATGTTTTCGGAAAAGCATTCAGCGGCGCATAAAAGATATGCGTCTTGTCCTCTTTAGCCAGATCCTTCAACTGCGGGATTACTTTTAGCGTCAGCGCTTTCGGCAGTACATATCCTTTTGAAACGCCTTCCTTCATTTTTGCCTCGGCCGTAATCACCCAGTCATTAAAGCCCTTTAGTCGTTCCAGCCAATTATTATAATCTTCCACCGTCTTAAAAGGCTGGGCACTCGAACCGCTGGCATATTGGCCGATGGTTAACGGAATGCCTTCAAACTGGTTGATCGGCATCAGGTCTTTTCTAAAAGTCAAGGCTTCTAGATTCACATCACATTCCCACGCCAAGATGGCTTTGCTCAACTTGTCGTTTTCAGACAAATCTGCCTCATCAAATGCTGCGATTTCCTCTTTGTATTTCGTGAAAAAGGCTTTCACCTTCGCCAGATAATCGTCGCTGATATCATTCGGAAGCAAATTGTTGTAGCGGTTGTCGCCCGCACTCGTCGCTTCCAAAGGAAAAAGCTTTAGCCTTTCCTGATAATAATTTTCTACTACTGTTTTCAATTTTTCATCTTCTTTTTTAGAAGCTTCCCCCTTTTCTTTCTGGCAAGACTGGAGGCTGGAAGCAAGGACACATAATACTAAAAGCAGTTTTTTCATAATGATAACGAATTTGTGGACGATCGGCAAAGGCCTATTCTAGACACAATGTTAGAAAATATTAATCATAATTCCTAGATAAGACGTCTATATCTGATGCTTGTACTGTAGCAGTCGCTCGGGTCTTTAATAACAATCCGTCGGTATAGTGCTATATAGGACGGGTGCTATAGGATATCTTGCAGATGGAGTACTGCAACAACTTCTTTCGGCATGACATCACTCCGGTTCAGCATGATATCACTCCGGTTCAGCATGGTATTTTACCAAATGCTGTATAGCACCAGCATCATGCTATATAGCATCGCACTGACTCCGTATAGCATTTTATAGAATACTGTACGGAATGTAGCCGTTATCATACGGTATCCTACTAAATGCTATACAGAACCCCGCTGATGTTGTATGCATTGGATAAGATGCTATAGTGCACCGCATCGGTTCCAGGCAGGGTTTTTCGCTTTTTCATGCCCATCTTCCCGTAAAAAGCATAAAGAGACAGGCCGCTTTTCGGAAAGCAAGTAAGGGCTGCTGTCAAACAAAAGTCTTTTTGAAGCCGCTATAGTTTTATAAAAAAAATCCTAATAAGCAGGAACAATAAACTTTATAAAAGAATAGCATTAAAAGTTTCTCAGTTTCATTCAGACTTTTACCTTTGTAAGTCCGAATAAAATATACAAAGATGAACAAGTACAGCAAAAGAAGAGAAGCGTTATTATATCATGCAAAGCCATCGCCGGGGAAAATCGAGGTGGTTCCTACAAAAGCATACGCAACTCAAAGAGATCTGTCATTGGCCTATTCGCCTGGCGTTGCCGAACCTTGCCTAGAAATTGTAAAAGACGTAAACAACGTTTATAAATATACAGCCAAAGGAAATCTGGTGGCCGTAATCTCAAATGGTACAGCCGTTTTAGGGTTAGGGGATATCGGTCCGGAAGCCTCAAAACCAGTAATGGAAGGAAAAGCATTGCTGTTTAAAATTTTTGCCGATATTGATGTTTTTGACATTGAAGTAGATACAAAAGATATCGAAAAGTTTATCGAAACCGTAAAAAATATAGCGCCGACTTTTGGAGGAATCAATCTGGAAGACATCAAAGCGCCAGAATCATTTGAAATCGAAAAAAGGCTGGTAGAAGAATTGAACATTCCGGTAATGCACGACGACCAGCACGGAACCGCAATCATTTCTTCTGCGGCATTGCTGAATGCCCTAGAATTAGCCGATAAAAAAATAGAAGACGTAAAGATCGTAGTCTCAGGAGCCGGTTCGGCTGCTTTGGCTTGCGCCAACTTATATGTGTTGTTGGGCATCAACCCAGACCATATCATCATGTTTGACAAAGACGGCGTGCTTTCTTCTGACAGAACCGACTTGTCTGACCTACAGAAAAGATATTCAAAAGGACCTAAAAACATCACCTTGCAAGAAGCTTTGGTAGGTGCCGATGTGTTTCTTGGACTTTCTGCCGGAAACATCATGTCGCCAGAAATGTTATTAGGAATGGCAGCCAACCCGATCGTGTTTGCAATGGCCAACCCGATTCCAGAAATCGATTATAACGTGGCTATCGATACGCGCGAAGATATCATCATGGCTACAGGACGTTCTGACCATCCTAACCAAGTGAATAACGTATTAGGCTTCCCGTATATATTTAGAGGAGCGCTTGACGTTCGTGCTACAAAAATCAACGAAGCCATGAAAATGGCTGCGGTAAAAGCATTAGCCTTATTGGCAAAAGAATCCGTTCCGGAGCAGGTAAACATTGCTTACGGAGAAACCAAGCTGATTTTCGGAAGAGATTACATCATTCCAAAACCATTTGACCCGAGATTGATTTCGGTTGTAGCGCCTGCTGTTGCTAAAGCAGCGATGGAATCAGGTGTCGCTCTTAATCCGATACACGACTGGGCAAAATACGAAGAAGAATTGATGGAACGTCTGGGTTCTGATAACAAGATGGTGCGTCTGTTGGCCAACCGTGCCAAGACCGATCCAAAACGCGTGGTTTTTGCAGAAGCAGATCATCTGGACGTATTAAAAGCGGCTCAGATTGTTTTGGAAGAAAAAATAGGAATCCCGATTCTTCTCGGAAACCGAGAGATCATCCTAGAACTAAAAGATGAATTGGGCTTTGATGCCGATGTCGTGATTATCGATCCAAAGACTTCAGAAGAAGACGAAAGAAGATTGCGCTATGCCAATTCGTTCTGGGAATCCAGAAGACGCAAAGGGACAAGCTTGCTTGATGCCCAAAAGTGGATGCGCGAAAGAAATTATTTTGCGGCAATGATGGTCAATGAAGGCGAAGCCGATGCGTTGGTTACCGGCTATTCGCGAAGCTATCCGTCTGTCGTGAAGCCGATGATGCAGCTTATCGACAAAGCGCCTGGTGTTTCCAGAATTGCGACCACCAACATGATGATGACCAAGAGAGGCCCTATCTTTCTTTCGGATACCGCTATCAATCCGAACCCTACCGCCGACGATTTGGCAAAGATTGCCTTGATGACGGCAAAAACGGTACGCCTGTTTGGTATGGAGCCGGTCATTGCGATGGTGTCGTTCTCTAATTTTGGCTCGTCTAACGACAAGAGCGCCCAAAAAGTGTCCGAAGCCGTTTCGTACCTTCACAAATACTATCCAGATTTGACCGTAGACGGAGAAATCCAAGCCGACTTTGCATTGAATCCGGAGATGTTGCAGAAAAAATTCCCGTTTTCTAAATTAGCAGGCAAAAAAGTCAACACCCTGATTTTTCCTAATTTGGAATCGGCCAACATCAATTATAAAATGCTGAAAGAATTAGATAAAGTAGTGTCTATCGGGCCCATCATGATGGGAATGGACAAGCCGGTGCATATTTTCCAATTGGGAGCCAGTGTGGAAGAAATGGTGAACATGGCAGCCGTTGCCGTCGTGGATGCACAAGAGAAAGAAAAAAAGCACAAATCTATAAAAGTGAATTTTTAGCGTATTTTTCTGCTGATAAGCAATTAGATGAGGCACAATAAAACTTTTTCGTTACATTTGGATTTATTTAACAATTGATGATAGCGCATTTACAAGGAAAATTAGTGGAAAAGAATCCAACAGACGTAGTTATTGACTGCGGCGGAGTGGGTTATCATATCAATATTTCGCTTCATACCTATTCTTTACTTCCCGACACAGAAAACATCAAGCTTTACACGTATCTTCAGATCAAAGAAGACGCCCATACTTTGTTTGGATTTGCCGAAAAATCAGAAAGAGAAATCTTTAAGATGCTTTTGTCTGTTTCCGGCATCGGAGCCAGCATTGCCAGAACGATGCTTTCTTCTTTAGAGCCAAAACAGATCATTCAATCCATAGCTTCGGGCGATGTAGCGACCATACAGTCTATTAAAGGCATCGGAAGCAAAACAGCACAGCGAGCCATATTGGATTTGAAGGACAAAGTGTTAAAAGTGTATGATTTAGATGAAGTTTCTATTTCAGAGTACAATACAAACAAAGACGAAGCGTTATCTGCTTTGGAAGTTCTTGGATTTAACAGAAAATTGGCGGAAAAAACTGTAGAAAAGATTGTTAAGGAAAATCCAAATGCAAGCATTGAAAACATTATTAAACAAGCCTTAAAAAACTTATAATACTTGAAAACAAACTATACTAAAGGCATTACCTGTAACTTGAAAATTAGCCTATGGCTGATTTCGTTATTTTTTAGTGTAACCATACAAGCACAAGAAGATGAGGAAGTTCAGGATACTACTAAAACTGGATATTCGGTAGGAAAAGTCGAACTTAAAAACCCACCTAGTATTATTGAGGCATACACGTATGACCCGATTACCAATCGTTATATTTATACCAATACCGTAAACGGTTTTAATATAAATTATCCTGTAGTACTTACGCCAGAAGAGTATGAAGAATTGGTGCTGAGAGAATCGATGCGCAAGTATTTCAAGGAAAAATCAGATGCCATAGACGGCAAGAAAGACGGCAGCGATGCCAAGAAAAAAGACTTATTGCCTCGGTACTATGTCAATTCCAGTTTCTTTGAGACTATTTTTGGAGGAAACACGATCGACGTAAAACCGACGGGTTCTGTGGAGATGGATCTAGGAATCCGCCACACCAAACAAGACAACCCTTCCCTGTCGCCTAGAAACAGGTCGACAACCACTTTTGACTTCGACCAAAGAATCAGCATGAGCCTTACCGGTAAAGTAGGAACAAGGCTGAATGTGAATGCGAATTACGATACCGAATCGACCTTTGCCTTCCAGAACTTAATCAAATTAGAATATACTCCGACAGAAGACGATATCATACAGAAAATCGAAGTCGGTAACGTAAGCTTGCCGTTAAACAGTACGTTGATTCGTGGTGCGCAAAGCCTTTTCGGGGTTAAGGCGCAATTCCAGTTTGGAAAGACTACGATTACCGGAATTTTCTCTGAGCAAAAATCCCAAACCAAAACGGTGACGGCCCAAGGCGGAGGAACGGTACAAGAATATGAATTGTTTGCTTTGGACTATGATGCCGACAGACACTTCTTCTTATCCCAATATTTTAGAAACCAATACGACAGGTCGCTTCGAAATTATCCTTTGATCGACAGCCGTGTGCAGATTACAAGAATTGAGGTTTGGGTGACCAACCGCCAAAACAGAGTCAGCACTACAGACAACAACTTAAGAAACATTATCGCGCTTCAAGATTTAGGAGAAGCACAATTGACAGGGCAAAACGATAACGAAGTGGTATCGGTTACGCCAGTTCCTGCAGGCTTCTTTACTGCCGCTGCGAATACGCCGTCAAAAAACTCGAACAACCGATTCGACCCGGCAAAGATTGGAACGACGGGAGTCTTAAACCCTAACATTCGTGAGATTTCTACAGCGAGCTCTGGATTTACAGGCGTTACGGTAAGTGAAGGAACAGACTACTCCAAATTAGAGAATGCCAGAAAATTAGCAGCAAACGAATTTACGTTCCATCCGCAATTGGGTTATATCTCCCTTTCGCAGCGACTTTCAAACGATGAGGTCTTGGCAGTTGCCTACCAATATACGATAGGAGACCAAGTGTATCAAGTCGGTGAATTTGGTACGGATGGAGTAGATGCTACGCAAGTAAGCGACGGAATTCCGACAACACAAAGCTTGATCTTAAAGATGCTGAAAAGCAACCTGACCAACGTAAACAAGCCGGTGTGGAACTTGATGATGAAAAACATCTATTCGCTGCCGGGTGCTTACCAATTAGAGCAGGAAGATTTCAAACTGAACATCATGTACACGGACCCTTCTCCGTTGAACTATATTACGCCAGCTTCTCCAGCAGCGTCTAACCCATTGCCACCCGATGTAGAACAAACACCTTTATTGCGTGTTTTCAACGTCGACAGACTGAATTACACGAATGACCCGCAGCCTAACGGTGATGGATTCTTCGATTTCGTGCCAGGACTTACGGTCGACCAACAAAACGGTAGGATCATCTTTACCACGGTAGAGCCTTTCGGGGAGCACCTTTTCAACAAATTGAGAACAAGCCCGACGGAAGATTACGACGCGCCCGCTTTAGGAAACTACAACGGCAACCAAAACAAATACGTTTACAGAACAATGTACCGCAGCACGCAGGCTGCCGCGCTTCAAGATAGCGACAAGAACAAGTTCCAATTAAAAGGAAAATTCAAATCGACAAGCGGCGACGGTATTGCGATTGGTGCGTTCAACGTACCGCAAGGTTCGGTTACCGTAACTGCAGGAGGAAGAGTTTTGGTAGAAGGCGTTGACTATACCGTAAACTACCAGTTGGGTAGAGTAAACATCCTAGATGCGTCACTACAATCAACACCGATTGAAATCTCATTAGAGAACAACTCGGTTTTCGGACAGCAGACACGAAGATTCTTCGGGGTTAACGTAGAGCATAAATTCAATGATAAATTTATTGTTGGTGCGACCTTGCTGAAAATGAGCGAAAGGCCGTTTACGCAAAAATCAAACTACGGACAAGAATCTGTAAACAATACAATCATAGGCTTAAATACCAACTTCTCTACAGAAGTTCCGTTCTTGACGCGATTGGTAAACAAGCTGCCGAATGTCGATACCGATGTTCCTTCGAATATCTCGTTTAGGGGAGAAATTGCTTACTTAAAGCCAGATACCCCGAAAGCAGATCAATTCCAAGGAGAATCTACTATATATGTAGACGACTTTGAAGGATCGCAGACTACAATCGATATGCGTTCTCCGTTTGCATGGAGCCTTTCGAGCGTACCAGAAAAACCTACGATAAGCGACTATAATGATTTTGGAGGTTCTTTGACGACGATAAACTACGGTTTCAAAAGAGCAAAACTGGCTTGGTATTCTATCGATCCGACTTTCTACGTACAAAGACCGGGCGGCGTTACTGAAGACGACCTGAAGCTGTACAGCACAAGAAGGATTTACAGCCGAGAGCTATTCCCTGTAACGGATATTGCCGTAGGACAACAGACCGTTATCAATACATTAGACTTGACGTATTTCCCTCGCGAAAGAGGTCCTTATAACTTTAATCCTCAAGCGCAGGCAACCAACAGTTTCACGCCAGAGCAGGCTGTCGATAACTTTGGAGGTATCATGAGGGCGATCAACTCTACGAACTTTGAGCAGTCGAATGTAGAGTATATTCAATTCTGGCTTCTGGATCCGTATTATAATGACCAGAGAGGTTCTGCCAATCCGGCCAATACAGGAAAAGTATATTTCAACCTTGGAGAGATTTCGGAAGACGTTTTAAAAGACGGAAGAAAGCAATACGAGAACGGACTTCCAGGTGCCGGTTCAACACAGCAAACGTTTTCTACCATCTGGGGTAAGATTCCGATTTCGCAATCTTTGATTTATGCATTTGATACCAACAACGGTAACAGACAATTCCAAGACGTCGGTTTCGACGGTTTGAATGACGCAGAAGAAGCAGCGCAATTTCCTGCTTTTGCCTCTAATCCCGATCCAGCGGCAGATAACTACCAGTATTTCTTAAGCGCTACGGGTGATGTTATCCAGCGTTACAAAAACTACAACGGTGTTCAAGGAAACTCGCCGGTAGATTTGAGCGATACAAACAGAGGTTCTACGACTTTGCCAGATACAGAGGATATCAACAGAGACAATACGATGAACGAAATCAATGCGTATTACGAATACAGCATTGACGTACAGCCTAACATGGTTGTAGGTTCTAATCCATACATTACCGACATTAGAGAAACTACGGCAAGCATCCCTGGGCAAGAAACTACAGGAGCTCGTTGGATTCAGTTCAAGATTCCAGTATCGCAGCCAGAAAACACAGTCGGAAGCATTTCAGACTTCAGATCGATCCGTTTTATGAGAATGTTCGTGACCGGATTTAACGATCAAGTAACGTTGCGTTTCGGAGCTTTAGATTTAGTTCGTGGGGAATGGAGACGATATGTGAAAACATTAGATCCAAACGAACAAGACGACGACATCAACAATGCTGATGATACCGCTTTGGATGTATTGGCCGTAAACATTCAAGAAAATGGAGACCGTTCTCCAATCAAATACGTTACGCCTCCGGGAGTTGTGAGAGAGCAGTTGTATAACAGCAACACCATCATAAACCAAAACGAGCAGTCGCTTTCTCTACGAGTGACCAAAGCAAACCCAGGTCTTCCAGGATTGGGAGGTTTGGAGCCAGGAGATTCTAGAGGTGTATTTAAAAACGTAAGCGTTGACATGCGTCAGTTCAAGAAATTAAAAATGTTCTTGCACGCGGAAGCACTTCCTGTGCCTACAGACGTACAGCCTTTGATTGATGACCAGATGGTGGCTTTCATCCGTTTTGGTAATGACTTTACGCAGAACTTCTACCAAGTAGAGATTCCGTTGAAAGTAACGCCGCAAAGCCAATCGCTCTCAGCAGAGCAAGTCTGGCCAGAAGCGAATGAGATTGACTTGGCGTTGTCATTATTGACCAAGCTGAAAATTTTAGCCATGGATCCGAACAACACCTTGTTGGTTGAAGATGCCTTGGGAGTTAAATACGTAGACGATTTTGCATTAGATCCTTCATTAGCCGGAAGAGTGAACCCATTGCGATTAGGTATCAAAGGAAATCCTAACTTCGGATTGGTAAGAACCTTGATGGTTGGTTTGAAAAACCGCCATACCGATGATATTCGCGGAGAAGTGTGGTTCAACGAGCTTCGTCTGGCAGATATGGACAACAAAGGCGGAATGGCAGCTATCGCAAGTTTGGATAGTAACTTGGCCGATTTTGCAACCATTTCTGCAACAGGTAGAATGAGTACGCAAGGTTTCGGTTCGTTAGAGCAAGGCCCGAACGAAAGAAGCCGTGAAGACATCAAGCAATACGATATCGTGACGAACGTGAATTTAGGCAAGCTGCTTCCTAAGAAATGGGGCATCAACCTTCCGTTCAACTATGCGATCGGTGAAGAAAAGATTACTCCAGAATACGATCCGTTCAACCAAGATATCCGTTTGGATCAGTTATTAGATAATACTGCCGATGCTGCAGAAAGAAGCAACATCGAAAGCAGAGCAATTGATTATACGAAGCGAAAAAGTATCAACTTTATCGGTGTCAAAAAAGAAAGAGGAGCAGAGCAAAAGCCGCACTTCTATGACCCTGAAAACTTGACGTTGTCGTATTCATTCAACGAAACAGAGCACCATGATTATGAAATCGAGAACTTGCTAGACCAGCAAGTAAGAACGTCTGTCGATTATACTTTTGCCTTCCAGCCAAAAGCAGTCGAGCCGTTCAAGAAGACAAAATTCATGAAGAAAAGTCAGTATTGGAAACTGTTGAGCGATTTCAACTTTAATTACCTGCCTTCTACGATTTCGTTCAGCTCGAATATTATCAGACAATATAACAAGCAAGAATATAGAGACGTAGATATTCAAGGAATTGGATTGACGCCGTTGTACAGAAGAAATTATATGTTCAACTACCAGTACGGTTTCAACTATAACCTGACTAGGGCACTGAAGATTAATTATACAGCTTCTACTAATAATATTGTCCGTAATTATTTAGATGAGAACGGAGTTCCGATGGAAGACTTTACCATCTGGGATGATTTCTGGAATATTGGTGAGGCCAACCAGCACATGCAGCAGTTGGTTGTTAATTATGACCTGCCGTTGAACAAAATCCCAGCTCTTGGATTTATAAAATCGACGTATTCGTATACAGGTGATTACAGCTGGCAGCGTGCAACCGATGCGATGGCGAATATTGAGGTTGGTGGCGAAGTCTTTAGTTTAGGAAATACGATCCAAAATGCTGGTGCGCACCGATTGAATACAGCCTTGAATATGGATGTATTGTATAAATATATCGGACTGACTAAAAAGCCAAAAACGGCAACAAGACCAGCAACACAAGCGCCTCCAAAACCAGGAGAAAAAATCACGAATACGAATAAGCCACCAACATCTGGCAACAGCGTATTCATGGATGGATTGATTGGCGTCTTGACCAGCGTTAAGAACGTACAGATCAACTATACACAAAATGAAGGTACAGTACTGCCAGGATTTACGCCGGGCGTAGGTTTCTTAGGAACGACCAAACCTTCACTAGGATTCGTTTTAGGTAGCCAGGCTGATATTCGATACGAAGCAGCAAAAAGAGGCTGGTTGACGAATTATGAAGAATTCAACCAAAACTTTACGCAGGTTTCTTCTAAAGTATTGAACATGACTGCAAACGTAGATTTGTTCCCTGACTTTAAGATCGACTTGACGGCAGACCGTTCGTATACAGAAAATTTCTCGGAGCAATTTGATGCGGCTGACGGTAACTACCATTCGAGATCGCCTTACAACTATGGTAACTTCTCGATCTCGACAGTAATGATCAAGACGTCGTTCGGAAAAAGCGATGAGAATTCATCAGCGGCTTTTGATGATTTCAGAACCAACCGACTTGTTGTAGCAGATCGTTTGGCAACCAACTATTACGGAACTTCTGATTTCCCTAGAACAACAGACGGTTTCCCTGTCGGTTTCGGAAAAAACAGCCAGTCAGTATTATTGCCTTCGTTCTTGGCAGCCTATACAGGAGCAGATGCTGGCGGAATTTCGTTAGGAGCTTTCAGAAATGTGCCGATTCCAAACTGGAATGTGAAATACAACGGATTGATGCGTTATAAGTTCTTCAAAGACCGATTCAAGCGTTTCTCTTTACAGCACGGCTATAGAGCATCGTATACGATCAACTCGTTCCGTTCTAATTTTGAGTACGACCAAAACCGTGATGCGGTTGATGCAAGCGGGAACTTGTTGAGCAAGACAATCATTTCGAATGTCAACCTTGTAGAGCAGTTCAACCCATTAGTAAGAGTCGATTTCGAGATGAAGAATTCGTTCAAAGTATTGGCTGAGGTTAAAAAAGACAGAACGCTTTCCATGAGTTTTGACAACAACCTTTTGACGGAAGTAAAAGGAATGGAGTACATCATCGGTCTAGGGTATCGATTCAAGGATGTCGTGATTACGTCGCAATTGGCAGACAACCCGACAAATACGATTCGAAGCGATATCAACATCAAAGCCGATTTCTCTTTAAGAAAAGCAAATACGATTGTAAGATATCTAGATTATGATAACAACCAGCTTGCTGGAGGACAGAACATCTGGTCGCTGAAACTGACAGCAGATTACGCATTCAGCAAAAACCTGACAGCGATATTCTATTACGACCATTCGTTCTCAAAAGCAGTAATCTCGACTTCTTTCCCATTGACCAATATCCGCTCTGGTTTCACATTGCGATATAACTTTGGAAATTAATGTCGAAAACATTTTAAAAATTTATAAGTTAATAATACATTTGCCCAAAACAACAAACAATGAATATACCAGCAAATTTAAAGTACACAAAAGACCACGAGTGGGTAAGTATTGAAGGCGATATCGCAACTGTAGGAATTACAGATTTTGCACAAAAAGAATTAGGAGATATCGTTTATGTAGAGGTTGAGACTCTTGACCAAACATTAGATAAAGATGAGGTTTTTGGTACAGTAGAAGCCGTAAAGACCGTATCGGATTTATTCTTGCCGCTTTCTGGCGAAATCGTTGAATTTAACGAAACGCTTGAAACTTCTCCTGAAAAAGTAAACACAGATCCTTATGGTGACGGTTGGATGGTAAAAGTGAAAATCTCTGACGCTTCTGAAGTAGAAGGTTTGTTGGATAGCGAAGCATATAAAAGCCTAATTGGAGCCTAATAAAAAAAGAACGCTGTTTCTCATCTTGGCACTTTTTTGGACTATTTCCATTACAGTAGCCTGCTTGGTGAGCATGACAGAAGTTCCAGTAGTTAACGTCGACCAAGCCGACAAGATTGTACATCTCTGCTTTTATGCCGTTTTTTCAATCTTATGGTTCCAGTACCTGAAATCAAGCATACAAAATACAAGGACGCTTTTTCTTTCCGTGTTTTTTCTTTCTGTTTCTTTCGGGATATTGATCGAAGTATGCCAGTCTCTTTTTACAGAAAACAGGCAGGCAGATTTGAAAGATGCTATTGCGAATACGATCGGCGCGTTACTAGGACTAGCAATAATGGCGCTTTACAATAAAAGATTTAAAAATTAATCTGAAAATGTCCCGCTTCGGTGGGATTTTTTTATTTTTATCATATGGATATCAAGCAATATTTAGATTCAACTTACCTTAAGACGCCTGAACAGGCAGGAATCAGCGAAGCAGAAAACGAAGTGATTGTCAAAGGCTTTGTGCAAGAAGCAATTGATGAAGGCTTTAAGCTGATCATGATTCGCCCTGATCAAGTCAAGCTGGCAAAAAAAATGATTGTTGATGCCGGATCAAAAGTTTTGGTCGGAACGGTTATTGGTTTTCCAGAAGGGAATTATTCTTTAGAGCATAAGTTGGAAGAAGCCCAAAAAGCAGTGGAGGATGGTGCCGACGAACTGGATTTCGTATGCAATTATGAAGCCTTTAAAAAAGGAGAAATCGATCTCGTAAAAGAAGAAGTACTAAAAGGAACCCAATTGGGGCTTTCCAATCATAAAGTCGTAAAATGGATTATCGAAATTGCGGCCTTGAACAGCCAGCAGATTATGCATCTTTCCTGCTTGGTGAAAAATGTAGTAATATCCAATTTCTCAGAAGACAATTATGCTTCTGTTTTTGTCAAGTCATCAACAGGATTTTATAAGACAGAAAACAACCTTCCAAACGGAGCTACAGTTTCTGGAATCATCATGATGCTGGAAAATGCGTCGCCGCTTCCAGTAAAAGCAGCAGGAGGCGTAAGGACCCATGAAGAAGCCAAAGAAATGATTCGATTGGGCGTGAAAAGAATTGGAACTTCTTCTGCGAAAGCGATTGCAAACGGAGAAGCTGCAGATGACGATTATTAAACGACAAGCAAGACGATACATGAAAAACATCCTAAAGATTGCCATCTTGCTTTTATGCGGCCATTCCCTATTGGCCCAAAACAGAATTGGAGAAAGAGAGCAGTTTCCTGTTTTTCCAAAGTGTGAAGGCCAGCAGTCTAAAGATCTAGAAGCTTGCTTTTACAACGAGCTGCAAGATTTTGTGTTTAACAATTTCAAGATCCCACAAGAGGTTACGGATAAAAAGTATGTCGGTAAGGTCATCGTGCTTTTTGAAGTAGATACGGCTGGAGTTTTTAAAGTACAGTACGTAGATGCAGTCCATGCTTCTTTGGCAGACGAAAGCAAAAGGGTTTTTGGCCAGCTGCCGAAGATAAAGCCGGCTACGTATAACGGAAATCCTACGTATGCAAAATATACGATCAAAATTGCCATTCCATTAGAAAAGCAAGAAGCGGTCGTGTTTGCTGCTGAAAAAGAAAAAACAAATTCTATTATCAAAGACAGAAGCAAGGAGCTTACGGAATTTGATAGCATTATCTATAAGAAATTCAACAATCCGCAGTTGGAAAGCCATCTGAATATTCCTTTTTCACATAGCTTGTATGCCCAATTCGACAGGGCCTTGAATCAAGTAGGAGCGAATAACCATACGGCGTCTAAACCATATACCTATGCTGATGTTTCAAAATATTATGATCTGAATCAGGCCAATCAAGCCATCCAAAAAAACAAGCAAGGCTGGTGGGGAAGAAAATTGTGGAATGAAAACCTCGTAGCGATTCAAGGTGAAGGCTATTGGTTTACGATGAATCCTATCTTGGATTTGAGATTGGGAAAAAGCGATCCGAGCCAAGCAAACTATACTTATCAGAACACCCGCGGTATTCAAGTTCAGGGAGAGATAGGGAAAGAGTTAAGCTTTACGACAACAATCTACGAAAGTCAAGGCCGTTTTGCCGATTACTATAATCGTTATGTCGAATCTATAAAGCCTTCTGGAGGAAATCCGGCCGTTATTCCTGGGATTGGAATAGCCAAGCGATTCAAGGAAGATGCGTATGATTTTCCAATGGCGGAAGCCAACATTACATATACTCCGAGCGAATTCATTAATCTGCAGCTGGGTTATGGCAGGAATTTTTTAGGCGACGGATACCGTTCGCTATTGCAAGGCGATGGAACTAGTCCGTATCCTTTCTTTAAAATCAATACCCGTTTTTGGAAGATAAAATACACAAATACGTATATGTGGCTGAAGGACGTGCGCCAAGAAGCTACGGAAGACAATACCTATGCCACAAAATTCATGGCAAACCACTACCTGAGCTGGAACATAACAAAAAGATGGAATCTTGGTTTCTTTGAATCCGTAGTATGGTCGAACCAAAATGACCGTGGTTTTGATGCTAGTTTTATAAATCCGATAATTTTTTACAGAGCGGTTGAATTTTCATCGTCGTCAAAAAGCGGTAATGCACTTTTGGGGCTGACATCAAAATACAAATTCAGTAATCAAATTCAGTTCTACGGACAGTTCTTGCTGGATGAATTTTCAGTTTCAGACATGAAAGCAGGAGAAAAAAGCTGGAAAAATAAGTTTGGCTACCAATTAGGTGCGAAATATTTCGATGCTTTTAATATTGATAACCTATTGCTACAGTTGGAATACAATCACGTGCGTCCGTATGTGTATGCCCATAGCGATCCTTTGACGAATTATGCGCATAGCAACCAAAGCATGGGGCATCAATGGGGAGGCAATTTTAAAGAATTTATAGCTGTTGCCCGGTATTTCAAAGGAAGATGGTTTGCCGATGCAAAATTAACATACGGTAAAAGAGGCTTGGATTTCGACACCGAAGACAATAATTTCAATTACGGAGGGAATATTTATAAGGACTATGAAATCGGAAGGCCTTTTGATACCGGAGTCAAGACGGGCCAAGGAAACGAGACAACGATTCTTATTGCAGATTTGCAGGCTGGTTATCTCATCAATCCGTCAACAAACCTGAAGCTTTTTGCTGGTTTGGTGTACCGAAATTTTAACCCGAAGATGGACACGGAAACTACTTTTAAAGAAAATACGACTTGGTTTTCTGTTGGTTTGAGAGCCGATATCTTTAACTGGTATTTTGATTATTAATTGATTTTTAGAGTTTCTAAAGCGTCTTAAAGAAAAATAGTTTTTCATTAAAAAATCTGTTTTTATAAAACCTTTGTTTTTTGTGATTAGTTTTTTGTGATTTTCTTTCTGAACCAGTATCTTTGCGCAAGATTTCAAAATCCAAATGAAAGCAGCATTGAGCACTACAGCAAATAACTTTTCCTTAAAATCCCTCTATATAGATTTCAGAGAAATCACGAAGGCAAGATTGGCAGTTAGCGTAGTTTTTTCTTCTATTGCCGGATATCTGCTTGGTTTTGACGAAAACCATCCATTTCAATGGTCGCTTTTGATCATGCTTTCGATAGGAGGCTACTGCATGGTTGGTGCTTCTAATGCATTCAATCAAATCATCGAAAAAGACTTAGATGCTTTGATGGATAGGACTAAAAACCGTCCTGTTCCTTCAGGAAGAATGTCGGTGAATACAGCTTTTATCATTGCCTGTGCCTTGACTATTCTTGGTTTGGTGATTCTTTACAATATCAACCCTAAGACAGCAATGTTCGGGGCTATTTCAATTTTTCTATATACCAGTGTCTATACGCCTTTAAAAACAAAGACACCTTTGTCTGTTTTTGTAGGTGCTTTTCCAGGAGCCATTCCGTTTATGTTAGGCTGGGTTGCTGCGACAGATGATTTCGGAATTGAAGCGGGAACGCTTTTCTTGATTCAATTTTTCTGGCAATTCCCACATTTTTGGGCCATAGGCTGGTTTTTATTCGACGATTATAAAAAAGCAGGCTTCTTTATGCTTCCGACAGGAAAGAAAGACAAGACTACTGCGACTCAAATTATATTGTATACGATCTGGCTTATTGTTGCCTCTCTTTTTCCGGCCTTCTTTCCGCTCATCGGATTGGTAGGAAGCAAGCTGCAATTGAGTCCGGTTGCTGCGATTATCGTACTTCTATTAGGAATATGGATGTTGGTTTACGCAGTAAAATTATACAAGTCTAGAGAAACAAAAGCGGCGCGAACATTAATGCTTGTGAGCGTTTCATATATCACCCTGCTACAGATTGTTTATATAGCAGATAAATTTTTACGATAATGGAAATGGCAATTAAAGGAATGACTGCTACGGAGCATAAAGAAAGAAAAGCAAGATCGTATAAACTGATTTTGTGGTTTGCTATGATTAGCATGACGATGATGTTTGCTGGTTTGACTAGTGCGTATGTCGTTAGTGCTTCAAGACCCGATTGGCTTAAAGATTTTGATTTGCCAAGCGCATTTATTGCTAGTACGATCGTAATCATTTTGAGCAGTCTGACGTTTCATTTTGCAAAGAAAGCCATCCAAAAAGACAATAGAAGCTTGACAACTTCGCTGTTGCTGGTGACTTTTGCATTGGGATTGCTTTTCGTCTTCTTGCAATTTGAAGGCTTTAATCAAATGATCGCAATGGGCCTAAATCCTACAGGTCCAACAAGTACCGTGACTACTTCTTTTATCTATGTTGTGGTGTTGGTTCACTTTGCCCACCTTTTCGGGGGCTTGATATCACTTTTAATCATAATTTATAATCATTTTAAACAAAAATACAATTCAGGTCAAACCCTTGGAATAGAGCTAGGTGCGATGTTTTGGCACTTTCTTGACTTCTTGTGGCTGTATTTGTTTTTATTTTTATATTTCTTTAAATAAGAAAAAAACGTAAATTTGGGAACTTTTTAACTAATAACTTTTATGGGAGCGACTGTTACTACTGCAAATAGTGAAGGTAAAACTTGGGGAGGCGGCAATGAGCCGATGGGAATTAATTATGGCAAAATGATGATGTGGTTTTTCATCGTTTCTGATGCCTTAACATTCTCTGGATTTCTTGCTGCGTATGGTTTTTCAAGATATAAATTCATTGAAACTTGGCCTTTGGCGGACGAGGTTTTCAACCACTTTCCATTTATGCACGGCGTGAACGCTCCGATGTACTATGTGGCCTTGATGACATTCATCTTGATTTTCTCTTCTGTAACGATGGTTTTGGCTGTTGATGCCGGACACCAAATGAAAAAACAGAAAGTGGCAATCTATATGTTTCTTACCATTATTGGTGGTGGAATTTTCTTGGGCTCGCAAGCTTGGGAGTGGAAAAACTTCATTAAAGGTGAATATGGTGCTATCGAAACTAAAGGAGGAAGCATCCTTCAATTCGTAAATGCAAAAGGCGAAAGAGTAAAATTAGAAGATTTTGCAGCAACGCTTCACGAAGATAGAGAGCAATTGACAAGAAATAAAGGTGTTTGGTTTTCAAGCGAAAGCTCATTGCCTAGATATTCTGTTAATGAAGTAGTAGAAGGATTCAAGGCACGTCCAGATCTTTTGGTTAGAACTGAAATTATCTATCACCCAACGCAAGCCAATTTAAAAGATACAAGATTACATCCAGAATTAAATAAATCAACTCACAAGCACAAGACAATCTTGACTAGAGAAGAATCTCTAAAAAGACTTGCAGATGCTCACTATGTTGTTGAAGGC
Organism: Flavobacterium sp. N2550; assembly: GCF_025947265.1. Lineage (NCBI taxonomy): Bacteria > Pseudomonadati > Bacteroidota > Flavobacteriia > Flavobacteriales > Flavobacteriaceae > Flavobacterium > Flavobacterium sp. N2550. The sequence continues at coordinate 321,378 of NZ_CP110007.1, read as the reverse complement.
GCTAACTTGATCAGAAACGAATACGGCCAAAAATTATTTGCCAACTTCTTTTTCTTTATTACAGGTTTCCACGGATTCCACGTTTTCACAGGAGTCTTGATTAACGTTTTGATTTTCTTAAATGTCGTTCTTGGAACGTATGAAAAAAGAAGAAGCTACGAAATGGTTGAGAAAGTGGGACTTTACTGGCACTTTGTCGATTTAGTTTGGGTATTTGTATTTACATTCTTCTACTTAGTTTAATTTTTTAGAATTATTATTATGGCACACGAGCACGTTTCTAATACGAAAAGAATTTGGTTGGTTTTTGCAATATTGTCTGTTGTAACCATCGTAGAGGTCGCATTTGGTATATTCAAACCAGCTATTTTGCACGACACATTGTTTCTTCAAATGAATTTGCTGAACTGGCTTTTCATCACGTTGACAATATATAAAGCATATTATATCGTTTGGGCATTTATGCACCTTGAAGGCGAGAAAAGTAATCTTAGGTGGAGTATTGTGGCACCTTTAGTTTTCTTAATTATCTATTTAGTGTTCATCTTACTAGTTGAAGGTAATTATATTTTTGATGTGTTCAAGAGTTCTCAGATAAAATGGAATTTTTAACAGCATATTAAATCACAAAAAAAGACGGTATTACACCGTCTTTTTTTATTTTTGCACTGCAATAACCTCTTCATTCCAATGAAAAAAAATATAGTCCTTTTCACGCTGTTTATACTTCCAATTGTTGCTTATCTTTTTTTTGCTTCCGGTATCAATAGTTTTGCAAAACTTCCGACTATAACTGAAAAAATTCCTGACATTTCGCAATGGAAAACGGCTGATGGGAAAACCGTAACCCTTAACGATAAGATTACGATTTTAGGCTTTACAGGAAGCAAGGTCATCTATAACGAAGGAAACTTTTTTAACCTAAACCAGAAGATTTACAATAAAAATAAAAACTTTAAGGACTTCCAATTTGTAATGGTTGCTCCAAAAGGAAGCGAAGGCCAGGTTCAGGAATTAATGGATAAGCTAAAGCCGATTGCAGAAGACAAAGATATTTCTAAATGGATTTTTGTTTTTGGGGCTCCAGACGAAATAAAAGACTATTATTCGAAATTAAATTTGGTCGGGCAGCTTGATGCAAATTCAGGAACTGCCAATGTCTATATCGTTGACAAGGAAAGAAACTTGAGAGGAAGAAAAGGAAAAAACCTTGAAGGCAAAAACGAATACAAAGAAGGCTATAATACTATTTCTGCTGCCGACTTGCACAACGAGATGAGCGACGATGTCAAGATTATTCTTTACGAATATCGCGCTGCCTTGAAAAAGAACAATCCAAAAACAGAAATGAAAAGGAAGATATAACTAACAAGATGAAAAATAAATCATACATCGGCATTTCGTTTATTATTTTGGTTTTCGGAATTTATGCGATTCCAAAAATCATCGATAGGATAAAAAACGATGACATTTCGGTACAAGACAGATTGAATGTTCCTGTAAAAGAAAAAAAATCGGACGAAGCTAAAAACATCGTCAAGATTGGTGCGGCGCCAAAATTTAGCTTGACGGATCAGAACGGAAAAACAATTTCAAATAAAGATTTTGAAGGTAAAGTTTATGTAGTAGAATTTTTCTTCTCGACCTGTCCATCCATCTGTCCAGTGATGAATCAGAATATGCTGTTGATTGAAGACGAATTTGGAAAGAATGCTGATTTCGGAATCGCTTCTTTTACCATCAATCCAGAAAATGACACGCCTGAAGTTTTGAAGAAACACGCAGAGCAATTAGGAGTAAGTTCTCCAAATTGGCATTTCCTTACTGGCGACCAAGAATATATTTACAACATCGCAAATAAAGGATTTAATATTTATGCTGGCGAAAGCAAGAAAGAAGGCGATGCTGGATTTGAACATTCAGGCTATTTTGCTTTAGTCGATAAAAAAGGCAATATCCGAAGCCGGAAAGATAAATCAGGAAATCCAATTATTTTTTATACCGGCTTAAATTATAAAGACAAAGAAGGCTTCCAAGATGATTTGCAAGGAAAATACAAGCCAGGCATTCATGCCATCAAGGAAGATATAGCAATTTTATTAGAAGAATAAGTATGGAGAATAATTTGAATGCTGTTGAGCTGAAATATAGAAAATGGATTATTGTATTGTCTGTAGCCATTCCTGTCGTAGTAGCTATTCTTTTTGGCGTAAAGCTGAAAGATTTTGGGTATGATGTAGAACCTTTATCATTTCTGCCGCCGATCTATGCAACGATAAATGGAATCACTGCGGTGCTTCTAGTTACGGCTGTGTGGGCAATCAAGAACGGCAAAAGACAATTGCACGAAAATTTAATGAAAACGGCTATCGGATGCTCTGTAGCTTTTCTAGCAATGTATGTGGCGTATCACATGACGGCCGATAGTACTCCGTATGGAGGAGAAGGAGCTCTAAGATATGTGTATTTTTTCATACTGTTGACGCACATTCTTTTGTCAATCATTATCATTCCTTTTGTTCTCATAACGTATGTAAGAGCGTTGGCAGAACGATTTGACAAACACAGAAAGCTGGCAAGGATAACCTATCCTATGTGGCTTTATGTAGCAGTTACCGGAGTTATTGTTTACTTGATGATTTCGCCATATTATGCACACTAAAAAAATATCTATATTCCTGTTTCTGGCTTTGCTGTTCTTTTCATTGGACTCAAACGCCCAATGTGCCATGTGCCGTGCGGTTTTAGAAACAGAAGAAGGCGGTATAAAAGCAGAAGCGGTCAATGACGGAATCGTCTATCTCATGGTTATTCCCTATATATTAGTCGGAATCTTGGGATATGCAATCTATAAAATGAAAACAAAAAAAAAGCCTGAAGAATAATTCAGGCTTTTTTTTATTTTAATCCATCGATACTGACATCTACTTTTCCGTTAACGCTGATAAAAGCAATAATGGCCCTGTTAGTAAGCTGTATCCTTTTGAATTCGATATCATCAATGGTGCCATTTACAAAAACGCCCGGCATTGGAGAGTAGTTTTTTAAATAGCCCATCATGTTTTTCTTGCCTTCTTCTAAATTAGGCTTGATCGAATAACGACAGCTTTCCTGCATCTTTCTCAATATGATTCCGGAAGCCAGCCAGTTTGCGGTCTTTATCAACTTATTTTTAGTGTCCAGCACATAATCAAGCTGGTCGAAATAAATTTCTTTCGTAGCATCATTATACTGTGGAAATCCGGAAAGATAGATAGTTCCGTTGATAGAGCCCAAAAGGTCCAGCGCGATAATCATCTTGTTGTTTTTTTGCCAGATGTCTACTTTTTGAACAGTCACTTTTTTCTTTCCAGAACCAAATTCTTGTCCCTGAAAGTTTTTAGTCATTAATTTCGAAGCGTCCTGATACGTAGAAACAGCTGCAATATTGGCAGAAATATGATCCGGCATTTTGGTTACTGGCTTTAAGACCATCTTGTCTCTGTCGAGCTTGTTTTTTGGTTGCTGTCCAACCACTGTTTCCATGATGCATTTCAAGCCCATCTCAAAAGAAATGATTTCTTTTTGAAGCTTGGCATCAGTCGTATAAAGTTCGATTGGCACAATTCGAAGCCATGAATCATATGTCTCGCTCATCTGAAATGGCGTACATATTTTTTCTAGGGCATCCAGCACATTAGGCTTGAAGTCCATTGATTTTTTGATGGCTTCGTCCAGATTGTTCTCGATTTTCGACTTAAAAATACGAATGGCTGGATTAATCAGATACGTAATCGCAACATTTTTCCCGCCAATGACTATAGTCGGGCTTTCATTCCATTCCAGTGATTTTATGGTCGTGTTGGTGTTCATCTTCCAATTGGTCAGTCCTACATCGCTTAGCAGAGTGACAACACCATTCATGTTTATTTCTCGGGTGTCATAAAGTTCTATCCCAAGTTTGTTGATTCCGTATCTGTAATGGATGTTGATTTTTAAAGGAAGTACCGTTTTGATTTTTCCTTTTTCTTCAGAAATTTTTATGGCAGAAAGTTTCCAAACTTTCATCTGTATATCATCATCCTCTATGTTTTTGTCCTCATAAATCACGTCGTTCAAGAGCCTGTTAGTCTGATTTTCGATGTCCTTGAGTTTTATTTTTACGGGGAGGTTGATGAATGATGTCGAATTTTCATATACCAAAGGCGAAGCATCATCTGGTTCAGGTTTTAAGGCTTCGATTTGCTTTGAAGTAGAACAGCCGCTGATGAGAAAGAGTGTTAGTAATGAGATTGATAGGCCTAGGAATTTACCCATATCTTTAATGTTTTAATTTTGAAGTAAATGTAAATTTATTTTTTAATATCTTTCTAAAAAAAATCTGTAACAGATTCCCGATTTAAAAGTCTAATTAGTTTTATTAAGTAAGTAAAAAAACTAAATTTGTATTGCAATCGATTACACATTTTGTACGTAATTATCTATGAAAAAAACGTTGGTCAGTAAACTAGTTTTAATTTTTGCCCTTTTCTTCGGGCTTGCATCAAATGCCCAGGCAAAAAAATGGACCTTGCAAGAGTGCGTGCAGTATGCGTTAGATAATAATATTTCTATACGACAGGCCGATTTGGACAGCCAAGTTGCAGCTGTTGATAAAAAAGACGCTTTTGGCAATTTCTTGCCGTCGATCAATGCAAGTGCCTCACATTCGTGGAATATCGGTCTGAACCAAAATATCACTACCGGTCTTTTGGAGAATCAGACGGTTCAATTTACTTCTGCAGGCCTAAATGCTAATATCGATATCTACAAAGGATTGCAAAACATGAACAGGCTTAAAAGAGCCCGACTTTCAGTAATTGCAGCACAATATCAGCTGTCAAAGATGAAAGATGATGTTTCTTTGAATGTAGCCAATGCTTTCCTGCAAATCCTTTTTAATAAAGAAAACCTGAAAGTTCAAAAAGAGCAGTTACAGAATAATGAAAAACAGAAACAGCGAACTGAAGCCTTGGTCGATGCCGGTTCTGTACCGAGAGGTGATCTGTTGGATATGAATGCCACTGTAGCAAGCAGCCAACAGGCAGTAATCGTTGCAGAAAATACATTGCTGATTTCAAAACTGAGCTTAGCGCAATTGCTACAGCTAGAAGACTTCCAGAACTTTGATATCGCAGATAATGATTATGAAGTAAGAGAAAGCGAAGTAATGCTTCAGTCACCTTCTGCCATATTTGAAAAAGCAAAAGAAGAAAGAGCAGAATTGAAAATTGCCAAGACAAACCTAGAGATAGCAAAAAAAGATGTAAGAATAGCGAGAGGAGCATACCAACCTAGCTTACAAGGATTTTATAGTTTTAGCACCAGAGCTTCCTATTCGGATAGAGTAACTGGTTTTGAACTGAATCCTCAAAACCCTACTAGAGTGATAGGAGTTGTCGAAGGGACGAACCAAAATGTAGTAACACCAAATACGTCTCCATTATTAGGAAGTCCAGCACCAGTTTTTGATCAATTCAGTGATAACAAAGGACACTCTTTCGGTGTTCAGTTGAACATTCCTATCCTAAACGGATTGTCAGCCAGAAACAATGTCGAGCGTTCAAAAATAGCCTTGGAGCGTTCAAGAACCGTATATAGCCAACAAGAACTGGATCTCGAACGAAATGTCTATACAGCTTTTACTGATGCCAAAGGAGCTTTGAAATCCTATGAATCGGCTTTGGTAGCATTGGATGCGAGAACAGAAGCCTTTAATTATGCTAAGGAAAAATTTGAAGTAGGATTGATGAATGCCTTTGAGCTCAATCAAGCACAGACATTGTATGTCAACGCGCAATCTGAAGTATTAAGGACAAAATTCGATTATATCTTTAGGGTGAAAGTTTTAGAATTCTATTTCGGCATTCCTATTATCCAAAAACAATAAATTATGAAAAAGAAGACAGTTTATTATATACTAGGAGGTGCAATACTTCTGATAATTATTTTATTGGTACTTTCCAAGACAGGTGCTATTGGAAATAAGGAGAAAGGAAAAGAGGTAGAAATATCAAAAGTAGAGGCCATGACGATTATCGAAACGGTTTCTGCTACCGGTAAGATTCAGCCAGAAATTGAAGTGAAAATTTCATCTGAGGTTTCGGGTGAAATTATAGAACTGCCTGTAAAAGAAGGACAGGTCGTTAAAAAAGGCGATCTGCTAGTTCGCATCAATCCTGATTTGTATACTTCTGGACTGAATCGTTCTGTAGCAAGCCTTTCTGGAACCAAAGCAGGCTTAAGCCAAGCAGATGCTCAATTTAAAGAAGCAAAAGCAAATTATGAAAGAAACAAGACGCTTTTTGAAAAAGGAATAATTTCAAAATCAGATTGGGACAAGGCGATTTCCTCATATGAAGTTGCTCAAGCGACAAAACAATCGGCGTATTATAACGTTCAAAGTGCTTCAGCAACCGTGAACGAAGCAAAAGACAACTTAGGACGAACTACAATTTATGCTCCAGCCGACGGAACGATTTCTTCATTAGGCGTAGAATTAGGCGAAAGAGTACTTGGTACACAACAGATGACGGGTACCGAGCTTTTGCGAGTAGCGAATCTTAACAACATGGAAGTTGAAGTTGATGTGAATGAAAATGATATTGTTAAGATTAATGTTGGTGATTCTGCAAAAGTTGAAGTTGACGCTTACCTTAAAAAAGAATTCAAAGGAATCGTTACCAGCATTTCAAATTCTGCCAGTACAGCATTGACAGCAGATCAGGTGACAAACTTTAAAGTAAAAGTAAGGATATTGAAAGAATCATATGCTGATTTGCTTGAAGGCAAGCCAGAAAGTTATTCGCCTTTTAGGCCAGGTATGACGGCGACAGTCGATATCATGACCAAAAGAAAAGATAACGTGCTGTCTATTCCGATAAGTTCTGTGGTCGTGAAATCGGATACTTCTGCTACTGCGAAACCTGTGGCGATAAGTACGAAAGAAGACGAAAATAACAATCAAAAAGCGCCAAAATCTGATAAGAAATTTGAATGTGTGTTTGTGAAAGTAGGCGATAAGGCAAAGATAAGAGTCATAAAAACTGGAATCCAAGACGATACCAATATTGAAGTTTCTTCAGGTTTGAAAAAAGGCGATGTCGTAATAATTGGTCCTTACGCTACAGTCACAAAAGATTTAAATTCAGGCGATATGGTACATGTCAAATCTGAAGGCGAAGTTAAAAAAGACAGCAAGACAAAAAAATAATGTCCTATATTCTCAATATTGAAACGGCTACGAAAAACTGCTCGATAAGCATTGCCAAGCAAGGAGAAACACTTCTTTGCAAGGAAATGGCTGAACAAGGTTATTCACATGCCGAAAAACTCCATGTTTTTATAGCAGAAGCATTGCAGGAACTACAAATAGATTTCTCCGATTTAAGCGCGATTGCGGTAAGCCAAGGCCCCGGTTCTTATACAGGGCTTAGGATTGGCGTTTCGGCTGCAAAAGGTTTGTGTTATGCCTTGGATATTCCATTGATAGCGATTGATACTCTAGAAGTGTTGGCTGCTCAGCTTTCAATTTCTGAAGGACTGATTGTTCCGATGATTGATGCCAGAAGGATGGAAGTCTATAATGCTGTTTTTGACAAGAGTTATCAAAAAATACGAGATACCAAAGCAGAAATCATCACCGAAGAATCTTTTTCAGACCTAGAAGGCACTATCCATTTAATCGGTGACGGCGCTTTAAAGTGTGCCGATATATTGAAAGATGCGAGATTTGTTTACTATCCAGAAAATACGTATCCTTCTGCCAAAGAAATGAGTCTTCTTTCTTTTGAAAAGCATAAAAAAAGCGACACCGTAGATGTCGCTTACTTTGAGCCTTTTTATTTGAAAGATTTTATGATCAAATGATTATAAAATAGTGTTTAAAAACGAACCTAAGCTTTTTAAATCTTCCTCTTTATCCAAAGAAATTTTATTTGATTTTATGTACTCTGTAACTTCTTTTTCTTTTCCAGGGAAGAGTTTGTACAGTTCTTTCTTATTTGATGGAATAAAAACGATAGGTTGTTCTTTTACTTTGATATAATATTCTGTCGCTGCTTTTTTATACATAGCAGGTTTAGCTGTCTGATAACCGCTAGAAGCCGCTACCGCTTCTTTTAAGAAAACTTTAGTTCTTGAATAAATCTTTACCTGTCCGTTTTCGCTAATCAGATTCAGATAGCCTGTTTTGTTTCCTTCTTTTTGAGTTGTATAGTCCTCATACACATAAGTATTTTTCTTGCTAGTAGTAACTATAGGCACACCTTTATTAGGAATAAGGTTTTTGGTTGCGTCATCAGAGTCTTTAAACTCTATCTGGTCAGTAAAGGCATTATATCTTAATAATATAATCTGACTATTGTTTTGGTAACTTCCAGGAAGAAATGTCTCATCTATATATTGGCTTCCTTGTGGTTTTGTATCGTATGTTACTATATTTGACTCAACACGCCTATTGTTTGACTCATAATTTACAGTCTGTGCGAAGCCAATCTGGCTTGCAAATGAAAGTGATAGGAATAAGATGCTTTTAAAATTCATTTTTTAAGGTTTTAAGGTTAAATATTTTATGTGCTTGCTTTTACAAATGGACTCTTCTCCATTTTTTCTAATTCTGCCAGGCTCTGTTCCAAAATATCAGAGCTCATGTTTCCAAAATTTTCGTTCTTGGACCATGGTCTAGCCACTAAATTTATGCCAGTATCTGTCAAATCGCTGACAATTACTGCTGGAGCGGGGTTTTTTAACACTTGAGGGTGTTTTTTCATGATTTCCATCAGCATATCTTTTACCTGCTTTATGTCGGTCTCATAATTTATCTTGAAAACAAGATCGGCTCTCCTGCTGTTGTTTTGCGAAAAATTCTTGATTTTATTGTTCGAAAGTATGCCATTCGGAATATAAACAACCTGATTAGACGCAGTCAGTAATTTTGTTGTAAAAATTTGAATTTCTAAAACCTTTGCTGTTTCGGCTTGAGCTTCAATCGTATCACCGACTTTAAAAGGTTTGAAAAGGATAATCAAAACACCGCCTGCAAAATTAGAAAGAGATCCTTGCAATGACAGACCAACGGCCAAACCGGCAGCCCCAAGAATGGCTACAAACGAAGAGGTCTCAACTCCCAGTTTGGAGATAAAAATTACAAATAACAGTACTCTCAAGACCCAAATCAAGATATTGGCCAAGAACGTAGTCAGCGTAGGTTCTAGATTTCGGCTAATCATGATCTTGGTGGCAAGACGGTTCAAAAGTCTGATTCCCCATAATCCCAGAAAGAGTATTAAAAAGGCACCGATTAATCGAGGTGAATAATCGACTAAAACCGCGATAAAACGATCTGTATACGTTTCTATTTTTTGAGTGTCAATCAACATGCTGGATGGTAAAAAGTGTTTTCGTATTTAAGTATCAAATCTACTGATTAAAAAAATAAATTTTTCTTAAATTATAATAATTTTAATGTGATGGATGTCGTGTTTGTTTTAAAACTTTAAGTTTTGCAAAGTTAATTCTAGATTTTCAGAAGGCAAATCACAAGTCTTATTTTGGCATACATAATATAAATTTTTTCCTTCTTCAAATCGAGATTTTAAGAATGGTAGTTCGGAAGGCTTGTCATTTCCAGAAAAGACAATGTTGGGAAGGTAGTCTTTTTGCAAGATTAAAATATTTGCTAATGCTTGCTCTCCACAAACGGCAAGCTCTCTATTTTCATCCGAGAAATTCAGAAAAGCATGCAGCCAGTTTGAAAAAGCTGAGGGATAATCGATATTAGGAAGAATATGACCCAGCATTTTCTGGGATATAGATGCATAATAAGGATTGTCAAAATAAATAGCAAGTTTATAAAGGTTATTTGCCATGACGGAGTTTGAAGCAGGAATTACATTGTCTTCTAATTCGTAATGTTTTGTAATTAACGCGGCATCAATATCGGAAGTAAAGGAAAAGAAATCAGTTGTAGTATCATAGAAATGATCGAAGCAATAATCGGCAAGCTGTTTTGAGTGATGAAGCCATTTCTCGTCAAGCGTAGCTTCATATAAGGAAATAAATGCGTCAATCACAAAACAATAATCTTCAAGATAAGCGTTTATCGTATTTTTGCCGTCCTTATGGCTGTGCAACAGGTTTCCTTCAGGAGCCCAGAGATTTTCAGTTATAAAAGAAGCATTTTGCAACGCTTTATTTAAATAGTCTTTGTTTCCTAAAGCTTTATAGGCATCGACGAATCCTTTTAACATCAATGCATTCCACGAAGTAAGACATTTGTCGTCCAATCTTGGTTTCTTTCTTTTTTCTCTTTCGGCATAGAGCAGGTTTTCCCATTTATGTTTCTTTCTATGAAGCTCAGAACTATCTTTTTTATATTGTGAAGCAATTTCTTCTAAAGATTCTGTCTGGATCAAGACATAGTTTTCTTCTTCCCAAAATCCGAATTCATTAATATTGAAGATGATGCTGAATAGTTCGAAATCCTCTTTCAATATGGCTTTCAGTTCTTCTTTTGTCCAAACATAGAAAGCACCTTCTTCTAAATGGTTATCTACGGTCAAGCTGTCTGCATCTAGGGCAGAATAAAATCCTCCATCACGATTGGCGAGTTCTTTTGATACAAAGAACAGTGTTTTTTCAATCACTTCCTTATATAATGGATTTTTCGTGAGTTTATAGGCATCTGAATAGAGCGACACCAATTGCCCATTGTCATATAGCATTTTTTCAAAATGAGGGACATGCCATTTCATATCGACAGAATATCGCGAGAAGCCCCCGTCAATAGTGTCGAATAAACCTCCGTAAGCCATTTTTGTGAGCGTCAGGTTGACGAATTCCAATAGTTGGTTGTCTTTTTTCTGGTAGGCATAGCGCAGTAGAAAAGAGTAATTGCTCGGCATCATGAATTTCGGAGCCCGGCTATAGCCTCCGAATTCCCAATCAAAACTTTTTTTCCATTTTTCAATAAGATTGGCAAGAGTGCTCGAATCAAATTGTTCGGCATCTTCTGGTTTATGTACTAGGCTTATGGAGTTGATTCCATGATGCAATTTTTCGGCGTAGTCAATCATTTTTTCAGGATTAGACCGATAGAGTTGCTGTAATTGTTGCAAAGTGTCCATCCATTCGCTTTTTCTGAAATAGGTTCCTCCCCAGACAGGCCTGCCATCTGGAAGACACACGACATTCATGGGCCATCCGCCTCGACCTGTCATAATTTGAACGGCTTTCATGTAAACAGCATCTATGTCTGGCCTTTCTTCTCGGTCAACTTTTATACTGACAAAGTTTTGGTTCATGACAGCGGCAGCTTCAGAATCCTCGAAAGTCTCATGTTCCATTACATGGCACCAGTGGCAAGCAGAATAGCCCACACTGACTATTATTAATTTGTCATTTTCTTTGGCAAAATCCAAAGATTTTTGGCTCCAAGCTTTCCAGTGTACTGGATTGTTGGCGTGTTGAAGAAGATACGGACTGGTTTCGTTATGTAAATCGTTCATTTGGAAAGACTGCTTTCTTTTATAAAAAAAAGCGCTCCGATATTCGAAACGCTTGATTCAGGTGATTTATGTTTCTTTATTCTAGTTCAAAAGTAAGTTTTAAATTTACTCTAAATTCCTTAACCGTTCCATTTTCTACAGTAGCGCTTTGATCTTGGACATACACCGATTTGATATTTTTTAAGGTTTTGGATGCCTTAGAAACAGCTTTTTTTGTAGCGTCTTCCCAGCTTGTCTCAGAGCTAGAAAGAACCTCGATTACTTTTAGTACAGACATAATTTGCTAGTTTTAAATTGTTTATCTTATAAAAATAGCAAATAAATGTGTCTTTTGCTAGCTATTTATTGCTTCCACTTTTATTTCTTCGTCGTTCAGCATGTCTTTCAGCATGTTTTCGATGCCGCTTTTAAGGGTAAATGTTGAAGAAGGGCACCCACTGCACGCTCCTTGCAATACAACTTTTACTCGTTTTTCTTTTTCGTCATACGAATCAAAAAGGATATTGCCGCCGTCTGCTGCTACAGCTGGTTTTACATATTCTTCCAGAATGTTTATGATTTGCTGTGAAGTTGTATCTAGGTTGTCGAAATTCTCAATTTTCTGTTTTTCTATTTTCGGATTCATCGCAGCTACGTCTTCGTCGATAACTGTTCCTCCGTTTTCAATGAACTCTTTGATAAAAGTTCTTAGTTCGTAGGTGATGTCCTGCCATTCTTTTACTGCATATTTCGTAACTGAGATATAATTCTCATCAATAAAAACTTCTTTTACGTAAGGGAATTTGAAAAGCTCTAAGGCTAAAGGAGATGATGCTGCTTCGTCGATGTTTTTAAATTCCATCGCCGTTTTTGTCATCATCTTGCTGCCGACAAATTTCTGAACCGATGGGTTTGGCGTGCTTTCAGCATAAACTGTCAATGGTTGTTTTTGGACTTTTTTCTCCGTAATAGTTAGAATTTTTCCGCCTTTATTGACAAAACTTTCAATCTGCTCCGCAACAGCATCTTTTACATCATCCCATTCTACGATATTATATCTTTGGATGGCGATGAAATTTCCGGAGATATAAACGGATTTTACAAACGGAAGATAGAACAATTGTTGGGCAAGAGGAGAATCTTTGGCTTCGTCTATATTTTTGAACTCAAAATTTTCATTTTGTGTAATAAAATCAGGCAATTCGAACTTTAATATTGTCGGATTTTGAGTTTCTTTTATTATAATATTTATCATTAGATTTTATTTTTAGCAAATTTAACAAAGAAATTTTCCGTGAAATATTATATTTGGTTTTTTATAGAATAAATTAACAGTTCTTTCGTTTTTGTTTAACAGTCCAAGTGAATAGTGGCGGGATAATTATTTAAGAGCTTTTTATTTTTTTTCTTAAAGTTTATATAAAAAGAGTGTGTAATATTAACGAATTAGTATACCAACCTAACACAAAAATTTATATATTTGACCGCTACGAAAAATTACTAGATCAAATCGGCCTGCCTGTTTAATAGGTAATCTAAGGGTAGCAGGTTTTTGATAGGTTGTTTTAAGAGCATTTTCATTAAAAAGATAGACCCCATGAATTTTAAAAAGAGGTATTTAGCATTATTATTGTTATTGTCACAAATATCGTTTTCACAAGAAGGAATTGCCGTTTATTCAGATTATTTATCCGATAATTATTATTTGATCCACCCTTCAATGGCTGGTGCTGCAAATTGTGCTAAATTACGTTTAACTGCTCGTCAGCAATGGTTTGGGCAGGATGATGCTCCAGCTCTACAGACATTGAGCTTTAACGGCAGAGTGGGGGAACAATCGGGTGTCGGTATTATACTTTTTAATGATAAGAATGGTTACCACTCGCAAGTAGGAGCAAAACTTACGTATGCCCACCATATCCAATTTTCAAGAGGAGATTACGATTTGAACCAATTGTCATTCGGTATGAGTGCAGGATTGGTACAAAGTAAATTAGATGAATCTGAGTTTGAAGGATTTGATCCAATTGTTGTAGGTGGAATTTACCAAAAAGATTCTTATTTCAACGTAGATTTTGGTGCTTCATACAACTATTTGGATTTTTATGCTCACTTTACGGTAAAAAATGCTGTTTCAAACATCAGAAGAGAAATCTATACTGATTATGAGTCTGATAACTTAAGAAAATATTTGTTTAGTGCTGGTTATGTTTTCGGAGATCCAGACAGATTACAGTGGGAGCCTTCTTTCTTATTCCAACTTGTTGATGAGACTAAAGAAAAATCTATCGACGTAAACTTAAAGGTCTACAAAGATTTAGATTTCGGAAAGCTTTGGGGAGGTTTGTCTTATAGAAGAAGCTTCGACGGAGCCCAATATCTTGACGGAAACAGTGTTTCTGACCAAAAACTTCAATACATTACCCCAATCGTGGGCTTGAATTATAAAAACTTTATGGTTGCCTATACATACTCCCATTTGACAGGAGATGTAAAGTTTGATGATGGAGGTTTCCACCAAATCACTTTAGGTCTGAACTTATTCTGCAAGAGAGAAAAATGGGATTGTAATTGTCCTGCTGTTAATTAATTATTTTAAAGTTGATATTAATTCTGTCCCGATAATTGTAATAATGTTATCGGGATTCTTTTTTATATTCCTATGCTAATAAAAACTGTGAATGGCAAGAGTCCTTTAATTCCGGGCGATTGCTATGTGGCTGAAAACGCAACTATTATCGGCGATGTAACATTTGGTTCTTCCTGCAGTGTTTGGTTTAATGCTGTAATCCGAGGCGACGTGCATTATATCAAGATTGGAGACAAAGTAAATATCCAGGATGGAGCGGTTATTCATTGTACTTACCAAAAACACCCAACGGTAATTGGAAATAACGTTTCAATAGGGCATAATGCCATTGTGCACGGTTGTACTGTGCAGGACAATGTTTTGATAGGCATGGGCGCTATCGTAATGGATAATTGCGTAATTGAAAGCAATTCGATTATAGCAGCTGGAGCGGTAGTCACGCAGAATACTATTGTTGAATCGGGAGCAATCTATGCCGGTGTTCCGGCTAAGAAGGTAAAGGATATAAACAAATCGGATTTTGCTGGCGAAATAGAGCGTATCTCGAATAATTATGTGATGTATTCAAGTTGGCTAAAAGAAGAAAAGTAAGTGTCTTAGACTTGCTTAAAAATCCTTTTGAAGTACGGTATATTTATTTTCCAAGATTGTTTCTAATACCTTTGGATTTGAATTGGTATAGAATATAGTACTAGGTTTTTTTTGCTCTGCATTAAGCCCAATTTTTTCCTCCAGTACTTTTTGCGTCTGCTTTGCTACAGCTTCACCAGAATCGATGATTTTGATGTGAGACGGCAAAATTTCTTTTATTTTTGGAATCAGATAAGGGTAATGGCTGCATCCTAATACCAGGTAATCTATGTTGGCTTCAATCATAGGCGTTAGGTATGTTTTTAAAAGCGATGTCATTTCTTTCGAATGCATTTCTCCATCTTCGATGAGCTTTACGAGATTATAGCCCACCTGCTCGATAATATTTGTGTCTTGGAATTGTTCTGCTGCCTTATTGAAAAGTTCGCTGTTAAGCGTTCCTTTTGTAGCCAGGATTCCTATAGTCTGGGTTTTTGAGTTATTTGCTGCCGGTTTTATGGCAGGCTCGATTCCAATGAACGGAACGTCATATTTAGCTCTCAATTCCTTTATGGCATTTGTGGTTGCTGTATTGCAAGCTACTACGATTATTTTTGCATTCTGGTCTAAAAGATATTCAGTATTTTTTATGCTGAGTGCAATAATTTCATCCTTAGATTTTTGTCCATAGGGTGCATTTTTGCTGTCAGCCAAATAAATAGTATTCTCGCTAGGCATCAATTGATGGATTTCTTTCCAGATGGAAGTTCCGCCTATTCCAGAGTCAAATAGTCCGATTGGGTTTGAGTTTATCATAGAAACAAAAGTAAAAAAAAACTGCTCAATTAGTTTGAGCAGTTTTTAAAAATATTTTGGATTGATTAGAAACCAAGTTCTTTTTTTACGTCAGCAGTGATGTTTGGACCATCTGCAAGTAGAACCATGTTTGAATCTAAAACATATTGGTATCCTTTAGCTTTACCTACTTTTTGAATAGCGGCTTTGATTTTGTCTTGGATAGGCTTGAACAAATCTTGTTCTTTTTGCTGTAATTCTTTTTGAGCATTTTCGCCGTAATCTCTGATTCTTTTTTGCATGTCTTGGATTTCAACGGCTCTGTCTTGGTTTATTTTTTCAGAAACAGTTGTAGATTCAGAATCGTATTTTTTTAGTTTGGCTTGATATTCATCAACCATTGTTTTGTAATCAGCATTGTAAGTCTGGTTCAATTTTTCAAGTTGCTTTTGCCCTTCCAACATAGCAGGCATCTTAGCCATAATTTCACTAACGTCAACATGTGCAGTCTTTGCTTGAGCATTCATAGTCTGGCTTGCACCAATGAAAAGAGCTGCGGCGATTAGTAAAGTTTTCAATTGTTTCATCATTTTAAAGTATTAAATATTAATTTAGTTTTAGTTCCCGTTATTGTTTTCTCCAGAAGTTTTTTTCTCTTCTTTTTCTTTTTTAGCGGCTTCTCGTTCTTCTAAAATTTTCTTTCTTTTTTCTTCCAAGGCTTTTTTACGCTCGTCTAATTTTTTTTGTCTTTCTTCAGCGGCGTCTTTTTTAGCTTGCTCTGCCTGAGCTTTTTTATCTGCTATTGCTTGTGCTGCAGCGGTATTTTTTTCTTCTACGGCGTTTCCGTCTTTAGGTTCTTCTTTTACAGTTTCTGTAGTCGCTTTTTCGGGTTCAGAACTTGTCTTTTTAACGTCTTCTGTTTTTGTTTTAGCAGCATTTTTTTTCGCTTCCCTTTCTTCCATAAGTTTAGCTCGTTTTTCTTCAAATGCTCTTTTCTTTTCTTCAGCTGCAAGTTTTCTATCCTCGATTATTTTCTCTCTCGCCGCTTTTTTGTCTTCAAGTAATTTTTGTCTTTCTGCCAAATCCGGGTTTGAATCAATCATGTCTTGCTTGCGCTCTTTTTCGGCTTCTTCCTTCAACTGCTTATTGCTAAGCTGCTCTCTTTTTTCTGCTCTTGTAAGCTGTCTTACAACTAGGTCGCTGATGTTATGTCTTTCGGCTCCAAATAGCATCGTAAGATCTGATGATTTGTCAAAAATAAAATCATATTTTTTACTTTCAGCTATATCTTGCACGATAGTGAAGACTTGGTCTTGAATCGGTTTTACTAATACCGCTTTTTGCGTGATTAGATCACCTGTAGATCCAAATCTTTTTTGCTGAAAATCTAATAATTCAGTTTCAAGGAAAGAGATTTCTTCCTCTCTTTCTTCAATAAGTTCTTTGGTCAATAAGACTCTTTCTGTTTTCAGATTTTCTTTCAGCTTATTGATTTCATTTCTTTTTACTTCTGCTTCTTGTTTCCACTTTTGAGCTTTTAGCTCTAGCTGGTTTTTGGCTTCAGCATAGTCAGGAACTTTTTCCAAAATGTATTCCATGTCTATGTATCCAATACGAATACCGCGAGTCTGTGCCCCAACTGTAGCTGGAAGAGCGGCTAATAGAAATAGTATAAAAAAATGTTTTCTCATATTCTTGATGTTATATTAGAAAATATCGTGCCAAATTTATATTGTTAAAATTGTTGTCCTATGATGAAATGGGTTTCCCATCCGTTTTTCTGTGTACCTCCAGGGATTGGATCAAATCCATGTCCGAAGTCGATACCTAATAATCCAAAGGCTGGCATGAATACTCTTAGACCAAAACCTGCTGAACGTTGCAATACAAACGGATTATAATCTTTAAAATTGTCATACGCCGCACCTGCTTCAAGGAAAGTTAAGGCATAAATCGATGCCGCACCTTTCAATGTAATCGGATATCTCAACTCCAATGAAAACTTATTATAGATAGTAGCTCCATTTTGGTTTCCTAAAGCATCCAGTGGTGTCAACGATTGATTTGGATATCCTCTCAACTGTATTACCTCACGGCCATCTAACGAATAATTCGCTAAACCATCTCCACCAAGGAAGAATCTTTCAAAAGGAACAAGGCCTCTATCATTGTTATAAGCTCCAAGGAAACCGAATTCACCTAAAGAACGAAGTACGAATTTACCATAAATTTTTGTATACCAATCAGCTTTGAATTTAATTTTATAATATTCCAGCCAATTAAACTTCTTCTGGTCAATTTTTGCTCGGTTTGGCGTGCCGTCTTCATTTTGATATTCTGGATTGTTTTCAAGGTCTTTGTAGTCAACACCATTGAAAAGAGAATAGGGTAATGTGAATTTGGCGCTTATGCTGAATTCAGATCCAAAAGTTGGGAAAATTGGGTCCAAACCTCTACTGTCTCTTCGCAATCCTATAGTGTAGGCTAAGTTTCTAGAATTACCATCACCAAAAGTAAATAATCCGGTGTTATAGTTGTTCAAATCATAGTATTGGAAACTTACTGCCTGTGATAATACAAAGTAATCATCTGGAACGTTAAGTTTTTTTGCAATACCAAGGGAAAGGGATGTGATGTTGAAACTCTTGTCTCTGTTTACATCGTTATTTCCTGTGTATAAGAACTGCTTACTATGAGAGATAGAACCTGAAAATTGAACTGGTTTCTTTCCGCCAAGCCATGGTTCTGTGAAAGAAAGGCTATACGTCTGGAAGTAAGAACTTCCTTGAAGTCGAAGAGCCAATTTTTGTCCATCACCCATTGGAAGCGGAGTATAGGCATCTTTCTTGAAAATATTTTTTATGGAGAAGTTGTTGAAAGAAAGACCTAGCGTTCCAATGAATCCGCCGCCGCCGTAACCTCCTTGGAGTTCGATCTGGCTCGATCCTTTTTCTACAACATTGTATTCGATATCAACTGTTCCTGCGGCAGGGTCTACGTTTTTGAATTTTGGTTCTAAAGCCTGAGGATCGAAGAATCCTAATTGCCCAAGCTCTCGAAGCGTTCTCATCAAAAGTTCCTTGCTGTATTTCTGTCCTGGAAGTGTTCTTAGTTCACGATAGATAACTTTGTCGTTTGTTTTGTCATTTCCGACTACAGTAATTTTATTGAAGTAGGCTAATGGCCCTTCCATAATTCTGATCTCGAAATCGATCGTATCATTAGCAGTTTTGACCTCAACCGCATTTACGGTCGAGAATAAATAACCGCTATTTTGGTATAAGTTTTTAATGTCGTTTCCGTCAGGTTTTGTCTTGTCCTCGATTCTTTTTTGCAACAATACGCCATTGTACACATCGCCTTTTTTGATGCCTAGCATTTTTTGTAGTCCTTGATCTGTATAGACCGAGTTTCCTAAGAACTTAATGTTTCCGAAATAGTATTTATTCCCTTCTTCAACATTCAGTTTTATAGCAACGGTATTCTTTTCTTTGTTGTAGTTGATAGAATCAGATACGATTCGAGCATCACGATATCCTTTTTCTTTATAGACAGATACGATGTTCTCTAAATCTTCAGCATATTTTTCCTTGATGTATTTTGAGCCTTTCCAGAAGCGGAGCGGGAATCTTGTCTTTGTGTTTTTCATTGCCTTTCTGATTCTGCTATCAGAAAGTTTTTCGTTACCATTGACTTCTATTGAGCTAACTTTTACTTTGCTGCCCTTGTCAATGTTCACAAGCATTTTGACTTCATTACCAGCGGTTGTGTCTGGAATAGTAGTGATAACTACTTTGGTGTTATAGAAGCCGTCTTTTTTGTATTTATTTTCAATGTAGTTTTTTGTCGTAGTGATAAGATTTTCGTTAACGATTTTGCCTTTTGTCAGTGAGTTATCCTTAATAAGGCCCTCTACTTTCGATTTTTTAACGCCTTGTATTTTTACTTCGCTTAATTTCGGCAATTCGCTGATATGCATGTCGATAAAAATACTGTCGCCATCAATTCGATTGATATAGGTGTCAATTTCATTGAACAATCCTAGTTTCCATAATTTTTTGATGGCACTACTGATTTCTTCACCAGGAACTGTGATTTTTTGTCCTTTTTCAAGGCCGGCAAATGTAACAACTGTTTGTTCGTTATAGCTGATTTTTCCGATAACTTTTATATCGGCTAGAATATATTCTCTTCCTTGATCAAATGGGACTCTGTCTTGGGCTTTTGCTTGAAAAATATTTCCTAAAACTAATACGGTTAAGAATAGTTTAATGCTTTTGTCTAACATTAAAAGTTTATTTAATTTGTTCACTTGTTTTTCCAAATCTACGTTCTCTTTTTTGATAACTAATGATAGCCTCATATAAATCTTTTTCTCTAAAGTCAGGCCACAATACATCTGTAAAGTACAATTCTGCATAAGCTATCTGCCAAAGTAAGAAATTGCTGATCCTATGTTCGCCACTGGTTCTTATTAATAAATCTACGTCAGGTAAATTTTGCGTGTAAAGATGCTGATTAATAATTGATTCGTCAATAGCGTCTATTGAAATTATATTATTTTTAACTTTACTGCTTATATTCTTTATGGCAGAGACAATTTCCTCCCGTGAACCGTAGCTTAGCGCAAGAGTCAGGGTCATCCTGTTGTTGTCTTTTGTTTTAGAAATGACTTGGGATAATTCTTTTTGAGCAGAGGAAGGCAACTTTTCAAAATTGCCGATTGTATTAAGTTTTATGTTGTTTTCTGTAAGGGTTTTAAGCTCGTTTTTCAATGAATTTATGAGAAGTTTCATCAAGGTATCTACTTCTAATTTCGGACGGTTCCAATTTTCAGTAGAAAAAGCATAGAGCGTAAGATTTTCAATGCCAAGTCGGGCACAAGTTTCTACGGTTTCTCTTACCGCTTTTGTGCCATTTTCATGGCCAAAGGCTCTTAGCAGGCCTTTTTGTTTAGCCCAACGGCCATTTCCATCCATGATGATGGCCAAGTGCTTTGGGAGGTTGTCTTTGTTTATTGTTTCTAGTAAGTTCATTCTTTATTCTGCACAGTAGCATGGTTTGTTCCCAAAGGTATAGGTTAGTGTGAAACCTGAAAAAACATACCAATCTTTGCTGTTTAAATTTCCAAATCGCAATGTATCAAAACTGTCATTTTTCGGGTTGCTCCCATCAAGATTATCAGTAAAGGTATATCTAGCTCCGACTTCAAATCCTAATATAAGCTTTTCTGCAATTCTGGTTTTCACGCCAACAGTCATTGGGATTGCAAAACTATTTTTTTTATCATCTTCTTCATACTGATTGTTCAGGTAATATAATTCGGTATAGCGAAAATAACTTATTCCTGAATATACATATGGAGTCAGCAAAAATCCCGATTCATGCAAATTAAAGTCAAAAAAATTGAATTCAAGGCCTAAAGATAATTCTTTTACACTATTTTCAAAGTTTAATCCTCTTTGTTTTCTGGCTGGCATGTCAGAATCCTTATCGTCTGATGTTATTTTTCCTTGCGTATAAGAAACTCTCCAAGAATGTCTCGGACTTTTATTCCACTTGTATAACACTCCGAAAGCAAATTCATTTGGCTTGACATAATTGGTTGGACCAACGTCTCCAATGTAGTTGTTTCCTCCAGCAAAGATTCCGATTTCGTGAATCTGGGCGTTAGAAACGGCAAAACTTAAAATGCAGAAAAATGTAATTATTATTCGATTCATTTAATGAAAAAATAAGGGTGCAAATATAACAATTATGAGCACTTATCAACTGTCTAATAATTAAATATCCTTAATTTTAGGCAAATGCTAGGCTCTTTCGATTTAAAGTAAACGAAACTTAAGTGTCGATAGTATAAAATGTAAGGGATTTTCTTTAGTTTCTCTTGTCTTCTCCCCAAAGTAATTTGGTGCGTAAAGTTTTCAAGAAGCTTTTTTCTGGAAGCTCGACCATGTTGATCTGAAAAGGTGTTTTTTTGATAGTCAGCACAGTATCATTGCTGATTGAAGCTATCCTAGAATCCAACGAAACGAGATAATGTTCTTCACGGCCAGAAACTTTTAGCTTTATCTCGACGTTGTCGGGAATGACCAAAGGTCTTGCGTTTAAATTGTGTGGTGCTATCGGAGTAATGACAAAACTTTCGACCGCAGGTGTTAGTATCGGGCCGCCGCAACTTAACGAGTATCCAGTAGAACCTGTAGGTGTCGAAATAATCAGGCCATCTGCCCAATACGAATTTAGGTACTCGTCATTTAGATACGTTTCGATAGTAATCATCGACGTAGTGTCTTTTCTGCTTACTGAAATTTCGTTCATGGCAAAATTCAGATTTTCGATTTCTGGAATATTTTCGGAACTTTCCAAGCTAAGTAGTGTTCTTGGCGAAAGAGAATAATTTTTATCGATAATATATTGCATCAGCTCATCGATATTTTCTTTTTGGACGGTTGCCAAAAAGCCTAGTCTTCCTGCGTTTATTCCCAAAATAGGAATGCCAGAGTCCCTCACCAATGTAGCCGCACGCAAAATAGTTCCGTCTCCGCCTATGCTTACCAGAATTTCTACGTTGCTGTCAAGATCATTAAAATCATGAAAAGTGCTATATTCTTTTTGGATGATTTGTTTTTCGTAGAGCATGGCTAGAAAATCATCCTGAATAACCAATTCGACATTGTTTTTGTTGAAGAAAACAAAAATATCCCTGATAATTGGCTCCGTGCTATTTTGATAATATTGACCGTAAATGGCTACTTTCATTTCTGATAATCTAAGATCTGATTTATATGTTTAAATATTTATCCAAATAGTCCGAGCGCTCTTTTAAGGCATTCAGATAATTGTCTTCTTGATGTTCTGAAATAATTTCATAGTTATAGCGCCTAAAAGTCTGAATGATTTCATTCATCGCGCCCAAAGTAATTTTTATAGTAATCTGAACTTTGTCAGCTTCCACATTAGAGACAAACAATCCGAGCAATTTTCCATTATTGCTTTCCACGATCTGCGTAATCTGGCTCATGGAATAGTCATTAATATTTTTTTCAACAATAATAATTCCTCCCATTTCTTTCAGGAAAGGAGTTTCGTGGAAAAATTTGATGATGTCAGTGATGTCGTAATAACCGATATAATTATTCTTGTCATCTAGAACAGGAACAACGCTCGTATGGTTTCTAGCAAAAACTTCTAAGACATCTAGCCAAATCATGTTTTTTCTGGCAAAAAAACCTTCCAAAGTGTAACGATAGTCGTTAACTTTTTTATCAGAATCGAAAGTTTCTACATCATCTCCCGAAATGCTTCCGATGTATATTCCTTCTTCCAAAACTGGAAAATGTGAAAATGACAGGTCGGCGAAAAAATCTTGAACTGATTCAATCGTGTCGCCAATGGCTATCGCCTTGATGTCGTTGTTGATATAATCTGTAATTTCTGTCATAGCCTACTGTCGATAATCCGTTGCAAAATAATCAAAAAATAGCACAAAACGCCTTGTTTAACTTTGTATTTTTGTATTAAATAATTATTCTCAAAAAGTATTCCAATGACAAAATTAAGCGTAAACATAAATAAAATAGCAACTTTACGAAATGCGAGAGGTGGCAATGTTCCTGATTTATTGCAAGTTGCCAAAGATATTCAGCGTTTTGGCGGACAAGGAATTACCATCCATCCAAGACCTGACGAACGCCACATTCGCTACCAAGATGCTCGTGATTTGAAGTCTGTCGTATATACAGAATACAATATAGAAGGAAATCCAGAGCGAAAATTTATAGATTTAGTTTTAGAAGTCAAGCCTACACAGGTGACTTTGGTTCCGGATGCAGACGATGCAATTACGTCTAACGCAGGATGGAATACAATAAAAAACCAAGATTATTTGACGGAAATTATACAAGAGTTTCAGCGCAACGGAATCAGGACTTCCATTTTTGTTGATCCAGTTCTTGAAATGATTGAGGGCGCCAAAAAAACAGGGACTGAAAGAATTGAGTTGTATACGGAGGCTTTTGCACATGAGTATGGTTTAGGAAATAAAGATGGCATACAGCCGTATGTTGAATCGGCAAAATTGGCAAACGAACTCGGCCTCGGAATCAATGCCGGCCATGATTTGAGTCTCGATAATATTCAGTTTTTTCAGCAGCATATTCCAAACCTGCTCGAAGTTTCTATAGGACATGCCTTGATTTCTGAATCTATATATCTAGGGCTTGAAAACGTCGTCAATATGTATCTTCAGAAGTTGAAATAAAAATTTAAAAAGCGATTTATGTTGTACTCAAAAATAGAAGGCGAAGGAAAGCCGTTGCTTATTCTTCATGGTTTTTTAGGGATGTCGGACAATTGGAAAACTTTGGCTGGACAAATGGCTTCTGAAGGTTTTCAGTTGCATATTTTAGACTTGCGTAATCACGGAAGAAGTTTTCATTCCGATGAGTTTACGTATGAAGCGATGGTTGAAGATGTTTTGGAATACTGCCAAGCAAATAATTTGGATAAGGTTTCGATTTTAGGACATTCTATGGGAGGAAAGGTAGCCATGTTTTTTGCAACCACTTATCCGGAAAAAGTAGAAAAGCTAATTGTGGCAGATATTGGTCCAAAATACTACAGGCCGCACCATCAAGATATCATGGCTGGATTAAATGCAGTTGATTTAACCCAGAAGCCAGACCGTTCTCAAGTTGAAGAGATTTTGAAAGGATACGTTTCGGATTTTGGTACACGCCAATTTTTAATGAAAAGCCTTTATTGGATAGAACCAGGCCAGTTGGCTTTCCGTTTCAATCTTCCTGTTTTTAATGAACAAATTGATAATATAGGAAAGGCGCTTCCTGAAAATGCAGTTTTCGAAAAACCGACATTGTTTTTAAGAGGAGGAAATTCAAATTATATTAAAGATGAAGATTTCGAAACAATCAAGCATCATTTTCCAAATTCTGAAATAAAAACGATACCCAATGCTGGGCATTGGCTTCATGCCGAAAACCCTAAAGATTTTTACAGCGAATCAATCCAGTACTTATTAAAATAAAAAAAATCCCTTTCTGAAATAGAAAGGGATTTTTGTAATTAAAAACTATTATTAATTATTGTTTTGCAAATTTAACAGTTTCTTTAGCTCCGCTATCATTTGTAGCTGTCAAAACATACATTCCAGTTTCAAGTCCAGAAACGTTTAAGCTAACTTGGTCTTGAGCTGAGAACTTTTGAGTCATCACTTGTTTTCCTAATAAATCATAAACTGCAACTTCGTTGATAGAAGCACCGCTTAAGTTTAATTGGCTGTTAGTTGGGTTTGGATAAACTTTGAAAGTTTTGTTAGATGCGATATCTTCTATTCCTAGAGCTGCGCCGCTGTATTTGTAAATTCCTCCTAAGCCAGTAACACCATCGGTGAAACCTCCAGCCCATCCTGTAGATCCGTCTAAGAATGCGATTGAAGTTCTTTGTGTTCCGCTGTCTATTTGTGTCCATGTAGTTCCGTTGTCATTGCTGTAAGCTGAAGATTGAACTGTTCCAGCTGTTCCAGTTCCAACAAGAACTGTAGTTCCTTTAATGTAGGCTACGTTTCTGTAAGGAGCTGTGTAGCTAGCGCCTGTACCCCATGTAGTTCCGCCATCAGTAGTTTTATAAAGAGTATAAGTTGCTGTTGCTTGAGGTCCAGTTCTAGCTATAAGGATACCATTGTTGTTATCACTAAAGAAAATTTGCCCTCCAGTATTGGTTCCAGAGAAATCTGTAATAGGAGTGTTTAATTTTGTCCAAGTTGCTCCCATGTCTGTTGTTCTGTATAATTTACCTTTGTTCGTAACAAACCAGAAAGTATTTCCTGCAGCTACGTTTCCTCCGTTATATCCGTATTCGCCTGAAGCAGGGTCTGGTAATGCAGCAGCTGGTACTAATGTCCATGATGTTCCTCCATTAGTTGTTCTGTAAACTTCAAACTCTCCATTACCTGTACCGATAGGATCTCCTTGAGTAACGCCATTATTTTCATCAAAGAAATGTACTACGTTAAAATAAGAAGTTAATGTTGCAGGTGCAGCTGTTGTATATCCGCCAGGATTTGAATTTGTCCAAGTCGCTCCGCCATCAGTAGTTTTGTATACACCTCCACCGCCGAATTCTGCGTCTACAGCTCCAGCAAATGCAGTAGTAGCGCTTACAGCTGATAGGTTAGTTATTGTAAGGTTTGGGTCGAAAACTTCGATAGTTCCTGGAATCCAGTTTGCTCCACCATCAGTAGTTCTTGTGAATTCTTGTACAATATCATCACCTGTAGTTCCATCATATCCTAATGCCCAAACTACATTTGCATTGATGATTTCGATATTCTGAACTCCTCTTGAAGCCTCTGCGAAACCTGTGTTTTGTTCTGTCCATTGGGCGTTCATACCCGCTGCAGCGAACAACGATAAAAATAGTAATGTTTTTTTCATAATGTGTATTTGATTGAATTATATGAATTCCAAAGATAAAAAAAATGTTTACATATAAGATTTGTATGATATTTTTTATGCATAAATTAACACATCATAAAAATTGCTATATTTGGGTAAATATAAATCAAGTTATTATGAATTTAATTATCAGAATCCTTCTTACGGCTGTTTTAGTAATGGTAATAGCACATTTTATGCCGGGTGTAGCCCTTAAAGGAGCACATGGTCTTTCGTCCGATAATTTTGTAACGGCGATTATCGTAGCCGTAGTTTTGGGACTGCTGAATTTATTTGTGAAGCCTATTCTAGTCCTACTGACACTACCGGTGACGTTTATCACTTTTGGATTATTTCTCCTTGTCATCAATGCCTTGATCATTATGCTTTGTGCCAATTTGGTAGATGGCTTTGCTGTTTCTAGTTTTTGGACGGCACTTTTGTTTAGCTTGATTTTGTCTGTTTTGCAGTCTGTCCTGTTCTCTTTGACAGGAGGTGATAAATAATACAGTAGATTTGATAGCAGATAGTTATCGTATTTGTTAATCCTATATTAATACATTAATGTAAAACTTGGTTGGGTTGTAAAAATGTTATAATTTTGCAACCCAATTTTAGTATGTAAAAAAATGAATATTACAAGAAATAATGTTGACGCTTTAAATGCGATTGTAACGGTTGAAATCTCAAAAGCAGATTATGCTCCTCAAGTGGATAAGGTTTTAAAAAATTATTTGAAAAACGCCAGCATTCCTGGTTTTAGAAAAGGCGCTGTTCCAATGAGCCTGATTCAGAAACAATATGGAAAAGCGGTTTTGCTGGAAGAAGTAAATAAAGTGTTGCAAGAAAATCTGAACAAATACTTAGCTTCAGAAAAATTAGACATACTTGGTAATCCGCTTCCTAAAATGAATGAAAACTTCGATTGGGATGCTGATGATTATTCTTTTGACTTTGAATTGGGTCTTGCTCCTGAGTTTACAGTTGACTTAGAGGCTAAAAATAAAGTGACGTTCTATAAAATTACTGCTGACGATAAAATGCTTAACGACCAAGTAGAACGCATCCAAAAACAATACGGGAAACTAATTTCTAAAGATACTGTAGAAGAAGGATTCGATTTGACAGGAACTTTTACTAACGAGGAAAACGGAATCAATAATACTGCAACAATTTCTCTTGATGTTTTCAAAGACAAAAAGACAGCCAAAAAATTCATTGGCAAAAAAGTAGGTGATGTCGTTACGTTAAAAACCAAAGGTCTTTTTGACGATGATCACAAATTAATGGATTACCTAAAAGTAGATCACGATAATGTTCATGGTCTTGATATTGATGTTGATTTCAAGATTGAAGAAATCAATGCTACTGAATTGGCAGAATTGAATCAAGAATTATTCGACAAATTGTTCGGAGAAGGAAATGTTACTTCTGTTGAGCAGTTAAAAGAAAAAATCAAAGAAGACGCTGAAAAACAATTTGCTTCTCAAGCAGACCAGAAATTCTTGAACGATGTTACGGCTTCTTTATTAGAAAATACAAAATTCGAATTGCCAGCGACATTCTTGAAAAAATGGATTCAAACTGTTGGCGAAACGCCTTTGACTCCTGAGCAAGCTGAAGAAGAATATGCAAGATCAGAAAATGGACTTCGCTACCAATTGATTGAAGGAAAAGTTTTGGCGCAAAATAACCTTCAAATCACTTTTGAAGATTTGAAATCCTATACTTCTGAAGTAATCAAAAAACAAATGGCACAATTCGGACAGATGAATCCTACCGAAGAAGATGTAGAAGGAATCGTAGCACGTGTGCTTTCAAATCAAGAAGAAGTGAAAAGACTTTCAGAACAAGTAATGAGCGAAAAAATGCTTAGCTTGTTTAAAGAAAAAGTAAAAGCAAAAACCAAAGAAGTTTCTTACGAGCAGTTCATCAAAGAAATGTACGGAGAGTAATTTCTTGAAAAAATAGTTATCTTTAAGGCGCCAAAATATTTTTTGGCGCTCTTTTTATTTGAAGCCTTTCGGTTTTTTGTCCCTTACTGACGGATTGTCCGATTATTCAAGTTCTTTTCATGTCAACAAGTTCTGATTTAATATTTGCACGAACTTTGCAATAATCAACAGAAAAGAATAAATTAGAGTTATTTATGACTCATAACATTTAACTTATAACTAAAAATGGATTACGGTAAAGAATTTAAAAAGTTTGCTACAAAGCACCAAGGTGTCAATAGCATGTACTACGATAAAATCGTAAACAGCATGACACCATATATTATTGAAGAAAGACAATTGAACGTATCGCAGCTGGATGTATTCTCTCGCTTGATGATGGACAGAATTATCTTTCTTGGAACAGGAGTAGACGACCATGTTGCTAACATCATACAGGCGCAGCTATTGTTCTTAGAAAGTGTTGATTCTTCTAAAGACGTTCAGATTTATATCAATTCTCCAGGCGGAAGCGTTTATGCGGGTCTTGGAATTTATGACACAATGCAATACATTAAGCCAGACGTTGCGACAATCTGTACCGGAATGGCCGCTTCTATGGGAGCAGTCTTGCTTTGTGCTGGGGCAGAAGGAAAACGTTCTGCATTGCCACATTCAAGAGTAATGATTCACCAGCCATCTGGAGGCGCTCAAGGAGTTGCAACCGATATGGAAATCAACTTACGCGAAATGCTGAAATTGAAAGACGAATTGTATGAAATCATTTCGAAACATTCAGGACAGACCTTCGAGAGAGTTCACAAAGACAGCGAAAGAGATTACTGGATGAAAGCGGATGAAGCAAAAGAGTACGGAATGATTGATGAAGTTTTGAGAAGAAGTTAAAAATCAGATGGCAGAAATCTAAAATTAAATATGGCTAAAGAAGTATTAGAGTGTTCTTTTTGTGGAAGGAAAAAGCCAGAAACAAATCTACTGATTGCAGGGATTGATGCGCACATATGCGACAAATGCATTGAGCAGGCTCATGGAATTGTTATTGAAGAACTAAGGCAGAATAAAAGAAATGGAGCCATGGCTTCGGATCTTGTTTTGCAAAAACCAAAAGAAATCAGGGCTTTTCTTGATAAATACGTAATCGGGCAAGACCAAACTAAAAAGGTAATGTCGGTTGCGGTTTACAACCACTACAAACGTTTGATGCAACAGCAATTAGACGATGAGGTCGAAATCGAGAAAAGTAATATTATCATGGTAGGCCAGACTGGAACTGGAAAAACATTGGTGGCAAAAACCATCGCCAAAATGTTGGATGTTCCATTGGCAATTGTTGATGCGACCGTATTGACCGAAGCAGGTTATGTTGGAGAAGATGTGGAAAGCATCCTGACAAGATTGCTTCAGGCTGCAGATTATGATGTCGCGAAAGCCGAAAGAGGAATCGTTTTTATCGATGAGATTGACAAGATTGCACGCAAAAGCGACAATCCGTCGATTACGAGAGATGTTTCTGGAGAAGGCGTTCAGCAGGCTTTATTGAAATTGCTTGAAGGAACCATAGTAAACGTACCGCCAAAAGGTGGAAGAAAACATCCGGACCAAAAATTTGTAGAGGTAAATACTCAGAATATTTTATTTATTGCTGGTGGTGCTTTTGACGGCGTAGAAAGAATCATTTCTAAGCGTCTGAATCGTCAGGCTGTCGGATACAGCTCTTCTAAAAAAGCAGATAATGTAGACAAAGACAATCTGTTGCAGTATATCATCCCGAAAGACATTAAAGACTTCGGATTGATTCCTGAAATAATTGGTCGTCTTCCGGTTTTGACACACATGGATCCTTTGGATAGAGAAACATTGAGAGCCATTCTGACGGAGCCTAAAAATGCTCTAATCAAGCAATACCAAAAGCTTTTTGCTATGGACGATGTAGAGTTCTCTATTTCTGATGAGGCTTTAGATTATGTGGTAGATAAAGCGTTAGAGTATAAATTAGGTGCTCGTGGCCTTCGTTCATTGTGTGAGGCAATATTGACCGATGCAATGTACGATTTGCCAAGTTCTGACGATAAATCGTTAGTAATCGATAAATCCTATGCTGAAAATGCTTTAGACAAAAACTTATTGCAGCGTCTGAAAACTGCTTCTTAAGTTGATTAAATAGAAATAAAAAATCCCGATGAGAATCGGGATTTTTTGTTATACGCTGTTTAGAAAATTAAAGCCCTTTGCCTCCTTCTTTTGCTTTTTCTACTTCAATGTTGGTGTTTTCCGTCTGCAATTTCAAGTTTCCAAAATTGTAAGTCAATGAAATTCGAAACGTTCTGGAATCTTGTTTTTCATAAAATAATGTCCTAAGGTTTTTTCCTTCTACCAAAGCATTTACTTCGTTGGCATTGAATACATCAAAACAATGAACGCCGATTTTTAATTTCTTGTCCATAAAAGTTTTGTTGAACGAAATATCAAACTGTTGAATTGGCCTTTCGATTCGGTAGATTTCCCAGTTTCCTTTTGGAAGGAAAAAGTAAGACATATTATTGATGATACCCCAAGGAAGATGAATTTGTGATTCCGCGCCAAAGTTTACGATTCCCGTATTTTTAAACGTAAAATCATAACCTTCAATATCTGTTTTTACATAGTTGATATTGGCATAGATATAATTCATCTTATCAATCTCGTTCATTCGTTTCGCAAACTCTTCCTTGCTCTTGAAGAAATAATCTAACGGAATAGGGAAAGACAAGTAAGCGCTAAAAGTCTTGATTCGGTCAAAAGAAGCAAACGTTCTGTTGCTTACCAATTCGCCGTCCTCAGCGCTAAAGAGAAACTGTGTGTCGTTTTTGGCTATCGTATAATTGGCTCCCAAATTGACGTATTGGAAAGCCGAAATCTTAAATCCGTAATTGTCATAAAAGATAGGCTGTAATGCCATATTTCCGACCGATGTATTGTATCTGTTAAAATTCGAACTGTTGTTAGGGTCAATAGTATAATAGCCTGGCTGGGAAACTTTTTTAGAATAAGAAGTGCTAAAATTGATGTTTTCAGTCGCTTCAAACATAATACTGGCATTCGGAAAAAAACGAGTATTGTTGAATTTTATCTTATCTGCAACCGAGCTGGCTTCTCGCTCTACTTCAAAATTTTCAAAACGCACACCAGCCGTAAGATTGAATTTTTTATATTTTTTTCTCGCTTCTACATAAAACGCCAAATTGTGTTCCGAATAGTCGAAATCAATTTCTGACTCGTAGTGATTAGAATTGAAAATAGCATTGCTTGGTTCTTCGAAATTATATCGTCCAAAATCTTTCACTTTTGTAGTGTTGTATTTACCGCCAGTATTTATTGTAAAAGCATACTTTTCAAAAGGGAATGAAAGGTCATATTTTAGATAGTAATTGGTCAGGGCAAAATCAATATCAGAATTGTTGTACGTATAAACATTGTTTTCAAAAGAAGTCGATTGGTTCAATGGATTCCTATCAAAAAGATTGGTATAGGCAGTGATGTCAAGTGTTCTTCCCAAGGTGTCGAGTTTTGTTTTGAATTGTAAGCTCAATTCTTGATTGTTGGCCTTTGTTTTGGATATTCCATTATTCGTGAAATCAATAGTGTTGCTCAAAGCAGAACTTTTGTTGTCATTCCTGTCGTTGGCAAGACTCATATTATAATTGAAAAGAAGATTGGATTGGTTCGACAATTTGTAATTGATACCCGTTCTCCAATAAAGATTTCTGTATGTGATAAGGTCAAAGCTTTCCTGCTCGAGACGTACCGGCGGATTAAAATAAGTAAATTCTTGCGCGTTACGATTCCTGTTTTCTCTTTCGACGTAATTCACACCAAACATGGTCTGCCAACTCAAGTTGTTTTCTTTGCCATTCAAAAGAATCTGCGGACTTGGCTTTTGATATTTGTTGAAGTTATAATTGATATTAAAGCTGGCATTTACGCCTTTCATTTTCTTGCCATTCGTCACGATATTAATGATGGAACCGCTGGCATTGGCATCATACGAAGCTCCTGGGTCATAGATGAGCTCTATTTTTTCGATTGAATTGGCAGGAAGGCTGTTCAGGTAATTCTGAAGGTCAGTTCCGGTCAAGTTGCTTGGAGCGCCGTCGATATAAATCGTAACGCCTTTTCCGTTTAAGGTAAGCGAACCAGAAGGAGATGTAATCACTCCAGGAAGCTTTTTGACAGCTTCAAGCGTAGTGCCGCTGTTAAGCAATCCGTTTTCTTTAATGTTGATTGTGGTCTTGTCAGACTCGACTTTCATGTATTGGCGCTGGTTTCCATACACCGTAACTTCGCTGAGTTCATTCGTTTTATCTGTCAGTTCAATATTTTGAATGATTTTCTCGCGATTTTCTGCGGTAACTTCAAATGCAATTTTCGCTTGCTGAATGTTCAGTCCAGAAATGGTAAACGAATAGTTCCCTAATTCTAGCTTTTTTGTAAGCGTAAATTTGCAACCATTTCCTCGGTAAGCTCCGATTTTGGTTTTGCTGTTTCCTTCAATTTTTTCTAAAAGAATTTCTCTTTCCGAAGAGTCGTTTTCGCAAGGAATTCCGCTTTTTGGACTGTTTAGCTCAAGATAAGTAGGAGGCTGTTGTGCAAATACAAGTTGACCAACGCATAAAGCAAAGGCGACAATTAATGATTTCATTTTGATTAGTTTGATTGATGATGATGTTTATCAGACTTTTCAAAATGAAAATTGTTACAGAAAAAGCTTATTTTTTTGATAACCACAAGCAACTTTAACATTCAGAAGAAGTAAGTCTTTGATTGTGTATGCCTGCTTATCGTGTTTGTCTTAGAATTAAGTAGTAATAGAAAATTGCATGGATTTCAGTTCTTCCAGATAATTCCTCTGGTTGGATAATCTTGGGATTTTATGCTGTCCTCCTAATTTATCTTGCTCTTTCAGCCAGTCATAAAACAAGTTTGTTCTTGCTACATTGATAATCAACGGATTTAAGGTCATGTTGTTATGGCGCTTTGCCTCATAATCAGAATTCAGAGACTGCAAGGTATCGTCTAAAATCTGCCTAAAATCTGTGATATTCTCAGGCGTATTTTTAAATTCAATCATCCACTCGTGAGCGCCTTTTTCTTTTCCTTCCATAAAAACAGGAGCCACCGTATAGTCAATGACTTCGGTGTTGGTCAGTTTGCAGGCTTTGGCTATAGCTCTGTCTGTATTTTCAACAATCAGTTCTTCTCCAAATACGTTAATATGGTGCTTTGTCCTGCCGCTTACGCGTATCCTATACGGATTTAAAGACGTAAATCGAATAGTGTCGCCGATCATATAGCGCCATAATCCAGCATTTGTGGTAATTACGATTGCGTAATTTTTGTCAAGTTCAACTTCTGATAATCGGATGATTTTCTGTTCCGGTGTCCCAAAAGTATCCATCGGGATAAATTCGTAAAAGATACCGTAGTCTAACATCAGCAATAAATCGCTGGAATTGTTGAGGTCTTGTATGGCAAAAAAGCCTTCAGAGGCATTGTAGATTTCATAATATTGGAAACCAGAGTTCGGAAGAATTTTTTTGTATTGTTCTCGATAGGGCTCAAAACTAACCCCCCCGTGGAAATACACTTCCAGGTTTGGCCAGATTTCAAGCAGGTTTGTCTTTCCAGTAACTTCTAAAGTTTTGTTCATCAGGACTAACATCCAAGATGGAACTCCCGCAAAACTGGTTACATTTTCGTGAATTGTTTCGTTGATGATTGCCGGAATCTTGGCTTCCCATTCGCTCATCAGCGATACTTTATTGCTTGGCGTACTGCTGAATTCGGCCCAGATCGGCATGTTGTCAATCAATATCGCAGATAAATCACCAAAGAAAGTGTTATTGTCTTCGTACAGCTGTTTGCTTCCGCCAAGGCGAAGGCTTTTTCCTGTAAATAATTGCGATTCTTCGTTGTTGTTAAGGTAAAGGCTCAATAAATCTTTGCTCGCTTTATAATGGCAGTTTTCAAGCGCTTCTGTGCTAACGGGGATAAATTTACTTTTCGCGTTGGTAGTTCCGCTTGACTTTGCAAACCATTTTATCGGCGTGTTCCAAAAAACATTCTGCTCGCCTGTTCGCGTCCTTTCAATCAACGGTTCTAAATCTTCATAAGTAGAAACAGGAACCCTTTCGGTGAATTCTTGATACGATTTTATCGAAGAAAAATCATACTGTTTGCCGATAACAGTGTATTCGGCAGTGCGGATCAAGTTCAAAAGCAACTCTTCCTGAACTTCATTTGGGTATTTCAGGAACAATTCAATTTGATGGATTCTTTTTTTTAAAATCCACGTTGCCACCGAATTGATTATGGGTAACGCCATTTTTTAGGTTTGAGTTATGATTTATGAGTTACGAATTTCTAACTTTACCAAAAATAACAAAAATTGTCGAAAGTCAAGTGCCAAAAGCCATAAAGCGATCGTCTAAATCATTAACTCAAAAAAACAATGCAATACGAAGGTGTTCTTTCAAAAATGGAAACGGAATTTGCGGCTCAGATTCAATATTATCTGACTTTTGAAAACAGTTTCTTGAACGTAAACCAAGCTCTTGATAAAAATATTGAAATCAGTTTTCTTGGTTACCAATGCCTTAACTGTTCCAAAAAGAAAAAGATTTTTCGCCAGGGATTCTGCTATGATTGTTTCTACAGCAGTCCGGCGGTTGGAGATTGGATCATGAGACCCGAATTGAGTACTGCGCACTTAGGAATTGCAGACCGAGATTTGGATTATGAGACGAGAGTGCAGTTGCAACCACATGTGGTATATCTAGCTTTATCAAGCGAAATAAAAGTAGGCGTGACACGAAAAACACAAATTCCGACACGATGGATCGATCAAGGCGCATGTGAGGCGGTTTCTATTGTGGAAGTTCCGAATCGGTATTTGGCTGGAATTACGGAGGTGGCTTTGAAAAATCATTTTGTAGACAAGACCAATTGGAGGAAAATGCTTCAGAACGAAGTGTTGACTTTGGATTTGATAGCTGAAAAAACTAATATTTTTGATAAGCTTCCAGAAGAAGTGAAGCCTTATTTTAATCCTGACTTAGACGAGCACTTTGTGTTGAAATATCCAGTCTTGAGATATCCTAAAAAAGTAACGGGATTGAACCTAGACAAAACCCCTAATTTTACAGGCCGATTGATAGGAATAAAAGGACAATATTTGATTTTTGAAGATGGGACAGTTTTTAATGTCCGAAGCTTTGAAGGCTACGTCATTGGGATGAATATTTTATAAAAAAAGCCTGCAGTTTAAACTGCAGGCTTTTTGTTTTATTATAGCTTATTCTTTTTTCTTTTTATTAAAAAGGCCTTTGATTCCTTCCGAAACTTTAGTTTTTACATCTTCCTTGGTAGGATTCGTCTGCGTTTTAGTTGTATCTTTTTTAGTACCGCCTAGCAGATTTCCTAAAGCGTTGGTTCCTTGAGTAACCAATTTGTCTTTTTGGGTTTTGACTAATTGCGTCGCTAGTTTGGTAACAGCCTGTTCTATATCTGTCGAGACTTTTGGGTTTTTAAAATTACCCGTAAGTATAGCCGTTATAGGAATGTTTTCTAATTTGTTAGCTTCGGCAGGGCTCAGTTTTGCTATTAATTTATTTGCTTCTGTTCCTAGATATTTTGCAGGAACATCAAATTTCAGGTTGTAATTCATAGACTGGTCAAAACCGTGTTGTCCGCCAACATTTATCTTGATGTCTTGGTATTTGATATCGAAAGGTTTCACGTTTACTTTCCCATCTTTAAACGTAAGATTTGCTTTTAGGTCGTTTAAATTTAATTTCTGCAGGTCGATGAATTTTACTTTTTCATCAAGCTTGTTCAAAACGGCAGAATTTTTTGAGTTTATTGTAGTCGAAAGCAATTGCCCGAACAAATCGCCTGAAAGCGTATTGAGGTCTGGCGACATTGTTTTTGCATCCAAATTACCAGAAAGCTTGATGGTTGAATTCAGTTTTCCGTTAATTGCATCGGCAATCGGAGCAATTTTCTTCAACATGTCCAATTGACTAAACGTCTGATTGATATCTACCGTAGATAAGCCCAAATTCATATTAAATGTAGGTACTTTGCCTTTTGTAGAAACATCTCCCGTGGCTGTGATTAATCCATTGAAAATTGAAGTTTTTAGATTTTGGAGTGAAACTGCTTCGTCTTTTACGATAATTTTCCCAGAAACGTTTTTAAGGTTTAAGTTGTCATACACTACAGTGTTAGCAGACGCATTCAAGGTTACATTTAAAAGCTTTGGAATCTTGACAGCTTCTGTAGTTACAGTCTTATTATTTACCGTGGTTTCGGTTTTTGACATGAAATCTGATACCAAAAATTGGTTGGATTTCATCGTAAAATTTCCTCTCAACTCTTGGTTCTTGAAAGCATAACCCAAGAAGTTTTCTAAAACACCATTTACTTTTAAGTCGGTTTTTCCAGTCGTCATATCCAATTGCTGCAAATTGATTTTTTGGTTTGAAAATTGAGCGACAGCAGTATTGATTGTGTAAGCTTTTTTATCGGCATCGACATATTTGAAGCCTGAAATACTTGCGTTTCCGGCAGCTTGAATGTTTTGGTATTGATTTGTTTCTACCGACTTCATATCAAATTTAGTCTCAACATCAGCTTTCAAAATTCCCGAAAGCGGCGTATCTAATTTTACAGGATACGCTTTGGAGACATTTGCAAGATTCACGGTTCCTTTTAATTTGGCATCTACCAACGGATTTTCGACGATGTTTTTTACATTCGCCTGTACATTGAACACATCCTGATCGATTCGGAAAGAAAGCTTGTCAAGGTTTACATACGTATCGTTCAGTATTCCTGTTTCGTTGATAATTTTTGTGTCGATTACGATATTTTCAACTGATTTTGGAAGGTCAGGATATTTGAAAGACGCATTGTTTGAAGCAATAGCCAGATTGAATTTTGGAACGGTCTTGTCGCTATACAAACCTTTTGCAAATCCAGAAACTTTAAAATCGCCAGTTGTTTTAACGGTACTCAGGTTTCCGGCATAGGCTTCAGGAATAACGCCTAAGAAATTTTTAAAGGAAGAAGTAGGTGTCTTGAAAGTTAGGTCGTATTCTTGTCCGGCATCGACAATCTGGATAAATCCGTTAAATTCTAAAGGCAATTGATTGATCAAAGCTTTATTGTCTTTGAACGTATATTTGCTGTTTTCCAAATCAATTCCTAATACAGCGTCCAAATCCAACTTGATGTTTTTCATATAATTGGTCTTGTCCATATCGAGAGAAACCTTTGCTGTAGTTTTGGTTGTCAAATCCAATTTTGAAGCGGCAAAATTTCCTTTTCCTTGGTGATTCAGGCTGTCGATGACCATTTTGACTTTGGAACGTTCGTCAAAGTAAGTAAAACGCAGGTTTTCTATTTCGTAATTTTGGACGTTCATAGCAAAAGGCTTGCTTTTAGAATCCTCCTTTTTGTCTTTCTTGTCTTTTATAGCGATATCAAAATTCCCGACGCCGTTTTTGTCAAAAAGAATATTAATCACGCCGTTTTTTGAAGAAAAGGATTCGATATTCATCGGCTCTCCTTCACTTTTAAAAAGTTCTTTGATAGACATTTTTAGGTTTACTTCTCCGGCATATACCAAAGTGTCGCCTTCAAACGGAGCCTTGTTGATGATGCTTAATTTATCAATGGTAACGTTCGCACGCGGGAAGTTCTTGAATAAGCTCAAGTCTACATCGTCAAATGCGACTTTTGCGTCTACATTTTCATTAATTGATTTCAGGACCAGTTGTTTGATCTTGTCTTTGAATAAAAATGGCGCTGCAGCTAATGCAATGATTATTACCAATAGAAATATACCGACGGCTTTTAAAATCTTTTTTAACATAATAAATTTATTTATTTAGCGAAATTATAACAAAAATTAAACCAATATCCTTAATAAAAGTATAAATAAGAAAAACTTTAAAGAAGTAAAATCTAAAATTTGATGTTTTCGAAATGTATAAATAAAAAATATCAGAGTTTTTGGCCCTGATATTTAGTTTTGTCGTTAAAATAAATTATTTAATATTGATCTCGTAAGGCATTAAGGCCTGCATTCCTTTTTGAGCGCTCATTCTTCGAATCTGCTCGATCATCTGGTAGTTTTCTTCACCTACCTCTTCTTTGATAAAGCTTTCTTTCGATTGCATGAAGGGCATACCACCAAAAATATCTGCAAATTTCTTCTCGTATTCCGGATAATCGGCAGTCTTGTAGTCTTTGATTTTGGCCAATTTTGCGGCTTCTTTTATGGCATCATTCATGTTTCCAATTTTGTCTACCAATCCGATTTTAATCGCATCCGCTCCTGTCCAGACTCTTCCTTGGGCAATAGAATCGACTTCTTCAAATTTCATGTTTCTTCCTTTAGCCACACGGTCAACAAAAACTTTGTAGATGTTTTCTACGCTTTCTTGAACCATGCTTCTAGTGTTTTCGTCTAAAGGAGTGAAGATGCTATATCCGGCAGCATTTTGGTGTGTTTTTACTTGTTCTGTATGAATTCCGATGTTGTTCGTCAGTTTTGTAATGTTTGGCAACGTACCGAAGACACCGATTGAACCTGTAATAGTGGTTTCTTCTGCAAAAATCTTGTTGGCGTTACAAGCGATATAATAACCTCCGGAAGCGGCCAGGTTCCCCATAGAAACTACGACAGGCTTTACCTTTTTAGTCAACTCGATTTCTCTCCAAATCAAGTCGGAAGTCAAGGCGCTTCCACCCGGACTGTCGATTCTCAAGACAATGGCTTTTACCTTTTTGTCGTTTCTAGCTTCTTGTAAAGAACGTCTCATCGAACCTTCGCCGATAATATCAACATCGCCTTCGCCGCCAAGAATGGTTCCTTGCGCATAGATGATGGCAATAGTGTTTTCACTGCTTGGTTTTTTTCCTACGGTCGAGTTTTTATGCGCATAATCGATAATGCTTACCGTGTTATACTCTTCGTCTTTTTTGACTTTAAGCGCTTTTCTGATACCGTTGTGGTATTCGTCTTCATAAGCAATCTTGTCAATCAATTTTTCTGCTTTTGCCATTTCTGGCGTTCTTGCCAAAAGTCCGTTTGCAATTTCATTTAGTTTTTCAACCGGAATTTTTCTGCTTTTTGAAATATCAGCAGCAACCGAATTCCAAACCGAATTTAATAAGGCCGAAATCTGCTCGCGGTTGGCTTCGCTCATTTCATTCGCTAGATAAGGCTCGACAGCGCTTTTGTATTTTCCGTGGCGGATAACTTCCATCTTAACGCCAGTTTTTTCTTGAAAATCTTTGTAGAACATGACTTCAGAAGAAAGTCCTTTGAAATCCATTTCTCCAACAGGATTAAGATAAATCGTATCGGCAACAGAATTTAGGTAATATTCTTTTTGGGTATACGAATTGGCATAAGCCACGACAAATTTCCCTGATTTTTTGAAATCTTCTAGCTTGTCGCGAAGCGCTTTGCTTTGTGCCATTCCTAATAATGACATATTGTTTAGGATGGAGATTCCTTTGATCTTATCATCCGTTTTTGCCGCATCAATTGCGTTTAGCACATCAGAAAGACCGTTTGTCTTTTCTTCATTCAAAAAGCTGAAATCTTCATATAAGAATTTCCCAGCATAGTCGTTTGTGACTTCTTCGAGATTCAGTTCTATTACCGAATTGTCTTTTACCACAACCGTCTTGGAGTCGTTACCGCCAAATAATGCGGCGATGATTATAAATCCAAAAAATAAGACAAATAGGAAAACGAATAATCCGATTACGGTTGAAAGTACATTTTTTAAAAAATTCATAGTATTGTTATTTCTTTATAGGTCACATAAATATCCAAAAAGTTACAAATTTCGACCTAATAATTTCGGATTGCAACTTAAAAATGTGCTTTTGTGTGAAATAGTTTTCCTTAATTTGCAATCTATGAAAATACAGCATCAAGCCATATTATCTATCGGAAGCAATCAAGGCGACAGGCTTCAGAATATTCAGCAAGCTATCGATTTGATTCACAAAGAGATTGCTACTGTTGTCAGCGTTTCAAAACTTTACGAAACACCGTCTTGGGGTTTTGAGGGCGATGCTTTTTTCAACTGTGCGATATTGGCCCATACTTGTAAAACAGCTTCCGTGATTCTAGAGGAAATCTTGAATGCTGAATTGGATCTGGGAAGAGTCAGAAATGCAGGCGCAAGGTATCAATCTAGGACAATCGATATTGATATTATAAGCTTTGACGAAGAAATTATTGATGCTGAAAATTTAAAAGTACCGCATCCGCACATGCAAGACCGAAAATTTGTCTTGCTGCCGATGAACGATTTGAAGTCTGATTTTGTACATCCCAAGCTTAATAAAAATGTTGTTGAGTTATTGCGGGACTGTAAAGATGAATCGGATTGTAAAGTCGTTTCTGATTTGAAATCGCCTGTAGCAAAATACCATTTCGACCATTTCAATTATATCGCCATCGAAGGAAATATTGGCGCTGGAAAAACAACGCTTGCTCACAAAATTGCCGAGGATTTTAATGCTAAGATTGTCTTGGAAGGTTTTGCAGACAATCCTTTCCTCCCGAAATTTTATAAAGACCAAGCCCGATATGCCTTTCCGTTAGAAATGTCTTTTTTGGCTGACCGATACCAACAACTGTCGCATGACTTAGCGCAGTTTGATTTGTTTAAGGATTTTATCGTTGCAGATTACCATATCTTTAAATCCTTGATTTTCGCGAAAGTTACGTTAGGTGAAGACGAATACCGATTGTACAAGACGCTTTTTGACATAATTTATAAAGAAATGAAAAAGCCGGATTTGTATGTCTACTTGTATCAAAATACAGAACGTCTGCTAGAGAATATAAGGCTGAGAGGCCGTTCTTATGAACAAGAAATTCCGGCAGAATATCTGGACAAGATCAATAGAGGCTATCTCGATTATATAAAATCTCAAACCGACCTGAATGTCTTGGTTATTGATGTTTCCGATAAAGATTTTGTCAAGAACCAATACGATTATCTTCAGATTTTAGATGAAATCGAAAGCAAAGCTTTTTCGGGAAAACGATAAGGTTTTAAAAATTCAATTTTTGAAACAAATCCCAAACTACGATTCCGGCACTTACCGAAATGTTCAGCGAATGTTTGGTGCCTAATTGCGGAATTTCTATAGTGCCTTGGCATTTTTTAATCGCTTCTTGAGAAACGCCTTTTACTTCGTTTCCAAAAACCAAAGCATATTTTTGATCATTTTCCGGAATAAATTCTTGCAGAGAAATAGAATTTTCTACTTGTTCAATTGCCATGACCGCAATATTTTCTTTTTGGAGGCTGTCAATAACTTCTAAAACATCTTTGGCGTATTCCCAAGAAACAGTTTCCGTTGCGCCAAGAGCCGTTTTGTGGATTTCTTTGTTTGGAGGCGTAGCCGTAATGCCGCAGAGATAAATTTTTTCAATCAAAAAAGCATCGGCCGTCCTGAAAACGGAGCCGATATTGTGCAGGCTTCGGATATCGTCTAATACGATAATTAGTGGTGTTTTTTCGGCCTGCTTGAAATCTTCGATACTTTTTCTTTCTAATTCGCTGTTGGCAAGTTTTCTCATAAATGCAGATGCAATACTATTAGTTTTTCTATTTTAGCAAAAATAATTTAAAAATCCGAATACTCTTGGCCACGAAAGATAAAACTCCGAAAGAAACTCCATTAATGAAGCAATACAACGAGATCAAAAGGAAATATCCTGATGCTTGCTTGTTGTTTAGAGTGGGAGATTTTTATGAAACTTTTGGCGAAGATGCGATCCGCGCTTCTAAAATTTTAGGAATCGTGCTCACAAAAAGAGGCGCTGGCTCTGAAACCGAAACAGCTTTGGCTGGATTTCCGCATCATTCCTTAAATACCTACCTGCCTAAATTGGTAAAAGCCGGATTGCGAGTTGCGATTTGCGACCAGCTTGAAGATCCAAAAATGACAAAGACTATCGTAAAACGCGGCGTTACCGAATTGGTGACTCCTGGCGTTTCTATGAACGATGAGGTGCTTCAGTCAAAATCAAACAACTTTTTGGCTTCAATTTATTTCGGAAAGAGAATTATAGGGATTTCTTTCTTAGATGTTTCTACGGGCGAATTCTTAGCCGCGCAAGGCAACGAAGAATATATTGACAAGCTGTTGCAGAATTTTAATCCGAGTGAAGTACTTATTCCAAAACAGAATAAGAACGATTTCAAAGAATTGTTCGGCGAAGACTATCATAACTTTTATCTCGAAGACTGGGTGTACAAAGAAGATTATGCTTTCGAGACGCTAACAGGTCATTTTCAGACCAATTCTTTAAAAGGATTTGGAATTGAAGAATTGCCGGAAGGAATCATTGCTTCAGGAGCGATTTTATATTATTTGTCAGAAACGCAGCATAATAAAGTCCAGCACATCACATCAATTCAACGAATTGCAGAAGACGCTTATGTTTGGATGGACCGATTTACGATTCGAAATTTAGAACTGTATCATAGCTACAATCCAAACGCAGTAACCTTGCTAGATGTTATCGACAGGACGCTTTCGCCAATGGGAGGCCGTCTTTTGAAACGTTGGCTGGCGTTGCCGCTAAAAGATGCGGATAAAATAAAAGGACGCCATGAGGTGGTTTCTTATTTAAAAGAAAATAATGAGGTGCTGAAAAGCATCCAATATCAAATAAAACAGATTTCCGATTTGGAACGTCTGATTTCAAAAATAGCCACTGGAAAAGTGTCGCCTAGAGAAGTTGTGTATCTAAAAGATTCGTTAGATGCCATCATTCCGATAAAAGCATTGGCTCTCGAAAGCCAAAATGTTGCGGTCAAGACGATAGGAGACAGCCTGCACAGTTGCGACTTGTTGCGAGAAAAAATCAAGACTACGTTGAATCCAGAAGCTCCGGTTTCCATCAATAAAGGAAATGCAATTGCGAAAGGCATTCATGCTGAATTAGACGAATTGAGAAGCATTTCGACTTCTGGAA
This sequence comes from Flavobacterium sp. N2550, assembly GCF_025947265.1. Classification (NCBI taxonomy): domain Bacteria; kingdom Pseudomonadati; phylum Bacteroidota; class Flavobacteriia; order Flavobacteriales; family Flavobacteriaceae; genus Flavobacterium; species Flavobacterium sp. N2550. Next base: position 278,449 of record NZ_CP110007.1, on the reverse strand, counting down.
AAGAATATCTAGAAGGAATCGAGACAAGAGAATCTGAAAGAACAGGCATTTCTTCTCTTAAAATTTCTTTCAATAATGTTTTCGGATATTATATCGAAGTCAGAAATGCACACAAAGATAAAGTGCCGGCCGAATGGATCCGTAAGCAGACTTTGGTAAATGCAGAGCGTTATATTACGGAAGAACTAAAAGAATATGAAACCAAAATTCTTGGAGCCGAAGAGAAAATTCACCAATTGGAAAGCCAACTTTTTGAACAATTGGTCAATTGGATTTCGACGTATATAAAGCCTGTACAGCTCAATGCTAACTTAATTGCCCAGTTAGACTGCCTTACGTCTTTTACGCAATTGGCCATCGAAAATAATTATGTATGTCCTGTTCTAGATGATACTTTTGAATTGGAAATAAAAAATGGACGTCATCCGGTAATCGAAAAACAGCTTTCTGTTGGAGTTCCTTATATTGCTAATGATGTCTATCTAGACAGAGATACCCAGCAAATCATTATGATTACAGGACCTAATATGTCGGGTAAATCGGCTATCCTGCGTCAAACAGCATTGATTGTATTGTTGGCACAGATGGGAAGTTTTGTCCCGGCCGAAAGCGTCAGGATGGGTGTCATAGATAAAATTTTTACAAGGGTAGGTGCATCGGACAACATTTCGATGGGAGAATCTACTTTTATGGTCGAAATGAACGAGACGGCTTCGATCTTGAACAACCTTTCCGACAGAAGCCTGGTACTTTTGGATGAGATTGGTAGAGGAACAAGTACTTATGACGGAATTTCTATCGCTTGGGCTATTGCCGAATACCTGCACGAGCACCCTGGAAGGCCAAAAACATTATTTGCGACACATTATCATGAGTTGAACGAAATGACCGAAATTTTGGAAAGAATCCAGAATTACAATGTTTCTGTAAAAGAATTAAAAGATAATGTGCTTTTTATCCGTAAGTTGGTAAAAGGAGGAAGTGCCCATAGTTTTGGTATTCATGTGGCTAAGATGGCCGGAATGCCTCAAACGGTAATCCAAAAAGCACAGAAACTGCTGAAAAAACTTGAAAAAGATCATTCAGGAGAAGCCTTGAACGGTATAAAGCCGTCTAAGGACGAAATGCAACTGAGTATTTTCAATTTAGACGACCCGCTTTTGGAGGAAATAAAAGAAGAAATATTGAATTTAGACATCAATACCCTCACGCCAGTGGAAGCTTTGATGAAGCTGAATGAAATCAAGAGAATGCTAGTAAAAAAATGATTTGGATTTAAAGAATACGTTATCAGAAAGTTATATTTTTTATCTTCTTTTTTTGAAAAAAGTTCTTGTATAATTGAATTAATGTATTAAATTTGCATCCGCAATACGGTTCAAGTGTTGCTGTTCTTACAAATCAGAAATGCGAAAATAGCTCAGTTGGTAGAGCGCGACCTTGCCAAGGTCGAGGTCGCGGGTTCGAGCCCCGTTTTTCGCTCAAATTAAAGTCCATGCTCGGATGGTGAAATTGGTAGACACGCTGGACTTAAAATCCAGTGAACAGTAATGTTCGTGCGGGTTCAAGTCCCGCTCTGAGTACAAAAAGCCCCTAACTTAGGGGCTTTTTTATTTTTATAAGTTAAATATTCCTTGCTTCTAGGGATTTAAATCTTGAATTTTTTAAAAAAATGCCGAGCCTTGTTGTAAGAGGTTTGATTGGCTAAAGCTTATTACTGACTTTGATGAATCCATGTTGCATTCAAGAGGGGATGGATTCTGGAGAGGGTTTTGGAATGCGATAAAACCTGTTGCTAAGGTTGATGCTATTGATGCTGTAAAAGGATTTTTAGAGGGCTTATTTGGCGGTATTCATGGAGTTGTAGCTGGAGCATATGGCGGCGCATTGATTGGTGGCTTGGAAGGTTCGGCAGAAAAAGCTCTTAAAGGAATCTGAGGATGGATTACGGACTAATAATTCTTGTAATAGAAAAAATGATGGCCTCTTTGTGGGGTTTTTATTTTTATTATTGATTTATTTTTACTTTAGAATTGAAGGTCATTTGTGTGAAAGAATTTAGTATTTATTCTTACATTTGGCGCATCAATCATTAAGCGGGTAAGAATTAGTTACTTTTAATCACTTAGTGGGAAAGCCTCTCTTTCGGGAGGCTTTTTTGTCTTAAACACTCTATTTAATTATTTTATGGGCGCATTTGTTATTAGCAAGAAAGACGAAGATCATTACAAGTTTGTGTATACTTCTCGAAAAGGAAAAATCGTCTTTACGAGCATGACTTATGAATTAAAAATGGATTGCGAAAGCGATATTGAAATCATTAAAGCGAATGCTGAAACAGCACTCTGCTTGAAATTCAGGGCTTCAAGCGGTAAATATTTTTATAAGCTGATCATTAACAGCAAAATTTATGCTGTAAGCAGAAAGTTTAATACCGAACTGCGATTGGCGAAAGGAATTTCAGAAGTGGCGCTTTATGTTTCAAAAGCAGAAACACTTGATTTTACGGGGGCTGATATCTTTGCAGACATAGACTAAGGTTGTTAAATAATAAGCATAAAAAAACCCCGCTAAAAGCAGGGTTATTTTTTTTACTGTTTGCTAATTATTGTTTAGCAGGAGCAGCAGTTTCAGCTTTAGCAGCTTCAACTTTAGCTTCTTCAGCAACTTTAGTGCTATCAACAGTAGCTTCAGCGTTTACTTCAGCAGCTTCAACAGCTTGAGTAGCTTCAACTTCTGTAGCTTCAACAGCAGCCTCTTCAGCTGGTTTTTCAGTTTCTTTACAAGAAACAAATGCCATAGTAGCAACTAATGCTAAGCTTAATACAACTTTTTTCATCTTACTAAATTATAAAGGTTAATTATTAATTCGGAGCAAAGATATAAATTTTTTAATATCTTAAAATATTTATTGTAATTTTTTTTAAAAGATTTTTTTTAAAAATAAATTCCTTGAATTACAAGGGTTTAAGCGATGTCTTTGTGATTTAAAACTTGTTAAAAATGACAACAGCTATGATAATTCGCCAAATTCTGAAATTTAAGAGCTCTATTTTCGGTAATTCTTAAATTTTATGGCGAAAAACTGTGAATTATTTCTTTCCTCCAACGATTTTCATCTCGTTAATCAGGTGTTTCGCCCCAGCATATTTGTCAATAATAAAAAGAACATATCTCATGTCGACCATTATATTTCTGCAGATGGCAGGGTCATAATAAATATCGCTCATTGTTCCTTCCCAAACGCGGTCAAAGTTGAGTCCTATCAGATTTCCTTTTGCATCTATCGCAGGGCTACCTGAATTTCCTCCCGTTGTGTGGTTGGTCCCAATAAAACAGACTGGCATTTTTCCTTTTTTGCCGTACTGGCCGTAATCTTTTTTGTTGTACAAGTCAATCAGCTTGGCTGGAACATCAAATTCATAATCGCCAGGAATGTATTTTTCCATCACACCGTCTAAATAAGTCGTATGGCTATAAGTTACTGCATCGCTTGGCGAATAGCCTTTTACTTTTCCGTAAGTAACACGCAGCGTACTGTTGGCATCTGGGAAAATTCTAGCCTCTTTCGGACTCAATTCTAAAATACCTTTCATATAAGTGCGTTGCAAAGCCGCAATCTTTAGGTTGATTTCATCGTATTTCGGACTTACTTCTTTAAGATAGGTGTCAGCCAATGATTTTACGAACTGGTAGCCTTTATCCGCATTGATTTTGGCCATAACAGCTTTTGCATCGCCAGAAAGTAATTCTTTTAGTCCTTTGTAGCTTGTGAGTTTTGAATCGTAAACTCTATCGGTCAATTTTTTGTAATCTGCATTTTTCAAGGTTGCTGGCAAAAATTGCTTAGGCGCTTTGGTCGCATACAATTCGATCAATTGCTCAAATACTTTTTCGTCTACAGTAGCATTAAAATCTTTATAAGTTTCTTCTAGAGCCTTGATAGTTGCTTCTTTTCGATCTTTAAACGATTGCTCTCCTCTCGAATTGTAAACCTGCTCTAATTGATAAAGTCGGTAGCCGATTGTTAGCAATTCTGTATTTCGCAATACAACTTCTGTAAAATAATCCCTGCTTAAGGCATAAGGAGCGATTTCGGCATAGTTTTTTTCGAAGTCAGCAAACAAGTTGCCGTATTCCGCTTGTTTTCCCGCTTTGTTTACTTTTTCCAAGAACTCTTTTTCAAATTTTTTCTTGATCTCAATAGCATTTGATTTTTTCAAGCCTTGAGTCTCGCCGATCCATTTTTTCCAATAATTGGCAATACTTGCATATTTTGAAGCATATTGAATCTTGATAGCTTTGTCTTTTCTCATGAATCCGTCGGCCACTTTTAGCGCTTTGTCGCGGATTTCAATCTTCGCTGGATTCAAATTGTTTACGATTTGCTCAACCGCAACAGATGGAAGGTATTCTGTAGTTCTTCCAGGATAGCCGAATACTAATGTGAAATCATCTTCTTCCACGCCTTTTATAGAAACAGGCAAAAAGTGTTTCGGCGTATAAGGAACGTTATCTTTTGAGTAAGCAGCAGGACGATTGTTTTTATCGGCATAAATTCTGAATAATGAAAAATCGCCTGTGTGTCTTGGCCAAACCCAGTTGTCTGTGTCGGAACCAAATTTGCCTATAGAAGAAGGCGGAGCACCTACCAAACGTACATCTTTATAACTTTCTACAACAAATAAAATATATTGGTTTCCTTCATAAAAGGTACGAATTCTATTTTCCTGCCATGCTTCTTTTGGAGATGATTTTGTCAGCGATGCAATGTTTTCTTGGATTTTTTTCTGCTTTTCTGCTTCTGAAGAAATGTCAGAAACACCATTTAAGATTTGAGAAGTTACGTCTTCAATTTTTACGATAAAAGTTACTTCTAAATCAGGATTTGGCAGTTCTTCTTCTAAGCTCATCGCCCAAAAACCATCGGTCAGATAATCGTGTTCTACCGTAGAATGAGCTTGGATTTCTCCGAAACCGCAATGGTGATTTGTCAAAAGAAGCCCTTTAGAAGAGATAACTTCCGAAGTACAGCCGCCGTTAAATTGCGGTACTGCATCCTTGAGGCTTGATTTGTTTACATCATAAATATCGGAGGCCGACATTTTCATTCCCAGATTTTTCATTTCTGTTTCATTCATCCCTTTCAAAAGCGATGGAATCCACATTCCGCCTTGCTGTGAATAGGCAGGAAGAACCAGTAAAAGGACAAGAAGTCTTAAAAATTTCATAGATAACGATTGAAGTTTAGTGGTTGCAAGTTACAATTTTTGTGTAAAAAGCCGAATTATTTAACGATTCTCGAATTTTTAGTTGTTTTTAAACAAGACTGTTTTTTACCGTCAGTTTCATCAACTTGCGGTTGTGAATTGCAAAATCTTTAGATAAATAGAGTTTCTGGGCAATCTCATTATGGCCTTCGACTTCGAGATAAATAATTTTCAGCGAAAGCGCAATAGCTTCCTGATGAATAAAATCTAAGGCTTTTTTTCCGATTCCTTTTCCGCGTGCTTTGCCGGAAATATACAATTCATCTAGGAAGGCAATCGTCCCTTTGTATTCAAAGCTAAAAACGAAAGTCAGGATTACATAGCCCACGATTTCATCATCCGAATAAATCAGCCATGCTCTTCCCAAATGTGGATTTTCTAAAAACTCTAAAAATAAAGCTTTTGAAATTGCAATGTCGATCGGGTAATTGTCGATGGCATAAAATTCCTGCATCATCGGAACAATAGTATCGATGTCTGAAGTGTGTAAAGGTTTGAATGTTGTCATGGTTTTGTTTACAGATTTTTCAAGATAACTTCTGTCGCGTTTTTATTCATCTGTACGAAAGTGCTCGAGATATGTCCTTTTTCAAAGCGTTCGTCTTCGTTTTGGATTAGAAGAGAAAGCGTTTCTTCCAATTCTTTTTTGTTTTTCACAGAAATACAGCCGCCCATATTGACTAAAGCGACAGCTTCTGAAAACTTTTGGTAATTAGGGCCGATAACAATCGGAATCCCAAAAGTAGCAGGTTCTAAGATGTTGTGCAGGCCTGAAGTTCCGAAGCCACCTCCAACATACGCAATATCAGCATAACTGTAAATTTTAGTCAAGATGCCGATGGTGTCAATGATAAAGACATCGTAATCGGCTAGATTTTTGTTTTTTAGTTCTGAAAATAGAATAGTTTTTTTTGAAATACTATTTTTCAGTTCGCTAATCTGTTCTGGCTTGACATTGTGCGGAGCGATGATAAATTTTACGCCAAAAGAATTGGTGTTTATAAAATCTAGCAGTTGTACTTCGTCTTTTGGCCAAGTGCTTCCACAGACGATTGTCAATTGATTGTTTTTGAATTTTTCTACGAAATCTAGCGAATTGTCTCTTTCCAAAATTTTTAAAACTCGGTCAAAACGCGTATCGCCGCTTACTTTTACATTGTTAAATCCAATCTGTTGCAACAATAGCTTGGAACTCTCATTCTGTACGAAAAACTGTTTGAAAGCAGTGAGTGCTTTTCGGTAAAATCCGCCATACCATTTGAAGAAAACTTGGTCTTTCCTGAAAATTCCAGAGAACAGATAGGTAGGAATGTTTCTTTCTTTTAAGGCATTGAGATAATTGGGCCAATATTCGTATTTGATAAAAAAGGCCATTTCGGGATGGACTAATTTCAGGAATTTTTCTGCGTTGCTTTTTGTATCCAAAGGAAGATAAACGATTACATCCGCAACTGTAGAGTTTTTCCTGACTTCATAACCCGAAGGAGAAAAGAAAGTCAGTACGATTTTATGGTCTGGGTACAGTGTTCGAATTTTTTCCATCACAGGAAGACCCTGCTCAAACTCGCCGAGAGAAGCCGAATGAAACCAGATGGTCTTATCTTTTGGCTGTATTTTATTGCCTAAAGTCTTAAAAACATTTTTTCTTCCCTCAACAAAAAGCTTCATTTTCGGATTAAAAAAAGCAACCGCCTTTAAGGCAAATCCAGTGATGATTACCAGTAGATTATATAGAAAAAACATAAGTCTGATTTTGAATCGCTAAAATACGCTAGTTTCTAGAAATTTCATTGGTTGTCCATCATTTTATTAGTAGTTTTGCTTGTTTTAAATTTAATTTAGATGAAAAAAATTCAAATGGTTGACCTAAAAGGTCAATATGAAAATATAAAAGAAACAGTAAACAATTCTATTCAAGAAGTTCTAGACACCAATACTTACATTAACGGTCCGGAAGTTCATAAATTCCAGAAAAATCTAGAAGAATATCTTGGCGCAAAACACGTGATTCCGTGTGCAAACGGTACAGATGCTTTGCAGATTGCCATGATGGCGCTGGATTTAAAACCTGGCGATGAAGTAATCACCGCTGATTTTACTTTCGCAGCAACCGTTGAAGTTATTGCACTTTTGCAACTGACTCCAGTTTTAGTCGATGTAGAAATCGACACGTTTAATATTTCTGTTGAAGCAATTAAAAAAGCAATTACGCCAAAGACAAAAGCGATTGTTCCGGTACATCTTTTCGGACAGGCTGCCAACATGGAAGCTATCATGCAGTTAGCTCAAGAGCATAATTTGTATGTAATCGAAGATAACGCTCAGGCAATTGGTGCGAATTACAGATATTTCGACGGCAAAAAAGAAAAAGTAGGAGTTATAGGCCATGTCGCTTCAACGTCGTTCTTCCCGTCTAAAAACTTAGGCTGTTATGGAGATGGCGGTGCTATTTTTACAAACGATGATGACTTGGCGCATAAGCTTCGCGGTATCGTAAACCATGGAATGTATGTACGCTACCATCATGATGTGGTTGGCGTAAATTCACGTTTGGATAGTATTCAGGCAGCAGTCTTAAACGTAAAGCTCCCGAAACTAGATGAGTACAATGCGGCAAGGCAATTGGCGGCACAAAAATACAGCCAGGCTTTGGCAAATCATAAAAATATCGTTACCCCGTATGTTGCAGGTGAAAGAGATTCGCATGTTTTTCACCAATATACGTTGCGTGTTTTGGATGCCGATAGAGATGGCCTAATGCAACATTTGTTAGACAAAGGAATTCCATGTGCAATTTATTATCCGATTCCGTTGCACAGCCAGAAAGCGTATTTGGATGTCCGCTATAAAGAAGAAGACTTTCCGATAACCAACCAATTGGTAAAAGAAGTAATCTCATTGCCGATGCATACAGAGCTGGATGACGAGCAGATCAAATTCATAACAGATTCGATTTTAGAATTTTTGCAATAATTGATACAAACCGTGCACTTTCGCGCCATAAAAATAAATTAGAATGAAAATACTAGTTACGGGAGGATTGGGCTTTATCGGTTCTCACACAGTCGTAGAATTGCAAAATGAAGGCTTTGAAGTGGTAATCATCGACAATCTTTCCAACGCCGAAGAAAAAGTTTTGGAAGGCATTATAGCAATCACCGGTAAAAAGCCAATTTTTGAAAAACTGGATTTAAGAGAAAAAAACTCAGTAAAGGAATTTTTCACAAAGCATGCCGATGTAGCCGGAGTAATTCACTTTGCAGCGTCAAAAGCAGTAGGTGAATCGGTTGAAAATCCGCTGCTTTATTACGAAAACAATATCAATGCGCTAGTGTATCTATTGCAGGAATTGCAGCAAAAAGCAGATGCTAGTTTTATTTTCAGTTCGTCTTGTACCGTTTATGGTCAGGCAGAAAAAATGCCTATTACCGAAGATGCTTCTGTACAGCCAGCAATTTCGCCTTATGGCAACACCAAGCAGATAGGAGAAGAAATAATACAAGATGTTGCCAAAGTATCAAATATAAGGGCAATCTTGTTGCGTTATTTTAATCCGATAGGAGCGCATCCGTCAGCAGAAATAGGTGAATTGCCTATTGGTGTGCCCCAGAATCTAGTGCCTTTTATTACACAAACCGGTATGGGATTGAGAAAAGAACTGTCTGTTTTTGGGTCTGATTATCCGACTTCTGACGGTACCTGTGTCAGAGATTATATTCATGTGGTTGATTTGGCGAAAGCGCATGTTATTGCTTTGAAAAGGCTTATCGAGAATAAAAACGAGGCCAAAGTCGAAGTTTTTAATGTTGGTACTGGAACAGGCAGCACAGTTTTGGAAGTTATTCAATCTTTTGAAAAAGTCAGCGGACAGAAATTGCCTTATAAATTAGTCGATAGGAGAGAAGGCGATGTGATTGAAGCGTATGCTGATACGCAGAAAGCTAATAAAATATTAGGCTGGAAAGCTGAATCTACTTTAGACCAAGCAATAGAAAGCGCTTGGAAATGGGAAAAGAAAATCCGAAGCTAAAAAAATAAAAACCCGCAAGTCACTTGCGGGTTTTTTTTATGATGTAACGATAAATACTAAGCAGAAAAAGTTGCTGCGTTTTTATCAATCTTATTGACTAATCCGATCAAGACTTTCCCTGGACCAACCTCTGTGAAAGAAGTAGCGCCATCGGCAATCATCTGCTGAACAGACTGGGTCCATTTTACTGGGGCTGTTAGCTGCGTGATGAGGTTTTTCTTGATTTCAGCCGCATTAGAAACGGCACTTGCTGGAACGTTTTGATATACCGGACAGATTGGTTCTGAAAAAGTAGTGTTTTCAATAGCAGCAGCCAATTCTTCTCTAGCAGGTTCCATCATCGGTGAATGGAAAGCACCTCCGACAGGAAGAATCAGGGCACGTTTTGCACCAGCTTCTTTCATAGCTTCGCAGGCTTTTTCAACAGCTTTTGTCTCGCCTGAAATGACTAGCTGTCCAGGACAGTTGTAATTTGCAGCAACCACGATACCGTCAATAGAAGCACAGACTTCTTCAACAATATGATCTTCTAGTCCTAAAACGGCAGCCATAGTCGAAGGAGTAATTTCGCAGGCTTTTTGCATTGCCAGCGCTCTTTGCGAAACCAATTTTAGTCCGTCTTCAAAAGACAGTGTGCTGTTGGCAACCAAAGCAGAAAACTCGCCTAAAGAATGTCCTGCCACCATTTCTGGCTTGAAATTATCGCCTAGTGTTTTTGCAAGAATAACGGAATGTAGGAAAACAGCAGGTTGTGTTACCTTCGTTTCTTTTAGTTGTTCTGCTGTTCCTTCGAACATGATATCGGTAATCCTAAAGCCTAAAATGGCATTGGCTCTTTCAAATAACTCTCTTGCTAATTCTGATTGTTCGTAAAGGTCTTTTCCCATTCCTGTGAATTGGGCGCCTTGACCTGGAAATACGTATGCCTTCATTTGTTCTCGGTTTTGTTATGTCGCAAAAATACTATTTATTCTCAATATCGTATTGATTTATCTTAATGTCAAAATATTTGGTGTCATACATAGGGCTCATCGAAAAAAAGAATTTCTTTCGAGCCTCTGCTTCGGTCGGAAGCGATACGCAGTGCAGGTCTTTTTCTAAAATTTTCCATATCATTTCGGTACAGAAAAATTTTTCGTCATCGTCAAAATTTCCTTTATGGTCGAAAGGAATATGCATAGCCAAATACTTTTGCGCTAATTGGGAAATTTTAGCGCCCATGTCTTTGTCGCAGTTTTTAGCGCGGGTGATGATGATTTTATTTGGGAAAGAATATTTCAAGAAATCACCGATTGGCTGTGCTTGCAACCCGTCAATATTCGTCACATCTGAAGACAAGGAATGGACTACATATAGGGAATCGTTGTGTTTTATAATTATGCCGGCATGAGTTACATCTATAGTTCCTGAGTTGAGTTCTTTGGAAATATAGTCGCTGAAAAAGCCGAAACCTCTACGCAAGATAAAATCGCCTTCCTCAATTTTGGCAAGTTCTTCATCGGAAAGACGCGTCACAGCTTCATTTTTTAGGATGGCTTCCTGTTCCGATTTTCGGTCAAAATAGAAAAAAAGCTTATAGGCGATAACAGCCAAAATAAAAAGCATTGCCGAATAAAAGATAAGTTTCTTCATTGCGACAATGCTTTAAATTAATTAATGTGTTTTATTATTCTGCTACTGTAGAATCAGCAGGAGTAGCAAGAGAATCAACAGGAGCAGCTAATGAATCAGTAGCTTCAACTTCGCCAGCTGGAGCTTTTGCGCCACCTTCTTTATTTGCGTTTTCTTTGTCGATAGTTACTTTCCATTTTCCGTCAACTTTCACCAAGTTAAGTGTTTGCTCAGTTCCTGTAGGCTCTTTTGTACTCGTTGTTTTATATTTTACTGTTGCTTTATCATCAGTTACTTCAGAAGAAATGATTTCTACTTTTGCATCAAGTTTCTTCATTTCGTCTTTTTTACCAGCTACCATAGATTCCATCATTCCGATTAAAGAAGCTGTTTGCTCGTCGCAATATTCTTTTGCTTCTGCGAATTCTCCTTTATTTACGTGATTTAGGAATTTTTCTGCTACCGCTTCTGGGTTGCTGTCGTTAGAACATGAAACGAAAAAACTGAATGATAAAAATCCTAAGATTAAAAATGCTTTGCCAGCGATACTTCTGAAAGTGTTTGTCTTCATAAATTGATTTGTTTAGATTTATGTAAAAGTAGAATTTTTTCAGATATTACAAAGAGACGGACTCAAAATGTTTTGTACAAAATAAAAAACTGACCTTGTATGAAGGTCAGTTTGTAAGCAGAAGCCCGGAATTTACAGTACAAAGTAAGCGTTTTTAACGGGCTGGATATGATGGAGTTCCGTTTCGGGTTTTTTAATGTGGTCTTCAAATTCGTCGCGAAATTCGTTTACCATCTGCACTAAATTCTTTTCAATCGTACTAGAGATAGCAGTCATTGGCGTATCAGTCGGCCTGTTTTCGAATGGATCTTGCAGATGGATAGCCATTTTTTCAATCAAGAAGAAAGCAGCACCGATCGTAGTCACCAAAGGAATCTGCAACCAGCCTATTAAATCGGTCAGTCCAAAAGGCAATAAGATGATAAACAAGCAGAGCGTGAATCGGATGTACATACTATAGGTTGTTGGGAAAATCGTATTCTTGATTCTTTCGCATTTCCCCATAGAATCGCATAAACGTGTCAGCGTATTGTCTATTTCGACTTGCTGGTAAGTGTTTATTTTTCCTTGCTCATTGGCCTTTTTCAAGTCTTTGGAATGCAAAAGCAGTATCGCATTGGGAACATGCTTGTGCTTTTTGACATATTTAAAATCTTCATCACTCAAGATTTGCTTTACAGATTTTAAAGGATCTTTTCCACGAAGCGACTGGCTCAAGCTATAACACCATGCTGCTTGCCTTTTGGCAAAATTTTCTTTGAAGTCATTAGCTTCTACAGAAAAGTCAGGGTCTTTGTAAAAGGCGATAACTTGTCTTATCAGTGTTCTGGAATCGTTTACGATCGCACCCCAAATAATTCGAGCTTCCCACCAACGGTCATAAGCTTGGTTGGATTTAAAAGCCAGCAAAAGAGAAATGATTGTTCCGATAATTGTTGGAATAGCAATCGGTATATTAATGGCATTAGCTCCGTAATAATTCAGAAAGATTTCAAACGAGATAACATATAGGATGACTAGGAAAAGCTCGATCTTGATTTTTCCTAAGACATATTTCATGGGTATTTTCTTTTTTAGTAGCATATAATATTGTTTTATTTCTTATTAATTTTTCATGGCTTTAGACGATTTCTTCATATAAAGACAACACCGGTAGTCCAAAGCTTTCATTAATGTTGATTTCCTTATTTTTCATCTTGATCTTTTTAGGTTTTCGGGTTTCTATCAAAAGATTGATGTTGTTTTTTGTGATGGCTTCGGTCAGCAATGGTTGGATTTCTTCTGGTTTTTGATCACTAAAAATTTTAGCTTGGCTCACGATTCTGAAATCAAAATGATCTTGAATTAATTCTTGTAAGTCTTCAATCTGTAATCTTGATTTTGTCTGTTCCAGATACATTGCTTTGCTTAAATCTTGTTCTTCAAAATTTGGACATAAATGAAGAATCGGGCATTTGCAATTGGACAGAATCTGTAGAAATTGACTGTGGATTCGCTTTTCGGTATTTTTATAAGAAGGCGTCAAGATGGCCAGCTCAATGTTGAGGTGCTCCATGAGATTTTTCATCACCGGCGCAGAAATTCCGTATTGATTATGAATTTTTAAAGAACAGTTTCCTGAAGCCGCAGTTAGCTCACGGCAAGTCGTTAAGATGCTTTTTTGCGAAACGCTCATGTCGCTTTTTATGTTTCTTAGAAAAGAAGCAGAAGAAAAAGTATCGGGAATTTCGCTAACTAATGCTAAAAAGATGGTACAGCTTTTTCCTCTCGATTGCTGGATAGCAGTCTTAACAGCATTAATAGTGTCTTGTTCTAATGTCGATGGTATTAATAGATTTTTCATATGTATAGTTTTTAATTATACATGCAAAATAAAGGGCTCGAGATTAGAACGGACTTAGATTAAAATTAGAATTTCTTAAGATTTTAGATTAGAATTTCTAATGTTGTTTTTATGGAAGGTGATATTTACGACGGTTCCTTTTCCAGTTTCAGACTGAATTTGCAATTCGCCATTGTGCATGCGTATGATTTTCATTGCTAATGGAAGCCCAAGGCCATAGCCGTTGTATTTAGACGCAATCTTTCCTCTAAAGAAAGGCTCATATAAATAAGGAATATCTTCAGGCGGGATACCGATACCGATGTCGGTAATGGCAATTTTAATCTTTGACTTGTCGGCCGAAAGTGTCACGAATACTTCGTCATTATCGGAATATTTTACGCCGTTAGAAATGATATTGTTCAAGGCGAGTTCCAGCAAAGGCCTATTGCAAGGAATAGTCAGCAGTGATTCGTCTTCAGGAATGTTGTGCAATTTGATATTGACACGATTGTCTGGAAACAAAGTGTCGATTGAAGCTTTGGCTTCCAAGAGCAATTCGTCCATTCGAGCAACATCTAATACTTGTTTCGTACCATCGTAGCCAGTTTGGGTTAATTTCAGCAAGCTTTCAGTCAAGTTGCCAAGTTTTGAAGCCTGTCTGTTTATGTTTTCCAGAGAATTGACATATTCTTCAACCTCTCTTTCTTTCAGGAGCATGATTTCGGTTTCGGCAATGATTGTCGTTATTGGCGTTTTCAACTCATGCGAAGCATTGTTGATGAAATTGGCTTGTATTTCGAATGAAGTTTCCAATCGGTCGAGCATGTCATTAAAAGTTTTCGTAAGATCCGAAATCTCGTCATTTCCTTCAACGTCTGGCAGTCGGTTATGAAGATTTGAGGCACTGATTCTTTTAACATCTTTCGTAATCCGTGCCATAGGATCGATAACGCGGCGGGCCAGAAATCTTCCGAAAAAGTAAGCCAGGATTAGGAATCCCATGCCTCCGAAAACTAAAATCTGTACGATATAAATAGCGCTGGTATTGCCGCGACGGTCTTTCGCCGTAACGATTACCATATATTTTTGTCCCGATTCTTTGAAAATCTGTCCGTAATAATAGCGATAATCTTCTTCAATCCAGCTAGAGCCGGTCTTCATTATTTCCGCATAGAAATCAGGCGGGAGATGTAAGTCGGTATTGTATTCAAAAGTATTTTCGCCATTTACTTTCAGTACATAATCTTTTTCTTCGACTAGTTCTTCTAAGCCTTCTTTTTTAAATTCTTGAAAATAGCGCGTCTTAAGCGGGTCATTCTGGTAATAAATGGAAGAAGCGATTTTTGCCCGGTCCTGTAATCTTTTCAGGAAATAATACTCGTTATTTTGCTTAAACAGAAAAAAAATAACGGCACTCAAAAGCAGCGTGCTGAAACAGGAAAGCGCAATATAAGTAACCGTAATTTTTTTTCGTATCTGCATCCGGATTTATGGTTTTATGACATATCCAAGACCTTTAATGGTATGGATGAGTTTGTTTTGATAAGGCTTGTCGATTTTGTTTCGCACATAATTGATATACACATCGACAACATTCGTGTTCATGTCAAAGTTGATATCCCACACATTATCCAAAATCTTTTCTCGCGAAAGAATAACTTCGGCATTTCGGGCTAAATACTGTAATAGCTTAAATTCTTTTGCTGTTAGCTGAATCTTTTCGCCATTTCTTTTTACGGTTTTTGACCGAGAATCAATTTCCAGATCGTCAATGACTATAGTGTCGTTTGGCTTATGATCTTGGTTGGATCGTCTGGCAAGAGCGCTGATTCGGGCTTCTAGTTCGGAAAATTTAAAAGGCTTTGCAAGATAATCGTCGGCTCCTGCATTTAGTCCAGTTACGATGTTTTCTGTCGTTCCTAATGCGGTCAACAGTAAAATCGGCACAAAGTTTTTTGAAGCCCTTAACCGTCGACAGATTTCAATCCCGTTAATGTCTGGCAGCATGATGTCTAAAATCACCACGTCGAAATTATGGTTATGGATCATTTCAAGAGCCGTGGTTCCATCGAGAGCAACGCTTACCTCATTGTTTTTTTCAGAAAGTCCTTTTCGAATAATCGATAAAAGATTAGGTTCGTCTTCAACAATGAGTAGTTTCATGAATGGTTAGATTTAGGGTGCTCAAAAACAAAAATAGAGATTGAGTTCTTAAAATTTTGTAAAATAAAAATCTTAACCGTCGCTTTTATGAAAATCATAAAAATAAAAGTTATTTGCTAGGGTATCTTTAATGAAGCGTCAGATGTTTTTGTAAAAGCTCAGAGCTCCCGACGGGCATTTGTTTACCGTATCAATAATTTTCTCTGTAGTTGAACCGTCAATTTTAATCCAAGGCCTCATTTTAGGCTGAAAAACATCCGGATTGTTTTTTACGCAATTTGTCGAATGAATGCATTTTTCGGCCTGCCATACAACTGTTACTTCACCATTTGAATATTCTTTTTTCTCTTCCATGGCGTTCTTTTTTTTTAGCTACTTATAAAGATAAAAAATTATCCATAATTTTCTAAAAGAAATCTGCTGTTCAAAAATTGTAACATTTTTCTCATTCACAGACTTATTATAAAACCAAAATAGAAAAACAACCATGAAAAAAATTATCCTGATTTTAGCCTTGCTTTTAATTGGATTCTTATTGTTTTATAACGTCTTGCCCGTAATCAATTATGGCTTTGTGGGCTTGCCGATTTTACTGTTATTACTGTTACTTATTGCAATTGTTCTTTTTTCAAAAATCGAAGTGACATCAACGACAAGAAAATTGAATATGTTTTCCAAAACGAACAAAATTTTGTTCTTTTTGTCTTTTGGACTCCTAGTTTATCTTGTGGTGGTGCCGTTAGCGACATCGTTGCCGATGTTCAGAAGCAGTGCTTATCAAAAATTAATCGGGAAAGTCGAAAATGGCGAAGACCTCAAAAATCACATCGCGCCGATTTCTCTCGATAAAATTAGAGTGGTCGATGAAGAACTTGCTATGCTTTTAGGCGAAAAGATAATCGGTTCGCAGCCGTCTTTAGGGAGCCAGGCAGAAATAGGGGAATTTACGATTCAAAAAGTAAATGATGAATTGTATTGGGTTGCCCCATTGCTGCATACAGGTTTCTTTAAATGGTATAATAATTCTGAAGGTACTCCTGGCTATGTCATGGTTTCTGCTACAAACGAAAGAGATGTCAAGCTGATTCAGGATATAAATGGAAAACGCCTTTCTATAAAATACCAGCCAGCGGCCTATTTTGGGTCTAGGATTGATAGACATGTTTATTTTAATGGCTATGCAACCGTCGGATTGGAAGATTTTAATTTTGAGATTGACGATAAAGGAAATCCGTATTGGATTGTTACCAAATACAAAAAAAGAATAGGATTTGCCGGAAATGATGCAACAGGTGTTCTAACAGTTGATGCCCAGACCGGAGAAATTAAAGAATACGATATCAATAATACGCCGCTTTGGGTAGACAGGATTCAGCCGATAAGTTTTATCGAAGAACAGCTAAACGATTGGGGCGAATATGTTCATGGATTTTGGAATTTTTCGAATGAAAATAAGCTCCAAACCACCGAAGGATTGACGCTTGTATATGGCGAAAACCATAAATCCTATTGGTACACAGGATTGTCTTCTGTTGGTAAAGAAGAATCGACTGTAGGATTTGTTTTGGTAGATACAAGAACCAAAGAAACTACTTATTACAAGCAAAGTGGTGCCACTGAATATGCGGCCCAAAGTTCTGCCGAAGGAAAAGTCCAAGAAAAAGGATATCATGCTTCGTTGCCTATTCCATATGTGATTAACAACATACCGACTTATGTAATGACTTTGAAAGATGATGGCGGTTTGGTGAAAATGTTTGCCATGGTTTCCATAAACGATTATACGATTGTTGGCGTTGGAAATACAATGAGGGAAACGCTTATGGCTTATAAAAATGTGTATAACATGGCCGATAATGGTATCAATCCGGAAAGTGTAACTAGCAAAAAAAGCTTGAAAACTATAGTGACAAGAATCGAAAACGATGTCAAAAACGGCAATAGTTTCTACTATTTTACAGTAAAAGATTATCCGAATATTTTTGTGGGATCTTCGCAGTTGTCTAACGAATTGCCTGTAACGGCAATTGGAGATTCTATCAGTATTTCTTTCGATGTAGATTTGGAAGAAGTAATAGATGTTTCGAGTTTCGACAACAAGAACATCGGAAATAAAAAATAAGATGCAACTAAAAAGCGCTTGAATTTCAAGCGCTTTTTTTATGTAATAATTTAGGACTATTTCCCTTTAGGTTTTTCAGGAAGTAATTTGAAAGAAGTCGCTACAAAACGATTGTTTTTGACTTCGCCCACAACTTCGGCTTGTCTGATTTTGGAGCAAAATCCATCGCCAGCATGAGAATCGCCATGGTCGTCAATTCCAGTGCCGTCTACAAAATAAGGCTTTCCATCAATTCGTACTGCCAAATCACAGCCATGTCCTTTCATTCCGAATTGGCATTGGCCGCATGAAGCTTCAACTACTTGCGGTTTTGGCCCTGTTTTTTTCTGTTTTGATTTTGAGTCTTGCGCATTCGCTGAGAAAGCCAAAAACAAGAGGGCAATTGCAATTATGTTTTTCATATCTCGATTATTTTATGGTTACTAATCTAGCGGCATTTTGTGCTCTTTCAACTATTTCTTCAATAGGAGTTTCTAAAGTGTCGTTGGTCAGTGCGACAGCCATTCTGCGATACGGCCTTGTTGTCGGCTTGCCAAAGATTCTGAAATCTGTTTTAGCAAGGCCAGCAATTTTTTCCAAACCTTCATAATTCGGATTAGTACCTTCTTTTGAAGCTAGAATTACGGCACTAGCACCTGCTTTTTCGAGTTTTATTTCAAAAATAGGCAAGCTTAAGATGGCACGCAGATGCAATTCGAATTCGTTGAAATTTTGCGTTCCAGCCAAAGTTACCATTCCAGTATCGTGTGGTCTTGGAGATAGTTCCGAGAAGTAGACGCCGTCATCAGCCAAGAAAAATTCCACACCAAAAAGTCCGGCGCCGCCTAAAGCTTCGGTTACTTTTTCAGCCATGTCTTGCGCTTCAAATAAATCTTTGTCCGAAATTCGTGCCGGTTGCCAACTTTCTTGGTAATCGCCACGTTCTTGTCTATGTCCGATTGGAGCACAAAAAAGCGTCGGATTGTTATTTTGGGTAATCGTTAATAAGGTAATTTCAGAATTGAATTTTACAAAAGCTTCCACGATAACTTCCACGACATCGCCACGTGAGCCTTCTACAGCATAATTCCAGGCTTTTTCAATATCATCCGGAGTTTTGATTGTGGATTGTCCTTTACCCGAAGACGACATTAATGGTTTTACAACACAAGGAATTCCGACTTCTTTTACTGCTTTCTGTAATTCTTCGGATGAGGTAGCATATCTGTAATTGGCTGTTTTTAATCCTAGTTCTTTTGCTGCCAAGTCGCGTATTGCTTTTCGGTTCATTGTAAAATTCGCCGCTTTCGCAGAAGGAACCACGGTAATGCCTTGCTTTTCATACTCGTAAAAACGTTCGGTACGGATGGCTTCAATTTCAGGAACAATAAAGTCAGGTTGGTGCTTTGCGACGATTTTGTCTAAAGCGTCGCCATCCAGCATGTTGATGACTTCAAAACTATGAGCAACCTGCATGGCAGGGGCATTTTCATAACTATCGACAGCAATTATGGTCTGTCCGATGCGTTGTGCGGCGATTGTAAATTCTTTTCCTAATTCTCCGGAACCGAGTAATAGTATTTTTGACATTCGTATCTTTTTATATGACCCTGTCAGAGTTTTAAACTCTGACAGGGTTGGAGTTGTAGATTAAAAAAGCCCCAAGTTTCCTTGAGGCGTATTTGTTTTAAGCTAAAGCTTCTTTGATTCTTCGTAAGGCTTCTGTCAGCAATTCTTCGCTTGTTGCGTAAGAGAAGCGAATACAGTTCGGATTTCCGAAAGCATCTCCTGTTACAGTAGCAACGTTTGCTTCTGCCAAAAGATACATAGAAAAGTCATCTGCATTTTTGATTTCAGTTCCTCTTAATGTTTTTCCGAAATAGGAAGAAACATCAGGGAAAACATAAAAAGCACCTTCTGGAACATTGAGTTTAAGGCCTGGAATGCCTTTAATCAATCCAACAACTAAATCTCTACGGCCTTTAAAAGCAGCTACCATGTCGTTTAATACGCTCGGATCGGCATCAACAGCAGTAATTGTAGCTCTTTGCGCGATTGAATTGGCACCGCTGGTTACTTGTCCTTGCATTTTTGTACAGGCTTTTGCGATGAATTCTGGAGCTCCGATATATCCGATTCTCCAACCTGTCATGGCGAAAGCTTTAGCAACACCATTTACCGTTATAGTTCGGTCAAACATTCCTGGGATAGAAGCAACGCTGCAGAATGTTCCTGAAAAGTTGATATGCTCGTAAATTTCGTCAGCGACTACAAAAATATTTGGATATTTTTCTAATACTTTCGCCAATGCTGTCAATTCTTCACGGCTGTAAACAGAACCGCTCGGATTGCAAGGAGAGCTGTACCAAATCATTTTTGTTTTTGGCGTAATGGCTTTTTCTAACTGTTCTGGCGTAATCTTGAAGTCGCTTTCTACAGAAGTCGGTACTTCAACCGGAATACCGCCTGACATTTTTATGATTTCGTAATAACTTACCCAATATGGAGCAGGAAGGATTACTTCATCGCCCTCATTAAGCATTACTTGTGCGACATTGTATAAAGATTGCTTGGCACCAGTTGAAACAACAATGTTTGCTGGCGTATAGTCAAGGTTATTGTCTCTTTTGAATTTTTTGCAGATGGCTTCTTTTAGCTCTACATAACCGTCTACAGGCGAATAAGTGCTGTAGTTTTCGTCGATTGCTTTTTTTGCGGCTTCTTTGATAAAATCCGGCGTATTGAAATCCGGTTCTCCTAAGCTTAAGCTGATAATGTCTTTTCCTTGTGCTTTTAATTCTCTTGCCAATGCCGCCATTGCCAAGGTTTGTGAAGTTGATAATTTGTTAATTCTATCCGATAAATGATTCATGGAAAAACTTGTTGTTTGTGTGTATTGTAGTTAAATTATGCGATGGCAGGATTTTGCCCTAGTTCTTTCAGATGCTTGAAATGAGCTACAACTGCGCTACGCATTGTCTTAAATTCATGATAAGGAAGATTGCACTCTTTTGCTGTCTGTTTTACAATTTCAGCAATTTTTCCATAATGGACATGGCTGATGTGAGGAAAAATATGATGCTCGATCTGATGATTCAATCCTCCAGTAAACCAGTTGACAATCTTATTTTTTGGAGCGAAATTCGCTGTAGTATACAATTGGTGAATGGCCCAAGTATTTTCTATTTCTCCTTCTTCATTCGGAACAGGGTTTGTCGTTTCATCAACAACGTGCGCCAATTGGAAAACGATGCTCAATATCAAACCTGCAGTGTAGTGCATTACCAAAAATCCTAGTACTACTTTCCACCATGTAATTCCTAAAATCATAGGAAGTACCAGCCAGATCGAAACGTAGATGATTTTCGTAATAACTAAAACGGTCCATAATTTCGCCGGACTTTGGGGCTCTCCGTAAGAGAGTTTTCTTTTTAGGTAGCTTTTCATCTGTTTGAAATCGGTTGTGATTGCCCAGTTGAAAGTCAATAATCCGTAAAGAAACACGGAGTAATAGTGTTGGAATTTATGGAATTTGTGCCATTTTGCTTCTTGTGTAAATCGGATAATTCGTCCAGCATCTAAATCTTCATCATGTCCGTGGATGTTAGTGTAGGTGTGGTGAAGTACATTATGCTGTACTTGCCAGTTGTAAACATTTCCTGCCAAGATATAAATGCTGCCTCCCATGAATTTATTCAGCCATGATTTGTTGGAGTAAGAGCCATGGTTTCCGTCATGCATTACATTCATTCCGACGCCTGCCATTCCAATGCCGATTACGATAGACAAAAGCAACATTAGCCAAAACGGCATGTCTAAAGTCAGGATCAAGAAATAAGGCGTCAGGAAAATCGTAAACATTACGACTGCTTTTAAGTGCAATTTCCAGTTCCCGGTCTTCTTGATATTATTTTCCTTGAAATAATTATTGACACGCGTATTTAGAGTCCTGAAGAATTTCAGGCTGTCTTGTTTGGAAAATGTTGGAATTGTGGTATTCATATATAATTTATAATTAATCAAAATAAGTTTTCAAAGGTAAATATTCTTAATAATGTAAACGGATAAAAACCTAAAAAATTTCAATTTGAAAATGATTACTTTTGTGAAAATTTTTAAAATGGAAGAAATTCTAAAATATTTCCCTAATCTGTCTGATATTCAGAAGCAACAGTTTCAGAAATTAGAGGAATTATATCACGATTGGAACGCTAAAATCAACGTTATTTCTCGCAAAGATATAGACGAATTATATACGAAACACGTGCTTCATTCATTGGCAATTGCAAAAATTCAAGAATTTGAGCCTGGAACGTATGTCTTGGATGTAGGGACTGGCGGTGGTTTTCCTGGAATTCCGCTCGCTATTTTGTTTCCTGAAACTCGATTTTACCTGATTGATGTTATTGCGAAAAAGATAAAAGTGGTTCAGGCTGTTGCCGAGGTTTTAGAATTGAAAAATGTAAAAGCCGAACAGATTCGTGCCGAAAATGTCAAAGGCGATTTTGATTTCATCATAAGCCGCGCCGTGACTAATATGCCTGATTTCGTGTCTTGGGTAAAATCAAAAATCAAAAAACAGCAAAAACACGAACTCAAAAACGGAATCTTATACCTCAAAGGAGGCGACCTGACCGAAGAGTTGAAAGATTTTCCAAAAGCCACAGAATACAATATTGCCGATTTTTTCGATAATGAATTTTTCGAAACTAAAAAGGTGGTTCATTTACCGTTAAAGTTTAAAGTGTAAAAGTTAAAAGTCATAAAGTAAAAAGCCGAATCTATATTTAGACTCGGCTTTTTTATATACAATCAAAAGTCTTTATAACTTTCGACTTTCAAACTTTATGACTTATTTATCAAGAAAAGGATATCTGTAATCTGTTGCAGGAATAAAAGTTTCTTTGATAGTTCTTGGAGAAACCCAACGAAGCAAATTCAGGATAGAGCCCGCTTTGTCGTTTGTTCCCGAAGCTCTTGCGCCACCAAATGGCTGTTGGCCAACTACAGCTCCTGTCGGCTTGTCGTTAATGTAGAAGTTTCCGGCAGCATTAACCAAAGCTTTTGCAGCAAAGTCAATAGCGTAGCGGTCTTGAGAGAAGATGGCACCTGTCAAAGCATAAATTGAAGTCTCGTCAACTAATTTTAACGACTCTTCCCACTTTGCATCTTCGTAAACATATATTGTCAATACAGGGCCGAATAATTCGGTCGACATCGTGTCGTATTTCGGATTTGTAGTAACGATAATCGTAGGCTCGATAAACCATCCTTTTGATTTGTCATAACCACCGCCAACAATAACTTCTGCTTCTGAAGAGGCTTTTGCATCGTCAATTGCTTTCGCTAATTTATCAAATGATGCTTCTGTAATTACGGCAGAAACAAAGTTTGTTGTGTCTTCTGGTGAACCCATTTTAAACGATTTGATGTCGGCTACAACGCGTTCTTTTACAGCACTCCAGATAGAAGCAGGAATATAGGCTCTTGAAGCCGCAGAACATTTTTGTCCTTGGTATTCAAAAGCGCCACGAGACAGGGCAGTAGCTACTTCAATCGGATTGGATGACGGATGTGCCCAAACGAAATCTTTTCCTCCGGTTTCTCCGACGATTCTTGGGTAGGTTTTGTATTTGCTGATGTTCTGTCCAATTTTTGCCCACATACTGTTGAAAACTCCAGTTGAGCCTGTAAAGTGGATTCCAGCGAAATCTGGGCTTTCCAAAAGCGTATCTGTAATCATGGCAGAATCTCCATTGACCATATTGATAACGCCTTTTGGCAATCCCGCTTTTTGGAAGACTTCCATGATTACATTCGCAGAATATACTTGAGTTGCAGAAGGTTTCCAAACCACAACATTACCCATCAAGGCAACGCAAGATGGCAAGTTTCCTGAAATTGCAGTAAAGTTGAACGGAGTAACCGCATACACAAAACCTTCTAACGGACGGTGCTCTAAGCGATTCCAGATTCCTTCAGAAGAAACAGGCTGTTGTGCATAAATTTCAGTCATGAACTGTACGTTGAAACGCAAGAAATCGATAAACTCGCAAGCCGAATCAATTTCTGCTTGGTGAACCGTTTTTCCTTGAGCAATCATAGTTGCAGCATTGATCTTAGCGCGGTAAGGTCCAGCTAATAATTCAGCAGCTTTTAAAAATATCGCCGCTCTATGTTCCCATGGCATGGTAGCCCATTTTTCACGAGCTTTCAAAGCAGATGAAATCGCTTTTTCTACCAAAGGCTTGTCCGCTTGATGGTATTGACCTAAATTATGCTGATGGTCAAACGGCGGAAATAATCTTTTTGTATCTCCCGTTTTGATTTCTTCATCACCGATAAATAAAGGGATATCGACAGTTGAATTATATAATTCTTTATACGTTTTTAAAACTTGTTCTCTTTCTGGACTTCCTGGAGCATACGACTTAACAGGTTCGTTAATAGCTCTCGGAACATTGTAAATTCCTTTTGGCATACTGATTTGTTTTTATATTTAATAATATCAAATTTTTGCGTGGCAAAGATACGAAATGAATAGGGATTATAGAAAGAATTACCATTTCAATAACAATAATGTAATTTTTATTGAATGAAACAGCTTATGCCGACTAAGCAAGATGAAAGGGTTAGAATTTTTAAGATTAATTCAACGCAAAAGGAGCGCTTAATCTGAAAGTAGGAACAATCACTCTAAAGTTTCTTGTCGATGTGAAATTGATCATGTTGAAATAGCCTTTCATAGCGCCAAAAGGCGATGAAAGAAGACAGCCAGAGCTATACGTATGGGATTCTCCTGGTTTTAATACAGGCTTTTTGCCGATCACACCTTCGCCATCGACGAATTCTTTGTTATTTAAAGAATCAAAAATTTCCCAGTGGCGGGACATGAGCTGTACAGAATCTTTGCTATGGTTTTCAATCGTGATTTCATAACTAAAGGCAAAGTGAATCTTGTAGTTCTTGAAGTACGTTCCTTCAAAACTAGTCAGGACAGAAATTTTAATGCCTCGAGTTATTTGCGTAACCATAAATTGCTAATAATGTTTCAAAATTACAAATTTATACTATTGGATGGCTGTTTTTGCTATTAAATTTTGCTTAATGGTTTTAAAAACAGTTTTTTAGCATTTTAGTTGATAATGTTTTCAGAATTAGCGATTCCTCTTCCGATTACTTTATCATACCTTTCGTTCATGCCTCTGTAATAAACAATTACCTGATAGTTGTTCTCCGTTTGGTAAAAATTTCCGTCAATCGCATTGGCATGATCAATCTTGCCTGTTTTGTCAGCAATGACATACTGGAAGTTCGTAAAGCCTTGCTTGATAACAATTGCTTTTTCATACAATCCTGTTTTTGCATTAAAATCCATACGATTTTCATCATTCAAGGCATAATTGTTAAACATGCCGTTGATGTATATACTGTTCTTTCCGAAATAATTAGGTGCGTCTAACGTGAAAAATACCCAAGCGTAATCAGCTTCTACTTCATTGTTCTGTGCGTTCAGATTACGAACTACGAAGTTTCCGTTTACGTCAGGATTGAAAGTATACACTTGGCTCGCTCTTGCTTTGTTGGCATAAAGGTGCGGCTCGTACAAATCTTTTGCTTGTACATAACTGATGTTGTTTACCGGCGATCGGATTTCCTTATTGTCAAAATATAAAAATTCGTTGCCTCCCCAAAACTGGGTCTCTTTATCGTATTTATAAATCAGGTCATTACCGATTGTGTATTGCGGTTTGATATTGTAGATAGCTTCGTTAAACTGCCCGTTCTGCAAAAGCATGACTTTTACGCTTTGCAACGGATTGACAAAAGTGATGGCATTCGACTTTACTGCGAAATCTAAATTGTGCATATAATTGATATCGCGGACATCTCTGGCTCTTTTGATTTGTAATGGAACGGAAACCAAATCTTCATATAAAATGAGTTTTCTGGAAAAGACGACATCTTTGTCTTCGTTTAAAATTTTGATCATGTAATTGCCGCTCACTCTAAACTGCGTGAATTTATTTGGGAAGGACAATCTGTAGTGAGAGTAAAGTTGCAACGTATTAAAAGAATTTTCATAATCTTGAATTCTTTGGTTGTCGAATCCTTGGATATATTCGCTTTTTACAAGTTGAGAAGGCGTCCAGTTATAGTCACAGTGAACGATCTCATAATAATAGTTGGCTTCATTGCCGTATAAATCGTCAAATTGAAGCTGAAATCCATCTTGAAGACTGAATATTGGAATTACATTTTGTCCGTTTTGAACAAATGAAACTGTTTTTATATTGAAAGGAGGAGCAATTTCTGTTTGGACTTGTGCTTTACTTACGCTACAAAATAAGCAGGCCAGCAAAACAATAAAATAATTCTTATTCATCTTTAAAGTAGATTTTATCGGATTTATAATAACAAATATAATGATAATAAATTGTACGAGAATTATGCCAAACATTGAGGGTGTTAAGGAATAATTAAAATAATTTTAATAAGATAAGAAAAAGGTGCGTATTTTCTGTTAAATGTTTTATAATAAATAGTTTTATTTGTAGTTATAACTTTAGTTTTATAACAACAAAAATAGCAACCAAATGAAACATTACAACAAACTATTTGTGCTTTTACTGGCATTTCCGATGTCGATTTTTGCACAAGAACTTAAAGGCGACAGTCCCGTTCCTTTTGACTCCACTGTGAAAACAGGAAAATTGGAGAACGGATTGACGTACTACATCAAAAAAAATGCAAAGCCTGAAAACAAAGTAGATTTAAGGCTTGTCATTAATGCCGGTTCTATCCTTGAAAACGACGACCAGCAAGGTCTTGCGCATTTCATGGAACATATGTGTTTTAACGGAACAAAGCGTTTCCCGAAAAATAAATTGGTAGATTATCTGCAAAGTATCGGCGTTAAGTTCGGACAGCATTTAAATGCTTATACCAGTTTTGACGAAACCGTTTATTTCCTTCCGATTCCATCTGATGATCCTGAAAAACTTGAAAAAGGGTTCCAAATTATCGAAGATTGGGCCTTCAATGCTGTTCTTACTCCAGAAGAAATTGACAAAGAACGTGGGGTTGTTTTAGAAGAATATCGTATCGGTTTAGGAGCGGGTAAAAGAATGATGGGACGTTATATGCCGAAAATGATGTACAACTCGCATTACGCGGAACGTCTTCCGATCGGTAAGAAAGAAATCCTTGAAAACTTCAAATATGATAAGCTTGTAAGTTTCTATAAAGATTGGTACCGTCCGAACTTGATGAGCGTTATCGTGGTTGGAGACATCGATGTGGCGGCTATGGAGAAAAAAATTAAGGAGCATTTCGCTTCGTATAAAAATCCTAAAAACGAAAGACCTAGAAAAGTGTATGACGTTCCGAACCACAAAGAAACGTTTGTAGCTGTTGAGAGCGATAAAGAAGCTTCGGCAGCGCAAGTTCAGTTGGTTTATAAAGACTACGATACGCCAAAACCGATTGTAAATGTCAATGATTTTAGAAAATCTTTGGTTGAAGGATTGTATTCTACAATGATCAACAACAGATTGAACGAGCTTACCAACTCACCAACTCCGCCATTTACCTATGGCTATTCGTATCATGGAGGCACGTGGGCCCGAACAAAAGAAGCATACCAATCATTTGCAATGTCGCAAGAAGACAAGCAATTGGAAGCTTTAAAAGTGTTGGTGACAGAAAACGAAAGAGCAAAAAAATACGGCTTCACGCAAGGCGAGCTAGATAGAGCAAAATCTGAGTTTTTAGCGAATACAGAATCTGCGTATAACGACAGAGACAAAACAGATTCTAGAGAATTTGTAGGCGAGTATCAGTCGCATTTCCTAGAAAAAGAGCCAACTCCTGGAATTGAGTGGACATTTAATGCCATGAAAAAAATATTGCCAGGGATTGAACTGAAAGATGTAAATGGTCTGGTTAAAGATTATATCAAAGAAGACAATAGAGTCGTAATCCTTACAGGTCCTGAAAAAGACGGATTGAAAAAACCGACGGAACAAGAAGTGTTAAATACTTTAAAAGTAAACGACGCTGACATTACTCCTTATAAAGATACAGAAATTGCTTCTAGCCTTTTGAGAAAGGAACTAAAACCGGGAAGCATCGTAAAAAAAGAGAAAAACGACAAAATCGGAACGACTACTTTGTTTCTTTCTAACGGAGCAAAAGTGACTTATAAGAAAACCGACTTCAAAAACGACGAAATCTTGATGGAAGCTATCAGCTTTGGAGGTACGAACTTGTATTCGAATGAAGAGCTTAAAAAAGTACAGTTTGCTAATGGAGGCTTGACTCAGGCTGGTTTCTCTGGACTAAAAGAGAATGATATCAATAAATTCATGTCTGGGAAAGTAGCCAGTGTAAATCCTTATATCGGTAATACTACAGAAGGTCTTAGAGGAAGCGCTACGCCAAAAGATTTGGAATACCTATTCCAGATGACGGTTGGATATATTACCGACTTGAATTTTGACAAAGATGCTTTTGAAGGCTACAAGCAAAAACAATCAGGTTTTTTCAAAAACATGGCATCGCAGCCAGGATTCTATTTCCAACAAGAATTGTATGGCTACCTGCTTAAAGAAAATCCTAGATTCTTTGGAATGATTCCTGATGAAAAGGCATGGGAATTTACAGATTACCAAGTAGCGTACAATAAATATAAAGAGCGTTTTGCGAATGCTGCCGATTTCGAATTTTTCTTTGTAGGAAACATCGATGATAAAAAAATCGAAGAATATTCAGCTAAATATTTGGCGGCTTTGCCATCTAGCGACAAGAAAGAAAAAGCTATCGACTTAGGCTATAGAATGCTTAAAGGTGAACATAAGAAAATCGTAAACAAAGGTACAGATCCAAAAAGTACAGTTTCGATTATGTTCTATGGCGATGCGCAATACAGCCCAAAAGAAGCCTTGGCAATGCAGGCTCTTGGCGAAGTATTGACAATCAAACTGATTGAAGAGCTAAGAGAAAACGAAAGCGGTGTTTATGGAATCAGCGCTAGAGGAAGCATGAGCAAAGTGCCAAACGGAGCTTATAACTTTACGATTGGTTTCCCTTGCGGTCCAGACAATGCAGAGAAATTGACAGCTTCAGCTTTGAGAGAGTTGCAGAAAATAATCGACAACGGTCCTCAAGCTGCTGATGTTACGAAATTCAAAGAAGCCGAATTGTTGGATTATAAAAAAGACATCAAAGAAAACAGGTATTGGCTGACAAATTTTAACCGTTCTTACACGAATGGGACAAGTCCAGAAGATATCTTGAAAGTAGAGGAGAAAATCAATGCCATCACGGCGAAAGACATCCAAGACGTAGCTAAAAAGTATCTTACAAAAGATAAGGTAGTAGGTATCTTGATGCCAGAAAAAAGCTAATCAGAAATAAGCAAGAATGTAAAAAGCCTGATGAATTTCATCAGGCTTTTTTATTTTGAATTTTTGTTATTTATAGCAGACCGGAATGATTTCTCCGTTGGCTAAACAATACTGTTCTACGAGCTCGGAGCCTAATTTTTTAGTATAATCTTCTTCGACAACGGTAAAACCGATACTTCTTAGTTTATCGAAATAATCCCTTCCGTACACGCGAACGTGGTCGTATTGTCCGAAAATTTTAGCACGCTCTTTTTGATCAGTAATCGAATTGTCTTCAAAAGTAGTTTCTCTTTTTAGGTCTTGCGGAATTTGAAAAATCCCCATACCACCAGGTTTTAATACCCTGTATAATTCCTGCATGGCTTTTGTGTCGTCTGGGATATGTTCCAAAACGTGGTTGCACAAAATGACATCGTATGAATTATCTTCAAAAGGCAAATTACAGATGTCTGCTTTTACATCGGCCAAAGGTGACAGCAAATCGGTTGTCGTATAATCCAGATTTTTTTGGTTTCTGAAGATTTTATAAAATGCCTGTTCTGGAGCAAAATGCAGCACTTTTTTCGGAGCCGTAAAAAAATCAGTTTCGTTTTTTAAGTATAGCCAAAGCAAACGATGCCTTTCTAAAGATAAAGTGCTTGGGGAAAGCACATTGTTTCGCTGCGTCCCATAGCCATACGGTAGAAACTTTTTGAAGCTTCGTCCATCAATCGGATCCGTATATTTTTTTCCTTTCAAAGCAAAGGCAAGGACAGGGCGTATAACATAGCTGAGGCGAATCAATATCGGCCTCGGAATCGTATTTAAGACAAATCTGAAAATTTTTTTCATTAGGAAAGTACCAAAGGCTGACTTCTGAATTCGTTTTCTTCATTGCTTTCAATTCCTAATGCTTTGTAGATATAAGAAAAGGTCGAAAGTAGTTCTGGTTTTCCGTTGACCAAAGCCACGTCATGCTCGAAATGGGCACTCGGTTTTCTATCGGCAGTAACGATTGTCCAGCCGTCTTTTAGCTGTTTGATATTTTTTGTCCCCAGATTGATCATCGGCTCGATAGCCACGACCATTCCTTCTACAAATAATTTTCCGCGTCCGCGTTTACCGTAATTCGGCATTTCTGGATCTTCGTGCATTTTTTTGCCAAGACCGTGTCCTACCAATTCACGAACCACTCCATAACCATGAGCTTCGGTATATTTTTGGATAGCATTTCCTACGTCTTCAACACGGTTTCCCATCTTGAATTCTCTTATTCCTACATACAGTGATTCTTTGGTAACTTGAAGCAGTTTTTTAGTTTCTGGAGCCACGTCACCAATTTCAAAAGTATAGGCATGGTCGCCATAATATTCATTCTTTAAAACACCGCAATCCACAGAAACAATATCGCCTTCTTCAATTATAGTATTTGTCGGTAAGCCGTGAACAACTTGATCGTTAACGCTAGTCAAGATGGAAGACGGACAGCCATAAAGACCCAAAAAACCTGGAACGGCATCATGGTCGCGAATAAATTCTTCTGCTAATTTGTCGAGATGCAAAGTCGTGATTCCGGGCTTGATTTCTGCGGCAATCATACCTAATGTTTTTGAAACTAAAAGAGCACTTTCACGCATCAATTCAATTTCTTCTCTAGTTTTTTGGATAATCATAAATTTGAATTTATCAGTTTGCAAAAGTACTATTTTTATGCGAATTAGGCCAAATAAAAAAGCTGCCTCCATAAGAGACAGCTTTTTGTGGTTTTATCTTTTCAAGGTAAAGTGGCTCTTGAATTCTTTTTTCACTCCGTCTTTTTCGTAAAGTATTTTGAACCAGTAATCATCCGATGGAAGCGGATGTCCGTTATACATACCGTCCCAGCCGATGCCATTTACGCGAAGGTCTGTCAAGATTTTACCATAACGGTCAAAGATATAGATGTTGGAAATGTCTAGCGAAGTCCTTCCGCCGATGTTCCAAGTATCGTTAAATCCGTCACCGTTTGGTGTAAAGTATTTAGGGTAATCGACGATTACGATTCGTGTGCTGATTTCACCACAGCCAAAACGGTTTCTGACTTTCAGAATATGGATGCCTTCTTTGATATTATGGAATACATTGCTGTCTTGCCAGCCGTTATCATCAATCATATATTGAAAATCGGGCGATTGCGGCGTAACAATTGCAGTCACCTTACTATCCGATTCGAAAGTAATCTGCTCCGCTGGATCTCCTAGGATTGAAAAAGGAATTAATGTGTTCCTCACCGTGAAATTTATTATTCTAGAACAGAGCGCCGTGTTGGTTGTATTCGTGATTTTAACAGAATAATTTCCTGGTATTGATGTAGAAAAAGTGCTTGTTGTTTCAGACGAAATTTCGTTTGATGGATTCGCGTCTGATCCATTATACCAGACAAAATCATAGTCGGTTTCTAATAATTGCGTATCAATAAATGCTGGATTGATCACATTGTTCTGAATGTCGATACAGATTCTGTAGGGGTGCGGCTGAAGATTATTTGCAGGCAGCGGCCTTACGAACAATTCTAATTCGAGTATCCTGAAGCAAGCGATTCCGCTCTCGCTGTCGATGTTTACAGTGCTGTTCAATCGCACATAAATTTTTTGATAACCTGCTGTTCTGTTAGTGAAAGCACTAGGCACAGGAATAGTAGTATTGGAGTTGACCAAGGCTTCCGTCTCATCCGTATAGTATCGGAATTGAATCGTATTCAAAGGAGTCGTTCCTGCCATCTGACCTTGTCTTTGGGTCAAGTCGAAACTATAAAATCCGTTGTCATCACACGCTTGAAGGATATCAGGATTGACAGTATTGCCAGGACTTCCCACAACTCTCAATTGCAATGAAGTTGTTGATGAACAGCCGTTGTTTGTAGGGTCAATAACTTTTATATAGATTGTTTTTGAGGCCGAATTGTAGGCATTTGTGACAGGTATACGAGTATCTGTTGCTAAGTCGGCTAGTGTTTCATAAAAGAATACCTGATAGTTGATATTGCCCGAAGTAATTTGTGTAATCCTTCCGTCAAGGTTAAAATCGGCTGTTGTTGTACCGCACATTGTGATCGGATCAGGAGCAGTTATTACTGGATTTTCAAATACGTTTATATTGAAATCGGCTATGGAGAAACATTGTGTTGCTGTATCAAATAATCTCACAAAGATTGTTTTGGTTCCTACAATTAATGGGAGAGGCGTGTTTTTGTTTATAGCGCTGACATTGTCTCGAGCATTATCAAATGTATTGAAATAGGTAACGCTTACTGTAGGATTCTGTCCTGTCAGTATTTCAATGTCTTTGCTAGACAAAACTATGGTTTCTGTTTGGCAAGCATTGATAGGTGTTATTCCATTTCGAGCAGGAGTGCTATATACTTCAACCGTAAAAGTTCCAATCCCTGCACAATTGTTATTTGTTTCTACTCTGGTATAGATGGTTGAAATTCCTATTGGCAGTTGCGATGAATTTGTCAGCTCATTTGCTTCGATAGAGGCATCAATTTCATTACTGTAAAAAGCAATATTGACATTGGTTGTAGGGAAGAACGTATTTTTTATGATGGTTCTTTGCGAATCAAAATCAATCAGCCCGTAGTTCGCATTCAATTCAGGACATACAGGAGCCCTATTGGTATAGGCCGCAACGCTTGTCGGGTTTATGACCAGATTGATAATTGCTACATTCGATGTGCATATTGGCGTTTGAGCAGGATATACTCCTGTAACGTAAATATTTTGGGTAAATGGAAGTGTATTTGTAAATACATTAGGATTGGTTATAGGCTGTGTCAGTCCTGCATCTAAAAAGTAGCTTAAGGTCAATCCAGTAGCTCCGTTCGTGATGCTGTTGTAGGCTTGAGTCAGGTTTACGGTAGCGATTCCGTCATTATTTGGTGAAATATAATCGCATTGCTGTAGCAGAACAGGAGTCGTGCTTAAGCTTGGCTTCGCATTCATTGTTATGGATACTGAATTCGAAGCGGTCATGCATAATCCTTGTTCCGTAACTTCTAAAACATAGGCAGAAGTCGTATTCGGATTTTGATTTGCAACAGAAACAGTATAGGTTGCTGAAGTAGCACCAGCAATCGGATTGCCGTCTTTGTACCACTGATACGTCATACTTGTAAGATTGGCGCTGTTTGCAATAACCGATGTTATTTGATAAGTAGTATTCTCACAGATGGTCTGATTGTCTGATATCGTAACTTGAGGGGATTCATAAATAGTAATCACATTTGAATCCACAGGAGAACAGCCGTCATTTGAAATTCTCACAAAATAATTTCCTGCCAAAGTAGGAGTAAAGGTAGAGCCGATAGCTCCAGCAATAGAAGCTCCATTTCGGAACCATTCATAGGTATAAGTCTGAATAACCGTATTATTGTCAACCGTTTGCAAAACGGGTGTACTGCTCAAGCATTGCGTATTGGTGTTTTGCAATGTCATGTTTGGAGCAATAAAGAATTTCAGCGCA
Organism: Flavobacterium sp. N2550; assembly: GCF_025947265.1. Taxonomy (NCBI): domain Bacteria; kingdom Pseudomonadati; phylum Bacteroidota; class Flavobacteriia; order Flavobacteriales; family Flavobacteriaceae; genus Flavobacterium; species Flavobacterium sp. N2550. The sequence goes on along the minus strand of NZ_CP110007.1, from coordinate 244,988 downwards.
ATTTCGGCATCGCTTACTTCTAGCGTATTGAGGTCTACTGTCGGATCTGTGCTGTCGTAAGCTGTTGTCTCGACTTTATAGGTGCCGCTTTCCGAAACGGTTAAGGTATTGGTGCTAGAAAGCGAATTTGCTATCGTAGAAATCAAGATTCCGTCTTTATACCATTTGTAGTTAAATCGTAAATCAGCGACATTTCCAGGAAAATCTGTGACATCGATAGTAGCAACAAGGTCTTTAGTCGCAGGCTGGCAATAATTGAACTGCGTGATATCATTTCCGGCATTGTCTTTTATCTTGACCGAAGAAAGAAAGCTGCAGTCGGAACTTCCGTCGCCTCCAGTTTGCGTAATGGTTATCTGGCCTGGCGTGTTGGAATAATTGTCTACTAAAAGGATGTATAATTGCCCGGCAACTGCATTCGGTAAGGCTACATTTTCAGTTCCATCTGGCAGCCAGCTACAATCCACTTCTTTCGATAAGTCCAATTGGCTGCAGATATTATTCAAATTATTAAACGGTCCCCATAAGACAAAATCTACGTCAGAAGGAATTCCGAAATTGTCAACTTGAGAAATTTGTAAAAAGATATCACCGCTCGTTTTAATCTTCATGAAAAACCAGGTCGGACCTTGAAAAGGTTCCCCGATACAAGTCGTATTAAAAACCTCGCCACTAATATTATTGGTCGAGTTTTCAAAAGGAATGCTTGTTGCGCAAGATTGGTATTGCTCAAAATTAGCTTGCAGTTCTGCACAAGAAGAAGCTCCGCCTTGTGAATAGGCAATTTCTGCTAAAATAAGAAAAATGAAGAGTAGTGTTCTATTCAATGATGTCATATTAAAAAAGAAACAACGTTGTGAAATTTAAATGTTTTCAACGCGAAAATAATCAGTTTATTTTTAATTGATGATAATTTGTAACAATATTCTGCTGTAAATGTGTAAATTAACAATTGATGTCAAAAGAAAAACAGCAAAAACTTCATTTTTTGGATGAAATTTTGCTGTTTTAGTGTAGGTGTCTTATTTGCAATTGATTACAGCAAAGAGTGCTGTGTCATCGCTTCTGGCTTTTTGATGCCCATCAGATCAAGGATGGTTGGGGCAATGTCTCCCAAAACACCATTGCTGATAAGTTTTAACTCTTTATCAACTAAAATAATCGGAACCGGATTTGTTGTATGTGCCGTATTTGGACTTCCATCTGGGTTAATCATCGTCTCGCAATTTCCATGATCAGCTATAACAATGGTCGTGTAATTGTGTTCCAAAGCGGCAGTAATTACTTTTTCGGCACATTTGTCAACGGCTTCACAAGCTTTTATAGCTGCTTCCATAACGCCTGTGTGGCCGACCATATCACCGTTGGCAAAATTCAGGCATACAAAATCTACTTCTTCTTTTTCTAATTCTGGAACCAATGCGTCTGCTAGTTCATAAGCGCTCATTTCGGGTTTCAAGTCGTAAGTCGCAACTTTCGGAGAGTTTTTTAAGATTCGGGTTTCACCAACAAAAGGAGCTTCTCTTCCACCTGAGAAGAAAAATGTCACATGAGGATATTTTTCGGTCTCGGCAATTCGGATCTGTTTTTTATGGTTCTTTTCTAAAACTTCGCCAAGCGTTTCGGTGATGTTGTCTTTGTCGTAAATAACATGCATTCCGACAAAACTATCATCATAGTTAGTCATCGTAACATAATACAAGTTCAGCTTGTGCATGTTTTGCTCATGACAGTCAAACTGCGTAAGAACTTCGGTCAGCTGTCTTCCACGGTCTGTCCTGAAATTGAAAAACATCACGACATCATCATTTTTGATTGTTGCGACGGGATTGTCGTTTTGATCGACCATTACTATAGGCTCGATAAACTCGTCGGTTATATTTTTTTCATAATTGTCATGGAGGCTGCTGACAGCATTTTGAGAATGAGTTCCGATTCCGTTGACCAATAAGTCGTAAGCGCGTTTTACTCTTTCCCAACGCCTGTCGCGGTCCATAGCGTAATAGCGTCCGATTATCGAAGCCAATTTTACTGGCGTGTTTTCGATATGTTTCTCTAAAGCCGAAATGAAGAATATTCCAGATTTTGGATCGACATCTCTTCCATCGGTAAAGGCATGGACAAAAACATTTTCTAGCCCGAAATCTTGCGTAGCATCAATCAGACCTTTTAGATGATTGATGTGGGAGTGAACGCCGCCATCAGAAACTAGGCCCAAAAGATGTATTTTTTTGTTGTTTTGTTTTGCGTATTGGAAAGCTTCAACTAATGCCTTTTCTTGTTCTAGTGTTTTATTTTCAACAGCAAGATTTATTTTTGCCAAATCTTGATAGATAATCCTTCCGGCTCCAAGATTCATGTGTCCAACTTCTGAATTTCCCATTTGGCCTTCTGGCAGACCTACATTCAGTCCGTCCGTTCGTAGTTGAGCGTTTGCATATCGTGTATATAAGCTGTCTATAAAAGGCGTGTTCGCATTGTCAATTGCAGAAACTTTCGGATCTGGAGATTTGCCCCAGCCATCCAAAATCATTAGGATTACTTTCTTGTTCATCTAAAATTTATTTTTAATCGAATTGTAGTCAATAAAATATCTGATGCTGATCGAGAAGATATTGTTCAGGTTGTTGTCAAAAAGATTTTTGAAATTATTTCCTAGCCTTCTGTCGATTTCTGTCCTAAAGTCGGTTGCGTTGTTTCTGTAAAGTACAGAAATCTGGCTTCCGGGAGCAAACCACCACGAATAGGAAAGGTCAAAATTCCAAGTGCTGAAATTCGAATTTTTATTTACTGTAAATGTACTATTTGATGCTAACGTTCCGTCGTTTTGAAGTGTTAAATATTGGTTATTTTCTGCATAAGACCAGTAATGCCTAGCTGCGAGGTTTAAAGTCATTTTCGGATTCATAGCGTATTTCAACCCAAGCTCATTGGTCAGTGTTCTTCGGTCTCGTTCTGCAAAAATAATGTCGTCATTGTCAAAAGCAACCCAGCCTCTGTCACTGTTTTGGTTGTAAATCTCAATCATGTAATTCATCAGCAGTCTGTTGCTGAATCGGTATCGCGGGGCTATTTTTAAGCCGTAAGAAGCACGATTTTTTTCGCTTGTTATCGTGCAATAAGGTGTTATGTCTAGAGCAAATTTTCGGTTGTAATTCGACGAGAAATAAATTGAAGAATAAACGTTCTTCGGGATATTTACATATCGTCCGTCTACCCTCGACTCGTAGAAATCATAGGTTTCTAGCGGATTGATATAGACTGCTAATGCATAATAGTCGTTTTTTCTGCTGGTTGAGTTAAAATCAATGTTTATTTCTCCTTTCTGCAATCGACCTGTTGTATTTTGAAATTCGGCATAATAATTTGTGTTGATCTTGAAAGTGTTAAAAACAGAATTTGGATTCAAGATTCGATATCCAATGTTGGTATAAATGCCATGAAAATTATTTATGAACGTAATTCCCAAGTCATTTGCATCGTATTTTTTTGAAACATACGATCCTCCTGCATTATACCTCCATTTGCCACCTTTTTTTCCAATCTGTATTGCTGTATTGATGCCTTCTTGATTGTCATTATCTCCATATTCGTTGATGTAGCTGTATTTGAAATCACCCGTAAGGTTGAATTTGTTATTCTTGGTATTTAGGTCGTAAACTACGGCAGAAACGTTCGCGTCGCGGAATTCTCCATTCCGTGTTACATTGGTGTTGACAAGCGCAACCGACGAATTTTGGTTGAACCGTTGGTCTAAAACTAGGATATTATAATTGGTTAGCGGTTCTACGACTACTTTTGTTGTCTCGTTTGTTTGGGTATTTCTGAAGTTGCCATAGGTTTTTTCAGTAACGGCATTGAGCACTCCAATTCCTAATCCTTTTGAAGTTCTTCCAGAGACTTTTACGGCGTTGATGAGGTTTACAGAAGACGGATTACTGGCAATAATATTTTCGTCGGTTGAAGATAAGTATACCGAAGGGCTTCCGCCGATTCTTCTAGAGTACAATAATTCTCCTTTGTTAAAAAGGTCGGTTCCTTCTGTAAAAAAAGGACGATTTTCATTGAATTGCTGTTCAAAAGGACCAAGATTTAATACTACATTGTCGTACTTGGTCTGACCGAAGTCGGGAACCAAGATAGCATCCAGCGTAAACGAATCGTTGATGCCGTATTTGATGTCCATTCCGGCTTTGAATTTGTTGTCGGTTCCTTCTTCGCTGTTTTCCACATAAAAAGAAGAATAGGGGATAAAGAAAAGGCGAGTAGGAGGTTGTATATTTTCAATACCTTCGAGCTGTCCGGTTTGCGGAAGTGTCGCCCCAATTTTCATGTCAATCAAGTTCCAAGTATATTTTTGGCGGTCTCTTTTGATTTCTCTATAAAAGTTAACGCCCCAAGTCTGCTTTTCGGCATTAGAGAAACGCAAAGCGGCATAAGGAATTTTCATTTCAACGACCCAGCCAAATTCTGTTATTGTAACTTCACTGTCCCAAATAGCATCCCAGCTGTAGTCCTCGTTGCCTTCGGTAGCAAGGCAGTCCATCTGTACGCCTGAAGCACTTACAAAAAATCGAAAATCTTGCTGGCCGTCATTAAATCCGTTGATAAAGATTCCAAAATGATCTGCTGTCCCAAAATTATCTCTTTGGGTCATTTCTTTCAGGATTTTTTTAGGGTCGTCGTCATAGAGCAATGCGGCTACATAAATGGCATCATTGTTGTAAAGTATACGGACGTCGGTTTTTTTTTCGGAGCTTATTGGCCTTCCATTGTCAGGCTCGAGCATTAAGAAATCGGTAGCAACAGTGGCACTATTCCAGATGGATTCGTTTAATTTTCCATCAATGGTAATGCTTTCAGAAATTGATTTTGTCTGCAAATTTTTTCTTTGACCGTAAGCATCAAAAGTAAAAATGATTGAGAAAAAGAATAAAATCAATAAAAAAGGCTTGCCCATTAGTGCTTGTTTGGAGTAACAAAAATAGCCATAAAATATAGATACACAATTACTTTACAATATTTTTGAATTTTTTCCGTTAGTATCTCTGTTACATTAATTTTAAGAAACGGTTATTTTTGTTAAATACCTCATTTTAAGAATAATAAATTTTGTGAGTAAATTTTTTTTAATACTTTTGGCGCTCCCCAAGTCAATTTAACCCATCAGAATTTCAATGATTTATAAGTTTTTACCCGTCTTTATGTTGTTTATTGCTTCATTTTCAACAAATGTGAGCAAGCCTACAGAACCTGAAAAATTAATCGCAGCCACTTCAGAAGCAAGTTTTTCGATGAAAGCCGAAAAAATATACAGCACGCTGCATTCTAATAATCTTCCTTTACCAAAAATGGAGAGCTTTTCTAAAGCGCTTCAAGGCTTTTACCAGTTGAAAGAAAAAGGACTGATTACAAAAAATATCCTGACGATTGTTGATTTTAGCTTGTCATCCAATGCGAAAAGGCTTTGGATTATTGACATGTCTACAAACACAATCCTTTACAATTCGCTTGTTGCTCACGGAAGAAATACTGGTGAAGAGTTTGCAAAAGAATTTTCAAATGCATCTTCTTCAAACAAAAGCAGCCTTGGGTTTTATGCAACAGGAGAAGTTTATCAAGGAAAACATGGACTTTCGCTTCGTCTTGACGGACTGGAAAAAGGAATCAACGATAATGCTAGAAATAGAGCGGTCGTGATTCACGGTGCTGATTATGTGGCAGAATCTTTTATAAAAAGCCATGGAAGATTAGGAAGAAGCCAAGGTTGTCCTGCATTGCCAGTCGGAATTACGAAAGAAGTTATTAATGTGATCAAAGATAAGTCTTGTCTTTTTATTTACCATCCTACGGCAAATTACAAAACAGCTACCAAATTAATTTCGTAATTTAGAATACAGTTCGCTGTCTAAAGTATAGATATCTGGCCTGAACTGGAGTATATTATCATGGCTCCAAGCGGTCCAATAGAGCTGATAAATGTAGATTTCATTTTTGATTTTAGCACTTTGTGTTTTTTCCCTTTTTAGCGTTTCCGTAATTTTTTCAAGACTCCAATTGGTTTTGTCATCTAGTAGATACTCGGTCAATTCTAACGGATTTTGAACGCGGACGCATCCGGAACTTAGCGAGCGGTTTGTCTTGTCGAAATATTCCCTATGATTCGTGTCATGTAGGTAAACCGTGAAATTGTTTGGGAATATTATTTTTACCATTCCTAACGAATTATAGGTTCCAGGACTTTGGACATAGCGGTAATTCAAGGCTTTTTCTGGATTCCAGCTGGCAGCGCTTATTTCTTTTCCATTTTTGTCATAGACCGTAATGTTTTTGCTAGCCAGATAATTTCGATTTTTGGTCGTTGCAGGAATAATATCTTCTTTGAGAATTGTCGGCGGTACAGTCCATGTTGGATTAAAAACGGCATAGCTTAGCTTAGAACTTAATATGGGCGTCTTTCTTTTAGAAGTACCGACGATAATATTATGTGTTCGCGTCGTATCGTTCTTGAAAACGGTATGAAGCTTATAATCGGGAATATTGGCAATAATATAATGTTCTCCCATTTCTCGCGGAAACCATCTCCAGCGCTCAAGGTTTGCAATAATCTGTTCTTTTCTTGTGTTTTTTGTAGTATTCAAGGCCATAACGGTACCGCTTCCAATTACTCCGTCTGCCGCTAGTCCATGCCTAAGCTGGAATCGTTTTATAGCCTTTGCTGTTTCCGGATCATAAAGCGAAGTAAGAGAATCGGGCGCTTTTAAATCCCTCCAATACATCAGTCTTTTTTTGATGTCTATCAAAGAAGAGCTGGTGTCGTTGACCTTTAATTTTACCGCAATTTCAATTTTTTTTAAGGTATCGGTAGGGAAAGTATTGATGAGAATCAGAGCGTCTTTCAGTTTCTTGTAAACGATATGAGTCGGTTTGGCCTTTTCGATAATGATTTGCAAAGAATCTCCATTAGCTGCGGTTGTCAGCATCTGGTTGATTTCTGCCTTGTTCTGTGCGAGATCCCAATCGGTGTATAATTCTCGAGGATTTAGTTTTCCTTGTGTTAAATGCCAGAGGTATTTTTGGATAGAAAGCGTCATCAAAACATCATAGCTAGCAATTTCTTTGTCGGTTAATGCAGTGATGTTTTCTCCATAACGATTCAAATCTTTGACATTATATTCTGTAGGGTCTAATCCTTCCTGATCGGCTCTTAAAAGCGCATCAATGATTACTGTCCTGTTTTTTGGAGTGTTCCATACAGTCTGGAAGCCATTCATTTTATAAAACGAAGTAAGCGAATCGTTTTCAAAAGTTGCGACATAGGTAGAATCGACTGCATAACGCTTGATTGCATTCTCAGCTGTTTTTGCAACATCCTTTTTTGAAGGCTCAGCGTATGCAATTTCTTTCTCCTTGCAGGAAACTAGCAGCAAGAATAATGTCGTTATGAGAACAAATCGATACATGGCCAAAATAGCTTTAGGGGACTTCTTTGGTGAAATTACTTAAAAAGTTTCAAGTTGCGAACTAATTTGGATAAACTTTATATTGTATCCAGATTTTTATACATGACGTAATGCTTTCCGATGTCTTCAATGTCGAACGGCTCGCCGATAATTCCATAACCTAACTTTTTATAGAAGGGTACGGCTATTTCTCGAGCATTAAACCACATGAGTTTTCCGCCTCTTTCGATAGCATCTTTTTCGGCATGCTTGACCAAAATTTCTCCTATTCCTTTTTTTTGATATTCCGACAATACAGCCATACCTCTCAGCTGAAATTGCTGTTCTTCTTTGAAAAAAGGAGTAGGGTGTTTAAATAATGAAGCGATGCCTGCTAATTTTTTATCATTAAAATACCCGAAATGCTTCGTTGTTTCTAAATTATCACCTTCAAAGTGGCAAGTTTCTATCGGTTTACCCGGCCTCAAAACAGGAAGTCGGACCGAAAATGTTTCTAGCGCGGGTATTTCTTTTATCGTTTGCATTTTTATTTTGAAATTTTTTTAATTGAATTGAAAATATAACATTTTAATACTAAAACTTTTAGAGGCTAAAAAGCGCATCACTGCAAAGGTTGCGAAAAAAAGATTCCATTTTTTTTGAAAAAAAACTTGCAACTGAAAAAACTTATTACTTATATTTGCACCGTAGTAATGCGGAAGTAGCTCAGTTGGTAGAGCTCCAGCCTTCCAAGCTGGTTGTCGCGAGTTCGAGCCTCGTCTTCCGCTCTAAAATCAAACCTCAAGTGAAAGCTTGAGGTTTTTTGCTTTTAGTATTTCTGTAAATTATTTAAGAAAACTCAGATCGCTTCCGCTTTCTAATTCTTCGGGTTCTTGGTTTTGTCTAAAAATCCGGGCTTTTAAATTCCCTTTCAAAGTGATGGTTTCGTTTCTTACCTCGAGCCAGCTTCCTTCTCGCAATCCTAAAACAGGCAAAGTGTTGAATTGGTGGAATTCTTTGATTCTCGTTTCTCTGGTTTCGCCCATATGTGTTGAATTTGTATCAGGATCCAAATAATGTGGATTCAGGTTAAAAGGAATCATTCCTAAAGTCTGGAAGCTGGGCGGATAAATGATAGGCATATCGTTCGTAGTTTGCATGGTCAGTCCCGTGATATTACTGCCAGCGCTGGTTCCTAAATAAGGCGTTCCTTTTTTTAAAGTTTCCGATAGCAAGGTCATCAGGTCATAACGGTACAATTGCGAAACCAATAAGAAGGTATTTCCGCCGCCCGTAAAAATTCCCTCGGCCTGTTTTATAGCTTCTTTCGGGTTTTCAAATTCATGCAATCCTTTGACTTTAATGTCGATTTTGGAAAAAGCCTGTCGTACTTTTTCAGTATATTCGTCATGGCTAATGCCGCTGGGTCTCGCATAAGGTATAAAGAGCAGCATCGTGATATTTTTAAAATGCGCCGAAAGCTCAGGCAGCAGATAGTCGAGATAGCCACCGCCATGAAGTGTTGAAGTGCTGGCGATAATCAGGTTTTTCATTTCGTTAGATTTAATAGCGGTAAAGTTAGCAAGGTTTATAAATTATTGAGTGCTGGTTTGCAAAAGTTTATTATTAACATAATTTTAGTACGTCTTTGGCAATATATTTGGAGGCAGATAGGATATTTTTACCAGACAAACCTATCCCCCACATGATTATGCTTAAAAAGTTATTTTTATGCTCCTTTTTTATTGCCATTTCTCCTTCGGTGCTTGCCCAAGCTTCTGAAAGGAAAACGCTGAAAGGAAAAATAACTGCGTATACGCCGAATCTTGACGGGATTTACGTTCTGAATCTGTCTTCTAGAAAAGAAACAGTAACCAAAGAAGGTGGTTACTTTTCGATTATGGCTAAGGAAGGCGATTCTATAATGTTTTCGTCCATACAATTTAGAGGAAAGACCGTTGTTGTCGATCCCGGTGATTTTGAAAAGGAATTGCTTTTTGTAAAACTGGAAACTATGGTAAACCAGCTGGATGAAGTTATGGTCGTACAATATAAGAGCATCAACGCCTATGATTTGGGAATTATTCCGAAACCTGCCAAAGTCTATACGCCAGCCGAAAGAAAATTAAGAACGGCCACTGGTTTAGATCCAAAAGTAGGACTGAATTCTTCGCTTACGATCGATCCGCTCTTTAATATGCTTTCGGGAAGGACAGCCATGCTGAAAAAAGAATTAGAAGCTGAGCGGAAAGAAAAATGGATGAGCCAGCTCGAGGATATGTTTGATGAAGACTATTACACGCAAAAACTAAAGATTCCTTCTGACCATGTAAGAGGATTTTTGTATTATGCGGTAGAAAACGAACGATTCGTGAAAATCTTGAGCAGTAAAAATAAAGCGATGACGACATTTTTATTAGGAGAGATAGCTAAAAAATACATTCAAACCATAACCGATGAAAAATAACTACTTTTTTATAATGCTGATAATGCTTTCTCAAGTCGTCTTTTCTCAAAAAAACGACAACAAGAAGATGCAAGGAAAAATAACGGCTGGCAAAGCTTTGGTCGAAGATGTTGAAATTGTTAATTTTTCGAATGCTACTATGGCACGTTCTAATGCCAAAGGCGAATTCGTCATTTATGCAAAAACGGGTGATGTATTGATATTATCAGGAACAAATTTAGAGCATAAAAGAAAAACCATTACCCGCGATGAATTCACCGCTGGAACCCTTGAAATTGTCATGCAGCCTAAAGTTACGGTACTTGATGAAGTCGTTGTCAACAAAGACAGCGATGGTTTTTCGGTTGTGAAGCCAGCAAAAGTCTATACGCCAGCGGAAAGAAAACTAAGAACAGCCTCAAAACCTGTAGAGCTGATTCAAGGCCTGGGCATCAGCAACGACGCCATACTTAATTTTTTATCTGGAAGGACAAAAACACTAAAAAAAGGTGTCCAAGTTGAAAAAGAAATAGCCAGGCTCGAAAAAATCGATAATTATTTTGATGAAAGTTATTACACTGAAAGTTTGGATATTCCAAAAGACTACGTTAATGGTTTCAAATACTACATTGTCGGTGATGAAGAATTCGCGAAGGCTATGGACGGAAATAATAAGATAGCCATGGAAGCTTCCATAATCAAGTTAGCAGAAAAATATAAAGCCTTGCTAGCCGATGAGAAAAAATAATTATTTTGCCCTATTTTTTCTCCTGCTGACAGGGATTGTGTTTTCGCAATCTCAGGAAAAGTTATTACACGGAAAGGTTCTAGCCGATGGTAATTATTTGCAAGGAATCAATGTAGTCAATCTTGTCAATGAAAAATCAGCTATTACGGATGCTGATGGAGAATTCTATATTTTGGCAAAAGAAGACGATCTGCTCGTGCTCTCGGCGATAAATTTTGAATATAAAAGAAAGATTATAGCTTCGGAAGATTTGAAAGCAGAAATAATCACAATCCAGATGGTTCCAAAAACGAATCAGCTCGACGAAGTCGTCATTACAGAATATTCCAATATCAATGCGGTTGATTTAGGGATTTTGTCAAAGCCAGCAAAAGTATATACGCCAGCAGAAAGAAAGCTCAAGACCGCTACTGACTTAAATCTTTCGGTAGGTTTTGGAGCTATATTTAGTCTTGATCCTATTATTAATGCAATCTCGGGACGCACAAAAAATTTAAAAAACCAACTAAAAGTAGAGCGAAAGGAGCTTTTGATAAAAAGATTTCAAGAGTTGTATGAAGATGATTATCTCATAAGTACGTTGAAAATTCCATCAGAAAATGTAAAAGGCTTTCAATATTATGCTATTGAAAACGCGCAGTTTATAAAAGAACTTAACAATAAAAACAAACAGATGATGAATTTTTTGCTAGGCCAATTGGCAACAAAATACATCAACATTCTTTCAGATGAAAAATAGTTTCCTTTTAATAGGCTTGTTTGTCGTGCAGTTTCTTTTTTCACAAGAAAAGATGATCCACGGAAAAGTCACAGCCGATGGCAATAATATAGAAGGAATCAACGTGGTCAATCTTGTCAATGAAAAATCGGTGCAAACTGATGCAAAAGGCGAATTCCGAATTCTTGCTAAAGAAGATGATCTTTTGGTGTTATCTGCCCTCAGCCTAGAATACAAAAGAAAAATTATAGAAGCTGACGATTTGAAATCTGAAACCGTTTTCATCACTATGATACCCAAAGCGACGCAACTAGATGAGGTCGAAATTACCAAATATAATAACATCAATGCTGTTTCGCTAGGCATCTTATCCAAGCCTGCAAAAGTATATACGCCTGCCGAAAGAAAGGTACGAACGGCGACGACAGGACTTCTTGATCCGTTGCTAAATTTCATGTCAGGAAGGACAAAAAGACTCAAACAACAAGTGTCTGTAGAAAAAAAAGAAATGCTTTTAGAGAAAGTAGACAATCTGTATGACGATGCTTTCTACACCGAAACGCTCAAAATCCATCCCGATTATATAAGAGCATTCAAGTATTTCTGTATCGAAGATTTGAAATTTGCGACTGCAGTCAGGGCCAAAAACAAAACGCTGGCTACTTTTTTGATTAATGAGCTTGCAGTGGAATACGATAAGCTGCAAAATTCAGAAGTTCCGAAAGATTGAGTATTTTTGGAAAATGAAAAAAGTAATCCAGACAATTTCTCTTCTATTTCTCTTTGTGATATTGACTTCCGTGTCACTGCACAAATTTTATGTATCTGTCAATCAGCTGGATTATGTTCCGCAAAAAAAAGCGATAGAAATTACTTCTCGACTATTTATTGATGATATAGATTTGGCTCTCGAGAAAAAATTTAATAAAAAAATATACCTCGGAACCTCTAAAGAATTAAAAGAAAGCAAAGAGTATCTTCAGAAATATTTTCAAGAAAAATTCAGTATCAAGGTAGATGGCCAAGAAAAAGAAATCCATTTTTTAGGAAAGGAAGTCGAAGACAATGTGCTAATTTGCTACTTCACTATCAAAAACATCGAAAAAGTCAGTTCGTTAGAAATAAAAGACACCATCCTCATGGAGTTGTACGACCAGCAGCATATTTTCCACACCAATATTGCAGGGAATAAGCAAAGCTTGCTGCTTACGTCGGGAAAAATGCGCGGAGTGTTAAATTATTAGCAATTTTTTTTGCATTACGCCAAATTGACTAAATTTCAATCCTTAAAACAAAATCATCGATTTTCAATGAAAAGAATAATTTTTCTACTAGCAATGCTTCCTGCCGTAGTTTTCGCACAGGAAACAAAAAACACCGATAAGAAGCGCGAGCCTGGAAAATACGATACCAATAAATTCAGCCAGATGTATGATCTTCTGGCGACACCTAATATGTTCAGAACGGCTTCTGGAGCTCCAGGACCGGCCTATTATCAGCAGCAAGCCGATTATAAAATGGACATCGAATTGGATGACAAGAACACGAAAGTTTATGGGACGGAAACGATAACATATCATAATAATTCGCCTGAAAATCTGGAATATTTATGGGTGCAGCTAGATCAAAATCAAAAAGAGAGAAACTCTAAATCTACATTGGTCGAAAATCAAAAGATGGAGAAAGCCATGACTCCTGCTGGATTTTCAAAGAAATTCATGGAAGAAAGCTTTGACGGAGGTTTTGTAATCGAATACGTAAAAGACGCCAAAGGAAAACCGATGAAATATACCATCAACCAAACCATGATGCGTATTGATTTGGATACGCCGCTAAAATCAAAAGAAAAAATCTCATTTTCCATAAAATGGTGGTACAACATAAACAATTATAGAGTAGACGGAGGACGTTCTGGATATGAGCATTTCGAAAAAGATGGCAATAATCTCTATGTAATCGCTCAGTTTTATCCAAGAATGGCTGTCTATAATGATGTGGAAGGCTGGCAGAACATGCAATTTTGGGGAGCTGGAGAATTTGCGCTTCCTTTTGGAAATTTTGATGTGAATATTACGGTTCCTGCCGATCATGTTTTAGAAGCTACAGGCGACCTGATGAATAGAAAAGAGGTTTTTACTGCAGAACAATTAAAAAGATACCAATTGGCTGAAAAGACCTATGACAAGCCTGTTGTGGTAGTTACCCAAGAAGAAGCAGAAGCTGCATCAAAAGGATTTTCGGATAAAAAGAAAACATGGAAATTCAGCGCTAAAAACGTGCGCGATTTCGGAATTTCGACATCCAGAAAATTCATCTACGATGCTATGGCTGTGAAGCTTTCCGAAAAATCAGTGATGGCTATTTCCTTATACCCGCCAGAAGCCAATCCGCTATGGGGCGAATATTCCACAAAAACGGTAGCGCACACTTTAAGAAGCTATTCGTCGCACACTTTTGATTATCCGTATCCAAAAGCGATTTCGATTTCTGCCGAAGATCAAGGTATGGAATATCCGATGATTTGTTGGAATTATGGACGTCCAGACGAAAATGGTTTCATAAGCGAAAGAATAAAATACGGAATGCAAAGCGTAATCATCCATGAAGTAGGGCATAATTTCTTCCCGATGATTGTCAATTCAGACGAACGCCAATGGACATGGATGGACGAAGGTTTGAACACATTCATGCAATATTTGGCCGAACAAGAATTAAGCTCAAGCTATCCTTCACAAAGAGGGCCGGCGGCAAAAATTGTTCCGTATATGAGCGGTCCTCAGGATTTTCTGGAGCCTATCATGTCCAATTCAGAAAGCCTCCAACAATTCGGAGCGAATGCGTATGCCAAGCCAGCAACGGGGCTGAACATTCTTCGTGAAACTATTATGGGAAGAGAGCTGTTTGATTATGCATTTAAGACCTATGCGAATCGATGGAAATTCAAGCATCCTACGCCAGAAGATTTTTTCAGAACGATGGAAGATGCGTCTGCAGTTGATTTGGACTGGTTCTGGAGAGGATGGTTCTATTCAACAGATTATGTAGATATCGGAATCCAAGACGTGAAAGAATACTATGTCTCGTCTGAAGCTCCTAAGGAAACTAAAGACGTAACAATACGAAGAGGCCGTTTTAATAAAGAAGACGGACCATTTGTGTATATGGTTTCTGGAGATTCAAAAGATCTCAATAAAAAGAATATGAAGTCTTTTGATGTAAATGATATAAAAGTTTTGGCCGATTTCATCCAAGAAAAATATACGCAAGAAGAAAGAAGCAAGCTCAAGTCTCCGAAATATTTTTATGAAGTTGCTTTTGATAAGCCAGGCGGCATGTTGATGCCTATTTTGGTACAGCTGACTTATGATGACGGATCTACAGAAGATTATAATTTTCCGGTACAAATCTGGAGAAAAGGAAATCAGACGGTATCCCGTGTTTTTGCTACTGAAAAGAAAGTTGCTAAGATAAAACTGGATCCAAAATTACAGACTGCCGATATCGATCTTGAGAATAATTCATGGCCGAAAGAGAAGATAAAATCAAAGTTTGACGAATTAGGAGGTTAGTTAAAATCGTATTAAAATAGATTAGTAAAAAGATAAAGCTGAAACTGCAGCTAGTTTTTTACCGTATCTTTGTGATATAAAATACAAGATTATGTTTGGCATAGGAGGATCAGAATTTATATTCATCATATTCATCGCAATCATGCTTTTCGGAGCAGACAAAATCCCGGAAGTTGCAAGAGCACTTGGTAAAGGAATGCAGCAGCTTAAAAATGCGACTGAAGATATTAAGTCGGAAATTCACAAAACAGCCTCAGATAGCGGTCTAGATACAAAATCTTTGACAGGCGGTTTTTCTGATGAAATCAATAAAGTAAAGGAAAACTTCAACAAGATTATTGAAAATTCCAACGACAATAGTTTTGGCTTAGATAAAATCACTCAAGATGTAGATGCCGAAATTAATAAAGTCAAAGAAGATATCGAAACCATAGGAGAGGGGCCAATAAAAAGACAAGACAGATAGATGGAAACAATATTGGAACTTGATAAAAACCTGTTTATTTATCTTAATAGCCTTGGTTCGGAACAATTCGACGGTTTTTGGCTATTCATTACAAAACAGATAAATTGGATTCCAATCTTTGCGATTATCATGTATCTTGTGTTCAAGCACCTTGGCTGGAAACATGCCTTGATGATAATAGTGGTCATGGCTTTGCTGATTGCATTGACAGATCAAACTACAAATCTTTTTAAAAATGGTTTTCAACGACTGCGGCCAGGTAGCAATCCTGATCTGGTGGACTTGATTAGGGCCGTACAAAAAAGAAAATCCTTTAGTTTTATTTCAGGCCATGCCTCAAATTCGATGGCGGCAGCCTTCTTTCTGTATAAGGTACTAAAGCCTTATCTGAAATACATGGGATTCATTTTCCTTTGGCCTCTGATTTTTGCATATAGCAGAATCTACCTTGGATTGCATTATCCTGGCGATATACTTTGCGGTTACATCTGGGGAATCCTGATGGCTTTGATTATGCTGAAATTATATGCTTATTTAAGAGATAAGTATTTTCCGCAAAAAGAATATGTCGACAATCCGACGAACGACGAGCCAATCCGAAATTAAGTTACAGAACTCTGCTCACGGTTAGTCCGTCTCGAATAGGCAACAATACTGTTTCGATTCTCGGATCTTCCTTAAGTTTTTTATTGTATTCTAATAAAACATTAGTACTTAAGTCCCTTGGATCTGGCGTTTCGAGTACTTTTCCGCTCCATAGCACGTTATCGGAAAGAATAATTCCGCCTTTGTTCATCAGGGGAAGAATCATATCGAAATACCTCAGGTAGTTATCTTTGTCGGCATCAATAAAAACTAAATCATAGCTCTTTCCCAAAGTTGGGATGATTTCTAAAGCATCGCCCAAATGCTGTGAGATTTGATCCTTCCATGGTGATAAGTCAAAATACTTTTTTTGGATGCTGGACAATTCTTCATTGATATCAATCGTGTCGATTGAGCCATTTTCCTGCATTCCCTCTGCTAAACACAAAGTTGCATAACCAGTATACGTACCGATTTCAAGAATAGTTACTGGACGTATCAATTTAGATAACATGCTTAAGACTCTCCCTTGAAAATGACCGCTCAGCATTCTCGGCTGCATGATTTTTTGATAGGTTTCTCTATGCAGTGCTGCTAAAAGCGCAGGCTCGTTTTCGGAATGTCTTTCGACATAAAGTTCTAGTTCGGGAGAAATAAAATGCATGGTAAAAAAGTTTTTGCAAAATTATAAAATATTAACACTCATTAGGTACTTATCACTTCTAATATATAACTTTGCGCCATGCAAATCGAGAAAAAAGACATCAGGGCATTATCCAAAGACCAGCTTCGCGAGTTTTTTGTATCCAACGGAGACAAAGCCTTTCGTGGTAACCAAGTCTATGAATGGCTCTGGAGCAAGGGCGCCCATAATTTTGACGACATGACAAATGTTGCAAAAACAACGCGCCAAATGTTGGAAGAAAACTTCGTTATCAATCATATCAGGGTAGACCAGATGCAGAAAAGTGAAGATGGGACTGTAAAAAATGCAGTGCGTCTTCACGATGGCTTAGTAGTAGAATCTGTTTTGATTCCAACAAACACAAGAACAACAGCCTGTGTTTCTTCTCAAGTTGGCTGCAGTCTCGATTGTAATTTTTGCGCTACCGCAAGACTCAAAAGAATGCGGAACCTCAATCCAGATGAAATCTATGACCAAGTTTTAGCTATCGATAACGAAAGCAAGCTCTATCATAATCGTCCACTTTCCAATATTGTTTTCATGGGTATGGGTGAGCCGCTGATGAACTACAATAATGTTATCAAGGCGATTGACAAGATTGTATCTCCAGAAGGACTCGGAATGTCGCCAAAAAGAATAACTGTTTCTACATCAGGAATTCCGAAGATGATTAAAAAACTTGCCGACGATGAAGTAAAATTCAGACTGGCTGTTTCCCTTCATTCCGCAATAGACGAAATTCGTTCTCGAATCATGCCGTTCAGCCAAAACTTTCCGTTAGCAGACTTGCGCGAGTCATTGGAATATTGGTATAACAAAACCAGAAGTAAAATTACCTATGAATATGTTGTCTGGAAAGGCATTAACGATAATAAAGCTTCGGTTGATGCTCTAGTGAAATTCTGCAAATACGTTCCTTGTAAAGTCAATCTGATCGAATACAATCCAATTGATGACGGTGAATTTCAACAGGCTTCAGAAGAATCTATAAACGAATACATCAAAGCTTTAGAAAAAAATGACATCGTTGTTAAAGTGAGAAGGAGCAGAGGAAAAGATATCGATGCTGCTTGCGGACAATTGGCTAATAAAGAAGCATAATTTAGAGTAAAAGAATATATAAAGACGCTGTCAGGGTTTCAAATCCTGACAGCGTCTTTTTTAAAAAGAGAATTTTATAATCTTATGACACTTCTTGCACTTTAACACTTAAATAGTATCTTTGTTTCCAATGAAAATCACCGAGCAAATAAAACAGCCGATTCTTGCCGAAATGGAACTTTTTGAAAAAAAGTTTCACGAAGCAATGTCTTCAAAAGTAGCTTTGCTCAACAGGATAACTTACTATATCGTCAACCGAAAAGGGAAACAAATGCGTCCGATGTTTGTTTTTCTGACAGCCAAGATGGTTTCTGAAGGCATAGTCAATGAAAGGACGTATCGTGGCGCTTCAGTCATCGAATTAATCCATACCGCAACTCTTGTTCATGATGATGTCGTAGACGATAGTAACAGGCGCCGTGGTTTTTTCTCCATCAATGCCTTATGGAAAAATAAAATTGCTGTTCTCGTAGGCGATTACTTGTTGTCAAAAGGATTGTTGCTTTCTATTGATAATGGCGATTTTGATTTACTGAGAATCATTTCCGTAGCCGTTCGCGAAATGAGCGAAGGCGAACTACTCCAGATCGAAAAAGCAAGAAGGCTTGATATTACTGAAGATATTTATTACGAAATCATACGCCAGAAAACAGCGACTCTGATTGCTGCTTGCTGCTCGCTTGGAGCCTGCTCTGTGCTTCCAGAAAATAGCGAGATTATTGAAAGGATGCGCAAATTCGGAGAGCTTATCGGAATGGCTTTTCAGATAAAAGATGATTTGTTTGATTACACAGATGACGCTATCGGAAAGCCGACCGGAATTGATATAAAAGAGCAAAAAATGACGCTTCCGTTAATTTATGTCTTGAATCACTGTTCGCCAAAAGAAAAAAGCTGGGTAATCAATTCCATCAAAAACCATAATAAAGACAAAAAACGCGTCAAGGAAGTAATCGCGTTTGTCAAAAACAACAATGGCTTGGCGTACGCCGAAGAAAAAATGATCCAATTTCAAGATGAGGCCCTTCTTCTGATACAAGATTTTCCAAATTCTCCTTATAAAGACGCGCTTACCTTGATGGTAAATTACGTTATCGAAAGAAAAAAATAATTTCTTTCAATCCGTTAATCCGTTGACAATTATTATTTTATCCTTCATGCAACCTTTTTTGTAGCAGTATCGTCTTAGACTATAGCATGTCTAACCTAATACTTTTGCTATGAGATTCTTATATGTGTTTTTTTTCCTTTTTTCAGCGTATGTCCATGCCCAGAAACCTAAAGAAGTTCTGAATTGGATCAACACCGCAAAGTCAGAAAACAAAGATTTTTATTATGAAATTCCTTTTGAATATCGCAATAACGAAATCGTGATTCAAGTTCGGATTGGAGGCCAGACGTATGATTATATTTTTGATACGGGCGGCTATAATAATATAACCGACGCTATTCAGGCAAAAAACAACTTCCCGATACTGACGAAACAGACGGTCGGAAGCAGCAATAAAATCAAAAAAGAAATCAACATCGTAAAAGTGGACAGCCTGCATATCGGAAAACTTATATTTCATGATATAGCTGCGCTCCAGATGAATTTTGATGAATCGCCAACTATAAAATGTACGATTGACGGCGGATTGATTGGAGCCAGTATTATCAAAAACTATATCTGGCAGATTGATTACCCAAATAAGAAAATAATAGTAACAGACCAGATTAGTAGGATAGTGAATCTAAAACAAGCCGTGAAAGTTCCTGTTACGTTTAATAGCAGGCTCATGCCTTATATAGAAGTAAAGATAAACGGCAAGAAAGAAAAAATGATGTTTGATTTGGGAAGCGCTACGTTATTCAGCATGACTGAAAAAATAGCCAAAAAGCACGGGATAGAAAATGCGATTACTTTAACAGGCGGCGGAACTGAAGGCGGAAACGGTGTTATCAAAGAGCCGATTTATATCATAAACTCTGGTAAGGTCGAAATTAAAAACCTCCTTTATCTGAACAAGCCGATTTATTATACTTCGACAAACAACGAACCGCTAATTGGCAACCCAATCATAAAAGATTATATCGTCACAATGAATTTCAAGGACGATGAGATCTATTTTCTTCCTATAAATGAATCTGCTGTGAATGATGGCTGGAGTACATTTGGCTTCACAATAGAATATAACGACGGGAAATCAAAAGTAGCCACGTTGCTCAAAGATTCCGAAGCAGCAAAAGCAGGACTTCAGGTCAATGACGAAATAGTGGCTGTTGACGGACAAAAAGCAGACTACCTTGATTATTGTCAATGCAAAAAAATATACAGCAGGCTTTTAGAAACCAAGAACGAAATTACATTAGACGTAAATAAAAACGGGCAGACACAAAAGATAATCCTCAAGAAGCAAAAAATATTTTAACTTTAACCCTTGTTTTATAGGAGGTTGCTACCTTTAAGCAATTTAATTTGAATTTTTTTTACACCCCATGCAACCCTTTTCGAACGAATCTCGTCTATGCTAATAGAACACTGATTGAAATGTTCAAGTCAAAGATCAAAAACACTAAATGAAAGTAATCGCTTTACATCAAGAGGAAAAAGACATAATCAGCCAGGCTGTCGCAAACAACCGTCATGCGCAGCAAAAGATTTATGCCGGCCATGCCCCGAAGATGCTAAGTGTCTGCAGGCAATATATAAAAGATGTACACCAAGCAGAAGATGTGATGATTACCGCTTTCATGAAAGTTTTTGCCAACCTTAAAAACTTTGAACACAAAGGAAGCTTTGAAGGCTGGATCAGAAGAATAATGATCAACGAATGCATTTCGTTCATCAGGGTTCAGAAAAAAGTAAAATATATTGAAGATGAGACTTATTTCGAAGAGACTCATAATAATACAGACAGCCAATTCAATGTTGAAGATATTCAATTTTTGATTGACAGTCTGCCAGACGGCTACAGGATGGTTTTCAACCTCTATGCTATTGAAGGATTCAAGCATCAGGAAATTGCGAAAATGCTCGGAATAAACGAAGGGACATCCAAATCGCAATTGTCACATGCTCGAAAAATGTTGCAGGAACAAATTAACAAACTAAAGAATTTTCAAAATGGAACCGAATAAACTAGAAAAGGATTTCAAAAAGAAACTAGACGAAAGGACCATTCAGCCTTCTGAAATGGCCTGGGATAGATTGGATGCCATGCTTTCGGTAGCTGAAAAGAAAAAACCTAAAAAAAGAACATGGCTCTATATCGCAGCAAGTTTTTTGGGATTTTTATTGGTCGGGACAATCTTCTTCAACCAATCAGAAGCGGTAATAGAGAAAGGGAATGATGTAGTTGTGACTGAAGAGAAAACTGAAAAAGCAGTTGAAAACAGCGCCCCAGAAGAACAAAATACAAAATCATCAAATCAAATCACGATAGTTAATTCAGAAGCCATCGCTTCAAGGTTGCCGGTGCAAAAAAAGAATCAAAAAGCTGGGTCTTCCACTTCTTTGAAGAAAGAAGACCAAGCGCTGCAACCGACGCAAGAAAAGACAGAAATGATAGCTTCTGCTGGGCAAAACGAGATGACAAAAGCCAATAAGTATATCGAATCAGAACAGCTTTTGGCTGAAGCTGAAACGAGAATCCAATCGCAGTCTATCAAAAAATACGTCGCAAAATCGAGCGTGAAAGTGGATTCCAAAGGCTTGCTTTCTTCTGTAGAAGGAGAATTGAACGAGACTTTTAGAGACAAGGTGGTCAAATCCATCGGCAAGAATTACGAAAACGTAAAGACGTCCCTTGCAAACAGAAATAACGAATAAATCAATCTGACTTTACAAACTAAAACCAAATATCATGCAAAAAATTATTTTTTACGCAGCGGCATTGCTATGCCTTTTTGCATCCAAAGCATTTGCACAAGAAACTTTTGAACAAAGAGCCAAAGCAATCGCACAGCGTATTGAAGCCATCACAAAAGAAGAAAAAGATGCCCTAAAAGAGGAGGTTGAAGTCGTAAACAAACGGCTTGACAATGGGGAGATTTCGCAAGAAGAAGCGGATAGCCAAAAAGCCACGCTTGCCGACACCAGAGCAAAAAATATTGAAGAAAGAGTCGGAACCGAAGAAGCAAAACTAACCGCGTTAGTGAAAGAAAAAGTAGATGGAAAATTGCCTCCGGAACGAAGAAAAACAGCCTTTAGTATTTATTGGGATAGTTGGGATAAAGACTCTAAAAAAAGAGACTCTATCGTAAGAACTAGAAGCGAATCCAGGACAACATCACAATTTGTTTTTGCTTTTGGTCTTAACAATGCGCTGACAGAAGGCGACCTGAGTTCTGTTGAAGGTTCTGATTATAGAGTGTGGGGATCGCATTTTTACGAATGGGGAATCACGTTCAATACAAGATTAGCGAAAAACCACAACCTTTTGCATGCCAAATACGGACTGTCGTTGATGTATAACAATCTTCGCCCTACGGACAATCGTAATTTTGTGGTAAACGGCGACCAGACAAATTTGGTGACAAATCCAATCAATCTGAAGGATTCACGTTTTAGAAATGTCTATTTGGTAGTTCCTGTGCATCTAGAATTCGATTTCACAAAAAAACGCGTTACCGAAAAAAGAACCTACTTCCATTCGCATGAAAGCTTCCGATTCGGTATCGGAGGTTATGGAGGAGTAAATGTAAAATCCAAACAAATCTTGCGCTATGAAATTGACAATCATAACGTAAAAGAAAGAAGCAAAGGCGATTTCAATGTAAACGATTTTATTTATGGGCTTAGTGCCTACATCGGATACGGCGAAATAAGCTTGTATGCCAAATACGATCTGAATACGATTTTCCGAGATAATCCAGTAGACCAAAATAATATTTCCGTAGGAATTAGATTTGATTTAAATTAAAGAGTGTTTAAGTTAGTGAATACGTAGAAAAGTGCTCATGCCGACAAAAAGGTGTGAGCGCTTTTTGTATTTATGCAAGCCGAAAATCTTCGTATCTTTGAACTCTTAAAACCGAATACTTCTTTATAATTGATAGCCAAGACAACCATAGATACAGTTTTTGAAACCGCCCGAGTCGAGGAGGTCATAGGCGATTTCGTGCAGCTCAAAAGAGCAGGGAGCAACTTCAAGGGACTGAGTCCTTTTTCTGACGAACGCTCTCCCTCGTTTATGGTTTCGCCCGTAAAGCAGATATGGAAAGATTTTAGCTCGGGAAAAGGAGGAAATGTCGTCGCTTTTTT
The DNA here is from genome assembly GCF_025947265.1 of Flavobacterium sp. N2550. Lineage (NCBI taxonomy): Bacteria > Pseudomonadati > Bacteroidota > Flavobacteriia > Flavobacteriales > Flavobacteriaceae > Flavobacterium > Flavobacterium sp. N2550. The sequence continues at coordinate 221,983 of NZ_CP110007.1, read as the reverse complement.
GATGGAGCACGAACATTTTACCTATCCAGAAGCGATTCGCTATTTGGCCAAGAAATACAATATAGAAATAGAAGAGACAGAGCAGTCGCAGGAAGAAAAAGCAGAAGCAAATGAAAAGGAAAGCATGTATCTGGTTTCGGAATTTGCCAAAAAGTACTTTCACGACATATTGCTCAATAACGAAGAAGGCCAGGCGATTGGTTATTCGTATTTCAAGGAAAGAGGCTTTACCAACGAAACCATACGAAAGTTCGAATTAGGCTATTCGCCAGAATCATGGGATGCCTTGACCAAAGAAGCTTTAGGTAAAGGGTATAAGCTCGACTATCTTGACAAGACAGGATTGACCATCGTTAAAGAGGATAAGCAATTTGACCGATTTAAAGGACGCGTGATGTTTCCGATACAAAGCATGTCGGGACGGACGCTCGGTTTTGGAGGAAGGATTCTCGGCAACGACAAGAAGGCCGCAAAATATATGAATTCGCCTGAAAGCGATATTTACCACAAGAGTAAAGTCCTTTATGGAATATTTCATGCCAAGCAGGCCATTGCAAAGCTTGATAATTGCTATTTAGTTGAAGGATATACAGATGTGATCCAATTTCATCAAGCCGGAATAGAAAACGTGGTAGCTTCCTCCGGAACGGCACTGACGCCCGACCAGATTCGTTTAGTCAACCGTCTGACAAAAAACATTACAGTGCTTTTTGACGGCGATGCGGCCGGGTTAAGAGCTTCAATCAGGGGGATTGACCTTATCCTTGAAGAAGGGATGAATGTCAAAGTGTGTACGTTCCCTGACGGTGAAGATCCGGATAGTTTCGCCAGAAAAAATTCTCATGATGAGGTTGTCCGTTATTTAGAAGCTAATTCAAAAGATTTTATTCAGTTCAAGGCTTCGCTGCTTATGGATGAAGCGAAGAATGACCCTGTCAAAAAAGCGGGACTGATTCGCGATATGGTGGCCAGTATTTCAAAAATTCCAGATCGTATCCAAAGAGAAATCTATCTTCAGGAAACGGCAAGAATAATGGATATCTCGGAGCAAGTCTTGGTCAATACATTGGCACAGCTTGTCCAGAAAGAAGTTACGGATACCGGTAAAAAGCAAAAACAAGAGCAGAAAGCTTTTGAAGTTGTAAAGAACGAAAACTCAGAAACGACTCCAAAAATCGATGTCCTTTATGAATTAGAGCGAAAAATAATCGAAATTCTCCTGTTGTATGGGAATAAGGAAGAAGAATTCGAAGATGTACTGCTCAAGACCAACGATGAAGGCGAAATTGAAGAAGCAATCGAAAAAAAAGAATACAAAGTATACCAAAGAATATATTTGAGCCTTCAAGAAGACGAAGTAGAACTTGCAAATCCGCTATTCAGAGATATCTACAACGATTTGGTGAATTATTTCCATCAAAACGAATCTTTCAATATGGAACATTACCTGATGCATCTTGCGCCAGAACTGGCTCAAGAAGTTACGGACATATTAATGTATGAGGAAAGAGAGCTTCTTCATAACTGGGAAGGACAAAATATTATAGTAAAACAAAAAGACCAGACTATAGGCCAATATGTTTCAGAGACAATTCTGACATTGAGGTGGTATCTCGTAGACAGAATTATAGAGGAGTTGAAAGGCAGCATTACATCTGGCCCAGATTCAGACAATACAGAAACACTGTCTATGGCAATGGATTATTATAAACTAATCAATTCTTTTTCGTCTAAACTAGGCAGGGTAATGTCGCGCTATAGCTAGGCCTAGACTATCTCAAGAGTTTTAGCTTTGTTGACAAGATCTACAAGGTTTGTCACGTTTAGTTTTGTAAGAAGCCTCAATTTATAAGTACTTACTGTTTTTTCGTTTAAGTCAAGAATCTTTGCAATTTCTTTGTTCTTTTTTCCATCGCTGAGGTAGCGCAGTACTTCAATCTCGCGGGTTGAAAGTTTTCTGTACAGACGTTCCGATTTATTTCTTTTTCCAATCAGCGCAAGATTTTTCTTCACAGTCTCGCTAAATACGACAGCTCCGCCGTATACTTTAGTCAATGCAGATGCAAGTCCTTCTAATTTTGAAGTCTTATGAATGTAGGCAGAAACACCAGCTTTCAGAGCGTTTGGGGCGTACATTTGCTCCGAAAGGTTTGTGAAAATCACAATCTTAGTGGAAGGATAGTCTTTAACCATTCCTTTTATAAGATTAATACTCGAAAGTCCTTCCAAATCAAGATCAAGGATAACGATGTCTACAGACTTTTTACTCAGGATGTCCTCCAGAGTATTATAGTCTTCAGCATGCCCAACGATACTGATTTCTGAATTGTCTTTAAAATAGGATTTTATTCCATAATGGACGATAGGGTGATTATCGGCTAAACATATTTTGATCATAATGCATTTTTTTAAATTTAAACTGATAAACCTTTAGTAAATTTAGTTAAATTTTTTTAAAATAAATAAGGTTTGTATGAAAATCATTTCAAATCTTCCGAAATTTTGCAAATCGGTATCGGAATCATTTTATGTTGATTTACGTAATTAAGTCTTTTATAGATTGAAAAGACTTCAGCTTCTCTTCCGGAAAAATCTTTTGCTTCTTTTCCGTCCTCTGCAGCATTCATTGCCCACTCTAATTCGTCATAGCTGGCACCAAGCTGGTCCTCATCGCTTCTGTCGTCTCCAAAAAGCCCATCGGTAGGAGCGGCATTCAGAATAGAAGTCGGAACTCCTAGAAAAGCAGCCAGCTGAAATACTTCCGATTTCATCAAATCGGCTATCGGACTCACATCTACACCGCCATCGCCATATTTGGTATAAAAGCCTACGCCAAAATCTTCGACTTTGTTTCCGGTTCCGACCACCAAGCGACTGTGTATTCCTGCATGGTAATATAAAGTGGTCATTCGCAAGCGTGCTCTAGTATTTGCTAAGGAAAGATGTAGTTTTTTTTCGTCGTCGCCAGATGGGACTATACTTTTAAACATCTCAAAAACAGAAGTGAGATTCGTTTCGATGCTGTCTACGTTAGAAAACCTTTTTTTTAACTGCTCAATATGCTCCCGTCCTCTTGAAACATGACTTGGCGCTTGGTGAATTGGCATTTCTACACAAAGAGTCGGTAGTCCTGTGAGCGCACAAAGCGTTGAAGTGACTGCAGAATCGACTCCTCCAGAGATTCCTACAACAAAACCACTTACTTTTGCGTTTGTTGCGTAGTCCTTTAGCCAATTTGCAATATGGGTTGTGATCTTATCGGCTTGGAGCGTATTGTTTTTTTGCATTACAATTTTATTAATTTAAATACGTGAAGTGTATATTTGCACTTTATTTTTTTGCCTAATTAAAGTTAAAAAAACAATTCATAATTTAAGGTTAAGATTTAATACAAAAATACTAACAAAAATATAAATGAGAAAACTTACTGTATTATTGATTTTTACTGTTTTTTTTATTTCTTGTGATAAAAAAGACAAGGTCGAAAAAGCAATAGAAGAAGTGCCAGTTGAGCTTGATGTAGAGCGTTTTGATAAGGTTTTTTATGAAACGCCTCCCGAAGATCTTTCCAAGATAAAACGACAGTATCCTTACTTTTTCCCAGCCGGAAATGAAGATACGGTTTGGACAAACAAGATGAAAAATCCACTTTTGAGAGAATTGCATGCAGAAGTTCAAAAAACATTTGGCAATTTTCAAAAAGAAAGAGGCGATTTAGAAGAGTTGTTTCGCCATATCAAATATTATTTTCCAGAGACCAACCTTCCAAAAGTTATAACGCTGATTTCAGAAGTCGATACGCAAAGCAAAGTGATTTATGCGGACAGTTTGTTGTTAATCTCGTTGGATGTTTATTTAGGAAAAGACCATAAATTCTATTCAGGCTTTCCAGAATACCAAAGAAGAACTTTTGAAAAATCACAAATCCTTCCAGATGTTGTCTCTGATTTTTCGCTTCGAAAAATAGCGCCTCCAACAGACAGAGCGCTGCTTTCTCAAATGATCTATTTCGGGAAAGAACTATATTTGAAAGATGTCTTGATTCCTCAAGTTTCCGATGCAGACAAGATAGGCTATACGCCAGAGCAGATTACTTGGAGCCAAGAAAACGAAGGATATATCTGGCGCTATTTCGTAGATGAGAAGTTATTATACGATTCTGATCCTAAATTGCCCGGAAGATTTATAAATCCAGCCCCGTTTTCCAAGTTTTATCTTGAAATCGATAATGAGTCACCAGGACAGATCGGAATGTGGATTGGATGGCAAATTGTGCGTTCCTACATGAAAAACAATGATGTATCTTTGCAGCAATTATTGCAGACCGATGCAAAAGAAATTTTTGATAATTCTAAATACAAACCTAAAAAGTAATGCCTAAAAAAATAACTTCCGAAATAAAAATAACCGTTGAGCTTGATGATAACAGAGTGCCAGAAAAGCTTTTCTGGGCCGCTCAAGATGGAGGCGTTGTTCAAGAGGAGTCAAAAGCCATGATGCTTTCATTTTGGGACAGCAATGCTCAAGAAACAATGAGAATCGACCTTTGGACTAAAGACATGCCGGTTGATGAAATGAAAAAATTCTTTCACCAGAGCCTTGTCGCAATGGCAGATACTTTTCAGAGAGCGACAGACGATGAGAAGATGTCGGACACCATGAGAGATTTCTGCGACTACTTTGCAGAAAAAATGGAATTAAAAAAAGGAGAATAGCGCCTTTGGAACATAATAAAAAAGCGGACTTTTTAGGTCCGCTTTTTTATTTATAACTAAAAACTATTCAAGTCTTTAAAAACCTCGGTGTTGATTTCGTCTATATAGGCCAAGACTTTTTCTTTTCCGGTGCCTTCGGTCGATGAGGTGACGAAATAAGGAGGCATCTCTTCCCAATTGCTTGCCAGGAGCTTCTTGCGGTAAGCAGCTACGTTTGAATCTATTTTGGTCTTGCTGATTTTATCCGCTTTGGTAAATATGATGCAAAACGGAACTTCTATTTCACCTAAATAAGTTATGAATTCCAAATCAATTGCTTGTGCTTCCAGGCGGATGTCAATCAATATAAAAGCGCAAACCAGCTGTTCTCTTTTTTCAAAATAATCCGTAATGAATTGCTGGAATACTTCTTTTGTCTTTTTAGAAACGCGGGCATAACCATAGCCTGGCAAATCAACCAAAAACCAATTGTTGTTGATCTTAAAATGGTTGATAAGCTGTGTTTTTCCGGGTCTTCCCGAAGTTTTAGCCAAGCTCTTGTGGTTGGTCAGCATATTGATCAAAGAAGACTTTCCTACATTTGATCTTCCAATAAATGCGTATTCGGGCAGACGCTCTTGCGGACATTTGCTTACTTCGGAATTGCTGATAACAAATTCAGCGGAATTGATTTTCATAACGGATGTTCGATTTCTGCAAAGGTAGTCAAAAAAAATAACCGCTGTTTTTCTGGAAAAATCCTTCAAACAGCGGTTAGACTATACTGTAATAAAATTTATAAGTGTGTTTTCTGAAGCCAATCGTGCATTAGTCGGTTAAACTCATCCGGATGCTCCATCATGGCTGCATGCCCGCATTTATCAATCCAATACAGGGTAGAGTTAGGCAACAATTGGTCAAATTCTTCAGCGACTTCAGGTGGCGTAACTTTGTCGTTTTTCCCCCAGATAATACAAGTAGGAACGTGCATCTTTGGAAGATCCTTCGCCATATTATGACGAATGGCGCTCTTGGCGATAGTCAAGGTCTTGATCAGCTTGATTCTGTCATTGGCCATCGCATATACCTCGTCAACGATTTCTTTTGTGGCTATTTTCGGGTCGTAAAAAACATCTTCTGCTTTTTTCTGAATATAGTCATAATCACCGCGGCGTGGATAGCTGTCGCCCATAGCGCTTTCGTAAAGTCCTGAGCTTCCGGTGATTACTAATCCTAGCATTTTTTCAGGATACATTTTTGTATGATATAGGGCGATATGTCCTCCAAGAGAATTTCCTAAAAGGATAACTCGGTCAAAACCTTTGTAAGTGATGAAATCCTTTACATACTTTGCAAAAGCCTTAACGTTGGTTTTCAGTATGTTTTGTGTGTAAATCGGTAATTCAGGAATAACGACTTTGTAGCCATGCTTTGGAAAATATTCTGCAACTCCGTCAAAATTGCTTAGTCCTCCCATCAGTCCGTGAAGAATAATGATTGGAGTTCCTTCGCCAGTTTCAAAATATTTGTATTTACCTTCTTTTTTTAAGTGTTCTTCCATTGATCTTTTTGGACGTTTCAAATTCACACAAATATATGATTTTATAGATAAAAACGAATTTTTGACTTGATAATTTACCTTTAAATTTTAAATGGAATTTATTATGCTGTAAGGATTTTCGTCTGAAAATAATTTTTTGGATTTCTCATCTTCTAAAGTGTTATCGGTCAGCTCTTTTGATGCGGATATTTAAAATTTCTTTTTTCTGAAATATTTAAAATTTCCATCAAAAATCATAAATCTCTTATCGAATTTTTGGCTAAAGTTAAATTTAGTTAAAATATCTACAACAAATCCTAAAGCTCTGGCAAGCTATTAATTATCTGTTTTGATTCTAAAGTGGTAAAACTTATCAACAAAGTGGTAAAATGTGGTAGATTGTGGTAATTATTTTTCTACATTTGCTATGAAACAGTAAAAAATGTAACTCATTGAATACCATCATTGGAACATATGAATGCAAGGTCGATGCTAAAGGAAGGGTGCTTTTGCCAGCTCCTTTGAAGAAGCAATTGACTGATTCTTTGAACGATGGTTTCGTGTTAAAACGTTCTGTTTTTCAGCCTTGCTTGGAGCTGTATCCGATGGCGGAGTGGAATTTAATGATGCAGAAAATAAACAAGCTGAATCGATTTGTAAAGAAAAACAACGACTTCATCAGGCGTTTTACGGCTGGCGTAAAAGTCGTAGAGATCGATAACTTGGGAAGGCTTCTGATTCCGAAAGATTTAGTGGCTTTCGGAAATATCTCAAAAGATTTAGTGTTGTCTTCGGCAGTGAATATTGTGGAAATCTGGGATAAGGATTTGTATGAAAAATCAATTTCAGGCGATGATGTAGATTTTGCAGATTTGGCGGAAGACGTAATGGGAAATATAAATGATGACGACAATGGAATATCATAATCCGGTTTTGTTGAAAGAAACTGTAGATGGTTTGGATATCAAGCCAGATGGAGTTTATGTGGATGTGACGTTCGGCGGTGGCGGTCATTCAAAAGAAATTTTAAAACGTCTAGGTCCAAACGGTAGGCTGTTCGGATTTGACCAAGACGAAGATGCTCTGGCAAATACCTTGGATGATGAAAGATTTACGCTGATTAATGAAAATTTCAGATTCATAAAAAGATTCTTAAGGTTCCATAATGTGAAAAGCGTTGATGGAATTTTGGCTGATTTAGGGGTTTCTTCGCATCAGTTTGATGTGGCGGAAAGAGGTTTTTCGACACGTTTCGATGCGGAATTGGATATGAGAATGAGTCAAAAAAATGATTTGAGCGCTTACGGAGTAGTGAACGAATATGACGAAGCAAACCTGCGTCGCGTGTTTTATGACTATGGCGAGCTAAAAAACGCCCCTGCAATTGCAAGAGTCATTTTGGAAGCTAGAGAACATGAGCCAATTAAAAATACAGAACAACTAAAAGCGGTCTTGAGCCGATTTTTGCCGGCTCATAAAAGCAATAAGATTTTGGCTCAGATCTATCAGGCAATCCGCATTGAAGTAAATCAAGAAATGGATGTCTTGAAAGAATTTTTGGAACAATCTTTAGAGATATTGAAGCCTGGCGGAAGATTAAGCGTGATTTCTTATCATTCTTTAGAAGACCGATTGGTAAAAAGATACATCAAAAACGGAATGTTTGAAGGCGAGCCAGAACGTGATTTCTTCGGGAATTTTTCTGTTCCGTTCAAGACGATTGGAAAACTAATCGTTCCTGACGATGCAGAAATCAGAATCAACAACAGGGCAAGAAGTGCGAAACTAAGAATTGCAGAAAAGATATAGTATTCAGATGGCAGGTTTCGGTTGCAAACAACAGAAATCTAAAATCTAAAATCTAAAAACATGAAAGGCGGAATTTACAGCATATTAAAAGCAAAATTTCTGATCAATGATGATGCGGCAAAAAACTGGCAGTTCATCATTTTCCTGATCATCTTGGCTTTAATCATGATTGCAAATTCGCACAATTACGAGCAAAAGACATACAGGATTACAGAATTAGATAAAGAGGTGAAAGAACTCCGTTCCGAATTTGTCGACAGGCGTTCCGAGTTGATGAAATTAAAGATGGAATCGACGATTTCAGAAAAAATGGAAGTCAAGGGAATTTTTCCTTCTTCTGTTCCTCCAAAGAAAATTAAAGTATTAAAAGAAAAAGAAAAAGGCTTTTTTGAAAAGTTATGGCAGTAGAAGAAAAAAATATTTCTTACAGAATTTATCTCGTTGCATTTGCAGTCGTGATAATGGCTACTGGAATACTCGTAAAGCTCACGAACATTCAGTGGGTGGAAGGCGATTATTACAGGAAGCTAGCGAAAGACCGCACTGTGAAAAATTTTGTGATTCCTGCTAATAAAGGAAATGTGTATTCTGCCGACGGAAGTCTTTTAGCGACATCAATTCCGAATTATACGATCCGATTTGATGCCGTGGCTCCAAAAAAAGAAGATTTTAATAAAAATGTCGAAGCGCTTTCCGATTCGCTTTCAGTCTTATTGGGCAAGCCAAGTTCGCATTATTTGAACGAGTTCCGTAAAGCAAAAGCCAATAAAAACAGGTACATGCTTTTGGCAAGAGGCTTGAGCTACACAGAATATATGAGAATCAAGACGTTTCCATTATTCAACTTAGGTGCTAATAAAGGCGGATTGATTTCAGAACAAAAAACGGTAAGGGAGCATCCAATCGGGATGATTGCCAATAGAACTATCGGATACGAAAGAGAATATGTAGACGGCGGTGTAGATGGAAAAGGAATTGAATGGGCGTTCAAAAACTATATCAATGGCAAGGACGGAAAAGTACTGAAACAAAAAATTGCAAAAGGACAGTGGAAGCCGATCAGCGATAACAATCAGGTAGAGCCTCAAGACGGTTATGATATTATCTCTACGATTGATGTCTACATACAAGATATTGCCCATCATGCGTTGCTTAAGCAATTAGAATACTACGAAGCAGAACACGGTTGTGTGGTCGTAATGGAAACAAAAACCGGCGAAGTTAAAGCCATTTCAAATCTAGGCAGAGTAGAAGACGGCAGCTATTCCGAAACATTGAATTATGCTGTTGCCGAATCGCACGAGCCTGGATCAACATTCAAATTGATCGACCTGATTGCTCTTTTAGATGATAAAAAAGTTGATACAAGCAAAGTGTATGACAGCCGAGGCGGAGATATTACCTATCACAATAGACACGTAAGAGATTCGAAAAAAGGAGGTTACGGAAAAGTCTCTTTGGCAAGAGGTTTTGAGCTGTCTTCCAACACGATTATGGTGCAGGCCGTGTATGAAAATTACAAAGACAATCCGAGAGAATTTGTAGACCGAATCAACAGAATGGGGCTAAACAAACCATTAGGATTGCCTTTTGAAGGCGAAGGAGTGCCATTTATTCCGCAGCCAGGAACCAAAAGATGGAACGGGACATCATTGCCTTGGATGGCTTTCGGATATGGAGTTTCCATGACGCCATTGCAAAGCTTGGCCATCTACAACGCTGTTGCTAACGACGGAGAAATGGTGAAGCCGATTTTCGTAAAAGAAATCAAAGAATGGAACAAAACCATCAAGAAATTTGACAAAGAAGTAATCAATCCGAAAATCTGCTCTGATGAAACGCTTAAAAAAGTGAGAAAAGTTTTGGAGAATACGGTAAAAAAAGGAACAGGCTCAAAATTATATTCCAAAGATTTCTCAATGGCAGGAAAAACAGGAACAGCACAGGTAGATTATGCTAAAGGAAAGCATACCGACGCCATGTATTATGCTTCGTCTTTTGCCGGATATTTTCCAGCCGACAAGCCAAAATATTCCTGTATCGTGATCATTCATAAGCCAAGTAAAAGCAAAGGCTTTTATGGAGGAGACGTTTCCGGTCCGGTTTTCAAGAGAATCGCACAGAAGATTTTTACCGATGTTCCGTCGACCAATGAAATTAAAAACCTGAACAAAAAAAGCATCAACCAAGACAAAGATTACGGAAGATATTCTGATTTAGTATCAAAAGAAACGATTCCAAATGTTCACGGAATGGCAGGAATGGACGCAGTAGCGCTTTTTGAAAACCTAAAGATGAAAGTAAAAGTTATCGGAATAGGTAAAGTAAAAAGACAATCCATACAGCCTGGAGAAGCAATAGTAAAAAACAGAACCATAATATTAGAATTATCGTGATTATTCTAAAAGACATATTATACAAAGTCGCCATTGAAGCTGTAAAAGGTTCAACGGAAATTGCTATTAACGCGATTGACTTCGATTCAAGAAAAATCGGAACGAACGACGTTTTTATTGCAATCCGTGGTGCAGTAGCAGACGGACATGAATATATCGAAACGGCTATCAGCAAAGGAGCAGTGGCTATTATTTGCGATACTTTTCCGGAAAATATAGCACAAGGCGTGACGTATATCCAAGTAAAAGATACCAATCGAGCGCTGGCTTTTATTGCTTCTAACTATTATGGAAATCCTTCCGCAAATTTAAAATTGGTCGGAATTACAGGTACAAATGGTAAGACAACCATAGCTTCATTGCTTTTTCAGCTATTTAAAAAAGCAGGATATAAAGTAGGATTGCTTTCGACCGTAAAAAATGTGGTAGATGATGTAGAATACAAGTCAATGTTGACGACTTCAGATTCGATCACGATCAATAAGTTCTTGAAAGAAATGAACGATGTTGGCGTGGAATTTTGCTTTATGGAAGTCAGCTCTCACGGAATCGCCCAAAAAAGAACCGAAGGTTTACAGTTTGCAGGAGGCGTTTTTACCAATCTTTCACACGACCATTTGGATTACCATAAAACATTTGCAGAATACAGAGATGTCAAAAAAATGTTTTTCGATCAGTTGCCAAAATCAGCCTTCGCTTTAGTGAATTCTGATGATAAAAACGGAATGGTCATGTTGCAGAACACGACAGCTAAAAAACTGACTTACGCTTTAAAATCATACGCCGATTACAGAGCGCAGATTCTAGAAAACCAATTGTCAGGATTGTTGCTGAAAGTAAATGAGCAAGAAGTTTGGGTTAGGCTAATCGGAACATTCAATGCCTATAACCTGCTTGCAATATATGGAACTGCGATTGAATTAGGACTTGACAATTTAGAAGTGTTGCGATTGCTTTCTGAACTTGAAAGCGTTTCTGGACGATTCCAATTTATCGTTTCCAAAGAAAACATTACCGCTGTCGTGGATTACGCCCACACGCCAGATGCTTTGGAAAACGTATTGAAAACTATCGATGATATCCGTACAAAAAACGAACAACTTATTACGGTAGTCGGCTGTGGCGGCGATAGAGATAAGACTAAGCGCCCGATTATGGCGAATATTGCTTCAACATTAAGTGACAAAGCGATTCTAACGTCAGACAACCCAAGAACCGAAGATCCAGAAGCCATTATTTTAGAAATGGAACAAGGTGTAGAGCCTCAAAATTATAAAAAGACAATAGCGATTGTCGACAGAAAGCAAGCCATTAAAACAGCCTGCCAGCTGGCACAACCAAACGATATTATCCTGATTGCAGGAAAAGGACATGAAACCTATCAAGAAATCAACGGAGTCCGCTATGATTTTGACGATATGAAAATTGTAACTGAACTATTAGAACAACTGAATAAATAGAGGAACTATGCTATACTATCTATTTGATTATTTAGACCGAATGGACATCCCAGGAACTGGAGTCTTTCAATATATTACCTTCCGTTCAGGTTTGGCTATCATACTTTCTTTGTTGATTTCGACTGTTTTTGGTAAAAAGATCATCAACTTTTTAAGAAGACAGCAAGTAGGGGAAACCGTTCGTGAGCTTGGTCTTGCTGGACAAAACGAAAAAGCGGGAACGCCTACGATGGGTGGACTGATTATCATCGTTGCCACTTTGGTACCGGTTTTTTTACTGGCCAAATTGAACAATATCTATATTCTTTTGCTGATTGTAACCACGCTTTGGATGGGAACTATCGGATTCATAGACGATTATATCAAGATTTTCAAAAAAGATAAAGAAGGATTAAAAGGAAGGTTCAAAGTTATCGGTCAAGTCGGACTAGGACTGATTGTCGGAACAGTACTGTATTTCCATCCAAGCGTAACCGTGCGGACAGATACTGGAAACACCAATGTTTTTGCGACAAATCAGACGACTGTTTCTGCAGTTCCATTAGAAGAAAAATCGACAGCAACAACAATTCCTTTCTTCAAAGACAACGAATTTGATTATGCAGAATTGCTTTCATGGGCTGGAGACGACTATAAAGATTACGCTTGGCTGATTTTTATTCCAGTTGTGATTTTTATCATCACCGCTGTTTCCAACGGAGCCAATCTTACCGACGGAATCGATGGTCTTGCCGCTGGAACTTCTGCTATTTCCGTAATAGCACTTGGTATTTTCACCTTTGTTTCGGGTAACATTATTTTCTCGAACTACCTGAACATAATGTACATCCCTAATTCAGGAGAGATGACGGTTTATATCGCCTCATTTGTCGGAGCGCTCGTCGGATTCCTTTGGTACAACACCTATCCTGCGACCGTATTCATGGGCGATACAGGCAGTTTGACCATTGGCGGAATCATCGCCGTTTTGGCTATTGCAGTTAGAAAAGAATTAATGATTCCTGTATTGTGCGGTATTTTCTTGGCAGAAAACCTTTCCGTCGTGCTGCAGGTCTCTTATTTTAAATATACAAAAAAACGTTTCGGCGAAGGCCGGAGAATCTTTTTGATGTCGCCATTGCATCACCATTACCAGAAGAAGGGTTATCACGAAAGCAAAATCGTGACCCGCTTCTGGATCGTGGGAATCTTGCTGGCAATTCTGTCAATCGTAACCCTAAAATTAAGATAAATGGAACAACGATTGGTCATTTTAGGCGGAGGAGAAAGCGGCGTAGGAACTGCAATTCTCGGAAAGAAAAAAGGATACGATGTTTTTGTGTCTGATTTCGGAAAAATAAAAAACAATTATAAAGAAGTTCTTGGCCTTCATGGTATAAAGTGGGAAGAAGAAAAGCATACAGAAGATTTGATTCTCAATGCAGATGTAGTGATGAAAAGCCCCGGAATTCCTGATAAATCGCCAATCGTAAAAAAACTTTTGGAGCGAGGAATAAAAGTGATTTCCGAAATTGAATTCGCCGTCCAGTACACAAAAGCAATAACCGTTGGGATTACCGGAAGCAACGGAAAGACCACCACGACGATGCTGACCTATCATCTGCTGAAACAAGGAGGCATAAACGTAGGATTAGCTGGGAATATCGGAAAAAGCTTTGCCTGGCAGGTAGCCGATGATAAACACGATGTGTATGTTTTAGAATTAAGCAGTTTCCAATTGGATGGGATTATAGACTATAAGCCGCACATTGCCATAATCACAAATATCAGCCCAGATCATTTAGATCGATACGATTATGATTACGGAAAATACATCGCATCAAAATTCAGGATTACCGAAAACCAGACAGAAGAAGATTACCTGATTTATGACGCCGACGACGAAGCCATAGGAAATTGGCTCAAAATGAACAAGACAAAAGCGCAGTTGCTGCCCTTTTCAATGACAAAGACAATTGAAAACGGAGCTTATGCAAAAGAAGATACAATCAATATAAACATCAATAACGAAGAATTTGTTATGCCACAAGACAAACTAGCCCTAGAAGGAAAACACAACGTGAAAAATGCAATGGCAGCTTCAACAGTTGCGCAATTGCTGCGAATCAGAAAATCCACAATCCGTGAAAGCCTTTCTGATTTTCAAGGTGTGGAGCATCGTTTGGAAAAAGTGCTTAAAATTCAAAACGTGCAATATGTGAACGATTCAAAAGCAACCAATGTGAATGCCGCATTTTACGCTTTAGATAGCATGAATACGCCAACCGTATGGATAGTTGGAGGTGTTGACAAAGGAAATGATTACTCAGAATTGATGCCGTTGGTTCGCGAAAAGGTAAAAGCAATCATCTGCCTTGGTATTGATAACAAAAAAATTATCGACGCCTTCGGTGATGTCGTGGATGAAATGATTGAGGCTCAAAATATGAGAGATGCCGTAAAATATGCACAAAGAATGGCAGAAAAAGGCGATACTGTTTTGCTTTCGCCGGCCTGTGCAAGTTTCGATTTGTTCGAAAATTACGAAGACAGAGGAAGGCAGTTTAAGCAAGCCGTTCAAAATCTATAGATGCCAACCTGTTTTCAGGAAAGTAAATTACAAGTAAAAGAAAGGGAATTATGAAAGAGTTTATAAACAATCTTAAAGGAGACAAGGTCATCTGGGCGTTCATCGCTCTTTTGGCATTGATTTCGTTTATGCCTGTTTACAGCGCAAGTAGTAATTTGGCGTATAGTGCAAATGGTTCTGGAAACACAGTCAGCTTTTTGATTAAGCATTTTGCGCACGTAGGAATCGGATTTCTGATTGTTTATATGGTGCATAAAATTCCATACCATTATTTCAAGGCGATTTCAATGATTGCCCTTCCGATTGTAGGATTGCTCTTGCTGTACACGCTTTTCCAAGGAAAAACAATAGGCGGTGCGAATGCCAGCCGTTGGATCCAGATTCCTTTTGTCGGAATCAGTTTCCAGACTTCAACACTCGCCGCAATGGTGCTGATGATTTATGTAGCAAGATATCTGGCAAAAAAGCGAGAAGTCGAAGACACGTTCCAAAAATCGGTAATCGAATTATGGCTTCCAGTATTCGGAATAATACTGCTGATTCTGCCGGCTAACTTTTCTACCGCAGCACTGATTTTTTCAATGGTCGTAATGCTGGTATTTGTGGGCAAATATCCTTTGAGATACCTCGGGATTGTAATCGGAGCTGGAGTTGTCGGATTGACCTTTTTTATTTTAGTTGCAAAAGCTTTTCCAGATGCTTTTCCTAACCGTGTAGACACTTGGGTCAGCCGTATTGAAAACTTTACGAGCGACAAACCAGACGAAGATAATTATCAGATTGAAAAAGCAAAAATAGCAATAGCTACTGGCGGAATACGTGGTTTAGGTCCAGGAAAAAGCGTTCAGAAAAACTTCCTGCCGCAATCGTCTTCCGATTTTATTTATGCGATCATCGTAGAAGAAAATGGACTTATTGGTGCCGTTGTCGTCATGTTCCTCTACATCATGCTTTTCATCCGATTCTTGATTGCATCGCACAAAGCCAATACCTTATTTGGAAAATTATTAGTCGTCGGGTTAGGATTTCCTATAGTATTTCAGGCGCTAATTAATATGGCTGTTGCCGTTGAATTATTGCCCGTAACAGGACAGACTTTGCCGTTAATAAGTAGTGGAGGTAGCTCTATTTGGATGACTTGTGTGTCGCTTGGGATTATTCTCAGCGTGACCAAAAAAGATGAGGAAATTGCTCAAGAAAATCTTGAAAAAGCCCAAAGAGAAGAAGCATTGCAACGATTGATCGAAAGAGAAATGAACGGTGAAAATGTCGAAGAGGAAGAAGAAATCACAAATGAAAAAGAACCACAATATGCAATCGAGGATGTAAGCGACAATCCAATGAAAGCAGTGATGGGGAAATAATTTAAGATGGCAGATATAAGATTTCAGATGGCAGTTTGCAGATGAAATCAGTGAAAAAAGATTTAAAAAAATGCAAAAATTAAAATTCATATTAAGCGGTGGCGGTACTGGTGGACATATCTACCCAGCAATTGCTATTGCAAATGAATTAAAAGAACGTTTCCCAGATTGTGAAATCCTATTTGTAGGGGCCAAAGACAAAATGGAGATGCAGAAAGTGCCACAAGCAGGTTATCCGATAAAAGGACTTTGGATTTCAGGATTGCAAAGAAGGCTTACGCTGGATAACTCGCTTTTCCCTTTCAAGCTTTTTGATAGCTTGTTGAAATCAAGGACGATTATCAACAAATTCAAACCGAATGTGGCTATCGGAACTGGAGGTTTTGCAAGCGGACCGCTATTAAGAGTAGCTGGTTTTGCAGGAATTCCAACTGTAATCCAAGAGCAAAATTCGTATCCAGGCATCACAAATAAATGGTTGAGTAGCAGAGCAAGCAAGATTTGCGTGGCCTATGAAAATCTGGACCGATTTTTTCCAAAAGATAAGATTGTCTTCACGGGAAATCCAGTTCGCCAAGATTTGATCGATATAAAAGGGAAGAAAAAAGAAGCACGAGACTATTTCAAGCTGAATCCCGATAAAAAAGTGTTATTGGTGCTTGGCGGAAGTTTGGGATCAAGAAGAATAAACCAACTGATTGCGAAAGAATTAGTGAATTTTTCTTCTCAAGAGGTACAAGTTATTTGGCAGTGCGGCAAGTTTTATATCGAAGAGTACAAGCATTTTAATGAAAAAGAAAATGTTCAGGTGACAGCGTTTATTGATAGAATGGATTTGGTGTATGCCGCGGCAGATGTCATTATTTCTAGAGCTGGAGCTTCTTCAGTTTCGGAATTGTGCTTGGTGGGTAAGCCTGTAATTTTTATCCCGTCGCCAAATGTTGCCGAAGACCATCAGACAAAAAATGCAAAAGCAATTGTAGATAAAAATGGAGCCCTGATGATAAAAGAAAACGAGCTGGATACAAAATTCACTTCAATTTTCAACAATCTCTTAAGTGACAAGAACCTACAAGAAAACTTGAGCGAAAACATAAAAAAAATGGCAATGCCTAATGCAACAAAAGACATTGTCGACGAAATAATAAAATTAGTTGAAAGCCAAAAATCGTAAAAGTCTGATGACTTTATGACTTGAAACTTTACGACATTAAGACTAAAAAAATGAATTTGAATCAGATACATAACGTTTATTTCATCGGAATCGGAGGCATCGGAATGAGCGCACTGGCGCGTTATTTCAAAGCTATCGGCAAAAACGTATGTGGATATGATAAGACCGAAACAGAGCTTACGAAAGAATTAGAAGCTTTAGGAATCGAAATTCATTTTGAAGACAGTATTTCCTTAATCCCGAAAGACTATTATTCCGAAAATACTTTAGTAATCATTACTCCGGCTGTGCCTAAAACGCACTCGGAATGGAACTATTTCTTAGAAAGAGAATACCAAGTTAAAAAGAGAGCAGAAGTACTTGGTATAATTACAAAAGATACCTTCTGTTTTGCCGTAGCAGGAACACACGGGAAAACGACGACTTCGAGCATTTTAGGACATATTTTATATGAAAGCGGAGCCGATGTTACGGCATTTTTAGGTGGCATCATAGAAAATTATAATTCCAACCTAATCGGAAGCGGCAAGACCGTAACCGTTGTTGAAGCTGATGAGTTTGATCGTTCCTTCTTGCATTTATATCCAAATATTGCCTGCGTCACATCGATGGATGCTGATCATTTGGATATTTATGGAGATACAGCTTCTATCGAAGCTTCCTTTGTTGAATTTGCAGGCAAAGTAGAAGATAAAAACAATTTGTTTATTGCAAAGGGACTGCCTTTAGAAGGGATTTCTGTTGCGGTTAATGAAGAAGCCAATTACAAGGCTTTTAATATCAGAATCGAAAATAGCGCTTATGTTTTTGATGTGCAGACGCCTTCAGAAATCATAAAAGACATACAATTTAATTTACCAGGAAAACACAATTTGACAAATGCCTTAATCGCTTTGGCAATGGCAAATACCTACGGCACCCCGACCGAAAGCATTGCCAAAGCATTATTTACATTTAAAGGTGTAAAACGCAGATTTTCTTATCAGATTAAAGAAGAAAATGTAGTATATATCGATGATTATGCACATCATCCGACTGAAATAAATGCGGTACATCAAGCGGTTACGGAGTTGTATCCTGAAGAAAAAGTTTTGGCTATTTTTCAGCCCCATCTATTCAGCAGGACAAAAGATTTTATCGACGGATTTGCGTCAAGTTTGTCTGCTTTTGACGAAGTGATTTTGTTGGATATTTATCCGGCTAGAGAGTTGCCAGTCGAAGGAGTGAATTCCGAATGGCTTTTAAGCAAGATAGACAATCCGAATAAAAAATTAGTGTCAAAAACCGACCTGATTTCGGAGATTTTAAAAAGCAATGCTAAAGTTGTTGTTACAATTGGAGCAGGCGATATAGGCGAATTGGTGAAACCGATTAAAGAAGCTTTGTATGAAAAAGTTTAACTGGACAAATATCAAATTAGCGTTCATGTTTGCGCTTGTGATTTTCCTGTATTCTTTTACTTCGAAGAGAAATGAACAGCGAAAATTGAAAAAATCCGTAGTAGAATTTGTCAATGAAAATAGTCCGTTTATTACACAAGAAGCGGTTAATAAATTGTTAATAGAAAATAATGCAGCCGCTACGAGCATTCAAAAAGATGAGTTAGATTTGAATAAATTGGAGAAAACTCTCAATAATCACAATATGATCGAAAAGTGTGAAGTATTTGTGAGTGTTGATGGCGTCTTAAAAGCTGTCGTGAAACAGAAAACACCTGTTGCCAGAGTGTTTGAGGATAACGGTTCTTTTTATATTGATTACGAAGGACATAAGATGCCGTTGTCAGACAATTTCACAGCTAGAGTTCCAATTGTTTCGGGGGGGATTAACGGTAAAAATAATGAAAATCTAAACGAGGTTTTTCGTTACATCTATGACGATGAGTTTTTGCATAAAAACATCATCGGTATACAAGTTTTGCCAAATGGTAGCCTAAAAATGATGAACAGAAATTTTAATTATGTCATCGATTTTGGCAGAACCATTAATGTTGATAAAAAGTTCAAGAATTATAAAGCCTTTTTTCAGAAGGCAATTCGAGACAGTTTGATAAATAAATACAAGACAGTAAATCTGAAGTTTACGCAACAGGTAGTGTGCACCAAAAATTAGGATATGGAAAAAGAGAGCATTGCAGTAGGTTTAGACATTGGGACAACCAAGATTGTCGCTATGATTGGCAAGAAGAATGAATACGGGAAGCTTGAAATTTTGGGCGTTGGAAAATCCAAAAGCCTTGGTGTGGCAAGAGGCGTTGTAAACAATATCACGCAGACAATTCAATCTATCCAGCAGGCAGTACACGAAGCAGAAGTAGATTCAGGTTATAAAATAAAAGACGTTGTTGTCGGCATTGCCGGACAGCACATCAGAAGCATACAGCACAGCGATTACATCAGCAGAAGCAATCCTGAAGAAGTAATCAGCGAAAATGATATCGACCTGTTGATCAATCAGGTGCACAAATTAGCGATGCTTCCTGGAGAAGAAATTATCCACGTGTTGCCGCAAGAATTTAAGATTGACGGGCAAGCCGAAATCAAAGAGCCAATCGGAATGTATGGCGGAAGACTAGAGTCTAGTTTTCATGTTGTCGTAGGCCAAGCTTCTTCAATCAGAAATGTTGGAAGATGTATCAAAAGTTCAGGCCTAGATTTATCCGGATTGACATTAGAGCCCTTAGCTTCGGCAGATGCAGTATTGAGCCAAGAAGAAAAAGAAGCTGGTGTTGCGTTAATCGATATCGGTGGTGGAACAACAGACTTGGCAATTTTTAAAGATGGGATTATCCGCCATACGGCAGTGATTCCTTTCGGCGGAAATGTCATTACCGATGATATCAAAGAAGGCTGTTCGATTATTGAAAAACAAGCCGAGCTATTGAAAGTGAAATTCGGTTCTGCATGGCCAGGAGAAAATAAAGACAATGAGATTGTTTCTATTCCAGGTTTGAGAGGAAGAGAGCCTAAGGAAATTTCGTTGAAAAACTTGTCAAAAATAATTCATGCTCGTGTAGTAGAGATTATCGACCAAGTTTTTACAGAAATCAAATCATACGGACACGAAGATCCGCGTAAAAAACTGATTGCAGGTATTGTTCTGACAGGCGGTGGAGCACAATTGAAGCATATCAAGCAATTGGTAGAATACATTACAGGAATGGATACGAGAATTGGTTATCCGAACGAACATCTCGCTGGAAATTCGGATGAAGAAATTTCAAGTCCGCTTTATGCAACAGCTGTCGGATTAGTGATGAACAGCATCAGGAATAATACCACAAGTGCTGTTCCGTTCAATCAAGTAGAAGTTGAAAAGGTCGTTCCGATTCAGATGCAGCAGAAAGAAGTTGTTGCGGAAACGAATCATTATGAAGAAGAAATTATTGAAGAAGAAGTTCCTAAAAAAGTAGAGCAGGCCAAGACGGTTTCTACAGAAGGAAGAATGAAAAAGTCGTTTTTTGACAAATATATCGACAAGATTAAGGAGTTTTTAGACAATGCGGAATAGGGGCCTAATAGCCAGACAGAAAAATTAAAAGAAAAGGAAAAGAAATTAAAACCAAATATTATGATGAGCAACTCAGATTTTGGAAGCATTTCATTTGATTTACCAAAAAATCAATCAAATGTAATTAAAGTAATTGGTGTAGGAGGAGGCGGAAGCAACGCGATCAACCACATGTTTCAGCAGGGAATTAAAGGAGTGGATTTTATTGTCTGCAACACAGATTCTCAAGCTTTGCAGAATAGTGCAGTTCCAAACAAGATTCAGTTAGGGGTTAACCTTACAGAAGGTCTTGGAGCTGGAGCAAACCCTGAAGTTGGACAACAGTCGGCTATCGAAAGCATTGCTGATATCGAGAAGATGCTTGACAGCAATACCAAAATGGTTTTTATCACGGCTGGAATGGGCGGTGGTACTGGAACTGGTGCTGCGCCGGTAATTGCTCAATTGGCTAAAGAAAGAGACATCCTTACAGTAGGGATTGTGACTATTCCTTTCCAATTTGAAGGAAAAGTTCGTTCTGACCAAGCCTTGTTAGGAGTAGAAAGATTGAGAAAGCAAGTAGATTCGCTTATCGTAATCAACAATAATAAATTAAGAGAAGTATACGGAAATCTTGGCTTCAAGGCCGGATTCTCAAAAGCGGATGAAGTTTTGGCAACAGCCTCAAGAGGTATTGCTGAAGTAATTACGCACCACTATACTCAAAATATCGATTTAAAAGACGCAAAGACCGTATTGTCAAACAGCGGAACGGCTATTATGGGTTCGGCTACGGCAATCGGAGAAAATCGTGCTAAAGAAGCTATCGTTTCAGCATTAGATTCGCCTTTGCTAAATGATAACAAAATTACAGGCGCCAAAAACGTATTGTTGCTTATCGTTTCTGGAACCAACGAAATTACGATTGATGAAATCGGAGAAATCAATGACCACATCCAAGCTGAAGCGGGCTTTAATGCTAACATCATCATGGGAGTTGGCGAAGATGATACGCTTGGCGACTCAATCGCTGTAACGATCATTGCTACGGGATTTAACGTAGAACAGCAAAACGAAATCGTCAATACCGAGCCAAAAAAAATTATCCACTCATTGGAGGATGAGCAAAAAATGGGTCGTGACTTGATGCAAAAGCAAACGATTCCGTCTTTTGATCTTGCGCCTTCAGAAGAAAAAAAAGAAGTAGTAAATGATGAAAAAATTGTTTTTGCTTTGGAAGATTTCGACGTATTTGAAGCAAAAGTAGAAGAACCGGAAATCGTTTCTGATTTGGTAAAAACGACAGAATTCATCAAGAATATTGATGTGGAATTCCAGATTGTTTCTCCTATCAGCGAACACGAATTTTACATCACGACTCCAGAAGTTAGAGAAATGGAAGTACGCGAGCCAGAATTTGTAGCTTACAAAGAAGAAGAGCAGATTACTTTTTCTTTTGACTTGCCGATTGCAAAAACAGAAGCGCCAAAAGAAGACCGAATTCTTTTCGAATTGTCAAACGAAACTAAAGAAATCAAGGTGAATCAGCCTGTTCAAGTGGTTCCGATGACTGAATTGAACGAGAAAGGCATCATTAAATATTCTCTAGAAGAATATATGGAGGTTGAAAACGAATTGCTTCAATCGAAACCAGCTGCAAAAGTAGAGGAGCCAGTTGACAAAGAATTGGATTTGACGATGAAAGTTGAAACTCCAAAATTCAACAATCCAGCTTTTGAAGAAATTTCGCCTCTTGAAATGACCATCGAGCAGACCTTGAAAAAAAGAGCTGACGAAAGAAGGATGAAGATGAAAGAATTTAATTATAAATTCCACAACAATCCTTCAAGAGTTGATGAATTTGAAAAAGAACCAGCATACAAAAGAATGGGAATTGATTTAAACAGTGCCCAAGCTGACAATAGCAAATCTAGGATGTCACTAGGAACAGACAGTAACGATGATTTACAATTACGTTCAAACAATTCGTTTCTTCACGACAACGTAGATTAACTAACTCAAACCAAAACCCGATAACCCGAAAATTGAATGTGATTTTCGGGTTATTTTTTTTATCTTCGCATCAAGTTTAAAAAATAAGGCAATGGCAATAAATTTGAAAAATGCCTCTTTGATTTTAAGCATTATGAGAAGAACTTAATAAAAAGAATCATACTAAATGAGCTTGCAAAACCAAATCAACGAAGAAATCAAAACGGCTATGAGAGCCAAAGATACTGTCAGCCTTGAATCGTTAAGAGCTGTAAAGTCGGCTTTATTACTGTTACAGAGCGAATCTGGAGCAAAAGAAGAGATTTCTCAAGATGAAGAAATTAAGCTTTTACAACGATTAGTGAAGCAACGAAAAGACAGCGCCAATATTTATACACAGCAAGGAAGACCTGATTTGGCTGAACCTGAATTACTACAAGCCTCTATCATCGAAAAGTTTCTTCCGGCTCAATTAAGTGAAGAAGAAGTAGAAGCTGTTGTGGCAAAAATCATTGCCGATACAGGAGCTTCTGGAATGGCTTCGATGGGGAAAGTAATGGGCCAAGCTTCTGCTGAATTAGCTGGAAAAGCAGATGGCAAGACTATCTCTACAATCGTAAAGAAATTATTATCATAAATAATATTTTAGACTAAACTCTAAAGAATGACCCTGTAGTTCAACTGGATAGAATATCAGATTTCGGCTCTGAGGGTTGGGGGTTCGAACCCCTCCAGGGTCACAAATTTTTAAAGGGACTAGGCTTAGTCCCTTTTTTATTTTCCAAAACGTAATGCTTGGATATTGAATATGGGCGAAACAATTTTAGTTTTTTTGACATACATACTTGTTGTAATCGTGTCTTTATGCATGATTATGGGCTTTTTAAGACTTGTTGTTGAGCCAGCTTATGTGTTGGCATTCAACAAGCCGTTATATCTGCATTGGTATCCAATTCCTAAGAAATTAAAATCTTCTCAAAGATTGATGTTGGAAAAAGAATTTTCTTTCTACAGAAAGCTTTCAGGCAAACGGAAAACTTATTTTGAGCATCGTGTAAAATCGTTTATTGAGTATTATCAATTTCTCGGCAAAGACGTCCATGTTTCTGAAGAAATGAAGATCATTATAGCCGGAACCTATGTTATGCTAACATTCGGAATGCGGTATTATCTCACTCCTTTGTTTCAAAAAATTATCATCTATCCGAGCCAGTATTTTTCAACCATAACAGAGCAGAATCATAAAGGCGAATACAATCCAAGGTTGAAAGCCGTGGTGTTTTCATGGGAAGATTTTCTTTTAGGACATCAGACGACTAATGACAATGTAAATTTAGGACTTCATGAATTTACACATGTACTACATTTTCATGCCATAAAAGGGAAAGATGCTAGCGCTTCTATATTCTACGACGAATTCAATGAGATTGTAAAATACTATAATGATGCTAGAATGTCTTCTGAATTGACGGAGAGAGGGTATTTCCGGGATTATGCTTATGAGAACCAATTTGAATTTCTATCAGTGCTTCTAGAACATTTTTTTGAATCTCCGGAGACTTTTAAAAAAGAATTTCCTGAACTATACGAAAGAGTAAAGGCAATGATTAATTTTAACGAAGAATAAACCAAATAAAAAGACCTGCCAACGAATTTGTTTGCAGGTCTTTTTTATGGATAACAGAGATATTAAATTGCCGTGATTTTCTTTAAATCAGCAATAGTCTCTAGTTGATTTTCTGCTTTGAATACATAGCTGCCGGCAACTAGAACATCGGCTCCTGCTTCGGCTAATTGTCTTGCGTTTTTGTTAGTAACGCCGCCGTCTACTTCAATTAAAGTGGTTGCTTTGTTTCGAGATATGATTTCTTTTAGCTGTCTTACTTTTTTATAAGTTGATTCAATAAATGATTGACCGCCAAAACCAGGATTAACGCTCATTACACATACTACGTCAATATCGTTGATAATGTCTTCTAGAAGGGTAACGCTTGTGTGTGGATTCAAAGCAACTCCAGCTTTCATGCCTTCTGCTTTTATAGCCTGTAGCGTTCTGTGTAAGTGCGTACAAGCTTCATAATGGACGCTTAGTACATTTGCTCCAAGCGATGCAAAAGTCTTGATATAACGATCAGGATCGATAATCATCAAATGTACGTCGATTGTTTTTTTTTGCATGTTTTTGGATAGTTTCCAAAACGGGCATTCCATAAGAAATGTTAGGAACAAAAACACCATCCATGATATCAATATGAAACCAGTCGGCCTCACTAGTATTGATCATTTCCAGGTCGCGCTGCAAGTTCCCAAAATCAGCAGCAAGCACAGAAGGTGCGATTAAAGTATTTTTCATTTGTAGTTGTGTTGTATAAAGTTCAAAATTGAAAATTCGTTAATCAATATTCAAACTTTTTTCAGTTGTGTGGCAAAGATACTATTTTCAAAATATTTTGAATGTTGAATATTCAATTTGGAATAAAGTTTTTAAACTAAAAAACAAAACTCTGGAAACCCGAGCGAAGCGAACAGACCGAGGTTTTGTTTGATAAAAAAACAAAACTCCGGAAACCCGAGCGAAGCGAACAGACCGAGGTTTTGTTTGATAAAAAAACAAAACTCCGGTAATCAGCCGGAGTTTCAATCATCAATCAAAAAACGAACAGTTTTGAACTGTTGTTGCGTTAAATATTGTAGTAAATGAATGTCAATTTTTTGGAAAACCAATATACAAATAAATTCTAACAATCAAAATGATTATAGAAAACTTTGCAATTGTTTATCCTAAATAGGTTTTTAAGATCTTGCTTCTTGAAGTGTGTTTCAGTCTGCGGATTGCTTTTTCTTTAATCTGACGCACACGCTCGCGTGTCAAATCGAAAGTTTCGCCTATTTCTTCCAAAGTCATCGGATGCTGGTCGCCTAAACCGAAGTATAAACGGACAACATCTGCTTCTCTTGGAGTCAATGTTTCCAAAGAACGCTCGATTTCTGTACGAAGAGATTCGTGAATTAGCTCTCTATCTGGATTTGGAGATTCTCCTGAACGTAAAACGTCGTAAAGGTTTGAATCTTCTCCTTCCACAAGAGGAGCATCCATAGAAAGGTGACGTCCAGAATTTTTCATAGATTCTTTTACGTCGTTCACCGTCATATCCAATTCTTTTGCAATTTCTTCAGCAGATGGCGGACGCTCGTTTGATTGCTCAAGCAACGCATACATCTTATTGATCTTATTGATAGAACCGATTTTGTTCAAAGGCAGACGAACAATACGAGATTGTTCTGCCAAAGCCTGCAAGATAGATTGACGAATCCACCATACAGCGTAGGAGATAAATTTGAAACCACGCGTTTCATCGAAACGTTGCGCGGCTTTTATAAGACCTAAATTTCCTTCGTTAATTAAATCAGGAAGTGTAAGTCCTTGATTTTGATATTGTTTTGCAACCGAAACTACGAAACGCAAATTGGCTTTTGTCAATTTTTCTAACGCTCTCTGGTCTCCGGCTTTTATTTTTTGAGCTAATTCTACCTCTTCATCAGCTGTAATAAGGTCAACTTTTCCAATTTCTTGTAGGTATTTGTCTAAGGAAGCAGTTTCACGGTTAGTTACCTGCTTGGTAATTTTGAGTTGTCTCATTTAGTTTCTCCTTAATTTAAGTATTCAGGTTGTTATACGTAACGAGTTGCCAAAAAGTTACAAAAAGGTAAAAAAAATATTTCTATTTTTAGTCTTTTGTTATATTTCGAAGTCTAACTTGTTGATTTTCTGTAAATAAAAATCAATTTTTTGATGGCCTCTACCAAAGAAAATTTTTCGATCGCGTGTTCCTGACAAGTTTAACGACTTCGAATTTTTAATTTGATGGATAAAATATTCCGAAGCGTTTCGACAAGTCGATTCATCTTCTGTAATAAAATAACCAAGCATGGTGTATGGAATAAATAAAGATTTCTTTTCTGGACCAGACATAAGCACATTGTTGTTCAAGATCAGCAACTCATTATAATATAAATGATATCCTGTCGAGTTCTTGCTTGATTTTTCTTCAGCTTTCTGTAAAAGTTTTTTTAAATCTTCATAGAGAAGTACTGCATTGGAATGCGATAATAATCCGGATTCAAAAAAATATAAGATTTGCTGTAATGTACTGTTGATGGTAGTGTCGTTCCAGATTTCATGAACTTCAGCATTTTCATAAACACTTTGCAGCTGTGAACTATATTCTAAAAGTGACTGATCTAGAGTGAACTTTTCAAAGTTTTCCTGATTTTCTGTTCCAACCAAAAGATTCAGCCATACATATAATTTGAATTTTGAAAGCAATGTTCCTCCAATAGTATAAAAAAGAGGAATATCTTTTGAAGAATAATACATCTTCGAGTTGGCGGCATAAGGTTTCAGATTTTGAGCTGATTGTCTAAAGTATAATGCCAAATCTTCTAGTGAACGTATTTCTTTTGTCTTTTCTGCAATTACTTTATTGCTATCTCCTTTGAAAATATTGTCCATCGAAATGGAATAGTGCTGGCAGAGCTTTACGGTTTCTTCAATCGAAAACTTGCTTTTGCAAGAGACTCTTCGATGAGAAGCATCATAACTTATGTGTAAGACGGAAGCTATTTCTTCAATTAAGGAAGAATTTTTAGACAGGTGCTTTCTGATATTCCCTAGTAAAAGGTCTTGATTACTCATTTTTTTGCGATTATCACAAATGCTAAAATACAAAATATTATTTAGCACAATATTATTTGCGATAAACAAAAGAATTTTGGACTACTAAAAATAAGTAATCATGAAAACAATCATTGAGAATTTTGACAGCTTTCAAAAGTGCATTGGCAACTCTTTGAAACGAAACTGGCCGTTTTTATTTGCGTTTTGTATCACTTCGTGTACGGTTCACAATCAAATTAATCGGGAAGATTTTAAAAACATTCCTAAAAAATTTTCGGGTAAATTTTATGATCAATTGGATACGGTGCATGTTCAGTATGATAATAAGATTTTTACCAGGAGTTTGATGAAGCACATTTCCAATGTAGATAATATCAATTATTCAAAGCCTATTCAAATAGATATAGAAAATAAAGAACTGTTTTTAAGTTTTGAGGATACTCGTGCAAAACGTTATGTCTTGAAATTTTATGGAAAGCATTATAAGAACAAATTTGTTTTTCATACCAATTACGAAACGGTTTCCTTTCCGATCGTTTTTATAACCAAGAGCATGACCAAATACTCGATTTACTTACCTAGCGAAAAAGAAATAGTATTTGAGGAACATAATGTGAACGAAGGGATGCTATTACTTTTTGGAGCAGGAAATTCTCACAAATCAGATAATAAATTTAAACTTTTGCCAAATGAATAAAATGCTTTTTTTGGTTTTGATTGCATTTGAGATGAATGCGCAAGACACTATTGTTTTTCCGAAAATCGATTTATATAAAAGAAATATTATAGAAGTGAGTTATGGGATTCCGCTTGGTGCTTTGGCCGACAAATATGAAAGTTCGATTAACACGGCTTTTTATATGAGGACAAAAATTGCAAAACGTCAATTTATAGATTTTGGTGCTGAACTTAGCGGTATTGTAAAAGGGAAAAGCATTTCATATAAAGAGAATAATGAAAATATACTATTGGAAGGAAGTAAATCTTCTTTTTTATTAGGGTTAAGATATACAAGATTTTTATATCAATCTCCTAATGAAAATTTCCACATTGAGTCAAATTCTGGAATCGGTTGGAAATATTTGCATTATAGCAAGCCCGATGGAGAACGTTTTGATAAAATGGACTTGAAGCCGACGCTTCACACGATTGCTTTCTCACAAGGAATTAAAATTATGTTTTATGGATTTGGAGTTCATTGCAATTACCATTATTCGCCTTATGATTTATTCAATTCAAGGGCAGGGAAAGATTTTGGGGCTTCTTCTATAAATCTCGGTTTATCTGGAAGCTGGAATTTTTAGACAGCAATAAAAAATGCTAAAAATGCCCGCGCGAAGATGGTTTTAAGAATAATAAAAGTGGCTACTAGGTATAGGTAGCCACTTTTATTCTTTATAATTATAGAGAAGGCTCAATATAATTTAATGGTTCTGAAGCGCTTTTTAACGCGCCGCTTTTTACTGGAACAAATTTTCCAGTCGCAGAATCATACGTAATTGAAATTTCAGTTACATTGCCTCCAAATTTTAATTCAGTAATAGGAGAGGTTATAGTAGTAACAACTGAATTGCTAACAACTTGAGATTGCAACCAGATATGAAGAGTGGTGTTTGGGGACATTACCGCAGTACTTTGCATTAAAGCTGGGGTTGCAGAAACGGCATTTCCAATTCTTTCAATTCCATTCACGGTGGCATTTTGATGAAGACCAACTGTCATATAAGGTTTCATTCCAAATTGGTTTAACAATAGAAATGCGTTTGGATATCCTCCGCCCATAGGTCCAACGATTCTTCCAGAGTCTTGTAATACATATTGTTTACCCATTTCTGATCCAATTGGAGTGTTTGATAATTGAGATAAGGTCGCACCATTTCTGATGTCAGCAGCCGATGCGTAAATTCCATATTCTTCTTTCCATGAAAATAGGTTTGTTTGCAAGGGCTTGAAAACTTGCCATGCAACATTTGTAGGACGTCCGTCAGAAGGTTTTCCAATGATGACATTCGTTCCTGTTACATACAGGATGTTCAATTGCTCGTTTGTAAATACTGTTTTTAAATTGAATTGTTGTGACATGATTCTAGATTTTTGTGGTTGTTCCTACTCATATGGCTTTTCGGTATCCGCCAAGATTGCTTGTTTTGCTTAGTAAAAGTAAAGGCAATTCGGTTTTTTATGGAAGAAAATGCTACGAACTAGAAAATAGATGTCACGGAAAGAAGAAAAAGAGACATGAACTATTAATGAGAATAAACTTGACAATTAAGAATACCAGTTTTTGCTGTAAATGATATTTTGAGACAAAACTCACGTACAAATTAAAAGCCCCATTTCAGATTAATGAAATAGGGCTAAGATAACTAACCAACTTATCTAACTAACTAATTGTTTAAATTATACTGGAATCCGGTCTGGAGTCCAAAGGATATTTTTTTAGGCGAGCCTTCCGAAGGATTGAAATGATATTTAAAAATAGGCTCAGCGTTGAAACGTAAATTTTTGGATATTTTATAATAGAATCCTGCTCCAAAATTCGTCGTGAAATGTACTTTTAGAAGATCGTTTCTTTTACCAATGATGAGGCTTTGGTTATTTTTTTCGACCTCTATGGTATTTTTATTCAGGTACAAGGTGCTGATGCCGCCAATGGCCTCGATTCCGATTTTTTTATCTAACAAAGTATACTTGAGTTCAAACGGAATCTCTAAAAAAGAATATTCTTCTCGGATATCAAGATTTTCATTATTAAATTGTGCCGCAATCGAACTGTTTGTAATGCCTGGCTTATATTCTATATTTTCAAAGTTACTTGTATTAAAGTTCACATTTTGAGTTGTAGTATTAAACTTGGAAAGGCTGGCACCCAATCGAAGATTTAGTCTTTCAGTTATATTTACGCCAATATAACCGCCAAAATTGAACGTAAATTCAGCACTAGATTTATTGTTTTCAAGGCGGTTGTCTAAAGAAGATTTGTTTGAAAATAGTCCGTAATAAGTAGGAGCAACATATCCAAAAACATAGAATTTGCTAAAAGGTTTGACACTGTCTTTTACGGTTTTTTTCTCGTCTTTTACTTCAGGCTTTTTTTCTTTCTTTTTCTCTTTTAGGCTGTCCTTCTTTTTTTCTGTCGGAGTTAAATCAGTTTCTGTATTTGCAGAGTAGTTCCTTTGATTCTCGGCAATAGTTGTATTTGTAGTTTGAGATAAGACATCTTTTTCAAATGGAGCTTTTTCTGAAGACTTATTCCCAAGACGTGATTTTTTACTTTTACTTTTTGCTGCTTTGGAAGAATTTTGCGCTAAAGCTTTAATTTTTGATTTTTTTTGAAATGCATTGCTCGATTTGAATTTGGTGATTTTTGATTTTTCAGATGAACTTATGCTGTTACGTGCTGAAGCATTGTCGGAACTATTAGCATTGTCTTTTGAAGTTGGAGAATTGATTTTCTCATGACCCATTTTAGAATTACCAGAATTTGAAGTATCGGTAGAGTTTGTAGTAGAGCTGTTATTGTCATTGGCACCATTGCTACTGTTGTTTTTCTCGGTAGCATCTGTCTTGTTATTATTGTAAAACGGAAAATTTCTGCTCCATTCCAATGTTGAAAAAGGCAGTAATAAGAATAGGAATAAGATCGCAATTCCGGTAGTTTTTATCCAGAATGGCAACAGTC
Organism: Flavobacterium sp. N2550; assembly: GCF_025947265.1. Lineage (NCBI taxonomy): Bacteria > Pseudomonadati > Bacteroidota > Flavobacteriia > Flavobacteriales > Flavobacteriaceae > Flavobacterium > Flavobacterium sp. N2550. The sequence continues at coordinate 191,136 of NZ_CP110007.1, read as the reverse complement.
TTCTTTTTTTCTTTTTTTTCAGCTCGGCATTTATTGAGTCCCAAACTTTAGGGCTTGGAGATTTATCCAAACCGTCAATTTTGTCCCTAAATGCTTTTCCTATGTCTTTTTTATTCTCCATTGCTAATATTGTAATTGTTATGGAATGAATTTTTCTGCTTTATCTTTTCTTTCAAGATGGTTTTGGCCCTATGCAGATTCGATTTGGATGTATTCTCTGAAATTTCCAGCATTTGCGCTATTTCTTTATGTGAATAATCATCCAGTTCATACAAGCTGAAAACCAACCGGTATTGCGTTGGAAGCTCTTGAATCAATGATAAAATCGTATCTAAAGAAAAATCGATTTCTTTTTCCTCAATCAAAGTGTCTTGAAAATCATCTTTGATCGGAACCATCTGGTAGCTTTTTTTATAACTGTCGATGGCTTTGTTTATGGTAATTCGTTTTATCCAACCTTCAAAAGATCCCGAGCCATTGTATTTTTTAATATTGGTGAATATTTCAATGAAAGCATTGTGCAGGTTGTCTTCGGCTTCGGCCTCATTGCTGCAATACTTTAAGCTCAGCACAAAAAGAATATCTTTATACCTGTTGTATAATTCTTCTTGTGCTTTGCTTTTTTGCCTGATGCAGTCCTTTATGAGGCTTTCTAAGTTCAATGGATAGTACGTACTTTAATTAGTTGACTTTAAAAATATCTGACAGCTCTAGTATTTATAACGACTGACGGGATTTTTGCTGCAGAAACTGAAGTGCCATTGCTAAAGTCAATTGCTTTTGCTGTAGTACCATCTATTTCTGTAGAACTCCAATATAATGAATTTGTATAATTGCCCAAGTTTTGCGTATGCAAGTTTTGATACATCAATTGCAATTCATTTTGAGAAGGTAAAAACCAGTCTTTATAGCTGTTTAAGTTATATTGTAAGGCTTTCTTGGCAGCAACGGTACCATTATTTAAGGCATTGCAAATCGCAGGAACCGCATAATAGTTCGTCAAATCATCATGATAATTGGCTATTACAGCAGAATTAAACAGTCCGCTTCCGATTTCAGGCTTGCTGATGCTTTGGGTTTGCGAACCAGAGCATCCCCATTCAAATGGACCTAAATCAATCAAGGAAGTTTCGATATACCGCCAGCCTTCGCTATAGCTTCCTTTATCGTAAAAAACAATTCCTCCTGCTGGACCTGTTTCGCCAACGTGATATTCTGTTAAGGTTTGGCAAGATTTTCTTAAGATAATATCTTTTTGGCCGTTTAGTATTCGCATTTCGGTTTCGGTGACTTCTACTTCTCTGTCAATACTCAAGTCTTGCGCCACTTGTGAAGTTCCTCCGAGATGAATATTCATGTGAAGTTTGTCATCGACAAATAAAAACACCCATGTCCCAACATAACTTGTTCCGTCAAATCGAAAAGTTAGAGAACCATCGCCATTTGTTTCGAAAAAGCCGCTCGTATATTTATTGTCTTCTCCAGCGGTGTATTGGATTTTCCAAACACATGGAGAATTATCGCCGAATAAACCGCTACAATAGCTAATGATGTCTTCTTTGGAACAGCTATCGATTGCCAGTTTCAGTTCCTGATTGTTGTTTATCCTAAAGATCGTACCATCTGCCAAAGTCGTGCTGATGGGATAGCTAATACTGATAGAATGATCGCCAGGCAATTGTCCTAAAAATGCGCTGAATTGGTTGTCGCCGATCAGGTTATGGATGCCGATTTGGTGCAAATCTGAGTCATAAACCAAAACGTTTATTGGGTAGATAAAATCAAGGCAGACTACATGCTCTGTAGGATTGTTTCCTTCGGAAGTTACGCCTTCAATAAGCTTGAACAGTTCGGAATCTTTAGTGATTACGTTTCTTACCACGTTAACCGATTCATTGTCATCCCAATCATTGCCACAGCCATTTATTCCAAGAAGAATAAAGAAAAGGCCGAATAAAATAAGTTTGTTTTTTTTCATAGCTAATTTTTTTGAAGAAATAATAATTTACATAATCATAGATTGTTTAATTATAGAAATAAGTAGTTTCGTATGTGGATGTGACGTTCGGAGAATTCTGATTGACGTAAGTATGTTTTTCAGACATCTTATAATTGAATCCGTTAAAAATGGTCTCGTAGGTGTTCTCGGGATTATTAATTTCCTGCGGATAAAAATTACCTTCGCGCCCTAATTTTTGAAGATCGTTCGCAATCAAGATACTATTGTTTAGTTCGGTAGGAATCCTTAAGAGATTGCTGGGTTTTGGATTTGGGAAGTAATTGAATGTAATTGATGTAGTGCCGTCAGAGATTGAAATCGGCTTGTCACCTTGAAATGTAATAACCCTTTCTTTATTGGTAAGGATATCTAATTCTTTATAAATTATTCCATTGCTGTTTTTGTAATACTTCCTGTAATTGGAGGTCTGGTTATTGATGTCATTATGCATGACGGAAGTAATCGTGTTATCCGGATTATAGACATATGTAAAACTGATTGCATTGTTAGCAGGTGATGTGTGGCGGGAAATTAATTTGCCTTGAGTGTCATAGCCTTCGATTTGACTTACATCGCTAGAGCCGTCAGTAGTGTAGCTTGTGTATTTTTTTATATTTCCTTCTGTAGAAACGACACGTCTTGTGTACCATTGATTCTGAGCATCAAAAGTAGTGTCGGCAAATGCCTTATTGTCTGAATAATATACTATTCTTTTGCTATAATGCCCAGCCGTATTCGAAGAAATGATTACCGCTTTTTTAAGAGTCATTAAGTTCCCGTTTTCCGGAGAATCGTTGCTCTCATCATTGGAACAAGAAATTAAGCTGATGCTTATTCCCAAAACAAAATAAATCGCAAGCTTTTTCATAATTAATCTTTTAAGGTTTTCTATAAAAAAGACTTAGAAAGATGAAAAGGTTGCGTAAAAAATCATAAAAACTTAAAAGCCCCATTTCAAATTAATGAAACGGGGCTTCAGTTGAATTAACCTTTATATAAAAATTAATTATTTTTTCTCCTCTCTTGGAGGTTTTGATTCTTCTCTTGGAGGTCTAGGAAGCAATGCTTTTCTAGAAACTTTTTCTTTTCTTGTTTTTGGATCAACGCCCAAGTATTTCACTTGGAAAACATCGCCCATTTTTACAACATCAGAAACATTTTCAGTTCTTTCCCAAGCCAATTCCGATACGTGAAGCAATACTTCATTTCCTGGAGCAGCAGTATATTCTACAACAGCACCAAAGTCAAGCATTTTAATAACTTTTACTTCGTAAGCTTCTCCCATTTGTGGTTTGAAGATGATAGAATCGATTTTTGCCAATACAGCTGCGATTCCATCAGGATCTGTTCCAAGGATTTCAACAACACCTTGTTCGTCCACTTCGTTGATAACGATTGTCGTTCCAGTAGCTTTTTGTAATTCTTGGATTACTTTTCCGCCAGGTCCAATCAATGCACCAATGAAAGCACCGGGAATTGTACGCATGATGATTTTAGGAGCGTGAACTTTAACATCCGCTCTTGGGCGATCCAAAGTTTCCATCAATTTTCCTAAGATATGCAGACGTCCTTCACGAGCTTGAGCCAAAGCTTGCTCCATGATTTCATATTTCAATCCGTCAATTTTGATGTCCATTTGACAAGCTGTAATTCCTTCAGAAGTTCCAGTTACCTTGAAATCCATATCTCCCAAGTGATCTTCATCACCTAAGATGTCAGATAAAACAGCAAAACGATCTCCATCAGTAATCAATCCCATCGCAATTCCAGAAACTGGACGAATCATTTGAATACCAGCATCCATCAAAGATAATGTTCCAGCGCAAACAGTAGCCATTGAAGAAGAACCGTTAGATTCTAAAACTTCAGAAACCACACGGATTGTATAAGGGCAATCAGCAGGAATCATGTTTTTCAAGGCTCTTTGTGCCAAGTTTCCGTGACCCACTTCTCTTCTTGAAGTTCCTCTTAAAGGACGAGCTTCTCCTGTTGAAAATGGAGGGAAATTATAGTGTAAGTAGAATTTTTCTTCTCCTTGTTCTGATGGCGAATCAATTTGGTTTGCTTCTCTAGAAGTTCCTAAAGTTGCAGTTGCTAAAGCTTGAGTTTCTCCACGCGTGAACAATGCAGAACCGTGAACTGATGGCAGATAATCTACTTCGCTCCAGATAGGTCTGATTTCTGTAGTTTTTCTTCCGTCAAGACGAGTTCCTAAATCTAAAGTCACATTACGAACAGCTTCTTTGTTAGTTTTGTAGAAATATTTAGAAACTAAATCTCCATTTTCTAACAATTCTTCTTCTGTAAATAATGCTTTTACTTCTTCTTTTACGGCATCAAATGCATCAGAACGTTCGTGTTTTGCCGAACCTTTGCTTGCAATTGCGTAAATTTTATCATAAGCCGCTTCTTTTACTTTTGCGTAAATAGCGTCGTCAGATTTTTCTTTTTCGTATTCACGAATTTCTTTTTTTCCAAAAGCCGCTGCCAATCTTTCTTGAGCATCGATTTGTACTTTGATATGTTCGTGAGCAAATTTAATGGCTTCCACCATTTCCTTTTCTGAAATTTCTTTCATTTCACCTTCTACCATTGCGATAGAATCTCTTGAAGCTCCAATCATCATGTCAATATCAGACAATTCTAATTGTGCGCGTGATGGGTTGATGATGAATTTTCCATCAATTCTTCCAACTCTTGCTTCAGAAATTAAAGTTTCAAAAGGAATGTCAGACAAAGCAAGCGCTGCTGAAGCGGCCAAACCTGCTAATGCATCTGGCATAACGTCTTCGTCATGAGACATTAATTGAATCATAACTTGAACCTCTGCATGGTAATCGCTTGGGAATAGCGGACGCAAAACACGGTCAACTAATCTCATTGTTAATACTTCGCTATCACTTGGACGAGCTTCTCTTTTGAAGAAACCGCCAGGAAAACGACCTGCTGCAGCAAATTTTTCACGATAATCTACCGTTAATGGTAAAAAGTCGATACCTGGACTTGCTTTTCTTGCGGAAACAACTGTACCTAAAATAACAGTTTTTCCAATTCTTACTACTACAGAACCGTCAGCTTGTTTGGCCAAACGCCCTGTCTCGATTGTGATGCTTCTTCCATCACCTAAATCGATGCTTTCTACAAATAATTGTGGAATCATAAATTAATTCTCTAATTGATTAAACAATGGGTTTTAGTTGTGTTGTAGTTGTTGTTGTGTGTAGTTGTCTAAAACCCAATGAAAAACCAAACTTTTCTTGCAATATGTGTAAAAACAAAAAGAGGCGCGTGAGCACCTCTTTTCTATTGAAATTATTTTCTAATATTCAATTCTTTGATAATCTCACGATATCTGTTGATATCTTTCTTTTTAAGATAATCAAGCAAGCTTCTTCTTTTACCTACTAGTAGGACAAGCGAACGCTCAGTATTGTAATCGTGACGATTTTTTTTCAAATGCTCTGTCAAGTGGCTGATTCTGAATGTGAACAACGCGATTTGACCTTCTGCTGAACCTGTATTTTCAGCTTTTCCTCCGTGTTTAGCGAAGATTTCTGCTTTAACTTCATTAGTTAAGTACATGCTAATATTATTTAAATGATTATTATGTATGAATAAGTTTTTCTTATTCGTGTGCAAAGGTAATATTTATTTTTAGAAAAAATAATTTTCAGATTGAAAGATTTAAAAAAATAAAACCTTCTATACAATTCTAGACTAATAGCTTAGTCAATAGAATCTTTCAAGCCTTTGCTTTCAGGGATTTTTAAATAACTAAAATAGTTTAGCTGTTTCTGCATTTACAAATTCCAAGAATCGTTCGTCCATTTCTGTAAACGGATCTAAGACATTAGAATCGATATCTATTTGTCCAATGTTTTTTCCTTCAACGAAAAGCGGAATCACGATTTCAGATTTTACGGTAAAGCTGCAGGCTATGTAGTTGTCTTGGGCTTTTACGTCTGGAACGACGAAATTTTTATTAGAAACAGCAACCTGTCCGCAGATTCCTTTCCCGAACGGAATGACAGTATGGTCTGTCGGTTCTCCAGCATAAGGTCCTAAAATCAGTTCTTCTTTTTCGCCATTCCTAAAATAAAAACCAACCCAGTCGTAGTAGTCAATATTATCTTTCAAGAGGTGGCAAATTTGCATCAGTTTGTCATCTCTCAAAGTGTCTTTATGGTGAATTATATCTTGAACCTTAGGTTTTAATTCTTCGAAAGTCATAATTTAATTATTTATATACAAAGGTATTTAATTGCGTAAAGCTAAAATTGTATAGTTTTGTTAAAAATATTTTTTTGAAAAGCTACTTCGTCCAATATCGGCCTTTTTTTATTTTCCTGCTGAAGTTCTTTGTGACTTATGGAGTGCTGACTTTTTTTTACCAATTGTACTTAAATAGCTTTGATGCCGCACGTTTTGAAACAGACGGTTTTACAAAGTTTGTAGCAACTCAGACGAATGATGCTCTTTTGCTTTTCGGGCAAAATGCTTATACTCTGCCACATCCGACGCAGCCTTCTGTTAAGCTTTTTCTAAATGAAAAATTTATTGCAAGGGTCGTAGAAGGTTGTAATGCGATGAGCGTCATGATTCTTTTTGTGGCTTTTGTTATTGCTTTTAAAGGAAAATGGAAACATACCGTCTTATTTGTCTTGGCAGGAATTTTAATTATTCACATATTAAATATTCTTAGAATCGCGCTTCTGGCAATTGCTTTGTATCATTATCCGCAATATGAACATGTTTTACACGGTGTCATTTTTCCGCTCTTCATTTATGGAGTCGTATTTGGATTGTGGGTTCTGTGGGTCCAAAAATTTTCATTGCATGCAAAAGCTTCTTAACTATAAAAAAGAAATCGGGTTTTCGATCTTGTTGGTTTTTTTGCTGGCTTTGGTTAGAAGCTTTGAAGAGTTGTTTTATGATCCATTTTTGGAATATTTCAAAAGTGATTATATGAAATTGGCTTTTCCAGAGTACGATTCACTAAAGTTGTTTTTCAGCCTTTTTTTAAGGTATGCATTAAATAGCCTGATTTCGCTTTCCATTATTCAAGTACTGTTTAAAGATTTTACACTGACAAAATTTGCAGGAATCTTATATCTTATCTTTTTCCTGATTTTGATACTTGTCTTTTTTTCAATTCTTAATTTTTCTGATGAGGACAACAATCTGATGCTTTTTTATGTGAGAAGATTTTTAATCCAGCCACTTTTCTTATTGCTGTTCGTGCCGGCATTTTATTATCAAGATAAGATTTCGAAAAAAAATAACAATTCTTAAATAGTTTTGTGTCCGCAATTTTAATAGTTTTGCATCAGATAACTTCATAATCAATGAATTTAAGAAAGAGCACCAGTTTGATTTTAGCATTTTTCCTGTTGGTTTCCAACATGGGATTGGCTTTCAACGTGCATTTCTGCGGAGGCGAAGTGTCTTCGATTTCAACAAACTATAAAATTTCAGAAGCCTGTGCGATGCCTAAAAAAGCAAGTGCGCAGAAAAAATGCTGCGCTGCAAAAGCGGAAGAAGGCAAAAAATGCTGTTCTGATAAAAAAGTAGACCTTAAGAAAAAATCAGAAGAAGTTGTCGTAAAAACATTTTCTTTCCATGTTGCGCTTCCTTTTATTGTGCAAGACTGGAAACCTGTAGTGTTTGAAAATCCGTTACAATCTACAAAACAAGACACTATTGAATACTACTGCGATGCCAATGCGCCGCCACTATTCAAGCTGTATTCCCAATATATTTTCTACGCGTGATTTGATAGGTAATGACCGAGCCATTTGCATGGCAAATTTTCATTTACACTATTAAATCTTTTTTATGCAAAAGCAATTCATTCTGCTGTTGTGTTTCATGGCTTCCACAGTTTCTTTCTCACAAGAGTTAAAAGGAAAAATAACCGAAGCTGCTACAGAACAGCCCATTATAGGAGCCAATATACAATGGCTCGACACCCAAATAGGCACAACCTCAGACGAAAATGGAAACTTTTCTATTTCATATAAGCCTGAATTTACAAAATTAGTCATCAGCTATGTCGGATTTACGACAGATACGATTTCGGTAAATTCTTCAAATTTTATCAATCATGCTCTTTCTCAGAATAATGATTTGGAGGTAGTTACGATTAACAAAGAACGAAAAAGTCTTCAAAAATCCTATATGAAGACGGCAAATGTCACGACCATGTCCAGTAAGGAATTGCTAAAGGCGGCTTGCTGTAATTTGGCAGAAAGCTTCGAGACAAATCCTTCTATCGATGTAAATTTTTCGGATGCTCTAACAGGAACAAAACAAATCAAGATGCTGGGCTTGACCAGTCCTTATTTGATGATTACCGAAGAAAATATTCCTTCTGTCAGAGGCGCTTCTCAAGCGTATGGACTTTCTTTCACGCCTGGAACTTGGGTCGAAAGCATCCAGATTACAAAAGGGGCAGGTTCTGTCGTGAACGGTTTTGAAAGCATTTCAGGGCAGATCAATACCGAGCTGATCAAGCCTGTTAACGACATACCGTTCTTTTTAAATGCTTATGGTTCGACCGACAGTCGTTTTGAGCTAAATACCCATTTCAATAAAAAAGTTTCCGACAAATGGAGCACGAGCTTGTTTTTGCACGGAAATGCGAGAGTCGCAAAAAACGACATGAACGATGATGGTTTCTTGGACAATCCGCTGGCGAAACAAATCAACGTGTTGAATCGCTGGCAATATACCGATATGGAAAAAGGCTGGGTCAGCTTTTTGAATTTTAGGTATATGAACGATGCCAAACAGACTGGCGAGATGGATTTCGATAAAGACCGTGACAAACTGACTACCAATTATTGGGGTTCTGAAATCAAGACTGAACGCTATGATGTTTCGGCAAAGCTCGGTTATGTTTTTCCAGATATGCCATACCAAAGTATCGGCCTTCAAGCAGCTTTTAACGGTCACGATCAAGAATCATATTTTGGATTGAATCAGTATGATATCAACCAAAAAAGCTTTTATTCCAACCTGATTTTTAATTCGATTATCAACAATACGCTGAATAAGTTTGCCGCTGGTTTGAATTTTACTTACGACAAATACGATGAGTTTGTTGGCGTTCCGAATATTTCGAGAGATTTCAACAGGATTGATAATTCTGTCGGAGCCTTTTTTGAATATACGTATGACAATACCACGAATTTCAGTCTGGTAGCAGGAGCAAGAGTAGACAATCATAATCGATTAGGTACTTTTATCACACCAAGACTTCACGCTAGATATAATCCTTGGGAAAAAGCTGTTTTGAGAGCTTCTGTCGGAAGAGGAAAACGTTCGGCTAATATTTTTGCCGAAAATCAGCAGCTTTTTGCCAGTTCTAGAGTTTTCGATATTCTTAATACAAATGGTAAAATCTATGGTCTGGATGCAGAAATCGCTTGGAATTACGGACTGAGCTTTATGCAAGGTTTTACGCTTTTCAACAGGCCAGCCGATGTAACTCTTGATTTGTACAGAACCGACTTCCAAAATCAAGCAGTTGTTGATTTGTATGCTAGCCCACAACAGGCTTTGTTTTATAATCTCGACGGCAAATCGTATGCAAACAGTCTACAGATTGATTTCAACTATGAATTGGCGACACATTTCAATCTTAGGACAGCGTATAAGTTCTATGAAATCGAAACTGATTATCTAAGCGGCAGCGAACAAAGGCCGCTTCAGGCAAAGCATCGTTTTTTTGCTAATTTAGAGTATGCGACTCACATTGGAGAAAAGGGAAAGCAATGGAAATTTGATTTTACTTACAACTGGCTTGGAAAACAACAATTGCCAAACACAGCTTCTAATCCAACGGCCGACAGGCTTCCTGATTATTCGCCAGCATTTTCTTTAATGAACGCGCAAATCACGAGAACTTTTTCTTCTACATTTGAAGTATATGTCGGAGGCGAGAACATCGGAAATTATAGGCAAGACAAAGCAATTTTGGGAAGCGATAATCCGTTTGGACCCAATTTTGATACTTCTATAATTTATGCGCCGGTTTTCGGACAGATGTATTATGCAGGATTACGATTTAAAATAAAATAATCTCAAAAAACGATTTCAATAATATTAAAATAGAGAAATATGAAAAAAATACTGATAGTGCTTTTTATTTCCTTACTAGGATTTGCATCGCAGGCACAAGAAAAAAAGAGTAAAAATGCTAAACACACAGTCGAAGTACAAGGCAATTGTGAGATGTGTAAAAAACGAATCGAGAAAGCTGCTTTTTCGGTTTCAGGTGTGAAATCGGCTACTTGGAGCCTAGATGATAAGCAATTGCATTTGATTTTAAATGAAGAAAAAACATCCGATTTAGAAGTCCAAAAAGCCATTGCAAAAGTTGGGCATGATACTGAAAAAGTAAAAGCAACAGATGATGACTACAACAAGCTTCACACCTGCTGCGCGTATGATAGGAACTAAAGGTTAGAATGCCCTAAGTTTCAGGGCATTTTTTCTGTTAGAAATACATACAACGAATTATAATCTGTTTAATAAATATAATTAGAATGAAACCATTAAAATATGCAGTAGCCTTTTGCGGGCTATCCGCTCTCTTTTTGTCGCCTGAAGCCAAAGCACAAGAACAACAGCCAGCACCAGAAAAAACAAAACATGAGTTTTGGCACGACAAAAAATTATATTTGAATGAAGACGGTTCTAATTATTTAAAATTTGCGCTTCTTTCTCAAGTGTGGATCAGAAATCAAGAGTACAATCCCGGAACTACAATTTTTGATTCCCCAAAATCAGGCGGAACCGATATCGGCATCCGAAGATTCAGGATCCAAATGTATGGGCAAGTAGCGGATCGCGTTTTCATTTATGGACAAATCGGACAGAATAACTTCAATAATGTTTCTGACAGAAAGCAAGGATTTTTTATCCACGATGCGCTAGGAGAATATGAAATCGATAAAGGCAGATTGTCTTTAGGAGCTGGATTGTCTTCTTGGACAGGGTTGTCGCGGTTTTCTGCTTCTTCTGTAGGTTCCATTATGGGGATTGATATACCTTTATTTTTAGAGTCGACAAACGACGTGACAGATCAATTTGTAAGAAAGCTTTCGTTTTATGCCAAAGGTAAGTTAGGGAAATTGGACTACCGTGTTGCGTTTGCACAGCCATTAGCCATACAGAAAAGTTCTAGTTATGTTGCGGCAATAAGCGAAAGGTCAAATTTTTCTCCAAAACCGCCACAGATGCAATACAATGGTTATTTCCAATACCAATTTAAGGATCAAGAATCTAATCTGACGCCCTATGCTACAGGAAGTTATCTAGGTAAAAAGAAAGTACTGAATGTTGGAGCTGGAATCGTGTATCAGCAAGATGCGATGTGGCATAAAAATGTTGCAAATGATACTATTCAAACCGACATGCTCCACTTAGCGGCTGATGTTTTTTATGATGCTCCAATAGGTTCAAGAGGTGAGACGATTAGTTTCTACGGAAATTTCACGCACTATGATTTTGGTCCAAATTATATCCGAAATGCAGCTCCTATGAATCCGGCGAACGGAAGCAATGATTCTAGTATTTTAAACGGAAGCGGCAACGGTTTCCCGGCTTATGGAACTGGAAATGTCCTATATGCTCAATTGGGCTACAAGCTCAAAGATAATTTAATCGGGACTACGACTTTGATGCCGTATGTTGCTATTCAGCATGCTCATTATGAAAGGCTAAATAAGGATATGAATTTTTATGATATTGGAGTAAACTGGCTGTTGAATGGTCAGACTTCAAAGTTCACTGTGTCCTACCAAAACCGACCGATATACAATACTTCAGGCAATCTGATCGATCATAAAGGAGCATTTATTGCTCAATATCAAGTTTCTATTTAACCTAGTTGGTTGGTTTTATAGCTGAAAATCCGGAACGCAAGCTCCGGATTTTCTTTTTTATTCTAAATCAATTGTCCTGATTTCTGAAATTAATTTTCCATCGGCCGAAAACCCTTCAATAAGAAGCCTTGCCTTCTTTTGTCCGTATGTCGGAAATTTGAATGTAAAATTATTCGTTTCATTGGTAATGGTATTCGGAATCCAATCCATTAATCCGAAATTTCGGAATCCTGCACTTTCGGTAGATGTATATGAAATATTTTTGAAAGCTTCATTTTTGGAGAATCCTTGCTTGACAATATAAGGTACCGCTTTGCTTTTTGAAGGCTCGGTGCTATCCATGATATTTTTCCTGTATATTTTTATCACGCCCATATTGCCTTTCATTGAAGGAACAATAGCATGCGGATTAAGATATATTTCATCGATTTCTGACATTCTTAGTCCTAATAACATATCATTTGATAATAATTGTACATCATCGACATATATTAATGCTGAAAGTTTTTGCGCACGAAAGGAGTTTCTTGTTCTAGACAGAATTTGAATAGTGCTAGCCATAACATCGTTCACAAGCTCAAAACCATGTATCTGAATAAATTGCAAGAGATCCATCTGATTGTTTTTTTCTGTGAATTGGAATCCAATCAAGTGGCTATTGGCAAGCGAGGAGCCACGTTTTAACTTCTTTTTGACGGTTTTGTTTATTTCCACATCATCTAACGTAATCGAACCGATAGCAAATTCTGGCATTTCTATTGCAACAGATTCTGATTTTACGGGGCAAAATTTGTTTTTGATTTGCAGTGTTTTGTTAAAAGCTCTTCTTCCATTTACTAACTGAGGATAAACTTTAAAGACCGTTGACCTGTTTTTTTCATCTATCAAATTGAAGTTTATGAATGCTGACTCCTCTAAGACTAGATTATTAAAATAAAATTCGTTTTTCTCGTTGATAGTAGTAGACTCATTAATTCCGTATTGCAACGCAAGCATATTTACCTTGAAATTTTTAGGATTGCTTAAAGTTTGATTTACCGTTCCCTTGAGAGTCAATCCAAAATCAAAATCAAATTCTGTTTTCGGTGCCGAATTTTTGATATCCTGCCATTTGTATTTGCTCGATTCTTGCGTTAGAAGCAATATGTCTAGTTCGTAAGCTTTTTTCGGCGTGATTTCGTTAAAATAATATTTAGAATAAGCAGACTTCTCATTAAAATAAGGGTTTAACAAAAAGTCGCCATAGATATCATTTTCTTCATCAATGGCAAGCGATTCTTGAGGAAGTACAGAAATGCTGATATTTGTATTTATAAAATTAAATCTGCTTTTGATTACTGCGGTATCTTTTTCCTTTTTGATGCTCTCAAAATCTAACTTAAGATTTTCTTTCGGATATTTGAACACCAGTCTTTCTGCAATCTGATTGTTTTCTGAATCAATTATTCTGATTGTATTGACGCCAGGGAAAAGAATATCGTTCGTAAATGCAATAGTCTGCTCTAGATTTTTATTCTTGAAGTCCACATCAAAAATAGCCGATTTGTCATCTTGGTGCACAACCATAAGTACGGGTTTGCCGATATAGTTTTCGATGCTGGCTGCATTAGTCCTGATTTTTATGATGGTCTTGTCTTTAAGAGCATAACTATTGGCATCTAAGGAGATTCCTTTAGGATTTGCTGCAGGAATGATTCCTTCAATTTTTTTGTCGTCAATAACGAATCGTACTTTGTATGTTTTTAGATCAGGTACCAATTCAAATTTTCCTAAGCCAAATTTATTAAGACTTATTTTTTGTAGAATTTGGCCAGTTGGGCTTACTAATTCACCTTCAGAGATTGATAAAATATTGCCATTACAGTCTCTAACTTTGATGCCGATATTGTTTTTTATACCTTCTATTATACTACTGCCTTCGGGATAAAAGGTGATATTTACCTGAGAATAATCGGCTATGTCTCTACTATAGGAAGAATCATTTTTATTAATGATATTGATCTTATAGATTGAGGATTCATCTTCTTTGAAATTTTTCATCCAGTTTGTGAAGACATGCACATAATATTTTCCAGAGGGCAGCTCGTCATCCAGTTCGAAATTCCCAATGAAACTTCCATTTTTGGAATAAAAAAGCTTGTCTTCGATTTTGTCTCCCTTTTCATTATAAAGAGAGGCATTTACATTTGTTGTAGTAAAAAAAGGAGCGCTTTTTTTTCGATGATACACATAGCCTTTCAGCCAGATTTTTTCTCCTGTAAAAAAAGTAGTTTTGCTAAAATGGAGGTGAATATTTTCTCGCTCTAAAAAGAAATAATCTTCAATTTTTTTTGAAATAGAATCTTTTTGAGGACTAGTTTCCTGTGAATAAGAAATAGATATGGCTAAAGAAAAAAACAATACTATATAGAGGCGAAGTAATGTGTGCTGCATAATAAGTAATATAATTTATTGCAATATATGTATAAAATCGTACATTTTGTTAATTATATAAAAATAAAAAAGGACGTTCAATTGAACGTCCTCTAAAATAAAATTTATGAAAATGAGTCTTACATCATTCCTGGCATACCGCCGCCCATTGGACTTCCGCCTGCATTTTCTTCTTTGATTTCTACCAAAGCACATTCTGTAGTCAAGATCATTCCTGCCACAGAAGCTGCATTTTCTAAAGCGACACGAGTTACTTTTTTAGGGTCGATGATTCCGGCTTTTAACATGTCAACATATTCGTCTGTTTTAGCATTATATCCAAAATCTCCAGAACCTTCGGCAACTTTAGCCACCACGACAGAACCTTCAAGACCTGCATTTTCTACAATTGTTCTTAATGGAGATTCTACTGCACGAGAAACGATTTGGATTCCTGTAGCTTCGTCTGCATTGTCTGCTTTAATGTCTTTCAATACGTTTTTAGCTCTCAAAAGAGCAACGCCGCCACCGGCAACGATTCCTTCTTCAACAGCAGCACGAGTCGCATGCAAAGCATCGTCAACTCTGTCTTTTTTCTCTTTCATCTCTACTTCTGAAGCGGCTCCAACATAAAGAACAGCAACACCGCCAGCTAATTTAGCCAAACGCTCTTGCAATTTTTCTCTGTCATAGTCAGAAGTTGTAGTTTCCATCTGACCTTTGATTTGGTTCACGCGATTTTTGATCAAATCGATTTCGCCAGCACCACTAACCAATGTCGTATTGTCTTTATTGATAGTCACTCTTTTTGCTGTTCCAAGCATTTCAAGCGTAGCGTTTTCTAGAGTATATCCTTGCTCTTCAGCTATTACAGTACCGCCAGTCAAGATTGCGATGTCTTCTAATAACGCTTTTCTTCTGTCTCCAAAACCTGGAGCTTTCACGGCAGCAATTTTCAAAGCACCTCTTAATTTGTTTACCACTAAAGTTGATAAAGCTTCTCCGTCAACATCTTCAGCAATAATCAACAATGGTTTTCCTGATTGAGCTACTGGTTCCAAAATTGGAAGTAGTTCCTTCAATGAAGAAACTTTTTTATCGTATAATAAGATATAAGGATTTTCTAATTCCGCTTCCATTTTCTCAGAATTGGTAACGAAATAAGGAGAAAGATAACCTCTGTCAAACTGCATTCCTTCTACAACATCAACATACGTATCAGTTCCTTTTGCTTCTTCAACAGTAATTACACCTTCTTTTCCAACTTTTCCAAATGCTGTAGCAATCAGCTCGCCGATTACGTCATCGTTATTTGCTGAAATAGAAGCTACTTGTTTGATTTTGTCCGTGTTTGTTCCAACTTCTGTAGCTTGTTTTGCTAAGTCGGCAACTATAGCTTCTACGGCTTTATCGATACCTCTTTTCAAGTCCATCGGATTTGCACCTGCAGCAACGTTTTTCAAGCCTTCTTTTACGATAGCTTGAGCTAAAACAGTTGCAGTTGTAGTTCCGTCACCCGCTAAATCGTTGGTTTTTGAAGCGACTTCTTTTACCATTTGCGCTCCCATGTTTTCTAGTGTATCCTGAAGTTCGATTTCTTTTGCTACAGAAACACCATCTTTTGTAACTGTTGGTCCGCCGAAAGATTTCCCAATAATTACATTACGACCTTTTGGTCCTAAAGTTACTTTTACTGCATTAGCCAATGCATCAACACCACGTTTTAAACCGTCACGTGCTTCAATATCAAATTTTATTTCTTTTGCCATTTTTGTCTTAATTTATTTGTTTGAAAGAATTTTTAAAGTTTTTAGATTATCGCAAGAATGTCGTCTTCTCTCATAATCAAGTAATCTTTTCCTTCCAATTTTAGTTCTGTTCCTGCATATTTTCCATAAAGGACAGAATCGCCAACTTTTACAGTCATATCGTGGTCTTTTGTTCCGTTTCCTACAGCTACAACGGTTCCTTTTTGAGGTTTTTCTTTTGCTGTGTCAGGAATAAAAATTCCAGATGCAGTTTTTGTTTCTGCTGCAACCGGTTCAACCAATACACGGTCTGAAAGAGGTTTAATGTTTAAAGCCATAATTATAAAATTTATATTTATATGTGTTTTTAAAGTTTTCTTCTAGTAGTCAGAAATTATGCCAATCGCTATTTATGCCATTTTGATCAAAAAAAAATGCCAACACGTCAGATGTTGGCATTTCGGATCTATTTTCAAAAGAAATTATTTTGCTGTGTCTTGTGCTGCAGGCTGTGCTGTTGTAGCTGCAGGAGCTTCAGTCACAGGTGTTTTTGCTGCAGGAGCTGTTTTTGGAGCTGGAGCAGCATTTTGGTCGATTGTTTTTAATGAACTGTCACCAAAAGTTCCTGTAAAACTCAAGCTTGATAATAAAATCAAAACGATTAGCAAAGTTGCCAACGTCCAAGTACTTTTATCTAGGAAATCTGTAGTTTTTTGAACTCCGCCCATTTGTCCGCCACCACCTAGTGTAGATGACAAACCGCCACCTTTAGGGTTTTGTACCATAATAACTACGATTAGTAGAAAGCAAACGATTGTGATTAAAACCAAAAAAATTGTAAATGTGCTCATTGTTTAATTATTGTTATTTTGTTGTAATGTCTTAATATCCAAAATTCGGTCTGCAAAGAAATGACTTTTTTCTGGATATTTCAAAATTAATATTTCATAAGCTTGAATTGCTTTCTGATATTTTTTCTGTTCGAGATAAACTTTGGCCAAAGTTTCGGTCATCAGATAGGAATTATCTTGTGAATTTCGCTCCGAAACCAATGAAATAGGAGAGGTGTTCTTGACAGGAGAAATTTTCGGATTTGCCTCAATAAATTTGTCGATAATTTCTAATTTCTTCTTTTTCTCTTGATCGATTTCTGAAACTTCTTCTGGTTTTTCTGTAGCAGCAGTTATTTCTTCTCTTTCAATAGGCTTGAAACTTGACAGCTGGAGCCACTCTTGGAAAGAATGTTTTTCTTCCTTTGAAAAATCTAGCGGTTTTCCTATTTCTAGTTTTTCTTCGATTGTTTCTGCTGGAATTTCTATTTCCGTTTTTAATTCTTCTTGCTGGGTTTCAAGGATATTTTCTTCTTCGCGTTGCGGCTGAGAGGCAGCGGCTTCGCGAATAGAGGCAAGCATCGATTGTTCTAGCGGGTCGATTTTTGCGATCGGTTCTTCTATTTCAATTTCTGGACGAAGAATCTCAATTTCATTCACCTTGATTTCATTAATGCGAGCTTCTTTTTCTTCAAAAAAAGCTTTGTTGATAGCCATGAAATTTTCAGAAGTGATGAATTCGAATAAGACACTTCTGTCTGTAGTATGAGCAGCAGTGACTTTTAGTTCTCCGTTGTATTTAAAACTGTCCTGGTTGTACAATCCTTTTAGGCGTAATGCTCGAGCGCTTTGGAAATAGGGAAATTCTTCCACTATTTTTTCCAAAGCAAATACCTGCCGTTCACTGACAGCATTTGGGTTGCTCAACAAAGATGTAAATTCCGTTAGGTTCAATTTTTAAATGTTTTAGAAACGGTTTTTGTTTACCATTTTGCTAAAGACGCATTGAATATGTCTTGTGTAATTCTTTCAAAAATCACATCCAAGGCGGTTGTCAGTTGCGATCCAACAAGCTGGTTGGTTCCTGGGTAATCATAGAAGAAAGAAAATCGTTTTTCAAAATCGTCTTCTTCTTTGTTTTTATTGGTGAAACGTACCATTACAGAAATTGTTAATCTGTTTTGGGCCGCTTTTTGGTCTGCTGTTGCCGTCATTGGCGAAACTCTATAATCTACAATTTCACCTTCATAGACTAAATCTCCGCCTGAATTTGTCAAACTGAGGTTGGTCTGATTTTGAATAAGATTTTGCAAAGTCTGCGTAAAAGTACGTTCTATTCCAGGTTCGATAAGCTCTGCATTGTTCTGGAAAAAATTCACTTGAAAGGTTTTGGCATCTATAGGTTTTGCTCCAGTAAAATTATATACCGAACAGCTATTGAAGGCAAAAAACAAGACCGGAAGAATTATATATTTAATGTATTTCATAATTTATTTTGTCAAATATAGCAGTTTTTACAAATCGAACTGTTTGATTTTTCTATATAACGTTCTTTCTGAAATCCCAAGTTCGTCAGCCGCTGCTTTTCTTTTTCCTTTGTTTTTTTCTAAAGATTTTTTGATAAGCTCGATTTCTTTTTCTTCGAGTTTTAAGATTTCTTCTTCTTCGACGGTTTCTGCAAATGTAAAGTTGTCGTCGTTTTCTTCAAAATGTTCTTCAGCTTTAGGCTTGGTAATCAGGGCTACATTAGGCTGTTCTTCAAAAGAAATTTCGCTGTCAGACGGATTGCTTCCGTAAATTTTCTGAATCAGATTCTTGTTGTTTTCCTGAACTTTAGCATTGCCATTCTGCATTAATTCTAAGGTCAGCTTTTTTAAATCGTTAAGGTCGCTTTTCATGTCAAAAAGCACTTTGTACAGAATTTCTCTTTCGTTGCTGAAATCGCTTTCACTTTTTTTGTCTTTTATCACTGAGGGAAGCTGGCTTCCTTCGGCCGGAAGATACGATTGCAAGGTTGCGGCAGAAATATCTCTATTGGTTTCCAAAACCGAAATCTGTTCTGCCACGTTTCGAAGCTGTCGGATATTTCCGCTCCAGCGGAATTGCAACAAGAAATGAACTGCATTGTCGTCTAACTTGATCGGAGGCATTTTGTATTTATGGGCAAAATCAGAAGCAAATTTTCTGAATAACAAGTGGATGTCGTCTTTTCTTTCTCTTAATGGAGGAAGCGTGATATCGACAGTACTCAGCCTATAATAAAGATCTTCCCTGAATTTTCCTTTTTCAATCGCATCGAACATGTTGACGTTGGTGGCAGCTACAATTCGGACATCGGTTTTTTGGACTTGAGAAGAGCCTACTTTTATGAATTCGCCGTTTTCTAAAACACGAAGCAGTCGTACTTGTGTTGTTAAAGGCAATTCTCCGACTTCATCCAAAAAGATAGTACCGCCGTCAGCTACTTCAAAATAACCTTCACGGGTAGATGTCGCTCCCGTAAATGCGCCTTTTTCGTGCCCGAATAGTTCACTGTCAATGGTTCCTTCTGGAATGGCGCCGCAGTTTACGGCAATATATTTTCCATGCTTTCTGTGTGAAAGCGAGTGGATTATTTTTGGGATGCTTTCTTTTCCGACACCGCTTTCTCCTGCAACTAAAACAGAAATGTCTGTCGGTGCAACTTGAATTGCTTTTTCTATCGCACGATTGAGTTTCGGATCATTTCCGATGATTTCAAATCGTTGTTTTATGGCTTGAACTGATTCCATTTAAATTATTTTAAATGATGAATTTTATATTTTTAATTCATGTCGCTATATCCCACGGCTTCACCAATCAAGGTGCCGCTCGTACAGCTGTTGATTTTTACATTTACGAAATCACCGATTTTATAGTTCTCTCTTGGAAAAACTACGGTAATGCTTTGTGAATTTCTTCCTGAAAATTGCTCTTCAGATTTTTTAGATGTTTTTTCGATTAAAACTTCCACTGTTTTTCCAACAAATTCTTGAGTCCTGAAAGCACTGTGTTTTCTTTGAAGATCAACGATTTCCTGAAGCCTTCTCATTTTTGTTTCTTCGGGTACATCATCTTCCATTTTTCTTCCTGCGAGTGTCCCTGGACGTTCCGAATACGCATACATATATCCGAAACTATATTGTACATATTCCATCAGGCTTAACGTATCTTGATGGTCTTGTTCGGTTTCTGTAGGAAATCCAGAAATCATGTCTTGGGTAATGCTACAGCCTGGTATTGTTTTTCTGATAGTGTCAATCAATCTGAAATATTCTTCTCTGGTGTGAAGGCGGTTCATCGCGGCCAAAATCCTGTCGCTTCCTGATTGTACCGGCAAATGAATATGCTTGCAAATATTTGGATATTTGGCAATTATATGCAAAGCGCTTTCGTGCATGTCTTGCGGGTTCGATGTTGAAAAACGGATTCGCATTTTTGGAAAACCTGACGCTACCATTTCTAATAGCTGGGCAAAATCTACGGCAGTTGCTTTTTGGAATTCGCTGGCTTTTTCAAAATCTTTTTTCAGCCCTCCGCCATACCACAAATAACTATCAACATTTTGTCCTAAAAGCGTAATTTCCTTAAAGCCTTTGTTCGACAAGTCAGTGATTTCTTCCATGATGCTTTGAGGTTCGCGGCTTCTTTCACGGCCGCGTGTAAAAGGAACTACGCAGAAAGTACACATGTTGTCGCATCCGCGTGTTATGGAAACAAACGCCGTAACACCGTTGCTTTGAAGACGAACAGGAGAAATATCGCCATAGGTTTCGTCTTTAGAAAGGATAACGTTGATGGCATCATTTCCAGCCTCTACTTCTTGCAATAGGTTTGGCAAATCTTTGTAGGCATCTGGACCAACAACCAAATCCACGATTTTTTCTTCTTCAAGGAACTGGCTTTTTAGTCGTTCTGCCATACAGCCCAACACGCCGACTTTCATCTTTGGATTGACGGTGCGTTTTACGGCATTGTATTTTTCGAGTCTTTTGCGTACAGTTTGTTCGGCTTTATCTCGGATAGAGCAAGTGTTTACTAAAACCAAATCGGCTTCTTCTAAAATTTGGGTAGTATTAAAGCCATTTTCTGAAAGAATGGAAGCGACAATTTCACTATCTGAGAAATTCATTGCACAGCCATAACTTTCGATAAAAAGTTTTTTTGTGTTTTCCGTTTTATGTTCTAGAACAAGACTTTCGCCCTGTTTGCTTTCTTCTATTGTCTTTTCCATAGTCTCCTAAAGAGGAATTTAATCAGTTTGCAAAGATACAATTATTTGAAGCAATATGACAAGATGTCAGACTTAGATTTAACAATGTTTTTGGAATCTTTTCTTGCTATTTGTCAGGATCTTTTGAATAAGTCTCTGAATTGATAGAGCAACCTTTCAATCAGTCTTAAATCTTGGGTTACAATGTCGGCAGTTCCGCTCATTTCTTGCTGGAAAGCAATTTTTTTCTGATAGGAAGTTTCCAGCTTGTTAGGCAAGGAAACATCGATAAGCAAGTTGCCGTCTTTGTCAGGAGTTAGTGAAATGGATTGAATTTTTCCTCTGATGACTCCAAATTCTCTATCGGGATAATTTGCCAAGCGGATATTTACGTTTTGTCCGACTTTGATTTTTCCTGAATTTTGGGCTTTGGCTTTGATTTTTCCGATATAATTGTCAACTTCTTTTGGAATGATCGAGAAAACATTATCGCCTGCCGTAATGGTTTGGTTTTCTGTCCATATTTGCATGAAAGAAACTTCGCCTGCGATTGAAGATCGGAGTACATACGCCAATTCCCAGTCGGCAATTGCTTTTTTCAGCTGGTTGTAGGATTGTATGGCATTTCGGAAAAGGCTCACATCGTCTTTAGTCTCGTTGATTTTTGTCGACTTGCTGCTTTTGTTTAGGTCGTTTAAAGAAGATTTCATCTGTGAAATGGAAGAGCTTAGGCTTCTTAATTCTTTTTCGGTTTGAAGATAATTCAAGCTTTTGGTTTCCCATTCTTGAGTAGAAATGATGCCTTTTTCGTGTAGTTTTTTATAACGCTCAAGTTCTTTTTTCTTGAGCTGTATTTCGGTTTCGCTTATTTGCTTCTGTTGCTGTAACAGATTCAGTCTTTCCTTGATTTCGATTACTTCATAGCTTTGCGCGGCGCCTTCCACTTTATAAGGCTGCAGGTCGCGATTAAGGCTGTAAGCGATGAAATCTTTTTCAAATAGGGCGAAAGGACCTTCGACTTCTCCTAATTGCATGGTAGGAAGCGATTCAAAAGGGAATTTGATGAAGTTTTTGTCGATTTTTAAAGTGTCGATTATGCTTTTGAGCTTGAAAACGTCTTGATATCTTGCCGAATTTTCAATAACGGCCAATGCTGTATTTTCAGAAACATTTTCTCTATTTTTAACAAAAATCTTTTCGATCCTTCCTGAGCTTTTGGTAATGAGTTTTTGCGGCGGAATCTGTGTAGTTATGGTAATTTCTGTCGTAACGATATCCGGATATTTTATAATCCATGACATGAGAAATAGGGACAAAAGCACAGTTAATACGACTACATTTCCCCATCGGATCATCCAATGCGGCACTTTCGTCAAAATATCTTGAACTTCTTCGCTTCTTAGCTCTATGTGTTTGTTGTCTGGCATATTATTTTCCGAGTTGCAGTTGGTTCTTGACCAGCTGGTAATAGCTTCCTTTTAGTTTTACTAGTGCTTCATGATTGCCCTGCTCGATAATTTTTCCGTTATCGAGTACTACGATTTGGTCGGCGTTCATGACGGTGCTCAAACGGTGTGCAATAACAACGACTGTCTTGTTTTTAAAGAAAACGTCCAATTTTTCCATGATTTCCTTTTCGTTATTGGCATCAAGGGCTGACGTAGCTTCGTCAAAAAACAGCATCTCAGGATTTTTATAGACAGCTCTTGCTATCAAAAGGCGCTGTTTCTGTCCGGTGCTCATCCCGATGCCTTCCATTCCGATTTTCGTATTGTATCCCAAAGGTAATCCAGAAATATATTCTTTGATGTTTGCCACATCAGCGGCATAGACAAGGCGGTCTTTGTCAATAATGTCTGCTCCAATGGCGATATTATTTGCAATGGTATCGTTGAAAATATAGCCTTCTTGCATGACAGCTCCGATATTTGCTCTCCATGTTTTCTGGGCAATATTTTTAAGCAAGGTATTTCCGATAGAAATTTCTCCTTTATTGCTTTCGTAAAATTTCAACAGCAATTTCATAAGTGTTGTTTTGCCACTTCCGCTGGTGCCGACAATGGCCGTCACTTTATTTGCGGGAATGATAAGGTTAAGATTTTCAAGGACCAGTACATCCGAACCAACATACCTGAAACTTACGTCTTTTAATACGATATCCGAATCTAGAGGGAAATCGTGTGTCTGATTTTCTTCCTGCTGGCTTTCGTCTTCTTTCTCATGAATTTCAGACAGTCGCGATAGCGATATTTTAGCATCTTGCACTTCACGAATAAACCCGATCAATTGCGTGATAGGGCCGTCTAGGCTTCCGACGATACTTGTAATTGCCATCATCATACCTAGTGTCAGTTCGCCGTCGATCACCAGCTTGGCTGATAAGAAAATAATGAAAATATTTTTAAGTTGGTTGATAGTCGACGATCCAATATTTTGGGTCTGCTCGAGTACCAATCCTTTCATGGAAACTTTGAAAAGACGAGCCTGAATGTATTCCCAGCCCCAACGTTTTTGTTTTTCGGCATTGTGAAGCTTGATCTCCTGCATGCCATTGATAAGCTCGATGACTTTGCTTTGTTCTTGGCTTACTTCTGAA
Organism: Flavobacterium sp. N2550; assembly: GCF_025947265.1. NCBI lineage: Bacteria > Pseudomonadati > Bacteroidota > Flavobacteriia > Flavobacteriales > Flavobacteriaceae > Flavobacterium > Flavobacterium sp. N2550. Next base: position 167,430 of record NZ_CP110007.1, on the reverse strand, counting down.
AAGCGTTTATAATCTAAGGCTTCTCTTCGTTTAAGAAATAAGATGATCCAAAGGAAATAAAGTAAGCTTCCTGCAAAAAAGACAAGAAATATTTTCAGGTTATAATAGGCTAGGACGCCTCCCATGATAATCATATTGATCATAGAAAACAGCACATCTAGCGAAGAAGTCGTAAGTATTCTCTCAATTCTGTGATGGTCGTTGATGCGTTGCATGATATCTCCTGTCATTCGCACATCAAAAAAGGAAATAGGGAGATTCATAAGCTTGATGAAGAAATCTGAAATCAGCGAAATGTTGATTCTTACTGAAAGATGGAGTAATATCCAGCTTCTGATAAGTTCGAGAGCAGTTTTTCCTACAAACAGAAATAATTGGGCGAAAAGAATTAAGTATACAAAATGAATATTCTGATTCTGTATCCCAATATCTACAATACTTTGCGTAAGAAAAGGAAAAATCAGTTGCAGTAAGCTGCTCGCTAAAAGCCCGATACTTAGCTGTATGATAAAAGATTTGTACCGCAGTATGTATCTGGTAAGCAATCCAAAGCCAAAAACATTCTTGGTGTCTTTCTCAAATTCGTTCTGGTAGAATTTTGGCGTCGTGTCAAAAAGAAGGGCAATGCCTTCTTCTGTGGCTTCGGTCGCGTTGTTTCCAATCCATAATTTTAAGAATTCTTCTTTGCCGTATTGAAGCAACCCAAAAGCAGGATCTGACACATAATAAGTTCCTCTTTTGATTTTGTACAATACGATATAATGATTATTGTTCCAATGCAGGATACAAGGAAGCGGTGCTTCTTCCAGTTTTTCTAAGCTTAATTTTACACCTAATGTTCGGAATCCAATTTTTTCGGCTGCTTCGCTCAACGATAGCAGATTGCTTCCTTCGCGCGTGGTTTCGCTAAGGCTTCGTAGCTTTTGTATGTTGATGTTTTTGCCATGGTATTTGGCAATAATTTTTAAGCAGGTCGGGCCGCAGTCTTTTTGGTCTGCTTGTTTAAAAAATGGAAATTTCTGCATTAATTTTCAGAATATTAGTCAAATATATTTCTTATTTTTTTAGGATATATAGCGTGGGATAAATTATTTACAAGATATACTTTTTTCTTAATAAATCATATCTGTAGGAGTGTTGTATTTAATTTGCAGAAAACTTTGATAAGACTGAAGTGACTCTATTGGGGTATTTTAGATATATGATATTAGATGTATGATAAAGAGGGAAGGTTAAACCAAAAAAACTTAAGATCGGTTTTATCCAATCTTAAGTTTTATAAGAAAATGAATTATTGTCTTACCCAACGACCGCCAGGAACGCAAACATAGTGGCAGGTAGCTTGTTGCCAAGAACCATTGTTAGGTTGTACTGGACATCCATACAATGCTGCGCTATAATTGTCATAAGAGCAATTTTGTAGGATAGGACCAAGATCCCCACCTACGGTGTCTTTTTGTTGTTGTTTGTCTAATTTTTGAACACCATTTAGATTTAAAATGTCTTTTAACATAAAAATAAAGATTAAAAATTGATTGGCTCAAGCATTTAAAGTCAGTTGAGGATCTGACTATCGTTGCAACAATATTTTTAGTACTTTGAATCTAGAATATAAAATAAGTAATATTTATCGTGTTAAATTACAATTAAAAAATGGATTACAAACTTATTTTGAATGAATTAACATAGTTCTTTGTTTTTGGAAATCAGTAGTTTAATTAATCGTGCCTATGCGCGTTTTGCGCCAGAGTATTGTTTCACTTTTCTACTGGTTTTTTTCTGATTTTTGATCTTCTAGTTCAGACAGAAAATATTTTATCTCGTCAATTTCATAGTCTCTAGGCAATAATTTATAATCTATTATTTTTACAGGAGTATAATTAAATTCATTTTTTACACACCACTGATATTGATTGTTTAGTTCCATTTCGGCTTCCGTGCTGATTGTCTGCTGTTTCCATTTTTTTAGCCAATTCTCAAGTCCCAGATTCAATACATGCCAGTCTTCGATAGCTTCAAAAATGTTGCCTCCGCTAAAATGAATCTCCAACAAATTCCTAGCGACTTCCAAATAAGGATTGTCCAAATTATCGATATTTAGATTGAAATAGACAGCCAATTTTACTTTTTCTGGATACATCTCGGCAAATTCTTTTCCTTTTTTATAAGCAGTATGGCAATGCCCGCAGCTAGGGCTGAGAAATAATCGCAAGGTCAAAGCTGCGTTAGGATTTCCTATACTGATTGGCTTTAATGCTATCAATTCATCCTGTTCTTTGACTTCTGAGGAAAGGAAATCAAATAGGCTGAAATTTCTCTTAAAGCGGAAAAGATCCATATTTCTATTGGCTAAATCTTTGCGCTCTTCCATGATTTTTTTCGTGTAAAACCAAATAGATGTGCAAATTGCGGCTATGATAGAATATTGGATGACTGCAGTTAAATGGATGCCTAAGAAATCTATATTGAAGGCATATAATAGTGACTGCCCAATAACCAAAGAAGAAATAACCAAGCAGAGGATGCACCACTTTTTGAGCGTGGCTTTTTGAAGGTAAATAGAATAGAGACAGACAGGTACAGACAAAATACTAAGCAGTCCGATGATTCCGAAAGAAGAATTGCCTAGTGAAACCGCCATGAAATTTATAGAGAAGAATAAAATCGGCAGATCTGTAAAGCTCAGCCATTTTGTAATCTGGCTATTTTTTGACTTTATAACCGAGTCGCAAGAAGTATTCGCACTAAAGCTGCATATTTTGGATACGAGTTCGTTAGCTTCCTCATTCTTTTCTTGAAGTATAAAAATACTAACAAACAATCCGACTAAGGACAAGGCTCGGAAAATCAAACCATAGATTTCGAAGCCATAAGTAAAAATTGAAACTAGAAAAATCAAAACTAATAAGCCAAATGAAATAGGTAATATCAGATTCGATTTTTTGAGATCGGTTGCTTTTTCGTTTTTTTCGACCGCCAAAATCAAGCCATCCCATAAGTTTCTGAATTCGTCGATAGGAAGAGAGTGCTTTTCGTCGCTTTCTGTTTCATAGGTAATGATATCGCTGTTTTTGCTGACAAATACAAAACCTTCTATCGTCTCACTTTTTATGGAAGCAATAAAGGAATCCGGCAGATTTTCAAGCTGATTTTTTGGCACATTTGCCGCCATGTTTTCAATTCCCAAAACATCTAAGGTGTCGGTTATTGAATACAAGCTTGGATAATTCGGATGAGAAAGATGAAGATCTTTAAATTCCTCCACTACATGGCCATGCCGATTGCGTTCTAGGTATTTTTTGAGGACTGAAATCACGCTATTTTTCTTTTTTTATTAAATTATTTTAGATTTTGAGTAGGAAAAATCTTGTCTTATATAGGTCTAAATTTATAAATAAGAAATGAAAGTCTGCTATCAAGTTGCAATGTTTAACAGAATAAAGAAAAAAATAAAAGATTGTTTAACGAATTAACTTAAAAAGCATTTCTTACAAAATGATTAAGAAATAGGTAGTGTAATAGGAATCGAAAAGCTTTTGGTATTTAGACCTAAAATAATTATAAAGTGCTTTTTTATGTAAATAAATGGTTTAAAATCAGTTATTTGTTTTTTTTGAAATAGGTTTTTCTATGATGTGAATTTACTTTTAAATTTTTCTGAAACGCAATATTTAAAAAATTCATATACTTTTGCGACACAAACAAAAGCATTATGGCAAAGAATTTAGTGATCGTTGAGTCGCCTGCAAAGGCAAAAACCATAGAAAAATTTTTAGGAAGCGACTATCAAGTAGAATCCAGTTATGGACACATTGCAGACTTACCTTCCAAAGAAATAGGAGTAGATGTAGAAAACGGCTTCAAGCCAAAGTATGAAGTTTCTCCAGATAAAAAAGCGTTGGTTAAAAAGCTCAAAGATCTTTCTAAAAAAGCCGATATGGTTTGGCTGGCGAGTGATGAGGACCGTGAAGGAGAAGCAATTTCGTGGCATTTGTCCGAAGAATTAAAGTTAGAGCCTGCCAAGACAAAAAGAATCGTTTTCCATGAAATTACAAAAACGGCCATATTAAAAGCGATTGACAATCCAAGAGGAATTAATTACGATTTGGTAAATGCGCAACAGGCGAGGAGAGTTTTAGACAGATTGGTAGGTTATGAACTTTCGCCGGTTTTATGGAGAAAAATTAAAGGAGGCCTTTCTGCCGGAAGAGTCCAGTCGGTTTCAGTAAGGCTGATTGTGGAAAGAGAAAGAGAAATCCAAAACTTTAAAGCTGTTGCTTCTTATTCTGTGGTTGCAGAATTTTCTAACGAAGCTGGAAAGACATTTAAAGCGAAACTTCCAAAAAACTTCAATACAAAAAAAGAAGCCGAAGATTTTTTAAGCAAAAATATCGGTTCTATATATAAGGTGTCGGATTTAGAAACCAAGCCTACGAAAAAAACACCTGCAGCGCCTTTTACAACTTCAACGTTGCAACAAGAAGCGGCAAGAAAATTATACCTTCCGGTTGGAATCACGATGCAATTGGCACAAAGATTATACGAAGCGGGACTTATTACTTATATGAGAACCGACAGCGTAAATCTTTCGAATGAAGCTATGAATGCGGCTCAGGCAGAAATTATAAAATCATATGGGAAGGAATTCTCAAAACCTAGAACTTTTGCCAACAAGAGCAAGGGAGCGCAAGAAGCCCACGAAGCTATCCGTCCGACAGATATGTCTCGTCACACCGTGAATATCGACAGAGACCAAGCCCGTCTTTATGATTTGATTTGGAAAAGGACTCTGGCTTCTCAGATGAGCGATGCGGAATTGGAAAGAACCAATGTGAAAATTGAAGCTAACAATCACCAAGAATTATTTACGGCAACAGGAGAAGTCTTGCTTTTTGAAGGTTTCTTGAAAGTATATTTGGAAGGACATGATGATGAAGACGAAGAACAAGAAGGAATGTTGCCAGCGTTGAAGGTGAATGAAAAGCTTCAAAATAATTATATCACGGCAACCGAACGTTATTCAAGACCGCCGGCGAGATATACCGAAGCTTCTCTGGTGAAAAAATTAGAAGAATTAGGAATCGGCCGTCCGTCGACGTATGCTCCGACAATTTCTACTATCATCAATAGAAATTATGTCGAGAAAGGAAATCTTGACGGACAAGAAAGAAACTATACGCAATTAACTCTGAAATCTGGAAAGCTAGACGAGAAATTGCTTAAAGAAAACACAGGTTCCGATAAAGGAAAATTAGTTCCTACCGATATCGGTGTAATCGTAACTGACTTTTTGGTAAAAAATTTCGAACGAATATTAGACTATAACTTCACGGCAAAAGTCGAGCAAGATTTTGACGAAATTGCTGAAGGAAACGTAAACTGGGCTAAAATGATGCAAGAGTTCTACGACCAGTTTCATCCTAATGTAAAAGACGTCGAGGCCAATGCAGAAAGAGAATCCGGAGAAAGAATTTTAGGGAAAGATCCAAAAACTGGAAAACCAGTAAGCGTTCGTTTGGGCAAATTTGGGCCGATGGCGCAGATTGGCGAGCCAGATGACGAAGACAAGCAATTTGCGAGCCTAATGGCAGATCAAAATATCGGAAATATCACTTTGGAAGAAGCACTGAATCTGTTCTTGCTTCCTAAAAACTTAGGAACGCACAAAGGAGAAGAAGTAGAGGTGAACAATGGGCGTTTTGGACCGTATGTTCGTTTCGGAAAAATGTTCATTTCCCTTCCAAAAGGTGAAGATCCGTTGGATGTCACTTTTGATCGTGCTAAAGAATTGATTGCCGAAAAAGAACAAGCCGATGCTCCGATCGGGACTTATAAAAATGAGCCGGTACAAAAAGGAGTCGGTCGTTTTGGTCCATTTATCAAATGGAACGGAATGTTTATCAATGTCAGCAAAAAGTATAATTTCGACAACCTTTCACAATCTGATATTACAGAATTGATTGAAGACAAACTTCAGAAAGAAATTGACAAAGTCATTTACAATTGGGAAGAAGAAGGAATCCGAGTTGAAAAAGCGCGCTGGGGACGTTCAGTTATCACCAAAGGAAAAATCAAGATTGAATTGAGCAAAGATGTCGATGCGACGAAATTGACGCTTGCTGATGTTCAAGAGATGATTGAGAAAAAAGCACCTGCGAAGAAAACAGCGGCAAAGAAAACTACGGCAGCTAAAAAGCCAGCGGCTAAAAAAACTACAGTAAAAAAGAAATAATATATGGAATTTGATTTTCTATCGCCCTTAGATGATGAAATCCTTGAATTTATAAACGGATTGTCTTCCCAAAATCTAGGGAGCAAGGTCGTGTTGCATACGAGTGAAGATTTTCCAGATTTGAGCAAAATCAGGCTAGCGATCATAGGTGTAAAAGAAAATCGTGGTGCCCATATTGAAATTGAAAATACCAAACTATCCTATATTCGTAAAGAATTGTACGGGCTATTCCCTGGAAACTGGGAAGCATCCATTGCAGATTTAGGAAATATCTTGGCAGGTAACGAAGTAGAAGATACCTATTTCGCTCTTAAAAAAGTTGTTGCTTCATTGCTTAAAAATAAGATCATCCCGATAGTAATCGGAGGTTCCCAAGATCTGACGTATTCTTTGTATAGAGCGTATGATGAATTGGAGCAGATGGTGAATGTCGTTTCAATTGACAGCAAGTTTGATTTTGGAGCGGCCGACAAGCCTCTTTCTGCAAATTCTTATCTTACGAAGATGATTGTTGAAGAGCCAAATAATCTTTTTAATTATAGCAATCTGGGCTTCCAGACTTATTATAACTCTCAAGAAGAAATTGATTTGGTCGAAAAATTATTTTTCGATGCCTACCGTTTAGGCGAAGTTTCCAATACTATTTCGATTGCAGAACCCGTTTTTAGAGATGCAGATATTGTGAGCGTAGATTTAACATCCGTAAAATCTTCTGATTCCGGTAATTTTATTACTTTTACACCCAACGGTTTTAATGGTAAAGAGATATGTTCTTTATCAAGATATGCAGGAATAAGCGATAAAGTTTCAATATTTGGCATTTTTAATCATAATAATTCGAAGCAAGAAGCAGTCCTGATAGCACAAATCATATGGTATTTTATTGAAGGTTTCCATTATCGTTCGAATGAATATCCGTTCGGAAGTCGAGATAATTATTTAAAATACATTGTTCCTTTAGAAGATGAAGAATTGGTTTTCTTTAAAAGCCACAAAACAGAGCGTTGGTGGATAGAAATACCTTTTATTTCAAATGTTAATAATAAATTAAAAAGAAATACGTTATTACCTTGCACTTATGAGGATTATCTAGGTGCTTGTGCCAACGAAATCCCGGAAAGATGGTGGAAGGCACAAAGGAAAAACATAATATAACAGGCGAGCCTATATTTTTTTTAACACATCCTTAGACTAATGTTATACTTTATTTAAGGATTTTTAATAAAAAAATTGTTTTTTAGAAAAATAATAAATAGGTTTACGCCCTTAAAAAATAAGAATATATCATAACCCAAATTTATATGAAGAAGTTCATTGCATTAGCAGCATTAGCATCAGTATTGTCTAGCTGTGGTTCGAGCGATAAAGGGGAGTTAGTAGGTGTTAAAGGCAGAAAATGGCATCCAGAGAAACCGTATGGTATGACTCTGGTTCCAGGTGGTGCTTTTATCATGGGTAAATCAGATGATGATTTAGCCAACGTACAGGACGCTCCGACAAAAACTGTTACCGTTCGATCCTTTTATATGGATGAAACAGAAATTACGAACAGCGAATACAAGCAATTTGTGAATTGGGTAAAAGACTCAACAATCAGAATGCGTTTGGCTATCTTGGCAGAAGAGATGGGGCAGGCTAAAGGAAGCGGTGGTATCGGCGAATTCGCATTTGATGATACGGATCCAGCAACTATGTCTCCTTATGATAAATATATGTATGAGAACTACTATAGTTTAGGTACAGATGATGATCAATTTGCAGGAAGAAAGCTGAACAAAAAAGTAAAATTGATTACGGATCCTCAAAAATATCCAGATGAATATTATGTTGAGGTAATGGATTCAATGTACTTGCCAGCTGCTGAATCATACAATGGTTTAAGGACTATTGATGTTTCAAAATTAAAATTCCGTTATTCTGAAGCAAACCTAAACGAGGCTGTTAAGAAAAAAGGAAGAAAAGATTTCTACAAAAAAACAGAACCAATCGAAATTTATCCTGATACTACGGTATGGATTAAAGATTTTGCTTACTCATACAATGAGCCAATGCATAATGATTATTTCTGGCACCAAGCTTATGACGACTATCCTGTAGTTGGGGTTAGCTGGAAACAAGCGAAAGCTTTCTGTGCTTGGAGAACATTATACAAAAATGCATTTATCAAAGCAAAGAAAAAAGGAAGAAACCAAATTAACTCTTTCCGTCTTCCTACAGAAGCAGAGTGGGAATATGCTGCTAGAGGTGGTCTAGAGTCAGGAACTTTCCCATGGGGTGGTCCTTATGCTAAAAATGACAGAGGTTGTTTCTTGGCAAACTTCAAACCAAACAGAGGAGATTATGCAGCAGATGGTGCTTTATATACTGTAGAAGCAAAATCTTACGATCCTAACGATTATAACTTGTATAATATGTCAGGTAACGTAGCAGAGTGGACTAACTCTTCTTATGATGCATCATCATATGAGTATGTATCTACAATGAACCCTAACGTGCCGGACGCTAAAAATGAGCGTAAAGTAACTCGTGGAGGTTCTTGGAAAGATGTTGCTTATTTCTTGCAAGTAAGTACAAGAGATTTCGAATATGCTGATTCAGCAAGAAGCTTTATCGGTTTCAGAACCGTACAAGATTACATGGGTGTTCAAAATACAGGAAACACACCAAAATAAGAATTTAACCAACTTTATATTATTTATATTTACTATTTACTTAACTAACTAAAAACTATTTATTATTATGGCAATTTTAAGCAAAAAAGCAATGAATTTCGCTTACGGTATGGGAGCGGCAGTTGTAATCGTAGGGGCATTATTTAAGATTATTCACTTTGAAATCGGACCATTAACAGGAAACGTGATGTTGACTATTGGTCTTGTGACAGAAGCGATCATCTTTGCTTTATCTGCATTCGAACCTGTTGATAACGAAATTGATTGGACTCTGGTATATCCTGAATTAGCAGGAGGTGAGGCTAAAAAGAAAGACGCTAAAAAAGAAAACCCAGCTGAAGCTCAAGGTTTATTGTCTCAAAAATTAGATAACTTATTAAAAGAAGCTAAAATCGATGGCGAATTGATGGCTAGCTTAGGAAACAGCATCAAAAACTTCGAATCTGCTGCAAAAGGAATCTCTCCAGCTGCTGACGGAATTGCTGCTACTAAAAAATACAGCGAAGAATTATCTATGGCTGCTGCTCAAATGGAATCATTAAACAGCTTGTACAAAGTACAATTGGAAAGTGCTTCTAGAAATGCTGAAGCTAACAAAGAAATCGCTGACAATGCATCTAAATTAAAAGAACAAATGCAATCTATGACTGCAAACATTGCTTCATTAAACAATGTTTATGGTGGTATGCTTTCTGCAATGAGTAACAAAGGATAATTAGTTTAAGACTATATTTTCATTAAACAAAATAAACTAAACTAATTAGAAAAAATGGCAGGAGGAAAATTAACCCCTAGACAGAAGATGATTAACCTGATGTACTTGGTTTTCATCGCGATGTTGGCACTAAATATGTCCAAAGAAGTTTTATCTGCTTTTGGACTAATGAATGAAAAATTTGAAGTAGCAAACGAAGCTGCGAAATCTACTAATGAGCAGATGATGCAGGCATTAGATACCAAAGCTGCTGAAGCTAAAGGTGAATTTGCTGTTGCGGCAGAAACAGCTCATAAAGTTCAGGCGGCTACAAAAAAGTTTTATGATTTCATTGGAACTTTAAAAGCAGAAACTGTAAAAGGTATCGAGCCAGAAAATGGTAAATTACCATACGAATCAATGGATAAAGGTGATAACCTTGATAACAGCTGGTTCATTGGTGACGGATATACGAAGAGAGGTAACGAAGTTATGAGTGCTATCGAAGCGTACAAAGCCGAAATGAAAAATGCTCTTGGTAACGAGAAAAAATATTCAGCTATCCTAAACCAAGTTAACAAATCTTTCGACGTTTCTGATGTTACTACTAAAGATGGTCTAAAAGATAAATTCTTAAACTATCACTTCAAAGGATTTCCAGCAATTGCTTCTTTAGCTAAATTGTCTGCTTGGCAAAGTGATGTTAAAAAAGCGGAATCTGATGTAATCAGTGCTGCTTTAGGAAAAGCTGCGGTACAAGCTGCTTCATACAGCAACTATCAAGCAATCGTTGTTTTAGAGAAAAATGCGTATTTCCAAGGTGAGAACGTAAAAGGTAAAGTAGTATTGGGTCGTTATGACGAAAATACGAAACCAACTTCTTTCCAAGGTCCTGGTAAATTAGAAAACGGTCAAGCTGTTATTTCGTTAACTGCTGGTGGTGTTGGTGAGCAATCTATCAACGGTCAGTTTACTTTCTTGGAAGATGGAAAAACTATTCCTTTGAAATTTGAAGGAAAATACGTTGTAGTTCCAAGACCAAACGAAGCTACTATTTCTGCGGATAAAATGAATGTTGTTTACCGTGGTGTTGTTAACCCAATGACAATTTCATTTGCTGGTGTATCTGATAACAATGTAACAGCTTCTGCGCCAGGTTTGACAAAAGCTGGGAAATCTGGAAGTTATAACATGAGCCCAGGTGCAGGTCGTGAAGTAGTTATCAATGTAACTGGAAAATTACCTGACGGTAAAGCTGTAAACTCTAAAAAAGTATTCAGAATCAAAAATATTCCTGGACCAACAGGAGCTTTGAGAGGAAGAGAAACTGGAACTGTTAAAGGTCCTAAATCTAACCTAGATGTTCAAACAGTTAATGCTATTCTTGAAGACTTTGATTTCGATGTGAAATTAAATGTTGTTGGATTCAACATTAAAGTTCCTGGACAGCCAACAATCGTAGTTTCTGGTAACAAAATGGATGGAAGAGCGAAAGCTGCTATCCAAAAAGCAACTAGAGGTGATGTAGTCATTATTTCTGAAATTAAGACTAAGTTAGAAGGTAGCTCAATCATGCTTCCTAGAACTGCTCCTGTTGCTTACGAGATAACACAATAATTATTCAAAGTTTGAGTTTTTACTTAAACGAACTAATAAATTACAAAAAATGAATTGGAGAAATTTTTCATTGATAGTAACATTAAGCTTAGTTTCTAGTGTTTCTTTTGCACAGTCTAATCTTTTAAATGCTAAGACTCCTGAAGAAATCGGGAAAAAAACTGAGGCACAGCTTAAATCTGATAACGACAAGCCACTTCCATATGGTTATGTTCATGATCGTGATGTACTTATGGGAAAAATGGTATGGGAATTTATTGACCTTGATGAAAGAATCAATTTTCCAATGTATTTTCCTGTAGACGGAAATCTTGGTCCAGACAGAAAGTCTCTTTACGCTGTTCTTGTTGATAACATGAAAGAAGGCAAAATAACTGAAGTATATGATGACAGTTATTTTACTACTAAAAAATCACTTAAAGACATTGAAACATCGCTATCAAAAATTGATACGGTTGATGCAGGTAGAGAACAATACAATGCAGGTGAGAAAATCTCTGAAGAGTATATCGTAAAGACTGATATCACACCAGCGAATGTTATGGGATACAAGATTAAAGGATATTGGTACTTTGACAAACGTCAAGGTGAGTTGAAATATCGTTTGCAAGGAATTTGCCCTGTTGTTCCTGATGTTTACACAATGGGAACTGAAGAAGAAGATCCAATCGAGTTGTTTTGGGTATATTTCCCTTCTGTTCGTGACGTTCTTCATGAAGCAAAAGCTTTCAACGATAAGAACTCTGCGCTTCCAATCACGTTTGACCACCTTTTAAATTCGCGTCGCTTTAATGGTGTGATTTATCAAGAAGAAAACGTTATGGGCGATAGAAAAATCGATGAATACATGAAAGACAACGCTCAGATGCAATTATTAGAATCTGAAAGAGTTAAAGATAAGATCCGCAACTTCGAACAAGATATGTGGAATTATTAATAAAAATTTCTCCAATACAAATAAAACTCTTGCTTTAATCGGCAAGAGTTTTTTTATTTTTGCACTATGGTAGATTACTTGATTGTTGGTTGCGGATTGGCAGGTATTGCATTTGCAGAAACGGCATTGCTGGAGAACAAATCCATTCGGGTCTTTGATAATAATTCTCAGCAATCTTCAAAAGTTGCTGGCGGATTGTATAATCCAGTAATTCTCAAAAGATTTAGCGAAGTCTGGAAAGCGCAAGAACAACTGGATTTGCTACATTCCTTCTATGGGAATTTAGAAACGAAATTAAGCTCAAAATTTAATTTTGAAATTCCTATTTATAGAAAATTGTTTTCTGTAGAAGAACAGAACAACTGGTTTCTGGCTACAGATAAAATTGGTCTAGCACCTTTTCTTTCATCTAAGCTCGTCTCTAAAAAGTATAACGGAATTGATTCTCCTTTTAATTTTGGTGAAGTCCTGCAGACTGGTTATGTGGATACGGAATCTTTGCTAATAAGCTATCATGAGTATCTTAAAGAAAAAGAGTGGCTTGCAAATGATACTTTTGATTATGCAGCTCTTGAGTTAAAAGAAGAATATGTCCAATATAAAGATATCCAAGCTAAGAATATAATTTTTGCAGAAGGCTACGGGATGATTTCAAACCCATATTTCGGACATCTTCCTTTAGATGGGACAAAGGGCGAGTTGCTAATAATTAAGGTTCCTGACTTAAATTTAGATGCTGTTATCAAGACATCTGTTTTTGTATTACCCCTTGGAGATAATTTATACAAAGTTGGAGCAACTTATGATTGGAAAGATAAAACCAATCAGCCGACTGAAGAAGGTAAACAAGAGCTTCTTGAAAATATAAAAGAAATACTTCATTGTGATTTTGAAATCGTTCAGCATTTGGCCGGTGTTCGACCAACAGTAAAAGACAGAAGGCCAATGGTTGGAACTCATCCCAACCATAAAAATGTTCATTTGCTAAACGGACTTGGAACTCGCGGTGTTATGCTTGGACCGGCTATGGCCAAAGAATTGTTCGAAAACATAGAATTTGGAAAACCTCTAGACAGCTCAGTCGATATCAAAAGGTTCAGAAAGATACAATGGTAGTTTATTTTTTGTTCCAGTCTTTATCGTAGTCTACAAACATATTGATCCAGATATTCCTTGACAATCTCATGATAACCGGCATAAAGGCAACTAGCGTAGTAATAATTGCTATAAAAGCAATCTTGAGATTAGTGCCTAGAAAAATATACGAGATGATAAAAGCTGCAACGCCAAACGCAATTCCGACACCATAACTAACATACATTGCGCCATAAAAAAAGAAGGCTCAATCTTGTATTTTTGCTCGCAATGACTGCATCTTTCATGCATTTGAAAAATTCGGGACAGATTATAAGGATTTTTGTCTACATACATACTCTCGTTCTGACATTTAGGACAAGTTCCTGTTAAAATGCTATATAATTTGGATCCTTTTTTTAACATTTGCAAAAAATTTAGTTTGCCAAGTTCGGCAGTGCAAATTTACACATACAATTTACAAAAAATACAATAAATGCTTAATATACATAATTTATCAGTTTCTTTCGGAGGAACCTATCTTTTTGAAGAAATTACTTTCAGGTTAGGAGCTGGTGATCGAGTGGGACTTGTCGGCAAAAATGGAGCGGGAAAATCAACAATGCTGAAGATTCTTGCCAGAGATATCGCTCCCGACACAGGAAGTATAGCTACCGAAAAAGAAGTCAAAATCGGCTTCTTGCGTCAGGATATCGATTTTGAACAAGGAAGAACTGTTTTGGAAGAAGCTTATGAAGCATTTACAGATATTAAAATCGTTGAGAAAAAGCTTGAGGAAATAAACCACCAACTGGTTACAAGAACCGATTACGAAAGCGAAGAATACAGCCAGATTATTGAAGATTTGGCAGATTATACACATCGTTTTGATTTGCTTGGAGGATATAATTATGTCGGTGACACAGAGAAAATCCTTTTAGGACTTGGTTTCAAAAGAGAAGATTTCAACAATCAGACCGAAACTTTTTCAGGAGGCTGGAGAATGCGTATCGAATTAGCAAAACTGTTGCTCCAATCCAATGATATTCTGCTACTGGATGAGCCAACCAATCACTTGGATATCGAATCGATTATCTGGCTCGAAAATTTCCTGCGTAATTACCCTGGCGTTGTAGTAATCGTATCGCACGATAAGATGTTCTTGGATAATGTAACCAACCGAACTATTGAAATTTCTCTTGGAAAAGCCTATGATTTCAATAAGCCGTATTCCCAATATTTAGAATTACGCCATGAAATTCGCGAGAAGCAATTGGCAACGCAGAAAAACCAAGCCAAAAAAATTGAAGAAACTGAAAAGCTGATTGAAAAATTTAGAGCGAAAGCATCTAAAGCTTCAATGGCACAGTCGCTGATTAAAAAACTAGATAAAGTAGAAAGAATTGAAGTTGACGAAGATGACAATTCTGTCATGAATATTTCGTTTCCAGTTTCTATAACGCCTGGTAAAGTCGTAATCGAAGCCGAAAATGTTACTAAAAAATATGGTGAAAAGACCATACTGAAAGACATTTCACTTTTAGTAGAAAGAGGAAGCAAGATTGCTTTTGTTGGACAAAACGGACAAGGAAAATCTACCTTTATCAAAGCAATCGTAAAAGATATTGACTATAGCGGAACTATAAAATTAGGACATAACGTACAGTTAGGTTATTTCGCCCAAAATCAAGCGGAGTATTTGGATGGCGAAATTACGCTATTGCAAACCATGCAAGACGCTGCCAATGACACCAACCGCTCAAAAGTACGCGATATGCTGGGTTCTTTCCTTTTTAGAGGAGATGATGTAGAGAAAAAGGTAAAAGTCCTTTCAGGAGGCGAAAGAAACCGTCTGGCGCTTTGTAAATTATTATTACAACCGATTAACGTATTGGTAATGGATGAGCCGACCAACCACTTAGATATTAAATCTAAAAATGTCTTGAAAGCAGCATTGCAACAATACGAAGGAACACTGCTTCTAGTTTCTCACGACAGGGATTTTCTTCAAGGTATGTCCAATATTGTTTATGAATTCAAAGACCAGAAAATAAAAGAATATCTTGGCGACATTAATTTCTTCTTGGAACAGCGTAATCTAGAAAACATGCGTGAAGTTGAAAAGAAAGATGCGGTCAAAAAAGAAGTGCCAAAAGACAAATCACTTTCTTACGAAGAACAGAAAAAAGGCAAGGCACTTCAAAACAAATTGAGCAAAGTCGAAAGCCAGATCAAGCAGCTTGAAATTGATATCCAAAAAGATGACAAGTTATTGGCTTCTAATTACGACAAGCATATCGAAGACGCTTCTTTTTTTATGGCCTATAACAAAAAGAAAAAAGACCTCGACAATCTTTTAGAAGAATGGGAAGCTATTCAGATGGAAATAGAAAATGCATAAAAAAGAAGCCAGATCAATCGTCTGGCTTTTTTTATAAAGTATACAGTGAATTTGCCGTTATCCCAATTCGTTCTGAATGTTCGATAGCTTCACTGCTATTTTTAAAATAACAAGTATCAACGCCCATCGTTTCCATATTAGCTAAAGCATCTATTGCTTTTTGTTTTTTATGCTTTCCAGTCTGACGGATATAAACTGCCTTTACCGTAACCGGAAATATTTTACAAATGTCCTCATATAAAAAAGGATCATGCTGTGAATCGTCGCCAAGAAGCACATATTTCAGATGCGGATAAAACTCCAAAATATGCTTTATCTTCTCAAACTTATGATTGTGGTCGCCTCGTCCGGTAAGAAAAAAATCAGTAAGGCTCGTCTTGATATCCTTTAAGAGAAGCACGGCTTTTGGCAGTTCATGCAGTTCAGTAAACTGTGTGATAAACCGATAGAGATTCCATTCGCTGCTAGAAACATAAAAAAAAGCATTCTTTTCCGTATCACTATTCCTGCCTGCCGAACTCAGGGCTTGGTAATGAGGCACGACATCTTCAAAAATCTTGCGGTCGTTTACGTTTCGGAAAAGCAAGATGTAGAGCTTTTTGAAAGGATTTCGAGTATGCGATACCAAAAAAGTATCATCAATATCCGATATAAAGCCCCAGTTTCCGTCATGCGGGCGTATGTAGCTGCCTTTGCTCGTGATTTCTCTGTCGTTGTGATAAATGCTGACTTTATATTCGTTCCAGCCATAAGCCAAATCGTTTGTCAGCGGAATGCAGAATTTAAAATAACCGTCGTCTAGACTTTTAGTGTGGATTTTCATGCCGTTATGCTCCAAATAGACAGAAGCATTTTTCTGCGTCTTAATCCGAAACATACGAATAACAGATTTCGCATTCTTGAAATTTTTCTTTTGAAAATCGTAATCTTCCTTTGTAGTAGGCTTAAAAATATGCCCCATCACAATCAGTTCCTGATCATTTGCATAACCTCGGTATAACTTTAGGATTGGCTTCATAAAATGTCTTATATTTATATTACGATATAACAAATTACAAAATTTATAGCACAAAAGAAATTATGAGCACGCAAAAGAATTATATTCTGGTAGTTAATCCGATATCAGGCGACGTTGACAAGACTGAAATTATAGAAACAGCTAAAAATTTTGCAACAAAGGAAAACATAAATCTGGCAATTTTTGAAACAACTGGAAAAAATGATGAAGCCAAAATCCAAAAATTGCTTGAAGAAAATAAGGCCGAAAGAATAATAGTTGCCGGTGGCGACGGTACGATAAAAATGGTCGCCGAAGCTGTCGAAAACCATGATGTGATTTTAGGAATATTACCTGCCGGTTCTGCCAACGGGCTTTCGGTTGACTTAAACCTTCCAGACAATCTTGAAGAAAACCTAGAAATTGCCTTTCATAGCAATTATATGGAAATGGACATGATTGCTATCAATGGCAAAAAAAGCCTGCATTTGAGCGACATCGGTATCAATGCCGAACTGATCAAGAATTATGAAAACAGCAACATACGCGGCAAATTAGGCTACGCATTGCAAGCTATCAACACGCTCACAGGACTCAAAGATCCTTTTCATGCTGTAATAGAAACGAGTAAAGGAAGAATAGAAACAGAAGCGAGAATGGTAGTTGTGGCCAATTCCCAGAAATATGGTACCGGCGTAACGATCAATCCTCATGGGGTTATGAACGACGGAAAATTTGAAATCGTAATTCTTAAAAACTTAGACCTGATTGTTTTCAGCAAGATACTTTCTGGAAATATGCCTATTGAAAACGGCGATGTGGAAATTATCTCTACCGACCAAGCGACAATTACTACTGATTCGCCCGTAAGTTTTCAGATTGATGGCGAATATTGCGATGAAGTCAGCAAATTAGAAGTTAAGATTCTGCCCAACCAGATGAAAGTAGCGATTCCTTAAAAATCTTATTTAAAAGGATTCCGCTCTTTCCATACCGTTTCAGGTTCTAGATAGCCAAAAAGCCTTGAGATAAAAAGGTTCAGAAAATAATTATGGTGTTTGATAAAACCATACATCTTTTCAGGAATGGCTCCTACAGAGCTTTTGATCTCTAAGGCTGTTCGCGCAAAAATAATCTGCTTGAAGCCTTTGTTTATAGAATGACTGATCATGTCGTACAGCATGTTCAGGTACAGCATTTTTTCTTTTTGGCAGTTTTCGTCATAGCCTAAAAAATACGTATCGATTACATCGCCATTTTTGATGAGCGTGTTGAAGCCGATCATTTTGTTGTTTTCAAAGTAACCGTAAAACAAAAAATTGTCTTGCAGCTGCAGCTTGAAATTAGAAAAATGCTTCTCCGGAAGATAAAAAGTATTAAAAGGAGCATTTTTGGCTACACAATAATACAAATCATAAATCAGTTTTTCCTGTTCTTGAATTTCAGCCAAAGACAATTTCTTTTTGACAAGTCCTTCCGATTTTTTCCGTGCTCTTTTGTATTGGTCGCGGTATTTTTTGTTCAATGCGCTTACATAATCTTCAGCCTCGTTCCAATTCTTTGGGATAGTAAAGACCATATTTGGCTGAGTACTGAATTGGTAAAAATCCTGAAACTCTGAAATCTCAAAATGGCTGGCTTCGTCTTTCTCAAAATCCTTAAAAACCGTGATATGAGTTTTCATCCCTTTCAGGCTTAATTTTCTCTCGATTTCAATTGATGCTTTTCTTAACAATTTCAATCCTTCAGAATATTCCAAGCTGGGGTCAAATTCGAATGCATTTTGGCCTGTAAGCATGTTGTTTCCGATAATCAATACTTTCGAACTGAAATTCTTAAAGATAAATTTCCGGATAGACGTTTTTGCGCAATTGTCTCTTTCGCCGTACGAATTCACCTGACTCAGGTCTAGAAATTGCGAAAGCGCGATCCCGACCAGTTTTTCGGCATTAAAAAGACCGATAAAATGACAGGTCATGTTTTCGGGTGCTGCCGTCTCTAACAGTTTTAGATACGATTTTGAAAGAAATATGTTAGTCGAAGCAAAGCTATTCCAATTTTCGGGAAGCGCTGTTGTGGTCGTAAAAATGGTAAAGCGTAAGGTAGTTTTCAAAGGGTGAAAAATAATAAATCTCGCCCGTTAAGGCGAGATTTTTTTTGGTGATATAAAGATTAAATCCAAGCGCAAATAATACCGCCCATAATGGTCAGGTTGACAAGCCAGTAGCCTGCATTGATAAAAATAAACTTCCAGCTTTTTCTTTCAAACATTGAATTGATGGCAATCAGCGGAAATGTGAAAAGCAAGCCAGTCATAAAACCATGCAAAGCACCATGCTTGAACGTTCTAAAAGCCGTTCCGTACTCTGCCATATAAGCTTCATATACTGGACTAACCTTATCTGGATCTCCGCCAGTAGCGGCAAGAGCGCCCCATTGGTGAATAACCAGAAACTGGAGGATAAAAGCCATAAAAAAGGCAAATAAGACAGCTAGTCCGTAAATAACAGCCATATTGGCTCCTTTTAATTTCTCTTCTGTAAGTCCGGCTGCGTTCATCCAAGCGGTTCCAAAAACTTTAGGGTTATACCAGATAAAGCCAACAACCAAAGTTGACAGTGCTGCTACTACCAATGCTAAAAAATTTACTTCCATGATGATTTGTTTTAAGGGTTTCTCATCAAAGATAATTAAAATTTTAACATTAAATTAAGGATATGGCAATTTGGAAGCTTAATTTTGAGAAAGCGATAAATTTCCTGCCAATTCTTTCAGATTAATCTCAGAAACTTTTGCGGCATATTGAGCGTTGCTGTTTCGCACTTTCGCATTGACATAATTGAGCTGTGCCTCACGAAATTCTAACGGAGCGATAGTTCCTATCTTAAATTTGGCCAGCGTAATATCTAAATTTTCTTTTGCGATATCCTCGTTTTTAGCTTCCAGTTTTGTCAGCTGCAAATTGGTCAGATACGTTTGGTAAGCAGAAGACAGCTGTGATTCAAGCATCTTGAGCTGCTGTTCAATAACGATTTTTGAATTTTCGACTTGAATTTTAGCTACTCTCTCGTTGCGATTCTGAAGCCCTCCGTTAAAGATATTCATGGTCGCGTTGATGCCGTACGTAAATCCCTGCCCGGTAGACTGTGTCGTAAACCCAAGAGAAGCTTCCGTACGCGTAAAATTATACCCAGATGTGATATTGACAGTCGGATAACGGTTGGCTTTGACCTGCTTCAGCTGCAATTCGCTAATCCGTTTGTTGATAATCTGCGACTGCAGTTGCGGATTCTGCTTCTCCGCTAAGGTCATCAGCTCTGGCAATAAAAGCGTTTCGTCTATAGTAACTTCGTCGACTACCGAAAAGTCTGTTTTTACGTCCCTTGCCAAAATTTCATTCAAAAAGATTTTGGTATTAGCATATAATTCTTTCTGGCGGAGCAGGGCAGTGGTATCTGTATTTAAATCGACCTGTGCGTTTAAGACTTCCAGTTTCGAAGCTTTCCCGATCTTATAACGGTTATCGGCAGTACTGATTCTTAGGTTTGAAATTACAATAGCCGTATCAAGCGCTTTCAATTGCTGTTGCTGTTGTACAAGATCATAGTAGGTCGTGATGACGTCAGAAACCTTCGTAAAAATGGCAAGCTTTAGTTCGGCATCGCCTAATTTTTCTAATTCTTTCAGCTGGTCATAACGGGCAAACATACGTAGTCCGTCAAAAATTGTCCAATTTAGCGCAACACCATAGGTTAGGTTCATGTTACGGGCTCCGTTGAGCTCTCTTTCAGAACCATCAGACTGTGTCTGTTTGGTGTCCAATATGCTGTTATTGTCAGTAACCGTAGCGTTCAATTGCGGAAGCACGCCCGCGTTGGCAAGACTTACGTTCTGCTGGTCGATCTTCAGGTCGTTGCTGGCAATTTTTATTTCATAATTATTCTCTAAAGCAATCTTTACCGCGTCTTCGACAGTCAGCAGTTCTTGAGCCTCTGCCATAAGCGAAGCTGTGAAAAGGAATACAATCTGGAAAAATATCTTAAGTTTCATGCAATTATTCTTTTTCATATTCTTTTATGTTGTCAAATTCCGGCCTGTGTTTCTTTTGTCTAGACCACATAAAATAAATTGCCGGAATTACGAAAAGCGTAAGGATTAACGAAAATAAAGTTCCTCCAACAATCACGACTCCCATCCCGATACGGCTGGTAGAAGCAGCGCCCAGAGACAGTGCAATTGGCAAGGCGCCCAGTGCAATCGCTAAACTGGTCATCAAGATAGGACGAAGGCGCGATTCGGCAGCTTCCATAATAGCTTCCATTTTGTCTTTGCCCTGTTCTCGGAGCTGGTTGGCAAACTCTACGATCAAGATTCCGTTCTTCGTCACGAGTCCGATCAGCATGATGGTTCCGATCTGGCTGAAAATATTCCAAGTCTGGCCAAAAAGCCAAAGCGAAAATAAGGCTCCCGCTACTGCCATCGGAACGGTCAAGATAATGATAAATGGATCGATAAAACTTTCAAACTGCGCTGCAAGAATCAGGTAGATGAGTAATAAAGCCAATCCGAAAGCAAAAGCCGTATTAGAATTACTTTCTACGAAATCTCGCGATTCGCCGCCCAAATCCGTCGTAAACGTTTCGTCCAGCACTTTCTCTTTGATTCTTTCCATAGCATCGATACCGTCGCTGATACTTTTTCCTGGAGCAAGTCCGGCAGAAACCGTAGCCGACATATATCGGTTGTTGTGGTACAATTGCGGCGGACTGCTTTGTTCTTCGATAGTCACAAGATTATCCAACTGTATAAGCTCACCTGAAGTGTTTTTCACAAAAATAGAGGTCAGGTCGATAGGAGCCTCGCGGTCCTTTTTGTCAAACTGGCCCATCACTTGGTATTGTTTTCCGTTCATCATATAATAACCGAAACGCTGGCCGCTCAAAGACAACTGAAGTGTTTGGGCAATATCAATAACCGAAACGCCAAGACTTTGCGCCTTTTCCCTGTCGATGGTTACATAGATTTCTGGCTTGTTGAATTTCAAGTTTACGTCGGTAATGGCAAAAGTCGGGTCTTGCGCCGCTTCGTCCATAAACTCTGGAATCTTCTCTCGCAGTTTTTCAAAATTCTGTGCTTGGATGATGTATTGTATCGGCAAGCCTCCGCGTCGGTTTACGGCAATAGTAGGCTGTTCAGAAACAGAAACTTTGGCTTCCGAATACCTCTTTGTCCATTTAGTAAGGTCTTCCGCTATTTCTTTCTGCGAACGTTCTCTTTCTCCCGGCTCGACCAAAGCAATCCTGGCACGGCCGCTATTTACAGATGCAGAACCAAAGCCTGGCGAGGTAATTATCAAGCTTACTTTTTTCTCAGGAATTGAATCATTAATCAGGTCAGATAACTCAGTCATAAAGCGGTCCATATAATCATACGAAGCGCCTTCTGGAGCAGTTACGTTTACCCCAATAAAGCTCCTGTCGTCATAGGGCGCGGTTTCTTTCTGCAGCGTGCTGAAAAATAAGGCAATCAGCCCGATACAGATAACCAAGATAGGGAAACTCAGCCATTTTCGTTTCATGAATTTTGCCAATGCTCCAGCATATCCCGAATTCATTTTCAAAAAGTAAGGCTCGCTCCAATTATAGAATTTAGACTTTTTCTGCTCGCCTCCCTTCATCAGGTAAGCGTTCAGCATAGGCGTCAAGGTCAAGGAAACAAAAGCAGAAATTAATACCGCAGCGCCAATCACGACACCAAATTCCCGAAACAGCCTTCCCACAAAACCTTCTAAGAATATAACCGGAAGGAATACTGCGGCAAGCGTTATCGAAATCGAGATCACGGCAAAGAAAATTTCATTCGAGCCTTTAATCGCGGCTTCTATAGGCGTCATTCCTTCTTCGACTTTCTTGAAGATATTTTCGGTTACAACGATACCGTCATCCACAACCAATCCGGTTGCAAGAACGATAGCCAATAATGTCAGTACGTTTACAGAGAAGCCAAAAAGCCACATGATAAAAAAGGTCGCAATCAAGGAAACCGGAATATCGATCAGCGGACGGAAGGCAATCGCCCAATTCCTAAAGAACAAATAAATAATCAAGACTACTAGCACGATAGCAATCAATAAAGTTTCAGCAACTTCTACAACCGCTTTTTTAACAAAAACCGTATTGTCGATCGCCACGTTTAATTTGAAGTCTTTCGGCAAGTCTCTTTTTAACTGATCGTACTGTATATAAAAAGCCTCTGCAATGTCAAGATAATTTGTTCCTGGCTGCGGAATGATAGCCATCCCGACCATTTCCTGACCCGAATCGCTCATTTTAGTCTCTAAATTCTCCGCTTCCAGCGAGGCATTCCCGACATCGCTAAAACGGACTATTTTTTCTCCTTCGGCAAGAAGGATGATATTGTTGAATTCTTCTTCCGTAGAAAGGTTTCCGATGGTTTTTACTGTCAATTCCGTATTGGCACCTGTCAGTTTTCCTGAAGGCAGCTCCACGTTTTGGCTTTCCAAGGCATTTCTCACATCCGAAACGGTCACGCCATAAGAAGCCATCTTGACCGGATCAATCCACAAACGCATCGCGTATTTGCGCTGTCCCCAGATCTGCACGCTGCTGACGCCCGGAATGGTCTGCAATCTTTGTGCGATGACATTATCCGCATAATCAGAAAGTTCCAAGACATTCTTGTTGTCGCTCTGAACTGTCATCGTGATGATTGGCTCAGAATCCGCATCCGCCTTAGAAACTACAGGCGGCGCATCAATATCTTGCGGAAGGCTTCGTACAGCTTGCGAAACTTTGTCACGCACGTCGTTGGCAGCTTCCTCTAGGTTTTTATCTAAGTTGAATTCGATCGTGATGTTACTGCTTCCCTGGTTGCTCGAAGACGTAATGTTTCGGATACCATCAATAGAGTTGATGGCTTTTTCAAGAGGCTCGGTAATCTGCGATTCGATAATATCGGCGTTGGCTCCTGCATAGCTCGTTCTTACCGAAATCTGCGCAGGGTCGATGGATGGAAATTCTCGCACGCCCAGATAGGTATACCCGATTATTCCAAAAAGAATCAGCATCAGGTTCAAGACAATTGTCAGTACCGGTCTTTTTATGCTTGTAGTTGATAAGCTCATCTGGTGGCTATTTAAGGATTTGGACGCTCACTGGCATTCCGTCTTTCAAGGTCATTACGCCGGTAGTCAGTACCGTATCTCCAACTTTCAGTCCAGAGGTGATCAAGATATCTTTGTCCGTTCTGGCTCCCGTTTTCACGATTACCTCTTTCGCTTTTCCGCCTTGAGAAACAAACAATTTCTTTCCGTTTTGGATCGGAATCAATGCCTGCGTAGGAACCAGCAAAGCATCCTTGATGTTGTCTAAAGGAAGTGTTACGTTCGCAAAAGTTCCCGGATAAAGCTTGCCATCAGGATTCTCTGCAATAGCGCGCAGCCTGAGAGTTCTCGTAGCCACTTCAATTTCAGGTTCGATGGCGTAAATCTTGGCGGTAAACTTTTCAGTAGAACCAGCGGTCGTGAACGAAAGCGTTCCGTTGACCTTCATCTGCGACGCATATTTTTCTGGAATCGAAAACGTAATTTTCAGTCGGCTTGTGTTTACCAGTTTTGCAATCATGGTAGTGGGCGTGACATAGGTTCCTTCAGAAATTGAACGTAATCCTATTTTTGCGGCAAAAGGCGCACGTACTGTTGTCTTGGCTATCTGCGCGCTGATCAGCTGTGATTGTGCTTTGGCAGATTTAAAATCGGCGCTGGCAATGTCATATTCTTCTTGGCTGATGGCTTCTTTCTGCAATAAAAGCTTGGCCCTGCGCTCGTTTTCAGAAGCCAGTCCCTGTGCTGTTTTTGCTTGTGCCAGTTGTGCTCTTAACTCAATGTCGTTTACTTTAAAAAGCACTTGTCCTTTGGCGACCATAGTACCTTCGCTAAAATTGATGCTTTCAACAATTCCCGAAACCTCGCTTCTAACATCAATCTGCTCATTTGCTTCAATAGAGCCAGAGAGCGAAAGATTGTCTGCAAAGTTTTGAGGCTGTACGACGATGCCGCTTACTCGTGATGGTTTTTTATTCCCCTGTCCTTTTCCGTTTTCTGAATCTGATTTTTTATTGCTGGAGATTCGGTAGGCAATCATGGCCCCAATCCCAAGGATGAGCAGTGCATAAACTAGATGTTTTATTTTCATGAGGAACGAGGTAATTATAATTTTAAGTTAAGAAAAGCCGCATTTTGGCACCAAACAAAACTAAATTTTATTCTTCAAACCCAAGTTCTCCTTTGCTATAATTTAACATTTTTTAGCATATACACAAGCAATTAGCTTTTTTTGACCTGCCAACTCCTAAAATACGAACGTTAAATAATCATGCTTTTCATCGATTTTATTTGTTTCGAGCAGATTTGTTTCCTACATTAGCGAGAGTAATAAATTTAAAACCGAACCCACAAAAACAGCTTTCTGTTTTTCAAAATAAATAGTATTTAGTTTTTAGATTTTTATTTGAAAAAGCCGTCATTCCTTCGACGGCTTTTTTGTTTTCTTTTACAATTGCGAATCTATTTATTTCGTAAATTTGCATACAATTTGAATCCTCAAAATATGAATCCCCTTCACGAGAATCCCAGTCCGTTTAAAATCAAGATTTCTTTTCAGAAAGTCATTGAGGTTTTAGAGCAAATAGCTGATTCTGATGTTGATTATCGGGCGGCTTATGCCAAGGGACTCTTGAAGGAAATAGAGCCCTTTCCGGAACTGAGAGACGGTATCGAATCGTACCAGCAGATCGAAAAGCACTACAACAGAATCAAATACCTTTTGGCCGATTTGTTTCCTACGGCCCTAACGCATAACGAAATCAAAGCCGTAACTGTTCCGTTTGACAATTATATTTTTAATACGACAGAAAGGCTGAACAAGATTCTTACGGAAGCCGGCGACGATTTTGAGATCATTATTAGAGATTTCGACGAGCATCGGTTCTATGTCATGAACTGTTCCATCATACTAAACTATTATTACGGCTGCAAGATTGATTTCAGCAGTCCTATTTTTTATGATATTCCCAATGCAGAAGGTATCGTAAAACATTACAGGATTCTTTACAATGCCGACTTCCTTGAGGTGTTCCCGACAGAAAAATCGGTGGCGCTTACGCAAGAAGACATCAACCAGCTGATCGATAATTACGACGATCTCGACCTGTGGAAAGAAAAATTTCCGCCAGAAAGCTGGATACTCAAGGGCTTCGGAATCATGACACTTTATGACAATTCCGTCGAAAGTGCCATTTCTAATCTAAAAAGCAACCTACTGAGCAACAACGAAGATTCCGAATTCAAGAAAGAGACCATTGAAACCATATTCCGTTCCATCTACAAAATTGCAGACCTCAGGACGGGCTTTACCGCTTTCAGCAGTGACGGTACCCGATTGAAAAAAGCCGATTTTGAAGACGAGATGCACAGCTTCATCTTGACAAAAGATTACGAAGAAGAATGCCTGAATGCCTTAGGACAATGCCCACTAGATACCCTTGTAGGAGAGAAGAAATACTTTATTATTTCTGACGTAAAAGAATTTCTAGTCACAAATCCAGAAGAAAAAGAGCTGGCAGAACACCTGCTCGCGCAAAACGTACAAAGCTGTATTTTTGCACCTGTCGTTAAAGACGATAGGCTGTTGGGCATCGTAGAATTAGTTTCCTCCGAGCCAAAACAGCTAAACAGTATCAATGCCAACAAGCTCGATCTGGTCATGCCTTTCTTGGTAGACACGATCGACAGGTATTTCTCCGACATGCAGAATCAGATCGATGCCATCATCCAAAAAGAATACACTGCTATCCATCCGAGCGTCTATTGGAAGTTCAGGGAAGAAGCCTCACTGCATACTACAGATAAAAATACAAGAGACCTGCCATTCAAAGAAATCGTGTTTAAGGAAGTGTATCCGCTATACGGGCAGATCGATATCAAAGGTTCCTCCGTTGCCCGAAACGAGTCCATCGAAAAAGACCTGACGGCCCAGATCGAATTGCTGCTCCAGTTGCTCCGCTTTATAAGCGACAACCTGAAACTGCCGGTCATCTACCAGAACATCTACGAGCTCGAAGACCTAGAGAAACAGCTGAAAGAAACCCTTAAAGCCGATACCGAGTCGCTTATCCAAAGCTATGTTCTGAATGAGATCCATCCGATGCTGCACCATTTCGAGACTTCTAATGACAAGGTACGCGAGAAAATAGAAGCCTATTTTAAATCGCTCGACCCTAAGATTATGATGGTCTATGATGCAAGGAAAGATTTTGACCAGACACTTTCGCTGATCAATAAAAAAATGGCCTTTATCTTAGACAAGAAGCAAGAAGAAGCCCAATCGTTCTTTCCGCATTATTACGAACGCTTCAAGACAGACGGCGTAGAGCACAATCTCTATATCGGAGCTTCTATAGCCCCGCAATTGTCCTTCAGTCCTGTCTATCTGAGCAACCTGCGCTTGTGGCAGCTTCAGGCCCTGTGCGAGCTAGAAAACGAATATTACCACCTGCGTCCTTCCTTGCCGTATGACCTCGATGTGACTTCGCTGATCCTCGTGTTCAGCACGCCGATATCCATCCGATTCCGTATGGACGAAAAACGTTTTGATGTAGACGGTACCTACAATGCCCGTTATGAAGTCGTGAAAAAACGAATCGACAAGTCGAATATCAAAGGCACCAACGAAAGGATTACAGAAAAAGGCAAGATCACCATCGTCTATTCACAGCATCAAGAAGAAGCAGAATACAGAAGATACATCAGCCTGTTGCAGCACAAGAACAAGCTGGGCGCTATCGAGACTTTTGAAGTAGAAGACTTGCAGGGCGTTACCGGACTAAAAGCACTGCGTGTGGAAATCTTGTATACGCAGCCTGAAAAATCAGAGAAAAGCTATACCTACCAAGACCTGGTGAAAGAATTAGCCCTTAAGAACTAAACCGACTTGAATGCCCATACAAAGGCAATCACCGAAATAATGATGCCGAACATAAATACCGTGTAGGTAATGCGCAGCAATTTGTATTTTCGGTTCAAGACCAGCCCAAGAAAATAAAGATCCTTGATCATCGAATTATAAAGATACTCGCGGTCTTTCATCAGCACATTCATGGCCCACTGGTACTCGTCCAGCGGCATCTTGTGGAAATTCCCGAAAAACAAAAGGTTTACGTTTTTGTCCTCGATATCCTTTCGCGTAAAAAGTCCGCTGGTGACTTTTGGGCGCGTAGAAAGTATCGCAAAAATAATAGAGATCACACTAAACAGCAGCATTACGAACGTAGGCACTATCAAATGCGCATTCGTCGGGCTGTCCAGCTTAGGAATCAAGGTCGATAACGCAATCGAAATGATAATCGCGTTGACAGAAAGCAGTATGTTTGCCTTGCTATCGGCAATCTGGCTGAGCTTGGTATGGTTGTTAAGTGTCACCCGAAACATAGTATCGATGCCCCGTTCCGGACTTTCCAGCTTTTCCAGCTTTTTCTTATTCAAGATGTCTTTCGGCTTTTCCTTTTTTCCTTTCTCAAGCGAAGTGATCTTGTCCTGTATGTCAGAAAGGTTCAGGTCTTTCTGCGGCTGCCAGTTTTGCTTGGCAAAATCCGTATAAAAACGATGGTATTTCAAGAAAACAGTACGGTTTTCTTTTGCCCACTCCAAGTCAGTATATTGCTTGTCGCAGATGATTTTCCACTCCTGGCGCAGCAGTTCCGAAAAATTAGGATATTCCTTATGCCCAAAGTGAGAGCAGTCGGCATCGCGTATGATTGTCTCCAGATGGCCTACAGGAGTGCTTTTCAGTTCCGTCGCCATGATAAGCGACTTGATTTTGTCTATCTTTTCCTCAGGATATGCGTTTTCTTTCAAAAAGTCGGCCGCAATCAAAGCGCCCCGTTCCTCGTGCTTCTCGCCGCCCTCAATATATCCCGCGTCGTGAAACCAAGCCGCAATTTCCAGCATTTCAGCTTCTTCTGCAGACACATTTTCGCCTTTGATCAGTATCTGCACGCTGTTAACAACTCGTAAAGTATGATTAAAATTATGGTAAATATAATCAGAAGATAAGCTATCTTTGAATAATTGGAATATAAAATTTTCGGCTTTTTGAAGAATATTCATGTCAAATATCAATTGAATTAAATCCACTACCAAATTATGAAATTATTTTGGCTTAATGTAACTAGTAAACGAAATATAACGCTATTCAAGTATGCCTGCTTGATAATTTTTTTACAGTCCTGCGCCACGAACCACTCGCAGTTTGGAAGCAAGGCCCCTGTTACGATCAAAGACAACTTTGATAACCCCAAAGCCATTTCACATACCTTTTATCTTGTAGGCGACGCAGGCAATGCCGATGAGGTGAGATCGCAGCAGCTATTAAAGCTGTTTGAAGAAAGGCTCAAAAAAGCCGATACCAACAGTACCCTGCTTTTTCTGGGAGACAACATCTACCCGCTGGGCATGCCGCCAAAAGAAAGCCCCGACAGAAAGACGGCAGAAGAAAAGCTCGACATACAGCTGGCGCTCTCCAAGAGTTTCAAAGGAAAGACCATATTCATACCCGGCAACCACGACTGGTATAACGGAGTAGAAGGACTAAAAGAACAAGAAAGGCTGGTCAACGAGTACCTCAAGCAGAAAAAATCCTTCCTTCCGAGAAAGAACTGCGGGATCGACCATATCAATATCAACGACAACCTAGGACTGATCGTAATCGACAGCCAGTGGTATCTGGAAGACTGGGACCAGCATCCTACCATCAACAACGACTGCGACATCAAGACACGCGAGCAGTTTTTTGAAGAATTAGAAAACAAGTTGAACGACTACCAAAAAAAGACCACCATCATTGCCATCCACCATCCGCTGATGAGCAACGGCACCCATGGCGGCGAGTTTTCGCTAGAAAAGCATCTTTTTCCGTTCAGCAAAAAAATACCGCTGCCGGTCTTGGGAACGGTCGTCAACCTGCTGCGCAAGACCTCTGGCATCAGCCCGCAGGACTTGCAGAATAAAAAATACAATGCCTTTGTAAAAAGAATCAAGACCCTGATACAGACCCGTAGCAACGTGGTCGTAGTTTCGGGGCATGACCACAACCTGCAATACATAGACAAAGACAATGTCAAGCAGATCATCAGCGGCGCCGGATCAAAACACGAGGCCGCCAGAGCGATCAATGAAAATGACTTCTCTTTCGGAAACAACGGCTATGCCGTGCTCGAAGTGCTCAACAACGGCGCCTCAAAAGTGTCGTATTATGGTGCCGATTCCAAAGGAAAAGAAGGCTTGCTATACAAACAGCAGCCTACGTTCCCAAGGCCAAAACCGAACCTGAGAGAATTCCCGAATACTTTTCCCACCCATAAGGACACGACCATCTATACTTCAAAAATGACGACCAAAGGCGGCGCCTACCGTTTCCTTTGGGGCAAGCACTACCGAAAGATCTACAGTACCCCGATAAAAGCAAGAGCCGTAAGCCTCGATACGCTATACGGCGGGCTGACGCCTACCATTTCTGGCGGCGGACACCAGTCTAAATCGCTCAGGCTGGTAGACAAAAACGGAAAGGAATATGTGATGAGGGCCCTGAGAAAAAGCGCTACGCGCTTCCTGCAATCCGTAGCTTTCAAAGACCAAGCCGTAGAGAAAGACTTCCGTGACACCTATGCAGAAGACTTTATAATGGACTTTTACACGACGGCCCATCCGTATACGCCTTTTGTAGTAGCCGAATTGGCCGACAGGGTAGGTATAAGCCATTCCAACCCTAAGCTGTTCTATGTGCCAAAACAAAACAGGCTGGCCCTGTTCAATGAAGACTATGGCGACGAGCTCTATATGATCGAAGAACGACCGATGGACGAATTCAAGGACCTGAAAAGTTTCGGCAAGCCCGGCAAGATCGTGAGTACAGATGACGTACTGGCCAATGTCCGCTCCGATGAAAAATACGAAGTAGACGAGCAGAGCTATATCCGAGCCAGGCTGTTCGACATGCTTATCGGCGATTGGGACAGGCATTCTGACCAATGGAGATGGGGCGAATACAAAGAAAACGGAAAGGTAATCTACCGTCCGATTCCGCGTGACAGAGACCAAGCCTTCTCCAGATACGACGGCACGCTGCTGTCGATACTGATGAACATTCCGGCGCTGCGCCACATGCGCTCTTTTGACGACAAGCTCGACAACGTCAAATGGTTCAACCGCGAAGCCTATGCACTAGACCTTGCCTTTATTACCAAATCAGACGGAAGCGTCTGGAAGCAAGAAGCCAAATACATTACCGACAACCTTTCCAACGCCGAAATCGACAAGGCATTCGAAAAGCTGCCGAACGAAGTAAAGGACGCCTCGATAGACAAGATCAAATCCGACCTGAAAGCCAGAAAGAAATACCTGGAAAAATACGGACAAGAATACTATGAAGTGCTGCAGAAAACAGTACTCGTTGTCGGTACTGACAAAAAAGACCGTTTTGTCATTACCCGATCTGGAGATGCTACCAAAGTAGAAGTCTACCGTATCAAAAAAGACAAAGAAGAGCTCATCCACGAACGAACCTACCACTGTCCGGAAACCAAAGAACTGTGGGTATACGGATTAGACGACGATGATATCTTTGAAGTAAAAGGCGAAGGCCGAAAAAGACTCAAGATCCGTCTTCTTGGCGGACAGAATCACGATACCTATGACGTAGAAAGCGGCAAGAAAGTGCGAATCTATGACTCGTCTACCAAAGACAATACGATCACCAGCACTGGAAAAGGAGAAAAGATGCTTTCCGATTCCTATCAGATCAATACCTACGATTACGAAAAACCGAAATACAACGTCTTGGCAGGATATCCCTTATTAGGATTCAACCCTGATGACGGTGTCAAGGTAGGAGCCAGGGTCAACTATACCGTAAACGGCTTCAACAGGTTCCCCTATTCACAAAGACACGTCGTAGGCGCCAATTACTATTTTGCGACCAGCGGCTTCGAATTGTACTACAAAGCTATTTTTCCGCACCAAGTCGGAAAATGGAATTTTGTAGTCGATGCCCTCTATACCAGTCCTAATTTTAGTATCAACTACTTTGGTTTCGGTAACGAGACCGAAAATCCAGACGATGATATCGACATGGATTATAACCGCGTGAAGATACGTAGGCTAAAAGCCACTCCTTCTTTGCAGTGGACTGGAGAAATGGGCGGTTCGGCCGTGGTGCAGGCCAGCTTTGAGCGCGTACAGGTAGACAAGACCGCCGGACGCTTTATTACCCTGCCGGGTGTCGTGAACCCTGATGTTTTCGACTACAAGAACTTTGTAGACCTGAGCGCCAAATATACGTTTGAAAATTACGACAACCCATCGAATGCTACGCTGGGAATGGTCTTCTCAATGCTAGGCGGCTATACCATAAATATCAATGAAACCGGCAAGAAATTCCCGTATGCGGAAAGCTCGTTAGGCTTTACCTATAAGATTTCGACCAGCGGCAACTGGGTATTGGCTACCCTGCTCAAAGGAAAAGTCTTATTTGACGACGAATACGAGTTCTACCAAGCGGCTACCGTAGGCGGCGACTTTGACCTGCGCGGTTTTAGAAACCAGCGTTTTTCCGGCAAGCAGTCCTTT
The DNA here is from genome assembly GCF_025947265.1 of Flavobacterium sp. N2550. NCBI lineage: Bacteria > Pseudomonadati > Bacteroidota > Flavobacteriia > Flavobacteriales > Flavobacteriaceae > Flavobacterium > Flavobacterium sp. N2550. Next base: position 135,106 of record NZ_CP110007.1, on the reverse strand, counting down.
TACCAAAGCACCGACCTGCGCTGGAACCTCGGCAAGGTAGACAACGGCTTTGCGCCTTTGCGCTATGGTGTTTTTGGAGGATTCGACTACGGACGCGTTTGGGTTCCGGGCGAAGAGTCAGACAAATGGCACCAAGCTTATGGTGGCGGTATCTGGATCAACGGCGTGAATCTGGTTACAGGTAAAGTCTCCCTGTTCAACTCAACAGATGGTGTCAGGATTTCGGCAGGACTAGGATTTGGATTTTAGGTCGGCCAGCTTGATCTCATAAAGATTGCCGCCCGTCTTTTTGCTTTTTTCATCCACGATAAGAAGCGTCTCGTTGTCTTTAAAACAGACGCCTTCTTTTTGGGTCACGTCATTCAGCTCGAACATTTCGGTCGTTCCGCCCAGAAAATCAGTTCCCGAAAAACCCGAAAGCAGCCACACCTTGCTTGCGCTCAACAGCACGACCTTCTTCCCGTCAGGGCTGATGTCGGCGCTGGTAATAGCACATTTGTGGTAGCTGTCGCACGCCTTGAATGTGCCCAAGAGCTGCGCCTTATGGTTGCCGCTTTGGTTCGGCACCCTGTACAACATGACGGTTCCGTCAAAGCCCTTGCTTCTGTTTTTGGTAAAGATGTAAAAGTTGCCCTTGTAGAAAAAGAACGATTCCGCATCATAAAAAAGCTCCGACTTCTTCGGCGGAAACTGCTGCTGCTCCGGATAGTAGAACGAAATCTTGGCAGGCGATACCGCCGTCTCGTGCAGCAGGTCGCCCGCATTCACCTTATAGATGCAAAGGTCTTTGCGCAGGTTGTCGTTATTGCCAAAATCCCCTACATACACATTGCCCTCCTCGTCGGTAGCAAGATCCTCCCAGTCTACGTTTGCCGCATTGGTTACGGTAATCGTATGCGCGATCTTTCCGTCGGCATCCAGGCCATAGATTCGGTTTTTATTGCCGCTGTCTTCGGCCACCCAGATATAAGGCGAAGCCTTCGAGACCGCTACGGCAGAAGCCTCTTTTAATGACAGTTTCTTTGTATTCGTCGGCAGCTCTTGCGATTTTCCAGAACAGGAAAGGAGTAGGACCGATAATAGTGGCGATAGCGTAAGTAGTTTCATAAGCAATTTTTAATAGGTAAATATAGGAAATCGCCCGCAAGAAACATAGCCTGCCTATTCTTAAGATTCACTTAAGACTGCTTGGCGCATCCAATTTAAGGCAATTCGTGCCGTTACATTTGCAAAACAAAGTAACAGACATGAAATTAAAATCATCATTTCAATTTGAAATTTCCCTGCCTCAGCGGTTCTCGCTCCTATGGAATTTCTTCAAAGGATTCTTGTTCCTGTCAATGGTGCTCCGCATCGTCTTTATGTTCTGGCAGAAAGATGAGGTTTCTTGGAACCTGGTCACGGTGCTAAGGACATTGGCAACCGGAGCCTTTTTCGACAGTGCGGTTGCCGGCTTTGCAGCCTTTCCAGGAATCCTCTATCTGCTGCTGTTGCCAAATCGATACAGCGGCTCCCTGCTAGATAAGATAGTTGTTTATTTTTTCTTTTCGCTTACGGTACTTGTCTTAGTATTTGTGTTTTTTGCCGAAATAACCTTTTGGGAAGAATTTAGAACCCGCTTTAACTTTATCGCGGTCGACTACCTTATCTATACCCATGAAGTAGTCCGCAACATACAAGAATCCTATCCGCTTCCGTATCTTATCCTAGGCGTTGCTGCCATCACCTTGCTGATTGTGTTCCTGTTTAAAAAAAGAGGCATTTTTGCGGCCACATTTGCTGGAAAAGCTTCCCTGAAGCAGAAGCTGTCCCTGTTTATTTCCGCCTTCCTGATATTGTCTTTCTATGTCGGATTTATAAAAAACAACCAAGCCGAATGGTCTTCCAACCGCTATAATAATGAAATTTCCAAAGCCGGAATCTATTCGTTTTTTGCCGAATTCCGAAACAACCAGATGAAATACACGCAGTTCTATACGGCAATCGATACCAAAAAGGCCTTCGAGACCGTAAGAAACGAAATAGCAGAACCCGACAGCCGCTTTATCAAAGGCGGAACGTCTATCCGACGAGAAATCACTGATTCGCTGCCTTCAGAAGCAAGACCCAATGTTGTTTTCATATTGATGGAAAGCATGAGCGCCAGCTTTATGAAAGAATTCGGGAATGAAAAAGACATTACGCCCAACATGGACAAGCTGGCCCAGCAGAGCCTTTTCTTTACCAATCTCTACGCTACCGGAACCCGAACCGTGCGCGGCATGGAAGCCGTTACCCTATGCATCTTGCCCACTCCAGGACAGAGCATCGTGAAGCGTCCCGACAACCAGAACCTATATACAGTTTCCAATGTCTTTCAGGAGAAGGGCTACCAGAATAGCTTCTTTTATGGAGGCGATGGCTACTTCGATAATATGAACTGCTATTTTGGCGGCAACGGCTTTACGATATACGACCGAGGGAGAGGAAGCGTGCTGAGTGATAAGATCAAGACCGAGCGCCACAATATAGAAGACAGCGAAGTGACTTTCGAGAACGCCTGGGGCATCTGCGACGAGAACATCTACGACAAGATGCTCCAAGTGGCCGACGAGCATTTCGCCTCAAAAAAGCCCTTCTTTAATTTCGTGATGACCACTTCCAACCACAGGCCCTATACCTATCCAGAGGGCAAGATCGACATACCTTCTGGCAAGAACAGGGATGGAGCGGTGAAATATGCCGACTATGCGCTTGGCCAGATGCTCGAAAAAGCAAAAACAAAGCCTTGGTTTAAGAATACGGTCTTTGTGATTATTGCAGACCACTGTGCCAGCAGTGCAGGAAAAGACGAAATAGATGTCGCAAATTATCATATTCCAGCATTTATTTATAATTTGCCGGCCCAAGCGCCGGAAAAGGTACTGCAGCAATGCTCGCAAATTGATCTATTTCCTACCTTGTTTGCAATGTTACGCTGGAATTACCGTTCTAACTTCTTTGGGAAGAATGCTTTAGGAAGAACCTACACAGAAAGAGCCTATGTAGGCACCTACAGGAAGCTCGCCTATATGAAAAAGAACAAGGCCCTGATATTGTCTGACCAGAAGCAGCAGGCCCTTTATGACTGGAACAAGAAAACCAATGAGCTCAAGCCTGTCCCGATGGACAATGCATTCCTGGAAGAAGCCATATCCGGCTATCAGGCGGCAGATTATTTATTTACGAACAAATTGCTTAAAGAATGACCTATATCCATTTTATCGTCAATCCTATCTCTGGAAAAGGAAAACACCAGATTACCAGAGAATTTTTGGAAGGACATTTTCCTGTTGCATCCTACAAGATAGAAATCGACTATTCCCGATATAAAAAACACGCCATAGCGCTGACGGAAAAAGCCATAGCACAGCAGCCCGATATCATCGTAGCCTGTGGGGGCGACGGCACTATCAGCGAGATCGCTTCGCAGCTTGTCAATACCAATATAAAGCTGGGTATCATCCCGGTCGGTTCAGGCAACGGCCTGGCATCTAACCTCGATATCCCGAGGTGCGTCACAAAATCCATAGCCATCATCAAAAAGCAAAAGTCGGTTGCCATCGATTCCGGAAAGGTCAACCAGTACTGCTTTTTCAGCAACATGGGGCTCGGTATCGATGCCATGATCATCAAGAAATACGAAAACGCCAACAAGCGTACGCTGTCTGCCTATGTGAACGCGTCGCTCAAGGCCAGCTCGCAATACAAGCCCCAAAAGGCCATACTGCGCTACAACGGAAAAGAGCAAGAAGCAGATCCGTTCCTGCTGTTTATCTCCAACTCTAACGAAATGGGCTATAACATGAGCCTTACCCCAAAAGCCAGCCTGTCAGACGGCTTTTTAGACCTGCTCTATGTGCCCAAGATAAGCTTTCTGCAAAAAATGCTTTTTGGAGGCCTGGTAGTAACCAAACAGTCAGAAAAATTCAAAAAGGCAGAACACGCCATGATCCAGAGCCTCAACGCCGAGCTGCCCGATAGGATTTTTACAGACGTGCAGATCGATGGCGAATACCACAGGCTAGAGACCAACAAGGTGCAGGTAGACATATTGCCCAAGTCGCTAAACGTGCTCGTATCCTGATATTTTGACCCTATTTATCTAAAATTGCCGCCTATGAACATACTAGTAGCCGAAGACGAGATCGGAATTTCAAACTTCCTGAAACAAGGACTCGAAGAAGAACATTATACAGTGACCCTGGCTTCCGACGGAGAACTTGCGCTCCGGCTGGCTCTGGCACAGCATTTTGACCTGCTGCTGCTTGACTGGATGCTGCCCAAATTGTCCGGTATCGAAGTCTGCAGGTCCTTTCGCAAGGCCAACCAATCAACGCCTATCGTATTTCTTACGGCCAAAGATACCGTGCAGGAAACCATCGAGGGCCTCAAGGCAGGCGCCAACGACTATATCAAGAAGCCTTTCAGCTTTGAAGAACTGCTGGAACGCATCAAAGTACAGTTTCGCTCGGCCGCCTCAGAAAACAAGACCTATACGCTCGGGCCTATCCGATTAGACATCGAAAAGCACCAAGTCTTTACGCATGACAAGGAAGTCTATCTTACCCATAAAGAATTTTCCCTGCTCGAATACCTGATCAAGAATAAGGGCGCGGTCTGTACCCGCAACCAGATCATCAAGGAAGTCTGGAATATCCATTTTGATTACGAGTCTGGAGTAATTGATGTGTTTATCAATTCGATACGCAAAAAGCTGGGGCTGAAAAAAGAAGAAGACTACATCAAGACTATCCGCGGAATTGGCTACATTGCAAATGAAATCTAGCAGCCCATGCCACTGTCGTTTAAAAACAGGATTGCCGTCTACAACCTCATCAGTGCGGCCACGCTGATCGCAATAGTATTTGCGGTCGTATATGTTATAGTCTCCCTTTCTGTCAATTACGATATCAACCAGAACCTCGGTACCGAGATCCGCTACCATCAAGACTATGTGGCAAACCAGCCGTCGAGCCATCCCATGCTGGTTGAGCCTGGCGAATGGGATGAGACCGAGCACAACGAGATTGATGTCAATCCCATATTTGTCCAGATTTTTGACAGCACGGGGCGTTTTTACGAGAAATCCAACAACCTCAAAGGCGAAAACCTCAAGCTCCGCTATGAAGAAACAAACATCCATTCCCAAGATACCTATCTCGTCGATATTCCTGTCAGGCAGGTACAGGCGCCGCTCCTCAACCACGGCAAAAAGGTAGGCTATGTCATCATAGCCATGTCGGTAGAAGAAGAAGTGCGGGTCTTGGGCAACCTGAGCCGCGTGCTGTTTATTGCCTTTCCTATTGTGCTGCTAGCGCTGTTCTTTGTCACGCGCTTTATTGCCGGAAGAAGCATAAGGCCCGCCGTAGACATTATCAATACAGCGAGCAAGATCACCAACAGCAACCTGAGCGAACGTATCGAACTCCCAAAAAACAAAGACGAGCTATTTGAGCTCTCTGCTTCCATAAATCAGCTGCTGGACCGTATCGAAGATGCGGTTGTCAGGGAACGCCAATTTACGTCAGATGCCTCCCACGAGCTGCGGACACCGCTGGCCGTCATTCAAGGAACGCTTGAGGTGCTGATCCGCAAGCCCCGCGAAAGCGCCGAATATGAAGAAAAGATACGCTACTGCATCAGCGAAGTCAACCGCCTTAACGACCTGGCAGACCAGCTGCTGCTGCTTGCCCGGTTCGAAAACCAGAAGGCGGCCGTGCATATTGAAGACGTGGCAGTCGATGAGGTCATCCTGCAGGTACTGGAACGCTACTCCTCTAAGATTGCGGCCAAGAACATTGCGCTGGGCTTTGAATCAGGCCAACACTTCTGGATCCGCTCAGACGCCTACCTCTTCTCGGTCATTCTCGATAACCTGATTTCTAATGCCGTGAAATATACAGGAGAAAATGGCAGGATTGATATTGCCCTAGCAAGGCAGGAAGACAGGATTGTCTGCTCGATTGCCGACAATGGTGTAGGCATTGCGCCAGATGACCTTCAGAAAATCTATAACGAATTTTTTAGGGCCGAAAGCCAGAGACGAGCCGTAAAAGGAACAGGTCTTGGACTATCTATCGCAAAGAGGCTGTGTACGCTGCTGCATGCCGAGCTAAAAATACATAGCGACTTAGGCAAGGGCACAAGGGCCGAAGTCATTCTTGCCGCCGCACCTAATCTCGAAACAATAGTGCCCCAGCCGTAATCGGCAAGGCATGCAGGCTGCGAATAGGTTTCCGAATCCCAAGAGTAGGCACAGGACAGCCGGGCATAAAAAAAGGCCCTCGGTTTCCCAAGAGCCTTGCTTATTATAAAACGTGCAGCAATTAATCTTCGGCTGCAACGCCTGATTTTCTGTAGATAAAGCTGCCATAGATATGTCTTCTGGCAAAACGGCTTGGCGATTCTGCATTCACCATCTTGATGTAGGTGTTTCTCGGAACCCCGATATACTCATACGAATTCCCGTTCAGGTGCTGGATGACCAAGATCTGCTTTTCGTAGTAGAAATCATGGATGTTCGATTTTGCCGTAGTCTCGGTATACTCGTCGCGGAAACGCTCTTGTGTTTCCGGATTGATGCTTACCAAAAAGTGGTAGGCCTCGATCACCGACTTGCTTCTTTCTTCTGCCTCAAGCTTTCCAGCCTCATCATCTACGAACTTGTCAGGGTGCGAATCTTTCATCACATTCCTGTAGATCGTTTTCAATTCTTTTAGCGTAACGGTCTTGTCGACTCCCAAAAGCTTCCTGTGCTCAACAATTCTTTTCATAAATACTACTTTCTTTTAATCGGGCGCAAAAGTAGGCAAATAAAAATAAAAAATCCTAACCCGTTCAGTATTAATTTATTTTGGCTTCAAAATTGGCCCGAATCGGCGCAAAACCACCTGCCGCTATTCGCTTTTTATACGTATCTTGCATCCAGCGAGCACTATAGGTCGCACAGCGAGCCTAACAAACCAACAGACAGCTTATGGAACATCAGGAACAGGCCATCGAAACACTGCTGCAGCCCTTCCGGCAGCAGCTTGGCGGCGACTACGAAAAATACAAGAACCACACGTGCCGCGTACTGGCCGCCTCTATGCTGCTCGACAGTGCCGTGGAGAATAGCGAGAAGTATGCCATAGCCGCCGCCTTTCATGATATCGGCATCTGGACGCACCATACGCTCGACTACCTCGGCCCTTCTGCCGAGCAGGCGGCAGCCTACCTCAGCAAAGCCGGAAAGGCAGACTGGGCCGGCGAGATTGCGCTGATGATCCACTGGCACCACAAGATGACGCCCTATAAGGGCGAAAATCAGCACACGGTAGAAACATTCCGCAAGGCCGACTGGATCGACGTGTCATTGGGACTGATGCGGTTCGGGACCGATGGCAGGCGCCTCCGCGATAACCGCAAAAGATGGCCCAACTTGGGCTTCCATCTTTTTTTGGCCAAAGGCACGTTCAAGAACCTGCTGCGCCATCCGCTTAATCCGCTGCCCATGTTCAAGAAATAACTCCAAAAAGCAACATCACGAATAGGCCGGTAAACTGTTTTGTTTATCGCTGCGGCCGCCCGCTTCAGGACCCCTGAGCCCGCCAAAAAAAATACATTTTAGGCATACTTTTCCGAAGTTTTTGCCGTTATGGGAGAAACATACGAACCGATACAAACCTGTTAAACTATACGCCAAATGAAAGAAGAACTCGACCGACTGCGCAAAGAAAACGAAGAACTCAAGGCCAAGATACAGCGCCTCGAAAACGAATGCTGGTTTGACACCTCAGACCTGATGAGGATATTCAAATGCAGCGACACCAAGATTGCCAAGATGCGGAAGCAGCAGCAGATTCCTTACGAGCATTTTGGCGGAACCTTTATCTATCCCAAGATCCATTTTACGCACATGCTGGTGCTCAAGAGCTACAAAAACTTCAAGACCTCAGACCTAAGCCATTACCCGCCGTCTTTGCTAAAAGACTTGGGCCTATAGGCGTTCCTGCTTTCTGGAGTCTGAAAATCACCCTCTTTTTTATGCCATAGCGGCTGCTCAGGCAGGCTATTTCTTGTCCTGTCGTTACGTTCCGATGCCTTATTTTGAGCAATCGGCAAAGCCGTTCTGCAACCCTCTGTTCGGGCTTCCTTCGGGAGTGGTTCGGGACTTGTTCGGCAGGAAACTTTTTTTGGGTCATTTTCCCGAACGAGACCCGAACGAAACCCGAACAAAACCCCTACCGATTCGGTGCCAAAAACAGGCCAAAAATTAGCCTTTCGGTACCCGTTTTCAAAAGTCTCCAAAAGCATCAAAAACCCGAATCGGAACGCATAATCTGCCCAAAAGGCGAAAAAAAGCTTCAAGAGGCATTGAATACGGCCTTTTCCTATTGTCTTCTTTCGTGCCGTTACAGTCTGACACAAAGCGACTTACCTTAGTGTCACCGCAGGCGATACTAGGGTCTGCAAGTCGATTTATTAACCATTAATTTTTTAAGATTATGGGCAAGTACAACAAAGGCATCCTGGGCGCTTTTTCCGGCAAGGTCGGAAACGTGGTAGGTGCCAGCTGGCGCGGCATGGATGTGCTGCGCAGCCTTCCGAGAGCGGGCACTAGTGCGCCGACAGAAAACCAGCTGCAGCAGCGCGAAAAGTTTGCGCTGGTCGCGCGCTTCCTGCTGCCGTTCAAGCCGATGCTGGCGAGCTATTTTGGCCAGCCGAGCGGCGGCCGTTCGCGAACCAATCAGGCGACGAGCTACCACCTTAGGGAAGCGGTGGTGCTAAATGGCAGCGTGCTGTCTATGAATTATGCCAAAGTACTGCTGAGCCGCGGCGATCTGCAGGGCACGACGCAGACGGTTGTTACTGCCAGTGCTGGCAACCTGCTGCGCTTTTCGTGGGCAGACAATTCGGGACAGGCAACGGCCAAGCCGACCGACCGCTTAATGATAGGCGTGCACGATGCCGAAAGCGGCTTCTCGGATTTTTTTCTGGCCGTGGGAACACGCGACCAAGCGGCTGCCGAAATCACGCTTCCGGACTATTATGCGGGAGCGCAGGTGCACTGCTGGATGGCATTTGCTTCTGAAAATGGCAAGCTGAATTCGACCAGCGTCTATTTGGGCATAGTCGAGGTGGTGTAGCGCTGGCAGCAGCGCAGGAAAGGGGCCTTGGAGGATTTTTCTCCGAGGCTTTTTTTATAGGCGCGCGCAACGGGTTCTGTACGGGGCGGGGAGCATTATTTTTAGGTGCGGATGCATTTAGTAGGAGGCAGATATCATAGTTTTTATATCTTTATACGGCACAATCATTTCTTTTGTATGAAACTAATTTCCTCTTCTTTTTCCCATACCAATCTTGACGAAAAAAGTAGCCATCCTGACGACAGGAGGTGGGCGGCTGCCACGCCTTGGGATGCCATAGCCAGGTCTGAGGCCCGAAAGGTACAGACGTATGACGACTTGGTGACCGATGTTGCCCAGATCATGTTCTACAATCGGAACCTTGCCTTGTATTACAGGGGGCAGTCGAAGGACTATAAAAAGAACGGCATGACAACGCTGCTGCCTACCATCTACAGGAAAAAGGAAGGCGAAAGGCTGATGCTCAAGGAAAAGTTTGCCCTGCTGGAGGAGAAGGTCGGCGATATCAAACGGCTGTTTTCTGAAAGCGAGGTACGGTATGAAGGCATTTCGATGCTGAAAAAATATCCCGAGATTGCCTGGTCGCTGTTGCAGCATTATGAGATCTGCGAGACGCCGCTGTTAGACATCACCCATTCCCTGCACGTGGCCTGTTCGTTTGCTTTTGACCGGAACAAAGGAGAGACGGGCATTGTTTATGTACTCGGCATGCCTTGGCAGACCGACGGCATAGGATACAATACGTATGAGGAACTGCTGAATGTGAAGCTGCTGGGCGTATGTCCGCCGCAGGCACAGCGTCCGTTTTTTCAAGAAGGCTACCTTGCGGGCCCTTTCCCAAACTACCAGCTAGACAACCCGAGGCGCGTGCCTCAGTTTGATTTTGCGCGCAGGCTGATTGCCAAGTTTGAGATTCCGATAGACCCGAGCTTTTGGGGCGACGGTTTTGGGCGCATTCCTTCTAAGAAATTATACCAGCCAAAGGATAAGATATTTGAGTTGTTGAATGAAAAGCGATAGGTAGATGGGATATAAGATTTCGGTTATTTTTTTGTTTGTGTTTTTAGGTGCAGTTATGGCGCTGCTGTTGAATTTGCTATTAATTGAGCAGTTAATAATTCCAGATTTGTGTTATTATCATAGCCATCCAACAACTGCTCTTTTTGATGTTTTTTATAATTTCCCGCCTGGTGAGGGAGGACATCCTGCGCCAACCCTTTTTAATCTCATTTTTACCTTATTGCTAGGCGGACTGATGGGTTTTATGTTAGCAAAAAGAAAATTGAAAAAGAAGGTATGATATAGGATTAATAAGCGGAATGTTATCCTAGATTTTCTATAAATTCTTTTGTCATAGCAAGCGTTAACTCAGGAGCTTCTTTATGTGGCGTATGCCCGATTTCCGGAATGCTATATAACAAAGCCTTCCCGCTCACTTGGCTGACTGTTTTTTCTGCCTGTTCCATAGTACCGTATTCATCGGCTTCGCCCTGTACAAACAAAAGTGGACAGGTGATTCCCGATAAAAAAGATTCGATATTCCATTCCCTAAAATCATCCCGCGTCCATGTTTCGGTCCAGGCCTTAAACAGCGTACCGACCTTGTCGCCGTGGTATTTCTGCAGGCGCTCCGGCAGGCTGGTGGTCTTATAGGCTTCCATCGCTTCGCGGATACCCTGCAAGGTGACTTCTTCTACAAAAATATGAGCGGCTTCGCAGATTACGGCTGTGATTCTTTGTCCGTAACGGCTTGCGGTAATCAAGGCGATAGAACCGCCGTCGCTGTGTCCGAATAAGAGGGCCTCATGAATGTCTAGCGCGGCCAGCAGTCCGTCCAATACGGCCGCTTCCGTTTCCAGATAGCGCACGGGCCTTTCGTGCGTGAGCATTGGGGCCGACTTGCCATAGCCCAATCGGTCATACACCAAAACATTGCATTGGGCGGCTTCGGCCAGCTTTTGCGGAAAATCGCGCCACAGTGCCGTACAGCCCAAAGAGTCGTGCAGGAAGACCAAGGTAGGGCGGTCTTTGCGCGTATTCTGGAATTCGATATAAAGTTCTTGTCCGTTTATAGTAATCAGCCTGCCGTTATTTTGTGGTGTCATCAAGGGCATACGAGTTAGGTTGTGGGCATTTTTTGGAGTATCGGCTTTAGTGAGAAGGCTCTTTCTGCTCTCCCCATTCGTCCATCAATTCCAAGATTTCCCGAAGCGAATGGCCCAGTGCTGTCAGCTCGTATTCTACCTTGGGCGGCACCTGCGGGTAGACGATACGGTTTACGAGTCCGTCCTGCTCCAGTTCTTTCAGTTTTGAAATCAGCATGCGTTCCGAGATGCCTTCGAGGCGGGAGCGGAGCGCGCTGTAGCGGAGCCTGTCTTCGTTGAGCAGGTAGCTGAGGATGTTGATCTTCCAGCGCCCGCCGATGAGCGAGAGCGTGGCAGAAATACCGCAATTTTGGTTGAGGTGCTTTTCGTTGATGCTGTTGGTAGAATTCTCTTTGCGCATACGTACTTACTTATTTGTTAGTATCCAACAATTTTGTAGGTTCTGTTATTCCTGCAAGCTAATAAAGATATTTGCAATAACAAAATCACAGTAGTATCATGAAAAAAATCAACACCCTCGTGCATTGGCTGAGTTATGCTTATTATGTCTATGTTTTCGGCTATGCCTCGCTTTTTAAAGTATTCCAGAAAGAATCCATGATGTCCAGCATGCAATCGCTGGGCTTTAATACGGCCTGGACGATCGCCATCGGCATCTTTGAGCTGATAGGCGTCTTGATAGTCGTGGCCGGACTGTGGAAGCCCAAGCTCAAGAACGCCGGCATCCTGTTTTTGGCTCCGTTTGCGGCAGGTGCATTTACGGCCCATATGGCGCATCAAGAATACCATCATTACTTTGATTCCTTGGCGATGTGCGTCTTGACCGTCGTGTTATTGTATACTGACAAGCAGTTTAAGATTACGCTATAAGCGATCCGGCTGCTGGACGCGATAGGATAGACCTTTTTTTATGGGGCTGCCGTTTCTTGACGGCAGCCTTTTTTTAATGGTAAAAATACAGGCATATAAAGAAAGCTGCTATATTTGGTCATCGGGCATCAGGGCAGCACGGGCTGTCGGCCGCTATACCAATTACTAGAACAGCAGCAATGGGATTATTTGGTTTTTTTGACAAGAAAGAAAACGATTCGCCTGCCAAGGAAGATCTGGACAAGGCAAAAGATTATTTTGACAAGGGCGAGTTTCAGGAAAGCCTGCGGGCCTTGTCTTGGGGTTTTAAAAAAGACGCGGGCCATAAGCCGCTCTATAGGCTGGCAGCGGACAGCCTCAAGCAGCTGGGCGGTTATGACGAACAAGAACTCTTTGAAGCCGTCTATCGCGACATGCGTAATGCCGAAGGATTCGATGTCTTGGGCAGCTTTTATTTTGAACAGCAGTATTATGACATGGCACAGGCCTTTTATGAAAAAGCGGTCGAGCTGCAGCCCGATAACGAAGAGGCGCGGCACAACCTTGCCATCTGTTATGCAAGGCAGTTTGAGGTAGGGAAGGCCGTTGAAGTGCTAAAGAAATCAGACCTTGGCGACTTCTGGAATATGTATTTTTTGAACAAGTGCAAGCTGCTGCATGGGCAATTAGACGGAGTGGCAGAAGCTGTGGCGGGCCTGAGGGCTGTTATCGATACGTATCCCAACGAAGAAGAAATTGAAATACCAAGGATGAAGATTGTAGAACTGGAGGAAACGCTGCAGCGCTACAATACGGTAGCCGAAGCGCAGACGCACATACGCGACTGGCAGTACATACAATACGGCGGCGTGATGCTGGACTTTTTTGAAAGGGAAGACAGCGACGATTATGTGGCAGGCGGCAGGTATGTGGCAAGCTGGGGTTCTAACGAATCGATAAAGGCGGCAGCCGAAAAGCTGGCGCGACTGGCGGACAGGCTTTCGGTTTCTTTCCGAGACATTGCGGCACTTCGGGATCGGGATTCTGAGATTATCGGAAGGCTGCTGGCCAGGCAGCTCGGCATAGGCTTCGGCACCTACAGTCCGGAAAGCGAACACGAGGGCAGCCTTATCGTTGCCGCAGACAGCTCGCTGCTGATGGAGTACCAAGAGCTGGGCACCATACGCAACGGCCAGATTGTCTTTTCGCTGAACCATAGCTGGCTGGATGCTGCGGCCGTGACGCCGGATATTATCGGCTTTATGACGCAGACGTATGTGTTTCCGTGGAACGGAGGGGGCTTTAAGTTGACAGATCCAGAGCAAGGGACTTTAGAAGAAACGCAGCCAGACAGCCGCCAGCCCGAAGAAATCGCAGCCGATATTTTTAATGCGGAATCCGAAGAGCCTGAAGCAGACCCGCATCTTGAGTTTTATGCTTCCCGACGGGACTACCTGAAAGGAATAGGCTCGGAGGCAGGCAGCAGCAGGTATGTTTTTATGATCGAGAGCCCGGTGCCGGGATCTTATTTTGCCTAGGACAGATAGGAAGGGATGCCAACCTATCCAGTTAAAATAAAAAACACAGGCGTAGCGTTTAAGCCGTAAAGCAGAAGCATTTCGCAGCCTGCAAAAAACCAGAACAAGATGAAAAATATAGTGGCATTTCTTTTCCTTTTTATCGGAGTCGGCAGCGTGCAGGCAGACTGCGCGATGAGCGGCATGGATTTTTTCCCGAGGCAGAAAGAAATCTCCCTGAATCCGATGTTTATTGTCCAAGGCTATTCCCGCAGCCAGAAGACCATCGAAAGTTTTGGCAGCAGAAAGGCCTACTTGAAGGATGCTGAGGGACAGATTACCGAACTGCAGCTCGTTGAGGTTCTGAAAGGACGCAGGGGCGTATCGCAGGCTCTTTTCAAGGTGTCGGGAACCTTATTGCCCGACAGGCGCTATACCTTGCACTTTGAAGGGGAGACGGAAGCAGAGGCAGCGGAGATGCAGCGAAACGATCCGTCGACCGGAAAAAGAGAACGGGTGTATTGGCAGACGGGAACCGCGAGCGAGCAGCCAGCGCCCGACCCTGCCACCAAGATAACCTATGTAAGCAATAAATGGCAGGTATTTGGGTGCGGCGATGCCGCAAACGCCATCTTCAAGAGCAAGGCAGGCGGGAAAAACGAAATCTGGTACAAGGCCGAATTGGTAGAAAACAAGACGGGCGAAAAGACTGTTTTTTATATTCCTTCGGAAGAAGGCAAGCTGTGGGTCGGATTTGACATGTGCGGTGGACCGTTTTCGTATGCCCGTAAAGGAACCTACAAGGTTCGGTTTACGCCGACCAGCATTGACGGAAAACAAGGCGCCATCACCCAGTGGATGACCTTCAAGAGTCCGTATGAGACCGAAAAAGCGTTTGGCGGCTAAGCCTCTTTCCATTTTTACAATTTTTACTGCGCCAGCCTCTTTAGTTTTGTAGGAACAAACACGACAAGAAGATGAACTACCTACTCGCAGGCTTTTTTCTGATGTGCCAGCTGCAGGTACATTCACAGCTGAAATATACAACGACCAATGTCGGGCTCGTCAAGCTTATCGAGGCCAAGAAATATGCAGGAAAGCAATTCCAGCTTGTGGTCGATATCAAAAGCCAGCCCGCCGATTCCATCAGCGGCAGCGCAATCATGAGCCTGCAGACAAAAAAACAGGATTGGGACTATATCAACAGCGCCCGCCAAGGAGCCATGGTACCGAGCGGTACTGCAGGATGGAATACCTATACCGTCAGCGGTACCATTGATGCCGAAGCGCATAAGATATGGGCGATGCTGGTTACCTACGGCAATGGCGACTTTTGGTTTGATGCGGTCCGGTTCAAGATCAAAGAAGGCGAGGGGTGGACAGACATACCGGTAGAGAACGGCGATTTCGAAAAATCGCCTGCCCAAAATCCGCTCAAGGGATTCAAGAATACCGAGTCGGCCACGAAGAAAGGGGTCACTGCTTCTTTGGAGAAGGAGCGCGGCCGAGGGCAGTTCTTGCACATCCATGCCGAAGGCGGTACCATCGTCAAAAGGGCACTCTATGGCAACAATGCCGGAGCGGGCAGCTATGTCACGAGCGCAGGCACAAAAATCTATTATGAAATCTATGGCCAGGGCGAATCCTTGCTGCTGCTGCATGGCAACGGCGGTTCGATCAGCAGTTTTGCGGGACAGATTGAAGCCTTTTCTAAAAATTATAAGGTCATAGCCGTAGATACCCGAGGGCAGGGCAAAAGCCTAGACACGACAACAAGCTATTTTTCATACAATCAGTTTGCCGACGATATGAAGGTGCTGCTGGACTCGCTGCATCTGAAACAGGTGAACCTCGTGGGCTGGAGCGACGGAGGCAATACGGGGCTGCTGCTGGCAAGCAAATACCCAGGCTATGTCAAGAAGCTGGTTACTATGGGGGCCAACCTCAACCCTTCGGACAAGGCGCTGGATAAAAAGATACTCAAGCAGGTAGCCAAGGACCTGAAAGAGATGAAGGACCAAAAGGATGCAGATCCTGTGGTTATCCGCCTGATGGAAATGCTGCTGAAGGAACCGAACATCAGTCCGGAGAGCCTCAGCACCATCACGGCCCAGACGCTGGTGATGGCGGGAGAGCATGACCTGATACTGGAAGAGCATACGAGGCTTATAGCCGCCAGCATTCCGGGCGCACAGCTGCTGCTGCTCAAAGGGCAGACGCATAATGTGGTGGCCGATAATCCGGAGCTGTTTAACAAGGAAGTGCTCGAATTTTTAAAGAAATAACAAGAGATGCATATGTTTATGAAAGACAGGAGTAAAGACATGAGCCATATCGTCAAGACCCAAAGAAACGTGATCGGAGGGGAGAATTGGTATGGAGAGAATTTCAAGAATAAGATCGACGGACTTACGGAAGCGCAGGCTTTTGAACGTCCGGTTGCCAGAGTGCATACCGTGGCAGAGCTGATCTCGCACATCACGGTATGGAGGGACTCGATTATCGGAAAGCTGAAAGGCCAGCCTACGGGACTGACAATGGAGAGTCCGGAGAACTGGAAAGACAACGAGCTCCTCAAGCAGGAGGGCTGGGAACGGCTCAAAAGGGAGTTTTATGAAAGCGCCGAAACATTGATTAGCCTTTTGGAAAAACGCGAGGATGCTTTTTTGGAGGAAACCTATAACGGGAACGGCCACGATTGGAGAGGGCTCCTGGAGGGGCTTATACAGCACGATATTTACCATCTGGGTCAGATTGCGAT
Source organism: Flavobacterium sp. N2550 (assembly GCF_025947265.1). Classification (NCBI taxonomy): domain Bacteria; kingdom Pseudomonadati; phylum Bacteroidota; class Flavobacteriia; order Flavobacteriales; family Flavobacteriaceae; genus Flavobacterium; species Flavobacterium sp. N2550. The sequence goes on along the minus strand of NZ_CP110007.1, from coordinate 118,725 downwards.
AACTTTAAAATTAATGGAATAGGCCTGCAGCGCAGGCTTGTCTTTTTGCTGGCAGCGCCAAGGATACGGCTTGCTGTCTGGACAATGGCAGCATTTGCCTTGTTCAAATTCAATCCAATAAACAACACTTACCTATAATGAAAAAAATGATTGCCCTATCCCTGTTGCTTTTTGTCTCGCTTGATGGCTATTCACAAGCCGACAGCATCAAGAATTATGTTGCCGAAGCTTTAGGCGTGATGAAGCAGTATTCTGTAAACAAGCACCGGCTCGATTGGGACAAGCTGTACCGCACGGCTTATGATTCTGTAAAAAAATGCAAGACCCTACGCGAGACTTATCCGTCGCTTGTACAGGCGCTTCACAGCCTGGAAGACAGCCATTCTAATTTTGCAGTTCCCGAAATGGTAGCGCAGTATTCCCAACGCTACGATTTTCCGAAAGCAAAAGACAGCCTGATAGTGGGCAAGTATGCCTATATTACGATTCCGCCAATAGGAAACTTCAACAAGGAAGATTGGAAAGAGTACGTAGGATTGGTGTATGAAAAAGCAGCAAGGCTCGACAAGGCCAATCCTGAGGCATGGATTATCGATCTGAGGGATAACGACGGCGGCATGTTCCATCCGATGTATGCGGCCATACAGCCGTTTCTGGACAAGAAAAAGGTGGTGGGCGATATCGACCCGCAGGGCAAGACAAGGTACTTTTCGTACTCGGGCGGAAAGGTGTTTTATGACGGCAAGCTGGATCACGTGTTCGAAAACAGGCTAGTGAAATTAAAAACGGCTTCTAGGCCTATTTTTATACTGACAAGCAAAAAAACGTCGAGTTCGGGAGAGTTTACTGCGGTAAGTTTTGTGGGACAGAAAAACGTAAGGCTGGTAGGGAAGAATACGCAGGGGCTGACATCTGCCAATACGGAGTACAAGCTTTCTGACGGCGCCATGCTGATATTGACGGTAGGGAATCTGGTAGACCGAAACAAGAAAGAATATAAGGTCATTGGTGAAGGGATAACGCCGGATATTCTGGTGAAGGGCAACGAGCTGCAGGAGTATGTAAATGAAATCGAGACGTATCTCAAGGCTAAAAAATAGGAGAGCACCTTGCCAAGAAATGGCTTTTTGGTTATATTTGGTACAGGATGCTTTATACAAAAACAGCAGGCCCAATACCCGATGAAAACGCATACGACCAACTACAAGGATACTTTTATCGAGGCGGCAGAAGACTGTCCGGCCGTAAAAGGAGAACTGCCGCCTGTAAAGGGAGACGCTAAAACGATAGCGAATATTCAGTTTGACCTCTTGAGCAGGAACCCGTATCAATTTACGTCAGACGATATACTCTTTCAGGTATATGCGCTGCGGAACGACCTGTCTCCTGGCGAGCTCGCGGCGGCAAGGGAACAGTTCTTTTCAAAAGGACAGGCATGCCTCCGGACTTCGCCGCTGACAAAACGCTACGGCTGGGGCATCCACAACGATAGCAACGGAAAGGTAGCGCTGTACGGACGCGAAACGGATACTTATGAAGCGTTTCGAAAGGACAAGAACCTTAAGATAGTAAAGGCCGTAAGGTCGCGCAAATAGCCTGTCTGTGATAGATACAATAAAAAAGCCCTGCAACAGCAGGGCTTTTTTATGGCCTAAGACATCAATAGGGTTTTATGACCTGTCCGGTGTTGGCGCCAAAGACGCTTTTGCGGAAGCCGTATTCCAGCTGTTTCATGGTCACGGGAATATCGCCGGGAAAGAAAGGGAAATACTGGGGCGAATCTTCGATGACGGTAGGGCTTACGGCATTGATTCGGATGCTGTTTTCTAATTCGATGGCGGCGGCGCGTACAAAAGCCTCGACGCCTCCGTTAGCGGCCGATGCACTGGCAAAGTTCAGTACCGGCTCTTGTGCCAGCGCTCCGGTAATCAGGGTGAAGGAGCCTTTGGGGTTGATGTAGTGCTGGCCTATGAGTACCAGGTTGACTTGTCCCATCAGCTTGCCGTCGATTCCTTTTTGGAATTCTTTTCCGGTCATGGTCTTCAATGGGCCTACATACGAAGGTCCTGCGGTAGAGATGAGCGCATCAAAAGGTCCTGCCTGCTTGAACATATTTTCTATGGATGCGGCAGAGGTGATATCGGTTGGTATGTCGCCGCTTTTGGAAGCTACTCTTATGATTTCGTGTTCTTTTTCAAATGCGGCTGCCAGGTGTCTTCCCATGGTTCCGGTTGCGCCTACGATTATGATTTTCATGTCTTGTGATTTTTTTAAGTGGGTAGGATGAGCGTCTTAAAACGCCTCGAAAATTAGCTTTTTGCTTGCGGCTACGCCCGCCATTGTTCCTGCCGAAACGGCCATGGCCACGGCACGCATGCGGGTAGTGTTATCGCCGCAGGCAAAAATGCCGTCTATGGTCGTCGCCTGAAGGGCATCGACCTTGATATAGCCTTCTTCGGTCAGCTCGCATCCGAGGGCTTCAGGAATACTGCAGTGCTGTTCAAAGGGTCTGGGAGCATAGAGGGCTTTCAGCGGTGCTCTTGTACCGTCCTTGAAGGCGATATGGTGGAGGTAGCCATCCACGTGTTCTAGTCTTTCGATTTCTTTTTCGACTATTTTTATACGGTTCTTCTGGATGGCTTCTGCCTGTTCGGGAGTCAGTATGGAAGGGCCGTTGGTGTATAGGGTCAGGTCTTTGGTCCAGTTGGAGATAAGACGGGATACTTCGTAGCCGTGTTCTCCGTTGCCGACTATGCCGGTCGTTTCATTGCGCACTTCGTAGCCGTGGCAATAGGGACAGTGGATGGCAGAAATTCCCCAGCAGTCGGAAAATCCGCTTATTTCGGGCATGATATCGCGTACGCCCGTGGCAAAAATTAATTGCCCGGCATGGAAGGTCTCGCCTGATGCAGTCTGGATTTCAAAACCGCTGCTCGTCTTCTTGCCGCCGATAGCAAGCCCGATGAAAAAGGAAACGGTATCATAGAATTGTACCTGCAGTTTGGCTAGGGTTGCGATGGCCGCAGGGGTGTTTCCGTCTTGGGTAAGGAAGTTATGGGAATGGGGCGTCTGCGCATTGCAGGGCTTGCCGCTGTCGATGATCAGGACTTTTTTCAAGGCCCTTCCTAGAGCCATGCCTGCAGCAAGTCCGGAGTAGCTGCCGCCGATGATGATTACATCAAATGTGCTGTTGTCTTTCATGTCGTCGTATTTTGAAAATGGAGTTATTGAAAATGGGAGGGCCAGTGCAGTCATGGCGAGCCCGCCCTGCTTGATAAATTCGCGTTGGGAGGGAGAAGCCGGGAGTTTTTTTCCTGCCTTCATCTCGGACTGTTTTTAGGGTCTTTGGGCAAAAGCCTTCGGAGGATAAAATCGACCAAGGGAACGCCGATAAAAATGATCCACGGAACCAAAGCCAGCGTGAGCAGTAGGGTTCGCTGGTATAAGGGCAATACGGATAAGGGCTTTCCGAACAGGTAGAGAAACAGCGTGATAGAGGGATAGATAACTACCCATATCTTGAGAGAAGCCAGTAGTTTCATTCTTGTTTTCATACAGCTTGCGTTTGAAGTGTTAGTACAAGTGCAAAGTTACTTCTGGATGCAAGGGGAAGGATAGGACAAAAATAAAGTTGAATAGGACTTATTTGAAATTATGGCGGAAGGCTTCTGGCGAGAGGCCGATATGTTTTTTAAAGAAACGGATAAAATAGGAAACGTCTTCATAGCCAAGATTGTAGGCTATCTGGTTTACTTGGTTCGAGGTAGCGAGCAGCTGCCTTTTGGATTCTAACAGGAGGTGTTCGTTGATCAATTCGGAAGCCGTCTTGTCCATTACTGCTTTTGTGATGGAATTGAGCTGGTAGGCCGAAAGGTGCAGCAGGTCGGCATAATAAGAAACCTGCTTGTGCTGGGTGCTGTTGGCTTCGAGAAGGTCTAGGAACTTATCAAGCTGTTCTTGTACATAAGGATTGATAGCAGCAGCGCCGGTCTCTCTGTTTTTGCGGTGCCGGACGAGCTCGATAAAGAAAATGCTGAGGTTGGATTTGATGACTTCGTCATAGCCTTCTTGCTTGTCGGTATACTCTTTTAGGATAGCCGCAAGGATGGAATCTAGCTTTTGGAAGGTTTCGGAATCGAGCGAGCAGAAGTTCTTGTTGCTTGCCTTGCCCAACAGCCTTTGCGAGAGCTTGTTTTGGGAATAGAAAAAATCATTGCGGAATTGGATGAGGTATCCGGTGCTGCCTGCCTTTAAGGTGAGCTTATGTACCTGCCTCGGACGCATCAGGAACACGGAATGGTTGCAGACTTCATACGGCGTAAAGTCGATTTCATGGAAGCCCGTGCCGTTTTTAAGGATCAGGATAAAGAAGAAATCGTGCCTGTGGAGTTCCTGCACCATGTCTTTTTCTGCCAGCAGCTCTTGGATATCCCGTATGCTGAAGCCGCCGGACAGGCCGGGTTCTTTTTGGGTTTCGGGGATATGCCGTACCGGAATTTTATCCATACTACCAGATAATGCTGCAGGGTTGCTTTTATGAGATTCAAATATAGCAAAAAAATGGGTTGGCGTGTCGGGCTTAACGGGCCAATAAAAAAGCCCTGCATGGGCAGGGCTTCTGTTTTTAGTTCTTGACTATTTTGTCTCGGAAGACTTGTCCGTCAGCGGTCTCTACCGTAATCAGGTAGATTCCAGAGGAATAGTTGCCGAGTTCTAATTGCAACGACGTTTCGTTTTTGGCTTCGTGCGTTGCGATCACTTTTCCGTCGAGCGTGGCCAGCGTTATTTTTGATAACTCTGCATGGTCTACAGAAAGGTTCAGTGTCGATTGTACCGGATTCGGGTAGGCCATAAGGGCTGAGATAGCGGCAGACTTGTCAGAGAGTCCCTGCTGTCTTGCTTTTGGCTTGCCGCATGGCGCAATATGAGCCAGAAACAAGGCGCCCGATTTGATATAGACATCGTCTTTGAGCTCTACCAAAACTCCTGCACGAAGCGTGCTGTCGTAGCCCGGACTCACTCCATAGCCCGAGGAACCTACTACGGTATTGGAAGCCTGATGTAAGACAGGTGTGGTTGTTTCATAGGTAGTGAGGGTGATGTCGGGCACGCATCCTTGGGCCTGCAGCTGTACTGCCCCAAGAATGAAGGTCAGAAAGAGTATACATTTTCTCATAGCATCTTATTTTTTAGCGGCTAGGCTTTGTACCATTTCTCTCAATTCTTTCAGCTCTTCGGCTTGTTTTTCATTGATTTTGTTCTGCTCGATGATATAAAGCGTCAGTTCTTCTATTTTCTCTTGCTGGATTTTTGCCATCTCGCCTACAGAAATACCGTCTTGCTCGACTTGCTTTGCAGACGGCACATTCATAAGATGTCCTTTTTCGGCAATGTGCTGCTCTACTTCTTTTAGGGATGGAAGCTTGTAGCTTTCTTCAAAAACATAGTCGGCCCAAGTAGTAGCTACGCGGATTTCTTCTGCAAGAAGCCCTCCCTTGACGAAGAATTTATAGCCAGATACATCTACGGAGCCTGCTGTTGAAGGGAAATCTGTGACGTTGATTCCGACTTTTCCAGTTGCGAATTCTCCTTTGATAAGCGGATTAGGCTGGGAATAGTTGTAGTTTTCTACGATAAAAGCGCCGTCTATAGTCTGGCTGAATCCGGATCGGATGCCCAAGAAGACGTTTCCTTCGCCTATGGTTCCTTCTCCCGCACCAGCGCCCACATAGACATTGTAGCCTCCAGAACTGTTGTTTCCAGATTCAAGGCCTAGGAACGTGCTGTGCGTGTCGTTGTTTAAATAACCCGAATAGGCGCCCACGTAGGTATTGGAGTGCCCGTTGGTTTCATCTCCGGCAGCAATACCAACAAAGGTATTTGCAAAACCGGAACTGTTGCTTTGTCCGGCATAAGACCCTAGGAAGGTATTTCCCCAGTTGGCATTATACTTTCCGCTGAAGTTACCGATAAAGGTATTGTGGTTGCCCAATGTGTTGGTCATACCGGCTTCATATCCGTAATAGGTGTTTTGTCCGGCACCGCCGCTTCCGGCATTGAGCCCGCCGCTCGTTAAGAGGCTGTTGGATTGAACATTTTGCGCATTCGCAAATAAAACGCTTAGGCCAAATAGGCCAATGAATAGTGATTTGGATTTCATTTTACATAAAATTTAATAGGTTAATACTGTAAATTTAAATAATAAGAAGTACCGTTAATCGAAAGATAGGAAATGTAACAAATTCTCGTTTTGCGAATAATAAAGTAAGAAAAAAGTTAGTTTTTTGTTTGTAGTGTTCTGTTCTTCAATGTGTTGGTTTTTATAGTGGCTGTCGCATATTGTAGTGGTTTTGGCTGTAGTATTGGGTTGTGTGAGCTATCCGCAGCAAAATGGTATTGTTTTAGGGCTGCTTAGGCAAACCCTACCCGCTATAGGGTAGCTAGATGATTCTATAGCATTGATTTGGTTGTCTGTAAATTATTTTTTCCTACATTTACTCCATGAAACAAGCGAGGCATATACTAACGTCTATTTTATCAGTGTACCTGCTGGTATTGATGGTCTTGCCGTGCAATGATGCGCATGCGCATCCGGAATCGGCGGCCTTGTCTCATGTTTCGCAATTGCAGAACGAACAGCACCATGAAGATTTCTGTACGCCGTTTTGCATCTGCGCCTGCTGTACTACCCCGATTATCATGCAGTCGGTTGCTGTTTTTGAAGTGCCTTATTTTGAAAATTCCTATACAAAAACGCCAAGTTTTTACAAATCGATCGCATCCAGCTTCTTCGGGTCGATCTGGCAGCCGCCGCAATTAGTATAATGTTTTGCCGATGAGAGTCGGCTGATTTATCGCGGGATTTCCGCAAACGAATCCGGATACTTTCGGATAGAATCAACATTATAGTAATTTATAATCTATGTTAGACAAGATTATCCATTTCAGCATCCATAATAAATTTATTATCGGACTGTTTACGCTGGCACTGGTCGTTGTGGGAGGCTATTCGCTTTACAACCTTCCGATCGATGCCCTGCCAGACATTACCAACAACCAAGTACAAGTCATTACGAGCTCGCCTACTTTGGCTACGCAAGAAGTAGAGCAGTTTATCACCTATCCTATCGAACAGGCCGTAAAGCCGATTCCTAAAATCGTCGAATTGCGTTCCATCAGCCGTTTCGGGCTGAGCGTCGTGACCGTCGTTTTTGAAGAGGATGTAGACATCTATTGGGCCCGAGCCCAGATATCGGAACGCATCAAGGAGGCAGAGAATGCCATTCCGAAAAATGTAGGCACGCCCGAAATGGCACCTGTGAGCACGGGACTGGGGGAGATTTATCAGTATGTCGTATTTCCTAAAAAAGGCTACGAAGACCAATACAATGCGACCGACTTGCGTACCATACAAGACTGGATCATCAAGCCGCAGCTGATCGGAACGCCGGGCGTAGCAGAAGTGAATACCCTGGGCGGCAACCTCAAGCAGTATGAAATTGCCGTGCAGCCAGACAAGCTGAAGAGCATGGATGTGACCATTCCTGAGATATTTGAGGCGTTGGAATCGAACAATGAGAATACGGGAGGCGCTTATATCGACAAAAAGCCGTACGCTTATTTTATACGCGGTATCGGGATGGTGAGCAATATCGACGACATCAGCAAGATTGTAGTAAAAAATCAGAACGGGATTCCGATCCTGATACGCGACATCGCAAAGGTACAGATAGGCAGCAGCATCCGCTATGGCGCCGTGACCAAAGACGGCAAAGGCGAAGAGGTGAGCGGCATGGTCATGATGCTCAAGGGCGAGAACAGCGGCGAAGTCGTGAAGAGAGTAAAGGAGAAGATGGAACAGATCAAGAAATCGCTCCCGGAAGGAGTTTCTATCGAGCCTTTTATGGACCGTACGAAATTGGTCAACAAGGCCATCCATACAGTACAGACCAACTTGATTGAGGGAGCGCTTATCGTCATTTTTATATTGGTCTTACTGCTCGGAAACTGGCGTGCCGGACTGGTCGTGGCTTCCGTGATTCCGCTGGCCTTGCTGTTCGCAATCGCCATGATGCGGCTTTTCGGCGTAAGCGGCAACCTGATGAGCTTGGGAGCGATCGATTTCGGAATTATCGTTGACGGGGCGGTGATTATCGTAGAAGCCATCATCCACAGGCTGCAGGTCCGGAAAAGAGAGGTGCTTACCGCAGAACAGATGGACAATGAGGTATACCAAGCCTCCGTAAAAATAAGAAGCAGTGCGGCCTTTGGCGAGATTATCATCTTGATTGTCTACCTGCCGATCTTGGCGCTGGTAGGCATTGAAGGAAAGATGTTCAGCCCGATGGCACAGACGGTTTCGTTTGCCATCTTGGGAGCCTTTATACTTTCGCTTACCTATGTGCCGATGATGAGTGCGCTGGTCTTGAAAAAAGAGACAGGGCATACTAAAAATATAAGCGACAGGATTATTGAGGCGATTACGCAATTCTACAGTCCAATACTGCAGAAAGCGCTACAGATCAAAGGAACTATCATTGCTGCGGCAGTAGGATTGTTTGCCGTATCGTTGTTCGTGTTCAGTTCGTTAGGGGGAGAGTTTATCCCTACGTTAGACGAAGGGGACATTGCAACCCATTTGATTATTGCCTCTGGCAGTTCGCTTTCGCAGGAAATCGAGGCGACAACCAAAGCGGAGCAGCTGCTCAAGGCCAAGTTTCCGGAAATCAAGATGGTGGTGACCAAAATAGGGAGCGCCGAAATTCCGACCGACCCAATGCCGATTGAGGCAGGAGACATGATTATCTTGCTGAAAGACCGAAAAGAGTGGACATCGGCCAAGACCAAGGAGGAATTGATGGAAAAGATGGAAAAAGCCCTGCAGGATATTCCGGGTGCTACGACCGAATTCTCACAGCCGATACAGATGCGTTTTAACGAGCTGATGACAGGCGTGCGGAGCGATGTGGCCGTCAAGATATTCGGAGACGATATCGACATGCTCGTGAGCAAGGGCGATGAGGCGCTGCAGCTAATTCAAGGCGTGGAAGGTGTTTCTGATGCCAAGCTCGAACGGGTTGCAGGACTGCCGCAGATTACGGTACGCTACAACAAAGACAAGCTGGCGCTTTACGGATTGAACATCGGTGACCTAAACCGGGTCATCCGCATCGGCTTTGCCGGAGAGGCGGCAGGGGTGATTTATGAAAAAGAAAAACGATTTGATCTGGTAGTGCGGCTGGAAGCTGACAGCCGGCAGGATATCTCCAACTTGAAATCGTTGTTTATTACGCTGCCGTCTGGCAACCAGATTCCGCTGGAGCAGGTGGCTGATATCCAATATGAAGATGGCCCGATGCAGATCAGCCGTGAGGATGGAAAGCGCAGGATTGTTGTCGGCTTTAACGTGAGAGGCAAGGACGTGAAGGGCGTTGTTGAAGAAATCCAGGCCAAGCTAGACAAGAGCCTCGTGCTTCCAGAGGGTTATTATACTACGTATGGCGGACAGTTTGAAAACCTGATCGACGCGAACAAGCGCTTGATGGTGGCGGTTCCGATTGCGTTGGGACTGATTTTTATCTTGCTGTATTTTACCTTCAATTCCGTAAAACAGTCGCTGTTGATTTTTACGGCAATTCCGTTATCGGCCATCGGAGGCATTTTTGCCTTGTGGATTCGGGGCATGCCGTTCAGCATTTCGGCGGGAGTCGGATTCATCGCATTATTTGGGGTTTCGGTATTAAACGGAATCGTACTGATAGCCTATTTCAATCAATTAAAAAAAGAAGGAATGAACGATATTTATGAACGTATCAAAGAGGGAACCAAAGTAAGACTGAGGCCGGTAATCTTGACAGCCTCGGTAGCGTCGCTGGGCTTTTTGCCGATGGCGATCAGCAGCAGTGCCGGAGCAGAAGTACAAAAGCCGTTAGCTACCGTAGTAATCGGCGGCTTGCTGACTGCAACGATCTTGACGCTGATTGTACTGCCGATCTTGTATTATTATTTTGAAAAAGGATTTAAAAGGAACAAAAACACGACATTGCTCTCAATCGTAATCTTGGCGCTTTTTACAGCTAATGCCAACGCACAAGAAGTTCCGAAAAGCCTCGATTTAAAACAGGCCATCGAGTCGGGAATAAAGAACAATTCGCTGATCCAATCGTCTGAGCTGGAAAGCAAGATGCAGTCGCAGCTAAAAGGTACTGCGTTCGACCTGCCGAAGACGGAAGTGACGGGAACGTTCGGACAGATCAATTCGAATGCACAGGATAAGAATTTCAGCATATCCCAAACGTTCAGTCCGTTTCAATATGGCGCAAGAAGAAAACTGCTGATAGAGAACAGCAACTTGAGCCAGCTGAAAGCGGGAGTGACCCGACAGGAAATTACGTTCAACATCCGTCAGTCGTGGAATGCGATATTGTATTACTCTGAATTGAACAAGATGCTTTCTAGGCAGAACAGCCTTATGCAAAAGTTCGTGCGTTCGGCTTCGCTCCGTTTTGATACGGGTGAGACGAACTCGCTGGAGAAAACGACGGCCGTGGCAAAGCAGCAGGAACTGGAACAGCGCATCAAGCAGAACGAAGCCATGATCTGGGTCGAAAAATCCAAAATCAAGACTTTTTTGAATCGGAAAGAAGATTTTGCCGTGAGCGATACTGTCTTTGCAGCCTTGCCTTCGTTAGCTGTTTTAGACAGTGCTTTGGTGAAGCAGAATCCGAATCTTAAGCTCGCCGCGGCACAAGTGAATGTGGCCGAAGCAAGCCGCAAAGTGGAGAAGGCGGCTCTATTGCCAGACCTTACGGCAGGCTATTTTATACAATCTTTCAAGGGAAGCCAGGAGGTGAACGGCGAAACGGTTTCATATGACGGTTCGCTGCGTTTTCAAGGATTTTCGGTAGGCATCTCGCTGCCGATTTTTGCAGGAAGCAGTATTGCTAAGATACAGGCTTCTAAGACCAACATTGAAATGCAGCAGAAAAATGCCGATTATATGCAGTCGCAGCTGATTAATCAACACGAACAGCAGCTGCAGCAGCTGCATACGTTTCAGTCGCTGGTCGATTATTATAAAGCCACAGCCTTGCCTAATGCCGACCTGATTACTAAAAATGCAGGAAAGGCGTATATGAATGGGGACATTTCTTATGTGGAATACGTGCAGGGGCTGGAAACGGCTTTGGGCATCCGAACGAATTATATCAATGCAGTAAATAACTTTAACCAGACTGTAATCAACTTGCAGTTTCTGGCGAATCAATAATATCAAGATGAACAGAAGAACTATAGTATACGGAAGCCTTGCGGCGATTGCGATTGCCCTGATTCTCTATTTTTCGCTCCGTCCTGCCGAAAATGACGGGCATAGTCATGGAGAAGCGACAGCAGAAGTGAAACCAAAAGAACAGGCTCCTGTTAAAGAAGTAGAGCTGAACGAAGCGCAATACAAAGCCTCAGGAATCGAACTGGGGACTTTTGCGATGAAAAACTTAAGCGAGGTCGTGAATGCCAATGGCTATACCAAGCTGCCGCCTCAGAACCAGGCTGATGTTTCGGTGCACATAACCGGAATCGTGAAGTCTATAAACGTCATCGAAGGGCAGTCTGTTAAAAAAGGGCAGGTGCTGGCGACTATAGAAAGCCCAGAATTTGCTAAATTGCAGGAAGCCTACCTGACTTCGAAAAGCAATCTGGAATTCCTGACGCTGGAGTATGAAAGGCAGAAGACGCTGAGCGAAGAAAATGTGAATTCGAAGAAAGTCTTCCAGAAGACGAAGGCGGAATTTGAGATGGAAAAGGCAAGGCTCAGTTCTTTGAGACAGCAATTGGCGGTGCTCAACTTGAGCGGAAGCAACAGCCCGAGCTCGGTAATGCCTATCCTGGCTCCGATTTCAGGTTATATCACCGAAATCAACATCAAGATAGGAAGCAATGCGGAAGTGGGCAAGCCGCTGTTGAGCATTGTGGATAATTCGCAATTGCATGTCGACCTGCTGGTGTATGAAAAGGACTTGCAGAAGGTAAAGCCGGGGCAGAACATCCGATTCGTACTGACCAATCAGGACAATACGGAGATTAGCGGGAAGGTCTTTAATGTCGGCAAGGCTTTTGAGAACGAGACCAAATCGGTGGCAGTTCATGCCGATATTGCGAACAAGAGCCAGACGCTGATTCCGGGAATGTATGTCAATGCCTTGATTGATGTGGGTGCCAAAGACGTGCAGGCGCTTCCGGTAGAGGCCGTGATAAAGGCGGAAGGAAGGGAATTTATCTTTATACTGGAAGAGGGACATGAAGAAGCCTCGCATGATAAAGAAGAGGGGCATTCGCATGAGGACGGGCATGCTCATGAAGAGGCGGGAAAGACGTTCCATTTTCAGCGCATCGAAGTAAAAACCGGCACTTCGCAATTGGGATTCGTACAGGTTTCGGTTTTGCAAAAAATTGATGCCGACGCCAAAATCGTTTTGAAAGGAGCGTATTATATCCAGAGCCACCTGCTGAAAAGCGAGGGGGGCGGAGGCCACCAACATTAACCTAAAAATACAACTATGGCACACGATCATAGCGAAATAGGGCATTCGCACAGCCACGACAGCCAATGGAAAACGTATTTTCCGGCTGCAGCCAGCTTCTTGCTTTTGGTGTCGGGAATCTTGCTGGAACAAACCGAAGCGGTATTTTTCAGCTATCCGGTTACGCTTGTCTGGTATATTGCTGCTTACATTTTGGTGGGATTGAAAGTCAATTATCAAGCGGTAAAGGAAATCCGGAACGGCAATATCTTTTCAGAGTTTTTCTTAATGTCCATTGCCACGATAGGCGCCTTCTTGATTGGAGAATATTCTGAAGGTGTCGCTGTCATGCTTTTTTATGCGATAGGGGAGCTGTTTCAAGATGCTGCAGTCGAAAGGGCACAGCGGAGCATCAAGGCCTTGCTGGACATCCGTCCTGATGAGGTGACTGTAATTCGCAATAATGAGCCTGTAGTAGTCAATCCGTCAGAAGTAACCCTAGGTGAGATTATCCAGATAAAACCGGGCGAGAAGGTCGCTTTGGATGGGGAATTGTTATCCGAAACGGCCGCTTTTAATACGGCTGCCCTGACAGGAGAAAGCAAGCCGGATACCAAAACAAAAGGGGAGGCGGTCTTGGCGGGCATGATCAATCTGCAGACTTTAGCGGAAGTAAAAGTCATAGCTTTATTCAAAGATAGCAAGCTTTCTCGAATATTACAGATGGTGCAGGAGGCGACGGCCCGGAAATCAAAAACACAGCTTTTTATTTCAAGGTTCGCCAAGGTCTATACGCCGATTGTAGTTTTCTTGGCTATTGCGATTGTCTCACTGCCGTATCTTTTTGTAGCAAACTATGTTTTTAACGACTGGTTATATCGCGGGTTGGTTTTCTTGGTGATTTCTTGTCCGTGTGCCTTGGTCATCTCGATTCCGCTGGGTTATTTTGGAGGTATCGGACTGGCTTCGCGAAACGGCATCTTGTTTAAGGGAAGCAATTATCTCGACGTAATGACAAAAGTAGACACGGTGGTCATGGACAAGACGGGAACCTTGACGAAAGGTGTTTTTGAAGTGCAGGAAGTGATAGCTCATACGATTGATAAAGACAAGCTGGTGGTTTTGACGGCGGCTTTGGAAAGCAAGTCGACGCATCCTATTGCAAATGCGATTGTCCGTTATTCAAAAGACAGTTATAAATCCGTTTCGGTTTCAGATGTGGAAGAAATTGCGGGGCACGGACTGTCAGGTACAGTCGAAGGCAGAAAAGTACTGGCCGGAAACCTGAAATTGCTTAAAAAATATGGTATTGCGTACGACAAGGCTATCGAATCGAAAGTGGAAACTATAGTTGTCGTAGCCGTTAATGATGAATATGTAGGCTATTTTACGATTGCAGACGAGCTGAAAGAAGATGCTCACGTTGCTATTTCGAGACTGCATGAGCTGGGTATCAAAACTGTCATGCTGAGCGGCGACAAGCAGAGCATCGTAGATAAGGTAGCGCAAGCGTTGCAGATTGATGCGGCTTATGGCGACTTGCTTCCGGAGAACAAAGTTGAAAAAGTACAGGAATTGAAGGATAAAGGAAGAACGATAGCTTTTGTCGGCGATGGCGTAAATGATGCTCCCGTGATAGCGCTTGCCGATGCTGGAATTGCCATGGGTGGACTGGGAAGCGATGCTACGATTGAAACCGCAGACATCGTAATCCAGAACGACCAGCCGAGCAAGATTGCTTCTTCGATACAAATGGGCAAGGTGACAAGAAGAATCGTCATGCAGAATATTACGCTGGCTTTTGGCGTAAAAGTGGTCGTGCTTATTTTAGGAGCCGGCGGACTGGCTACGTTATGGGAAGCGGTTTTTGCCGATGTAGGCGTGGCACTGCTGGCTATAGTAAACGCCGTCAGGATTCAAAGGATGAGAATATATTAAATAGAGAAACCATCAATTAAATTGATGGTTTCTTTTTATGCTTGCTGGGCAAGTTCAATAAGAGAGGTCTTATTTTATAGCTACTTTTTTAGTAGTTGTAGTGTTCCCAGATTTGATAACAACGATGTAGATTCCTTTTTGAGAAGTTCCTAAATCGATAACTTCTTGAGAAGCTACTTTTTTAGAAAGGATGTTTTTTCCTAAAGAATCGAATACAGTGATATCTGCATTTTCACCTGCAAAATCCAATTGGAATTGGCCATTGCTAGGGTTTGGGTATAATTTTACTTCGTTGTTCAAGGCTGCAGTACCTTTTTTAACTTCTGCAGCTGCTCTTGGAGAAGTACCATAGCAAGTCCAAGCTACATCGTCAATGATTACTCTGTTACCGCTGTTTCTGATTTCGATTGTAGCGTTTCCAGATACGTTGATAGCTTGAGAATAAGTAGCTGTAGCAGTTGAAGTAACATTGATATCAGCACCGTATTGTACACCGTTAACAAAAACTTTCAATACAGAATCACCTGTGAAAACTCTTTGGTAGTTGAAAGACAACGTACCGATACCTGTTGTGATAAAAGTGGTATTTGTCAAAGTACCTACTCTTAAAGCAATAGCGTCGCCGTTTAAGTCTTGGTCAGTTCTAGCGTCAGTTGCAGACCAATTGATACCATTGTTTCCTGTCCAAGTTCTAGTAGCATAAGAGCTAGCGCTGCTTCCTAAGTTAGAGAATGTTTCTGTACCTCCAACACATGGAGCGCCAGTAGTCAAGATCTCGTCGTTTGCAGGCGTTGCAGCATATAGAGGACCTCCGATACATTCAGCATTGTATGGATATACAGTGATAGAATAGTTAGTATTAGCAGTCAATCCAGAAAGGGCAAAGTTTGCATTTGTACCTACATAAACTACTTTTCCAGCACCTAGCATATCATTTACTTGGTAAGCTGTTCCGTTAACTGGAGCTGTAACTACACCAGTTGTACTGATCATGGCAAGATATCCAGTAGCTGTAACACCAGAAACTGCAACAGAAGCAGTAGTATCAGTAATGTTAGAAGAAGAGATAACAGCAGTTCCAACTGGAGCCACACAGTTTTCTTGAGCGCTAGCCTTAAGGTCGATTACGCAAGAGCCTTCGTTTGCATCATTGCTTACTACAGTAAGAGTTCCAAGTTTGTTTCCTAATGTAGCACTGTTGAATTTTACTTCAACTTCAATTGCGCTTGAAGGCACTAATGTGAAAGGAACAGATGGGTTAACGATAGAATAGTTAACAGCATCGCTTAACGTAAGAGCGCTAACTTCTAAATCTTGAGTACCTAAGTTTTCAATAGTAAAGATGATAACTTTGTCTGTGCTAGGCAATACCGCACCAAAATCAATTGTAAAATCACCACATGATTTCAAGATCAATTCGCTGTCTGATAACTGCAATTCTGGACCGTCAGGTGTCGTGTAGCAATTCCAAGACAAATCGTCGATAATTGTTCTGTTTCCGCTGTTTCTGATTTCGATAGTAATCGGACCAGAAAGATCGATAGCTTGAGAGTAAGCAGTAGTAACGTCAGAAGTAACATTGATATCAGCACCGTATTGTGTTCCGTTTACGAATACTTTTAATACAGAATCACCGCTGAAAACTCTTTTGTAGTTGAAGTTCAACGTTCCGATACCTCCAGCAACAGGAGTCGTGTTGGTAAGAATTCCAGTTCTCAAAGCGATAGCGTCTCCAGTTAGATCTTGGTCGTTTCTAGAGTCAGTTGCAGACCATGTCACGCCATTATCACCTGTCCAAGTTCTTGATGTGTATGTGCTAGAAGCAGTTCCTAAGTTTGAGAACGTTTCGTTTCCACCGATACATGGAGCAGCAGTAGTTGTGAAAGTTTCGTCAATTGAAGTTTCTGTGTAGTATAATGGACCTCCAGTACAATCTGTATTGTTGTAAGGGAATACGAAAAGGTGGTATGGCGTGTTTTCTGTAAGACCAGTAAGAGAGAAGTTGGCACTAGTTCCGTTATACGCTACTGTTCCGCCTCCAAGGCTGTCACCTACGTTGTAGCTTGTAGCGTTAGCTGGAGCAGCAGATAAAGTACTTGAAGTAGAAAGAACAGCAAGATATTTGTCAGCTGTCGCGCTAGTTACCGCTGCGTCAGCAGAAGCGTAAGCGATATTAGAAACAGTAACGTCAGCACCTGTAATAACTGGTGCAATACATGGCTGAAGAGCAGTTCCAGTCAAATTAACTACACAAGAAGCTTCATCAGCATCATTGCTTGCAATAGTCAGTGTAGAAATCTTGTTTCCAGCAACAGCGCCTTGGAAACGAACCAAAACCAATCCTGAACCTGAAGGAGCAACCGTAAAAGGTACTGATGGTGAAATAATAGAGAAGTCTGTAGTGTTGCTTAATGTCAAAGCAGTCACGTTCAAGGCAGAAGTGCCAAGGTTTTTAACAGAGAAAACTGCATCGTGATATTGGCCTACAGGGTGAGAACCAAAATCAACAGCAAGGCTTCCGCACTCGCGGTTTGTCCCAGCTGCATCTGCTAATTGAAGTTCTGGACCAGCAACAGCTGAGTAGCAGTTCCATGATAAATCGTCAACAATAGTTCTGTTACCACTGTTTCTGATCTCGATAACTACGTTTCCAGAAACATTGATGGCTTGTGAGAATGTAGTTGCAGTAACATCAGAAGTAACAGCGATGTCACCACCGTACTGAACTCCATTAACAAATACTTTTAAAGTAGAATTTCCAGAGAAAACTCTTTTGTATTTGAAAGAAAGTGTACCGATACCGTTCGCTACAGTACTAGTGTTTTTTAAAGTACTTGTTCTTAAAGCGATAGCATCGCCTGTAAGATCTTGGTCAGTTCTTGCGTCTGTTGCAGACCAAGCTACGCCGTTGTCGCCTGTCCATGTTCTGGTTGCATAAGTACTAGAAGCAGCACCTAGGTTTGAAAAGGTTTCAGAACCACCGCCTGTACATTCGAAGAAATTCCAAGCAAAAGAAGCAGAAGGATTAAAAAGGTTGAATCCTTGGAATGGATTTGCAAGCATTGCTGCAGTAGAAGCTGTAGAAACATTCGTGGTTTGCAGGCTGTTGGCAGAAGACGATTTCCCAAAGGAAAGTCCCGACATGCTTGCGAATACTAAAGCTAATAAAAATCGTTTTTTAAACATAATTATAAAATTTAAGATTGGAAGGAAATCGTTTTATAAAGGATATTATACCTGCAGGGTTTATCGCTTTAACATTCCAAATTTAATTTTAATAATTTTTGAAGAACGGATTTTTAGAATAAGGATTTATTAAAAAATGGTTACTAACTATCTAGTATTTAATAGTTTAAATTACGTATTAATAACAAATGAAGCACGCGATTTTCTGATTTCTTGCTTATATTTATTAGGGCAAAAAACGAGAATTTAAGGCGGACACTGGCTTGCGAATAGAAAAGACAATTCGAATCTCAATTTGTGATTATCTTTTTAGTTATCCTAAATTTTACAAATCGTAAATTACCTAACAATTACATTCTGATTGTCTTTCGGTAGGCTTTCGGACTGCTGCCTTTTTGTTTCTTAAAAAACTTATTGAGATGGCTTTCGTCAGTAAATCCGAATTCGTCTGCTATCTCGTTGATGCGTTTGTCGCTAAACTGCAATCGGTGTTCGATGAGCTTGGTTTTGTACGTAGCAATATACTGTTGCATGGTTTCGTTCGTATGGCGTTTGAAATATTTGCCCAGATAGGCATTTGAGATGCCGAATTTCGTACTGATGTTTTCTGCTTTGAGTTTTTCAGGATGGTAAATATTGCTCTGGATGTATTGCAGAATGTCCATTGCTTTTTCTTCGGTGCTGGTATTTACTTGTTCCGGAAGGTATTTGGCGATATTTCGGGCAACAATAATAATAAGCGTATTTACCAATTGATGAATAAGCTCCTTGTTGAAAAGATCGGCGTTTATGGATTCTCTTACGATTGCATCTACCATTGGCTTTACCAAGCTTTTGTCGATTTGGTTTTTTAAGATACACCCAGGCTGATGGTTGGCATTCTGCAAGATATATTCAAGCCTCTTTATGTTTTCGGTAGGCAAACCACCATTTTGGATGTAGATATCATTGAAGCGGAGGAATAAAAATTCAGTAGTTGTTTCAATTTCAAAAGAATGGCAATCTTCTGGAGTAATCAAAAACATATGTCCGGCGAAATAGCTAAATTTATTCTGGTTGATGCACTGTTTACCGGTTCCGGAAATAATATACACGAGTTCAAAGAAAGTATGCGTGTGTTCTTGTTTCGGACATACATCCAAAGTCATATAAGTAATGGAAAACGGCTGATGTAGATTTTCTTTTCTCATGATGCAAATGTACTGCATTTTGGAAATATTATACCAATAATATTAAATTTATCAGTATAAATTTGCTTTAAAATACACTAACAATGAAAGCAATAATTTTAAAAGAGCCTGGAACAGTTGAAAATTTGATCGTTTCAGAAGTACCTATCCCTACTATTACAGAGGGTGAAGTTTTAATACAAACAAAATCAATCAGTATCAATCCGGTAGATATCAAGACGCGAAAGGGAAATGGGACTTATGGAAAAATAAAAGATGAAAGTCCGATAATTCTCGGTTGGGATGTTTCAGGGGTTGTGGTCGAGTCTAAATCTGAACTTTTTAAAAAGGGAGATGAGGTTTTCGGAATGGTTAATTTTCCCGGACACGGAAAAGCGTATGCTGAATATGTAGCGGCCCCGGCATCACAGCTGGCTTTAAAACCAAAGAACATCTCTTTTGATGAAGCGGCAGCAGCAACGCTTACGGTTCTTACGGCTTGGCAGGCACTAATTACGAATGCAAAGATAAAAGCGGGCGACCGAGTGCTGATTCATGCGGCTTCTGGAGGAGTAGGACATTTTGCAGTGCAGATTGCGAAACATTTTGGAGCGTATGTCATCGGTACGTCTTCTGCGGTCAACAAAGATTTTGTGTTATCGCTTGGCGCTGACGAACATTTGGATTATAAAGCACAGCCTTTTGAAGATGTCGTAAAAGATATCGATTTTGTATTGGATACTATCGGAGGAGACAATATCGACCGCTCTTTAGAAGTAATCAAGCCAGGCGGCACCTTGATTAGCATTCCGTCTGGATTGAACGAACAGCTGGTTGAAAAAGCAAAAGCAAAAAATGTAGATGGCTATTTTATTATGGTACATTCTAGCGGTGAAGACATGAAGACAGTTGCTTCTCTTTTGGAAAAAGGAATCCTTAAAGCCCATGTTTCAAAAACGTTTCCTTTTGAGAAATTAGCAGATGTACATCTGTATGTTGAAACGGCTAGAAGTGTTGGAAAAGTAATCGTGAAGGTTTCAGAATAAGAAAACTAAAAAGTATCGAAATAAAAAAAGCCACTAATTTTTATTAGTGGCTTTCTTAGTAGCGGGAACTGGACTCGAACCAGTGACCTTCGGGTTATGAGCCCGACGAGCTACCTACTGCTCTATCCCGCGATGTGCGTTTGTATTCTCAATATGTCTTTGTTATTGGGCAAAACCTCAATAAACTTAGTAGCGGGAACTGGACTCGAACCAGTGACCTTCGGGTTATGAGCCCGACGAGCTACCTACTGCTCTATCCCGCGATGTTTCGGGTGCAAATTTACAACGATTATCTTGAAAAACAAGCGTTTTTATGAAAAATGTTTTATTTCTTCTATTGGACTGATATGATTACCTTTGCAACATAAATTATTTTTGAGATGTCACATAAAGCAGGTTTTGTAAATATTATTGGTAATCCTAACGTTGGAAAATCGACCTTAATGAATGCGTTTGTTGGAGAAAGGCTGTCCATAATTACGTCAAAAGCACAAACAACACGGCATAGAATTTTAGGAATCGTAAATGGAGAAGATTTCCAGGTGGTGCTTTCGGATACGCCAGGAATTATAAAGCCGGCTTATGAGCTGCAGTCTTCAATGATGGATTTCGTGAAATCTGCTTTTGAAGATGCCGATATTTTAATCTACATGGTCGAGATAGGAGAGAAGGAACTAAAAGATGAAGCTTTTTTTAATAAGATCATACATGCAAAAATTCCAGTCTTATTGCTTTTGAATAAGATTGACAAGTCGAACCAAGACCAGTTAGAAGAACAGATTGCGCTTTGGAAAGAAAAAGTGCCTAATGCTGAAATCCACCCTATTTCCGCTTTAGAAAACTTTAATGTAAAAGAAGTATTTGCGCGAATTATTGATCTTTTGCCAGAATCGCCACCGTTTTATCCAAAAGATGCCCTGACAGACAAGCCCGAACGTTTCTTTGTGAATGAAACCATTCGTGAGAAAATCTTGATCAATTACGAAAAAGAGATTCCGTATTCTGTAGAAATCGAGACAGAAGAATTTTTAGAAGATGAAAATATCATCCGAATCCGTTCGGTAATCATGGTCGAACGCGATACGCAGAAAGGAATTATTATCGGACACAAAGGCCTTGCATTGAAAAAAGTAGGAATGCAGTCGCGAGAAGATTTAGAAAAGTTCTTCGGAAAGCAGATTCATATTGAATTGTATGTGAAAGTCAACAAAGACTGGAGAAATAGTGCGTATCAGCTAAAGCGATTCGGCTACAACAATAGATAATCAGGCAATAATTTTATTGGCTAGCGAAAGGAGTTCCCGCATTTGGGTAGCTCCTTTTTTTCTGTTTAGTCGTGCGATAAAATAGAGCAGGAGCCAAGCATTCAGAAGCGCGAACATCACGACTAAGTCAAATTCATTCGACTGTGAAAATGTCCATTTCGAATAAGCAATAATTCCGAAAAGGATAAACAACCCGCCGACAATAAAGTGCATCGCCAAAAAGATAAACCATAAGACCGGGTCAGGTCCGAACATTCCTTTTACGTAGGTTCTGCCGTCTTCATACGTGTCTAATTCAATATGAAGTGATGGCGACCAGTATTCTCTTCGGAACAATCCAACGCCCAGCCAGATGTGGTTTCCAGCATCTTTGAATTTAAAATCTTCCGATTCGAACGTTTTCACTTTTTCATACGACAATTTGATTTCATCAATTGTCTTTGGTGAAAACTGCTCAAATTTAGGGCGAAGCTTTATGTTTTTATCAAAATCCATCTTGAAATCTATAACACCAAATTACTGTTTTTATTTTGATGAAAATGCTAAATTGTCGTTAAACCTCTGTCTAGAAATGAGACCAAAACAACAACCTTTAACTTTACACTTTTTACTTGAAACAAAAAACGTACCTTTGCAAAATATTTCAAAAATAATATGAACAATATCGTTGCCATTGTCGGAAGGCCAAATGTAGGAAAGTCAACACTTTTTAATAGGTTGATTCAAAGAAGAGAAGCTATCGTAGATTCTGTATCGGGTGTTACCCGTGACAGAAATTACGGGAAAAGCGAATGGAATGGAAAAGAGTTTTCTGTTATTGACACTGGCGGTTATGTTCGCGGTTCTGAAGACGTTTTTGAAGGCGAAATCAGAAAGCAGGTCGAATTGGCAATCGATGAGGCCGACGTTATTATTTTTGTTGTTGATGTCGAAGAAGGTATTACGCCGATGGATGATGCTGTCGCGAAATTGCTTCGTAAAGTAACAAAGCCAGTGTTGCTTGCCGTAAATAAGGTGGATAACGCCATGCGCGAAAAAGATGCAGTTGAGTTCTATAACCTTGGATTAGGAGATTATTATACGTTTGCCAGTATTTCGGGCAGTGGAACAGGAGAATTGCTAGATGCATTGATTGAAGCGTTTCCTGAAAAACCAGAGCCTACAAAAGAAGAGCTAGAATTGCCTCGTTTTGCAGTTGTTGGCCGTCCGAACGCAGGAAAATCAAGCTTTATCAATGCCTTGATTGGAAAAGATAGATATATCGTGACTGATATTGCAGGAACTACTCGTGATGCGATCGATACCAAATTTGACCGTTTTGGATTTGAATTCAATTTAGTCGATACGGCGGGAATCCGACGCAAGGCAAAAGTAAAAGAAGATTTAGAATTTTATTCTGTAATGCGTTCTGTTCGTGCGATTGAGCATTCTGATGTCTGTATCTTGATAATCGATGCTACAAGAGGATTTGAAGGACAAGATCAGAATATCTTCTGGCTGGCCGAGAAAAATAGAAAAGGCGTCGTTATTTTGGTCAATAAATGGGACTTGGTTGAAAAAGATACCATGTCGACAAAAGAATACGAAGCAAAAATCCGTAAAGAATTAATGCCGTTTACAGACGTGCCGATTATCTTTACTTCGGCTTTGACAAAACAACGTTTGTTGAAGGCGTTGGAAGAAACGGTAAAAGTTTTTGAAAGCAGAAAGCAGCGAATCGCAACTTCGAAATTCAATGACCACATGCTGAAAATCATAGAAAATTATCCACCGCCAGCTTTAAAAGGGAAGTATGTGAAAATCAAATTCTGCATGCAATTGCCAACGCCTACGCCGCAGTTTGTGTTTTTTGCCAACCTGCCGCAATATGTAAAAGAACCCTACAAACGATTTTTAGAAAATAAAATCCGTGAAAACTGGGATTTCTCAGGAGTGCCAATTGATATTTACATCAGAGAAAAATAATAGTTTAAAATTTTAAACGAACCAAGGGATTGCTTTCTAGCAATCCCTTTTTTTTGTCATACAAAAAATCTTTGAGTTATTTTTGAATGTGAGGTTTTTTATACAGTTTGTTAAAAATTATGTAAGAAATTATTTCTTTTGACAATAAAAGTTGTAATTCGCAGTTTTATTTTCTTACAATCATCAATCAAAAAACTAACTTAATGCCAAGAATCATCCTCCATGTTCTCTTTGCCCTGCTTTCGTATGCAGCATTTGGGCAAAATTCTTTTACAATCAAAGGAAAAGCAATCAGTAAAGAAGTGAATAAGCCGATTGAATCAGCAACGGTCTATATTACTTCTGCAAAAGACTCCACAGTAATTGATTATACGATTACAAACAAGAACGGTAACTTTTTAATTACAGTCAAAAAAATCAATCAGCCTTTTATAGTGAAGGTAGCCTCTTTGGGCTATCAGACTTGGGAAAAGGAATATCCAAAATTGACATCGGATATCGACTTGGGCGATGTTTTTGTTTCTGACGCTGTCACAAACTTGGGAGAAGTTGTTATCGTAAGCGAAGCACCGCCAATCCGAATCAAGAACGATACGTTAGAATTTAATGCCTCTTCGTTTAAGGTTCGTCCCGATTCCAATGTAGAAGCTTTACTGAAAGAGCTTCCAGGAGTGGAAATTGACAAGGACGGAAAGATCAAGGTAAACGGAAAAGAGGTAAACGAATTTCTCGTGAATGGAAAATCGTTTTTCGGGAAAGATGGAAAAGTAGCCATAAAAAATCTTCCTTCGGAAATCATTGACAAAATCCAAGTTTCGGATACGAAAACTAAAGAAGAAAAATTGTCCGGCGATGGTGCAAGTTCCAATAACAAAAGTATCAACATTACAATCCAAGAAGACAAGAATAAAGGTTTGTTTGGGAAATTTACGGGCGGTTATGGAACGGATAAAAGATACGAATCCAGCGGTCTTGTAAATTATTTCAAGGACAAGCAGAAAATCAGCGTATTGGCTTCTTCAAATAATATCAATTCAGTAGGCTTTTCCATGGACGAGATTTTCGATGCCATGGGCGGCGGGCGAAATACATATGTAAACGGCAATGGTTCGTTTGGAATAGACGGGATGAATTTCGGCGGCGGCAATGAAGGAATTACGCAGTCGAGCATGATAGGCCTTAATTTTGCCGATGAATGGTTCAAGAAATTGGAGCCTAATGGAAGTTATTTTTACACCAATTCTAAAACCGATAACGATACTCGAAGCAGGACGGAAAATCTTCTAACATCTGAAGACGGAACGAACAGCACTTTTATAACAGAATCAAAAGGTACGACACGAAGAACAAGCGACGGACATAATTTTAATCTTGAATTTGAGTATAAAATCGACTCGTTATTGACGCTGTCTGTACGTCCAAGTTTGGTGAAAAGCAATTCGATTTCGAAAGATTTCTCGGAACAATCTTCAACTAATAATTTAGGTTTGGTGAACGAAAGCACCAACTCTGCAAAGACTAACAACGCGTCGTCTAGTTTCGGAAACGAAATGTACCTTCACAAAAGATTCAAGAAGAAAGGAAGAAACTTTGGTTTTACTTTTAACAATACCAACAAAAGTAATGACAGGGACAATATCACAAACTCTGAAACCTATTTCTTTCAAGATCCCGACAGGACAGAGGATATTCGTCGCCAAAGAGTATTTGATGATATAAAAGACAATACCTATTATACCCGAATAGGATATTCAGAACCGATAACGGATTCTTTAACATTGACAGTCAGGACTTCTTATGAGTGGAAAGACTATGACAATGGCAAGTCGACCTTCAATCTGAATGAAGCCTCCGGTCAGTATTCAGAGTTTAATAACCTACTTTCTTATAATCTCATGTCAAAGACACGCACGCTGAATCCGAATGCTTCCTTGAGCCTAAGAAAGAACAAATATGCAGGAGGAATTACGCTCGGTACGAAAGTCATCACTATGGAAAATACGTCGCTGTATAATGGAACGACAAGCAACATAGATAAAAATTATGTATATCCGTCTGCAAACGCTTGGTTCAATTATAGGATTTCCAAATCAAAATCGTTGTATATAAACTATAATTTTGATGTTCAATTGCCTACAGCAGCGCAGATCCTTCCAGTTGTCGATTTGACGGATCCGTTGTATCAAGTTATGGGTAATCCGAATTTGAAGCCGACAAAAAACCATAATTTTCATTTGAATTTCAACAACTACGACTACGCTTCGAAATCAGGTTTTTATCTGTACGCAGGATTTAATTATTACGAACAGCAGATTGTTTTTTCAAGAGTTTTCAATCCTACTGATTTGATAAATCGAGCGGACTACCAGAACATAAATGATACGTATTATAGCTATGGAGGTTTGAATTGGAGCAAGTCTATAAAAAAAGAACAAAATACATTTAGGTTTAGTTTAGGCGCCAACACAAACTTTAATCTAAACAAAGGATTGACAAATAATGCCTTGTACGAAGCAAGAGGAGTTACCCTCGAACAACAAGTTAGCGTAGGATGGGATTATGGCGAATTGCTGACAATCGAGCCATCGTACACCTATTCTTTAAATATGACAGATTACACGAATTATTCGGTAAAAAGCTCTTCTAATTTTACTCATAACTTCAAGGTACAGACAACGAGCCATTGGCCAAAGCATTTTGTTTTCGGGAATGACTTCGGGTATACTTACAATTCGAATATTTCGGATGGCTATAAAAAAGACTTCTACCTCCTAAATACCAGTTTAGGCTATAATTTTATGGACGATAAGCTCTTGTTTAAGGTAAAAGTGTATGATGTGCTGAATCAGAACCAAAGTGCCGTAAGATATATCAATCCAGAATCGATTCAGGATATCCAAAATACGGTTTTGAAAAGGTATGCCATGTTCTCACTGACGTATAAGATCGAAAAATTTGGAGGAAAGAAAAAAGAGGAAGGCGGTTTTGGCTTTTAAGGACAGCTTTTAAGAAATTTTAATATTCAATTTGGTAAATTAGCAAACCAAAATTAAATATTCAAATGAGAAAAAAAGTAGTAAGTGTCTTGTTGGCGCTGACTTGTTTTGCCGGATTCAGCCAGAATTCGAAGAACAAGCCATTTTCAGCAAGCGGAAAAAAAATCAAGGTGTATACCACGGCAGAAAATACCGAGTTGAGGCTGTCACCATCAGCAACAAATCTTGAATTCAGGCCTTCAAAACAACCTTTAGAAAACGAAGTTTCGGTTTTTGTAAATCCGAACAAACAATTCCAGACTTTTATGGGAATTGGCGGGGCTATTACCGATGCCAGCGCCGAAGTGTATGCAAAGCTTACAAAAGAACAGCAGAAAGAATTCTTGAATGCCTATTACAGCAAGGAAAAAGGTATTGGCTATTCTTTAATCAGGACGACTATCCATAGTTCTGATTTTAGCAGTGCGAGCTATACCTATGTCGATGAAAATGACAAGGAATTAAAGTCGTTTTCGATCGATCACGATAAAAAGTTCAGGATTCCTTTAATCAAGGAAGCACTGAAAGCTGCCGGAAAAGAGATGACGCTATATGCAAGCCCTTGGAGTCCGCCCGCTTTTATGAAAGATTCGAAAAGCATGCTGAAAGGCGGCAAGTTAGCTCCGGAATTTTATCAGGCTTGGGCAAATTATTATGTGAAATTCATCAAGGCCTATGAAAAGGAAGGGATTCCGATTTGGGGAATAACCGTGCAAAATGAGCCAATGGCAACCCAGACCTGGGAATCTTGTATTTTTACGGCAGAAGAAGAAAGAGATTTCTTGAAAAAATACCTTGGGCCTACGATGGAAAAGAATGGCTTCGAAAATAAAAAAATAGTCGTTTGGGACCACAATAGAGATTTGATGGTACAGCGTGCCAATACTATTTATTCAGATCCTGAAGCATCGAAATATGCATGGGGAATGGGTTTTCACTGGTATGAAACCTGGAATGGCGGCAAGCCGATGTTTGATAACGTAAAACTAGTTGCTGACTCATTTCCGGATAAAAAACTAATGTTTACCGAAGGTTGTATCGAAGCTTTTAATCCAGCGCGTTATCAATTTTGGGCGAATGCTGAGCGTTACGGAATCAATATGATCAATGATTTCAACAATGGAACCGTTGCTTGGACTGATTGGAATATTCTTTTAGATGAAAAAGGAGGGCCTAACCATGTTTCTAATTTCTGTTTTGCGCCAATCCACGGGGATATAGCGGCTGGAAAATTGATTTATACGCCATCGTATTATTACATCGGGCATTTCTCAAAATTTATCCGCCCAGAGGCAAAAAGAGTAAGTACGGCAGCCAGCAGAAGCCAATTGTTGAGCACTTCATTCCAGAATGCTAACGGAGAAATGGTAACTGTCGTGATGAACCAATCAGACAATGAAATAAAATATAAATTGTTTGTAAACGAATCAGAATCAGAAGTCGTGATTCCAGCTCATGCCATCCAAACGTTGTTGTATTAATTTAGAACGATTTAGCTATAAAAAAAAGACTGCAATTTGCAGTCTTTTTTGTTTTATGTTTAGCTGTTACCAGCTTCCTCCAGCGCCGCCGCCACTAAAGCCGCCGCCGCCGAAACCTCCACCGAAGCCACCGCCTCCGCCACCAAAACCACCGCCGCTGCCAAAGCCTCCTCCGGAAGAACCTCCTCCAAAGCCACGGCCCAAGCTGCTCAAGATAATGATGTCGGACAGATCTAATCCGCCTCCGCGATTGCCTCCGTTTCTGTTATTTTTATTTTTAGAAATGATAACGATGATCACGATAAAAATAATTATAAAAAAGATCAGCCCTCCTGGGTTAGATTCTTCTTTGTCTTGTTTCCGCGTTCCTTTGTATTTTCCTTTTAAGACATCAAAAATAGCATCGGCACCTTTGTCTAGCCCTCTATAATAACTCCCAGCTTTAAATTCGGGAATGATTATATTTCGGGTCAATTCTCCAGTAATTCCTGCTGTCAGACGGTCTTCAACGCCATAGCCTGGCGCAATCTGAATTTTTCTTTCTTTTACTGCCAAAAGGATAAAAATACCATTATCTTCTTTTGCTTGTCCAACGCCCCAAGCGTGCCCCCATTTAGGAGCCAGTAGGCCGATATCTTCACCATTTATAGTTTCAACGGTAACGACTACAATCTGCGTAGTAGTCGAATCGGAATAGCGAATAAGCTTTGCTTCCAAATCGGTTTTTTCAGAGTTGCTCAGAATTTTAGCATAATCATATACGCTTGTCTGGAAATCAGGTTTGGGCGGAATATTAAACTGCGAATATCCGACAGCCTGAATGAGCAGTACTAAAAGAAAGGATAAGGAGTAGGTTTTTTTTATAGAGAAAAGTTTCATTTATCCTTTAGATATTTCGTTAGATAATTCATTAGAGTCGTCATTGCTAAAAGGAAAATACTGCTGTAATCTTTCACCGGCTCTTAAAATTCCGGCAACCAACCCGTCTTTGTATTTCTTTTCTTTGAAATGAGAAATAACGGTGTCTTTCGTACAGTCCCAGAAATCCTCTTCAACCACCTTGTGAATCCCTTCATCGCCTATAATAGCAAATGTATGGTCTGAAACGCCTACATAAAACAGCACGCCGTTTCGCATCAACGTATTGTCCATACCCAAAAAATTAAAAACCTCCTGGGCTCTTTCGAGCGGAGGTTTTTCATTATGATTTTCAATGTGGACTCTTATTTCTCCCGAAGTGTTTTTTTCGGCTTGCGAAATGGCTTTCACAATCTCGCTCTCCTCTTCTGGAGTTAGGAAATCTTCTACTTTTGACATTGAGTTTTTGTTTTAGAATTTTACTTCTACAGGTTTTTCAGCGCCTTCTGCTGCTTCGAAATACGCTTTTTCTTTAAATCCAAACATTCCTGCAAATATAGAATTTGGGAAAGTCAAGACGTGATTGTTATACGGTTTAACGGCTTCATTGAATCTAGTTCTAGCTGTTAAAATCTGATTTTCAGTACTAGCCAATTCGTCTTGCAATTTCAAGAAATTCTGGTTTGCTTTTAATTCTGGGTAGGCTTCAACAGTTACCAATAATCTTGATAAGGCAGAAGATACACCGCTTTGTGCTTTGCTGAATTCTGCTAATTGTTCTGGCGTGATATTGCTTGGATCAACTGTAGTTGAAGTTGCTTTTGAACGCGCTTCGATAACAGCCGTCAACGTTCCTTTCTCAAAATCTGCAGCACCTTTTACAGTGTTTACTAGGTTTCCGATAAGGTCGTTTCTTCTTTGGTAAGAAGTTTCCACATTCCCCCAAGCTTCTCTGATGTTTTCATTTAGAGAAACAGCCGTATTGTTGATTCCCTTAGCCCAGCTGTAGATTCCGAAGATTACAACTAAAATCACCCCGATAATAATCCATTTTCTCATTTGTTTTTGTTTTTAGAGTTTATTTATTGATTTGTTTTCTATTTACTAAAGCGTAACGCTATAATTCGTTTTTAATGTTGGTCAGCTGCATTTTTATCGATTCCAATTTGCTGATAATCTCAAACTTATCCAATGTCTTTTTCTGGCCTTCTTTTAAATGTGTTTTGGCACCGTCGAGCGTAAAGCCGCGTTCTTTAACCAAGTGATAAATCAGCTGGAGGTTTTTTACGTCTTCGGGCGTAAACATGCGGTTGCCTTTTGCATTTTTTTTGGGTTTTAGAATATCGAATTCTTTGTCCCAAAAGCGGATAAGCGAAGCGTTCACGTCAAATGCCTTGGCTAATTCTCCAATGCTGTAATATCTTTTGTCTGGCGATAAGTCTAAATGCATTAATCTAAAGATTGGTTTTCTTGGTTCGCTAATTTTGATATGGCTGCAAATTCTGCCGCCGAAATATTTCCGTAATAAAAATTCAAAGGGTTCACGACTTCTCCGTTTTTATGGACTTCATAATGCAAATGCGGTGCTTCGGAACGTCCGGTGCTTCCTACATATCCGATGATGTCGCCTCGTTTCACATGCTGTCCGGCCCTTACTTTGTATTTGCTCAAATGTCCGTATAAAGTTTCATATCCAAATCCGTGCCGAATTACGATATGGTTTCCATATCCTGACGCGGTATTGTCGGCGCGTTCAACAACGCCATCTCCTGTAGCATAAATCGGAGTTCCGGTTTTAGCTGAAAAATCCATCCCGGCATGAAACTTCCTGATTTTCGTAAACGGGTCGCTTCTGTATCCAAACCCAGAAGCCATCTGCTTTAGCTGTTCATTCTTGACAGGCTGGATGGCTGGAATTGCAGATAATAATTTTTCTTTTTCTTTCGCCAATTTCAAGATTTCATCTAGAGATTTGGACTGGATTACTAATTCTTTTGATATGACATCGACGCGTTTTGTCGTACTGACAACGAGTTCAGAATTGTCATATCCTTCAAGAGCTTTATAGCGATTGACACCGCCAAAGCCTGCTTTTCGCTGTTCTTCTGGAATAGGCGATGAGTTGAAATAGACACGGTATAAGTTGTTATCGCGTTCGGCAACATTTTCTAAAACTTCGTCAATCTGGTCCATCTTTTTGTTCAGGATGGCATAGTTGATTTTCATGTTTTCGATTTCTCGCGCTTGCAATCGGTCTTTAGGCGTTTCAAAGAACGGGGTATTAATCAAGATTACGAAACACAAGAACCCAAACAATCCGGAAGCTAATAAAAATAAGGCAATTACGCCTAATTTTTGTCCTTTCTTCGGCTTGATTTTTCGGTAGGCTAAATTTTCGGTATCGTAATAATATTTTACCTTCTTCATATTTTAAAATATGCTACTTTTGCACTTTTTGTATAACTAAAGTTATAACTTTATAACCAGTTGTACGTAGAATAAATTACAAACAGTTACAATGTTAGACGAACAAATTTAATAAATGTTTCATTGGTTCGCCTTATTTATTTTTTAGAAAAGCAATTTTAAAATAGTGAAGGGTACGATGGCTTCCTAAAGCGTTGAATCCTAACTTAAAGATCATAAAACCCAATTTCAGATGAAATCACAGGATATCAGAAAGCAATTTTTACAATTTTTCGAAGAACGCGGCCATTTGATCGTGCCTTCTGCGCCAATCGTGCTCAAAGACGACCCGACCTTGATGTTTAACAATTCTGGGATGGCCCAGTTCAAGGAATACTTTTTGGGGAATGCCGTACCGAAAAGCAAAAGGATTGCAGATACTCAAAAATGCCTGCGTGTTTCGGGAAAGCATAATGATTTGGAAGATGTTGGTTTTGATACCTACCACCATACGATGTTCGAAATGTTGGGGAACTGGAGCTTTGGCGATTATTTCAAAAAAGAAGCCATCAACTGGGCGTGGCAATTGTTGACGGAGGTGTATAAAATTCCGAAAGAGAATTTGTACGTTTCTGTTTTTGAAGGTAATCCTGCCGAGAACGTGCCGTTTGACCAAGAAGCTTGGGACATCTGGAAAACGTTGGTTGATGAAGACCGAATCATTCTTGGAAATAAGAAAGATAATTTCTGGGAAATGGGTGAGCAGGGACCATGCGGACCGTGTTCAGAAATTCATGTGGATTTGCGAAGCGAGGAAGAGAAAGCGCAGGTTTCAGGAAAAAGCTTGGTCAATAATGACCATCCGCAGGTAGTGGAAATCTGGAATAACGTTTTTATGGAATTCAACCGTAAAGCGGATGGTTCTCTTGAGAAATTGCCAGCGCAGCACGTAGATACGGGTATGGGATTTGAGCGCTTGTGCATGGCTTTGCAAGGCGTAACGTCTAATTATGATACGGATGTCTTTACGCCATTGATTGAAGAAGTTGAGAAAATTACAGGTTACAAGTATACTTCCAACGAAGTTAAGGATATAAGCGAAGAGCAAAACAAGACGAATATTGCAATCCGCGTTATCGTGGATCACGTTCGTGCCGTTGCTTTTGCGATTGCTGACGGACAGCTGCCTTCGAATACTGGTGCGGGTTATGTAATCCGAAGAATTTTGCGTCGTGCTATCCGTTACGGATTTACTTTCTTGAATACGAAAGAGCCTTTCATTTATAAATTGGTGGCTGTTTTAGCCAACCAGATGGGCGAATTCTTTCCGGAAATCAAGACACAGCAGAATTTGGTTACGAATGTCATCAAAGAAGAAGAGAATTCTTTCTTGAGAACGTTAGATCAGGGATTACAGTTGCTTGAAAACGTAGTGAAAGAAACTAAAGGACAAGAGGTTTCAGGTGCTAAGGCATTTGAATTGTATGATACGTTTGGTTTCCCGAAAGACTTGACAGCCTTGATCTTGAAAGAGAAAGGAATGTCGTATAACGAAAAAGAGTTCGATGTCGAATTGCAAAAGCAGAAAGATCGTTCGCGTGCGGCATCAGAAACTTCTACAGACGATTGGACGATTTTGGTAGATGGAAATACGGAAACTTTCGTAGGATATGACGAAGTGGAAAAGGAAGTCAAGATTACAAGATATAGAAAAGTAGATTCTAAAAAGGACGGTAAATTATACCAGATCGTTTTAGACGCTACGCCTTTTTATCCAGAAGGCGGAGGTCAGGTTGGTGATAAAGGAACGTTATTTACGCCTAATCAGGCAATCGAAATCATCGATACGAAAAAAGAAAATAACTTGATCTTGCACTTTGCAAAAGAACTTCCGGAGAATCCAGAAGGGAAATTCATGGCGCTGGTCAATACAAAATTACGAAGCGAATCGGCGAGCAATCACTCGGCTACTCACTTATTGCACCAAGCCTTGCGACATGTGTTAGGAACGCATGTGGAACAAAAGGGTTCTTTGGTGGCGCCAAACCATCTTCGTTTTGACTTTTCGCATTTTGCTAAAGTGACGGATGAAGAATTAAAGGAAGTGGAGGATTTTGTCAATGCACGAATCCAAGAGCAATTGCCGCTGATCGAAAGAAGAAGCATTCCGTTCAATCAGGCTGTGGAAGAAGGCGCTATGGCTTTGTTCGGAGAGAAGTATGGCGATAACGTAAGAGCGATAAAATTCGGAGAAAGCATGGAGCTTTGCGGCGGTATCCACGTGAAAAACACGGCAGACATCTGGTACTTCAAGATCGTGAGCGAAGGTGCTGTTGCGGCAGGAATACGCCGTATTGAAGCGATTACGAATGAAGGCGTAAAAGAATTTTTTGCTTCGCAGGAAAATACGCTGAAAGAGATAAAAGAGACATTGAAAAATCCGCAGGATTCTATCAAGGCAGTGATTTCGTTGCAGGAAGAGAATGCCAGGCTGAAAAAACAGCTTGAAGCTTTATTGAAAGAAAAAGCGAAAAACCTGAAAGGGGAATTGGCTTCAGAAATAGAGGAAATCAACGGTATTAAATTCTTAGCAAAACAGGTCGATCTAAATCCGGAAGGGGCTAAAGATCTGGCTTATGAATTGGGAACCCTTGGAAACAATCTTTTCTTGGTACTGGCTACGGCAGAGGAAGGAAAGCCGATGCTGACATGCTATATCTCGAAAGAGCTGGTAGCCGAAAAGAACTTGAACGCTGGACAGGTCGTACGCGAGTTGGGTAAATACATCCAAGGCGGCGGGGGTGGACAGCCTTTCTTTGCGACTGCGGGAGGAAAGAACGCAGGAGGCATTCCTGAGGCTTTAGAGAAAGCGAAAGATTTTGTGAAATAAAATTCTTCTGAATATAAAAAAAGCCACAACAGTTAGTTGTGGCTTTTTTATTGGTAATAGGTTTATTGTTTTGGCATTTTGCTAAAATCCATATAGAGTACGTTCCAGCGGTGGCCGTCGAGGTCGCTGAAACCGCAGCCGTACATCCAGCCGTCTTTCTCGCCTGGGTTTGCGTATAATTTTGCTCCGGCTGCTACTGCTTTATTCGCGACTTCGTCTACTTCGGCAGGAGACTGTGCGTCGATAGAAAAGAGGGCTTCGGTGCCTTTTGCTGTGTCTGCAATTTCAGTATTGCTAAAGCTCTTAAAAAGGTCTTCAGGAAAGAAGTTAACGACTACGTTCTTGTCTCCTAAGAAAAAGGAGGCCATGGTAGGATTTTCACTAAACTGCGCATTCTCTGTAAAGCCAATTGCTTTGAAAAATGCTCTTGATTTGCTTATCTCTTTTACGGGAAGATTGACCCAAAATTCTTTTGCCATGTCTTTATTTTTTGATTACTAAGGTTATAATGTTTCTGTATATTTTTTGAAATTGTCCATGATAGCTTGCCAGCCTGCTTTTTGAAATTCGACAGGATGGGTGTTTTCTGGATCGAAAGTCTCGGTTACGGTTACGCTGTCTCCGAGGTCTTCAAAGGAAATGCTTACGAAACGGCCGTCTCCTAGCTTGTATTCGATTTTTTTGTGGTTTTCTACATTGGTGTACACTCCTTCAAAATCGAAGCTCATACTGCCGTCTTTTGCGGCCATCTTGGTTCTGAACTTTCCGCCGGTTCTTAAATCATTTTCGGCTTCTGGCGCATGCCAGTCGTCTGAGGCAAAGCTCCAGTTTACGGAATGTTCTGGTGCCGTAAAGCTTTGCCATACTTTTTGAATCGGTGCTTTTACGGTTGCAGCTACTGTAATAGGTTGTTTTGGATTTTCCATTGCTTACTTTTTTTAATGATTGATTTTGTTTTTGTTATGACAAATGTAGCTGCAATTAAGTAAACCGAAAGGTTGCATATTAGACAATGTTGGGGGCAAAATAGGACAGGGGGGATTTAGGAGGGAAGATTTTTGATTTTGGAAGTTTTCGGAAGGCGGAAAATGAGCTTCGGAAAGCGACAAAGTAATTTCCGTAAGGGTAACACTAGTTTCGAAAGGCGAAAAATAGGCTTCGGAAAGCGACAAAGTAATTTCCGTAAGGGGAAAACTAGTTTCGGAAGGCGGAAAATAGGCTTCGGAAAGCGGCAAAGTAATTTCCGTAAGGGTAAAACTAGTTTCGGAAGGCGCAAAATGAGCTTCGGAAAGTGGCAAAGTAATTTCGGAAGGAGGATAGTTGATTTCGGAAAGCGGCAAATTAGTGCCGGAAGGGAGGAAAAAGGGTTCCGCAAGAGGAAAAATAATTTCCGGAGGTTGTAATTATTTTTTACAACAGAAGAATTTTATGGGAGCTGACTAAATAAAGGGATTGTGGGCTATTTCTTACTTGTTCGCTACTAACTAATTGTCAATAAATATGTTAAATTTTTAATTTACCTGTATTCAGGTAGTTTTTGTAGTGTAATTTTTTTTATCTTAGGACTGAAAAATAAACATATTATTAATCCCAAATTAGTATTACTATGGAAAATGAAAAAAAATTAAAGAAGCCTTTCTTTGCTAATTTCTTGGAAAGCCAAGTGCCTGAGAAGGAGCTAGAAAAAATTAACGGTGGTACTGACGCCGTAACTTTAAAATTTCCATCTGATGGTGAAGATGGTCCAGGCCAAATCATCACTAGCAGAATCAAAGATCTTTATCAGACGATGAAGTATCCATCGGATAATGATGAGGATGGAGTTAAGTCTTAAAATGCATTGATAGCAACAGTGTTCTTGATAAGGAATGCTGTTGCTTCTTTTTTTAAGCTCCGGGATTTGAATGTCTTGGGCTTTTTTTTTATTTAATAATTCCAGATTTTTTAATGATACTTTGTCTTACACACAGCAATGATCACTATACGATAGATATAGTAATGAAAAGGCTGAAAGAGTTAGGGAAAGAGGCGTATAGAATGAATACAGACCTTTTTTCTTCTAAATTATCTTTTGACTATTCGCTTGACACTGCCAAAAGCAATGTCCACATACAAATAGGGGAGCAAAGTATTGCCGTTGCCGATATTGAAGCGGTTTGGTATCGCAAATTATGGACGGCAGAGATTCCTGAAGAGCTTGACGATGATTTTAAAGAGATTTATTTCCAAGAGTATTTTACGATGCGGAATATCTTTTTTGAGTCTTTGAAAGAAGTGCCTTGGTTTAATCCGATGGCGCGCGATCATGAAGTCAGCAACAATAAATTCGAACAATTGTCTGTAGCGGCTCGTAATGGCATTGAGGTGCCCAAAAGTCTTTTTACGAACGACCAGAAAAAAGTCAAGGCTTTTTTTTATGAAGAATGCAACAGCCAGATGATCGGCAAGCTGCATGGTGCTTTGTCTCGCAGTATGTTGGGGGATACGCCTTTTTTTCCTACTACGCTAATTAAAGAATCTAATTTGGATGATCTTGCTACCTTGATTTATTGTCCGATGATTTTTCAGGAGATGATTCCTAAAGCATACGAGCTTCGGATTGTGTATGTGGATGGTGCGTTTTTTGCCGGAAAAATCAACGCGGGCCAATCGGAACGGGGCAAGACGGACTGGCGTATTGCGACTGATATTTATTTGGGATGGGAACCGTATGTATTGCCTGATGGGATTGCGGCTTCGCTCACGAAAATGATGCGCGAGCTGGGTCTCTTTTTTGGGGCTATCGATATGATCCGTCATCAGGATGGGCGTTATGTTTTTTTAGAAGTGAATCCTCAAGGCGAGTGGGGCATGCTGCAAAGGGATCTTGGGTATCCTATTGGCGAGACTATCGCTGAAAAATTAGTTTCAAAATTGTCCTGATAAGAAATAGGGCTTATATTTATTTAAATTTTTCCCCTGAATCAAATTATGAAGAAAATATTAATCATTACACATAGCAACGATAACGAATCTATAGCGACTGTTTCTGAACAGCTAAAAAAATACAATGCAAGGGGAATACGTTTTAATGTAGACCAATATCCGCTGTATTACGGCTTGTCAAGCTGTTATGAAGACGGCCAATGGAAGGTCTATCTTGATTATAACGGAGAAAGGGAATCGTTGCATGATATTGCAGCAGTATGGTACAGAAGGAGCCATAATTTGGGCAGCGGCCTCGGCAGCGTGCTTGAAGGAGAATATTTGGCTTCTGTGCACGGAGAGGTGAGGGCTACGCTTTTTGGCATGCTGGAAAGCATGAATTGTTTTCAGATTGGCAAATTCAGCCAATACCGAAGGCTGGACAGCAAAGAGGAGCAGATGAAAATTGCTTCTTTTTTGGGATTGAAAATTCCGGAAACGTGCATTACAAATAATCCAGAAGAGGCGAAAAGGTTTGTTCGCTCGCATTCTAAGGGCGCGATTACGAAAATGCAAAGTTCTTTTGCTATCGATAAGGAAGGAGTAGAACATGTGGTTTTTACGAATGTCATCACGGAAGATAATCTGGATTCGATAGATAGCCTGCAGTATTGCCCGATGCAGTTTCAGGAGAAGCTCGAGAAACAGAAGGAATTGCGGATTACGATTGTAGGTGACGCTGTTTTTTCGTTTGCCGTGGATTCTCAAAAACTAGAGAATGCCAAAGTAGACTGGCGCAGGGAAGGTGTAGAGCTGCTAGACCAATGGGAGCCTTATGAACTGCCGGAATCGGTACAAGAAAAATTATTAAAGATGATGGATATCTATCAGATCAATTACGGGGCGGTAGATATTATCGTTACTCCGGAGAATGAGCATTATTTTCTGGAAATCAATTCGGCTGGAGAGTTCTTCTGGCTGGATCGCTTGATTGATGGAGCCATATCAGATCAGATAGCTAAAGTGCTGGCAGGAGAAGCGCCTCGACGTTATGTGCCGGTATTACAATAGGCTTCTGCATCAGAATCATTATAATCCCTAGCTTCAGTAGCTGGGGATTTTTTTTAGTCATTACATTTTTCAACTTCGTATCTTTGAGTTAAAATTTTTCAATCCATGCATTTCACTACTCCAATTCCGATATTTAAAAGCAATCATCCGATAGATTATCATTCTAAGATTGTTTCTTTGGGTTCGTGTTTTGCGGTGAATATGGCTGAAAAGCTGGATTATTTTAAATTCCAGAATGCAGTTAATCCGTTTGGCATCTTGTTTCATCCTCTAGCGTTGAATAAGATAATCCAGAAGGCTGTCTTGCGGGAGCAGTTTACCGAAAGTGCTGTTTTCTTCCACAACGAAAGATGGCATTGTTTTGACGTTCATTCTGATTTGAGTCGGGCTTCTAAAGACGAATTTCTAGAACTGCTCAATTCAAACGTAAAGCTTCTTCATGAGGCTATAGTGGGCTGTTCGCATTTAATAATTACGCTCGGGACTTCTTGGGTATACCGCAGGGTCGAAAACGGACAATTGGTTGCCAATTGCCACAAAGTGCCTCAAAAGGAATTTAAAAAGATACTTCTTTCTGTAGAAGAGATTACGCAGGGACTTGAGGAAATGATCAAATCGGTTTCTTCTATCAATCCGGAGGCAAAAATAATCTTTACGATTTCTCCGGTCCGCCATATCAAGGATGGTTTTGTGGAAAACCAGTGGAGCAAAGCAAATTTGATTTCGGCTGTCCATCAAGTCAGAACGCAGCAATCTGAAATCGCATATTATTTCCCGAGTTATGAAATCATGATGGACGAGCTTCGCGATTATCGTTTTTATGCGGAGGACATGATTCATCCGAGCACGACTGCTATTGATTATATTTGGAAGCGATTTGCGGAAACGTGGGTAGCAGAATCGGCTTTTTCAATGATGCAGGAAGTGGAAAGGATTCAGAGGGGATTGGCGCATCGTTCTTTTCATCCGGATTCTGAACAGCACCGAAAGTTTTTGGAAGGTTTGCAGAACAGCATACAGGCGGTGCAATATCAGTTTCCTTTTATTCAGTTTTAACTTCTTTTTTGGGACGATATGTTTGTTTCTTTTTAGCTTCTTGATTTTATTTTTCTAACTTTATAAAAAAAAGCGATGCGAAGAATCCTCATTTTTGTGGGAATTGTGGTAGTTATTATTTTGGCTTTTCGCTTTTGCGAATTCAAGAAAGGGGATAGCGCTACGATAGAATATGATACGAATCTGATTCAGGAACGTATCGTGAATGTTGGCAAATTGGTCGTTACAGAAGGGCATTTTGCCGAAGTGCTGACGTATAAAGATCAGGACAAGTATTTGATGGACTTGATTTCTTTTGAGAAAAAGGCGTTGGTTATCGTTAATGCTGAAGTTACGGTGGCGTACGACCTGCGCCAGATGAAATATGATATTGATGAGAAGGACAAGACGATTACGATTACGTATATTCCAAAGGAAGAGATCAAGATTAATCCGGATATCAAGTTTTATGATGTGAATCAGAGCCGAATGAATCCGTTTACGGGCGATGATTATAATAAAATCAGCAAATCGGTGAAGGCTAATCTGGCGAAAAAGATTGAAAAATCGACTTTAAAAACGAATGCTCAAAATCGCTTGATTAGCGAGCTTTCGAAGATTCTGATTACGACCAATTCAATGGGCTGGACCTTGCGATATGACGGAAAGACTATAAATGAAGAATCGATTGACAAAGTGTTGCTTTAGCCAATCGATTCTTGTTCTTTTTTTATTTCTTTTTAAACGCTTTCGTTTTCAAAAATCAGTTCGAGTCCTCCTGAAATCAGGTGTGCTACTTCTGGACGATTTTGTTTTTGTTTTTCCAGATAGATAATGACTTTCTGCAAGAAATCGGTCTGGTGATTTTTGTCTAAAAGTTCAGCAATTTCAACAGCTAAAAGCCAGTCTTTTGGATGGTTTTCTTTTAGGGTTTCAAATGTTTTCTCGATAGTCATGAAGGATGTTTTTCCTTCGCGTATGTTTCGAATGTTGAGGTAGAGGCTTTCGAGTTCTTCTCTTTCTGTACTTTTTTTAGCTTTTATGGTATGGCTTGAAGGCACATGGCTGCTGAGGTCAAAACTTCTTACATCGGCCGGACCGGAAAAAGCAGAAATTACTTTTTTGCCTACTGCCATATCATAGATGCCCCATTCTGGCTGGAACAATACGGTATCATTGTGGGTTACTGTACAGTTTTTAAAGCTGATCAGGATGATTTTTCCTTGAATGTTTCGGGTTCCCGTAATAATTTCTCCTGTAACGGTAATATCGCCTTGGAATTCTAACGAAACGCGCTCGCCTTCATAAATGCCGTAAGCTTGCAGGTCTCTAGGACTCATGTCTTCTATCGCTAGGTTGATTCCTTTCAGTTTTCCTATAGGACTGCCGAAACCTTCAGCATGATACGATGTGGAATGGCCTACTAATTCTTTTTCTCTGTAAGATAGCGCGGTTTTTCCTGTAGTTTGCACATAGATAGGCTTGCCGTCGCTTTCGATTACATTCGTAAAAACACCAGAAATCTGAATTCCCGTGCTCAATTCGATCGTGCCCAATGCTTTTGACTGGATGAGTTTTTGGACGCCTGAAAGACCTCCGGTTCGGAGTGCCATTTTATTGGCAAATTCTTCCAAGACCAAACTTAATTGTGCAAAATCAGGGGTCACGAATAGTTGCGGCTGCGGTTTCGTAATGTCGAAACTTTGGTACGCTGCATTGATATCGTAAGGTATTTTCTTTACGTTATCGGTCATGCACCAAGCACTTTCTCCGATAGAAGAAAGCAATCCGGCACCGTAGATTTTAGGATTATCAATATCGCCAATCAGGCCATATTCCACAGTCCACCAATGCAAGTTTCGGATAAGAGCCATTTCGGATAATTCGCCCATGTCGTTTTGCAGGTCGTCTACTTTTATCTCGATGGCATCGATTTCATTTTGAGGTGTTCCTTCGGCTTCTTTCAGGATAGAAAGGAGACGAATGGCTTCATACATTTCATAATCTCTAGAAGAAGAAATGGCCTTGCAGCCGATTTCACCAAAACG
The DNA here is from genome assembly GCF_025947265.1 of Flavobacterium sp. N2550. NCBI lineage: Bacteria > Pseudomonadati > Bacteroidota > Flavobacteriia > Flavobacteriales > Flavobacteriaceae > Flavobacterium > Flavobacterium sp. N2550. The sequence continues at coordinate 77,907 of NZ_CP110007.1, read as the reverse complement.
TCTTAAATATTCAGCATATTCCGGATTGGCGATAATAGGGGCATGGCCGGCTCCTTCGTGGATAATGTCTGGAGCGGGAGTATATTCGATGTGTTCTAACTGTCGGATGTCTGAAGCGATTACCAAGACATTATAGGCTTGGAACTCCATAAAGGCATTCGGGGGAATAAATCCGTCGACTGCAACGGCAGCCCATCCTATTTCTTTTAGGATGCGGTTCATTCCGTACATGTTAGGGATATTTTCAATCTCTAGGCCTGTTTTTTTCAGTCCGTCGAGATACGAATGGTGTGCTACTTTTGAAAGGTAATCTACATTTTTGCGCATCACATAGCGCCAAACCGCTTGGTTTATAGGCGTATAGTCTGCATAATCCTGTGGTTTAATAAATTGCTTTAAATGTTCAGGAAGTCTATCAATCAAAGGGTTGCTTTCAAATGCTGCATTCATATTTTCAAACGTTGTAGTTTTGGTAAAATTACAAATCTTTAGCAGAAACAAGTCTTAAAAAAACATAAAAAATGCTTCTCGGTCTTGTTATCGGCATAAAAAAACCGCAACAGGATTGCGGTCTTGATTTGGTTTTGTGTTATTTCTGGCTTATTTTTTTTCAGGCGGGTATTTTGCCAAGATTTTTTTGACGAATTCTTGGATCCGCTCGTCTTTTTTGTTCATGTTCTGTGTCAGCACGCCGACACCTTCACCTTGCCAGATGAGTTCTTTTTTTCTAGCATCGATCAAATCGATGTATAGTGTTCCTTCCGTAGAAGTTGAAACGGTAGTGCTTCGTCCGCCCCACATCCAAGGGCTCCAGCCCCATCCCCAACCGTAACCCCATCCGGCGTTAAATTGGTTGATATCGACTTGCTCGCGCGATTTGGTAAAAATGTTTACCAATAGATCTGGACTTTCGCTTTTTGTAAAGCCTTTTGCGGTCAATTCTGCATCAATAGCATTTAAGATTCTTCTTTTGTCCAGATCAGAAATTTCTACTTTATCGACTCCGGATTTGAAAAAGGCAAATGATTTGTATTTCGTAAAATCGACGTTTTTGTCAAAATCAGTAGCAACTCTAACAGAGGAGCAGGAGGCGACAGCAAATAGAAAAAGCAGGGGTAATAATTTAATAGTTTTCATAGCAGTTTATTTTAATACCTAGTGTTGATGAATGTGTTATTTGTTCTTTTTCTTTTCTTGAAAGCTTCTTATGGCGGCAACAATGCTTAGGATTGCGGCAGCCGATAAGACTACAATTTTTAATCGTATATTTTCAAAAAGCAGACCTAGAATAAAAAATCCGAGGCTCATAAACATTAATGAAATACTATTCAGCTTCTTCATAATTGCTTGATGAAAATATTAAAAGTCTAAAAGCGCATCATCAACTTTATTAGGGATGGTAACTTTTAATAAAGGTTGCGCTTCCATGGCTCTTTTTATAGCGAATATAGCTCCGTCGTTTCTGGCCCAGCTTCTTCTGGAAATACCGTTGTTTACATCCCAGAAAAGCATTGATTCCAAGCGTCTTGAAGCTTCTTTAGAGCCATCAAGAACCATACCAAAACCACCGTTTATAACCTCGCCCCAGCCCACGCCGCCGCCATTGTGAATCGAAACCCAAGTAGCGCCTCTAAAGCTGTCGCCAATAACATTATGGATGGCCATGTCTGCCGTAAATTTAGAGCCGTCATAGATGTTTGAGGTTTCTCGGTAAGGAGAATCGGTACCAGAAACATCATGGTGGTCGCGGCCTAAAACGACGTATCCAATTTCGCCTCTGGCAATGGCTTGGTTGAAGGCTTCTGCAATCTTGGTTCTTCCTTCAGCATCGGCATAGAGAATTCTTGCTTGTGAGCCTACGACTAGTTTGTTTTCTTGTGCGCCTTTAATCCATTGGATATTATCTTGCATCTGTTGCTGGATTTCGATCGGTGCTGTTTTCGACATTTCTTCTAGCACTTTTGAGGCAATTTCGTCTGTCTTAGCCAAGTCTTCGGGTTTTCCGGAAGCACAAACCCAACGGAAAGGACCGAATCCATAGTCAAAACACATAGGTCCCATGATGTCTTGTACGTAGCTCGGGTATTTGAAATCGATATTATTTTCGGCCATCACATCTGCTCCGGCACGGGAAGCTTCTAGTAAAAAGGCATTTCCGTAATCGAAGAAATAAGTTCCTTTTGCGGTGTGTTTGTTAATAGCTGCTGCGTGACGGCGCAATGTTTTCTGTACTTCGTTCTTGAATTTTTCAGGATCGTTGGCCATCAATTCGTTGGATTCTTCAAAAGAATAGCCCATCGGATAATAGCCTCCGGCCCAAGGATTGTGCAACGATGTCTGGTCGGAACCTAAATCGATATGCAGGTTTTCTTGGTCAAAGCGCTCCCAAACATCTACTATGTTTCCTAAATAAGCAATAGAAACAATTTCTTTGTTTTCTAACGCTTTTTTGACTCTTGGAACGAGTTCTTCTATATTTTCGATAATTTCGTTGATCCAGCCTTGCGAATGGCGTATGTGGGTGATTTTAGGATTGACTTCGGCGCAAACGGTAACGCATCCGGCGATGTTTCCGGCTTTTGGCTGTGCTCCAGACATTCCTCCTAATCCAGAAGTGACAAATAAGCTGCCGCTTGGGGATTTTTTTATTTTTCGGAATCCGTTTAAAACGGTAATCGTGGTTCCGTGGACAATTCCTTGCGGTCCGATGTACATATAGCTGCCTGCTGTCATTTGTCCGTATTGTGAAACGCCTAGGGCATTGAATTTTTCCCAATCGTCCGGTTTGGAATAATTTGGAATGACCATTCCGTTGGTAACGACAACTCTTGGTGCTTCTTTGTGCGAAGGGAATAGTCCCATCGGGTGTCCGGAATACATGACCAACGTTTGTTCTTCAGTCATTTCCGAAAGGTATTTCATGGTCAGCAGGTATTGTGCCCAGTTTTGAAAAACAGCACCGTTTCCGCCATAGGTAATCAATTCGTGCGGATGCTGTGCTACGGCATAATCCAAGTTGTTTTGGATCATCAGCATGATGGCTTTTGCTTGTTCTGATTTTCCAGGATATTCTGAAATCGGACGGGCATACATCTTATACTCCGGACGAAGGCGATACATGTAGATTCTGCCGTACGTATCCAATTCTTCTAAAAACTCTTTTGCCAAAACCGCATGGTCTTTAGCGTCAAAATAACGCAAGGCATTTCGGACGGCTAGTTTTTTTTCTTCGGCAGAAAGAATTTCTTTTCGCTTTGGAGCATGGTTGATAGTAGTTTCGTAAGGTTTAGGCTGTGGCAAAACGGAAGGGATTCCTTGCTGTATTTGTTCTTGGAAAGTCATTTTTTTGTAGTTGCTAGGTTTTTTAGTTGCTGATTTTCAAAGGTTTTATTTTTGAAGGCTCAGCAAATTTAGTTTTATATAATTAAATTAAACGTCAAGGTTTTTTGTTTGTGCCCGTCTTTTTGTCGAAGCCATACGGACAATGGCGGCATCCGCTTTTGCAGCAGTAGCCGCGTTTTAGGTGAAATTTTTCAGTAAAGCACTTGTAACCTTCGGGTGTATAATAAAAATCTTCGCCTTCTTTTAATTTATTTTCATTATTTTGCTCATTCATAAATACAAATTTATAAACTTTATAATGAATGTTTCTAATCGTTTCCAAATATTTAATTCCTAAAGGATATCGAGGCCTGACGGTGTTTCCTTTTGTGATTCTCAAAAATCTTTTTGACAAGGAAAATAAAGTATTGGTAAATCATGAAAGTATCCACATCCGCCAGCAGTTGGAACTCTTGATTGTTCCGTTTTTTGTGTGGTATTTTTTGGAGTACTTGGTCAGATTGATGCAGTATAAAAACAAAAATGAAGCTTACAGGAATATCAGTTTTGAAAGAGAAGCGTATGGCAACGAAAGAAATTTAGAGTATCTGCCGTCGCGAAAATTCTGGAGTTCCTTTAAATATCTAAAAGCAAAACCGATTTAAGCAAATAACAATTTTGAAAATCCCAACACACTATCTGCCCATAACAAAAAATGGAATTTCGGTCGCAATTCGCCGAGAAGACCTTATTCATCCTTTTGTTTCGGGAAATAAATTCAGAAAGCTAAAATACAATCTGCTAAAAGCGAAAGAAGAAGGTCATGCTGCTTTATTGACTTTCGGCGGTGCTTTTTCGAATCATATCGCTGCTGTTGCTTTTGCAGGAAAGGAGAATGGTTTTAAAACGATCGGAATTATTCGAGGAGACGAATTAAGGGATAAGATTGCGGAAAATCCGACCTTAAAATTTGCCCAGGAAAACGGTATGGAATTTGAGTTTGTTTCGCGAACGCAGTATTCGGACAAGGAAAATCCCGAATTCATCGAAAAATTGAGACATAAGTTTGGCGATTTTTATCTGATTCCAGAAGGAGGCACAAATGCGTTAGCAGTAAAAGGTTGTGAAGAAATAGTGACAGAGGAAGATTCGCAATATGACTATATCTGCTGTGCCGTTGGAACAGGAGGCACGATTTCGGGAATTAGTAATTCGGCCTTGCCGCACCAAAAGGTTTTAGGTTTTCCAGCGTTAAAAGGGGATTTCCTAAAAGAAGAAATTCGTAAATTTGCCACAAATGAAAATTGGGAGCTGGTTACGGAGTATCATTTCGGCGGTTACGGAAAGGTGAATGCAGAGCTGATTGATTTTATAAATAATTTCAATCAAAATAATAATATTCCGCTAGACCCCGTTTATACTAGTAAACTGACCTTCGGAATTTTGGATAAGATTGAGAAAGATTATTTTCCGGCGAATTCAAAAATCTTGATTATCCATACAGGCGGATTGCAAGGAATCGAGGGGATGAACAAGGTATTAGAGAAGAAACAATTACCCAAAATAAAAATCAATGTTTAAAAAAATCTTATTTCTATTGGCAATCGTAACACTGGCAAGCTGCGGTTCTTCAAAGTCAAAAGTAGCAACGACTAAAAAAACGGCTTATAAGCCGAAAAGGGAAGTGGTTACTAGGAAATCTCACACTGGAAAGCCAGTGGCAACTACAAAATCGAGTTCTGCTTCTAACAATCGCTCTACTGAAGTCATCGAATCTACTTCACGAACAGTCGTTTATAGCGAAGTGGTAAACAATTATGTTTCCCAATACAAGGAAATCGCAAAAAGCAACATGAGACAGTACGGAATTCCTGCGAGCATTATTTTAGCGCAAGGTATCTTGGAATCGGGTGCTGGTTCAGGAACCTTAAGCAAAACAGCAAACAATCACTTTGGAATTAAATGCCATACGGGCTGGACAGGAGAAAGCGTACGTCATGATGATGATTCGGACCAAGAATGTTTCAGAAAATACAATGACCCAGCAGAATCCTATAAAGACCATGCTGAATTTTTGACTGGACGTAGCCGTTACGCAAGTCTTTTCAAGTTAGAGAAAGGCGATTATGAAGCGTGGGCAAAAGGACTGAAAGCGGCAGGATATGCTACCGATCCAAAATACCCAGACAAATTAATCAGCTATATCGAGCGCTATAATCTGCACCAATACGATTCTGAAGTTTTGGGTACCACGTTTACGCCGATCCAAAAAAGCCAGCCGATAGCTTCAAACACAACAATTCCGAACAATTCAGAAGGTTTTTATGAAGTAACCAAGGGAGATACTTTGTATTCGATTTCTAAAAAATTCAACACTACGGTCGATGATCTGAAAAGATTGAACAATCTTTCGGATAATGCTATTTCGATCGGACAATTCATAAAAGTAAAATAATTCAACTCGGAGTTTTTAAATCCTTTCCGGGTTCTTTCATAGAAAAATATGCTATACCAAAGAAGCAGCCAGCTTTTTGCTGAAGCTGAAAAAGTAATTCCTGGAGGAGTCAATTCTCCAGTCCGTGCGTTTAAAGCCGTTGGCGGTACGCCGATTTTTGTCAAATCTGCTAAAGGGGCGTATCTGTTCGACGAGGACGGTAACAAGCTCATCGATTATATCAACTCTTGGGGACCGATGATTTTGGGCCATGCTTTTGATCCAGTTGTCAATGCCGTAATCGAAAGGGCGAAGCTCGGGACATCTTTCGGGATGCCGACAGCTTTAGAAACAGAAATTGCAGAATTGGCCGTTTCGATGGTGCCTAATATTGACAAGATTCGTTTTGTAAATTCAGGGACAGAAGCTTGCATGAGTGCGATCCGCTTGGCAAGAGGCTATACCAAAAGAGATAAGATTATCAAATTTGCAGGCTGTTATCACGGACATTCGGATTCGTTTTTGATACAAGCTGGAAGCGGAGCGATTACTTTCGGAGCGCCAAACAGCCCAGGCGTGACGCAAGGCACTGCAAAAGATACGTTGCTGGCGAAATACAATGATCTTGAGAATGTAGCCGAATTGTTTGCTGCCAATCCAAATGAAATTGCGGCCATCATCATAGAGCCAGTAGCAGGAAACATGGGCTGTATTCCTCCTCAAAAAGGGTTTTTACAGGCTTTACGAGAACTTTGCGATAAAAACGGCACATTGCTTATCTTTGATGAAGTAATGACCGGATTTCGCTTGGCAAAAGGCGGAGCGCAAGAATTGTTTGGTATTAAAGCGGATATCGTGACTTTTGGAAAGGTAATTGGCGGCGGACTCCCGGTTGGAGCTTTTGCGGCAAGAAACGAAATCATGAATTATCTGGCACCGCTTGGGCCTGTGTATCAAGCAGGAACATTATCTGGGAATCCTCTGGCGATGGCGGCAGGTCTGGAAATGCTGAAAGCTTTACGCACAGATGCCGGAGTTTTCCAACGTTTGGAAGAAAAAACGGCTTATCTTGAAAAAGGGATACGAGAAAAATTGACGGCAAATAACGTCAAGTTTACCATCAATAGGGTAGGCTCGATGATTTCGATTCATTTTGACGAAAGTCAGGTAACGGATTTGCAATCGGCTTCAAAAGGCGATAACGAATATTTCAAGAAATTCTTCCACGGATTGCTACAAGAAGGTATTTATATTGCTCCTTCTGCTTATGAAACGTGGTTCATAACCGATGCTTTGACTTACGAAGACTTAGATTTTACTATAAAGGCTGTAGACAAAGTAACAAAACAGTTCTAAAATAAAAAGGCTTTCCGATCGGAAAGCCTTTTTTCTATTACATGCTCAATTGTTATTATTGAGTCAATTGTTTTAATAATGCAGGATTGCTGTCGATTTTGGCCATCTGGTCGGCATTTAAAGTACCTCTCAATTTAGCATCGATCGATTTGTAAATGACTTTTTTCTTGTCATCTGAAAGTCCTGGTTTTGACAACGCTTCATGTTTCTTTTTGAAAAGTTCTAAGAATGTGGCTTTATTCTGCTCGCTCAGCGTTACCGCCTCAGATAAGGAAGCAACATCTTTTTTTGCTTGTTCGGATGGATTTGCTTGTGCAAAAGAAGCAATCGTGAAGGCAAAAAATACAGATAGAATAGCAATAAATTTTTTCATAATAAATGAATTTGTTTTGATATAGTATATCAAATTTGAAGCCAATTTAAGATAATTTCAAAAAAGAGTCAACTTTTGCTTACTTTTTTTCAGCTCTTTTTTTTCTGTCTTGCAGTTTTTCTTTGGCTTTTTCGCGTCTTTCTGTCTTCATAGCTTCCCATTTTTTAGTCTGTTCTGGAGTCAGGATGGCTTTGATTTTTGCGTCTGTGGCTTCCATTTCCGCCTTTCTTTCAGAACGTTTCGCTTCCATCACTTTTTCTCTTTCGGCTCTTTTAGCTTCTCTTTTTGCAGATTGTTCAGAAAGTACCGCGGCCATCTGTTTTTGCTGTGATTCGCTTAGGCTTAAATCGGCAGTCAGCTTTTTCAGGTGTTTTTCATTACGCTGTTCTGGAGTCAATTTTTCCATTCTAGCTTTTTCTGCTCTTTTGCCTTCTGCTGGCTTTTCTTGTGCAAACGACGTCATTCCGATCATCAATACTGCAAGTGCAAACATTTTTTTCATAATTTTTCCTTTTATTAATTTTTAGTTTGATGGTAAGACCTTGATAAAAATAAAAGGTTTAATGAGAAGGTGTTTTTTCTGATTTATTTAAGACTTTCAGAAAAACAGGAGCGAAAAAAAGCCCGCTTATAAGCGGGCTTTTGGTTTTGTATATTATTGAACTAATTTTTTGTAAAGTTCTCTGTTTGCTTTTAGTTTTTTAAGCTGCTCTGGCGATAATAGTTCTGCTAGTTTTGCCTCAGTTTCTGTAGAAATTTGTGCTTTTTGCTCTGCAGTAAGATCTGTCTGCGTTAAGAATTTATGTTTCGCATAAAACGCTTCTTTGATTTCTCTTTCTGATGCTTTTGATATTGGAACTACCTTGTTTAAGGCTGCAAAATCTGCCGCTGCTGCCGTATCAGGATTTTTTTGTCCTTCCTGAGCTACTGCGCTGATTGAGAATGCTAAGAAAAGAGCAAGAATAGCGAATATTTTTTTCATAATTGTTGATTTGAATAGGTTTAAGAAACCAAATCTAAATCATTTAAAAATAAAATCAAAGAAATATAATGGTAAAATTATGACTTGTAAATTTTTTTAACAGGATTGCTGTCTTTGAATAGGATGAGTTTCGAAAGTTTATGCTAAAATAGCATTATATGGTGTGGGTTGAAGCTTTTTTATTTGGATTGAAGACTTTCTTGATTGGTTAAGGGCTTTAGTGTGCATTAAAGATTTTGCTGTTTGGCAATTGATTATACTAAAAAAGACCGTTCATTAAAACGGTCCTTTTGGTTAGAGTCAGGAAAATTATCCTATATGTTCTACTATTTTGTCTTCGCCGTTTACGGCTACTTTTACTAAGGCATGTTTGGACAAAGATTTCATGGCAGCGTCCCATTTTTTACCGCTTAAGTCTGCTTTGACTTTTAATAAGTTCAAAGGCATGGCATTTTCATTGGCTTTCAAGATTTCAATGATTCCTTTTTCTTCAGCAGATAATTCTACCTCTACTGCTTTTTTCTCAGGACGCATTTGAGGGAAGAATAAGACTTCTTGAATCGAAGCGTTATTGGTCAAGAACATAATCAAACGATCCATGCCGATTCCCAAGCCTGACGTAGGAGGCATTCCGTATTCTAAGGCTCTAAGGAAGTCATTGTCGATGAATTGAGTTGCTTCGTCATCGCCTCTTTCTGACAATTTCAACTGTGCTTCAAAACGTTCTCTTTGGTCGATCGGGTCGTTTAGCTCGGAATACGCATTTGCTACTTCTTTTCCGCAGACCATCAATTCAAAACGCTCTGTAAGATCTGGGTTGTCGCGGTGTTCTTTGCAAAGCGGACTCATTTCTTTTGGATAATCGGTAATGAAAGTCGGCTGGATAAAGTTTCCTTCACATTTTTCTCCGAAAATTTCGTCGATTAGCTTTCCTTTACCCATAGTTTCATCTACAGCAATTCCCATAGATTTTGCAGCTTCGAATATTTCTTTTTCCGATTTTCCAGAAATATCAAAACCAGTATATTTTATGATAGCGTCGGTCATTGTAACTCTTGCGTAAGGCGCCTTGAAGCTTACGTGGTGCTCTCCAAAGGTAGCATCGGCAGTTCCATTTACGGCAATGGCGCAATGTTCCAAAAGATTTTCAGTAAACTCCATCATCCAGTTGTAGTCTTTATAGGCTACATAGATTTCCATAGCGGTGAATTCAGGATTATGCGTCCTGTCCATTCCTTCATTTCTGAAGTTTTTGGAGAATTCGTATACGCCGTCAAAACCACCTACGATCAATCTTTTCAGATATAATTCGTTGGCAATTCTCATGTATAAAGGAATATCCAAAGAGTTATGATGCGTGATAAATGGCCTAGCGGCAGCACCTCCAGGGATAGATTGCAATACAGGAGTTTCGACTTCCATGTATCCGGCCGTATTGAAGAAGTTTCGCATCGCATTGAACAATTTTGTTCTTTTTACGAAAACTTCTTTTACCTCCGGATTCACGACTAGGTCTACATAACGCTGGCGGTAACGCAATTCTGGATCGGTAAAACCATCGTGCAGATTGCCTTCAGCATCTGTTTTTGGCAGAGGCAACGGACGAAGGGTTTTGCTCAATAGGGTGAAATTCGTGACGCGGATTGATTTTTCACCTACCTGCGTAGTGAACAATTCACCTTCAACTCCAATAAAATCGCCTAAGTCTACCAGTTTTTTGAATACCTCATTATATAAGGTTTTGTCTTCGCCTGGGCAAAGCTCATCACGATTAATATAAATCTGTACGCGTCCTTCGCTGTCTTGCAAGGAAGCAAAAGAAGCTTTTCCTTGAATACGAGTACTCATCACGCGGCCTGCAACAATCACTTTCTTTCCTTCTTCAAAAGCGTCCTTGACCTGTTTCGAGGTGTGATCCACTGGAAACAAATTAGCCGGATATGGGTTGATGCCGAGTTCTCTCAACTTGCCCAATTTTTCTCTTCTGATGATTTCTTGTTCTGAAAGTTGCATATCGTATTAATTTTAAGCGTGCAAAGATAGTTAAAAGTTGGAAAGTCAGAAAATCAAAAACTTGAAAAGATAAAATAAAAAGGCCGTCACGTTTAAGCGACAGCCTTTATGATTTTGGATTGAGCAAGGGTTAGTTTGCTATTTTTTTGATATGCGTAATTTGATCGGCAGTCCTTACTTTCAATACTAAAATTTGATTGGCAAAAAGCGAACTGTCCAGGCTTGAAACATTGTTGTTGATGCCTGTTTTATAATAAATCAGTTTGCCTGTAAGATCATATAATTCAACTTGCTCAATTAAGTCGGCAGCGCTGTTGATGTTTAACATGCCGTTTGATTTAGAAATTGCCAGTTTGTTTGCCGCATTTACGTCGTCAATGCTTAAAAGAGGTTGGATGTTTACGGTGTAATCTTCTGTTTCGCCATATTCATCCTCTTCATCACAGGCTTGCTCGCCTGTTGCTGCCACTGCTCCAACTGCTGCTACACGAACTCTCATTCTCTTGTTGCCTGCTGTTGCAGTTTGGATTGTGATATTTCCTGTAACTACACTTCCGCTTCCGGTACCGATATAGGTAAATTCTGAAGTTTCAAAAATTTCATTTCCGTTATAATCGATCCAAACGCTGACAGATTCATTTGACCATCCGTCTCCAACTGTTACAGAAATAGGATAGGAGGTTCCCATAGTAAGAGTTGGCGCAGCCATGGCTGTAAAATCATTGTAACCGTCACCGCCGCATGTGCTCGCGTTCGTTAATGTTGCTAGCGAGACATTTAGGATCAGATCGTCATCCGTGCAGTCTAAAAAAGGCTCGCAGTACTGTGAGTGGGCTTCAAATCCCAGAGAGCAGAAAGCAATTCCGAAAACGAATTTCAAGTTGCGAAAAAAGCTTTTACCAAATAGTGGATTTTGGTTTTTAAGAGTAGTTTTTCTAATCATAAATGTAAAGTTTTAGGGGTTAATGTTAATATTACGTTATTGTAAATATATAAAAAGATTTAAATATCTGACAATCAGGTGTGATTTTGTGGTTTAGAAGTAAGGAATGAGTTTTATAGATCATGGCATTTTAGTTTGTAACTTTGTATTCTTAAAAGGTTAAATTGAAATGAACAAAAAAATTCAACTTCTAGACTTAGGTCAAAAAGATTATAAAGAAACTTGGGGATATCAAGAAGATTTGTTCAAGGACATACTGGATCTAAAAATCAGGAACAGAAGAGAAGAGTTGGAACTAGAAACTCCAAATTATTTTCTCTTTGTAGAACATCCGCATGTATATACGTTAGGAAAGAGTGGCGATTTGAGCAATTTGCTGTTGAGCGAAAAGCAGCTAGAAGACAAAGGGGCTACTTTTTATAAAATCAACCGAGGCGGCGATATCACCTATCATGGGCCAGGGCAGATCGTGGGCTATCCTATTTTGGATTTGGAGAATTTTTTCACAGACATCCATAAATACCTGCGTTTTTTAGAAGAAGTCTTTATTCGGGTTTTGGCTGATTATGGCTTGACAGGCACTAGGAGCGAAGGCGAGACAGGAGTCTGGTTGGGTGTCGGGACGCCATTTGCTAGAAAAATATGTGCTTTGGGCGTTCGTGCTTCCCGCTGGGTTACGATGCATGGGTTTGCCTTGAATGTAAATTCTGATCTGGGCTATTTTGATAATATTATCCCATGTGGAATAAGAGGGAAGGCGGTAACTTCTTTAAATGTCGAACTTGGTGTTGAAGAAGTAGATGTGGCCGAAGTGAAAGAAAAGATCAAGAAGCATTTTACCGAGCTTTTCGAATCTCAGTTTGTGGCTTTCCAAAAAGAAACAGTCTAAAATTCTTGAAAATCGATTTCTAATTGTTCTGGCAACAGTCGGAATGACATCCTATGGTATTTTGTGGTGCCATAGTTTCGTATGGCTTCGCGATGTTCTTTTGTCGGGTAACCTTTGTTTTGTTTCCAATTATACATTGGAAATTCTTCATGAATTTGATTCATGTATTCATCCCTATATGTTTTAGCTAAAACAGAAGCGGCGGCAATGCTTAAGTACTTGCTGTCACCTTTGATGATACAGCTGTGCGGGATGTTTTCTACGGGCTTAAAACGATTTCCGTCTACAATTATATAATTAGGTATGGGAGTTAGCTTTTTTATGCAGGACTGCATGGCATGTATCGAAGCGTTCAAGATGTTAATTTCGTCAATAATTATAGGATCAATATGCGTTACCGAGAAACAAAGCGCGTTTTCTTCTATTATAGGTCTTAAAAGGTCTCTGTTTTTTTCTGAAAGCTGTTTGGAATCATTCAATAATTCATTGATAAAGTTTTCCGGAAGTATTAGGGCAGCGGCAGTCACAGGGCCTGCAAGGCATCCTCGGCCGGCTTCGTCGGTGCCACATTCAAATGTCAAATTGGAATAACTAGTAAGTAACATATCTGCGTTTTAGCAAAACTATAAAAAATAACGCAACCTTTTGATTTTTGTGTATCTAATAGGTAGATTATGTGCAAAAATCTGAAGTAATGGTCTTTTTTAACATTCGTAAAAATATTATTCCGGAGTAATATTTGTTTATTTAAGAAATTATTAAGAAGTTTGCAGGATAACTAACTCAAATAAATTTAAATATGAGATCGAAGTTCAAATGGATTTTTGCGCTTTTACTAGCGTTTTCAATGCAGTTTTCGTTCGCACAGGAGAAAACTATTTCTGGTACAATTACCGATAGCCAAGGCCTACCATTGCCTGGCGTTGCAGTTGTAGTTAAAGGGACAACTCGTGGAACACAAACTGATTTTGATGGTAAGTATTCCATCGCTGCAAGTCAGGGAGAGGTTTTGGTGTTTACGTATGTAGGTCATAAAACTTCTACAGTAACTGTTGGAGCTTCTAGCTCAGTAAATGTGGCTTTGCAAGAAGAAGCGACTTCTTTGGAAACTGTGGTTGTGGATAGCTATAGAACTACAAGTAAGAAAAGATCAGCGAATGCTGTTGCTACAATTACTTCAGAGACTATGGAAGGAAGACCTAACGTTTCATTTTTGCAAACACTTCAGTCTCAGGTTGCAGGTTTGAATATTGCAACATCATCTGGTTCACCAGGTTCTGCAAAAATTGACGTAATCTTGAGAGGACTTTCTTCTGTGAATGGTAACACAGAGCCTTTGTTCATTATTGACGGAGTTGCTGCTAACCAAAACGTATTCAGAAGTTTCAACTCTGAGGATATCGAGCGTATTGACGTTCTTAAAGATGCCGGTGCAACTTCTATTTATGGTAATAGAGGAGCAAACGGGGTTATTGTTGTAAAAACTAAGAGAGGTTCTTATAATTCAAAATTGAAAGTAAGATACACTGCTACAACAGGTTTTACAAATTTGCAAGATCACGATTATAAGCTTACAAACGCTCAACAGCTTCTTACATTGGAGAACATAGTGGGTGCTGGTATGGGTGCAACGTTAACTCCAGAGCAAGTTGCGGGCTGGAATTCTCCATTAACTCCTGAATTGTCAGTAGGATTGACTGAAAACCAAATTAAATATTGGGGTACAAATACAGATTGGCAAAAGGTTTTCTTTAGAACTGGAATCTCAAAAAATCATAACCTTAGCTTTACTCAAGGTAGTGAGAACATGACAAACTTTACGTCATTGAGCTATTTCGACCAAGATGGTATTGTTCCAAATACAGGTTTCAAAAGATTTACTTTTAGAACTAACTTTACAGGTAAGTCTGCAGATGGTAAATTTACTTATGGTACTAATTTAACTGCTGCTTACTCTAAAAGGGTTCAGTTAGAGCAAGAAACAAGAACTGACATTAATGCGAATACACTTCAAAACCCATTACAAGGTCTTTTAGCTTCTCAGCCATATTTAAACCCAGCGCAGTATGTGAATGGTCAACAATTGTTTGATGAATTTGGAGCGCCAAGTTTCGAAATCAATCCTTTCATGTTGATGGATTATTTAAATCCTGAAAATATCCCAAGCTCATTCGAAGAGACTAAAATTTTAGCTAATGCTACAGCTACATATAATTTTACTGATGCATTAAGCTTCACTACTACAATGGGTATTGATTATGTATTAAACCAAAGACTTTTTGCAAGAGCGCCACAATCTTATTTGGCAATTGTTGCAACACCAGCAGGTGCACAGTTTGGTGGTATTGAGCAACAACAAACAGATAGAGATTTCTCTTTCAATCTTGTTAACAAGTTGAGCTATAACAAAACTTTCAACGATAAACATACTGTTGAAGTATCTGTGTTTAATGAGTACATCAAAGCTCACAGAAGAGCTGAAAACTGGACACAACAAGGTCTTGATCCAAGAACTTGGTCTTTAGGAGCAGGTACTGGTTTTGTTCCTTTCAACCCAGCAACACCTACATTATATAATAGAATTATTGGTGGTTTGAAAAGAGATGCTGGATTGTTCTCTTACTTTGCTACTGCAAGTTATGATTATGATTCTAAATATGGTGTTGAGGCAACTGTTCGTAGAGATGCTTCTTACAAATTTATCCAAGACAATACTTGGGGTACTTTCTGGTCTGTTTCTGCAAGATGGAACATCGATCAAGAAGCTTTCATGGAAAACTCAATCTTTGATGTTTTAAAATTAAGAGCATCTTACGGTACTACAGGTAACCAAAACGTATTGGCAGCGGCTTATGGAGCTAACCCTCTATACTTGGCTAACAACAACGTAAGAGATTTGAACTCTTCTCAAGCAGGTTATAACAACGCAGCTTCACTTGGTGTAGCAACTATTGCAAACGTTGACCTTCAATGGGAAACTACTAAACAAGCTAACGTGGGTATTGATTTCACAATGTGGAAACGTTTATCTGGTTCGTTAGATGTGTATAGAAAAAAGACTATAGACTTATTTGATGACAACTACGTATCAGCTGTTAACCAGCTTTATACTATCGCTGCTAATACTCAATCTAGTATTATTAACAGTGGTGTGGAGTTGTTATTGAGATATGATGTTTTCAAAGAAGGTGATTTTAAATTGGATTTATTCGTAAACGGTTCTTATAACAAAAACGAATGGGCTGATTTAGTATATCCAAACCCAGCAAATGATTTTATCCAAGTAGCTGACAATTTTGTTCAACAAAATGGTAGCCAAATCAATACTTATTTTGTTGTTCCTTACGTAGGAGTTAATCCTGATAATGGTAACTTATTGTTCTTAGATAGAAACAATAATCTTACAGAAACTCCAACAAACGAAGATAGAAGAAATTCTGGAAAATCAATGATCCCAAAATACCAAGGTGGATTTGGTTTCAATACATCTTACAAAGGATTCTTTGTTAACGCAAACTTCTCTTTCGTAGCTGATATTTACAGATTTGATTTTGACCTTTTGAACTTGTCAAATCCAGCTAGTGGAATCGGAACAGGCCCTGTAGTTTCTGAGCTTTTAAATGCTTGGACGCCAACAAACACTGGTTCTAATGTTCCTTCATTAACAGCTACAAATATTAATGCTGCTGAGACTTTCTCTGATAGATACTTAGTTGATGCTGATTATATCAGAATGAGAAACTTATCTTTTGGATATGAGTTCCCTGCTAAATTGCTTGATAAGACATTATTCTCAGGAGTAAAATTCTATACTCAGTTAGAAAACTATTTGACTTGGTCTAAATGGAGAGGATTTGATGTTGAAGGATTAAACTCTAGCAACCAAGGAGGATATCCATCTCCTAAAGTTATTTCTTTCGGTGTAGACTTACAATTTTAAAAAAAAAGATAATTATGAAAAAAATAAGATTAATACTTTTGTTTGCCATAGGCTTGTCGCTTTTTTCTTGCGAGGATGCTTATCGTATTGAACAAGACGGTGAATTCGGTGAAAACGTTACTTTTCAGTCTCTAGATGACATGCAATTGTATCTTAACCAAGTTTACAATAGAGCAACAATTACTAATGAGATTGCATTCAGTGCTGTATTTACAGATGAATTAGGTATAGGTTCTCAAAATGCGGGTCAAAATCTTGATTTGTATAAATATACATTGAATAGTGCAACAGCTGAGCCTGCTGCTATGTGGTTATCACACTACACTTTGATTAACTATACAAATAGATTTTTAAGAGGTGCCGCTAGAATTACTCCAGAAGCTGATGAAGTAGCTGCGTATAATTCTATGGTTGCTCAAGCAAGAGCTTTAAGAGCTTTCGGTCACTTCCAATTGCTTTCTTTCTTCTCTGAGAATATCAAAGATGACAATGCATTGGGTGTAATCTTGATGGATAGAGTTCCTGCATTAACTGAAGAGTTACCTAGAAATACAAACGGTGAAGTTTTCGCATTAATCGAATCTGATTTGACTTATGCTGATGCTAACTTAGTTGACCAAGCTGGAGCTAATAGCTTTAAGTTTGTATCTAAAAATTTCTTGAACGCTTTCAGAGCTAGAATGTATGCTTACAGAGGTAACTATACTCTTGCTGCACAATATGCTGATATCGTAATCAATACTTCAGGATTGAATTTGACTGCTGCTACTCCTTATGTAGCAGGTAACTTCTACACTGCGACTACTACTAACCCATACCGTCAAATGTTTGCAGACGTTAATCAAGGTGAGATTATCTTAAGCTTGGCTAGACCTGCTGCTCAAGGTGGTATTGCTGGTACATTCTATTTCAACAGAACGAACTTGTCTGGAGGTCCTTTCCACGATATGGGAAGAAATCTTTTCAACTTGTTAGGAACATTTGAGCAAGGAGATATCAGAAGAAGAGCTTATATTGATCCAACTTCTGTTATTGCTGCTGATCCTGCAACTGTTGCAAATTATAAAGGAGCAGACGTTTTATTGATTGATAAATATCCTGGTAAAGCCGGAGGTGATTTAACAAATGATTTGAAAGTTTTCAGATTGTCTGAAATGTACTTCATCAAAGCTGAGGCTTTAGCTTCAACTGGTAATATAAATGGAGCTACAAATTCAGTAGCTGCTATCTTGAAACAAATAAGAGATAGAAGAAACTATCTAGGTCTTGTTCAGCCTCTTCCAAATTATGCTTCTGCTACTGAGGCTTGGGCTGATATCCTAAAAGAAAGACGTATCGAACTTTGTTTTGAAGGTCACCGTTACATTGACTTGAAAAGGTTAGGTGGTTTGGCTAACGTAACAATCGACAGATACT
Organism: Flavobacterium sp. N2550; assembly: GCF_025947265.1. Lineage (NCBI taxonomy): Bacteria > Pseudomonadati > Bacteroidota > Flavobacteriia > Flavobacteriales > Flavobacteriaceae > Flavobacterium > Flavobacterium sp. N2550. The sequence continues at coordinate 60,240 of NZ_CP110007.1, read as the reverse complement.
TTAGAGATTGCGAAGAAAACAACGTTCCTGTTTGTAGTTTGCCTCTTACTGATCACAGATTTACATTGCCTATTCCTCTTGATGAGATGTTAGGTAATAGAAATATCCAACAAAATACAGATTACTAGTTTTTAGTAATTAAAATTTTAAAAAGCTGTTATTTTTTAACAGCTTTTTTTTTTATTGCTTTCGTTATTATTTTACATTTGTTAAATCTAAAAATATTCAATACTATTAAAAATGAAGGGATTACTACTATTTTTATTAATGCCTGTCTATGTTTTTTCTCAAAATGCAGAAGAAAGGCAGAAGATTATAACTTCTTACGACAAGAAAGAAGTGGAACAACTGAAAGAATATTCAAAAGCACGTAGCTTAGAGCAAAAGAAACTGATTGATGACTATAAGGCAAAAAATCTATTTGTCGAAAGTGAAACACATTCTTTGCAACGAATTTTTAATGGTATTCCAATATTCTTCACTACTTCCAATGCAGGTTCTTCTCAGACCATAAAAACGAATACACTATATCCAGGGGGATCTTTGGGTCTTAATATTACTGGTTCTGGTATGACTGCTGGTGTATGGGATGGCGGTAAAGTTAGAAATACACATACCGAATTTCAAACAGGCCGAGTACTATTAAACGATGCTGCAACTACATTAAGCTTACATGCGACTCACGTTACTGGAACAATTATAGCAAGAGGAGCCGGATTAGGAGCACGTAGAGGTATTGCCTATCAAGCACAAGCACTTACTCATGATTGGGATAATGATTATGATGAAATGGTTAGTTTTGGTAGCCAAGGTTTCTTGGTTTCTAATCATTCCTATGGATATGCTTCTGCCTCATTACCCGTTTGGCTTTTTGGGCAATACGATACTTCTTCAAGAGAAATTGATATGTTAGCTAATGCTTATCCTTACTATCAGATTGTTATTGCTGCCGGTAATGATAGAGATCAGTCTTTTGCTCACGTTGTTCAGAATGGAGGATATGATTTATTATCTGGAACTGGAACTTCAAAAAACGGAATTACTGTTGCGGCTGTAAATGAAGTATTGAATTATACAGGGGCCGGAAGTGTTGTAATGAGTGATTTCAGTAATTATGGCCCTACAGATGATGGTCGTATTAAGCCAGACATTGCTGCTAAAGGTGTTAATGTGTCATCTTCAGTGAGCAGCTCTGATACAGCTTACGGAGAGTTAAATGGAACTTCTATGGCAGCTCCTGCAATTACAGGGATGGTTGTGCTATTACAAAAACACTATAACAACATTAATGCAGCTTACATGAAAGCGGCAACTGTTAGGGGGTTAATTTGCCATTCTGCGAGTGAGGCAGGTGCAAATCCAGGTCCTGATTATGAATTTGGATGGGGATTAGCGAATGCTGAAGCAGCTGCTAGAATTATTTCTGGTAAAGGTACGACAACAATCTTAGAAGAAAATACTTTGGCAAATGCACAGACTTTTACTAAGAATATTAGCATAAGCGGTCCGCAAAAATTACAAGTTACAATTTGTTGGACAGATCCTGTTGGAGCATTAAATACTGCAGGTACCTTAAATAATAGAGTTCCAAGACTTAGAAACAATCTGGATTTGAAAATCTTAAAAGACGGTACTACTTACTATCCATGGAAAATGAATCCAGATGATCAATTTTCTGGTGCTACTCGCAACTCAGATAACGAAGTTGACAATGTTGAAAAAGTTGAAATCGATGTAGCGCAGGCTGGAACTTATACGATTCAAGTTACTCACAAAGGAACTTTAGTAAACGGTTCGCAAGAATTTGCATTGATTGCAAATAGTGATAATGGGTTGACTTTAAACAGAGATAATTTTATTGCTGATAATTCTATCGTTGTATATCCGAATCCTGTTGCAAACAATCTTAATTTCTCATTAGCTAATGATATCGTGCTGTCAGATATCTCTATTTTTGATATTACAGGAAAATTAGTTATTTCAAGTAAAGACTTTTCATCGAATTCTGTTAATGTTTCTAATCTTCAATCAGGAGTTTATTTTGCTAAGTTCTCTAGCCAAGATAAAACGGTTACAAGAAAATTCATCAAACAATAATTCTATATGATGTTCTAAAGCCCGCTTTTAAAGCGGGTTTTTTTATGTTTTTATTTTACTTAAAAAAAGTATCTTTGCTCAAATTGTTTTTTAGATGGCAAAGTTTTTTTATGTAGCGATATTTTTATTACCTCTGTTTGCGCTTGCACAAGAGAAAGATTTGCCGACAAAAGAAAATGTCGCTGTTACAAATAAGGCCAAAAAATCTAAATTAGCTGAACCGTCTAAAAATGACTCGATTGCTACAATTGATCTGTATAAGATAATCACTTTGCAACATGATACTACGTATGTAGATACATCGCTGACCATTCAAAAAGAATATAAGTTTAATTATCTGAGAAAAGATAATTTTGGGTTGCTTCCTTTTTCAAATGAAGGACAGACATTCAATACGCTTCAATACGGACTTAATAAAAGTACTGCCTATCCAAGTTTTGGTTTTGCTGGAAAACATTTCAATTACTTGGAAGTCGATGACATAAAATATTATAATGTTGCCACTCCGATGACTGAATTATATTTCAAGACGGTTATGGAACAAGGCCAGATGATTGATGCTTTTATTACGTTGAATACTTCCGAAAGATTAAATTTTTCAATAGGCTATCGTGGACTTCGTTCGCTCGGAAAGTACGTAAATCAGCTTTCGAGCAATGGGAATTTTAAATTCATGACAAGCTATAATACTTCAAACGAACGGTATTTCTTGAAAGCCCATTTTACGGGTCAGGATTTGACTAATGGCGAAAATGGCGGAATCGTAAGTCTGGAAGATTTTGAAGGAGGCGATAGTGAGTTTGACGATAGAGCCAGATTGGATGTATATTCGCTTGATGCTACTTCGATCCTAAAAGGGAACCGCTATTTTTTCGATCATTATTTTAGGATTAATAAAGAAAAAGGAGGAAACAATCTCTACATTAATCATCAATTTAATTACGAAAATAAATTTTTCGAATATACTCAGCCGACAATTATCACTACGATAACTACTCCTGCACAAGGGACTATTAGGTTGTCAAGATTTGGAACATCCTATCGATCTAGTAATATAAACGATAAGACTAGATACAACCGTATGTACAATAAAGTAGGAGCAACGTATGAGAACAGCACGCTCGGACAGTTCCAGTTTTTTATAGAAGATTTCAGGTATAATTATTTTTACAATCGCATCATTGTGAATCCTACAAATACGGTACAAAACCTTCTGTCGGATGAATTTAATGTAGTCGGTGGCCAATATACTTATCAGAAGAATAATTGGAATGGAAGATTTTTGTTTTCAAGTTCCATTTCCGACCAAAAAATGTCTACTCTTGACGCCAATCTGTCGTATAAATTTGATGACAGAAACAATGTGCATTTCCAATACCAAAATTTAAGCAAAGTGCCAGACCATTTGTTTAATCTTTTTCAAAGCAGCTACGTAGATTATAACTGGTCTAATAATTTCAAAAACGAAAAGATAAACAGCTTGACAGTTAACGCGAATACACAATGGGCAAGCGCCTCGTTGCAGGTTTCAAGCTTAAAGAATCATTTGTATTTCTTTAATGAAAGTACCGTTGCAGACACGCTTACTGTAAAACCAGGCCAATATTCCAAAACGATTAACTATATCTCTTTAAAAGTCTCTAAAGAGTTTAAATTCAGGAAATGGGCACTTGATAATACTGTTCTTTACCAAAAAGCAGATCAAGAAGATGATATCTTGAACGTTCCACAGTTGGTTACGAGAAATACACTGTACTATTCAGACCATCTTTTCAAAAAAGCTTTGTTTTTGCAGACCGGAATTACATTTAGCTATTTTTCTAAATTCTATGCAAATGATTATAATCCGGTTATTGGCGATTTTTATATACAAAATCAAAGAGAAATAGGTGGCTTTCCAACATTTGATTTTTTTATCAATGCTAAAATCCGTCAGACAAGAGTCTATCTAAAAGCAGAACATTTCAACTCTAGCTTTACTGGCAATGATTTCTATTCGGCTCCTAATTATCCTTACCGTGACTTTATCGTGCGTTTTGGATTGGTATGGAACTTCTTCTCATAATTTTTTTTAAGCTGTTTATTGCGAAACTGTAATTTAATGAAATTACGGAATGTATAATTTATGCTTCATAATTCGTAATTAATTTTGTAGTTCCTATCTTTGCGACTTAAATAATCACGAATTATAAATGAAATACGCAAATAATATATTAGAAACTATTGGAAATACGCCTCTAGTAAAATTAAACAAGGTAACTAAAGAGGTCGATGCTTTGGTCTTGGCAAAAGTAGAAACCTTCAATCCTGGCAATTCTGTAAAAGATAGGATGGCCGTGAAAATGATAGAAGATGCTGAAGCAGATGGACGTCTAAAACCAGGAGGAACCATCATTGAAGGGACTTCAGGAAATACCGGAATGGGATTGGCTTTAGGTGCAATAGTAAAAGGATATAAGCTGATTTGCGTAATTTCAGACAAGCAGTCAAAAGAAAAGATGGATATTCTTCGTGCCGTTGGCGCAAGAGTCGTGGTTTGTCCGACTGACGTTGAGCCTACAGATCCACGTTCTTACTATTCAGTTTCGAAAAGGCTGGCAGAAGAAACTCCAAACTCTTGGTATGTAAACCAATACGACAACCCGTCAAATTCATTGGCACATTATGAGCAGACTGGACCTGAAATTTGGGAACAAACCGAAGGCAAGATCACGCATTTTGTAGTAGGTGTTGGAACTGGAGGAACAATTTCTGGAGTTGCAAAATTCTTAAAAGAAAAAAATCCAAACATCAAGATTTGGGGAGTAGATACCTACGGTTCAGTATTCAAAAAATACCATGAGACAGGAATCTTTGATGAAAACGAAATCTATTCGTATATCACTGAGGGAATCGGTGAAGATATCCTTCCAAAAAATGTTGATTTTTCGCTAATTGATGGTTTTACAAAAGTAACCGATAAAGATGCGGCCGTTTATACCAGAAAGATTGCTTTGGAAGAAGGAATATTTGTCGGAAACTCTGCAGGGTCGGCTATAAAAGGACTGTTGCAATTAAAAGAGCATTTCAAACCAGAAGACGTAGTCGTTGTTCTTTTTCACGATTCAGGAAGCCGTTATGTAGGCAAGATGTTCAACGACGACTGGATGCGCGAAAGAGGATTCTTAGACGAAGATATTACCAAAGCAGAAGATGTAATCAAAGATCATATCGATAAGCCGCTTGTGGTTGTTCGTACCGAAGAATTGGTTTCTCATGCAATTGAAAGAATGCGTAAGTATAAAATTTCTCAGATTCCAGTAATCGATATTAATGGTTTTGTAGGTTCTGTCGATGAGACCGATTTGTTCCAAAGTTATGTTTCGGATAAAAATGTGGCTGAAAAACCAATCAAAGAAGTCATGGGAAAACCTTACCCGATTGTAAAAACTGGAACTTCGATCGAAGAAGTTTCCAAATTGTTCAGCAAAGACAATCAAGCGGTGTTGGTTGATTTAGGAAATGGCAAACATCATATCATTACCAAATACGATATTATTGGTTCTATAAAATAACAATCCTATCATATAAAAAAAGCCTAGCACATTGCTAGGCTTTTTTAGTTATATCAACTAAATTATTCTCCAATCAAAACGCCAGAAACATTCCAAGAACTAAAGCTTCCGCCTTCATTTTCTCCTTGCGGTATTTTCACCTGAATTGTATGCTTTCCTGCTTTCAAATCCCCTAAGTCGATTAAGTTAGGATTGGTTACCGTTCCAGGGCACCAATTCGAACGGCTGTAGTCTGATGATGACAATCCGTTTCCAAAATTACCTGAAGCCGGATTAAAAAGACGGTAAGAACCACAATCCATTCGCCAAGGCACAAAACTGAAAGCTTCATTGCCATCTAAAAGAATCGTGTTTTTCTTTGGGACAAATTCATCACCGTTTTCCCAGCCGCCATGTCCGGTCGTAATGTAGCGAAGCTTTGCGTTTTTTATGTCTTTCTCCAAAGTAAAGCTAACTTCGATTCCTTTCTCGTTATTGAACATCGTAGCATATTCTTGGCCTGCCATTTCCATGATATTAGTCGTGTTGAAAAGCGGCAGTAAGAAAGTGTTTTTTGGATTTTGCTTTTCTTCGCTGTGGATTGTGATATTCAAGCTTATTTTATGGCCTCCTTTGTCGTAGGTCCCGATAAAAGCACCTACATATATTTCTTGATTGCTCAACGCTGATTGCAGCTCGGAAATATCTTGACGATACGGAACGCTTTCATGCCAAGTTTTATCTTTCAACTGAATGTGTCCGTATTGTTTTATGCCGAAAGGTGTGAAAAAACGCATCAATTCCAATAGCGGAAGATAATTGCCTGTTTTTACGACACCTTGATACTGCTTTCCGTTTCCATTTTCATAAATAGGAAGCGTTTTGGCTCCTTCTTGCAATCCGTTCAGGAAAGAGAATTTCTCTTTTGCTGGAATTGCGAAAACCGAACCTGTCCTATCATACGCATCACCATTTGACTGTTCTTTCAGGTCAACAAATACTTGGCTTCCAGGTTTGATTTCTGGAAATTTAATCTTCTTTAGGATGATGGTTCCGTTGGCGAATCGAAAAATACTGTCGTTTGATTTTGACTCTTCCGAAAAATTAATGACTTCATTTTCAAAAACAGGGATAGTCGTAAATCGGCTTTTCCATAACAAGTCTCTAAACGTTAGCAAGTCAATAGCCGTGAATTTTGTTTTTAAAGCCGATAAGTTAGCAGGAATCGCTTTGATCTTTTCGATTTTGGTAGTGGTAATTACATAATTGTTGTTGCGGACCATCTCTAATACCAAACCTAATTTTTGGCCTAAAACTGATGGGGCGCCTTTTACGTTTAGGTCATTGGTATACCATAGTTCGATGGTGTTTGAATTTACGATTGTTTTTGCCTTCTTGCATTTGTAGCCTAAAATGGTCTTTGTTTCATTGCTGATTTCAAATGTCTGTTTTCCTAAAGATAAGCTGTCAATCGTAACTATTTTTTTTGAAGCTGAAAGTTGTGCTGACTGGACTATAGCATTTGAATCTTGAGCAATAAAAGTTTCTTCAAATGGAAAATCTGCTTTGCCCATAATATTATTTTCTGAAGTGATAATCGTTTCCTTCGAATCAGAAAAAACTAAAATTGGATCTTGGCCTTCGATTGTTTTTCCGTTGGAGGATCTGGAGTAGCTTATTTTATAAGCCTTGTTATTCTTTTGGGCTGTAGAAGCAATTGTAAAAAAAGCAAAGAGCAATAAAATGTAGTATCTCATGGTGATTATGATAGTTAGAATAGCAAATATATGTTTGTTTGTTAAATAAATTTTGCTACATTAGTTAATCTTTTGAATGATAAACGCCTAGAATTTTTTAAAATCCATACAAAATGAAAGAAGATTTTCTGCATTATATCTGGCAGTTTAAAAACTTTGATTTTACAAAACTGCATACTACACAAGGTGAAAAACTCCTGATTATTAATTCCGGACAGTACCTTCAAAAAGCCGGGCCTGATTTCTTTAATGCTCAGATTGTAATTGGCACTCAGAAATGGGCCGGAAATATAGAAATACATCTCAAGTCTTCCGATTGGTATGTCCATCACCACGAAACCGATCCCAATTATGAAAATGTCATTCTGCATGTAGTCTGGGAACATGATACCGAAGTTTTCCGAAAAGACAATACCGAGATTGCGGTTTTGGAACTCAAGGAATACGTTTCTAAGAAAGTGCTTGAAAATTATCAATCTCTTATTGCATCAAAGACATGGATTTTTTGTGAGAATGAGATTGACTCTATTGATAATTTTGTCTTTAAAAATTGGCTGGAGCGTCTGTTTTTTGAAAGGCTTGAAAAGAAATATCAGCCTATTGAGAAACTATTTTCAGCAACTATAAAGGATTGGGAGGCTGTACTGTTTTGCTTGCTGGCTAAAAATTTCGGATTGAATACAAATGGAGAGATTTTTTTCAAAATTGCCAATTCTATTCCGTTTCATAAAATCAGAAAAGAAAGTTTCGATGTCCAGAATCTCGAAGCTATGTTCTATGGCAGGGCAGGCCTGTTTATGAAAGAATGCGAAGATTTTTACTTTACAGAACTGAAAGAACGCTGGGAATATCTTTTGCAAAAGCACGACTTGAAAAAAGTCTATGTCGAGCCGATGCAGTTTTTTAAGCATCGTCCTGATAATTTTCCGACAATAAGGCTTTCTCAGTTGGCAAATCTGTATCATTCGAGACAAAATTTATTTTCAGATATGATGAAAGCGGAAACGCTCTTGGAGTTCTATGACATATTCAATATTGCCGCTTCAGACTATTGGGATAATCATTATCAGTTTGACAAGCGAAGCCCTAAAAAGAAAAAGAAACTCACGAATTCTTTTATCGACCTTTTGCTTATCAATACGGTTGTCCCGTTGAAGTTTGCTTATGCCAGTTCTCAGGGAAATGACGTTTCGGAACAGATGATACGATTGCTTGCAGACATTCCTGCCGAGAAAAATAGCATCATTGATAAATTTCATAGCTTTAGAATAACGGCTAAGAACGCTTATGAAACACAGTCCTTATTGCAACTCAAGAACGAATATTGCAATAAGAAACGTTGCCTCGAATGCGCTATTGGTCTAGAGCTGATGAAAAGTTAAAATTTATTAGCTGTTGAAATCAGAAATTCTTAAATTTGAATTTTGACTTTTTTAGTATGTCATTTATAACCAACATCAGGCACTTTTTTGAAAAGCACGGCTTTGAAGTTTCGTCCCGTTTAGCTGACCGCTTGGGGATGAGAGCATCGAGCGTACGTTTGTTTTTCATCTATATTTCTTTTTTTACTGTCGGTCTCTGGTTTGGTGTGTACCTGACGCTTGCCTTTCTCGTCAGATTAAAAGATCTAGTCTATACGAAGCGAAGTTCCGTCTTTGATTTGTAATCCTATATTCCATTATGTTATCTCTCCGCCACTTAAAATTTTTATTCCATGCCAACCAATTCATTCTTCAAGTTTGATTCCCAACAACGTACCGGCATTTTTATACTGATCCTTATTATCGCAGGAATACAGTTAGCCTATTATTGTATCGATGTAGAAATCGAAGAAGATAATTCTGTCGAAAAACAAGAATGGCTTTCGCTACAGCCAGAAATTGACAAGATGAAAAAGGCCAAGATTGATTTCAAGCCCAAAATTTATCCTTTCAACCCGAATTTCATAACCGATTTTAAAGGCTACAAATTAGGGATGTCTACAGTTGAAATAGACAGGCTTTTGAAATTCCGAGAAGGCAATAAATATGTCAATTCGGCCGAGGAATTCCAAGCAGTGACAAAAGTTTCAGACTCGTTGCTAAATGCAATTGCGCCTTATTTTAAATTTCCCGATTGGGTTAAAAATAAAAAAAGCAGTTTTACTTCCTATGAAAAACAATCATTTGTAAAAAATGAAAAGATTATCCTAATCGATATTAATAAAGCGACACAGGAAGATTTGATAAAGATATATGGCATCGGGCCTGGCTTGTCAGAAAGAATTTTAAAGCAGAAAGAAATTTTGGGAGGCTTTGTAAGCATGGAACAAATGAATGATGTCTGGGGACTTTCGCCTGAAGTTATAGAAAAACTAAACGCCCAATTTAAGATAGGAGTTGTTCCAAATGTCAAGAAAATAAAAATCAACGATGCTTCCGTAAAAGAACTTTCCCAATTTCCTTATTTCAGATATCCAATCAGTAAAGAGATTGTCACCTATAGAAGTATGAATGGAGGGATTTCTAGTAGTGAAGATTTAATAAAGATAAAAGGCTTCCCTGTGGAGAAAGTGAAAATAATCGAAAAATATCTAGAGTATTAATTATTGGAATAATGTAATATCTAAATTGAAATGCAAGCAGTATAAGAAACTCTAATTGTGAATTTTGTTTAAATAAGTACTAAATGATTTGTTAAATTGCGGATTTGATAAAAAATAATAGCTTTTCTGTTGAAAAGAAAAAAACAATTGCCTTATATTTGGATTTCTAAAAAAATAAGATATAAAAATACCCCTTGTTATAATATGAATTCAATATATTTTACTGAAGAGCACGAATTATTTAGGAAGAGCTTACAGGATTTTTTGCAAAAAGAAGTAGTTCCGCACATTGAAAAATGGGAAAAAACAGGAACAATCGAGCGTTTTATTTGGAAAAAATTTGGCGAAATGGGGTTCTTCGGAATCAATTATCCTGAAGCCTATGGAGGGATGAGCTTGGATTTATTCTATACGGTAGTCTTTTTAGAAGAACTTCAAAAAATTAAATCTTCTGGTTTTGCCGCAGCAATGTGGGCACATGCTTACTTAGCGATGACGCATTTAAATGCAGAAGGCAGCGAGAGAATCAAACAAGAGTATTTAGCACCAAGTATTTCGGGAGACAAAATAGGAGCTTTATGTATTACAGAGCCTTTTGGCGGAAGTGATGTTGCAGGAATGCGTACGACAGCGGTTAAACAAGGCAATAAATACATTATTAATGGTTCGAAAACTTTTATCACAAACGGAGTTTATGCCGATTATTATGTAGTTGCAGCCAAAACAAATCCAGAATCTGGTAATAAAGGAATCAGTATGTTTTTGGTGGATGCAAACCTGAAAGGAATAGCGGCTACAAAATTAGATAAATTAGGATGGAGAGCTTCTGATACTGCCGAAATTGCATTCGACAATGTTGAAATCCCTGAAGAAAATTTAATGGGCGAAGAAGGAAAAGGCTTCCCTTATATTATGCAGCATTTTGCGCTAGAACGACTAATCATGGCAATAAATGCTCACGCTAGAGCAGAGTATGCAATTGAATACACTATCGGATATATGTCAGAACGTGAAGCGTTTGGAAAAACAATAGATAAATTTCAGGCTTTACGACATACTATTGTAGAGCATGCAACCGATGTGGAGCACTGCAAGCTGTTTAATTATGCAGCAGTTGCACGACTAAATCAGAAAGAATATGTAGTTAAAGAAGCTACAATGGCAAAATTGAAATCTACAAAAGTAGCCGACGAAACAATTTATAGCTGTCTGCAAATGCTAGGAGGGTATGGTTACATGGAAGAATATCCTTTGGCACGTTTGTTCAGAGACAGCCGTTTAGGGCCAATTGGAGGTGGAACTTCAGAAATTTTGAAAGAAATTTTGTCAAAAATGATAATTGACAAGCAGAATTATAAACCTGCTGTAAAATAATTTGTAATTCGTGATTCATAATTCGTAATAATTTTATAAGTTTGCACCCTTAACGAGAGGAGGTGTCATATTATGTTAATTATACCAATTAAAGACGGAGAAAATATCGATAGAGCATTAAAGCGCTATAAGAGAAAATTTGATAAAACTGGAACAGTTCGTCAATTAAGAGCACGTCAAGCTTTTATTAAGCCATCTGTAATCAAGAGAGCCCAAATTCAAAAAGCTGGTTATATCCAAAACCTAAGAGATCAATTAGAAAATTAAGAATTAATTTTCTTCAGGATACAAAACCGTTAGTCATGAAAGTTTAATACCTTTGATGCTAACGGTTTTTTTATGCTTACTACCAAAGAATCATTCAAGGATTATCTTCAGAAAGAGAAAAACTATTCGCTTCATACCGTTACGGCTTATTGTAACGACTTGTCTGATTTTGAATTTTTCCTAAAACAGAATTTTGACCAAGATGAGTTAAACGAAGTAAATTATAGCCAGATCAGAAGCTGGATTGTTTCATTAGTCGATGCTGGAATTTCAAATACTTCTGTAAACCGAAAAATTTCTTCGCTAAAGTCATTCTATAAATTTCTTTTAAAAATAAAGCAAGTAGATGCGAGTCCGCTGCTGAAGCATAAAGCTTTAAAAACGCCAAAAAAACTGCAGATTCCTTTTTCTGAAAAGGAATTAGACAATGTGCTGAATGTTATAACGTATCCTGAAGGTTACGAAGGTGTCCGTGACAAGCTTATTATCGATTTGTTTTACACGACAGGAATTCGAAGAGCGGAACTGATTAATCTAAAAGTATCAAACATAGACCTTTCAAAAGGAGTGTTGAAGGTGCTTGGGAAGAGAAATAAGGAAAGAATCCTTCCGTTGTTACCAATAATACAAGATCAGTTTAGGCTTTGTTTTTCGGAAAGAGCTAGCTTGAAGGAGGTTAAGGATGAGTCGTTTTTCTTTCTTACGTTAAAAGGCGTTAAATTAAATGATTCGCTTGTGTATCGACTAATAAATATGTACTTTAGTAATGTCTCCGAGAAAGTAAAAAAGAGTCCGCATATCTTAAGACATACCTTTGCGACTCATATGTTAAACAATGGAGCAGATTTAAATTCAGTAAAAGAATTATTAGGGCATTCTAGTTTGGCATCTACGCAGATTTATACGCATAGCAGTTTAGCAGAGCTGAAAAAAGTTTACGGAGATGCGCATCCGAGGAACCGGAAATAATTCAAAATGTTCAACCGTATAAAAATTTTATTATGAAGGTAAACGTTCATGCAGTTAACTTTAATGTTGACGGAAAACTTGTAGGATTCATTCAAGACAGAATGGATAAGTTGGAAAAGTACTATGACAGAGTGGTTTCGTCAGACGTTTTTTTGAAGGTAGAAAAGACGAGCGATAAGGAAAATAAGATAGTAGAGGTGAAAATTCATGTTCCTGGAGATGAGTTTATTGTTAAAAAGCAGTGTAAAACATTTGAGGAAGGTGTTGAGCTTTCGTCAGAAGCCTTAGAGAGAGTATTGCTGAAACGAAAAGAAAAGATAAGAACACATATATAATATAATTTTTTTTCAAAAATATTTTGATTAAGAAACAAAAAGATATACATTTGCAGTCCGTTAGAAATAGCGGACTTTTTTTATTGAGTTTGCCGGTGTAGCTCAGTTGGCTAGAGCAGCTGATTTGTAATCAGCAGGTCGTGGGTTCGAGTCCCTCTATCGGCTCAGTTCTTTATTAGATTGACAATAAAATGGTTAAGGGGAGATACTCAAGCGGCCAACGAGGGCAGACTGTAAATCTGCTGTGAAAACTTCGCAGGTTCGAATCCTGCTCTCCCCACAAAAAAAAGATTTGTGAATTAAGATTTTTGATTTATCTAAGTCTTAAATCTGAAATCATAAATCCTTTAATCAGGATTCCCTGCCGGTGTAGCTCAGGGGTAGAGTGCTTCCTTGGTAAGGAAGAGGTCACGGGTTCAAATCCCGTCATTGGCTCAAGTAAGAAAGAATTTGAACACTAATATATAACTAAGATTAAAATTAAGTAAAATGGCAAAGGAGAATTTTAACCGTTCCAAACCGCACTTAAATATAGGTACAATTGGACACGTGGATCACGGAAAAACTACATTGACTGCTGCAATTACTAAAGTAATGGCAGAAGCAGGTTTTTCTAAAACAGCTGCAAAATCTTTCGATCAGATTGATAATGCTCCAGAAGAAAAAGAAAGAGGTATTACAATTAATACATCTCACGTTGAGTATGAAACAGCTAACCGTCACTATGCTCACGTTGACTGTCCAGGTCACGCGGATTACGTGAAAAACATGGTTACTGGTGCTGCTCAAATGGACGGTGCTATCTTGGTTGTAGCTGCTACAGACGGACCAATGCCACAAACTCGTGAGCACATCCTTTTAGGTCGCCAGGTAGGTATTCCTAGAATCGTTGTATTCATGAACAAAGTGGATATGGTTGATGATGCTGAGTTGTTAGAGCTTGTTGAAATGGAAATCAGAGACTTGTTGTCTTTCTATGAATATGATGGAGATAACGGTCCAGTTATCCAAGGTTCTGCTTTGGGTGGATTGAACGGAGATGCTACATGGGTTCCTAAAATTATGGAATTGATGGAAGCTGTTGACAACTGGATCGAAGAGCCAGTTCGTGACGTTGCTAAACCATTCTTGATGCCAGTTGAGGACGTATTTACAATTACAGGTCGTGGAACTGTTGCTACAGGTCGTATCGAAACTGGAGTTGCTAATACAGGAGATGCTGTTGAAATCATCGGTATGGGAGCTGACAAATTGACTTCTACAATTACAGGAGTTGAGATGTTCCGTAAAATCCTTGACAGAGGTGAAGCTGGAGATAACGTAGGTTTGTTGTTAAGAGGTATTGATAAAGCTGATATCAAAAGAGGTATGGTTATTATTAAGCCAGGTTCAGTAAAACCACACGCTAAATTCAAAGCAGAGGTTTATATCTTGAAAAAAGAAGAAGGTGGTCGTCACACGCCATTCCACAATAACTACCGTCCACAGTTCTACGTACGTACAACTGACGTAACAGGAGTTATCTCTTTGCCAGCAGGTGTAGAGATGGTAATGCCAGGTGATAACTTAACTATTGATGTGGCTTTGTTAAGCCCAATCGCTATGAACGTAGGTCTTCGTTTCGCTATCCGTGAAGGTGGTAGAACGGTTGGAGCTGGTCAGGTGACTGAAATCGTAGAATAATTAGAATACTATATTTAAAGAACCAGCAGCGCCTATCGGATGCTGCTGGTTTTTAATAAACGGGCGTAGTTCAAGGGTAGAATAGCGGTCTCCAAAACCGTTGATGGGGGTTCGAATCCCTCCGCCCGTGCAAAAATAAATTACAATGACAAAAGTTGTTAATTACATAACCGAAGCTTTCGGTGAATTAAAAAATAATGTTACTTGGCCAGAATGGGCAGAAGTACAGCGCTTGACAATTGTAGTTGCTGTTTTCTCTGTAATATTCGCCTTGGCAACATGGGGAGTAGACGTTGTTTTCGCAAAAGCATTAGCTGGTTTCTTTAATTTGATAAAAGGTTAATTTTTGAGATGGCGGATAATAATGTGAAAAAATGGTATGTGGTCAGAGCGGTAAGCGGACAAGAAAATAAAGTCAAAGCTTATATCGAAACTGAGATCAACAGATTGGGAATGGCAGATTATATTTCTCAAGTACTTGTGCCTACTGAAAAAGTAGTGCAAGTAAGGGATGGGAAAAAGATCAGCAAAGACAAAGTCTATTTTCCTGGTTATGTAATGATTGAGGCTAATCTTGTTGGCGAAATACCTCATATTATTAAGTCTATAACTAGCGTTATCGGTTTTCTAGGTGAAGTAAAAGGAGGAGATCCTGTGCCTTTAAGACAGTCGGAAGTAAATAGAATGTTAGGAAAAGTAGATGAGCTTGCTGTGAAAACAGACAATCATTCTATTCCTTTCACTATTGGCGAGACAATTAAAGTGGTTGATGGACCTTTCAATGGTTTCAATGGAACTGTTGAGAAAATCAACGAAGAGAAGCGTAAGCTTGAAGTAATGGTGAAAATTTTCGGAAGAAAAACACCATTAGAGTTAAGCTTTATGCAAGTTGAAAAAGTATAATTTTTTGTTACACATATAATAGAACCGTATCTATCGCTTCCAATGAAGATGCGTTAAATTTTTTAAACAATGGCTAAAGAGATTAGTAAAGTAGTTAAACTACAAGTTAAGGGAGGTGCTGCGAACCCGTCGCCACCGGTTGGACCTGCTCTGGGTGCTGCTGGTGTTAATATCATGGAGTTCTGTAAGCAGTTCAATGCTAGAACACAAGATAAACCTGGCAAAGTGTTACCAGTACAAATTACTGTATACAAAGATAAGTCTTTCGACTTCGTTGTAAAAACACCACCTGCTGCTATTCAACTATTAGAAGCTGCAAAATTGAAATCTGGTTCTGGAGAGCCTAATCGTAAAAAAGTAGCGAAAGTTACTATGGATCAGATTAGAGCTATCGCTGAAGACAAGATGGCTGATTTGAATGCATTCACAATTGAGTCTGCTATGAGCATGATTGCTGGAACAGCTAGATCTATGGGTATAACTGTAACTGGAGACGCTCCTTCTAATTAAGAAAAGACATGGCAAAATTGACAAAAAAACAAAAAGAGGCTGCATCTAAAATTGAAAAAAACAAGCTATATTCTTTGAAAGATGCTTCTGCATTAATCAAGACTGTTGCTTCTGCAAAATTTGATGAGTCTGTTGATATCGCT
Source organism: Flavobacterium sp. N2550 (assembly GCF_025947265.1). Classification (NCBI taxonomy): domain Bacteria; kingdom Pseudomonadati; phylum Bacteroidota; class Flavobacteriia; order Flavobacteriales; family Flavobacteriaceae; genus Flavobacterium; species Flavobacterium sp. N2550. The sequence continues at coordinate 44,085 of NZ_CP110007.1, read as the reverse complement.
GTTAAATTGGGTGTAGATCCAAGAAAAGCAAATCAAATGGTAAGAGGTGTAGTAACATTGCCTCACGGAACTGGTAAAGACGTTAGAGTTTTGGCATTGGTTACTCCAGATAAGGAAGCTGAAGCTAAAGCAGCTGGTGCTGACCACGTTGGATTGGATGACTATTTACAAAAAATCAAAGATGGTTGGACAGATGTTGATGTTATCATCACTATGCCAGCTGTTATGGGTAAATTAGGTCCATTAGGAAGAATCTTAGGACCAAGAGGTCTTATGCCAAACCCTAAAACAGGAACAGTTACTATGGATGTTGCGAAAGCAGTTCAAGAAGTAAAAGCTGGTAAAATCGACTTTAAAGTTGATAAGACTGGTATCGTTCATGCAGGAATCGGAAGAGTTTCATTTGGAGCTGACATGATTACCGAAAATGCGCATGAAATTATTCAAACATTAATCAAAATGAAACCAACTGCAGCGAAAGGTACTTATATTAAAAGTATCCACATCTCATCAACAATGAGCCCTGCTATAGCTTTAGATCCTAAAGCTGTATAATTGGTAGTTAAAAATTTTTAGTATGACTAGAGAAGAAAAATCAATCGCGATTGAAGATTTAACTGCACAGTTAGCTGGTACAAATATTGTTTATGTAGCAGATATTTCTGGACTAAATGCAGAAACTACTTCAAGCTTAAGAAGAGCTTGCTTCAAAGCTGGTATCAAATTAGAAGTTGTTAAGAACACGTTGCTTACAAAAGCAATGGAAGCTTCTGAAAACAACTACGGTGAACTACCAGAAGTTTTGAAAGGAAACACTTCTATATTCATTGCAGACGTGGCGAACGCTCCTGCAAAAATTATCAAAGAATTCCGTAAAAAATCTGATAAACCAGTTTTTAAAGGGGCTTATATCAACAGTGAAATCTACATTGGAGATAACCTTTTAGATTCTCTTGCTTCACTTAAATCTAAGGAAGAAGTTATTGGAGAAATCATCGGATTACTTCAGTCTCCGGCTCAAAGAGTTATTTCTGCTCTTAAGAACCAATTCGCAAACGAAGAAGGAGCTGAATCTTAATCAGTACGCACAAATAAATTATATTTTACAAAATCATTTAAACGATAGAAAAAATGGCAGATTTGAAACAATTCGCAGAACAATTAGTTAACTTAACTGTAAAAGAAGTTAACGATTTAGCAACAATATTAAAAGACGAGTATGGTATCGAACCAGCTGCAGCTGCTGTTGTAGTTTCTGGTGGTGGTGATGCTGGCGCAGCTGCTGAAGAGCAAACAGAATTCACTGTAGTATTGAAAGATGCTGGTGCTTCTAAATTAGCTGTAGTTAAAGCTGTAAAAGAACTTACAGGTTTAGGTCTTAAAGAAGCAAAAGACTTAGTTGACGGTGCTCCTGCAAACGTTAAAGAAGGTGTTTCTAAAGACGAAGCAGAAGGTCTTAAAAAATCTTTAGAAGAAGCTGGAGCTGTAGTTGAACTTAAATAAGTTTACTCGGTTTTAAGAACTAGGTTTAGGTCTTGAGTTGATGCTCAATGGCCTAAACCATTTTTCGTATAATAAAATTATATCCGGTTTTATTAGTCATTGAGTTGAATACGAAAAGCTTTTAATCCGTACGAAGAAAGAAATAAACTCCAACTTGGTTTATTTTTAAAGATGTACCGATTATAAAAGAAAGTAAGGATTACTTAGTGTTTACACACAAAAAATCACTTTTTTTTAATCAAAATTTTGTCCATTGATGATAACAAATCAGACTGAAAGATTGAATTTTGCCTCAACAAAAAATATTCCTGACTACCCAGATTTCTTGGATATTCAGGTTAAATCTTTTAAGGATTTTTTCCAATTGGAAACCAAATCTGACGAAAGAGGCAACGAAGGACTTTATAACACCTTCATGGAAAATTTTCCAATCACAGATACAAGAAATCAATTTGTGTTGGAATTCCTAGATTACTTTGTTGATCCACCACGTTATACAATTCAAGAATGTATAGAAAGAGGACTTACATATAGTGTTCCCTTAAAAGCTAGGCTAAAATTATACTGTACAGATCCAGAGCACGAAGATTTTGAAACGATTGTTCAAGATGTTTATCTTGGTACAATTCCTTATATGACGCCAAGTGGTACATTTGTTATCAATGGTGCTGAACGTGTTGTTGTTTCGCAATTGCACAGATCACCAGGTGTTTTCTTTGGACAATCATTCCACGCAAATGGAACCAAATTATATTCTGCCAGAGTAATTCCTTTCAAAGGTTCTTGGATAGAATTTGCTACCGATATCAACAGCGTAATGTATGCGTATATCGATAGAAAGAAAAAATTACCAGTTACAACTCTATTTAGAGCAATTGGTTTTGAAAGAGATAAAGATATTCTTGAAATTTTTGACCTTGCAGAAGAAATCAAAGTTTCAAAAACAGGTCTTAAAAAATACGTAGGCAGAAGATTGGCTGCGCGTGTTTTGAATACGTGGCACGAAGATTTCGTGGACGAGGATACTGGCGAGGTAGTTTCTATCGAGCGTAACGAGATCATCCTTGACCGTGATACGATTATCGACAAAGATAACGTTGAAGAAATTATCGATGCGAACGTAAAAACTATTTTGTTGCACAAAGAAGATGCGAATCAAGGTGATTATGCTATCATTCATAATACGCTTCAAAAAGACCCGACGAACTCTGAAAAAGAAGCCGTTGAGCATATCTACCGTCAGTTGCGTAATGCAGAGCCGCCTGATGAAGAAACCGCTCGTGGTATTATCGATAAATTGTTCTTCTCTGACCAACGTTACAACTTAGGTGAAGTAGGTCGTTACAGAATGAACAAAAAACTTGGTTTGGATATCCCAATGGAAAAGCAAGTCTTGACCAAAGAAGATATCATTACTATTGTTAAATACTTAATCGAATTGATCAACTCTAAAGCAGAGATTGATGATATCGATCACTTGTCAAACCGTCGTGTTAGAACAGTTGGTGAACAACTTTCTGCTCAATTCGGTGTTGGTTTGGCTCGTATGGCAAGAACCATTCGTGAGAGAATGAACGTTAGAGATAACGAGGTGTTTACACCAATTGACTTGATTAATGCTAAAACATTATCGTCAGTTATCAACTCTTTCTTTGGAACGAACCAGTTATCTCAATTCATGGACCAAACGAATCCATTAGCTGAGATCACGCACAAAAGAAGATTGTCTGCCCTTGGACCTGGAGGTCTTTCGAGAGAAAGAGCTGGTTTCGAGGTACGTGACGTTCACTATACGCACTACGGACGTTTATGCCCGATTGAAACACCAGAGGGACCAAACATTGGTTTGATTTCATCTCTTGGAGTGTATGCTAAAGTAAACGGAATGGGATTCATCGAGACACCTTACCGTAAAGTAACTAACGGAAAAGTGGATTTAGAATCTACGCCAGTTTACTTAAGCGCTGAAGAAGAAGAAGGCAAGATGATTGCCCAAGCAAATATCGAAATGGACAATAATGGACAAATTACTGCTGATAAAGTAATTGCCCGTGAAGAAGGTGACTTCCCAGTTGTTGACCCAACTGTTGTTCATTATACTGACGTTGCTCCAAACCAGATCGCTTCGATTTCTGCATCTTTGATTCCTTTCTTGGAACATGATGATGCGAACCGTGCGTTGATGGGATCGAACATGATGCGTCAGGCGGTACCTTTGTTGAGACCAGAAGCTCCAATTGTTGGAACAGGTCTTGAAAGACAAGTAGCGTCTGATTCTAGAGTATTGATCAATGCTGAAGGTCCTGGAGTTGTTGAGTATGTTGATGCTAATATCATCACTATTAAATATGACAGATCTGAAGAAGAAAGAATGGTAAGTTTTGACTCTGATGACAAGACTTATAATTTGATCAAATTTAGAAAAACCAACCAAAGTACGTCTATCAACTTAAAACCAATCGTAAGAAAAGGGGACAGAGTTGTTAAAGGACAAGTACTTTCAGAAGGTTATGCAACTCAAAACGGAGAGCTTGCTTTAGGTAGAAACCTTAAAGTAGCGTTCATGCCTTGGAAAGGGTACAACTTCGAGGATGCAATCGTAATCTCTGAAAAAGTGGTTCGTGATGACATTTTTACGTCTATCCACGTTGATGACTATTCATTAGAGGTTAGAGATACTAAATTAGGTAACGAAGAATTAACGAATGATATTCCAAACGTTTCTGAAGAAGCTACCAAAGATTTAGATGAAAATGGTATGATCAGAATTGGAGCCGAAGTAAAACCTGGCGACATCTTGATCGGGAAAATCACTCCAAAAGGAGAATCAGATCCTACTCCTGAAGAAAAATTGTTAAGAGCAATCTTCGGTGATAAAGCAGGTGACGTGAAAGATGCTTCATTGAAAGCTTCTCCTTCATTGCATGGTGTGGTTTTAGATAAAAAATTATTCGCGAGAGCGGTAAAAGATAAGCGCAAGAGAGGCAAAGACAAAGACGATTTGGCTGCCCTTGAAATGGAGTTCGAAACCAAATTTGTAGAATTAAAAGACAAATTGGTTGACAAGCTTTTCAACATCGTAAACGGAAAAACTTCGCAAGGAGTTATGAATGATTTGGGTGAAGAAGTATTGCCAAAAGGTAAAAAATACACTCAAAAAATGTTAAACGCTGTTGAAGACTTCGCTCACTTAAGCAAAGGTCAGTGGGTTGCAGATGATGAAACCAATAAAATGGTGAACGATCTAATCCACAACTACAAAATTAAGCTGAACGATTTACAAGGTGCTTTGCGTAGAGAAAAATTCACGATTACTGTTGGAGATGAACTTCCAGCTGGAATCTTGAAACTAGCGAAAGTATATATCGCTAAGAAACGTAAGTTGAAAGTAGGAGATAAGATGGCAGGACGTCACGGTAACAAAGGTATTGTTGCTAGAATCGTTCGTCACGAAGATATGCCTTTCTTAGAAGACGGAACACCTGTTGATATCGTGTTGAACCCGCTTGGGGTACCTTCACGTATGAACATCGGTCAGATTTATGAAACGGTTCTTGGATGGGCTGGACAAAACTTGGGTAGAAAATTCGCTACGCCAATCTTTGACGGTGCTTCACTTGACCAAATTAATGAATTGACTGACGAAGCCGGAATTCCAAGATTCGGACATACCTATCTTTATGATGGAGGAACTGGAGAGCGTTTCCACCAGCCTGCAACCGTTGGAGTTATCTATATGTTGAAACTAGGACATATGGTTGACGATAAGATGCACGCACGTTCTATCGGACCATACTCATTGATCACGCAACAGCCACTTGGAGGTAAAGCTCAATTTGGAGGTCAGCGTTTCGGAGAGATGGAGGTTTGGGCTCTTGAAGCTTATGGTGCATCAAGCACGCTTAGAGAAATTTTGACTGTTAAATCGGATGACGTTATCGGTAGAGCGAAAACTTACGAAGCAATCGTTAAGGGTGAAACTATGCCAGAACCAGGATTACCAGAATCGTTCAACGTATTGATGCACGAATTGAAAGGTCTTGGATTAGACATCAGATTAGAGGAATAGTTTTTTAGTCCTAAAGTTTAAGGTTGTATAGCCTTAAACTTTAGGCTTTAAACAAATAAAAGGTTTTCAATTATCACAATATCAATAGTAAAGACTATGATGAACAGAAATAAAGATAAAAACCAAGTGAAAAGGTTTGACAAAATTTCGATAGGATTAGCTTCTCCAGAATCCATCTTGGCCGAGTCAAGAGGTGAGGTTTTGAAGCCAGAAACTATCAACTATAGAACACACAAACCAGAGCGTGATGGTCTTTTCTGCGAACGAATTTTCGGTCCGGTTAAAGATTTCGAATGTGCTTGTGGTAAATATAAAAGAATTCGCTACAAAGGTATCGTTTGTGACCGTTGTGGTGTGGAAGTTACAGAAAAGAAAGTACGTAGAGACAGAGTAGGTCACATCAACCTTGTTGTGCCAATTGCTCATATCTGGTACTTCCGTTCACTTCCAAACAAAATTGGTTATATCCTTGGACTTCCGTCTAAAAAATTAGATATGATCATCTACTACGAAAGATACGTAGTAATCCAAGCAGGTATTGCTAAAAATCCTGACGGAGAATCATTGCAAAGGCTAGACTTTTTGACAGAAGAAGAGTACCTAAATATTTTAGATACGCTTCCGATGGAAAATCAATATCTTGATGATAGCGATCCAAATAAATTCATCGCCAAAATGGGTGCTGAATGTATCATGGACTTGTTGGCAAGAATCGATTTGGATGAATTGTCATACGAATTGCGTCACTCTGCCAACAACGAAACATCTAAACAACGTAAGACTGAAGCTCTAAAAAGACTTCAAGTTGTGGAGTCATTCCGTGAGTCTAACGAAAACCGCGAAAATCGTCCAGAATGGATGATTATGAAAGTGGTTCCAGTTATCCCGCCAGAATTGCGTCCATTGGTGCCGCTTGATGGTGGTCGTTTCGCTACATCCGATTTGAATGATTTATACAGAAGAGTAATCATCCGTAACAATCGTTTGAAAAGATTGATGGAAATCAAAGCTCCAGAAGTAATTTTGAGAAACGAAAAACGTATGTTGCAGGAATCTGTTGACTCGTTATTCGATAATACAAGAAAAGCATCTGCAGTAAAAACAGAATCAAACAGACCATTAAAATCGCTTTCTGATTCGTTAAAAGGTAAGCAAGGACGTTTCCGTCAAAACCTTTTGGGTAAACGTGTGGATTATTCTGCTCGTTCGGTAATCGTCGTTGGACCTGAATTGAAATTGTTCGAATGTGGTTTGCCAAAAGATATGGCGGCTGAACTTTACAAACCTTTCGTGATCCGTAAATTGATCGAAAGAGGAATTGTAAAAACAGTGAAGTCTGCTAAAAAAATCATTGACAAAAAAGAGCCTGTAGTTTGGGACATCCTTGAAAACGTAATTAAAGGACATCCAGTATTACTTAACCGTGCTCCTACGTTGCACAGATTGGGTATCCAAGCGTTCCAGCCAAAATTGATCGAAGGAAAAGCGATTCAGCTTCACCCATTGGTTTGTACGGCGTTCAACGCGGATTTCGATGGTGACCAGATGGCGGTTCACTTGCCATTAGGACCAGAAGCTATTCTAGAAGCTCAATTATTAATGTTGGCTTCTCATAATATCTTGAATCCTGCAAACGGTGCGCCAATCACTGTACCTTCTCAAGACATGGTTTTGGGTCTGTACTACATGACCAAAGAGCGTTTGTCAACTCCTGAGCACAAAATTTTAGGAGAAGGCTTGACTTTCTATTCTGCTGAAGAGGTAAATATCGCCTTGAACGAAGGAAGATTGGAATTGAACGCAAGAGTAAGAATCAGAGCTAAAGATTTCAATGAAAATGGAGAATTGGTTTATAAAATCATCCAAACAACTGCCGGACGTGTACTTTTCAACGAAGTAGTGCCAGAAGCAGCTGGATTTATCAACCAAGTATTGACTAAAAAATCGTTAAGAGATATTATCGGTGGAATTTTGAGTGTGACTGATGTTCCTACAACAGCCGCCTTCCTTGATAATATGAAAGATATGGGTTACCGATTCGCCTTCCGTGGTGGTCTGTCATTCAGTTTAGGAGATATTAAGATTCCAGAACAAAAACAATCATTGATTGACGATGCCAACGAACAAGTTGATGGTATCTCAATGAACTATAACATGGGTCTTATCACCAATAACGAACGTTACAACCAAGTTATTGACGTGTGGACTTCAACTAATGCTTTGCTTACAGAATTAGCGATGAAAAACATTAGAGAAGACCAACAAGGTTTCAACTCTGTGTATATGATGCTTGACTCTGGAGCAAGGGGTTCTAAAGAACAGATTCGTCAGCTGACAGGTATGCGTGGTTTGATGGCTAAGCCTAAAAAATCAACTGCCGGCGGTGGTGAAATTATCGAGAACCCGATCTTGTCTAACTTTAAAGAAGGTCTTTCGATTCTTGAGTACTTTATCTCTACTCACGGTGCTCGTAAAGGTCTTGCGGATACGGCTTTGAAAACGGCCGATGCGGGTTACTTGACAAGAAGATTGCACGACGTTTCTCAAGACGTTATCGTAAACACAGTAGATTGCGGTACATTGAGAGGTGTTGAAGTAGGAGCATTGAAAAAGAACGAAGAAATCGTAGAAACTCTAGGCGAAAGAATCTTAGGACGTGTGGCATTACAAGACGTAATCAACCCACTTACTAGCGAAGTTTTAATTTCAGCTGGAGAGCAGATTACAGAAGCTATCGTTAAATTGATCGACGAATCTCCAATCGAAAAAGTGGAAGTTCGTTCGCCATTGACTTGCGAAGCTACTAAAGGTATCTGTGCTAAATGTTACGGAAGAAACTTAGCAACTGGAAAAATGACTCAAAAAGGAGAAGCTGTCGGTGTAATTGCTGCACAGTCAATCGGTGAGCCAGGAACACAGTTGACACTTCGTACATTCCACGTCGGTGGGGTTGCGGGAGGACTTTCTGAAGAATCAAGCATTACTACGAAATTCAGCGGTCGTCTTGAAATTGAAGATTTGAAAACTGTAAAAGGTGAAGATCTTGAAGGAAACACCACAGATATCGTAATTTCTCGTTCTACAGAATTGAAATTAGTTGACGTTAAAACAGGAATCATCCTTAATACACATAACATTCCTTACGGTTCTAGTATTTTCGTTAAAGACGGAGATGTAGTTGAAAAAGGAACGACTATCTGTAAATGGGATCCATATAACGGTGTAATTATCTCTGAATTTACGGGTAAGGTAGCTTACGAAGATTTAGAACAAGGACAATCGTTCCAAGTTGAAATCGATGAGCAGACTGGTTTCCAAGAAAAAGTAATTTCTGAGGGAAGAAACAAAAAATTAATCCCGACTTTATTGATTTATGGTAAAGATGGCGAATTGATCCGTTCTTACAACTTGCCAGTGGGTGCCCACTTGATGGTTGAAAATGGTGAGAAGATTAAAGCAGGTAAAGTTTTGGTAAAAATACCACGCCGTTCTTCAAAAGCAGGAGATATCACGGGAGGTCTTCCAAGAATTACAGAGTTGTTAGAAGCTCGTAATCCTTCGAACCCAGCTGTTGTTTCTGAGATTGATGGTGTTGTTTCTTTTGGTAAGATCAAAAGAGGTAACCGTGAGATTGTTATCGAATCTAAATTTGGTGAAATCAAGAAATATCTTGTAAAACTTTCAAGCCAAATTCTTGTACAAGAAAATGACTTCGTAAGAGCAGGCGTTCCATTGTCTGACGGTGCTATTACTCCAGATGATATCTTGAGAATCCAAGGACCATCAGCTGTTCAGCAATATTTGGTTAATGAAATTCAAGAAGTTTACCGTCTGCAAGGGGTAAAAATCAACGACAAGCATTTTGAAGTTGTAATCCGCCAGATGATGCGTAAAGTTAAAGTTGAAGATCCAGGAGATACGCTATTCTTAGAAGATCAATTGATCCATACCAAAGACTTTATCGTTGAAAATGATAAGCTTTACGGAATGAAAGTAGTTGAAGATGCTGGCGATTCTGAAAACTTGAAACCAGGACAGATTATTTCTCCTCGCCAATTGCGTGATGAAAACTCACTATTGAAGCGTACGGATAAAAATCAAGTTGTAGCAAGAGACGTTATCACGGCTACTGCAACTCCGGTATTACAAGGTATCACTAGAGCTTCGTTGCAGACTAAATCATTCATCTCTGCGGCATCGTTCCAGGAAACAACTAAAGTATTGAACGAAGCTGCTGTTGCTGGAAAAGTAGACTTACTTGAAGGATTGAAAGAAAATGTTATCGTTGGTCACAGAATTCCTGCAGGTACAGGTATGAGAGACTATGATAACGTGATCGTAGGTTCTAAAGAAGAATACAATGAGCTAATGGCCGCAAAAGAAGAATATAATTATTAAGATATGAGCGATTCAAAACAACCACAAGGTCAGATTAATATTGAATTGGATGAAAAAACAGCCGAAGGAATTTATTCTAATTTGGCAATCATCAACCATTCAGCATCAGAATTTGTATTAGATTTCGTAAGCATAATGCCAGGAATTCCAAAGGCAAAAGTGAAATCTAGAATCGTTTTGACGCCGCAGCACGCCAAAAGACTACTAAAGGCGATAGGAGAAAACATTCACCGTTTTGAAAGCGCCCATGGCGAAATAAAAGACACCGAACAGCCTCCGATTCCTTTGAATTTTGGTCCGGCTGGGCAAGCATAGATAAAAAAAGCCTCCTAATTTTAGGAGGCTTTTTTATTTCCATCCCATTATGTTCCATTAACTACCTTAAACGTTTTTTATTGAACTTCATCGGATTTATTTTTTTATAGATAGGGTTTTGCCTAAGTTTATCTAAGAATTAAAATTTCATAACAAATACTGTTGATACTACCACATGTCAATGTGTTATTCCTAAGACTAGCGTTAATGTATTTAATTATTTGTAATGAAAATTTTGTATAGAGAATCGCAAGTTGCAAACCGAGAAAATAGTTCGGCAATATCAAACAATACCATTATTAGGTTTTTTGTCTTTATGGTCTTGTTTATATTGAGTAGTGCTGGTCTTTTCGGATAACTGCTTAAATAATTATAAAGGTTTTTAGTTAAGTAAAAAAACACTCTTCTTCCTATTTGTGCCAAATTAGAGATGGAGAGTTTTTTTGTGCCTAGATTTTACCATTAAATACGGGAATCAGTAAAATCACTAGAATCTGTTTAAAAGTTATGGATTTGTTTATGCAATTTAGAATAAATTATTGTTACTAAAAGTGTTTAAAAAAGGATGTTTCATGGCTAATTGCAGGTGATTTTTCCTTTGTTCATAAGTTTTTTATCAAAACTATAATTTTGTGTTAAATTTTATATTAATTTTCCGTGTTGATTGAATCGCATTTTTTTATATAAATATTAAAGGATGTCTGAATGAATCATTTGATTTGTTTCGATACTTATTATTGTAAATTAATGCCTTTAGTTAACAAAACGTTCTTACCTTATTTTTAATCAATTTACTTAAACTATGATGAATTATTACAATCCTTCGGGTCTTAGACAACCGTCTAGACTCAAAAAAGAGATTGCGAATTCGGCTGCCCCTCGGCCTGATTCTATTTCTCGCTTAGCTAGGCCCTCGTGGATTAGCTTATTTTTTATAGTCATGCTAATGGCTATGAATCATTCAGTTTGGGCCCAGTCTTCGGCAAATTATACTTTTGCTACGAATACGACAGGATCACTAGCCCTTGATATGAATGGTACGGCCATTGATATGAGTGCAGGTACTACACAATTAGTAGGCCCTGGCCTTGATGCAGCAGCGTCTGCTGTTACTAACATCGGATTCGATTTCCACTTTATGGGTACAAGATTTACGCAATTTTCTGTACAGGAAGATGGTATCTTGCAGTTAGGCGCTACAGCAGCTCCAACTAATACTTATACAATAAGTGGAGGTTCAGCTACATCTCCAAGGCTATCAGCTTTGAATGCTGATTTCAGAACAGGTTCGACTACAGGAAAAATCCACTACAAAGTCGTAGGAACTGCGCCAAACCGTGTGTTGGTTGTAGAATTTTTTAATATGCAGCTTTTCTATACGAGTGCGGCAATGGCAGGAACTTCTACTTGGCAAATGCGTCTTTATGAAAAAGGAAACATAGAATATGCTTATGGAACTGTTTCTGCTGTTGACATTGGAAATGGCGCAGCAAATAGATCTCCTTCTGTTGGTTTCTACACAGGATCGGCTTCAGGAGCTTTTGCTTCAATTCTATATGCAGGTAATACAGTTTCAGTAAATACACCTTATGCTGCCAATCCAGCTGTTGCTGCTTTGGGAGCTATTGCTAATTTAAGTTCTTCTGCCGATGGAAGCAGAAGAGTATACCAATTGATACCTCCTGGAAACCCAGGTAATGCATTGGCTACGGTTATCCCTCCGCCAACATTTCTATCGTTTTCAAGTGTTGCAGGAGGTAGTATGACATTAAATTGGGCAGAATCTTCTCCAAACATAGATGTGTTAAAATACATTATTTTGAGATCTTCAGACGGTGGGGCTACTTATACGCTAGCAGGTAGTGTAAATGTAGGAACTACTACATATAATGCTACAGGTTTAACGCCAAGTACTTCTTATTCATGGCGTGTATATGCTATTAGTGAAGGAGGTTTAAGTACTAATTTAGATGGTGTTCAGGCAACTAATCCTCCTGGAACTTATACTTCAGTCGCAACAGGAAACTGGAATTCTCCAACAACTTGGGATGCAGGAAGTGTTCCAAATTCTTTTGATAATGCAGTAATATCTGCAGGGAATACAGTTACAATCGATGCGACTGGTTTGTCTATAAATAATCTTTCTGTTCAAGGAACTTTAGCCTATGCGACCACACCTACAAATTTCACGGTTAACAATAACTTGACTGTAGCGAATGGTGGAATCATTAATGCCTTTAATGGAACAACAGGTAAAACGCTTACGGTTGCAGGAAATATCCAAAACAATGGTATACTTGATTTTTCTGTAGGTACTACAACTGCAGCAACACTGACATTGACTGGAACAGCTGTACAAACAGTAAGTGGTTCGGGAACGTTTAATACAGGTGTAATCCGAAACTTAACCTTCAGCAATACGAATACGGCTACTCCAAATATTAATTGGCTTATTAATGATGTTAAAATAGCTAATAACTTAAACCTTACTGGAGCAAGAGTCAATTTAGGAACAAATAAAATGACTTTTGGTGCTGGTGCTGCAGGTGGTACTCTTACGGCTCCTGTAGGTACAGGATTCTTGTCAGGAGGTAAATTCTCTAGATGGTGGACGGCAGCTGCAATCGGATCGACAGTTACAATTGCGACTGATCCAACAAATGCAACGAGCAGATATCCGTTTATCAATGCTGCTGGCGCAAACCGAGCAATGTATATTACAAGAACTAATGCTACAGGCGGTGTAGCTGGGGAGTTAGCGGTTGTGTATAACGATGCTGCTGGAGTTACTTCAGGATTGTCTGTGGCTGATGGTGCTTATACAGTAAATGAAAGATATGATGGAAATTGGGTAGTTTCAAATGAAGGAACTCCTGTCGCTTCAAGTTCATATACAGTTGTTCTATTAGCACAAAACGCATTCTCAGGATTATCGAATGGAAATGCAAGAGTTATGTTTGCTAATGCCGCAATCGGAGGTACGCATCAAAATGGTACGACTACTCCTGGTGCGCAAAGAATAACGGTATCCCAAACAGATTTGCTTTCAGGCCCTTTATATGTAGGAGTTTCATCTTCTGATATTCCATTTATTTCTGTTGCTAACGGAAACTGGACTACTCCGGCCACATGGAATAAAAATGCAGTGCCTGGTGCAACAGATACGGTTACTATCGCTAATGCTACTAACGTAACTTTAGATGGTACTAATACTATCACAAGCTTAACTCTAGCAACTGGAGGTACTTTAACAGCTGCAACTGGAGCTCTTAATTTTACTTCACTTACAAACAGTGGTACAGTAAACATCTCTGGTGCTAACTTGACAGCCTCTGGTACAGTTGCAAATAATAGCATATTAAATGTTACAGGTGGTAGCTTAAATGTTACAGCAGCGAGTACTACAGGTATTACAAATGCTACTAGCGCTACTCTTACCGTTGGAGGAGGTACGCTTAATCTGTCTGCTGCGGGAGCAAACAACCGTACTTTCGCAAACAATGGAATCATGACGGTTACGTCAGGGACAGTAAATGTTTTTGGTAACATGATTCATAATGCTGGTTCAACTTTCAACCAAAGCGGTGGTAACATCAATATTGATGGGAATGATGCTGGTAATGCTGCAAATTCTGTTGCTTCAACAGTATCCTTATTAAATATTACTGCATCAGCAGTCTCTAACTTGAATCTTACAGGTGGTACAATTACTATTGTCGACCCTCCTCAAAGTTCAAGTACTTCAATTTACGCTTTGAGAATTTCTCAAGGTGGAGCATTCAACTCGGCAGGTGTTAACCATACAATTAAGTTTGGAGATGGGGTATCTAACGATAGCAGTACAACGGGAAGTAACGGATTTTACGTTTATCTTTTCCCAGGAAGCTTCCTTTATGGTTTAGGAAATGTTGTTGTAGATGCAGGAACTATTGGTACTAATAGATTTGTAAGAACAACTTCTACTGTGCCAATCAAAAATAACTTGAACATTATATCAGGAGAATACCAATTGGGTAGTACAACGCATTTAGGAGGTAACCTTACTAATAATGGAATATTAACTGCTGGAAGTACATTAAACATTAATGACTATAATGGTGCTGCAGTAGCATCTACAAACCCTCAGACTATTTCAGGAGCAGGGGTGTTTAGAAATCTTGCGACTAGCCCAACAGCTAATTTGACATCGTTAACGGTTAACAATACCAATACAACAGGACTGACTTTAGATGTTCCTTTATCACTTAGCGGAACATTAACTCTTACAAGTGGGAAAGTTAATACGACCAATGTTAATTTATTGACAATTGGTACAGCTACAGCTTCTGGAACTATTTCTGGAGGAAGCGCTACAGCGTATGTAAATGGACCGCTTGCAAGAACTATAGCAACTGGCAATTCAAATACTAGCTATCAGTACTATCCAGTAGGAAAGGCTGCTTATGCTCCAATTTGGCTAGCTCCTGCAACTACTGCAGTTTCTAACCTTAAAGCAGAAGCTTTTGATTCAAATACAGGTACTGCTGATGTCAGCTTGCTTAACTTGTCTTCGACAAGAAGATGGGAAACTCCTTTAATGTCAGGTACAATTACTGATATGAACGTAAGATTAGGAGATGCTTCAATAGTAAGCACTAGTATTCCGGTTCAAGGACTTACTCCTGCTGGTGTTTATACGAATGCTTTTGGAAGTGTGGCTACTTATGTTGCAGGAACTCCTAATACGACGCAGTCTAATACACCAATATCGGCAGCAAATTTCACAGGATATATATCTTTTGCTGATTCGAATTCTTGTAGCGGTACTCCGAACCCAGGAAACACAATAGCTTCTAGTACTTCAATTTGTGCAGGTGCTTCAGTAGCATTAAGCTTGCAAAATGCAGTTTCTGGTTCTGGTGTTTCTTACCAATGGAAAAGTTCTATCAACGGAACAACGTATAATGATATTTCAGGAGCTACTGGACCTACATTAACTGTAGTACCAACCGTTGCTACTTACTATCAATGTGTGGTAACTTGTTCAGCTGGTCCAGCTACAGGAACTTCAGCTCCTGTACATATTGTTTTTGCTAATGAAGTTGCTACAAATACACCAAGTTCACGTTGTGGTGTAGGAACTGTACAGTTAGCAGCTACGCCAAGCACAGGTGCTACTATCAATTGGTATACTGCTGCAACTGGAGGTCTTTCAGTAGCAACTGGAAATACTTTTACAACTCCTTCAATTTCTGCAACTACAACATATTATGCTGCAGCTGAAGTTTCTACTCCTCCAGCATCATCTGCTATTGGAGCAGGAGGAACCAATTCTTCTACTGAAGGTCAGTCATTTTTCCCAGGAAGCTGGGGAGGAGCCAAAACTCAGTATATTATTAGAGCTGCTGAGCTTACTGCTGCAGGATTTACAGGTACAACTAATCTGACTAGTTTAGGATTTGAACCTACAACTTCAGGTCAAGCTTATCAAGGGTTTACAGTACATGTTGCTCATACGACTGCTGCGTCAGCTTCAACAACTACTTTTAGTAGTGATCCAATGGTTCAAGTGTATGCAGGAACAGGAACAAATGGAGGTTATACTCCAGCAGCTAATACTGTAAATACATTGACATTTGGTACAGGTGCAGGTTCAGCATCAGTATTTAATTGGGACGGAAGTTCTAATATTGTCGTTACAATTTCATGGAGTAGTGTTCCTAGTGCTACTACGGCAAGTAGTTCTACTATGAAAGTTGACAATGTAGGATTTGTTTCTTCTGCTTACAGACGAAGAGATAGTTTTACTCCAGCGGCTATGCTTGCTGAAACTGTGGTAGATGGTACAAGTAGTTTTAGACCTAAGTTTACAATCAACGGACAATCTATCTGTTCTTCTCCAAGAGTTCCTGTAGTTGCTACTGTAACTACAGCACCGGCCTTTACATTGAGTGGAAATCCAGCTTCTGTTTGTGGAGGAGCTTCAACTGCAGCGGTAACTATTACTGCGGGTGCTGCAGATTATGATACTTATGTATGGACACCATCTACAGGTGTTTCTGGAAATGCTGTTACAGGTTGGACATTTAATCCAGCGACAACGACTACTTATACTCTTGCTGCAACTAATACTGTGTCTGGCTGTGCTGCAACTGCGACAGTTGCTGTTACAATAAATACAACTCCGCCAGCAATTACAGTTGTGCCAGATTTGCCAACAATCTGTCAAGGAAGTATCCAAGAGTTGACTGTGTCAGGAAATACTGTTACACGACCTATTGTGTCGGGAGCAGGAACAGATACATCAGGTACTAATGCTACTGGAGCAACTCTAGGGCCAAATCCATTACAAGCTTATTACGGAGGTACAAAACAACAGTGGATTTATACTGCTGCTGAACTGACGGCTTTAGGCTTTGAAGCAAACGCACAAATTAGTGCTATAAAACTAAACTTAGTTACTGCAAATCCAGCCAATGTACTTAATAATGTTGTTGTGAAAATGAAAAACTCACCTACAGCAAGTTTTGCTACAACAACTTCATGGGAATCAGGTATGGTCATTGTTAAAGCAGCAGCTTCCCATACTCCATCTGTTGGTGTAAATAACTTTGTGTTAGATACTCCTTTTGCATGGAATGGTACTGATAATTTAATCATTGAGATGAATTATAGTAATAATAATGGTGGTAGTACGGTAGCTTATAACACAGCTAAGCATAGTCCTACAACTTTCGTAAGTACAATTTATTATAGAGTAGATACCCAAACTGCAGCAACTGTTGATGCTTATGTTGGTGCTGCAAGCTATACTTATAGTGCTAGAACTGACGTTACCTTTGACGTATTGCCTAAAGTAACTTGGAGTTCAACAGGTTCAGGAGATTTATTTACAGATGCAGCGGGTACAATTCCTTATGTTTCAGGAAATGGTGCAGCGAAAGTTTATGCTAAGCCAGTAGGTAATACGACTTATTCGGCTACTGTCGCAATTGGAACTTGCTCGTCAACAGACAGTACTTTGATTACTGTTACGCCTAGCACGACTCCTAACTTTGCTGAAATTGGAACAATCTGCCAAGGATCTACAGCTCCAACTCTAGCAACGACTTCTCCAAATGGAGTTACAGGAACTTGGGCACCAGCTGTAGTAAGCAATAGTGCAAATGGTACATACGTATTTACGCCTGCAACAGGTCAATGTGCAACAACTCAAACATTGAATGTTGTCGTTACTCCTGCTACAGTTCCTAATTTCGCTGAAATCGGATCTATTTGCCAAGGATCTACAGCTCCAACTCTAGCAACTACTTCTCCAAATGGAGTTACAGGAACTTGGGCGCCAGCTGTAGTAAGCAATACTGCAAATGGTACGTATGTGTTTACACCAACTACAGGTCAATGTGCAACAACACAAACATTAAATGTAACCGTAACAACAACTCCAGCTCCAACTGGTACTTCTCCTCAAGATTTCCCTGCAGGAGCAACGTTGGCTAGCTTTACAGTTAATGGTACTGGAATCATTTGGTATAGTGCAAGTTCATTAGGTACAGTGTTGCCAGCTTCGACTCCAATCGTTGCCGGAACCACATACTATGCTTCTCAAACTGTTGGTGGTTGTGAGAGTGTGCTAAGATTGCCTGTACAAGCAGGTACGATGCTTAAAGTTGATGGGTTTGATAATGCTAACTTTAAGTACTATCCAAACCCTGTCAACAATATTTTGACAGTGTCTTATACTGAGGCTATCACAGGTCTTAAATTGTATAACATGGTTGGACAGCAGCTTATCACAAAATCTGTAAATTCAAATGAAACTCAAATTGATATGTCTCATTTGCCAGCTGGATCTTACCTATTAGAAGTATCTGTAGGTAGTAAATCTAAAATGGTTAAATTGATAAAAAATCAATAATTTAGCTTTATGAATAAAGTAAGAAAGCCTCCTTCGGGAGGCTTTTTTTTGTTTATAAAAGGTTATGAAAGTTAAATCTTAGATTTAGTCGAAGAATTTTATTGTTAAAAAAATAGATTATAAACGACTAAAGTTCAATTAGTTCGATAAAAAGCATATTTTGTTATTTCTTAACAAAAAGATAATGTGATTGTTTAATTTTTTATTAACGAATCGTTAACTTTGTGGAAAACAAATTTATAATGAAAAAAACTTTACTTTTTAATTACATTACGCGTGTATTCTTTTTAGGTTTATTCTTCGGTTTTGTTCATGAATCGTCTGGGCAGATAATAATCAGCCAGGTTTATGAAGGACTAAGTAATAACAAATGGATTGAGATAACAAACGTAGGATCAACTTCGATTGATTTGGCATCGCCGATTCAATATAAGGTTGGAATGTGGAATACTGGTAGTGATACTGGAAATGCGACCATGAGCGGAACTCCAACAACTAGTATTAATTTATCTGGAACATTGGCGCCTGGAGGTATTTATTTAATAAAAAATACGGGCTCATCAACAACGGTTCCTCATAGCCCGATGCCCGCTGCAAACGTTGCGAATACGACTGTTGCTGGTTTTAAT
The DNA here is from genome assembly GCF_025947265.1 of Flavobacterium sp. N2550. Lineage (NCBI taxonomy): Bacteria > Pseudomonadati > Bacteroidota > Flavobacteriia > Flavobacteriales > Flavobacteriaceae > Flavobacterium > Flavobacterium sp. N2550. Next base: position 25,274 of record NZ_CP110007.1, on the reverse strand, counting down.
GGTAATGATGCATTGGCAATTTTTACAGGTACAAGTACAATTGTAGATGCGTTTGGTGTTGGAATAAATAATAAAGATATTTCATATCACAGAAATGCAAATGTGCTTTCTGCAAATAGCACTTTTACTATCTCAGAATGGACATCTAAAACATTGGCTCAAGTAGCCTCAGCAGACAATACTCTTTCGGAATATATAGGAGTTCATATATACGGTGCACCAACTTCAACAACTTGGGACGGAACTTCTTGGTCAAACGGAACGCCAACTTCATCTCTTGATGCAATCATAGCAGCAAATTATTCAACTGGAACAGCGTCTCCACAAGGGCCATTTACTGCAAAATCTCTAACAGTAAATTCAGGAATTTTTACAGTAGCATCAGCAACATCAGTTACTGTTGAAAATGCGATTGTCAATAATGCAGACTCAAACAATTTTATTGTTGAGAACAATGCAAACTTGATTCAAAATACTGCTGCGACAAATACTGGAGCAATTAAAGTAAAAAGAACTAGCAATCCACTCTACCGTTTTGATTATACATTATGGTCTTCTCCTGTAGTTGGGCAAAATCTTAAGGCTTTCTCTTCAGCAACGCTTTCAAACAGGTTTTATACTTACAATACTGCAACAGGAGCTAATGGCGATTATGTGGCTGTTTTCCCAACACAAAGCGAAGGAACTTATAGTTTTGAAGCAGGAAAAGGATACCTAATCAGAACTCCAGATTCGCATCCGGCCTATGTTGAAGGAAATCTTGGAACAGCAATTAATGCAGAATTTACAGGAACGCCATACAACCAAAACGTTAACGTAGCACTTTCAGCTGCAAATACTGGATTTAATCTTGTTGGTAATCCATATCCATCAGCAATCTCTATCTCACAATTGTTTACTCTAAACTCTAACGCTATTGACGGAACAATCTGGTTTTGGAGAAAAAGAAATGGAGCGTCAGGAAGTGGTTATGCTACTTCAACAGGAATGGGAGTGACAAGTGCTCAGCCAGAAGCTGCTGCACTCAATCCAAATGGAGTAATCGGTGCTGGCCAAGGATTTTTCGTAAAAGTAAAATCTGCACCTACTCAAACTACCTTGAACTTTGACAATACACTTCGCTCTAATGTAACAGGAGGTTCTTTTTTTAGAAATTCTAATGCCTCTTCAGATGAAGTGGAAAGACACAGAATCTGGCTAAACCTTTCTAATGGTTCAGAAGTAATCGGGCAAACTTTGTTAGGATATATGACTGGTGCGACTGCTGGAGTTGATTATGGAATTGAAGGAAAATATTTTAACGATAGTCCAATTGCATTTACATCATACCTGGAAAATCAAGAATTTGCCATCCAAGGAAGAAGCCTTCCGTTTACCACTGAAGATGTTGTTCCAATGAGCTTTAAGACAGACGTAGCAGGAAACTACTCTATAACGCTTGACCATGTTGACGGTCTTTTTGCGGGAAGCCAAGATATATTCTTGAAAGATAATTTCACAGGACAAATCCATAATATTAAAGCATCAGCATATTCTTTTGCAACTGAAGCAGGCGTTTTCAACAACCGTTTCGAAATTGCATACAGATCTTTGCTTAGTGTTAATGTTCCAACTATCGCTGCAAATAATATCGTTGTTTATAAGCAGAATGGAAGCCTTGTTATCAATTCAGGAAATTATATCATGAACAAAATCGAGCTTTATGATATCAGCGGCCGTCTAGTTTATTCAAGAAATAATGTTGATGCTGCTACTGCCGTGATTTCAAATCTTGCTATCGCAAACCAAGTATTGGTTGTAAAAATTACTACTGCCGAAAATGGAACGGCTAACAAAAAAATCGTTTACTAATATATAGGGAATATGAAAAACTCAATTACAATAAAAATAGCAAGCTTATTATTTCTATTATTCTTAAGTACTGCCGCTTTTGCACAAAATCCTTCTGAAGCACCAGATGACGAAGATGGACCACAAGCGCCAATTAATGATTATGTCGTTCCTATGCTTTTAGCAGGCGTAATCTTGGGCTATTCTTTCATCAAAGGAAAAACCAAAAAAGCGTAAGCTTTATTATTAAGGTTCACAAAAAAGGCTGTACAAATCGTACAGCCTTTTTTATTTGTAATCTTATCTTTATTCAAATTCCGAAGTAAAGAATAATTTCACTGTCGGATATTTACTCTGCGTCATTTGGATGGTAAAATCAGAATCCGCTAAAAATACCAACTGTCCGTATTTATCATGAGCTAAAAACTTTTGCTTTATACGCTTAAACTCTTTGAACTCTTCGTTTTTGGCATCATCAGGTTTTACCCAACAAGCTTTGTGCACAGGGAAATTCTCATAAGAGCATTTAGCACCATATTCGTGTTCAAGTCGGTATTGGATAACTTCATATTGCAAAGCCCCAACGGTACCGATTATTTTTCTGTTGTTCATTTCTAAGGTGAAAAGCTGTGCAACGCCTTCATCCATCAATTGGTCGATTCCCTTGTCAAGTTGCTTGGATTTCATTGGATCTGCATTGTTGATGTAACGGAAATGCTCTGGTGAAAAGCTTGGTATTCCCTTAAAGCTCATCAATTCACCTTCTGTCAACGTATCACCGATTTTGAAATTTCCTGTATCGTGCAATCCAACGATATCGCCTGGATATGAAATATCGACAATCTCCTTTTTTTCTGCGAAGAAAGCATTCGGGCTTGAAAACTTCAGGTTTTTATTTTGACGTACGTGCAAGTACGGCTTGTTTCTTTCAAATGTTCCAGATACGATTTTTACGAAGGCCAATCTGTCGCGGTGTTTTGGATCCATGTTGGCGTGGATCTTAAATACGAATCCTGACATCTTATTTTCATAAGGATCGACCAGTCTTGTTTCTGATTCTTTTGGTCTTGGCGATGGCGCTATTTCTACGAAACAGTCCAAAAGTTCTCGCACCCCGAAATTGTTTAACGCAGAACCAAAAAACACAGGCTGTAATTTTCCTTCTAGGTAAGCTCCTCTGTCAAATTTAGGATAGACTTCATCGATTAGCTCTAATTCTTCACGAAGTTTGTCAGCCGGTTTTTGGCCGATGATTTTTTCCAATTCAGGACTTTGCACATCAGAAAAAGCAATCGTTTCTTCGATGTTCTTACGGCTGTCTCCGCTGAAAAGGTTGATATTTTTCTCCCAAAGATTGTAAATTCCTTGGAAATCATATCCCATTCCGATCGGAAAGCTCAATGGCGTTACAGTCAAGCCTAATTTTTGTTCCACTTCGTCCATCAAGTCAAAAGCATCTTTTCCTTCGCGGTCTAATTTGTTGATGAAAACAATCATTGGAATATTTCTCATACGGCAGACAGCGACTAATTTTTCCGTCTGTTCCTCAACCCCTTTTGCAACGTCGATTACGACTATAACGCTATCGACTGCTGTAAGTGTTCTATAAGTATCCTCAGCAAAATCCTTGTGGCCGGGAGTATCGAGAATATTGATTTTTTTATCCTTGTAATTGAATGCCAAAACAGACGTAGAAACCGAAATTCCTCTTTGGCGCTCGATTTCCATAAAGTCGGAAGTAGCCCCTTTTTTGATTTTGTTGTTTTTTACGGCCCCAGCTTCCTGTATCGCGCCTCCAAACAAAAGCAATTTTTCTGTCAGTGTCGTTTTTCCGGCATCGGGATGCGAAATAATCCCAAAAGTTCTTCTTCTTTCTATTTCTTTTTGAAAACTCATATCCTGTATAAAAATGGATTGCAAAAATACTATTTATTAAACAAATAATCAGCGTATAATAATAAGAGAAAATCGGAGTTATGCTTTTTTGCAAATACAGCTTCTTAATTGATGAAAATATCTCTAATAATTTGTTAATAAATTTTTGTTAATAGTAAGGGCCGTACTTGTTTAATGCAATTGAATTGTTACTTTTGTTGATTGCTATCTAGGCGTTAAATTAATTTTTTTCCAACTTATAGAATTTACATAATGAATTTAAAACAATTGTTCTTCGGAGTACTGCTTTCTGCGAATTTTACGAGTTTTGCTCAAAATGCCAATAAGGAAGTTTTATTTACAATTGATGATAAGCCTTATTATACTGACGAGTTTGCAAGGGTTTATAACAAGAATATTGATTTGGTAAAAGATGAATCTCAAAAAGATTTGAATCAATATCTCGATTTATTCGTTGGTTACAAACTGAAGATTAACAAAGCAAACAAACTTGGTCTTCAAAACGGACAGGCTTACCAAGCTGAATTGAAATCTTACAGAAATCAGCTTTCTAAAAATTATCTGACCGATTCAAAAGTGACTCAGGAACTTATTGAAGAAAGCTACAAAAGATCGCTAAAAGAAATCAAGGCCGCTCATATTTTGTTTATGGTCGATGAAAATGCTTCTCCTGAAGATACCTTGAAAGCCTATAAAAAAGCAGTTGAGGTAAGAGAAAAAGCTTTAAAAGGAGAAGATTTTGGAGAGCTAGCGGTTAAATATTCTGAAGATCCATCTGCTAAAGAAAACAAAGGCGAATTAGGCTATTTTTCTGCTTTCAGAATGGTGTATCCTTTTGAATCGGCGGCCTATAAAACTCCAAAAGGACAAGTTTCTAAAATCACAAGAACACGTTTCGGATATCATATAATTAAAGTGGAAGACGTGAGAGACAACCGTGGCGAACTTACGGTTGCGCACATCATGATTTTGAAGCCGCAGAATCAGAATCCTGAAGAATCTGAAAAAGCAAAAAACACAATACAAGAAATTTATACTAAATTACAGCAAGGCGAGAACTTCGAAAGCCTTGCAAAACAATTCTCTCAAGACAAATCTTCTGCTTCTAAAGGTGGTTTATTAAACCGTTTTGGCTCTGGACAGCTAAGTTCTGAAGAGTTTGAAGACGCTGCGTTTGCATTAAAAAATCCTAATGATTATTCGGCTCCAATAGAAAGTAACTTTGGCTGGCATATCATAAAGTTGATTGAAAGACATCCAGTTAAGACGTTGGAGGAAATGCAAGCAGAGTTAGATAACAAGATCAGAAAAGACGAGCGTTCAAGGTTGATTACCAATTCCTTGACAGAAAAACTGAAAAAGAAATATGCTGTAAAAAGAAACGACAAGCTTTATGCTGCGCTTTCAAAAACAGTAACTGATAAATTCTACATGGGAGAGTGGAAACTTCCTGAAAACACAAAACCTTTTGCCGGAGATTTAGTTACAATCGACAAAAAAGCAATTACAGGAGAAGAGTTCCTTAAGTTTTTGGCAACCCAACAGCGAGGCGAAAATACGATTAAACCAATTGGTAAATTGGTGGATAAAAAATACCAAGAATTTGTTGATGTAAAAGTCAATGAATTGTATAATAATAATTTAGAGAACGAGTTTCCTGATTTTGCTGCCGTAATGGAAGAGTACCGTGACGGCCTGTTGCTTTTTGACCTGATGGAAAAAGAAATTTGGGAAAAAGCAAAAACTGATACTATCGGATTGCAGAATTTTTATGAATCCCGTATAAATAATTACCGTTGGGGGAATAGGTTGGATGCTGTAGTGCTGACTTCTACAAAAATGGATGTTGCTAAAAAAGCACAGAAACTATTGAAACAAGGAAAAACAGCTGACTTTATAAAAGAAAAATTGAACCTGAATGGCAAAGTAGATGTAATGTCAAATGCTGGGATTTTCGAAGAAAATAGCGACGCATTGCCAAAAGGATTGGTGAAAAAAGACGGAGTTTCTGACATCATAAAAGATGGGGAATACTATTTTATCGTGAAAATAAACAAGCATCTGGAAGCCGGACCAAAAACGCTGGACGAAGCAAGAGGAAAGGTAATCAACGATTATCAGCAGTATCTCGAAGAGAAATGGGTAGGTGACTTAAAACAGGAATTTAAGGTAAACGTAAACCAGCCTGCTTTTGAAAAAGTAAAAAAGCAGATCAAATCATAAATGATAAAGTACGCAGTCATAATTTTGCTATTGCTTTTTGTTTCATGCAGCTATTTTAAGCCAGAAGCAAAGCCACAGGCAATTGCAAGAGTAAATGACTCCTACTTGTTTAAAGATGAAATCAAGGATCTGGTACCGCCTGGAACTTCAAAGGAAGACAGTATTGTCATCGTAAGAAGTTTTATCGACCGCTGGGCATCACAAAAACTGATGATGAACGCAGCAGAGATTAACTTGAGTTCTGAAAAACAAGCAGAATACAATGAGCTGATCAGGCAGTATAAAATCGATTTATATACAAAAGGCTATCTAGAAGAAATCGTAAAAACAACAGTCGATACGGTAATTTCGGAAGCAGAATTAAAAGAATATTATAAAGAAAATAAAGAGAATTTCAAGACAGACGGAACTTTGGTCAAACTGCGTTATATTCATTTGCCGAAAGATCATCCGAAATTCCAGACCATAAAAAGCAAATTCTTTGATTATAGAAAATCAGACAAGAAATTTTGGGATACGTATGGGATGCAGTTCAAAAGCTTCGTACTGAATGACTCCGTTTGGGTAGAAATGAATCAGGTCTATAGAAAATTGCCTTTTATCACTCCAGACAACAGAGCACAATATATTTCAAGCGGGAAATCTATTGAAAAGCAAGATTCTCTAGACGTCTATCTTGTAAAAGTCACGAATGTTTTAGATAAAAATCAAGTAAGCCCGTACGAATACATAAAGCCCACATTGGAGCAAGTGATTTTAAACAAAAGAAAATTAGAATTAATAAAAAAATTTGAAAAAGATATTACCGATGATGCCATTAAAAATGAGAAGTATGAAATCTATAATTAAAAATGCTTGCCTGGTTTTTGGTTTTGCTGCGTTTTTCAATGCTGCAAATGCACAGGAAATTATTCAGAGCGATACAGTAAAAACTGTTGCTCCGAAGCCTGTGAGCCAAAAACAGAAAATCGATGGCGTTATTGGCGTAGTAGGTGATTATGTGATTTTAGATTCTGATATTGATATTGCTTATATAGAAATTACAAGTCAAGGAAATCCGACAAAAGATATTACTCGTTGCCAGATTCTTGGCAAATTGCTGGAAGATAAATTATATGCGCACCAAGCAATCCAAGATAGTATCGTTGTGACCGATGCCGAAATCAATAATATGATGGAAGAAAGAATCGATGCTTTTGTGGAACGTGCAGGATCAATGGAAAAATTGCTTAAGATATACAAAAGACCTACTGAAGAAGATTTTAGAACCTATTTTTTCGATATCTTGAAAATGGGCAAGCTTACCTCCGAAATGAGAAATAAGATCATTGAAGCTGTAGAAATCACTCCAGAAGAAGTAAGAACTTTTTTCAAAAAGTTTCCAAAAGAAGACTTGCCGCAAATTGGAGCTGAGATTGAGGTTTCTCAAATAGTCATAAACCCTGAAGTTACAAAAGCAGAAAAGCAAAAAGTCATTGACAAGCTCAATGAATTCAGGACCGATGTGCTTTCAGGAAATGGTAGCTTTTTTAGTAAGGCTGTTTTGTACAGTAAAGATGAAGGAACGAAATCCAACGGCGGTTTCATGAGGGTCAACAGGAAAAATAATTTGGTCAAAGAATTTAAAGAAAGAGCGTTCAGTCTTGAAGAAGGCCAGATTTCTGAACCTTTTGAAACAGAATATGGCTGGCACATCATCATGGTTGAAAAAATCCGTGGACAGGATGTCGATTTGAGACACATCTTATTAATCCCGAAAATCTCTGAAGAAGCAATGCAAGAGGCTAAAGACGAAATCGTAGGAATCAGGAATAAAATAGTGAATGGAGACATTACATTTGCCGACGCAGCTAGAAGCTCATCTGATGAAAAAGAAACTAGAGCAAATGGCGGGGTTCTTACAAATCCTCAGACATTAGATCCGCGTTTTGATTTGACAAAAATGGATCCTTCTCTGTATGTTCAAGTTTCTGATCTGCAAGAAGGACAAGTGTCACAGCCTATTGTTGATGAAGATAGATTGGGTCGTAAAACCTATAAGCTAATTACAGTTACAAAACGCTATGATGCACATACTGCCGATTATGCCTTGGATTATTTGAAAATAAAAGACTTGGCTTTAAAAGAAAAACAGATTAAGGCAATTGGTGATTGGACTGAAGAAAAAATCAAAGAAACCTATATCAAAATCAACGGTGAATACAGAGACTGTACTTTTGTAAACAACTGGGTTAAAAAATAATTAGCGTACTGCAATAGTAAAACCGAAATTTTAACTAACACAATTCATAGGATGTCAGACGTCGCTGCAATACAGAATTTAGTTCAGAAAAGAATAGAGCTAAAGAAAGAAATCTCAAAAATAATTGTAGGACAAGAAGTCGTTGTTGACCAAATCTTGTTAAGTATTTTTTCTGGAGGGCACGCCCTTTTGGTAGGGGTTCCTGGATTAGCAAAAACCTTGATGGTCAATACTATTTCTCAAGCACTAGGACTAGATTTCAAACGTATACAGTTTACGCCAGACTTAATGCCTTCTGATATTCTCGGAAGCGAAATTCTTGATGAAAACAGGCAGTTTAAATTTATAAAAGGACCGATCTTTTCCAACATAATCTTAGCGGACGAAATTAACAGAACGCCTCCTAAAACGCAAGCAGCGCTTTTAGAAGCAATGCAAGAAAGAGCAGTTACAATTGCTGGTCAACACTATAAATTATCATTGCCCTATTTTGTTTTAGCAACACAGAACCCAATCGAGCAGGAAGGAACGTACCCGCTTCCGGAGGCCCAACTTGACCGTTTTATGTTTGCAATAAAATTGGATTATCCATCATTCTCTGAAGAAGTCCAAGTAGTAAAAAGCACGACGACAGATTTTACCGAAAAAATAAATCCGCTTTTTTCTGCACAAGAAATTATCGACTTTCAGCAACTCATACGCCGTATTCCTGTAGCAGATAATGTGATTGAATATGCCGTGACTTTAGTAAGCAAAACACGTCCAGACAATCCACTGTCTAATGAATATATTAAAAACTACTTAGATTGGGGTGCAGGGCCAAGAGCTTCGCAAAACTTAATATTGGCCGCAAAAGCTCATGCCGCATTCAATGGGAAATTTTCTCCAGATATCGAAGACGTGAAAGCAGTTGCAACTGGAATTCTTCGTCATAGAATCATCAAGAATTACAAGGCAGATGCCGAAGGAATTACGGAAGAAATGATTATCCAAAAACTGATGTAAGTTTGTTTGTAATAACAAATTCTATCGCATCAGATTAATTCACAATTTGTATTTATATTTGAGTAGAAATACAAATACAATTGCTGAAAAAACAACTAAACGATTCCCGTCGCATTTTCGGTTTGGATCTTATGAGAGCCATAGCCATCTTAATGGTTTTGAGTTCGCATTGCCTTTGGATTTATCCTGAAAGCAATAGTTTTTTTGCGCAATTGCTGAAATTGTTCGGTTTTTTAGGAGTAGAAATTTTCTTTGTCTTAAGCGGATTTCTTATTGGTAAGATACTGTTGCAGTCTTTTCTGAAACACGATTTTTCGTTTTCCCACATAATGAAATTTCTAAAGAGAAGATGGTTTAGAACACTTCCTAATTATTTCCTTATTCTGCTTGCCAATATAATAATAGCAGGAATCATAGGCTATAAGATTGAGTCGTTGTGGAAATATTTCTTTTTCCTCCAAAATTTCTCAGGTCCTATGCCAGCCTTTTTTCCTGAATCTTGGAGCTTATCCGTCGAAGAATGGGCTTATGTGCTATTGCCATTTTTGCTGCTTTCTGCGGCCTATATCGCAAAGCCAAAAAACAAATCACTCTTTTTTATAATCCTTTTGTGCTTGTTGCTGATTCTGTCTTTAGTGGCAAAGATGTATTTATATAGAAATACTGCGGTTGCAAGCCTAAACGATTGGAATGTTTCATTAAAAGCTGTAGTTGTCTATCGACTAGATGCTATTCTTTATGGTGTACTATCAAGCTGGATATATTGCCAATACTATGATTTCTGGAAAAAAAATAAAGCAGTCTTCTTGCTGATTGGAATCATTGGGCTCTTGTTTATATTTTTCGGGTTTGGAAAAATGGCCTTGACTGCCGAAAGCCAGAACATCATTTTGTATACAATATACCTTCCGGCAGTTTCTGCATGCATAGCGCTATTTCTTCCTTTTTTGTCAGGGTGGAAATCTGAAAACTCAATAGCAAAGAAACCAATCGTTTTTATCAGTCTGATTTCCTATTCGATTTATTTACTGCATTATAGCGTAATACTTCAGCTGATGAAATACTTTTTTCCTGTTAATGATTTTTCGGAAATTCAATTGCATATTTTTACAATTGTATATCTTCTACTGACGATAATTTTCAGTTTTGGACTCTATGTCTTTTATGAAAAACCTATTATGGATTTGAGAGAGAAATCAAAAAAATAATGCCCCAAAGTGCGCTTTTTTTACAGTTTTCTGCCTAGTGCCTGTAATTTAGAAACATTCTTAATTTTAAAGCTCCTATTTCAGTCCATTTCAATTTCGAATTTGACAAAAAAAACTTTTTAAATTAACAAAAACGGAAAAAATTAATTCAATTTTAATTATAATTTAATAATAATCACTAAAAATTAGATTTTAGGAATAATAATCTTTTGAAATCCCGCTTTTATTAAAAATAGTTCAAATGTGAGCGGAATTCAGTAAATTTGCAGTGCAAAGAAACAAACTAAAATATAAACAAAATAGACTAATTACACATTATGGCTTTTGATATTGAAATGATTAAAAAAGCATACGGGACAATGGCAGAACGTGTTGATAAAGCACGTCAGTTGGTGGGTCGCCCGTTAACGCTTTCAGAAAAGATTTTGTACTCACATCTTTGGGAAGGAAACCCAACCCAAGCTTTTACAAGAGGAAAAGATTATGTTGATTTTGCTCCAGATAGAGTAGCGTGCCAAGATGCAACGGCACAGATGGCGCTATTGCAATTTATGCACGCCGGAAAAAATAAAGTTGCCGTGCCTACTACAGTTCATTGCGATCACTTGATTCAAGCAAAAGTTGATGCTGCAACCGATTTGGCGAGAGCAAAAACACAAAGTAATGAAGTTTTTGATTTCCTTTCATCAGTTTCAGATAAATATGGAATCGGTTTCTGGAAACCAGGTGCAGGAATCATCCACCAAGTAGTTCTTGAAAATTACGCTTTCCCGGGAGGAATGATGATTGGTACCGATTCACATACAGTAAATGCTGGTGGATTGGGAATGCTAGCTATCGGTGTTGGTGGTGCTGATGCTGTTGACGTAATGTCGGGTATGGCTTGGGAATTAAAATTCCCTAAACTAATCGGAATCAAATTGACAGGAAAATTATCAGGTTGGACAGCTCCAAAAGATGTTATCTTGAAAGTAGCAGGAATTCTTACCGTTAAAGGTGGAACGGGTGCCATAGTAGAATATTTTGGCGAAGGTGCAACAGCAATGTCTTGTACTGGAAAAGGTACTATTTGTAACATGGGTGCAGAAATTGGTGCTACGACTTCTACTTTCGGTTATGACGATTCAATGCGTCGTTACTTAAAATCTACAGGAAGAGCTGATGTAGCGGAAGCTGCTGATGCAGTTGCTCCTTATTTGACTGGAGATGCTGAAGTTTATGCAAATCCGGAACAATATTTCGACCAAGTTATCGAAATCAATCTTTCTGAATTAGAGCCGCATTTGAACGGTCCTTTCACGCCGGATTTGGCTACGCCAATTTCTAAAATGAGAGAAGAAGCTGAAAAAAATAACTGGCCATTGCAAATCCAAGTAGGTTTGATCGGTTCTTGTACAAACTCTTCATACGAAGATATTTCTCGTGCCGCTTCATTGGCTAAGCAAGTAGCTGACAAAAATTTAAAAACAAAAGCACAATTCACAATCACTCCAGGTTCTGAAGTTGTTCGTTATACTATCGAAAGAGACGGATTTATCGACACATTTGATAAGATTGGTGCTACCGTTTTCGCAAATGCTTGCGGACCATGTATCGGAATGTGGGATAGAGAAGGAGCTGAAAAAGAAGAACGAAATACAATCGTTCACTCGTTCAACCGTAACTTCTCAAAACGTGCCGATGGTAACCCGAATACTTTGGCATTCGTAGGTTCTCCGGAATTGGTTACAGCTTTGGCGATTGCAGGTGATTTAGGATTCAACCCGCTTACTGATAAATTGATCAACGAAGATGGACAAGAAGTAATGCTTGACGAGCCAACTGGTAATGAATTGCCTCCAAAAGGATTTGATGCTGAAGATCCTGGTTTCCAAGCGCCGTCTGAAGATGGTTCTGGTGTTCAGGTTGTTGTGAGCCCGACTTCTGAAAGATTGCAGCTATTAGCACCTTTCGAGCCTTGGAACGGTGAAAACATTATCGGAGCTAAATTGCTTATCAAAGCTTTCGGAAAATGTACAACTGACCATATTTCTATGGCTGGACCTTGGTTGCGTTTCCGTGGACATTTAGATAATATTTCAAATAATATGCTTATCGGAGCAATCAATGCCTTCAATCAAAAAGCAAATTCTGTGAAAAACCAATTGAATGGAAAATACGATTCAGTTCCTGCGGTTCAAAGAGAATACAAAGCTGCTGGAGTTCCGACAATTGTTGTGGGTGACCATAACTACGGTGAAGGTTCGTCTAGAGAGCATGCGGCAATGGAGCCACGTTTCCTTGGCGTAAAAGCGGTATTGGTGAAATCATTCGCACGTATTCACGAGACAAACTTGAAAAAACAAGGAATGTTAGCGCTTACTTTTGCTAATGAAGCAGATTATGATAAAATCCAAGAAAATGATACTTTCAATTTTGTAGATTTGAAAGAGTTTGCTCCAGGAAAGCCTCTTACAATCGAGCTTTTCCATGATAATGGAACAACAGAAACTATCTTGGCAAATCATACCTATAATGAAGGTCAGATCGGCTGGTTCGTTGCAGGTTCTGCATTGAACTTGATCGCGGCTGCAGGAAATGCTTAATTGATATTTCTTTTATAAATAAAAAAACTCCCGAGAAATCGGGAGTTTTTTTATTTTTCAACTTGGCTCAGCCAATCCTTTAGTACATTTTCTAAATCTTTTTGCCTGCTTTTTGCATCTTCTAAATCCTTTATCTGGGCAATTTTTCTTCCGTCAGTATAATTTCCTTCAAGAAATCCGGATGAGTCGTTGATTTTTGCTCCTGTCGGAAAGACAAGCAAAATGGTTTCCTTGCGATGAATGTTAAGTACCAAGATGTCCCTTTTATATTCCTTCGGGTCAAAAGGCTTCATTTCTCCAGAGTAATAAAAACTTGGAGAATTCCATTTGATGTGCTCGCCAATTTCTTTATCTACAGCTAAGACAGTCTGTCTTAGAAATGTTATTGTTTTCGCAAGTGTCGGATTAAGTTGTTGGATATATTCTGTTACCTGCTCTTCGTTAGTACCTTTTGATTTTGCCATCTATATTGTTTTTACTTGACTTTTCGCCATACATACGCTGCTTTCAATATTTTCATACTGTCCATAGTTAGGAATTCGATGGTATCCTGCTTTTTCATACAGCTTGATAGCTTCGACCATCTTTTGTCCGGTTTCAAGTATATAGGCGGAATAGCCTAGTTCTTTTGCCCACGTTTCTAATTCCTTCAAGATTTTGTAAGCGATTCCTTTTCCTCTGGTTTCAGGAAGCACAAACATCCTTTTGATTTCTACAGTAGTATCATCATAATGTTTAAAAGCTCCACATCCTGCAGCAAGACCTTCGTCATAATAGAGGACAACGTTTTTTATATGGTCGAGCTTGTTGTATTGTGAGAAGAAGGAATGTTCATCGCCGTCTTTGATCTTAAGGTCTTGGTCGAGAAGAATAACAAGTTTTTGAAAGTGGCTGTCTTCAGAATTTGTTCTTTTAATTGACATAGAATAAGGTGATTAAACTTTGCTTTTCGGAATATGTTTTACCGGAAAATTTACAGAGTTGGCGATAAAACATAATTGATTGGCCGTTTTATGCAGTTCATTCGCCTTTTCAAGCATGGAAGAATCGCTTACTGTTACGATAGGGTTTAAGGTGACTTCTGTAAAATGACCCGATCCGTCATCGCTGACGGCCATCTTTCCTGTAGCATTGTCAATGTAATCGGTTACGACTATCCCGGCTTTGACACATACATGAAGATACGACATCATGTGGCAAGCCGAAAGCGAAGCGAGCAGAAGATCTTCTGGGTTATGGACGGTTTTGTCTCCATGGAATACAGGATCTGACGAACCTTTGATGTCAACTTTATTGTCAATTTGGATTGTATGGCTCCTTTCATAAGCCCTATAGCTTGAAGTGCCTGTTCCGTTGTTTCCTGTCCATCGGACTGTAAGTTGGTAATTGTGTTCTGGATGCATGTTGTGAAGATGAATTGGTTGCTTCACAAATTTAGCTAATTTCGATAAAGTCTCATTGCCTTTTTATGAGAGAAAATTTACCGTACCTGATGAATGGTAAAATAAGATTCGTCTCCACTAGTTAATATGCCTACGGTAAGAACTCCGCCGCTATAGCCTTTAAAGCTTATAGTGTCGCCCGTATTCAGTTGCATCAAAGTCTGGATAGACCGATTGGGCGGATTAATATTAATTCCTAAAAGCTGGACATTAATATAACTTTCCTTAGCATTTATAATGCCGTTTTTGAATACTGCTACCCCAAAATCACTTGCTGCAACAAGGCCAGGATTTGCCTTAATCGCAACATAGACAGAATAGATTCCGGGTTGTTTTGCGGTAAAAGTATTGGTTGTTGTGTTGTATTCGCTATTGGTGTCAAATTCTATAGTATTGAAAGGTATAGTGGTGTAGGAATTGGCTAGAATGCTCAAGCTAATTGTGGCCGGACTTCCAGAAACAAATCCTCCTTTGATAAAAGTCTTAAGATGGCTTTCGATGACTTTCTTAGCAGAAATTCGTTGCACATTTCCCAAGGCATCTACCACCATTATAGAATCTTTCGCGGCAGTTTCACGGGTATTGCTGGTAGTGGTGCGTATCCTAAAATCTCCATTTACATCCAAAGTTGCTGTTGGAGTTGTCGTGCCGATTCCTATTTGGGAAAAGCCAAGAATAGGAAGTAGGATCATAAGGCTGAGCACTAGTGATTTCATAAATTTTAGATTTGGTGGCAAATCAAAGTTACGAAATAAATCTATAAAATCTCAAAATGAGAATATAAGTGTTTTTAAGGTTTCATTTTGAGAATGTTTTTAAGATAAAAAAATCCGCCATATTGCTACGACGGATTTTTACCAAAATTAAAATTCAAAAAACCACTAGTAGTAAGAATATCTTCTTACTTTAGAAATGTATTTCGCAAGGCGAATTACCTGGTGGCTGTAACCATATTCGTTGTCATACCAAATGTATAGTACAATATTTTTTCCGTCGCCAGAAACAATCGTTGCATTGCTATCATAAATCGATGGAGCAGAAGTTCCTACGATGTCTGAAGAAACAAGCTCGTTGTTAAGCGAATATTTGATTTGTTCCACCAACTCGCCTTCAAGAGCATAACGTTTCATGATTTCGTTGATTTCTGAAACAGAAGTTTCTTTGCTTACTTCAAGATTTAGTACGACCAATGATCCGTTTGGAACTGGAACACGGATAGCATTTGAAGTTAGTTTTCCAGCAAGGCTTGGCAATGCTTTTGCAACGGCACTTCCGGCACCTGTTTCTGTAATAACCATATTCAAAGCAGCAGCTCTTCCACGACGGTATTTCTTGTGCATGTTATCGACCAAGTTTTGGTCGTTAGTATAGGCATGAATCGTTTCTAAATGTCCTTTTACCACGCCCAAAGTATCTTCTACAGCTTTTAGAATAGGAGTAATGGCATTGGTAGTACAAGATGCTGCAGAGAAGATATTAACTTCATCCGGATTGTATTCTGTGTGGTTCACGCCATGTACGATATTTGGAACGCCTTTTCCTGGAGCAGTTAGCAAAACTTTGTCCACGCCTTGAGATTTCAAGTGTCTTGCTAAAGCTTCCTGAGTCGTGAAAGCACCCGTATTGTCAATTACCAAAGCATCATAAATTCCGTAAGTCGTGTAGTCAATTTCTTCAGGACTTCCTGCTGTGATGATATGAACGGTTGTTCCATTGATAATCAAAGCATTGTTCTCTGGATCGGCAGCAACAGAACCTTGGAAATCTCCGTGGATAGAATCGTATCTCAAAAGAGAGGCTCTTTTTTCTAAGCTTGTAGCATCATTTTTTTCACGAACTACGATAGCTCTCAATCGTAACTGTGTTCCTTTTCCGGTTTTAGACATCAGCTCGCGAGCCAATAATCTTCCGATACGTCCAAAACCATACAATACGACATCTTTCGGCTTGTTGTTTTTGAAATCTTTTGCATTTCTTAATTTGTCGATTACAAAAGCCTTTGCGTCGTTGTACTTGTTGTCTTCCAAGTGATATTCATACGTCAGCTTTCCGATGTCCAATTTTGCAGGTGGCAAGTCTAGTGATAAGATAGCACGAGCAATTTCGACAGAATCAAAAACATTAATCGGCTTCCCGACAAATTCTCCAGCATATTCGTGAAGATTGATAATATCGCTCACGTTTGTGTTGATCAGCTGGTTTTTGAAAAGAACCAATTCGATAGATTTATCATACCATAAATCGCTGATGATTTTGATGAATTCTACGCCAGCTCTTCTTCGGTCTGCCTGAAAAGAAAGCTCTTTTTCGTATAACGCGTTCTTTGTCATAATGTAAAAAATGTAGTTTAGTTGTGTTGTAATATATTTCGATGGCGCAAAAGTATAGATTTCAAACGTTTTCGTAAAGTATTTTGCCAAAAATTTTGCATAAAAAAAGCCAGCTTTGTCAACTGGCTTTTCGCAAAAGAAATTTTTGTTTTTTTATCTGAAAATATAGCGCTCGATTTGCCCATTTCTATTTAGCATTTCGATTTTTGTCGGCTCATTTTGCTGTTTTCTAGACAGCACGCTCGATGCTTTTTTAACATCCTCAATTTTTATGTCGTCAATTTTTAGGATAATACTTCCTTCTAAGCCTCTGTAATATTCGCTAGCAACATCCTTGATTTTGACTCCGTACGACAAGTTCATTCTTTTCTTGTCATCAGAGCTGATATTTTCTAACTGCAATCCGTTATAATCATAGCTGAAAAACTCATTCTTAGAAAGTTTTACAGGAACTTCAAAAGCTTTTCCGTTTCTCAAATAGGTAACTTTGACAATATCATCCGGCCTTTTTGTATTTACAAATGCTGAAAGCTCTGCATACGTGGCAATATTCTGGTTGTCAAGTTTAATGATGATATCACCTTTTTTAAGACCCGCTTTTTGGGCTCCAGAATCTTCGGTAACATCATTTACATAAAAACCCTTGGTTTCAGAAACTCCTAATTCTTTAGAAGCGGCACTGTTCAATTCGCCGCCTTGAACGCCTAAAATTCCTCTTTGAACATTTCCATATTCCATAATATCCTCGATAATTTTTCGAGTAATATTCGACGGAACGGCAAAAGAATACCCTACATAAGAACCTGTCATTGAAGAAATCATAGTGTTGATTCCGATAAGCTCTCCTCTTGTATTTACCAAAGCGCCTCCGCTATTTCCTGGGTTTACAGCCGCGTCAGTTTGGATAAAAGATTGGATTCCTCTTTGGTCCAAATTTCTAGCTTTAGCAGAAACGATTCCAGCCGTAACTGTTGAGGTCAGATTATAAGGATTTCCTACAGCAAGAACCCATTCCCCAACTTTCACGTTGTCAGAATCTCCAAAAACAGCATAAGGCATTTTTTTGCCTGTATCAATTTTGAGCAGGGCGATGTCCATTTTAGAATCAGTTCCAATCAGCTTTGCTTTGTAGGTATCGCTATTGTTTAGGGTTACTTCAAGTTCTGAAGCATCTTGGATTACGTGATTGTTGGTCACAATGTAGCCATCTTCAGAAATAATGACTCCAGATCCAGTCCCGACTTGCGCTTGCTGCTGGCCTCCTTTATAACCGTAAAAATATTCAAGCATCGGATTGGTCACAGTCCTGTAAGAAAGATTCTTCACATGGACTACGGTATGGACCGCATTGTCTGCGGCGGCAGTGAAATCAACTGCTTCAGCACCCAGTCCGACATTTTTGGTATAATTGGCGGGGGCCGAGGTTACGATTGATTTTTTGTTGTTAGATAATAAGCCGTCATTTTCGATAAACAGCTTGTAAGCGCCCAAAGTGGTCGCGCCACTTAATAGGGACACTAAGAATAAACCGGAAAATCTTTTCATAGTATGTTAATAATTAAGTTATTTAATCGTAAATATAGATTGAAAATTGTATCGTGATTTTGAGTTTAACTCACGATTAACAATGATTAACTTTTCATTAATATTCGTACTTTTGTTGTAATTAATTTTACCCTGTCAGAGTTAAGAACTCTGACAGGGTTGAATAAAATAAAATTTCGAAATGCAAATCAATTTCTATAAATATCAAGGAACCGGGAACGACTTTATCATGATTGATAATCGTCAAGATGTATTTTCCAAAAATAATACCAAACTGGTAGAAAGCCTCTGCGACAGACGTTTCGGGATAGGTGCTGACGGATTGATTCTTTTAGAAAATGACAATTCGACAGACTTCAAAATGGTCTATTACAATTCTGATGGTAACCAAAGTTCCATGTGCGGTAACGGAGGACGATGTTTGGTTGCTTTTGCTAAAAGCTTAGGGATTATCGAAAATAAAGCAACTTTTATTGCTACAGACGGACTGCATCATGCTACTATTTCTGATGACGGAATTGTTTCCTTGCAGATGAAAGATGTCGATGAAGTCAGAATCGAACATGATTACGTATTTTTAGATACAGGTTCGCCGCATCATGTGCAATTGGTAGAAGATTTAGAGCATTTCGAAGTAAAAGAAAAAGGCGCGGCAATCCGATATGGCGAATTATATGGCAAGGCAGGAAGTAATGTGAATTTTGTAAGTCAAAAATCTGCTGACACTTTTTCACTAAGAACCTATGAAAGAGGTGTTGAAGATGAGACGCTTTCTTGCGGAACTGGCGCGACAGCTGTAGCCATAGCCATGAAAGCTTTGGAAAAGACGGAATCTAACAAAATCAACCTGAATGTAGAAGGCGGAAAACTCGAAGTTTCTTTTACTCCAACTGAAGGGAAATATGTTGATGTTTTCTTGAAAGGCCCAGCTGCCTTTGTCTTTGAAGGAAATATTTCAGTCTAATCTAACGCCTAATTTAATCGGAATGATAACCCTGCAAGGAAAAAACATCTACCTGCGTGCTCTAGAACCTGAAGATATTGAGTTTATCTTTGCGATTGAAAACGATGAATCGATATGGGAATTCAGCAATACGCAGACGCCATACAGTCGTTTTCTCATCCGGCAATATCTAGAAAATGCACATCAAGACATTTATGAGGCAAAACAATTGCGTTTGGCAATCTGTAAAAATGATACTTTTCAAGCGGTAGGATTGATTGATTTATTCGAATACGATCCGAGAAATAATCGTGCGGGTATCGGAATTATTATCAAAGATGAAGGAAATAGAAATCAAGGTATCGGTTCACAAGCACTTGAACTCCTAATAGGTTATTCTTTCAAGCAATTAAACGTAAAACAGCTATTTGCAAATATCAATCCCGAGAATGAAGCAAGTATCACGCTTTTTACTAATTTTGGCTTTCAAAAAATCGGAATAAAAAAACAATGGAATCTCATCGACGGCGTTTATAAAGACGAAGCGATGTTTCAGTTAATCAATCAGCAATCTTAAAAAAAAACATTTACAAAGTGAAAATTAAAAAAATCCTTGTCATATTTTCAGTGCTTTTAGTGCTTGCCTTGTCTATTTACGGCTATATGCTTTACAGAAAGATTTTTTCTGCCAATACAAAATTTGATGAAAAAGAAGTTTTCGTATATATTCCTACCGATTCTGATTATGCCTCTGTAGAGAAAATTGTGGCGCCATACATTGATAATATGGACAACTTTAAAATGGTTGCCGAGAAAAAATCGTATGTAACGAATGTAAAAGCAGGAAAATTTCTTTTGAAAAAAGGAATGAATAATAACGATATTATTAACTCCTTACGCCAACCTTTAGAAACAAAAATCGCTTTCAATAATCAAGAAAGATTAGAAGATTTTGCGGGAAGAATTGGTTCTCAGATTGAAGCCGACAGCACGTCTTTGATGAAAGCGTTTACAGACAAGACATTTTTAGAAGAAAACGGATTTACGGAAGAAAATGTATTGAGCATGTTTATTCCCAATTCCTATGAATTTTTCTGGAATACGTCTGCGGAAAAATTCCGCGATAGAATGGCAAAAGAATACCGCAATTTTTGGAATGCAGACAGAAAGGCAAAGGCCGAAGCACTACATCTTACGCCGCTTGAAGTTTCAGCTTTGGCTTCAATCGTGCATAAAGAAACAGTAAAAACAGATGAAAGACCTAGAGTTGCAGGTGTCTATTTAAACAGACTGCAGTCTGGAATGAAGCTGGAAGCGGATCCGACGGTTATTTATGCCGTTAAAAAAGAAGCCAATGATTTTAATCGAGTTATCAAAAGAGTTTTGTACAAAGACTTGGAGACCGTTTCTCCTTATAATACATATCGAAACACTGGATTGCCTCCTGGGCCGATTGCAATGCCCGACGTGACGGCAATCGATGCGGTCTTGAATCCAGAAAAACACAATTATATTTATTTCTGTGCCAGTGTTACTAATTTTGGATACCATGAGTTTGCGGTAACTCCTGCACAGCATGAAGTAAATCGCCAGAAATATGTGGCTTGGGTTAACAAACAAGGAATCAAGAGATAGTTTTGAGATTCTCTAAAGTAGTATATTTTTTATTTTTTCTAATAGTCTCAGATGGCTTGGCGCAAAATCAATTTCAGGATTTTCTCAAGCCATCTGATAGTTTAAATATTCCCCGAAGAAATACCGTCGTAATCTCAGAAAGCATAGCAATTGGCGGGGCTTTAGTCGGATTGAATCAGCTTTGGTATAGCGATTACGAAAAATCAAGCTTCCATTTTAAAAATGACAATGCCCATTGGCTGCAGATGGACAAAGCTGGGCACGTCTATTCGTCCTATCATATTGGCCGTTTTGGAGCCGAGCTTTTGGATTGGAGCGGCGTTTCTAAAGAAGACCAGCTCATTTATGGCGCCACGACAGGTTTCGTGTTTCTGACAGCTGTTGAAATCCTAGATGGTTATTCTTCTGAATGGGGATTTTCTTGGGGCGATGTTGCAGCAAATGCTTCAGGAACCGCATTATACGTTTCTCAAGAACTGCTATGGAAAGAGCAGCGTATAGTTCCTAAATTCTCCTTTCATCGAACTCCATATGCTAAAGCAAGGCCTGATGTTTTGGGCACTTCTTTTTCTGAAGAAATCTTGAAAGATTATAATGGACAGACGTATTGGCTTTCGGCAAATATCCATTCCTTTTTTAAAGAGTCAAAAATTCCGAAATGGCTGAACGTTGCCGTTGGTTACGGAGGTGAAGGAATGATTACCGCAAACGATGAGCTAGTGAACACTATTTTTCTTCCAGAAAAGGAAAGAACAAGACAATTTTACCTGAGTTTGGATGTTGACTTGACTAAAATTAACACCAATTCTCACTTTTTAAAGACGCTTTTTTCCATTTTTAATTCTGTGAAAGTTCCTGCCCCTACTTTAGAATTCAGGGAGTTAGGCGGTGTAAAATGGCACTTCGTCTATTTTTAGAAAACATTAACAGCCTGATTTTCAGATTCATATTATTTATCGTATATTTGCCCCGTAGAAATTTCAAGATGGTGACAGGGCTTGAGAAATCAAATTTATGATAAAAAAATGTTACTTTTTTGCGGGTCTGATAGTCTCAGTCGCATTCATTACTTTAGGTTTTACATCTAAAGAATCAGAAAAAAACTCTTGGTTTTATGTAGGAGAAGATGAAGAAATCATTTGCACCGTTCCCACACAAGATGAAAGCCAATATGTTAATCTAGAACTTCCTTACACAGGGAAATCGTACACCGGCTTTAAACAGGCAATCGCCATCAGAGAATCTCAAGGCCAATACAAGTTAGTTAATTCTTTCGGATACATGGGAAAATACCAATTTGGTATGTCTGCCTTGCGTTCTATTGGAATTAAAAGCAAAGTAGAATTCCTGAATAGTCCAAGACTTCAAGAAAAAGCTTTCAAAGCATTGCTTTCTATCAACAAAGCACAGCTTGCGGCAGAAATTGAAAAATTTGAAGGAAAGATTATCAACGGCGTAAAAATTACCGAATCTGGAATCTTGGCTGCAGCACATTTAGGCGGCGCGGGTTCTGTAAAAAGCTATCTGAATAGCAACGGAAGACGCAAATTCAAAGACGGCTTTGGTACTTCAATGAAAAGTTATTTTAAACTATTTGGAGGGTATGATACTTCGCATATCATTGCCAATATGAACGCAAAGGTGAAGCTGAACTAATCGTCAGATTTGCTTAAAATAAAAAAGGAAGATTGATTTTGTCAGTCTTCCTTTTTTATTTAGATCTATTTTAGCCTAATACATTTTATGGATGATAAAAATACAAGGTCGGTTGTGCAAATCGACTTTTGTTTTCTTCCAATCCGCTACTCTTAAAGTCTTGATGTACTCAGTCGGCAGCGTAATATCACATGCGATGCATAAATGTGTGTTCGGCTGTAAAGTCTGAAGAATGTCTTCTAAAAGTTTATTGTTTCTATAAGGTGTTTCTATAAAAAGCTGCGACTGGTTTTTGTCGTGCGATAGTTTTTCTAAATTTTTTAAGGCGGATTTCTTCTCCGATTTGTCAATCGGAAGATAACCGTTGAAGGCAAAGCTTTGTCCGTTCATCCCCGAACCCATAAGAGCTAATAAGATGGAAGAAGGGCCTACAAGCGGAACAACCTGAATTCCTTTTTCATGCGCAATTTTGACGATGGCAGCACCTGGATCGGCAACACCCGGACATCCGGCTTCTGACATTAGCCCGACATTGATTCCTTGAAGGCAAGGAGCAATCATTTGGGCGTGTTCTTTGACTTCCGTATGTTTGTTTAGTAGGCTGATTTTTAAATCGGGCTGTTTCTTTTCAGGATGGACAGCTTTGATAGATTTTCTGGCTGTTTTTTCGTTTTCTACAATATAATAATCAATGAAGTCTATGGCTCTTTTAACGGTCTGAGGCAATACGTCCATCGGATCGCTTTCGCCAAGAGTGGTTGGGATCAGGTATAATTTTCCTAGGATTTTCATTGATGTTTTGCTATAAGTTTTTCAGCTATGATGTCGCAGACTTCGTCCAGCATTCCATATACATTTGCGAATCCGTCTTCCAATCCAAAATACGGATCAGGGACGTCTACATTTTCGTCAGGAAAAAGTTCGTTGAGGATCAAGCTGACTTTTGATTTTGCTTCTGCATTTGGAGCCAATCGGATCACATCTTTATAATTGGAATTGTCCATTACAAAAATATAATCGTTGGTTTCAAAATCTTTTGTTGTAAATAATCTCCCTTTCTGTCTTGAGATATCAAGTCCTTTTAATTTTGCAATGGCTATAGAACGAGAGTCGGGCTGTTTGCCAACATGCCAATTGCCCGTTCCGGCTGAATCTACGAGGAATTTGTCTCGAGGGAGTTTAGATTGTAAAATTCCTTCTGCCAAAGGCGAACGGCAAATATTTCCGAGGCAGACCATCAAGATTTTTACAGGCATAATTGTAAAATGTAGGTTATCAGATTTTGGATTTCAGAAGGTCTGAATTCTTATAAAGATAATTTCTTATTGATATCGTCAACAAATTTCTTAAACTGTTTGTCTGTCGAAACTAGATTGTCGACGGTCTTGCAGGCGTGTAATACGGTTGCGTGATCGCGGTCTCCAATTTGAGATCCGATATTGGCTAAAGAGGCTTTTGTGTATTTTTTAGCGAAAAACATGGCTAGCTGTCTGGCTTGTACCACGTGGCGCTTTCTTGTTTTTGATTGAAGCATGTCCAAATCCAATTGGAAATAATCTGAAACTACTTTTTGGATATAGTCGATCGAAATTTCGCGCTTTACGTTTTTTACGAATTTTTCAACGACTTGTTTTGCCAAATCTAAAGTCACTTCTTTTTTGTTGAAAGAAGATTGTGCAATCAAGGAAATAATAGCTCCTTCTAATTCACGGACATTCGATTTGATATTTCTGGCTACATATTCAATGATTTCTTCTGGAACTTCAACACCATCACGGTACAAAATATTCTTTAAGATAGAAATCCTTGTTTCGTAATCAGGCTGGTGCAATTCGGCTGAAAGTCCCCACTTGAAACGTGAAAGCAATCGCTGCTCGATATCTTGCATGTCTACTGGAGCCTTGTCGGAAGTAAGGATGACTTGTTTTCCGTTTTGGTGCAGGTAGTTGAAAATGTGGAAAAATACGTCTTGCGTTCCTGTCTTTCCAGATAAGAATTGCACATCGTCTATAATCAAGACATCAATTAATTGATAGAAATGAATAAAGTCGTTACGTGTATTTTTCTTTACCGAGTCGATATATTGCTGCGTGAAAATCTCGGCAGAAATATAAAGTACCGTTTTTTCAGGATATTTGTCCTTGATTTCTACACCGATAGCATGAGCTAAGTGCGTCTTTCCCAAACCAACACCACCAAAAATCAACAACGGATTAAAAGAAGTTCCTCCTGGTTTGTTAGCAACAGCCATACCTGCAGAACGCGCTAATCGGTTAGAATCACCTTCGAGAAAATTGTCAAAACTGTAATTTGCATTTAGTTGTGATTCAATTTTTACGTTTCTGATTCCAGGAATGATAAACGGATTTTTTAGCTCTGGATTTTTATTTTGCAATGGAACGTCGACATCCTGAGCTTTTACAGGAGAACGATGAGCACTTGGCAATTGTTCCGTAAACGGCTGTTTGTTGCCATAAGTGTTTTCCATCTTGATTTTATACAGTAACTTTGCGTTTTTTCCAAGTTCTTTTGTCAACGCAACTTTTAATAATTTAACGTAGTGTTCTTCTAGCCATTCATAGAAAAATTTACTAGGAACTTGAATATATAAAGCATTGTCTGTTAGCTCAACCGATTTAATTGGTTCAAACCAAGTTTTGTAGGCTTGATCTTGAATGTTGTCCTTTATAAATGAGAGACAATTTTCCCATACCGATTGCGCAGTTTTGTTCAT